>CAVQPM010000005.1:0-1203477 GCA_963714635.1 uncultured Solirubrobacterales bacterium | reverse complement strand
GTCGCCATAACCGTCACAAGGAGCGCAACGTGCTCGATCACCTCCCCGAGCGTGACCGGCCAGAGGTCAAGCGGCGGCTGCGCCGCGCGTGGGCGCGTGAGGATTATCGCCAAGCCCTCGCAGAACTCCAGGCGCTCGCCGCGGAGCTCGAGCGCTCCCACCCGGGCGCTGCCTCATCCCTGAGCGAGGGGATGCAGGAGACGCTCACCGTGACCCGTCTCGGCGTGAAGGGCACGCTGAAGCGCACGCTACAAAGCACCAACCCATGCGAGTCGATGATCGAGTGCATCCGCCGCAGCTCGCGCAACGTCAAGCGCTGGCAGTCCGGTGAGATGTGCCTCAGATGGACGGCCGCCGGGATGCTCGAGGCCGAGCGGCAATTCCGGCGAATCGCCGGTCATGCCGATCTCGCCAAGCTCGCCCTCACCGTCGAACGCGAGATCGCCCAGCCCACCACGACACACACCACCGAGGAGGCCGCTACGCTCGTCACCGTCTGACAGTCACACCTGGGCCGCCACCAAAGTTCCACGCCGGCCGGGACATCCTCAGACGAGCCGTAGGGCCTCGACTATTGTCGACTTGCCGGCGTTATTGGCGCCGACCAAAAGAGTACGGCTGGAAAAGTCAACGGTATGATCCTCGAATCCACGGAAGTTCTCGAGTCGCAGGCTTCTGAGCACGATGGACAGTCTTGCGCGTCAAGCGGCGAAAGAGCGCCCCGGTGGAGCGGCACCCAGGACCGTGAGGGTTCTGGCCACGCGCACGCCCGGTGACGGCGGGTAGCAATCCACCGGAGTTCAGGCCACGCCAAAAATCCCCGTCCCAAGCGCGGGCTAGTCTCGATCGCCCCAACCGGAAACCGAGGCGCAAGGAGGCGAAGTGGCCGCGGACCTCAACCACGTGACGCTCAGCGGATGCTTGACGCAGGACCCGGTTCTGGAGACCCTGCCGTCGGGCAAGGTGGTGTGCGACATGAGGGTGGCGTGCGCGTATCGCTCGCGCGACGAGGACAGCGGTGCCTGGCGCGACTGGACCGACAGGCTGCCGGTGCGCGCGTTCGGCTACCAGGCGAGGACGGCCGCCGACCATCTGCGCAAGGGAAGGCGCGTGGCGATCGTGGGACGGGTGAGCACCCGCAGGATCTGCGACCCGGACAGCGAGCCGCGCTGGGTGGTGGAGGTGGTCGCGCAGACCATCCAGTTCGGGGAGCGGGGCGCGTGAAGGTGCGCTCAGGAGCGGACCGCGCGGGCATATGCGCGGGGCGATGGGCGTGAGCGTCTGCGAGCGGTGCGCGGCCCGAGGCGCGCTGATCGCCGACCATGCGGGCGCGATCGAGAGCCTGAGCTTGGACCGCTGGGAGCTGGCCGGCTTGCTCTCCCTCCCGGATGAGCGATTGACCGCGACCGTCCGTCGGAGCACGCGGCGAGTCCAGCACGCGCGCGTGAGGGCCGTGGACCACCGCGCCAAGACGGGCCACCGCGCTGAGCACGCCCGTGCGCGCACGCCCCGCATCGACGCCTTGCCCGCGCAAGCCGGCCAGCGGACTCGTGGCGCGTGCTCATCGAACGGCACCGGCCTGTGCCGCCACGACCCGCGCTACCCCGAGCGTGTCGCCCAGCTCGACGGCCCGCCCGCCGCGCTACACATCGCCAGCGACCGGCCTGGACGTTTGCTTGACCTGCTGGCGCGTCCGGTGGTGGCGATCGTGGGGAGCCGCGAATCGACCTACTACGCCCGCGACACGGCGACCACGCTCGCAAACGATCTCGCCCGCGCAGGCGTGACGGTCATCGGGGGTCTTGCCGAAGGAATCGAGTCGGCGGCGCAACAGGGCGCGCTGGGCGCGGGCGGCGGGACGATCGCAGTGATGGCGGGCGGCGCGGACGTGCCGTACCCGGTCCAGAACGACCGGGTGCACATGCGCGTGCGCGAAAAGGGCGCCGCGGTGTCGGAGCTTCCGTTCGGCTTTCGCCCAGCGGGCCGCTGGTGCTTTCTGGCCCGCAACAGGATCATCGCCGCCCTCGCGGACGCGGTGATCGTGGTTGAGGCAGGCGAGAGCGCGGGCACGCTGTTCACAGCGGAGGTGGCCTGCCGCTTGGGTCGCGAGGTCGGCGTGGTCCCGGGCCGCACGAGCGACCCGTGCGCCCGCGGCTCAAACGCACTGCTGCGCGACGGCGCCCAGGTGATCCTCAACGCAAAGGACGCCCTCGCGCTGATCGAGACGCGCCAAGCAGCCAGCCCGCGCTGATCGCGCCCGAGGACGCGCGACGGCCTGACCAGACCCGGCAACCGAGCGGCGGAACGATCGAGCGGTTCGCCTCTTCAGTCGCCGAGCAGCACGCGTGCCCGCTCGAGCAGCTCGGCGGTCGCCTCGCGCGCGTCGGCGACGCTCGCTTGCGCGACGAACGCCGCCGCGTAGGAGGCTTCGTTGCGCCGCTCACGTGAGGCGTCGAGACTCTCAAACAACTCCTCGGTATCGCCGGCGAGCTGGTCGAGCGCCGTTTCGAGCCGTAGAACATGTGAGCGGTCCCCGCTGTCACCCTCGACCCGACGGCCTGGAGGATCGCGTCGCACGCGCAGACCGTCGCGTTGTGCAACAGAACGGACCGGGACTCGACGCTGAGAGTCGCGCAATCGGCGTCGAGCAAGAACCGATCGGCCTGATCGAGGAACTCGCGGGCGCGAACCCGGTCCTCGTAAACCTCCTCGACGCGCGCATCGGTCACGGCCGCGCAATGCTAGTCACTTCCCCCGGATAAACGACCGGAGTTAGGCGGCGAGGTGGAGGCCGCCGGGGGTTTGTTCGGCGCCGACCGAGATGGCGACAGCTTGCAGGAGGCTGGCGGCGATGAAGCGGGTGGATCGGCTGTCGAGGTCGAGTATCGCGCCGGCTGTTTGACGGCGGTCGATGCGGCGTTGGTCGCGTAGGCGGACGAGAGCGTCGGCGAGCTTGGCTCGCTGTTGGGGCGTGTCGATTTCCCGTGTGACGGTGGTCAGGGCGTCCCAGCCCCAGTCGGGGTCGTCCTCGGCGATGGACTCGCGCAGGCGTTGGAGGTCGGGACCGATGAGCTTGGGGAGGGTGACCAGGAGCGAGAGGTCGGTGCCGGGGAGGTCCATGAGGTTCTCCCAGAGATGGTGCAGGGCTCCGTCGGAAAGGCCCGCGAGGTCGGTGGCGGCTTCGCGTCCGAGCAGCGCGAGGTGAGCGCGCGCGAGCTGGTCTTCTGAGGGCCCGCGTTTGACTCCGCAGCAGCGCTTGGTCTTGCGCCCTGAACCGCAGTGGCATGGCTCGTTGCGTCCGGGTTTGGGCATCGCTCCTCCTGTCTGTCGATTGCTGGGTGAGGGTCGCATCCGGGTCGGTCAGAACGAGTCGTGCCGTCCGGTGGGTTTAAGACAATTGCTCCTGCTTATGCATGGTTTTCCGATCAATTGGAGGGTTGATGCTGACGCTTGTTGGCGGGCAGGTGGAGTGCTTGTGGGACGAGGTGCTGCCAGTGGCGGTACGGGAGCTGCCGGAGGATCTGGCGAGGCTGGACCGTGTGATGTCCGATCCCAGCTTGCTGGCCCCGATAGCGGGGGCTTGGGAGCGCTCGGCGCGCGAGCGTGGTCGCCCGTCGATCTCGATGGCCACGTTCGTGCGGCTGATGGTGGTCAAGCAGCGAACCGGCTGGGGCTACGAAACGCTCGTGCGCGAGGCCTCAGACTCGCTGCACTTGCGGCGGTTCTGCCAGGTCGCGATCGACCAGCGCGTGCCGGAGGAGTCGACGGTCAGAAAGCTCGCTCGCCGGTTGGGTCCAGAAGTCGTGGAGCAGATAACCAGGATCGTGATCGAGAAGGCGACGCGCGAGACGCGCTTCAGGGCGCGCGCGGCGCGGATCGACTCGACCGTGGTCGAGGCGGACATCCGCTATCCCTCCGACGCGATGCTCGCGCTTGCGGGCGCGCGGGCACTGAACCGACAGGGCCGCAAGGTGAGCATGATGGTCAAGGGCAAGACGGTGCGGGTCAGGGATCGCTCGCGCTCTATTGGCAGGACGGTTCGTGCGATCTCAAAGACACTCGCGCGCCGCACGGGCGAGGCGAAGGCGCAGGTGATGAAGCTCAACGAACACGCCGGCCGGCTGATCGCGGTGCAGGCCGCAGAAGCGCAGCGCCTGGCCGCTGCAGCACGAGCCTGCGCCCGTGGTCGCGGCGCGCGCGCCAAGCTGCGTGCGGCCGAGAAGCTGGAAACCATCGCCTCCCGTTGCCAAAAGGTCGCAGAGCAGATCGACCGTCGCGCGCGCGGGTTGAAGATCAGCGACAGGCTGGTCTCTCTGGCCGACGCCGATGCGCGACCGATCCGCAAGGGCAAGCTCGGCAAACCGACCGAGTTCGGGTATGTCGCGCAGATCTGCGAGGTGACCGAGAACACCCGCAAAGGCGCCCGCGGGTTCATCCTGCCCGCCGGCCACGCCCCGGGGAACCCGTCCGAGAACCGGCTGCTGACACAGACCGCCACAGAGCTCGACCGTGCCGGGATCAAACTCCGGGAGATCGTCGGCGACGGCGGCTTTTGGCCAGGCCCTACCAGAGAAGCGTTCCCAGACATGGACGAAAACCAGATCCAGCTCTCCGGCCGCCACGAGCCCGGCTCCCGCAGGACCCGCAAGCGCCGCGCCCGCTACCGCACCGGCATCGAGGGCCGCATCAGCCACCTCAAGCGCGGCTATGGCCTGCGCCGCTCACGCCTGAAGGGCCATGACGGAATGAGAACCTGGACCGGCTGGGCGATCCTCGCCTACGACCTCGACACTCTCGCCATCCGGGCCGGCTGAAAGACTCCCACCAGCCCGCCTCCAATCGGGCAAAACCATGAATGAGCCTGACTCGGCCGCGCCAACCCAGCGCGGCCGTTTCAGTTCCCGGCGTTTATCCGGGGGAAGTAGTCAGATCGCCGACAAGAACCGTGGTTGGACCTTCGAGCACGCGACGAGCAAAGCTCGACTCCTCGGCGAGCATGCCCCGGAACTCCTCCGCGCTCAGAACGGTCAGGTCGATCGTCCGCCCAGCCGCCTTGCCGATCGGCCGCACACGCCGGCGCAGCTCACGCAGATCCGCGTCACCGATGACGAGCACATCAATGTCGCTGTCGGGCCGGCGGGTACCGCCCGCCCACGAGCCATGGATCGTCGCGACCAGCACGTCGGGCCGCCGCAACGCAACGCGCAGCTTCTCCTCCACCCCCACCGAGCGGCGCAGCAGCTCGGCCACAGGCTCGTAAAGCGGGTCGTCTGTCGCCGCTTGAAAGCGGTGGGGACGCGCCGTCGCACTCCGGCGGATGATGCCGGCGCCCTGCGCCCGTCCCAGCTCGCGATGGACCGAGGACACCGGCGCGTCAAGCGCCTGCGCCAGCTCCTGCAGCGTCCAGCTGCGCTCGGGCTGCAACAGCAGAAGCGCGAGCAGGCGCAACTGCATCTCCGAGCGGAACAGCGGCACGATCGCAGGCGCTGACGTTCGCATTACCGGGAACTATATACCAGGAAAGCGAAAGGTCGCACTGCGGCTCGCACGGTAGCCAGCTGCGCCTCCCTGCTGGAGAGGCCGCGTCGCGCCCTCCTGCAGCGCCGTCACGCCGCCCTCCACGAACAGGTCCCGCCACTTCGCGATCGAGCCCTCCGAAGCAGCGAAACGTCTCGCCGCCTCCGCGATGCTCACCTCGCCGCGCATCACGGCGAGAACGATCTGCTGCTTCTTCTGAGCTGTGAACTTCGAGGGTCGTGCCATCCGGTCGTCTCCTTGGTCTCGAGCAAACGCCCGCACCCAACCAAAGACTGTCTCGGAAAGCTTGACTCAGGACATCACCAACACCCCGGACGCCTCCGCCACCGCCCAGGTGGGTCAATTCTCAACCGGCGAAGACGGGTCAGTTTCTCACCGGCGCCGACGGCATACACCCGCTGCGACCCGACGTATGCCATCGTGCACATCCGTACGTCTCCACCAACGGCGCATGGCGCCGTCTAGCTCGCTGGGACCAGTTCGTCGATGCAGCGAAGCAGCCGCGCAAAGGACGGACATCGCCCGGCTACGCGGTCGCGGTCCATCTGAGCTGCTAGTGCGGGCTGGTGTAGCGGCTTCACGTACTTATTGGGTGCACGCCACCGAGAAATATGCGGCTGGGCGGCGACAGCCTCGTAGTCCTCAAGCGCAGGCTCAGGCGTTGGAGCCAAGGTCTCAGGCGACGCAAGAAGCCAGTTCTCGAACTCTCGGACAGCTAGACATGCTCGCACTGGCAAATGCGGCAGGCCAGCTGCACTCCGTTTGGTGAGCTCTGGGCCGAGCGTGCAAGCTGGGTCAGCGTCCGCATCGCACACGACGAGCACGCCTATCGTATCTGGCTCCAGCGCAGCGAGACGGACAAAGCGCTCAAGTTCCCCGACGCGCAGCAGCTTACCCCGACCCCTGGTGTTAAGCGGTTTTCCGATTTCGACGTCGAAGATTTCCATAGTGTGGAGGTGCGACCGCACCACGATCGGTATCGCTCGCTGATCACCATCACCCTCGACAACAACTCCGAGCCGGCGCATTTCTTATCGCGTCGGTTCGAGAGCTCCGCTACGCATAAGCTCACCAGGAGTGAATAGGGCATCACGCACCGCTCGCCGAGAGCTCTCCGAAACAGGCACCAGTTCAGAAAACCCGGGCTTAGACTCGACAAGATAGATCGAATCAATATCTATCGCATCTAGTACCTCCGGGCTATGCGTTGTAAGCAGGATTTGCGTCTGGTCCGCTCGTGCCTTGAGAACTTGGATCAAAGCGTCAAGTGCCGCGACATGAATCGTCGCCTCGGGCTCCTCGATTGCAATGAAGCCGGGCCTATCCGCTTGATAGACAGCAAGCAGGATTCCAAGCAGGCGCAACGTCCCGTCCGACATCTGAAGTGCTTCGAATGTGTTCTTCTTACCATTGGCTGCGCGCTGCGTAAATGTGAGTGTGAGCTTGTTCCCATGACTGACGTCCGCAACCCCCAAGACACCTGGAACGACAAAGGAAAGCATCTCCATGAGTTCCCCCCGTGCCGTTGGGTCGAGGTGTCGAAGCACGCTTGCGGCATTACTTCCGTCTGGCGCAAGCTCCGAGCCTTCGTCGGGATCTTGGAGGTCCCTGAGCTTGTCCGGCACGATCGAGTATGTACGAAGGTCGCGGATAGTATCGATCACTGGTGCTAGCTCCGGGATAAGGCCGAGCACAGGTAGCGCCAGCGCCGAACGCTCAATGCCGATCGACGCATTTGCCGGAATGAAGTTCGGGCCAAAGATGGAGGATCTCTGATCAGTCACTTGGCCGTCTTTTAGGACGAGAGCGGCCAACGAAGTCTGCCTGTGATGGAGATGACAGGACTCGGTCGCAACTCGATAACCGCCGCCAGCTTCTGCACTCAACTGGAAGCGATAGGAGGCACTGTAGTCGCCGTCATACTCAAGATCGATCCAAACGGAGCAATTCCTGGGCCGTGTCGGTGAAATATGGCGCACCGCTTGGATCCCACCACGTCGCTCGAGGGCGGTATAGAGCCCAAACCTCAGGCTCTCCGACAAGAAGCGAAAGATGTCGAGCACCGTCGTCTTACCAGACGCGTTTGGACCCACGATTGCAGCCAAGCGACCTGGCCGGAGTTCTACCTTGCGAAACGCACGGAAGTTGGTTGCGCCCACCCTGCAGACACGCGCGGCCCCGCGATGCGGCGTGGTGGCGAAGGTCATCGCCAGCTCTCGACCGTTTGGGCTTTCCGGGCGGGTAGACATGACGTGAGCATATCTCGGCCTCGACGCCGGGCGGATTGGGAGCACTTCTTGAGATCTCGGTCGAACTCTGGTCTGATCGCCCGCTGCGATGAAAGATAACCGCCTGAAGCCGCCCGAGCCCTGGCTAACCAAGCCACAGCTCGCCGAACATCTGGCCGTGTCGGACCGCTGGATCGAGTTGCAGCAGCGTGTCGATCTTCCCTACCTGCGCATGGGCGGCCTCAATCGCTACCGCGTCTCGGAGGTCGAGGCTTGGATACGCGGGCGCTACAACTCGTCGGCCGAGAGCAGCTGAGCGACCTCCGAGGCCATGCCGCACGCGATATATCGCAAACGACCAAACTTTCGCCTCTGTTCGCCTCTACGCCCATCCCCTTCGCAACTTTTCGGGGAATTTGAATCTGATCGGGGAGACAGGATTTGAACCTGCGACCGCCCGGCCCCCAGCCGGGTGCGCTACCAGACTGCGCCACTCCCCGTGGTGCTCTTCAGAGCCTACCCCAACATCGTCGAGAACCGGGTCCGGACGGCTGCGCGGGCGTCCGACTCGATAGGTCGGAGTGGGCTGCGCACTGAGAGCGGGCGACGGGAATCGAACCCGCCCTAGAAGCTTGGAAGGCTTCTGTGCAACCACAACACTTCGCCCGCACGCTGTCGGCTCATCGTACCGTCCCACCCTGGCTCTATGGTGTGCGTGTGCGCTACCGGGCTCTGGCGTTGCCCCTTGCTCTCACGGGCGGTGACTACCTGCTCTGGAACTGGTCGCTGTCGTCCGGACACGACATCCTGGCGCTCGTCGCAGGTGTGACGCTGCTGCCACTGGTGGCACTGAGCGGTGGGCTCGTAGGGCTCGTCGCGCTATCCCTGGTGGCGCGTTTGGCGCGCAGATCCTCGACAATGGCCCGCTCGATGCGAGTATCGCCCAAGACCAAGACCAAGCCCGCCACAGCCAACCGCGCTCCCCAGCAATCCCCCGAGCGCTCCTCACGCGACAAGCTCGCAGCGTGAGCAAGAGCTCCGATCGACGATGAGTAGCCATAGCTTCCGCATCGTGCCCCGCTCCACGCGGGGCCGGATCATCGCGGCCGGCGTGATCGCGCTGGCGCTGGTCGGCGTGGGGCTCGGCGCCTACTTCTACGAGAAGCATCGCACCGGCAACGTCTACCACCCGGACGCCAGCTTCACGCCGCAGCCCGCTCCCGCGCCGCCCCCAAAGCCGCCGAACCACTTCGCCTGGGCGATATATGGCTACACCAAGAACCACACGCGCTTCTTTCCGGCCTCCTCGCGCCTGAAACCGCCGTTCAGGCAGCTGTGGGTCCACACGGGCGGCGCGCTGCTCGAGTTCCCGCCGGTCATATACGACGATCGGATCTACCAGCTCTCAGACGACGCCACGCTTCATGCGATCGACAAGAACACGGGCCATGACATCTGGCATCGCAGCCTCGGCGCCCTGTCCGCCTCGACGCCTGCCGTGGATGCGACCAGCGTGTACGTCACGATCCTCTCACGCACCCCCGGCCAGGAAGCGGGACGAGTGGTCGCGCTGGAGCGCTCAAACGGGCACATCCGCTGGTCACGCGACTTGCCAAGCCGCGCCGAGTCCTCCCCGTTGCTGGACCGCGGGCGCCTGTACTTCGGCGCCCAGGACGGCACCGTCTACGCGCTCGACGCGCGAACCGGCAGGCAGATCTGGACATACCACGCGGCCGGCGCGGTCAAGGCGAGCCCAAGCCTCTGGAACGGGGTGCTCTACTTCGGCGACTACTCCGGACAGGTTCAGGCGGTGCGCGAGTCAGACGGCCACCGGATCTGGATCAGTGGCTCCGAAGGAGCGCTGCTCGGCAGCGGCACCTTCTACTCCACGCCCGCCGTCATCTATGGCCGGGTCTTTCTCGGCAACACCGACGGTCGCGTATACGCCTATGACCAGTACACCGGCAAACTCGACTGGGCGGTGCAGACCGGGGCGTACGTGTACGCCTCCCCTGCCGTCACCGACGCCCCGGGGCTCGGCCCGACGATCTATCTCGGCTCCTACGACGGCACCTTCTACGCGATCAGTGCCCGCTCCGGGCACATCGACTGGGAACACCACGACGGTGGACGCATCTCCGGCTCAGCGACGATCGTCGGCCGGATCGTGTACTTCGCCGACCTCGGCACCCATCACACCACCGGCCTCGGCGTCTCCACCGGCAAGGTCATGTTCACCATGGCCACCGGCTCGTTCGACCCCGTGATCAGCGACGGCCACAACATCTACCTGAGCGGCTACACCGGACTGTATGCGCTGCAGCCCTACACGCCCGTCAGCTCGAGCAGCCCCCGTTCAGCCCGAGCGCCCGCCGCAGCGAAAAGCGCGCGGCGACGCTGACCGGGCCCGCGCGCCGCGCCGTCACCTCCGTCCAGCCGCCGGCGCCTTCGCTCACGCAGGCGGCGCCCGCCGTTGGAGTCCAGTAGCGCGTGTAGCGCACCCTCACGAGCGATAGGCCGGCTCTCGCGAAGCGCAGCCTGAACGAGTCGTGACCCAGCGCGAGCAGCCTCGCGGGCCCCGAGGCCAGCGGCGTGGGATCGCGCACCGCGAACACGCGCCAGTGCGCGCTGCGCATGACTTCGCGCAGATAAGGCACGCCCCGCCTGATCAGCGCCCCCTCTTCATCGCTCGACCCGTCGAGGCGCACGTCGGGCAGCGCGACGTAGTCGACCGCGTCATCCCGCAGCCAAGCCCCGTAGGCGGCCGGAGTGAGGGTCCTTTCGAAGAGCGGGTCATAGCGCTTGTCGAGCTGGCGCTCCCAGCCGCGCGCGAGCTCCACTTCGGGCGCGAGCAGCGCGGCCTCCCAATGCGAGTGGGTGAACGGCACCTCGATGCGCAGCCGCGAGCCGCCGTGCGCGGCCAAAAAGCGCTTCAGCGGCGCATAGTAAGCGCCGCTCGTCGACGGATCGCCGATCACGCCGACGCTCTCTCGCACCGGGCCCCACACCGTCCATGTGACGATCCCCAGCAGCGCGAGCACGACGGCGGCGAGGGGCCTGCCCGCTGCTCGCCACCCGTGGCGGGTGAGCGCGCACAGCAGCAGCGGTCCGGCGAGCAGCACCGCGTAGCGGTCCACGTTGCTGCCCATCGGCGTGGGGATGATCGACACGAGCGTCACAACCACATACAGACCCCCTCCGATCCGCAGCATCCGCTCCTCGCGCGGCAGCGCATACAGGAACGCAAGCGCGACGGCGAGCGTCGCCACGATCGAGCTGAACGCAAAGGGCTCCCATCCTCCCTCCGGGAACCGTCCCTGGACGACCAGCACGAGCGCGAGCGGCGGCACGGTCAGAGCCAGCCCACCGATGGCCCTGCGGGTCGCGATCGTGTGTGTCGCGCCGGCGAACGCCAGCAGCAGACCGGCCACCGGACTCGCGGCCGCGCACAGCAACGCAAGCACGGCGGCGATCAGGTGGTGCTTGCGCATGAACGCCAGCGCCGCGAGCACTCCAAGCGTCACGCCCAGCGCAAACGTCACTCTGCCGATCCACAGATCGCCCGCAGCCGCGACGGCGAAGCAGAGCGCCCCCCATCGTGCGCTCGGCCCGTACAGGGGAACGACCAGGCGCTCAAACGCAATTGTCGAGACGAGCACCGCGATGGCGCCGACCACGCGCGCTCCCAACAGCAGGGCGACCCAACCGAACAGCAGGCTGTAGCCCGGCAGGTGATGGCCGCCGTACCAGCTGCTGTCCCACAGCGAGAAGCCTTCGTGTTCGAACAGCCACGCCCGGTAGTACTGCGCGGCGAAGTCCGGTGAGCGGGGCGCTAGCGCCAGCCATGCGCCCGCGAGCAGCGCGCCCGCAAGCAGCGCCGGGGAGATGACGCCGGAGGCGAGGAGCGAGGAGGCCTTCGCCCGCAAGCCGGCCGGGCCGGCACCCTCCACGTTTGGGGCTTGCGCCGCCGGCGACAGGCGCTCTGTCGCCGGCGAGCTGGGGCGCTCCGCGATGGCGTCGCTTTCCACGGCCAGCCAGTATGGCGAGGTTGCGATCGGCGGTGCTCGATAATCAGCGCCTATGCCCAGCCCGAGGGGAAATCGCCCGTCTTCGAATCGGCGCACGCGACGAGCCCTACGGTGTCTGTTCGCGCCCGCGACCGCCGCGATCGTGGTCGCGATGTGCGGCTGCGGGACGACCCATCCCCCCCGTCTCACGAGCAGGGCGCTAGCCGAAGCCCAAACCTTCCCCTACTTCAAGCTCTACTGGGTGGGGCCCAGCTTCGCCGGCAGGCCGCTTGCCTCGGTGGATGGCCGCGAGGGCTACAACACCGCGATCGGCGACAGCGTCTACTACGGCGACTGCGTCACCGGCAAGGGCCTGCTCGGGGGCGGAGGCAGCTGCGCACTGCCACTGCAGATCACCACGGTCATCTACCGGCTGCATTCAAATGGTCCGCTCGGACCGCAACGCAACACGCTGATAAGAGATGTGCCGGCGACGATCTACGACGGGGGACGATCGATCGAGCTCTACACAGGCCGCCTGGCGATCGACGTCTTCTCCGACAGCTTTGCCGACGCCTCGAGCGCAGCGCGGCGGTTACAGCCGCTCAACGCGCCAACGCAGCCGGGCGAACGGCTTGCGCCGCCCGTCTATTGCCCGGGCCTCGCCGGACCGATCGATCCGCCGTTGCGTCGCGTCCTCGATGCGCTGCCGGGGCGCCCGTGCCAGCGAGCGGAGGCCGCCGTGGCGGCCACCGAACGGTTGCGCGCAAGCTGACCCGATCAGCGAGGCCGCTCATGCGCCGGCGGTCTGCTGGGCGATCGGCTCTCCGATCTCGCGCCGCAGGCTCAAAAACGCGAGCGAGCCGATCAGAGACGGGATCCACAGCGAGATCGCCCTGTACGTGAGGACTGCCGCCACCACGATCGAGGCCGGACGCACGCCGAACAGCACGAGCATGCCGACCAGCCCGCCTTCGACGGCGACCAGCCCACCCGGGATCGGCAGCGAGTTGGCGAACAGCCCGATCAGATAGGCCATCGCAACCACCCAGAAGGCGGGGGTCGATCCGTACGCCGCCAGGCACACGTACAGAACGGCCGTGTCGAACAGCCAGTAGCCGACCGCCCCGAGCAAGCGCCACTCGCCGCTCGAGATCAGCTTCACCGCATCCCCCACTCCACACCTGAGCGCGCTCAGAGCAACGCTCTGATGTCCCTTCCCTAGACGCCTCCCCGCCCATGCGGCGAGCGCGAGCGTCCCAGCGATCGTGGCAAGCGCGAGCGCGGCCGGCAGCAGCGTCAGCAGCGGATTGCGCGAGCCCGGCAGCAGCCCTAGCCACATCGGCAATCCGATCACGACGACCGCACCCACATTGACGGCGCTCGTCAGCACGAACATCAGCACCGAGCGCCTCGCGATCCGCTCGATCGCGACGCCCCTGGTTCGCAGCACCCATGCGCCGAGCGCGATGCCGGCCGCCCCGCTGACCGACACGACCGAGTTGACCGCGAGCTCCGCGAGCGAAAGGCGCACGGAGAAGCGCCGGCCCAGCTGGAAGACGAGCATGAACAGCACCACATATCCGGCGCACGAGAGCAGCTCGAACACGATTCCCATGACGATGAGGGGAACGTTGGCGTCGGTTATCCGCTCTCCCGCCGTGCGCAGGCCCGGCACCGCCAGCAGCAGAGCCGCGACCAGCGCGAAGAACACGGCGAGGCTGATCAGCCCGTTGCGCAGCCTGCGCGACTGCGTTGACATCGTCGTGTCATCGATGCCCGAGCCGTCGCTGTGCTCGCTCGACTCGCGCGTATGCAGAAGATGGGACATCTCATCCGAGGATGACACGCCCCGCGGGGCGCCGCAGGATCTATAGGGCAGACGCGTTCAGGGCGCCGCGGAAGCGACACCCCCTGGGTGTACACGAGCGCGACCCATCCGCGCCCGGCCCTCCGAGCGGAACTCCATCGGCGTCAGGCCATAACGGCGGCGGAAGGCGCGCGCGAAGCTCGCCGCCTGGCTGAAGCCAACGAGCCTTGCCACGTCTCGAACCGAGATCGAGGGCTGCTCTACGAGAAGCTCGGCCGCGACGCTCAGGCGCCGCGCGAGCAGATCCTCTCGGAACGTGAGCTGCCCGAACTGGGTGTAGACCCTGGCGATCTGACGCGGCGAGCTCGCGAGCGCACGGGCGATGGCCGCTCTCGTGAGTGGCTTTCGATAGTGGCGGTGGACCAGCAGTCGAGCCTGGAGATAGAGCGTTCGGCGATCTTCGAGCGTACCGGCGCGCATACATACCCATCCGACAGCCCCCCGGTAGGGGGACATCGTCGGTCGCCCGGACCTCCCGAGCGATAGGAGCCGCCAAACAGCACCGCGCTCACGAGATCTATTTCTCGCCCAGTTCCAGGACCGCCAGGAACGCCTCCTGAGGGACCTCCACGCGCCCGACCTGCTTCATGCGCTTCTTTCCCTCCTTCTGCTTCTCGAGCAGCTTTCGCTTGCGCGTGATGTCCCCGCCGTAGCACTTCGCGATCACGTCCTTGCGATACGCCTTCACCGTCTCCCTGGCGATGATGTGCGAGCCGATCGCCGCCTGGATCGGCACGTCGTACTGCTGGCGGGGGATCCGCTTGCGCAGCTTCTCGGCCAGCGAGCGTCCCATGTCGTACGCCTTGTCCCTGTGCACGACCATCGACAGCGCATCGACCGTGTCGCCCGCGAGCAGCACGTCCAGCTTGACGAGGTTGGCGGGCTTGAAGTCGCTCAGCTCATAGTCAAGCGACGCATACCCCCTGGTGCGCGACTTCAGCTGGTCGAAGAAGTCGAGCACGATTTCCGCGAGCGGCAGGTCATATGTCATCTGGACACGCTCCGGGGAGAGGTAGTGCATCCCGGCCGGCTCACCTCGTCGCTCCTGGCAGAGCTCCATCACCGCGCCCACATACTCGCGCGGCGCGATCACCTGAGCCTTGATGAACGGCTCTCTGATCTCGGCGATGGTCCCCGGGTCCGGCATGTCAGACGGGTTGTGCACCTCGACCTCCATCCCATTCGTCAGCGTCACATCGAACTGCACGGAGGGCATCGTGGCGAGCAGCTCCAGGTCGTACTCGCGCTCCAGGCGCTCTCTCACGATGTCCATGTGCAGCAACCCGAGAAAGCCGCATCTGAAGCCGAAGCCGAGCGCATCGGAGGTCTCGGGCTCCCACGAGAGCGCGGCGTCGTTGAGCGTCAGCTTCTCCAGGGCGTCCCTCAGGTCCGGGTAGCGGTCGGAGTCGATCGGAAACAGGCCGCAGAACACCATCGGCTTGACCTCGCGATAGCCGGGAAGCGGCTCGCTCGCCTCGCGCACGGCCGCGCCGGCGCCGGCGCGCGCGCGCGTCGTGAGCGTGTCGCCGACGCGCAGCTGCGTGACGTCCTTGATGCCGGTGATCAGATAGCCCACCTCGCCCGCCGCGAGCTGCTTGACCGGCGTCATCGTCGGCGAGAAGAAGCCGATGTCGTCGATGTCCGCCTGTGTTCCCGCCGCCATCGCCCTGATCGCCTCGCCCTTGCGAAACACGCCGTCGACCACCCTGATGTAGGCGATCACGCCCCGGTACTGGTCGAACTCCGAGTCGAAGATCAATGCCCTCGGCGGGCCATCGGGATCGCCCGCCGGCGGGGGCACGCGCCGGATCAGCTCCTCGAGCACCTCCCCCACTCCCTCGCCCGTCTTGCCGCTGATCTTGAGGATCGACTCGGCCGGCTCGCCGATCAGCTCCGCCACTTCGCCCGCCACCCTCTCGGGCTCGGCGCCCGGAAGGTCGATCTTGTTCAGGCACGGGATCAGCTCGAGCCCGGCCTCGACCGCGAGATAGGTGTTGGCGACCGTCTGGGCCTCCACGCCCTGGGAGGCATCCACCACCAGCAGCGCGCCCTCGCACGCCGCGAGCGAGCGCGACACCTCGTAGGTGAAGTCCACGTGCCCGGGAGTGTCGATCAGATGCAGCTGATAGGTCTCACCGTCCCGGGCTTCGAAGAACACCCTCACGGCCTGCGCCTTGATCGTGATCCCGCGCTCGCGCTCCAGCTCCATCGAGTCGAGCACCTGCGCCCTCATCGCGCGCTCGTCCACCGCATGGGTCAGCTCGAGGATCCTGTCGGCGAGCGTCGACTTGCCATGGTCGATGTGGGCGACTATCGAGAAGTTTCTGATGCGATCCTGATTCATGCGGGTCCACACTGTAGAGGCGATAGCCTTCATGGTTCGGCAGATCGCCCACTCGACCGGAGCTTCGGCTCAACCGGGCAACGCATTCCCTTTGGGGATGGCCAGTCTCGGGGTCGGGAGTGTCATAGCCGCCCAGGCATACGACACAAGTCCTGGGACGTAGTAGTTCAGTGGTGATCTATGACCGGACCGGGCCGGGCAGGCAATTTGCTTGTCCGGCCCTCTTTGTCCCCAGGGCGCGCTCTTCCCCGGGGCGCGCTCTTCCCTCGGGCGCGCTCTCAGGCGTGGCCGAGCCGCCCTCCGATCAACCGGCGCACCTGATAGGCCTCCGGGACCCGCATCGCGAACACGGCGCGTGCGTAGACGAGCACGCCGGCGACTCCCGCTGCGCCGATGCTCACGATCTCGGCGGGCAGGGAGCCCCCGAGCACTGTGCTCAATCCCTTCCACACCAGCCACGAGACGGCGCCGAGCAGAACCGAGGCAACGGCGATGCGGGCCGTGATCATCGTCGTCTGACGGCCTTCCAGTCGACCGTTGAAGCCGACCCGCAGGCGGGTCAGCAAGAGCCAGGTCATCAGCGCGTTGGCCACCACCGTCCCGATGATCAGCCCAGCGATTCCGAGCGGCTTGTAGAGACCGATGCTGACGATGATGTCCACGACGATGTTGATCGCGGCGAGTCTCGTCGGGATCCAGGGACGCTGCACCGCGAAGAACACGCGCGTGAGCAGCAGGTTGATCCCTCCGAACGGCAGGCTGAAGGCGAACCAGAACAGCGCGATCGAGACGAGATGCGTCGACTGCGCATTGAATTCGCCGCGTTCGAACACGAGCCTGACGATCGGCGTGGTGAGCACGATCAGGAACGCCGCCGCCGGGATCAACAGCAGATTGATCTGACGCATACCCACGCCGATCGCCCGCCGCATGGGCGACACTTCGCGCAGCGACGCCATCTTGCTGAGCGTGGGGAACAGCACGGTCGCCACAGCCACACTGAACAGCCCCTGCGGAAGCATGTAGATGCGAAACGCATTGTCGATGGCCCTCGGCGCTTGCTTGCTGACCAGCGTCCCGAACACCGAGTTGATCAGCTGGTCCAGGTTGACGATTCCCAAGCCGATCGTCACCGGCAGCATCAACGTGAACACCTGACGGATGCGCGGGTCGTGCCAGTCGATCGACATCTGCAATCTGAAGTCGATCCTCCCCAGCGCCCCGAATGCCATCAGCAGCTGCACGAACGTGGCGATGAGGATCGCGATCGCGTAGGCGTACAGCTGGCGCCCATCTTCATAACCGCCATGGAAGTGCGGGCGCAGGACGATCAGCAGCACGATGATCACGACGTTCCATACGGCCGGCGAGATCGCGGGGATCGTGAAGTGTTCGTAGGACTGCAGGATCCCAACCAGCAGGCCGTTGAGGCCGAGGATCAACACGACCGGGAACAGCACCTGCGACAGGCCTACGGTCAGCACTTCAAGCGGCATCTTGAATGTCGGGCCTATGAAGAGCGGCATGATCACGCCGGCCGCAAGCACGAAGAACGCGGTGATCGCGCCGAGGACGATCAGGATGATCCAGAACAGCGTCGATGCCAGCCGGAACGCGTCGCGCTTGCGACCGTGGGCGAGCAGATCGGTGAACACCGGCACGAACGCGGCCGACAGCGCCGCGTTCGCGAACAGATTGCTGACCAGATTGGGGATCTGAAACGCGAGCGTGAACGCCGAGGCGGGACCTCTGGTGCCAAAGAAGCTCGCGGCCACGATTTCGCGCAGCAGGCCAACCACGCGCGAGATGCCGGTCGCGATCGAGAAGATCGCGGTGTTGCGCGCGACACGACCGCCGCCGCTCCCGCCGCTCCCCGGCCCGTCTCCGTCCCCGGGCGCCACCTCCGGTTGGCCAAGTCCCCCGTATTCCTCGCCGAAGCTCGCATCGGGGATCCCTATGACTTCGATGTGCGGCTCGACCGGCTGATCGCCGGCAGGTTCTGCTGGGACGGACAAGGCCGCTATAGTACGGCGCTGCGCGGCGCGCCATGGCAGGCTGCCATGCCTCGCGTGAGAACACATGGCCAACATCCACTCACAGAAGAAGCGCATCCTCCGCTCCGAGCGCGAGCGCTTGGAGAACCGCGAATACACGTCGGCGATCAAGACCTACTTCCGCCGCCTCGAGGCGGCGATCGCGGGCAAAGACGCTCCGACCGCCGACGTCGAGCACCGCAAGCTTGTCAGCACGATCGACAAGGCCGTCAAGCGCGGAGCGCTTCACCGCAACACGGGTGCGCGCAAGAAGTCACGTGCGGCTCGTCTGCTCGCCGGCAGCTCTTCTTAGCCCGCGATTGCCAGGATCGCCCGCAGGGCGAGCGTGTCCTCCTCCAGCGAGGACTGCGAGGCGCGTGATCCGCTCAACGGTGCTCCTCCGCGCGTGTCGAGCTCGAGATCGGCCAGCCGGCAGAGGGCCGCTCGGAGACGCTCGGGCTCCGAGCGCGCGACATCCGCGATCAGCCGGTCGGCCGCTCGCGAGGGCATCCGCAGGCCGCGCTTGATCTCAGCCGGCGGCTCACCCTGCTGCAGGCGCAGCGAGATCATGTGCGCCTCTCTCAGCCTCTGAGCCATCAGGTAGAGCAGCCCAGAAAGTCGCTCGCCCTGGGAGCGAAGGCGCAGGTAGGAGCGGGTCACCGCCGGGCCATCCCCTCCCACGAGGGCGTCGGCGAGCGCAAAGGCCCGTGACGCGGCCGAGCGGGCAGCGCTCTCCTCCACCTCCTCGGCGCTCACCCTCCTTGGCTGTTCGGATGGCTCCCCCTGGAGGGCGAGCTTCTCGAGCTCTCGCAGCAGCCGCTGCTGGCGCTCGCCGGTCTGGGCGATCAGCGCCTTCGCGGCCAGCATGTCGAGCGAGAGTCCGTGCCGTGCAGCCTGCTCGCGCACCCAGCCCGCCAGCTCCCACGGCTTGACCGCCGTCTCGCCGACAATCTGGCCTTTGGCGGCCTTGACGGCGGTGTGCAGAGCGGCCGGCGCCTTGCTGCGACCCTCCTCGCGACCGAAGAAAGCGATCGTCGTATCCGGCGGCATGTGCGCCATTGCCGGCTGGATGTGCGCCGTCACATCCGCTTCCTTGAAGCGCTCCGCCCCGTCCACGATGATCACCCGTCGCCCGATGGCGAACGTCATCGTCGCGAGCGCCAGCGCCACGTTTTCAGGGGTCGCGTCCTGCGCCCCGAGCGTCTCGACGCTGCCGGTGTCCCCCTCGGCTTCGGCGAGCGCCTTCAAGCGCGCCCTTCGCTCGGCGATCGCTCCGTGATCGTCGCCGTGGATCAGATAGGCGGGCTTGAGCGAGGCCATACCGCGAGTCTAGGCGAGCGCTCCGACGAGTCGCAGGCATCTAGACGGACGCTGAGCAAGCCGGCACCGACGGCGTAGCCGTTGGTGAAGGACGCAGGGAGGGAAGTGTGCTCAGCACACGACCGACCGAGGACGCAGCAGTGCGCCGCTCAGCGTTCGTCTAGCGAACGACGACGTTGACGAGCTTGCCAGGCACCACTATCTCCTTGACGATCTCGTGCCCGTCGATGTGCGCCCGTACGTTGGGCGCGGCGAGGCAGAGCGTCTTGAGGTCCTCGGATGTGGCGTCGCTCGGCGCTTGCACGCGGTCGCGCAGCTTGCCGTTGACCTGGCAGACGAGCTCATACACGTCTCGTTCGAGCATCTCCGGATCGGCCTGGGGCCACGGCTGCTCCCACACGCGCTCGCCGGTGAGCATCTCGTAGATGTCGCTGGACGCGTGCGGCGCGAACTGGAAGAGCAGTGACGCCGCGGTCACAAGACCGAAGCGCAACGTGTCGAGGTGAGCCCGCTCGCGCAGCCGAGAGCATTCGTTCAGCAGCTCCATCACAGCGGCTATGGCGGTGTTGAAGGCGAAGCGCAGCATGTCCTCGGAGACCTTCTCGATCGCCCAGTGGGCCTTGCGCGCGAGCTCGAGGTCGTCGCCGTCGATATCTCCCAACTCCACCGTTCCAGTCGGCGCATGCGCCGACTGGCCCGACGGTGCATGCACCGTCGGGGACAG
Organism: uncultured Solirubrobacterales bacterium; assembly: GCA_963714635.1. Taxonomy (GTDB): domain Bacteria; phylum Actinomycetota; class Thermoleophilia; order Solirubrobacterales; family Solirubrobacteraceae; genus Palsa-744. Next base: position 1,183,413 of record CAVQPM010000005.1, on the reverse strand, counting down.
GGCCGCATGCGGCCCTGTCTTCCATCTCTGGGAAGTCTCATCCGCCAGCCGCCACAGGCGCGACAGGAAGCGATGGATGCCCTCGACCCCCTCGTCCGACCAGTCGGCGTCCTGGTCGGGGGGACCGACGAACAGGATGTAGCAGCGGGCGGTGTCGGCGCCGTAGCGCTCGACGATGGCGGCGGGCGGGACGACGTTGCCCTTGGACTTCGACATCTTCGCGCCGTCCTTGGTGACCATCCCCTGCGTAAACAGGGCCTTGAACGGCTCCTGGAAGTCGAGATGACCGAGATCGGCGAGCGCCTTGGTGAAGAAGCGCGCGTACATCAGGTGCAGGATCGCGTGCTCGACACCTCCTATGTACTGGTCGACCGGCATCCAGCGCGCAAGCGCCGCCTGATCCCATGCAGCCTCGTCGTTGCGAGCGTCGCAGTAGCGCAGGAAGTACCAGGAGGAGTCCACGAACGTGTCCATCGTGTCCGTCTCGCGCCGCGCCGGACCGCCGCACTCGGGGCACTCGGTCGCGACCCACTCCTCCGCGGCCGCCAGCGGCGAGCGCCCGTGCGGCGCGTAGTCCTCGATGTCCGGCAGCTCGATTGGCAGCTGGTCGGCGGGGACGGGTTGCATGCCGCAGCTGTCGCAGTAGACGACCGGGATCGGGCAGCCCCAGTAGCGCTGGCGGGATACGAGCCAGTCGCGCAGGCGATAGTTGACCGATGCGTGGCCGTTGCCCTCACGGTCGAGCCACCCGACGATCGCCGAGAGCGCATCGCGATTGGGCATGCCGTCGAATTCGCCGCCACAGTTGACGAGCGGGCCGTCGCCCGTGTAGGGAAGCCCGTGCTCGCCTGTGCCCGCAAGGGTATCTCCCCCATCCTCGGGCGCGCCTTCAATTACGCGCCTGACCGGCAGGCCGTACGCGCGCGCGAACGCATAGTCGCGCTCGTCGTGGGCGGGCACCGCCATGATCGCGCCGGTGCCGTACTCCATGAGCACGTAGTCGGCCACGAACATCGGAATCTGCTCGCCGTTGACGGGATTCGTGACGGCCCTGCCGAGCGCCACCCCCGTCTTGGGCTTCTCGGCCGAGCCGCGCTCCTCGCTGGACTCGGCGAGCGCCTGGTTGATGTACTCGTGGACGGCCTGCTCCTGGTCGGTCCCTTCGACGAGTCGCATCACGTCGGGGTGCTCGGGGGCCATGACGAAGAACGTCGCTCCGAACAGCGTGTCGGGGCGGGTGGTGAAGACGGGGTAGTCCACGCCGAGCTCCTCGCAGCGGAACGTGACCTCGGCGCCCTCGGAGCGCCCGATCCAGTTGCGTTGCATCGTCTTGACGTGCTCTGGCCAGTCGATGCCGTCGAGGTCGTTCAGCAGCCGCTCGGCGTAGTCGGTGATGCGCAAGAACCACTGCTCCAGCTGCCTGACTTCGACGGTCGCCCCGCAGCGCTCGCAGCAGCCGTCCACCACCTGCTCGTTTGCGAGCACCGTCTGGTCGTTGGGGCACCAGTTGACGGCAGCCTCCTTGCGATAGGCAAGGCCGGCGTGGAGCAGCTCCAGGAAGATCCACTGCGTCCAGCGGTAGTAGCTCGGTTCGTGGGTGCCCAGCTCACGCGACCAGTCGATCGAGATGCCCCATGAGCGGAACTGACGCTGGAAGGAGGCGATCGAGGCGGCGGTGGAGTCGCGCGGGTGAACGCCCGTCTTGATGGCGTGGTTCTCCGCGGGGAGCCCGAACGCGTCGTAGCCCATGGGATGCAGCACGCGCTTGCCGGTACGCCTGTGAAAATGAGCGATCGCGTCGCCGACCGCGTATTTCTTCAGGTGGCCGATGTGCGGCTCGCCGCTCGGATAGGGAAGCATCTCGAGCACATAGGAGGTCGCGTCCGGCGGCTCGCCGGGGACCGGCTCGTTGGAGACCTCCCAGGTGCGCTCATCGGCCCACACGGCCTGCCACTTGGGCTCTATCTCTTTCGGGTCATACCTGCGCTCGCTCATGGAGAGCGCACATTAACCGCCGCGCTCAGAACTTGTCGGTCGTGTCCATCTCCCGCCAAAAGCGCGGTTCCGGGCGGCTCGTGACGCCGGCCCTCGCCATCAGCGAGCCGATGTCCTCGCCGGTGGACTCGAAGAAGCCCTTGAAGGTCGACTCGTCAGGCCACTCGTCCACGACAAGCACAGCCCCGTCGCCTGCGAGGAACTGGTGGTGGATCGCCCCCGCCTTCTTCGCGCGCTCGACGATCGAGTCGAGCAGCTCTTTGTTCGCGCTCGCCGCCTCTTCAAAGCGCGCGGGGTCCGTCTCGATGACCATGCCCATCATCACTGACATACATCCTCCGATCGGTTTGCCGCCGTCCGGCCGGCGCTCCGTGTGCTTCGAAAAACGCGCCGCCGTGTCAACGCTGATTACCCGCGGGGCACAATCGCGAAAAGACGTCAGGTGGCGTGTTCGGCAAAGCGAGAGTGCGTGCGCACCGCCTCGACGATCTCGGGCGGCGCCTTGCCCGGCGAGCCAGAGTCGAACGGCGGCTGGGGGTCGTACTCGATCGAGAGCTGGATCGCCTGGGCCACCCGCTCACCGGCGATGCGAGCGGCCAGCGCGAGCGCCATGTCGATGCCCGCGCTGACCCCGGCGGCAGTGACGATCTTGCCGTCGAACACGAACCGCTCGGGCACCGGCTCGGCGCCCAGTCCGGCGAGCTCATCCATCGCGAGCCAATGAGTCGTCGCGCGCCTCCCCTCGAGCAGGCCGGCGGCGGCGAGGATCAACGAGCCGGTGCAGACGGAGGTGGTCCACGTCGAAGTCTCATGCGCCGCGCGCAGCCACTCGTGCAGCGGGCCGTCATCCATCAGATCCGCCTGGCCTGGGCCGCCCGGGACGACAACCACGTCTGGGTGCGCGATCTCGTCGAGCGTCGCATCCGCCACCAACCCGAGTGCTCCCACGTCCGTGCGCTTCTCCCCCGCCGTCGCGGCGACGAACGTGACCTTCGCGCCGGGAAGCCGGCTCAGAACCTCATACGGGCCGATCGCATCGAGGGCCGCGAGACGGTCGTATATGAGAATCACTATGTCCACGCGTATCGCCTGCTCTCTGTTTGGGATGGAAATGGACGGCGTTGCTTGCGACTCACACGGCCACGCGCGGCCTCAGGCAGCCGCAGCCGCATCGAGAGCTGTCCCGGCCGGGTGAAATCGACGGCGGTACTCGGCCCGGTGACGTCGAGGCTCTGCACGCCCGGGTAGGCGACGATCGCGATCTGGTGGGGACGGGTGGCACTGGAGGCGCGGCTAGCCATGACCCGATCATGGCGCAGCCTGCCCACGTCCGCAAGGACAAATTTCCCACGATTTCGGACAGGGGCCGTGCAGCAGACCGACAGGGCGCCGCACAGCGGAGATTCTCATCGTACTGCCACAGAGTTGGCACAAATGTGTGTCTTTCGGCACATTTGGTCAGGTAGGGTCGACCCATGATCGACTTGACGCCGAGCCAGAAGGGCGCCGTGGCGGAGGCCGCCATCACAACGGCCGCCCTCGAACTCGGGCTCACAGTGTTACGTCCGCTTTGCGAGGGTCGCCGCTACGACATCGTGATCGATCTGGAACCCCAATTGCTGAGGGTCCAGTGCAAGCTCGCGCGAGAGCTCGACGGCGTATTGCTCGGAGGTTGTCCCGTTCGCCGTGGAAGTTTGTGGTGGCGGTCGGAGTGTGATGGTTACACGGTGACGGCGATCCGGGTGTCCTCCTCGGTCGAGGTGTGAATAGGGGCGCGCTGCGCGATGAGGTCGCGTTCGACGGCGATGGCGAGCTTGGCGAGATCGCCGTAGCCGATGATCCTGCGGAACTGCTGCTCGGCCTCGAGCATCCCCGCGGCGGTCCATCTGAGGCACATGTCGCCTGACTGCCAGCGCTTGACGTTGCGGCTGGTGCGTCTGACGGTGCCGATCATGGACTCGGTTGGGTTCGTGCTCTGCAGCGTGCTCTTGAGCTTCCCGCGGACCCCGAGGCGCGTGAGGGTGAGCGTCTCGACCATCCCCTCCCGCAGCGATGCTGCGGCGCCGGGATGTGAGCGGTCAAGCTCGCCGGCGAGCAGTTCCAGCCCGTCGAGCGCGAGCTGGTGGTTCTCCGATGCCCATGCCTTGCGCAGCCGGGCCTTCACGGCGGGCCGGTCGCGTTCGGGGAGATGGTCGAGCACGTTGCGCTCCTTATGGCAAACACAGCGCTGCACCGGTATCGGCCCGAAGACCTCATCGACCGCTGCCCGCAGCGCCTTCGAGCCGTCGAGGACGACTAGGACGCCCTGCTCGACGTCAAGGCCGCGGGCGACGAGGTCGGCGAGCAGGTGCACCGTGACGGTCTTGTTCTCTGTGGAGCCATCCCAGAGTCCGAGCGGGATCTTGACGCCCTCGGTGCTGACGCCCAGCGCGACGACACAGCAGCGGCCCTTCAGCTCGATCCCGTCGAGCATCAACGCCGCCAGGCGCACATCAGAGAGCGAACGGGCCATCAGCTGCTGCAGATGCTCGCCGGTGCGCGAGACGAACTCGCGGCTGACCGTCGACTTCGACGTTGAGCGCTCCGTCACGGCCACGGCCTCGCCGACTGGCTCACGGGTCCTTGAGAACCGGCGCGTGGAAACCCCGGCGAGCATCTGCTCCAGCACGACCCTGGTCAGCGGGTCACGGTCCGCGAAATACGAATACGTCGCCAAGGGCACCTCGTGCTCTCCGTCAGCGGTGCGGGCCCGCGGACGCTTCACCGCCACCCGCCGGCCACCCAACGTGACCTCGCCGTCCTCATGGCCGTGCCGAACCGCAGTGCGCCCGACGATCGTGGCGTGCTTAGCGCCGACGACCTCGTCGAGCTCGGCCTCCATCATCTCGCTGAGCACGCCCAGCCCAACACCGACGCTCAACGCCAGCAGCCCCTCCTTCGCGGCGCCCGCGAGTTCCCCCAGCGCCTCCTGCACCCGCAGCGGCAAACCCTCGCGGCGGTTGTCCTGCTCCTGCATTACGGTCTTCATGGCGGTTCCTCTCGTCTCGATGGACTGATTTCGCACTCGCCACGGTCCCAACGGGACCGGACGAGGCGAGAGGACCGCCACCTACGAACTTCTACGGGCTACGGGACAACCTCTATTGCTCGTCCTGACGCATACAAACCGCTGCACGCCGCACGGGTACGTCTCGACCCAATACACACCCGACGAAGTCGACGCAGTCGCTGCGTATGCGCCGAAAGCGCGGCGCTGCTACCTCCTGCCGATCGACGAGGTGACCTCCCATCGGGGCGTTCATCTACGGCTTGCGCCCGCCAAGAACAATCAGGCGCAAGGCATTCGCTGGGCGCGCGACTACGAGTTCGAGACTTCGCTCCGCCGCTACTGGCACACCCCCCGAGCGGATCTGACGGGCCCGGAACTCGCCGAGCCGAAGGCGATACGATAAGCCTACTTGGGGCTATAGCTCAGTTGGGAGAGCGTCTGAGTGGCACTCAGAAGGTCGTCGGTTCGAGCCCGACTAGCTCCATGTAGTCGAAGTCAACGCGAACCGGAGTCAGAAGCGCTCCGGCGGCGCCATCCGATAAAAGAACGGGCCCATCCCTCCCTGGTTGATCGCGAACACGATCCCAAGGAAGCTCTCCTGGAGCGCTGCGTTCTCGAGACCACCAGCGTAAATCGGCTCGTAACCGGCATCGCGGTTGAGCCGCTCGACCACCTCGCGCGCCTGCTCATCGCCACACCAGATGTTGCCCGGTGTGGTGCTCGCCGTCCCGATCCTGTCATAGATCGCAGCGAAGTTGATGTTGAACGACTTCGCCGTCGGACCGCCTGTTCTTGACTTCACGAACTCGGCATTGGAGGCGAATCCCTCGGGAGGAGAGGTCCCGATGAGGTTCGTCGCATCGATCGCCGTCTTGCCCTCGATGCCGCTGACGCGATCGAGCGCCTCGTCAATCGCGCCGCCCGGCACAGCGAGAAGCACCGCTTCGGCGTGCGATACGTCGCCGCCGTCGCGGCCGATCCGCGTGAGCTCGTGTCCCGCTCTCTCCCACAGATCGGCAAGGCCCCCACCGACGTTGCCTCTACCGATAACCGCAATCTTCATCTCAGCCCTCCTCGTCCGCGGTGGTCTGGGTCGCATTTGGTTCAGGGCGCGCCCGCAAGCTAAAGCTCGACAACCATGAGTTACCGCGAGCGCCTCTTGCTGAATCTGGCCTGCCGCACATCGTGACCGATGGGGCGTCACCCAAAGAGCCGGCGATCACCGTGACTGCGATTCGACGTCTTGCCAGAAATCCTCGCGCAGGATGTCGCCGTCGCCTGCGTGCCTCGGACCGAAGACGAACAGCTCGAGACCTTCCGGGCCCGCTTCGAAGGCCCTCGTCACGGGCGGCGCGACGCGGATCGCGTCCAGTGGCCCTACCTCGCGGACATCGCCATCGAGCTTGACGCGACCGCGACCGGAGAGGATCACGTAGATCTCCTCTGCCTGCTCGTGGCGGTGCGCGAACGCCTGGCGCTTGCCGGGGCGCACTATGTGGAACGCCAGCCCAATCGTCTCAGACTCCAGGTCCTCGCGCGGAAAGCGCGCCTCCTGTACCTCGGAGAAGCCGAACTTCGGCGCCATGTCCTCGACTTCACGCAGATTCTTGATCGTGTAGCTCATGCGACGATTATTCCGAAGGGCCGCCTTAGCGTCCATGTGAGTCGAGCCAGCCTTTCCCAGCGTACGAGCGTACTCCGTAGTACGCCGCGCCAGATCGCGGAACGAGGCGGATGGCGGAGCCCATCGAGCCATCTATGGTTCGAAACAAGCTGCCAATGGCGGAGATGAGCGACAACCCGGTCCCCCAAGACACATCTACCGTCTCCGGCTCAGCCGACCTGGCGCAAGAGCGAGCGGCGCAAGCAAGGCGCCTCGCCGAGCACGCGGCGCTCGGAGAGATGACGCTCGCCGAATATGCGCGGCGTGCTGCCGCCATCGAGGAGGCGATCACCACCGAGCAACTAAACGCGGTGGTTCGTGACGTCCCTGAGAGCATTGCCGAGCCTCCAAAGCACCACAGGAGCTGGATGGTGGCCGTCTTTGGCGGCTCCGATCAGCACGGCCGCTGGCGACTGAGCCGCAGACTGCGGGTCGTGAGCGTGTTCGGCGGCGCGCACCTGGACCTCGGCAGCGCTCAGCCCGAGGCGCCCGAATGCACGATCACGATTCTCGCACTGCTCGGCGGAGTGGAGATAGTGGCTCCCGTTGGCATTCCAATCGTTCTCTCGGGATTCTCGCTACTGGGTGGCCGGAGCGACCAGCGCCCCACCGACGGCCCACGGCTCCCCGGCTCTCCGATCGTCCGCGTACGCGCAGTTGCGATCCTCGGCGGGGTCAAGATCAGCGAGCCCGGCAAGAGGCCGTAGCTCCTTCACGCCTCGCGTCAATCGATCAGCCGCTTGCCGAGCCGCCAGATCGCAAGGCGCCACATCGCTATGGCGAACGCGACGAGCACCGCGGCGTGACCGAGATCGGCCGGATGCAGCGTGTCCAGCGACGCATCGCGGACGAGCTGTACGCAGTGGTACAGCGGGTTGATCTGAGCGAGCGTGCGAATGCCGGCAGGGAGCGTTGAGATCGGGAAGAACGAGCCACCGACGAGGAACATCGGCGTCAGCACCGCGCTCGTGACGTAGTTGAAGTTGTCGATCGTCTTGGCGACCGCCGCGATGGTCACGCCGAAGCCCGCGAACCCAAAGCCGGCCACGAACCCGATCAGCGGCACGAGCAGCATCCCGGCCGCCGGTTCCAGGCCGAAAGCGAATCCCACCAACAGCGGCGCGAGTCCGTACACGCCGGCGCGCACGGAGATCCACAGCATCTCCGCCGTGACCAGCTCCTCGACGTCCACGGGTGAAGCGAGGATCGCGTCGTACGTGCGCTGGAACTGCCAGCGCACGAAGGTGTTGAACATGCCCGGAAAGGCCGAAGAGAACAGCACGGCCACGGCAACCACGCCGGTGGCCACATATTGCACGTACTTCATCCCTGCAACGTGCGGCAGCAACGAGCCGAAGCCGAGCCCGAAAGCGAGCAGGTAGATCGTCGGCTGGACGATCGAGGAGAAGGTCGTCGCCTTCCAGTATCGCCCGAAGATCGACACGTCGCGGCTCATCACGCCCGCAAGCGCCGCCGGTTCCAGGCGACCTACGCGTCGGACCGCGGGCGCACTGTCCTGCGGTGCCCGCACATGCTCCGCCCGCGCGCTCATTCGATCTGCTCCCCCGTAAGCGCGACGAACGCATCCTCCAGATTCGCCGGGCGACTTATCCCCTCGGGAGCGTCGCCGTCGAGCGACTCTGCGCGCATGATCGCCAACGCCGGTCCGCTGCGGCGGCTGGACCACCCCCTGCCTGCGGCCAGCTCACTCACCTCCGCAAGGCGGTCCGGCGAGCCGTACACCTCGATGACCTGCTCGCCCGCGTGCGCCTTCACCAGCTCTGCCGGCGCGCCCTGGGCGACGATCTGTCCGTGAGACATCACCGCGACGGTGTCCGCGAGCCGCTCGGCCTCCTCGATGTAGTGCGTGCTCATCAAGAGCGTCACCCCTTCCGCGCGCAGATTGTCGATCAGCGACCACAGCTCCTGGCGGATCTGCGGGTCGAGGCCCACCGTGGGCTCGTCGAGCAGCACAAGCCGCGGCCGATGGATCAGGCCGCGCGCCACCAGAAGCCGCCGGCGCATCCCGCCCGAGAGCTCGCGCACGATCGTGTCGGCGCGGGGAACCAGATTGGCGATCTCAAGCGCCCGCTCGACCGCCGCGGTGCGCTCTCCGCGCGGCACGCGGTAGAGACGCGCGAACACCGTCAGGATCTGCCGGCACGTCAACTCGACGTCGAGGTTGTCGAGCTGCGGCACCACACCCATCTCCAGGCGCGCCTGCTTGGATTCGCGCGGCAGCTCGTAGCCAAGCACCGCGAGCTTGCCCTCGTCGGCGAGCGTCTGCGCGGTCAGCATCCGCATGGTCGTCGACTTTCCCGCCCCGTTCGGGCCCAGCAGCCCGAAGCACACCCCCTTCGGGACCTCCAGGTCGAGACCGTCCACGGCTGTGATCGGCCCATAGCGCTTGACCACGCTTCGCAGCGAGATCGCGGGGCTCTCGTCAGACGCGGTCCACGAACGATTGCGGACGTGTTCGGTGCTTGCCATTCCCGGACACTGTAGGTGGCCGGACCGCGGCGGCACAGAAACTCGAATCGCCTTGCCGATCCATCCGAGATCGCAGGGATCATGCGTAGAGAAGAAACCGACGAGGAGGGACCAGTGGCAGACGAGACGGACAAGCCAGAGGGCGCCGGGCGCGAGGAGCCCGACCCCCGCGCGCGACTGATGCATGAAGTCGCCGAGCAGATGGACGCAATCGAAACCGACTTCGGTGACAGCTATCAGATCGGTCGCGTCATCACCATCGTCGAGGTGGTCCGACCGGACAACAACGTCGAACTTCGCCTTCGAGCCGGTCAGTATCCGTGGGTTGCGATAGGCATGCTCGATTGGGCGAAGAAAAGCCTGGAAGCAGCCGCCCGAGCGGGGTAAGGCTCGCCGGCTACGGGGTCAGTTCCGCGATTCGCCGTTCGAGCAGGCGACGCTCCGCGTCGTCGCCGACGAGGGCCGCCTCCTCGGCGAGCTCAAAGTCGCCGAGGAGGCCGATCAAGGCAGCAAGGACCCTCCCCCACTCATCGCGAAACGCTTGCTCTAGGATCGTTGCCACTCCACGGTCGGTCGCACCTCGATCGCGCCGCCCAGGCGCGCCGCGGGAATCCGGGCCGCCAGCTCGATCGCCGCGTCAAGGTCCTCGGCGTCGTAGAACAGGTAGCCGCCGAGCGCCTCCTTCATCTCCACGAACGGACCGTCGCTGGTGAGCGTCCGACCGTCCTGAACCCGGACGGTCGTCGCCATCGCGGGCGACTCCATCCCCACTCCCGGCGTGACACCCGGCGTTTCGTTGATCGCCTTGTAGTCGGCGAACACCCGCTGCTGCTCTTCCTCGCCAAGTCCGGCCCAGGCCTCCGGGTCGCGTGGCGTGGGGGCGTCGCCGTGGTGAATCAAGAGCATGAACTTCATTGCGCGCCCTCCTCCGAGGATTCGAGGGCCGCGCGGACGTCCTCGGGGAAGTCCGAAAGCTCCTGGACCCGTCGCAGCTCGATGACCACATCCCCGCCCACGGGGCAGCGGGAGGCGAGCGCTATCGCCTCCTGCTTGGATTTCGCCTGAATCATCCAGAAGCCGCCGATGACCTCCTTGGTCTCGGCGAACGGCCCGTCGGTCACGATCGGCTCGCCGCTGGCGAACGCAATGCGCGCCCCCTCCGACGGCGGGCGCAGCCCGTCGAGCGTAAGCAGGGCGCATTCTTTGCGGAGCTCCTCGTTGTATCTGCTCATTGCGGCAACCGCCTCGGCGGAGGGCTCCCAGTCGCCCTCATTCTGCAGACCGGGGTAGATGAACATCATGAATCGCATAGGTGACTCCTTTTGTCGCTGTGATCGACCATCCGGCAAGGCAACCCGGAACTTGGTTTCTACCCCCTAGACAAACGAGCGTCGAGGAAATCGACAGCCCACCCCCGCAATTCGCGCCTGTCGAGCGGACCGACAAAAAACCCGATGTCGTGATCGACGTGCTGTCTCCCTCAAAGCAACCGCGCCTGCGATGGTGAGTGTCTGCGTGGCCTGTCATAACGTTGAGCCATGCATGTGGAGCTTCTCTTCTGGGAGGGCTGTCCCTCCCATCCCCTGGCGCTCGCGGATCTGCGATCCGCGATGAGCGAGCTGGGGCTCGATCCTGAGCGGATCGTCGTGCGGGAGGTTCGCACCGGCGCCGACGCCGAGCGGGAACGCTTCGTCGGCTCACCGACGATCAGGATCGACGGCCACGACATCCAGCCACCGGGCGAGGAGCCGTATGGGCTCACGTGCCGCATCTATCATCGCCGCGACGGACGCATCTCGCCGACGCCCGACCCGGCCGACGTGCGCGATGCGCTCCTGGCAGCCCGGACCGCACCGGCCGCCATCAACCGCCATCCACCGGAGGAATGAGATGACAGCGATCGGACAGCCTGCGCCCGCGTTTGCCTTGCCGGACACCGAGGGAACGATCCACGAGCCGGGTGGTGCGCCCGCGACCGTCGTGGTGTTCACGTGCAACCACTGCCCTTACGCGCTCGCGTGGCACGAGCGGATCATGGCGGTCGCGCGCGACTACGCCGACCGCGGCGTTCGCATGCTCGCCATCAACCCGAACGACGCCGAGCGCTATCCTCGCGACTCGGTCGAGGCAATGCGGGCGCGCGTCCAGGCGGGCGAGTTCGACGGTGTGCCGTATCTGCGCGACGAGTCCCAGGAGGTCGCCCATGCCTACGACGCGAAGACGACCCCCGACGTGTTCGTCATCGATGCGAACGGAACGCTGCGCTACAGAGGCGCTCCCGACTCCGATCACGACGATCCCTCCCAGAACTCGGCCTTCCTACGCGACGCGCTCGACGCCGTACTCAGCGGCCAGGAGCCAGACCCGGCCGAAACGACACCCGTCGGCTGCTTGATCAAGTGGCGGTCTTAGCGTCACAGCCCCTTTCGCTCTCCCGATAGGCGCATCCGATGCGCCGCCTCGTGCTCCAATAGCCACACCTTGCGGTCCAAGCCCCCTCCGTAGCCGGTGAGACTCCCATCGGCGCCGATGACGCGGTGACACGGGACGATGATCCCCACGGGATTGCGCCCGTTGGCAAGCCCCACGGCGCGAGACGCCTTCGGGTTTCCCACCCGCCGGGCCAGCTCGCCGTAGCTGATCGTCTCGCCGTAGGGGATCTCACGTAGCCCCTGCCACACTCGGCGCTGGAAATCGGTGCCGTGCATCTGGAGCGCCACGTCGAAGTCGGTGAGCGTCCCTGCGAAGTAGGCATGCAGCTGAGCGACGACCTCCTCAAACGCCGCGTCGTCGCGTCGGCATGTCGGGGGCAGCGTCGGAGCGTGACGCTGCTCGTGCATGTGAACGCCCGTCAGCATGCCCTCACGAGCGGTCAACGTCAGCGCGCCGATTGGGCTGTCGATCGACGTCATCGTCGTTGGTATCGCCATGACTGAGTTCATGAGAGCTCCTCAAATGAGAGTGACAGGATCCGAATCGCGCGGGAACCGGTTTCGCGACAGAGCCGGGCCGGATCTGTTGGGCTCGGGTCGATCGGCTTGGGGCGGCCAGTGATTGATCGGATGATCGACCGCCGACCACAGGTATTGGACCGCATAGGACCGCCATGGACGCCATCGTCGCGCCCGAGCGGCAAGCGCCGCCGGCGTCGCCGCGATGCCGAGCGACTGCGCCGCGCGCCGCACGCCCAGGTCCCCGCCGACGAAGGCATCTGGGTCTCCAAGCGCCCGCATCGCGATCAGCTCGATCGTCCACGGCCCGAAGCCTGGAAGGCCGGAGAGCGCCGCACGAGCCTCCGTGCGATCGCAGCCAAAGTCAAGCGAGAGGCGACCACAGCACAGCGCATCGATCAGAGCGGTGAGACTGCGCTGCCGCGCGCGCGGCAGCGCCACCTCGGCGCCCTGGAGAGCCTCGGGCGTTGGGAACAGGTGAGTCAGTCCGCCGAGCGGATCGTCGATCGGCTCCCCGAAGCGAGCTACAAGCCGGCCGGCGCTGGTGCGTGCCGAGGCCGTCGATACCTGCTGTCCCAGCACGGCGCGTACCGCGAACTCGGCTCCGTCCACGCAGCGGGGCACTCTGCGGCCGCGCCCGCGGGCGATGAGCCCGGCGAGATCCGGGTCATCGGCGAGCAGCTCGTCGATCGCGATCGGATCGGCGTCGAGGTCCAGGAGCCGGCGGCAGCGGGCGATCGCCGTCGTGAGATCGCGCAGGTCCGACAGCGTGACTCGACATGAAACGTGCTCTGAGGTCGGCTTCAGCTCGACGACGCCCGAGCCATGCGCGAGACGCAGCGTACGCCTGTAGGCGCCGTCCGTGACCTCCTCAACGCCGGGCACCGCGGTCGCGGCGAGATGTCCAAACAGGTTGTCCGGGCACAGCGGCCGGCGGAACGGCAATCTGAGCACGATCATGTTCGGTTGCGCGCTTGCCGAGGACAGCTCGGTCCGGACGCGGCGGCGCAGCCCGCTCGGAGCCACCGCGAAGACATCGCGAATCGTGGCGTTGAACTGCCTCACGCTGGAGAAGCCCGACGCGAATGCGATCTCGGCCATCGACAGCTTCGTCGTCTCGATCAGCAACCTGGCCGTCTGTGCGCGCTGTGCGCGAGCGATCGAGATCGGTCCGGCCCCGACCTCGGCGAGCAGCATGCGCTGGAGCTGGCGAACGCTGTAGCCGAGCTGGGCGGCAAGGCCCGGAACGCCCAAACGGTCGACTACGCCCTCCGCGATCAGGCGCATTGCACGCGCGACGACGTCGGCGCGCGCGTCCCACTCGGGCGATCCCGGGCTCGCGTCTGGCCGGCAGCGCTTGCATGCCCGGAAGCCCGCCTGCTGGGCGGCCGCGGCCGATGGATAGAAGCGGATGTTCTCGCGCTTGGGCGTGATGGCGGGACAGCTCGGCCGGCAGTAGATGCCGGTGGACGTGACGGCCCCGAAGAACCAGCCGTCGAATCGCGAGTCCTTTGACAGCGCGGCGCGGTAGCAACGCTCGAAGTCCTCGATCACACATCAAGTCTTACCGGACTCGCGGTCGATTTCTGGCGGATTTGCGACAAGAGCGTTGCGCCCCCGGCCCCTTTTCCCCGGCTGACGAAAGACGCCTCGACGGGGATCGCTTAGGTATTTCCCACCGATGGCAGCGATAGCCTGGGCGCGGAGGATGTCAACGTGCACCGAGAGCCGACAAGCACCGGCGTATCGACGAGCGGCGGCATGCACTGCTCCGGGCCCGCTGTGAGCAAGCGGAGCAGGGTCATCGCAGGGCTGGGCGGCCTGGACGCCCGCATGTGCGCCGGCGGCATTGTGCTGTGCGGCGTCCTGCTCATAGGGTGCGGGGGCTCAAAGACGCCGTCTAATACGAGCTCTACCGCGACGACGGCAACTCAGCCATCCGCCACGCAGACGACCTCCTCAACCGCGACTCCTCCACCATCCAGCGAAGCTTCGCCGGGCGTCGTCCGCGCATCGGCTCGAGCTGTGAGCGCAACGATGCACGCCAGCACCCACAGCCCGCGCGTGAATCGCCCATGGCCGGTCAGCTTCACGGTCACGAGCGCAGGCAAACCGGTCAAGGCGGAAGTGCGCTACCAGTACCTGTTCGCCGGGCAGGTGGTGGCGCGACGCTCGCACTACACGTTCACCGGAAGCTTCCACGACGTCTTCATGTGGCCGTCATCCGCCGTCGGCTATCCGCTCACCTTCAGGGCTGTGATCTCCTCCGGCGACGTCACGCTCAACCTCGACTATCCGGTGCGGGTGGCTCGCTGAAGGCCACCGGCCGGCTCCTCGCTGTCATCGAAGACGTCGAGCGGCAGAGATGCCGACACGAGCACATTGGGAGCATTGGCAAGCTCGCTGACACGAAGGTCCACTGCGACGCTGCAGAGTGCGCACGCCTGCCCCACGTCGAGTCCCCTGACGGCGCGGAGGTAGTCGACCATCTCTAGCAGCGCCGCTCGGCTGGCGACACCGAGATCGCGGTCGTGGTTGACAGCGCTCTCATCGACAGATACGCCTGTCGTGACCAGATGGGGCCGAGCCGGCGTGGTTGGCCGGTCGGTGTATTCGAGGACGGGATTGTGTGGATGCCAGCTGAGCGAGGTGCTCTTGCGCATGCGCACGCGTATACGGACAGCAGCCCGCACCTCGATCGCCTGGCCGCAAATCTCCCCGTCGCCCTGGGCGAAATGAGCGTCGCCCAGAGACAGCAGTGCACCCGGGACGTCCACCCGGAGGAGCAGGCGACTGCCCACGGCGAGTTGCTTGATGTCGAGGTTGCCACCGGTCTCACGCGGTGCGGTGGTGCGCAGACCCGCGGTCGCGATCTCATCGCCATCGGGTACCGCGCCGCGACGATCGGGAGGCATGACGAGGCCACCTACGTTCAGAAGATCCTCCTCCCTGCGCTGCATGAGTCGCAGACGCTCGCGCGATGGCGCAACGCCCACGACCCCTATGGATGGCGCCCCACGGATCGTCACGCCCGGTAGCTCGTCGGATCTGGCAAGCGCACCCTTGATTTGCCAGTGCACGAGGAGCGGCTCCTCGATCAGATCGCCAAGCGGTCCCACAGCGGGCCTGACGATGGTGTAGCCGAATCGCGCCGGATCGATCGAGAGGATCTCGAGCTCGATCAAGTCCCCCGGCTCGGCCCCCTCTACGTAGAGCGGCCCTGTGAGCGGATGGACGCGCAACGGGTCGATCCCGGGAACATCGCTCGCTTCGCTGCGCTCATCGATCTGGCCGTCGAGAGCGTCACGCATCTGGAGCTCCAACTCCTCATAGGGACGCACATGCGCGATTGGAAAGATGTCCGGATGCCAGCGGTTGTGACCGTGAGCGGGGTCCGCCATCAGAGGCACAGACGTGTTGACGCTCAGCTGCATTGCAGTTGATAACAACACTAGTCATCGGCTAGCTGATGTCAAGCGAGCCGCACCACATTCACGATGGTGGCCGACGCGCTCGATTCAACGTCCGCGCTAGCCGCTCGAACGCTCGGCCCGTTGATGCGAAGGCGCCTCTCCCCACAGTTGCTCGAGTCGATAGAACTCGCGTGTCGCCGGCGTGAAGATGTGGACGACGACGTCGAGATAGTCCATGAGGATCCAGTCGGCGCCCTGAAGGCCCTCCACACGCCGTGGGAGAAGGCCGTGATCGGCCTTCAGGCCCGCGAGGATGCCGTCGTGGATGGCCTTCGTCTGGCGTTCGGTGTTGCCCGAGCAGATCACGAACCAGTCGGTGTAGCCGAGCACACCGCGCATGTCGAGCTCGATCAGATCCTGGGCCTTGCGATCGTCGGCGAGACGGCAGATCTCGGTCAGCAGCTCAGCGGAAGTCATACCGGCGCATCCTCCTCGATCGCGCGCGAACTTGTCTTGTAGAGGTCGTGCTCAGCGATGTATCGAGCCACCTCATCACCGACCAGCCCCTCGATCGGCTCGCCGCTGGCCGCGCGTGCTCGCACCGCGGACGAGGAGACATCGACCGGTTGCATGTCTATGAAGACGCTGTCTGCCGGCCCATCGAGCGACGCCAGTGCCTCGAGCACCGACTCGCGCCGCTGCGCGTCGCGCTCGGCGATCGCGAGGCTCGCGAGTCGCAGGATCTCGAGCGGCTCCCGCCACGAGGGCAGTGTGCATGCGATGTCGGCGCCCATGAGGAGCGCCGGCCGGGGTGCGTCCGGGGCCTCTTCGGAGAGCCGGCGCAGCGTGTCGACGGTGAACGATGGGCCCGGGCGATCGAGCTCAAGCGTACTCACCTCCAGGCGCGGATCGGAGCGGGCCGCGATTCGGCACATGGCGAGACGATGCTCGACGCCCGGATCGTCCGCCGACTGCTTGTGGGGGGCCACGCGAGCTGGAATCAGCAGTATGCGCTCCAGGCCAAGCTGGTCGGCGGCCGCCCTGGCGAGCGCGACGTGGCCCCGGTGGGGCGGGTTGAACGTACCTCCAAGGATCCCGAGCCGGTGATGCGCTTGGTCAGACGCGGACGTGGCCTGAGCCCTCGATGAGGTACTTGAACGTGCAAAGCTCGCGCAGGCCGATCGGACCGCGCGCATGAAGCTTCTGCGTCGAGTTGCCGATCTCCGCGCCCATTCCGAACTCGCCGCCGTCGGTGAAGCGCGTCGAGGCGTTGACGTACACACACGCCGCGTCCACGCCCAGCTGAAAGGCGCGGGCGGCGGCCACGTCACCCGTGACGATCGCCTCGGAATGGCCGGATCCATGGCGCTCTATGTGATCGATCGCCTCCTGTGTCGAATCGACCACGGCGACGGCCAGCGTCATCGCGAGGTACTCGGTGTCCCAGTCCTCCTCGCCGGCGGCTACGGCATCTTTGGCCGCCTCTCCGCCGAGGCGCAGCGCACGGTCGTCGAGGCGCAGCTCCACGCCTGCTCGTACGAGCGCGCTGAACATGTCGGGCAGAAAGGAAGGGGCGATCCCCGAGTGCACCAGCAGCGTCTCGGCGGCGTTGCAGACTCCGGGACGCTGCGTCTTGGCGTTGAGCACTATCTCCTTGGCCATCTCCATGTTCGCCGCCGCATCGACGTAGACGTGGCAGTTGCCCGATGCGGCATACATCACCGGGACGCTCGCAACCTCCTCCAGGGCCGCCTTCAACCCCTCGCCGCCGCGGGGGATCAGCAGATCGACGACGCCGTCCTGACGCGCGAGCTCGGCGAGCGACTCGCCTGTGCCCCCTCCGGGGGTGCGGCCGTTGCCTGCCACCGGCCCGATGCAGCCGCCCGGAAGGCCGGCTTCGACAGCCGCCTCCTCGGCAAGCGACGCCAGCACCGCATTCGAGTGCGCCGCTGTCGAGGATCCCCTGAGCACGATCGCGTTGCCCGACTTCAGGCAGAGCGCAGCCGCATCGATTGTGACGTTCGGGCGCGCCTCGTACACCACTGCGATCACGCCGAGCGGCACCCTGACCTTGCGCAGCTGGAGCCCATTCGGCAGGCGATGGCCGTCGATCACCTCTCCCACGGGGTCGGGCAGAGCGGCGATCGCCTCGACGGCCCTTGCCATGTCGGCGACCCGCGACTCGTCGAGACGCAGCCTGTCGAGCAGCGCATCACCGATGCCGGCCCGGAGCCCAGCCGCGAGGTCGCTCTCGTTCGCCTTCAGGATCTCCACCGTACGCGCGCGCAACGCGGCGGCGATCGCGGCGAGCGCGGCGTTCTTCGTGTCGGTGTCGATCCTCCCGAGCAGTCGCGACGCGCAGCGCGCGCGCTCGCAGATCTCGGCGATTGGGGAGACAGTGGTGGCCATGGTCGGAGAGAGACCTATAGCGTACGAGTCAGCTGAGGACCAGGTAGTCGCGATGCACCGCCTCGTCGGTCGCACGCGGAAGGATCTCCTGCACGGAGCTCGACTTCATGCCCTTGACGCGGCGCAGCTCCTGTGCCGAATAGCTGCATATCCCCTTGGCCAGGATGCGCTCTGCTCGCTCGCCGTCGCTCCGCTCGACGATGTCCACCGCATCGCCGGCCTGAAAGGAGCCGAGCACATCGACCACGCCGACAGGGAGCAGGCTCGTGCCCTCCTCGCGCAGCGCCCTTGCCGCGCCCGCATCGACGAGCAGCGTGCCGTGACTGGGCTTGGCATATCGCAGCCAAAGCTTGAACGACGAGTAGCGTGCGGCCCGTGGAGGGAAGTTGGTCCCCTCCATGTGGCCGGCGAGCACCGCCTGGAGAGCGCCGTCGCGCACGCCGTTGCATATGACGGCGCGGATACCCGCCGCGGTCGCCATGTCGGCTGCGACGACCTTCGAGCGCATGCCACCCGATCCGAGCGGAGAGGTGGTGTGCCCGACCTCGATCCCCTCGAGCGACTCGAAGTCACTGACCTCGTGCACAAGCCGCGCATCCGGATCGTGGCGCGGGTCGGCCGTGTAGAGGCCGTCGATGTCGGTCAACAACACGAGCGTCTCCGCCTGCACGAGGATCGCGACCTGGGCGGCGAGGAAGTCGTTGTCACCAAACGAGATCTCGTCGGTGGCGGTGGTGTCGTTCTCGTTGATGACCGGCACCACTCGCCAGTCGAGCAGCTTGCGCAGGGTTTGGCGCGCATTGAGATAGTGGGTGCGGGCGCTCATGTCCATGAACGTGAGCAGGACCTGGGCTGAAACGAGATCACGCTCGCGCAGAAGCTCGTCGTAGACGCGATAGAGCTTGCCCTGCCCCACCGCGCTCGCGGCCTGCAGTTCGTCGATCGCTCCAGGGCGAGCCGGCAGCCCCATGATCCGCACCCCGCGCGCAATCGCGCCGGATGACACGATCACGACCTCATCGCCCTCGCCGTGCAGTGCGCAGACAGCGTCGCAGATCCGTGTGAGGACACCTGTGCGCAGCTCGCCCTGCTCGTCGGCGACGATGCTCGATCCGAGCTTGATGACGACGCGTCTCATGATTGGAGCTTGGGCTCGCGAATCAATAGATGGCGGGATCGGGGTGCTCGGATGGTGGATGCCGGACGCCGCACGCGAGCGCAAGCGTACCGGTAGTACGTTGAGCATCGCGGGTGGCGGTCGGCGCCGGCAGACGAGTGCACCGGCCCGTCAGATATTAATTCGCGGGCCCTCATGTGCGGGCGAGCTATGCCGGCAGTTCAGGGTCGAGCTCGAAGGCGACACCCCCGATATCGACCTCGTCCCCGGCCTGGAAGCCCTCGTCCTGGAGGGCACGGATCACGCCGATCTTGCGCAGGCGGGCCTCCAGATAGCTCATGGCGTCCTCATTGTCGACGTCGTAGCGCGCGATCAAGCGCTCAACGCCCCGTCCCTTGACCCTGAAGGAGCCCGCGGCGACACGTTCAACGACGAAGCCGCCCGGGGGCAGCGGCCGGAACACCATGTGCTCGGCGAGCTCCGGCTCGCCGTCGTTTGCGCTCTCACGTGCCGCTTCAGGTTCATGCGTGCCCGCACGCACGCCCTCCGAAGGCAAAGGCACCCCGCGCAACAGCTCGGTCGCGAGCTCCTGGATGCCGGCTCCGGTAGCGCTCGAGGTCGCAATCACGGGCACATCGCCGCCGAGGCGCTCCGACCACTGCAGGACCGCCTCTCGGACTCGCTCGGCGGGGGCGAGGTCGGCCTTCGACAAGACCAGCACCCGTGGCAGGCGTGCCAGGCGCTCATCGTGAGCGGCCAGCTCGCGCTCGATCGTCGCATGATTGGCCAGCGGATCGGCGCCCTCACCCTCGGAGAGCTCGGGGGCGAGGTCGAGTACGTGCACGAGCAACCTCGTGCGCTCCACGTGCGCGAGGAAGTCGTGCCCAAGACCTGCCCCGGCGCTCGCGCCTTCGATGAGGCCGGGAATGTCAGCGATCACGAGCTGTCGCTCCTCGCCCTCGAGCACACCGAGCACAGGGGAGAGCGTCGTAAAGGGATATGACGCGACCTTCGGTGCCGCGCGCGTAAGACGCGCGAGCAGCGAGGACTTGCCGGCGTTCGGCAGCCCGACGAGCCCGACGTCCGCGAGCAGCTTGAGCCGCAGCTCGAGCCAGCCCTCCTCGCCGAGGAGCCCTCGCTCGGCGAAGCGCGGCGCTTGACGCGTCGGCGTCGCAAAGCGCTTGTTGCCTCTCCCGCCCGGGCCGCCCTTGACTACGACAGCCCGCTGACCGGGGACTACGAGATCCCAGCGGCGCCCAATCGCGTCGCCGTCGACTCCCTCGATCTGAGTTCCCGGGGGCACCTTTACGATCAGCGTCTCACCGTCGGCGCCATGGCGCAGCGCACCCTCGCCGTGGCCTCCGCGACCCGCGCGGTGGTGCGCCTTGCGCCGGAAGCCCTGGAGGTCGCGCAACGAGTCGTCGCACACGAGCACCACGTCCCCCCCTCGCCCGCCGTCCCCTCCGTCCGGACCGCCGCGCGGAACATGAGCTTCACGACGAAAGCTGGCGCTGCCGTCCCCGCCGGCGCCGGCCTTCACTTCGATTCTCGCGCGGTCGTACAGCATCACTGGGGTCCGTCAACAATCGTGACAGCCCCGGTCCGGGCCCGCCCGTTCGCGCTAGGCGTCTTGGGAAACGATGTTCACGACCCGGCCGCGACGGCCGGTCTGGAACTGCACCGTCCCGGCGGCACGCGCGTAGAGCGTGTCGTCCTTGCCGATGCCCACGCCTGTGCCCGGCTTGAAGCGGGTGCCGCGCTGACGCACGATGATCTCGCCACCGCTGACGAGTTGTCCGGCGAACGTCTTGACGCCCAGCCGCTTCGCGTTGGAGTCGCGGCCGTTGCGGCTGGATCCGAGCCCCTTCTTATGCGCCATCTTGAGTCTCCTTCGGCTTGGCCGCCACCGGCTTGGCCGCCGGCTTCGCGGCGGTCGCCTTCGCGGCCGTCGCCTTCGAGGCTGTCCCCATCGAAATGTCTGTGACTTCGATTCGCGTGAGCTCCTGGCGGTGGCCCGTGCGGCGCTTATAGCCGCGCTTGGGCTTGAACTTGAAGACACGCAGCTTCTCACCGCGCTCGTGGCCGACGATCTTTGCCGTGACCTTGACCTTCTTCAAGCCCGCTGCGTCGAACACGGCCTCCTCGGAGCGATACAGAACGGGCTCGAGCGCCACGTTCGTTCCTTCCTCGCCCACGAGGCGCTCGACGAGCAGGGTCTGACCCCGCTCGACACGGTATTGCTTGCCGCCTGTCTTGACGATCGCGTACATGGCTTTCACTCCGGGTTCGCCTGCGCCTTGGCAGTCGAACGGCGCCGTCCGCCCCTGCGGCCACGGCGCCGAGGCTTGGATTGTATGCCATCCTCGCCTCCCTCGTCCGGTGGCTCCTCCGATACGGGCTGATCCTCGCTCACCGGCGGCTGCTCCTCGACGGACGCTCCCGTGGCCGCTGGGAGCTGCTCGGGCTTGGTTGTGCGACGGCGTGAGCGGCGCGCTCCCGGTCTGGCCGCGGGTCTCGGAGCAGGCCTGATCGGCTCGCCCGACTCGTCGAGCAGCAGCGCGCTCGCAGCGGTTCGGCCGACCGTCTCGATGCGCACCATTCGCTTCTCGCCGACGTGGCTTGCGGCGCCGGCGATCGAGATGATGTAGCCGTCGAGCTTGGCGACGGCGTCATCGACGTCGTACATGTGCGGCTCGACGATCTCGACGAGCACCTCGTCGCCCTCCCGGAATGGCAAGGATCTTTCTTCGACCTCCTCGCGGGTTCCCTGAAAGGTGATCGCGAAGTGGTCGAGCGTCAGCCCTTCGGAGCCCTCGAAATGGAACGAGCGCCCGGTTTGGGCCTCGAGCGCGTGCAGCGTTCGCGAGCCCTGGCCGGTGAACTGAGCCGTCACACGCGGGTTGATCTGCACGAGGAAGGCCTCCGCCTCGGGGTTCTCCGCGGCAATGTCGCGCAGCTTGCGCTCGAACTCGATCGCGATCGTCTCCTCTGAGCGGATCACGCCCTCGCCGTCGCACGTCGGACATGGCCTGCTCATGATCTCGCGCACACCCTCGGTCACGTTCTGGCGCGTCATCTCGACGAGACCCAGTCTCGATATCTCGGCCGTGAAGGTCTTGGTGCGATCCTCGTCCAGCGCCTTGCGCAGAGTCTTCATCACCGCATCGCGATTGCGCGCACGCGCCATGTCGATGAAGTCGATCACGATGATCCCGCCGATATCGCGCAGTCTCAGCTGGTTGACCACCTCCTCCGCGGCCTCGAGATTCGTCTTGGTGATCGTTTCCTCGAGACCGGCTCCCTTGCCACGCCCGATGAAGCTGCCCGAGTTGACGTCGATCACCGTCAGCGCCTCGGCGTAGTCGATGATCAAGTAGCCCCCGCTTGGAAGGTCAACGCGGCGCGACATCACGCCGTCGATCGCCTCGGTCACTTTGTACGCGTCGAGCAGCGGTTCTTGCTCATCCCAGAGCTCCACGCGCTCGACCAGCTCGGGGGCCGTGCGCGCGAAGAACGACACGAGGCGACGGTGCTGCTGTTCGTCGTCGACGATCGCGCGCTCGAAGTGCTCGGAGAAGATGTCGCGCACGACCCGCACGGACAGGTCGGCCTCCTGGAATACCATCGCCGGCGCCGGTGTGTCGTCCACACGCTTCATCAGCACCTCGTGCAGCTTGTGAAGGTAGAGCAGCTCGCGCTCGAAATCCGCGCGCTGGGCGCCGTGGGCCGCGGTGCGGATGATGGCGCCGCCCTCGCCGATCTCCAGCTTGCTCGTCTGGCGGCGAAGGCGCTCGCGCTCTTTGTCCTCCAAGCGCCTGGATACGCCTATGCCCTCGCCGGTCGGCGCGTAGACCATGTAGCGCCCGGCGATCGTCAGCTCCATCGACAGCCGGGCGCCCTTGGTCTTGAGCGGGTCCTTGACGACCTGCACCACGACCTCCTGCCCGGGCTTCAGGAGCTCTGAGATCTTGCGCCCGCCGCCGCGGCCGCGCCTGGGCGCCTCGACGCCCGGAAGCACGATCTCGTCGACGTGCAAAAAGCCGTTCTTCTCGAGGCCGATGTCGACGAATGCCGCCTCCAGGCCCGGAAGCACGTTGTCGACCTTGCCCTTATAGATGTTCCCGACGATCGAGCGCCCTCCGCGGCGCTCTATGTAGAGCTCAGCTATGCGATAGCCGGCTCCTGGTGCAGCTGGGCGCCGGCGGGCTCGTCCGCCGGCTCGTGCGGCGCCGGGCGTTCCGGTCGCCTCCAAGAGCGCCACGCGCGTCTCCGCGCGATCGACGCTTACAAGAACTTGCTTTCTCAATTTGATCCAGTCTCTCGATGTGTATTTGGGCCGAGCCCCTTGCGAGCAAACGCCCCACCGGCACGGTGCGGGCGCCCGCGAGCGACCGGGTTGCCGCAGCCCCGTTCAGCACGCACGTCCCCTGGAGGGCGCGGGCCGGCGGTCTGGAGGTGGTCTCGGCGAGCATTTGGCTAGTAGCGAAAAATCCGGCCCTTCATCGCCTCCGAGGCGCGGGACCGTATGTAGATCGATTGCAGCAGGCCAAGGGCCAGAAGAGTGGTCATGACCGACGAGCCGCCATAGCTCATGAGCGGCAGCGTGACGCCGGTAATGGGCATTATCCCGATAGACATGCCCACATTCACGAACACCTGGAACATCAGCATAGCCACAACTCCGGCGGCTACGAGCGAGCCGAACCGGTCTGGCGCCACCGTCAGGATCCGAAGCGCCCGCCATATCAGCAGCGCATAGAGCGACAGGACGAGCGCAGCTCCGACGAACCCGTACTGCTCGCCGACGGCGGCGAACACGAAATCGGTCTGCTCTTCGGGCACGAATTTTAGTTCGGTCTGAGTCGAGTGCGTTCCCCGGCCCGTCTTCTGCCCGGAGCCGATCGCGATCTTCGACTCGAGCTGTTGATAGGCGGGATCGGGTTCGCCCGTCTTCGCTTCCTGCTTCTTGATTTCCTCCAAGTTCGAGGTGGGGTGCAGGAACGAGGTCAGGCGTTCGGTCTGATAGGGCTTGAGCAGGTGCACCCCGGCTGCGGGGGCGGCGACGAACGCGATCGCGCCGGTTGCGAGCAGGAGCCCAAGCAGGCCCGCAAGCTGTCGCCAGGAGCTGCCGCCGACGAACAGCAGCATCCCGGCGATCGCCATGTACACGAGACCCGACCCGAGATCGGGCTGGACGACGACGAGCAGCGCGGGCACAAGCGCGACGAGCAGCACGCGCGCGGTCGTCCCCCACTCGTGCATCCTGCGCGAGCGGCCGGCGACAAACGCTGACAGCGCAAGGATCAGCAGAACCTTGCCCAGCTCGGATGCCTGGAATGAGAACAGGGGCAGGCTGATCGCGCGGACCGAGCCCTTCGCCTCATGGCCGAGCCCGATGACCGCGAGGATGCTGAGGATGAGCGCCGCGTAGATGACGTACATCAGATGACGCAGCCTCGAGTAGTCGATCAGAGATACGCCGACCATCAAGAGCAGGCCGACGATCAGGTATGTCGCTTGCCGATCGACGTAGTAGTGCGGCTGCCCTGGGACGAGCTCGCGCGTGGCTGCGCGCAGCGTCAACAGCGAGCACGCGGCGAGCCCGGCGGCGGCGATCGTGAGCAGCGGGTCGAGCGGCAGACGCAATCCGCGAACGCTCGCGGCGGCAGACGCCTTCGGAGCGGCGATGGGACTGGTAGCCGGCGAACTCATCGGCTCACAGGGTCTTGGAGGAGCCGGCGACGAACTTCTCGGGCTGGCCGAACCACTTCGCGGCGATCAGGCGCGCGATCGGAGCCGCCGTTTCCGCCCCGAAGCCCCCCTGCTGGACAGTGACCGCAATCACGATCGGATGCGAAGAGTCGGCGATGTAGCACATGTACCAGGACTGGTCTTCTTTTTCCTTGCCTTCGTGCTGGGCCGTGCCGGTCTTTCCGTACACCGGGTGCGTCGCCTGGTCCCAGCCCGTCCACACGTCCGCGGAGGTCCCCCCGGGCCGGCTCGCCGCCTCGTGAATGCCCTCCATGACCAAGCTCAGATCGGCGGAGTCGAGGTGCACGCGATGGACAGGGGGGTAGCTGAGCGTCTGGATCAGCGCGCCTTTGGCGTCGTCTACCTCCATACCCAGGTGCGGACGCACGACCACGCCGTGGCCTTCGTGCATGTAGGCGTTGGCGAGCGTCGAGTAGGCGACCGCCATCTGCAGGGGATCGGTCAACAGATCTCCCTGACCGACCGCGAGCTGCATGTTGTAGCCGACCGTCCAGGGCGCGCCCGGTTCGGCGAGCAGGCCACACGAGTGCCCGTGGTGTTCACGGGTGCACTGCGATTCTTCGCGGTTTCGCTGCTCGAGCCATTTGCGGTCCGGCACCACGCCCGTGAACTCTCCGGGCAGGTCGATCCCCGTCACCCGACCCACGCCGAGGCGGTGGGCCATGCGCTGGATGATGTCCCCGTAGCTGTTTGCGATCTTGCCGACCGTGAAAAAGTAGGTGTCCGAGGAGACCTTGAGCGCTTCCACGAGGCCGACGGCCCCGTATTCGGCTTTACCGGCATTGCAGAACTGCTCGGCGCCAACCACGATGCACGACCCGGCGCCGAGACCCTCACTCGGCGTGATCGCGCCCGCTTCGAGAGCCGCCATCGCGGTTATGGGCTTGAACGTCGAGCCCGTCGGGTAGGTCCCGTTGACCGCGCGATCGGTCAACGGCCCACCTTCCTTGCCCCCGAGCAGCGTTTCGTACTCGGTGGTCGTGAGCGGTTTGGCGAAGATGTTCGGATCGAAGCTCGGATAGGAGCCGATCGCAAGGATCTGGCCGTTGCGAGGATCCATCGCGACGTACGCGCCCGCGTTGGCGGGCTTGCCCGCGGCCTGGGCCCTCGCGATGCCTTCGCGCAACGCCTTTTCGGCCTCCTGCTCGAGGCTGAGATCAAGCGACAGCCTCAGACTGTGGCCCGCCGTCGGCTCTACGGTCGGTAGCCGCGTCGGCTCGGGTTCGCCGAAGGCGTTGACCTGGACGCTGCGAGACCCGGGGACCCCGCGCAGGTAGCGGTCGTAGTAGAACTCGAGGCCTTCCTGCCCGACGACGGTTCCCTGCTGCACCCCACGGAAAGCGTCCAGCTTCAGCTCTTTTTTTGAGATCTGCCCCACGTGCCCGAGCACCTGCGCGGCGAGTTCACCGTACTGATATTGCCGTATCGCGATCGGTTCCTGGCGCACGCCCGGGAATTCGTTTTTGCGCTCGGCGAGCACCGTCAACGCCGCCGGGCCGGCGTCTGTCTTGATCGTCACGGGCGCATACGGCAGCTGCACGATCCCGGTGACCGCTCGTTCGTCGATTTCGTGCGGCGTCAGGCCGACCACCGGGGCGAGGCGGCGAAACAGCGCGCGCACGGGCGGCGCGTCATTGCCCGAAAGAGCCGGTATCGCCACCTTGCGAAGATGCGCCGCTTCGTGGCGCAGGAGATGCAGCTCGTGCTTCTGTGCAGCCGTCGGGTGAGCGATCGGCTTCAGATAGCGCTCATAGGACTTCAGGCGTTCGCCGGCGGCCAAGAATTCGTCTTGGGCTCGGGTGAGCGCGCTCTGATACGCGGCGGCCTGTTCACGCAAGGCGGGCAGGGCGCTCGGCAAAAGCTGCACCGCGTTGGTGACACTGCTCGTGACGATCGGCCGGCCTTCGCGATCGAGAAGCTCGCCGCGCGGCGCCGGTATCGGCAGCACCCGCTGGTCGTTGGCGCGCGCCTTCTGGACGTACTGTTCTCCGGTCAGGATCTGCAGGTACCAGAGACGGAAGAAGATGACCCCGAACATGACGAGCGCGAAGCTCCCGAGCAGAGCCACCCTCAATGCGTTGCCCGGATGCCCGGACGGGCGCGGCTCGCTGGGCTGGAGATGCTCGATGGCGCTCATCTGAGGCGTCCCCTGCTGTGCGAGAGCGGGCTGAGACCGCCTGTCGTGTAGGCGCGCCGGCGGCGCCGGCGCGGATCGTCGGGCAAACCCCCTATGAGGCAGCGACGCACCAGTACCCACATCGGGAGAGCCACCGCGGTGTCGACGAGCGTTCCGACCACGATCTCGCGCAGCAGCTCGAAGCTGATGGGGGCATCGACGCCGAGCAGGAACTCGATCACCGAATAGCCGACCATCGCGCCCGCGGCGGCGGCGGCGCCGAGGAGCAAGGGCGTCAGTGCGGCCTGCGGATCGCGCATCTCGCGCAGGCGGCCCGATCCATAGCCGATGAGCGTGAAGATCAGCGACGTCACGCCCAGCGTCTGCATCAACGCGAGATCGACGAGCAGTCCTATGCCGAAGCCCGCCACCGCACCGAGCATCGAGCCGCACAGCAGCCCGGTGAACGCCACCAGCAGCGGAGACAGATCGATGCTCACCCCGAACACGGGCACGTCGGACACGACGCCGATCTGGACGAAGACGACGATGACCGACAGCGCCGCCACACGCCAGAGCAGCGAACCGGGAAGCCAAGCTGACGCAACCGGCCCGGCGCCGGCGCGCGGGGAGCCCCCGAGCGTCGCGCTCACCCACCACCTCCCGTAGAGGCGACTTGCCCCCCCGGACCTTCTTCTCCGATTTCCGCCGGGCCCGCCGGCACGAGGCTCGCGACAGAGCTGCTCAACTTCGCGGCAGGGGAGCCGGGAACCATGGTGAGCACCTGGACGACGTCGAGGTTGCTCAGGTCTGCCAGCGGGCTCACGTTGATCGACTTGAATGCGCTCTGTTCGTTGACGGAGGTCACCTGTCCGATCTGAATGCCTCTCGGGTAGAGCGAGTCGCCCTTGCTGGAGATCGTCCCCGATGTCACCACGAGATCGCCGCGCGACACCGGCGCCCCCGAAGACTGGTACAGCTGCATCAGCAGATGACCCGGTTCGCCCACCTGTGGCTGCAAAAGGCCGACCTCGCCGGTCGCCGCGATCTTCGCCGTCACTTCAACCGCGCTGTCGGTGATCAGGCTCACGAGCGCACCGTCGCGCGCCACCTCGGTCACCTTGCCGATCAGCCCTTCGCCGTCGATCACCGGGTCGTTGATGCGCACCCCGTCCGAAGATCCCTTGTCGATCGTGACGGTCGAGTACCAGATGTTCGGCGACTTGTACACCACGGTGGCGGTAATCGGCCGATAGTCCGCGATGCTCAGACCGCTGTCGAGGTGGTAGAGCTTGATCAGTTCGCGATAGGACTGTTCGTGTTCCTGCCTTGTGGCCAACTCCCGTCGCAGCGCCGCCAGCTGCTTTCTGAGCTCGCTGTTCTGGCTCTTGGCGTGCAGCGTCGAGCCGAACCACCCGAACAGGTCGCGCACGGGCTTCAGCGCCTTGTTGGCGCCGTCCTGAACCGGAGATATGACCGTCAAAAAGCCGCGTTGCACGGCGTGCAGGCTCCCCCCGGGAGCCTCGCCGAAATATGCGGTCAGGAGTATCAGGGAGAGCACGACGAGCAGTGCAAGCACCGCGCGTCTGCGCCGGACCGTCTTGTCGTACACGAATAGAGACCTTCCGAAGCCTTCGTCGAAGAAGAGTACCCGCGGACCCCATCGGCGGATGCAGGCATGTTGGCTCGAGGGGGACCGGCGCCGAGTCCGCACCCCGCGCCGCGGCGCCGGCAGCGGCTGCCGACCACAGCTCTCATCTGCGGCGGCGGTTGCGCGAGTTGCGGTTGGCTCGGTGTATCGTCTCGAACTCCTCGAGCGATCTTCCCGAGCCGACCGCCACGCACGTGAGCGGTGACTCCGCGAGATGCGCAGGCATCTGCGTCTCCTCGCGCAGGCGCGCGTCAAGACCCTGAAGCAGAGAGCCGCCGCCGGCGAGCATGATGCCGCGATCCATGATGTCCGAGGCGAGCTCCGGAGGTGTTCGGTCGAGTGTCTCCTTGACCGCCTCGATGATCTGCGAAAGCGGCTCCTCGAGCGCCTGGCGGATCTCCTCGCTGGTCAGGACAACCGTCTTTGGCAGGCCCGAGACCATGTCGCGTCCTCGGATCTCCGCCTGGAGCTCTTCCTCCATTGGACAGGCCGAGCCGATCTCGAGCTTGAGCTCCTCGGCGGTCTGCTGGCCGATCAAGAGCTTGTACTCCTTCTTGGCGTAGTTGATGATCGCCTCATCCATCTCATCGCCGCCGACGCGGATCGATTGGGAGACGACGATGCCGCCAAGGGAGATCACAGCGACCTCGGAGGTCCCCCCGCCGATGTCGACGACCATCGAACCGGTGGGCTCGCCGACCGGCAGGCCGGCCCCGATCGCGGCGGCCATCGGCTCCTCGATCAGATATGCCGTGCGGGCGCCGGCGGACAGGCAGGCCTCCTCGACCGCGCGCTTCTCGACCCCGGTCACGCCAGAGGGCACGCAGACCACCACGCGTGGGTGCGCCCAGCGGTTCTGGTGGACCTTCTGGATGAAGTGACGCAGCATCTCCTCCGTCACGTCGAAGTCGGCGATCACCCCATCCTTCAGGGGCCTTATCGCCTGAATGGTCCCCGGAGTACGCCCGAGCATGCGCTTGGCCTCGATCCCCACCGCATGCACCTCGCCGGAGCGCGAGTCGATCGCGACGACGCTCGGCTCGGACAGCACGATCCCGCGTCCCCGCACATACACGAGCGTGTTGGCGGTGCCGAGATCGACCGCCATGTCGCGGCCACCGAAACCGGTGAGGTAAGTGAGAATGCTCATATATGCGATAGGAGCACGCTCGGATTCGGCTTCGCCTCATCGGAACCTACAGCGCCCGGCGGCCGGCGCGTACCCGGCGGGAGTGTAGCGAACGCCGGTCGTACGCTTACAAGCCTGACAGCGGATTTGCAGTCAGAAAGCGTCGCCTCGCGGTGAACCTCAGATTCTCTTGCTTGGAGAGGGCTCGCAGACGGGTGTGCGCTGGACGGGCGCGCTATAGAAGCCCCGGATACAGGTCGAGCAGCGTCGCGACGGGTAGGCCGACGACATTCTCGTAGTCGCCGTGGATCTCGCGTACCAGCGCCGCGCCCGCGCCTTGGATCGCGTATCCGCCGGCGCGGCCGCGCCACTCGCCTGTGGCGATGTACCAGTCGATCACGCGCTCGCTGCACTCACGAAACCGCACGCGCGTGCTCTCGAGCGCCGTGCGCTCCTGCTCGCCGTCCAGCAAGGCGACGGCGCTGGTGACGGTGTGAAGCGCGCCGCTGAGAGCCCTCAGCATCTCGTGCGCCGAGCGTTCGTCCACCGGCTTGCCGTAGATGCGGCCGTCGAGCTCGACGAGTGTGTCG
Organism: uncultured Solirubrobacterales bacterium; assembly: GCA_963714635.1. GTDB lineage: Bacteria > Actinomycetota > Thermoleophilia > Solirubrobacterales > Solirubrobacteraceae > Palsa-744. The sequence goes on along the minus strand of CAVQPM010000005.1, from coordinate 1,153,068 downwards.
ACGCCGAGGACGAGCTCGTCGCGCTCTGGATCGCGCACCGCGCGCGCCTTGCGCAGCGCGTTCTCCATGGCCACCGCCTCCGGCTCGCCCTCCTCGAGCTCCTCGACGTCGCTGGGCCGAATCTCGAAGCGAATCCCCAAGCGAGTGAGGATCGCGCTGCGCTGCGGCGAGCGCGACGCCAGGACGAGCGGCCTCACCGAAGCTCTGGAAAGAACAGCGCCGCCTCGCGCGCGGCCGACTCGGCCGAGTCCGACCCATGCACCATGTTCTGGCCCATCTCGATCGCGAATTCGCCGCGGATCGAGCCGGGCGCGGCGTCGAGCGGGTTGGTGGCCCCAATGACCTGCCGCGCCGCCCTGACGGCGTCCACACCCTCGAGGACCATCGCGACGATCGGACCGGAGGTGATGAAGTCGACCAGCTCCCCGAAGAACGGCTTGGCCTCGTGCTCGGCGTAGTGGCGCTCGGCCAGCTCCCTCGTGACGGTCATGTGTCGCAGGGCGAGAATGCGCAGCCCCTTACGCTCAAAGCGAGCGATGATCTCGCCGGTGAGTGAGCGAGCGAAGGCATCGGGCTTTACGAGGATCAGCGTGCGGTCCATGGGGTCCTTTGGTGAGAGGGTCGGTGCGTGAGACGCGGCGCTAGGAGGTTGAGCGCCGACGACGCGCGCTCGAGCTCTGCTTGGGGCGCGAGTCGGCCGGATCATCCTCTCCGAGCGGCTCGACCGCCGGTTCGGCGACTCGTCCACCGCGCCGTCCCGAGCCTGCACGTTCGGAGGCCTTGGGGGTCGGCTCGCCTGCCCTGACGGGCACGGCGGGCGTTCTTGTGGAGTGATCGGCGGTTTCGAGGGCGGACTCGGCGGGCCGCGCCGCACCCCGCTGCGCGGTGCGAGACCGCGGCGCGGCCGCCGACATCGACTCGACACCCGACGAGGACAACTCGTCCTCGAGGCTCGCTCCGGCGATCGACGCCGCCTCGGTCATCGCGCCGCGCGAGCGACCCTGCGCGGATCGGCTCGGCCTGGCGGCTGGAACCTCCGTCTCGCAGTAGGGGCAGATCGTCCAGGCGCGATCCAGCGGCCGCGCGCAGCTCACACAGCGCTCCTTGAGCCGGCGCAGGCAGCTCGGGCAGCGTATGAAGTCACGCTCGACGGGGTAGTCGCAGTGGGGACAGAGGCTGAAGTGGAGCTCGTGCAAACGCGCTTCGGCCGCTCTGACCTCCAGTTCGCGCTCGTGAACGTCCTCCAGGTACTCGGGTGGGCGAAGGATCATGTAGATGATCGTCCCGACGAACGGGAACAGCGATGCGGCCGTGGCGCAGCCGATCAGCATCGGGTCGACGATCCGCCGGCGGGCGTCCGCATACGTCCAGTAGACGAGCGACCCGTACAGGACGACTCCGAACAGGATCAATAGATCGATGACGAGGCTCAATCCGCTGCTTTCAATTCCAAAGTAGGCAAGTGATGGCACCGATGACCTCTGATGAGCCCGCCCGCCGAGGATGTCGGCGCAACACGGATTGCTCCGAGCAGCATCGGGCGGCCGAGTTTAGAGCCTATTCGGAGGCTAGCGCGCAAATCCTGTGTCGTGAATCGTGTGGCGGGCCGGCCCGAGTCTCACAGGAACATGCGGCCGAACCCGTAGCCGGCCGCAAAGAACACGAGGATCACGAGCGCCACGATCAAAGCGACGGCGCCGATCATCGCGATAACCGACGGGCCATCCTCGTTCAAGTGCCCCTCCTTTCTTGCAGATCAAGAGCGGTCTCATGTTGCGAAGCGCTCGGTTCCCGAACGCTGTGCAGACCTAGCTCGGAGGCATGGGCGAGCAGATCTCCGACGAGGTATACAGAACCGGTCGCAAGCACCGCCGCACCCGACTGCTCTTGCAGTGCCCAGTCCCGGGCGGCCGCGAGAGCCCGCGGCGGCTGAGGCTCGCATACCGCTTGCTCGAACCCGAGCTGGCGCGCGAGCGATTGCAGGGCCGCGGGAGACAGGGCCCGCGAGCTCGGCGGCGCCGTGAACCAGGCGCGCCGGCACAGCGCAAGCACCTCGGCGAGCATTTTTGCGGCGTCCTTGTCCTCGAGCACGCCGAGAACCAGACCGAGAGGCCGTCCCTGAAGCAGGTCCGGCAGCGAATGGACGAGCGCGGCGACGGCGGCGGGATTGTGCGCGCCGTCGAGCACCGTGAGCGGGTTGCGCGAGACGACGTCCAAGCGCCCGGGCACGAGCGTGGTCGCGGCCGCGGCCTGGACCGCCTCCTCGCGCGGCTCGACCCCCGTTGCGACGAGATACGCCTCGGCCGCCGCGCGGGCAAGGAGGAAGTTGGTGCGCTGGAAGGATCCGCGTGCGGCCGGCTCGACATCCGATCGGTCCCGACGCGCCATCCGGACGTGAGCGCCGCGCTCCGCCGCGGCAGACCGCGCGAGGGCGAGCACCTCCTCGTCGAGCTGCTCGCCGATTACGAGCGTCGCGCCGTCACCGAGCACCGCGAGCTTCTCTGTGGCGATGTCGCGCACGGTGGGTCCCAGCCAGCGCGTGTGCTCGAGCCCCACATTCGTCAACACCGCGATCCGCGAGTCGATCACGTTGGTCGCGTCGTAGCGCCCCCCAAGCCCGGCCTCGACGACGACGACATCCACTTCGCGGCGCGCAAGCTCCCAGAAGGCCGCGGCTGTCAGCAGCTCGAACTGGGTCACGTGATCGCCGTCGGCCAGGGTGCGGTTGACGTGCTCGGCCGCCCAGGCGGCCCGCGCGACCGCCGCCGCGAACGCCTGAGAATCGACGTCCTGTCCATCGACGCGCACGCGTTCGGCGTGGGAGATCAGGTGGGGTGAGAGATAGCAGCCCGTGCGCAGGCCGTGGCATTCGAGGATCGCGGCGGTCATCCGCGTCGTGGAGGTCTTGCCGTTGGTTCCGACCACGTGGATCGAGTGAAAGGCGCGCTCGGGGGAGCCGAGCGCGGTCATCATCCGTCGCATCCGGTCCAGGCCGAAGCGCATCCCGAACAGCTCGAGCGAGTGGAGATGGCGCTCGGCGCGCTCGGGGGTCCAGGGTCCGCTCACAGCGCCGATAGCTCCGCACGCAGACGATCAACGCGCTCACGCTCACCGTCGACCACCGCGGCGGGCGCCTTGCTGACGAAGCTCGGATTCGAGAGCTTCGCCTCAGCGCGATCGATCTCACGCATCAGTCTGTCCCGCGTGGTCGTCCGCCTGCGCTCGGCCGCAGCGAAGTCCAAGCCCTCATCCGAGAAGACGTCGATCGTTCCGCAAGGGATCGCGATAGAAGCCACCGGCTCGGCGTCGCTGCCCGACAGGTCCAAACGGGCGAGGTTGGCAAGGATCGGGGCGGTCGACTGATATCCGTCGGCTCTGATTGCCGATGGAACGACGATCGCTGACGAGGCGCTCACGGCGTCTCGCCATCCCCGCACGATTGTCACGGCCTCGGTCATACGCTCCATCTCGATCTCGGCGTCGGCGTCGATCAGCGTCTCATCGGCGAGCGGATAGCTGTGTGCGGCGAGTAGCTCACCCGAGCCGTCGAGGAACGACCACAGCTCCTCGGTGACGAATGGAATCACGGGATGAGCGAGTGCGACCGTCTCGCGCAGGACGTGCAGGAGCGTCGCCGCCAGGTCCTTTGGATCGTCGTCGGCGAGTTGCAGCGCAGTCTCGTCTGCCAGCCGCGGCTTGACGATCTCCAGGTACCAGTCGCACAGCTCGCCGTAGACGAAGTCGTATATCCCGAGCACGGCGTGCGAGAAGTCGTAGTCCTCGATGCGCGCGGCCGTATCGGCCTTGATCTGCTGCAACCGGGACAGGATCCAGCGATCCTCGATCCTGCGCGCAAGCGGCGCGGGCCGGACAGCAGCGGCCGCATCGGCCCCGAGCGAGGCGTGGATACGAAGCAGCGCGAAGCGGGCGGCATTGAAGAGCTTGTTCGCAAGTGCCTGACCCTGCGCGATCTTCTCGGCGGAGTAGCGCACGTCCTGCGTCGAGGACATCGCCAGCAGACCGAACCGCACGGCGTCCGCCCCATGACGCTCGATCTCCTGCAGCGGGTCGATTCCGGTTCCAAGCGACTTCGACATCCGTCGCCCGTCGGGCGCCTGGATGACCGAGTGGATGTAGACGTCGGAGAAGGGCGGCCGGCCGGTCAGCTCGATGCCCATCATGATCATGCGAGCGACCCATAAAAACAGGATGTCCCTCGCCGTGGAGAGCACGCTCGTCGGATAGAAGGCCCGCAGCTCGGGGGTCTCCTCGGGCCAGCCGAGGGTGGCAAACGGCCACAGCGCGGAGGAGAACCACGTGTCGAGCACATCCTCCTCCTGGCGAACCTGACCGCCGCAAGCGCCGCACGCGGCAGGCGGGTCCGCTGCGACGTTCACATGGGCGCATGTCTCGCAGTAGTAGACGGGCAGCCGGTGGCCCCACCAAAGCTGACGCGAGATGCACCATGGCCGGATGTTCTCCATCCAGTCCAGATAGACGCGCCTGTGGTTGTCGGGGACTATCCGCACCCGTCCGTCAAGAACAGCCTGGACGGCCGGCTTTGCCAGCTCGTCCATGCTCATGAACCACTGCAGCGATATGAGCGGCTCGATGCGCTCGCCGGAGCGGTGCGAGTAGGGGACTTCGTGCTCGTAGGGCTCGCGACCCACGATCCGCCCTTCGCGCTCGAGCACATCGACGACCGCTTCGCGCGCCTTCATCACGGAGAGCCCCGCAAATTGCTCGCCGGCCTCGGCTGTCATGCAACCGTCCTCGCCGATCACCGATACCTCGTCGAGGTCGTGTCGACGGCCGATCTCGAAGTCGTTGGGATCGTGAGCAGGGGTGATCTTCAGCTGACCGGTGCCGAAATCCATCTTCACGTACTCATCCGCGATGATCGGCAGATGCCGTCCGACTATCGGCAGGATCGCGGTGCGCCCGACCAGATCCCGGTAGCGCTCATCCTCGGGGTGCACGGCCACGGCGGTATCGCCGAGCATCGTCTCCGGCCTGACGGTCGCGATCGTGACGGTCCCGCCGCCCTCGAGGTCGTACGCGATCGAGTAGAGCGCGTCTGTCTCGCGCCGCTGCTCGACCTCGAGATCGGAGATCGCCGAATGGCTGCCCGGGTCCCAGTTGACTATGTAGCGATCTCTGTATATCCAGCCCTTCTCGTATAGGGCGACGAACACATCGGCGACCGCCTTCGCGTAGCTCTCGTCGAGCGTGAACCGCTCTTCGTCGTAGTCACAAGACGCGCCGAGGCGCTTGAGCTGCTCGACGATCGTGCCTCCGTAGTGGGCGCGCCACTCCCAGACGCGCTCGACGAACGCATCGCGTCCGAGGTCGAGACGGCTCGAGCCTTCCGCGCGCAGTGTCTTCTCGACCTGCGCTTGGGTCGCGATCCCGGCGTGGTCGGTACCGAGGATCCACTTCGTCCGCGCGGTGGGTGGGGACTTCATCCGGTGGTAGCGGATCAGAACGTCCTGGATCGACCCGTTGAGCGCGTGGCCCATGTGCAACGAGCCGGTCACGTTCGGGGGGGGGATCGCGATCGAATAGTTCTCATCCGCATCGCCCTGCGGCTCGGGGTGAAACAGCCCGCTCGAAAGCCAGCGCTCGCTTATGCGCGCCTCCACCTCCGCGGGCTCAAAGCGGGTTCGACTCTCCAGCTCCTTGATGCGCTCGCTCATAGGAGCGTGAGTGTATGCGCAGCCTCACGCGTCGGGGTGCTCGCGCAGGTATTCGATGAAGACCGGCCTGAGTGCCTCGGCCAGCTCTCCCTCACCTGAGTGCAGCGCGTCTTTGATGGCGCCGCGCGCGGAGACGACGTCGAAGTCGGCCTCGCCCATTTTGCCGCTGAGCGCCTCGGCGGCCGGGATCATCTCGATGAGCGACCAGAAGAACTTGATGTCCATGTGCTTCTCCGCGCGGTGCACGGCGCGGTCGTGAAGCTCACGCGTGGAGAGCGCGTCGAGATCGTCTGCGTCGCGTTGTCCGCCCTCCGCCACTCCGGCATGTGTCTCGTCGGTCATCTGGCGGGCAGCTTACGCCGACTCCTCGCGCAGTTCGTGCTCCGGACGTTCTTCGGGGGCCGCTTCGGTGACGAGTGTGGGAGTCTGGCCCTTCTCGACGGTCTCCCTCGTCACGACGCACTTCTTCACGTCGCGGCGCGACGGCAGCTCGAACTGCACCTCGAGCAGGATCTCCTCGATGATCGAGCGAAGCCCGCGCGCTCCCGTTTCGCGCTCGAGACCCTTTTCCGCCACGGCTCGGAGCGAGTCCTCGGCGAACACCAGCTCGATCCCGTCGAAGGAGAAGAAGCGCTGGAACTGCTTGACGAGCGCGTTGCGCGGCTCGGTGAGAATCGAGACGAGATCGTCGCAGGTGAGCTGGTGGACAGCCGACATCACCGGTAGACGACCGATGAACTCGGGGATGAGCCCATATTCGATCAGGTCCTCGGGCAGGCAGTGCTCGAAGATCTCGCCCGTGTCGCGCTCCTCGCGGGTCTCGATGGCGGCGCCGAAGCCCACCCCGTTGTGACCGATTCGCCGCTCGATGACCTTGTCGAGCTGAGCAAACGCTCCACCGCAGATGAACAGGATGTTCGTCGTGTCGATCGTGAGGAACTCCTGGTGAGGGTGCTTGCGCCCTCCCTGAGGGGGAACCGATGCCTGCGTCCCCTCGAGGATCTTCAAGAGCGCCTGCTGGACGCCCTCGCCGGAGACGTCGCGCGTGATCGACGGGTTGTCGGCCTTGCGCGCGATCTTGTCGACCTCGTCGATGTAGATGATCCCGGTCTCGGCCTTCTTGACGTCGTAGTCGGCGGCCTGGATTAGCTTGAGGAGGATGTTCTCGACGTCCTCCCCCACATAGCCCGCCTCGGTCAGCGCTGTGGCGTCGGCGATCGCGAACGGCACGTTGAGGATGCGGGCGAGCGTCTGCGCGAGCAGCGTCTTGCCACAGCCTGTTGGCCCGAGCAGCAGGATGTTCGACTTCTGCAGCTCGATGTCCGAGTCGCCGGACTGCATCATCTGGACGCGCTTGTAGTGGTTGTAGACGGCCACCGACAGCGTGCGCTTGGAGGCCTCCTGACCGACGACGTACTCGTCGAGGACGTCGTAGATCGCGCGTGGCTTGGGCAGGCTGTCGAGATCGAATGCGGGCGGAGCGGCAAGCTCCTCGTCGATGATCTCGTTGCAGAGATCGATGCACTCGTCGCAGATGTACACACCCGGACCGGCGATCAGCTTCTTGACCTGCCGTTGTGACTTGCCGCAGAAGCTGCAAAGCAGCTGCTCGTTGGAGTCTGTGGGCCGAGCCATCCTGTGTCGCTCCTCCTGTGCGCCCCGCTACCCGATCAGTGTTCGGAGATGACTCGGTCGATAATGCCGTACTCCGTGGCTTCCTGCGAGCTCATGAAGTAGTCACGCTCCGTGTCCCGTCGCACCTGCTCCAGGTCCTTGCCGGTGTGCTTGGCGATGATCTCATCCAGGCGGCGGCGCACGTCGATGATCTCCTTGGCGTGGATCTCGATGTCCGTCGCCTGGCCCTGAAAGCTGGATGAGACCTGATGGATCAATATCTTCGCGTTCGGCAGCGCCATGCGCTTGCCCTTGGCCCCGCCCGCCAGCAGCAGCGCCCCCATCGACATCGCGATGCCCACGCAGATCGTCTGCACGTCGGGCTTGATGAACTGCATCGTGTCGTAGATCGCCAGGCCCGCATAGACCGAGCCTCCCGGCGAGTTGATGTACACCGAGACGTCCTTGGTCGGGTCCTCCGACTCCAGGTGCAGCAGCTGGGCGACGATCAGATTGGCGATCTGGTCGTCGACCGGAGTGCCAAGGAAGATGATCCGCTCATTCAGCAGACGGCTGTAGATGTCGAACGCGCGCTCACCTCGCGAGGTCTGCTCGACAACCATTGGGACAAGTGGGCTCATGATCCTCGCTTCAGTTTCGCTTCGCCGGCCGGATTCCTTCAGAGAGCGTCCCGATAAGGGCCTGATGCAAGGCTAGCGGTCCGGAGTCCACAACCGCGCAGGCGCAGCCTGCTGCTCGCCGTCATCCTCCAGATCGTCCTGCGGAGTCCACAGCTTCTCGCGCGCCTGGGCCTGCTCGATCGGGATCGGGTTGGCATGCGCGGCGATGAGCTCGACCGCCTGGCGGGCAGCGAGATCCTGACGCACATCCTCGAGGCGCCCGGACCCGCGCAGATCGGCCAGCAGCTTGCTCGGGTCGATCCCCTCGCGCTCGGCGGTCGGAGAGATGACCTCAAGCAGTTCCTCGTCTGTCGGCGCGATCCCCTCCGCCGCGATGATCGCGGCGATCACGGCCTCCCGTCGCAACGACTGCTCGGCCTCGGGAGCAAGCTCTGATATCAGCTCCTGCTCATCTCGTCCCGTGATCTTCAGGTAGGCCTCGCGCGAGACGCCGCGATGAGACAGCGAGTGGAGCATCCGCTCCCACATCTCGCGCGCCTTGTCCTGCACCAGCGTCTGCGGCGTCTGGACTTCGGCATGCGCGACGGCCACATCGAGCGCGGCCTCGCGGAACTCGCCATCCGCGCGACGCATCTCCACTTCTCCGATCCGCACTCGAATGTCCTCGATCAGCTCTGCCACCGAGTCGAATCCGATGTCGACCGCGAAATCGTCATCGACCTCGGGGAGCTCCTTGTGCTTGACCTCCTTGACGGTGATCTCGAAAGAGGCGTCGCGTCCGGCCAGCTCTTGACTGGAGTAGTCGCTGGGGAACGTCAACTCGACCGTGCGCGTCTCGCCGGCGCTCGCGTCCCGCAGACCATCCTCGAAGCCTGGAATGAGATTGCCCGAGCCGAGCTCGACGAGCTGGTCTCGCCCCTCGCCGCCGGAGAAGGGCTCACCGTCGATCGATCCGACATAGTCGACGACTACGAAATCGCCGCCGGCTGCGGGGCGCTCGACTGTCTGCAGGCGGGCGACGCGCTCGCGCAGAGCCTCGATCTCGCTCTGCACGGCATCCTCTTCGACGAGCGGCTCGCGACGCCCCACCTCGAGGCCCTTGTACTCGCCGAGCCGGGCGCTCGGGACCACACCGACCTCGATCGAGAACTCGAGCGCGGCGCCCTTCTCGGGAAGATCCCCCAGATCGAGCTTCGGATCGCCGACGGGCACGATTCCCGCGGTGTCGATCGCGTCGGCATACCAGCTGCCCAGCGTGTCGCGTACCGCTTCCTCCAGGAGAGCCTCGCGACCGACGCGCTGGATCACGAGCGGAGCGGGCACCTTCCCCCGCCGAAAGCCCGGCAGCCGCATGCCCCGGCCCAGCTCGCGGGCCTTGCGCTCGATGCGAGTCTCGACCTCGCCCGGCGGCACCTGCACCTGCACGCGCACGCGCGACTCGGGCAGCTCGGTGACCGTGGTTGTCAGGGCCTTGGACACGCCGCCACGATACCGTGCCGGCCGATGCCCGCTCAGGCTCACATGATCCGCCGACTCGAGACCTGGCTGTGGACCGGGCCCGTCGGCCATCTGCTGGGCGGCGCGCTCGATTTCGCACAAGCCCTCGCACGCTATCTGCGCACGAGGGCTCGTGACTGAGCTGCTGTGGGGCTGGCGGCTGCCTACGCGACGACCACTCTCGCCTCATCGAATGCGATCGTCTTGCCGCGTGGCACGACGAGCACGGGGCAGACCGCGTTCTCGATCAGGTTCTCGCTGGCGGCGCTGATCGACACGCGTCCCACGGGGGCCTCCGGGCGGGAGCCAACGACGAGCAGGCCGGCGCTCTCGTCGGCGCCGGCGCCGAGCCGCGCGCCAAGCGCGCTCGCCAAGGCTTGCGCCGTCGCCACGGCGCTGCCGTCGCCGGTAACGACGATGCCCTCGATGCTGCCCGCCTCGCTCGAGGCAAAGCCCGCCGGCGCGATGGCGATCGCGACAGGCCCACCCTCGAGCAGGCGCTGCGCGGAGTTGCCCACACCGATGTGACCCGGCGCGGTGTGGGAGTCGGAGCAGAACACGATCACCGCCGCCCCCGTCTGCGCGGCGAGCTTGCCAAGGCCCTCGGGGGTGGAGCGATCGGTTATCACGTGACACGGCGCCTCGCGGTCGCCAAGCAGCTCTGTGCCGCGCTGGAGCAGCGTCTCGGCCTCGTGCTGGGCGAGGATCTCGCGGGACGCCTCCTCCTCGGAAGCATGGCGAACGTACGCGAGCGACACCTCTGCGCCGATGCCGGCGAACAGCCGGCCGAGCGCAACGGCGTCGTCCTCGTTGTTGGTTCCGTCATAGGAGACAATGACCTTCCTCGACATCTCTGACTCTTTTCTCTTGTTGTGCCGTCTCGCCTGATCGGCGCTCTGTGCGTAGTGGGGCCCTTCGGCGATCTCGTCCTGGTGGGGCACGATCGAGAGTGGGCTTCGATATGAGCATCCCCCCAACCTGCCCACTACGCCAGTCAGGTTCGTGATCTGAGCTATAAGAGCTTCTTATGACCCTCTTTCATGGTTCATCTCTCCTGAGAAGCGGTCGCCGCTGATGCTGAACGTGGGCCGCTTGCGCGTCCTGATCGAGGTCGCCGAGCAGGGGTCGTTCTCGGCGGCGGCCGACGCCCTCTCCTACACCCAGTCGGCCGTCTCCCAGCAGATCGCGACGCTCGAGGCCGAGACCGGCATGACGATGCTCGAGCGTCACGCGCGGGGCGTGCGCCTCACAAGCGCGGGAGAGGTGCTCGTCGAGCACGGCAAGGGCGTCCTTGCGCGGCTGGAGGCCGCCGAGACCGAGCTGTCGGAGATCGCGGGCCTGCGGGCCGGCCGTTTGCGCATGGCCTCGTTCCCGACCGCCGGCGCGACGCTGATGCCGCTTGCGATCGCCACCTTCCGCGCAACGCATCCGGGCGTCGAGCTGACACTCTCGGAGGGCGAGCCCGACGAGATCGTGCCGCGTCTCGGAGCCGGCGAGCTCGATCTGGCGCTCCTGTTCGAGTTCGAGGGTCCGAGCCGCACACTGCCCGCCTCCGAGCGCCTGCAGCGCGTGGAGCTGCTCGAGGACCCGATGTATCTCGCTCTGCCCGGCACGCATCCGCTCGCGGCGAAGAAGACGCTGTGTTTGGCCGATCTTCGCGACGAGGCGTGGGTGCAGGCCTCGGGAGCGAGCCCCTGCGCCCAGCATGTCGTGCGCTGCTGCCATGCCGCCGGCTTCGAGCCGAATGTGGCGTTCGAAAGCGACGACTACCAGACGGTGCAGGGACTCGTCGCGGCCGGGGTCGGCGTCGCACTCATCCCCGAGCTGGCCCTATCCGTGGTGCGCGAGGACATCGCGATCCGCTCCCTCTCCCCCGGCCCACCGGTGCGCCTGGTGATCGCCGCGACGCCTGCCGGCGCGCGCTCATCGCCGGCTGCGCCAGCGATGCTCGCCGTGCTCCGCGGCGTGGCGGCCCGCTACGCCCAGACCAAGCACGAGCTGCCCGCACAGCCCTGAGAGCGCCCGATCCGCCAGACGCTGCGGGTCATGACTCCCAAGGGAAGCGCACCGGACCGAGCGTCTGCACCTCCGGATCGAGCTTCACGCCGAAGTGCTCGGCGACCCGCCGCCGGCCCTCGGCCATCAGCGCGACGATGTCTCCGGTGCTCGCGGATCCGGTGTTCTCGATGAAGTTGGCGTGCTTGGGAGCGAAGCGGGCGCCCCCCACGGACAGGCCGTTGCAGCCTGCCTGGGAGAGCAGCACGCCGGCCGTGCGCCCTTCGGCGCGCGGGTCATCGGGGTTCTTGAAGGTCGAGCCGAACGTCTTGATGCCCTGCGGCTGAGCCTCATGGCGCCGCGCGCGCATCTCGGCGAGCGCCGCCTTCACGGTCTGTGGATCCGACGGCCGCAGGGCGAACCGCGCCCGCGCCACGATCTCCCAGTCCCGCAGAGCCGAGCTGCGATAGGCGAAGCCGAGCTGCAGCGGAGCATGGCGCACACAACCTGCGGCGGTGACGATCTCGGCCCACTCCAGCACGCTTGCCAAGCGTCCGCCGTAGGCGTTCGCGTTCATCTTGACGGCCCCTCCTACCGTGCCGGGTATGTTCACGCCGAACTCGAGCCCCGACAGGCCCGCGCGGGCCGCATGCGCGGCAACCGCCGGCAGCCTCGCCCCTCCCCCGCAGACGATCGAGGAGCCGTCCAGCTCGATCCGCGCCAGCTCTCCGTCGAGCTTGAGCACGAGCCCGCTCACGCCCTCGTCGGCGACGAGCAGGTTCGAGCCCGAGCCGATCACGTTGACCTCCAGGCCGTTCTCCCGGGCCCACGAGAGCAGCTCGCTCAGCTCGGCGTCGCTTCCTGCGCGGGCGAACAAGTCGGCCGGGCCGCCGGCGCGAACGGTGAGCAGTCGCGCCAGCGGGAAGTCCTTCACGATCGCCGCAGGCATCGCCTTGGGGTCATCCGGAACCCTCGCGTGTGCGGCTGAGGAGTGTGGGGCGTCCTCGGATCGACCCTTGCTCACGACAGACCCTCCACCGATGACCCGTCCACCAATGCTCGCGCGAGCTCCTCCACATCGCCCGCGCCCATCACCACGCAGACGTCCTCGGGGCCGAGCATTCCCTCGAGCACGTGCTGGGCCGCATCGAAGGTCGGCAGCCAGTACACGGGCCGCCCCTCCGAGCGCTCAGCCGCAGAGCGCGCCAGCAAGAGCCCGCTGACGCCCGGATGCTCCTCGGCACGCTCACGGGCCGGATATACGTCGAGCACGACCGTCGCGTCGGCAAGCGCGAGAGCCGCGCCGAACTCCTGCTCGAGCATCGCGGTGCGCGAATAGAGATGAGGCTGGAACACGGCGATCACGCGATCGCGCTCCAAAGCCCGGGCCGCCTGGAGCGTGGCGGCCACCTCCGTGGGGTGGTGAGCGTAGTCGTCGATCACGACCGCCCCGCCGGCGCTCGAGCCGAGCCGCTGAAAGCGCCGGCCGGCCCCGCGGAAGCCCACCAACGCCCCGCTGCCGTCGAAACCGGCAAGCCGCACCGCCTCCAGGGCCGCGGCGGCATTGAGGGCGTTGTGGGCGCCGGTCACTCCAATGCTCACCCGCCGGCCGCGCCACTGGAAATCACAACCGTCAGGGCGCAGTGACGGTGAGGAAACGTCGTAGCGGGCGATCTCGATGCTCCCCCGCGGTTCGGTGACCGCGTGTGCGGGGCCTGTCGGCGAGAGCGGGGCGTCTGACTCGATTCGCGCCGCTCGCCGTGCCAGCGTCAGCAGGTCGGGACGGTCCCACACGACGATCGCGCGAGCGGCGAGCGACAGGAACTTCCCGTACGCCTCGCGCAACTCTGCGAGCGAGCGGAACGTGGCGTGATGGTCGAGCTCTATGTTGGTGAGCACGGCGATCTCGACGCTGAGGCTTAGCATCGAGCGGTCCGACTCATCGGCCTCCACCACCAGCCACTCGCCGCCACCCCAGTGCGAGTTCTCCAGATTTGCGCCGATCGGACTGCCGATCAGCCAGCCGGGGTCCGCGCCGAGCTCCAGTAGCGCGTGGGCGATCATCGCCGAGGTCGTCGTCTTCCCGTGCGCGCCGGCGACCGCGATCGTCCGCTTCAGGGCGGTCAGCTCACCGAGCAGATCCGCCCGCGGATGCTCCGCCAACCCGCGCTCGCGCGCGGCCGCGCGCTCCGGGTTCTCAGCCGGCACCGCGCTCGAGTAGACGACCTCCACGTCCTGGCCCGCCGGGAGGTTGGCGGCGTCATGGCCGATTGCAGCGTCCAGCACCCCCTCCTGGCGCAGACGGCGCAGATAGAAGGAGTCGGCTCGATCAGAGCCGCTGAGGGACGCCCCGAGCGCGTGCGCCGCGCGCGCGTAGCCGCTCATGCCGGAGCCGCCGACCCCCACGAAGTGAAGCCGCCGGCCCGACCAGGGCCGCTCGACCGCGCTCATCGCTGCGCCGCCCGCAAGAGCTCCTGCGCGACCTGCCGTGCCGCGTCCGGACGCGCGAGCCTTCTCGACGCACGGGCCATCGAGGCGAGCCGCGAGCCGTTGGACAACAGCTGGGCCGCCTCGCGCGCGAGGCGGGCGGCGGTGAGCTCACGGTCGGGGATGACGATCGCGGCGCCCGCGTCGGCCATCCAGCGCGCATTGTCGCTCTGATGGTCGCCGGCCGCGTGCGGATAGGGCACCAGGATCGCGGGAACACCATGGGCGGCGATCTCGAACACCGAGCCCCCCGACCTGCTCACGACCAGGTCGGCCGCCGCAAGCGCATCGGCGAACTGCTCGAGATCCAGGTACTCGCGCAGGTCGTAGTTCTGCGGCAGCGCCTTCCCCTCGAGCTCTGGATGATCGCGTCGACCGCACACGTGCAGCACGTGGAAGTCGCGTGAGCGCAGCGCCTCGATCGCCGCCAGGTTGATCGAGCGTGCGCCGAGGGAGCCGCCGAACACGAGTACGCACAGCTCATCGCCTCCGATGCCAAAGCGCTCCCTCGCGCGGGCGCGGTCGCGCTGGGCGTAGAGGATCGGCCGTCCCGTAACGCGATAGCGCTCGCCGCGGCGCCGGGGACCGGAGGATGGAAACGCAAGGCACACCCGCCGGGCAAATGGCGCGAGCGCCCGGTTGGCGAGGCCGAGATGGCTGTCCGCCTCTGTTAGAACCAGCGGCACTCGACGGACGACCGCGGCCAGTCCCACGGGGCCCGAGACATACCCTCCTCCACCCATCACCGCATCGGGTCTGAGGTCCGCGAGCAGGGCGTGAGAGCGACGCAGGGCCGCGGCGGCACGGCCCAGTGCCCGCGCCGCGTCTCGCGGGCTTGTGCGACTCAACCCTTCCACCGCGATCGTGTGCAGCGGATATCCGGCGGCCGGCACCAGCTCGGCCTCAGCTCGCTGACCACCGATGAACTCGACCCCGGCCCCCTCAGCGCGCAGCGCGTCTGCCACCGCGAGCGCCGGCACCACGTGACCCGCCGTCCCTCCGGCGGCGATCACGATCTTCGGTGGCGCTGGGCTCACCGCTCAATCGTGCCGCTTCGCGCGAACGCGTGTCGCGCCGGTCGGGGACCGCGCGCACGTGCGCCGTTGCGCCGGCAGCGACGTTGAGCAGCAGGCCCATCGCCGCCAGCATCACGATCAGGCTGCTCGATCCGTAGGAGACGAACGGGAGCGGAACGCCCGTGAGCGGCGCGAGCCCAAGCACCGCAAACGCATTCAGCAAAGCTTGGGAGACGATCAGAGATGTCACACCCACCGCGATCAGAGCGCTGTAGAGGCTGCTGGCCATCTTGGCGACTCGCAGGCCGGCGTAAGCGATGAGACCGTAGAGGAACAGCAGCGCGCTCACGCCCACCACGCCGAGCTCTTCGCCGATCACGGCGAGGATGAAGTCGGTCTGAGCCTCCGGGAGATAGAAGAGCTTCTGCACCGACTGACCCGGCCCAACCCCGAACAGCCCGCCTGAGCCGATCGCGATCTGGCCCTGTACGGCCTGGAAACCGCTTCCCGAGGCGTGTGCCCACGGATTCAGGAACGACGTGAGGCGCGCGCGTGCATAGGGGCGCGCGAGCGCGTAGATCGCGACGACCGCCAGCGTCGATCCGACGATGATCGCGAGGTTGCGCATCGGGATGCCGGCGGCGACGAGCAGCGCGCAGACCTCGAACCCGATCACCATCGCGGTGCCGATGTCGGGCTGGGTGGCGACCAGAACGCACGCTCCGCCGACCACGACGAGCAGCGGTTTGGAGAGCTCGCGCATGTCGTGCACGCGCTGCGGACGGCGCGCGAGCAGCGTCGCTCCGTACAGCACGAGCGCAAGCTTGAGCAGCTCCGATGGCTGGAACTGGAAGGGCCCTGAACCTAGCCAGCGGCGCGCGCCGTTGATGCTCACGCCGATGTGGGGAACGTGCACGGCCAACACCAGCACGAACGACACGACCAGCAGCGGCGCCACGATCCCCTGGACGCGCGCGAGACCGTCCCGCGCGAGCACGCGCATGAGGAGCAGCCCGAGCGTGCCATAGATGACGAACTTGACGAGATATCCCGTGCCGTTGCCACGCCCCTGGAGGAGGGTGCTGGCCGAGGAGGAGCTGTACACCATCACCGCCCCGAGCGCGAGCAAACACAGCGTCGCGGTGATGAGCAGGTTGTACTCGAGCGGATGCTCTATGACCCGCGCCGCACGCCGGGACGCGCCGTCGCCCCGCGATCCGCGGGCTGACCCCTTCGCGCGCGGGCCGGCTTGAGACATCAAGGCTCAGTTCTACGCGAGCCTCCGGATGCCTGCCGAAGTAGCTGTGCATACGTTTCGAAAACGTCCTGGCGACATCCTCAGGAGGGCATGGCCCACACGAACGCGCTTTCGCGACCAGCGCGGTCTACGCACATGAACGCAGAGCCCTGACCAACTCAGCGAAGCGCTCCCCCCTGTCTTCGAAGTCCGCAAACTGATCGAAGCTCGCACAGCCCGGGGAGAGGAGAACGACCTCCCCCGGCGCAGCGTTGTGACTCGCCTGCTCGACGGCCCGCTCGAGCGTGCCGCAATCGTGGATGGGGACGTCAAGGCCCGTGAGAGCCCGCTCGATCAGCGGGGCGTCCTCGCCGATCAGGTAAACGGCCCGGCATGAGCGCTCAACTACCCGCCGCAGCGGCGTGAAATCCTGCCCCTTGCCCTGCCCGCCGAGCATGAGGTGCACGGGCAGGCCGTCGCCCGCCATCGCATCGAGCGCGACGAGCGTCGAGGCGACGTTCGTGGCCTTCGAATCGTTGACGTACAGCACCCCGTCCACGCGACCCACCTCCCGCAGCCGATGGGCGACGCCGGGGAACGTTCTCAGCGCCGCCCGAACCGACTCGCGGTCGATCCCACGCGCAAGGCACACCGCCGCCGCCGCCATTGCATTCTGCGCGTTGTGGGCGCCGCGCAAGCTCAGCGCGCCCACCTCGATCAGCGGCTCGCGCTCCCAGTGAAGGACGCCGTCAACGACACACATGTCGAGCAGTCGCTCGTCGACGGAAGCGCCCGCCACAGGCCGCTGCCAGTCGAGTGAGGCGCCGGCCGGGGACCCGCCGAAAACGCCCCCGAACAGCACGAGGCGCGGGCCGGGGGGCATGCGGTCGAGCTCGAAGTCGGCCGGCAGGACCGCGACGTCTCCCTCCCCTTGGCGGGCGAATATCTGAAGCTTCGCCTCGAGGTACTCCTCCATCGTCGAGTGCCTGTCGAGATGGTCGGGCGTCACGTTGAGCAGGACCGCTGCCTCGGGCGCGAACGCGATGGTGTCTTCAAGCTGAAACGACGACGCCTCGCACACGATCGTCGCGCGCTCGTCGATCTTGTCGACGAGGCTGCAGAGCGCCGTGCCGACGTTGCCGGCGACGGAGACGGGAACGCCAGCCGCGCGGTGGATGTGCCCGATCAGCTCGACCGTCGTCGTCTTGCCGTTGGTGCCGGTGACCGCGATGAACTCGTTGGGCAGCATCCGCCACGCGAGCTCCAGCTCGCCCATGACCGTCATGCCGCGCGCGCGCGCCGCCGCGATGACGGGCGCCTGCGCCGGCACGCCGGGGCTCTTGACGACCGTTGCGGCGCGGTCGAGCAGCTCGACCCCGTCGCTGTGGGTGTGCAGCTGGGCGCCGGCGTCGCGCAGGGCATCAAGCCCGTTGGGGGCGCTGCCGTCAACCCCCATCACCTCCTCTCCACGCGCCCTCAACGCAAGCGAGGCCGCGATGCCCGAGCGGGCTAGGCCCACCACCAGATAGGGACCGGGCGGCAGCGGAGGCCTGGACGTCAAAGGCTCTGACGATAGATCGTGAAGCCGATCGCGCAGCAGATCGCCGCGACGATCCAGAAGCGCAGGATGATCTTCGTCTCAGACCACGCCCGAAGCTCGAAGTGGTGGTGGATCGGCGCCATCAGGAACACGCGCTTGCGCGTCATCTGGAAGGAGACGACCTGGATCACGACCGAGAGCGCCTCGATCACGAAGATCCCCCCGAGCAGGATGAGGAGCACCTCCGTCTTCGTCATCACCGCCAAGCCTGCGATCGCGCCGCCGATCCCCAGCGAGCCGGTGTCGCCCATGAAGATCGTCGCCGGGAACGCGTTGAACCAGAGAAAGCCGATGCACCCGCCGACGAGCGCTCCCGCGAGCATCGCCAGGTCGTAGTCGGTCGCGATGAAGGTGATCCCTATGTAGGCGAGCAGGACGATCGCGCCGCATCCCGCCGCCAGGCCGTCGAGGCCGTCCGTGAGGTTGACCGCGTTCGTGGTGCCCGCCACGACGAGGTAGATCAGCACCGGATAGAAGATGCCGAGGTCGATCTGGTAGTCCACGAAGCGCAATCTCAGCGTGCTCGCCAGATGAGCCTCGTGAGCGGCGACGAACCACAGCCCGAGCGAGATCGCGATCGTCACGATCAGCTTGGTGCGGCCGCGCAACCCGAGCGAGCGGCGCTTCACGAGCTTGGTGTAGTCATCGGCGAAGCCGAGCAGCGCGCACGCGATCGCTGTGCCGAACACGCCGACAGAGCGCCATTCGAAGTCGGTCAGTATCAGGAACGGAATCGCGATCGCCAGGAAGATGATCACGCCCCCCATCGTGGGAGTCCCGGCCTTCTGATGATGGTTCTTCGGGCCATCCTCTCGAATGTGCTGGCCGAACTCGCGGTTCTGCAGGAACTCGATGAACTTCGGGCTCAGGAAGATGCATATGAGCAGCGCCGCCGTGCCGCCGATCAGGATGCGGCCCATCAGCGGTTCGTCCTGTAGGCCCATTGGGGTGGATTTGCGGGACGGACCATTGTCAGACTCGCGCGTCCGCTCTGAGGGCTTCGCGGGCGACGGCGACGTCGTCGAACGGCACCTTGACGCCACCGGCGAACTCCTGTCCCTGCTCGTGTCCCTTGCCGGCAATCACGACCACGTCGCCCGATCGTGCCATATCGATCGCCCGCTCGATCGCAGCTCGGCGGTCGACCTCGGTCTCCACGGGGACCGCGCCGGGAGGTTGCCGGGCTCGCCGCGCGCCCGCCAGGACCTGGTCGAGGATCGCCTCGGGCTCCTCCGAGCGTGGGTTGTCCGAGGTGACGATCGCCACGTCCGCGAGGCTCGCGCCGATCTCGCCCATCAGCGGCCGCTTGGCCCTGTCGCGATCCCCGCCGGCGCCGAACACGCAGACGACGTGCCGGTCCGCCAGCTCGCGCGCGGCGCTGAGCACATTCTCGAGCGAATCCGGCGTGTGCGCATAGTCGACGAGCACGGCGAAATCCTGGCCCTCCTCGACGGGCTCGAGCCGTCCGGGCACTCGCACTCCTCGCCTCGAGGCGTCGAGCAAGGTGTCGAGGTCACAGCCCAGCTGGTGGCAGGCCGCAAGCGCGGCCAGCGCGTTGGACACGTTGAAGCGGCCTGGCAGCGGGAGCTCGAGAGCATGCGTTCCGCCGGGAGTCTCCACCGCCAGATGAGAGCCCTTCGCATCGCTCCGGATGTCGCGAGCGCGATAGTCGGCCTCGTGATCTATCGCGAACGTCACGACCTCCTCCAGCTCGGCGGCGAGGCGTCGCCCATGAGCGTCGTCGAGGTTCACGACGGCAACGCCCGGCCCTGCCGCGGGCGAATCGGGGACGAACAATCGCCGCTTTGCATGGAAGTAGTCCTCCATCGTCGGGTGGAAGTCGAGATGGTCCTGCGTCAGATTCGTGAAGATGGCCGCGGCGAAGTGGATCCCGTCCGCGCGCCTCAGCTCGAGCGCATGAGATGAGACCTCCATCGCGCAGGCTCGATCGCCGCCGTCGAGCATCTCGCGCAGGTCACGCTGCAGGTCGATCGCCTCCGGTGTCGTTCGGAGCGCGGGACGCTCGGAGCCGGCGATGACCGACTTGATCGTCCCGAGCATGCCGCACCGCTCACCGCAGGCTTCCAGCAGGGCTCGCACCAGATAGGAGGTCGTGGTCTTCCCGTTGGTTCCCGTCACGCCGACGACGCGCAGCCGGCGCGTCGGATCCCCGTGGAAACGGGCGGCGAGCGGACCCATAGCTGCCCGCGCTGACTCGACCAGCAGCTCAGGGACTCCGAGCCCGAGCGGGCGCTCCACGACGAGCGCCGTGGCCCCCGCGCTCACTGCCTGGGTGGCGAAGTCGTGGCCGTCGCTCTGAAAGCCCGCAATGCAGAAGAACAGCGCACCGGGCCGGACGGAGCGGCTGTCGTAGGCGAGCTGAGCGATCTCGACCTCGTCGCAGCCGGGTGAGACGCCACGGAGCCAGGGAGCATCGATGGCGATCAGATCACTCAGCTTCATCGGCTTGCGCCCCACGGTGGCACGCGCCGAAAGTCTAGTTCCCGCTCCCTCGGACCGAGCCCCCGGGTCTATGACGGCGGTATCCCGAGGTATGGCAGCGCAAATTCCATGATCTGACCGAAGGCGGGCGCGGCCACCACCCCACCGTATATCGACCCGGTCTGCGGTTCGTCGATGATGACGGCACACAGGAGCTTGGGGTCACGCGCCGGGGCGAAGCCGACGAACGAACCGACATAGGCCGTTTTCGAGTATTCGCCGGTCGCCGGATCCACCTTGTTGGCGGTGCCGGTCTTGCCCGCCAGTTCATAGCCCGGGATCGACACCGCGCTGGCGGTGCCCCCCGGCGCGAGAACGCCCTTGAGCATGTCGCGCAGCTCGGAGGCGGTAGTCGTAGAAATCACCCTACGGCCGGCGGACGGCGTCACGCGCCGTCCCGCGATCGAGCGGACGATATGCGGTATGTGCAGGATCCCGCCGTTGGCGATGGCGGAATACGCGGCAGCCATCTGGATCGGTGTGACGAGCTCCCCCTGACCGATGGGCAGATTGCCCATGGACGACCCGGAGTAGCGGTCGAGGGGCAATGCCACACCCCGTTCCTCGCCCGGCAGATCGACACCGGTGGGCGCACCGAAGCCGAAGCGATGCACCCATCCGTTGAAGCGCGAAGCTCCCTCGAGCAGCCCGATCTTGATGGCGCCGACATTGCTCGATTGGGCGAGGATCTGCGAGGTCGTCAGCGACTCTCCGGGGTGTTCGGTGTCGTCGTGGATCGTCCGGTCGGCGACGCGGATCTGATCGGGTATTTCAAAGCCCGTATCGGGCGTGATCAGGCCGTCCTGCAGCGCTCCGGACACCACCACCGCCTTGAACGTGGATCCCGGTTCGTAATCGAAGCTGATCGCTCTGTCCTGCAGCGCCGCGCTCGGAGATGCGCCTGGATCGTTTGCGTTGACCTGCGGCCAGCTGGCCATGGCGAGGATCGATCCGGTCCGGGGGTCCATCACGATCGCGGTGGAGTCTTTGGGGTGGAACACTCTGCCGACCGCCGCCAGCACGTCTTCGGTGCGCTGCTGAATGTTGGCGTCGATCGTGAGCGAGAGTGATGCGCCCGGCTGCTCATGGCGCGTTTCCGCGATCGAGATCGGCTGCCCGATGGCATCGCTCACCACGCGGCGTTCTCCTGCGTGCCCGCGAAGCAGCGAGTCGCTCGAGTACTCCAGACCCACGAGCCCCGAGCCTTCGGTGCCGACGATGCCGAGCACCTGTGCCGCCAGGGAATTACGCGGATAGACGCGCCGCATCACCGGCGCTCCCTGCACACCCGGGATCTTCAGGGCAAGAACCTGTCGGGCTGTGTTGTATGGAAGTGCGCGAGCCAGATATACAAAGCCGGCGTGCTCGCCCAGCTTGGCCAGGATCTGTTCCCGTGACAGTCCCAAAAGCGATGACAGGCGCCGTGCCGCGGCGAGCGGATCCTTGATCAGGTACGGGTCGGCCGAGACGTCCTGCGCCGGTTCGGAGATCGCCAGCACAACTCCGTTGCGATCTGTGATCGTGCCTCGCTGCGCGGGGATGACTTCGCGCGTCACCTGCTGGCTCTGAGCGGCCCGGCGCAAGGACCCGCTGCGGAGCCCACCCAAATACAGCGCGCGCGCGGCCGCCACCAGGAGCAGCACGAAGAAGAGCCCGAAGAGGAGCCCTATGCGGCGTTGCAGGATCGCCATGAGCTATCCCTGCGGGATGGCCTGAGTCCCACCGCCGGGACCGCTCGCCGCCGGCGCCGGGACGCCGGCGCTCGCCGAGGTGGATTCGTTTGACCCGGACGGGACCGAAGTGGACGGACTCGAGCTCGCGGACGCGGGAGCGGATTCGCTGCCACCGGATGACGTAGGCACGGATTCGCTGCCGGCGGACGACGTAGGCGCGGATTCGCCGGCTGACACGGGCAGCCCCGCGGCGCCGCCGGACGAGGAGGCGCTCGATCCGGTCGATTCCTGCGCTTCTGCCGTATTGACGGCCGTGGAGCCCGTCGTGGCGCTCGAGCTCGTGGAAGCTCCCAGCCCGGTCGCTGCGCCGCCCTGTTCGGCGGTGGTGACGGGCGCCTGAATCGCGCCGCTGAGCACAGCAGCGGCTTTGGAGACGTCCGCGGGCCCCACTCCGACGAAATGCAGCGCCGCCGGCGCGGGAACTGTCATACCGGCAGCTGCCGCCAACGGCTCGACGCGATCTCCTGCGGATGTCAGCGAGTCTTCGACTCCGATCTGCGCATCCTGGCGCTGAATCAGCGCCGCGCGCTGAAGCGCGCGGCCGATCCCCGTGTTGAGCTTCAGCACGACCAGCTGCATCGCGACGATTCCGCACAGCGCGAAGGCCAGCAGCCCGATCCAGATGCGTCCCCGGACGATCCTGTCCAGGAGAGTGCTGTCCACCACGCCGCCGAGCGCGAGGGCCACGCGGACGAGTACGGGCGCACGTGACGCGCGCCGCGCCGGGCGCCGCGCCGGGCGCGGGCGACTGGGCGCGGTCGGGCGCGGCTGCCGCCGGCCTGGAATGGCTATTCCAGGCGCCGGAATGGCGACGGCGGCCATGCTGTGCGCGACTCGGGCCGGTCCCGAGATGCGCCTGGGATGACGCACGGCGACCCTTCGAGCGGGATGCCCGGAGCGGTGCGTGGGTTCGACTGCGGCTGTTGCCGGTGGGGTCATGCCTCACCTCCTTCGCTGGGCAGCTTGACCGCGGCCCGCAAGCGGGCCGAGGCGGAGCGGGGGTTGCGCGCGAGCTCATCCACGGAGGGCACGATCGCGCGACGGGTCAAGAGCGTTGCTTCGGGCTCGCGCCCGCAACCGCAGATCGGCAGCTCCGGCGGGCAGATGCAACCCTGAGCCCGCGCGGCAAGAAAGCGCTTGACGCGCCGATCCTCCAGGGACTGGAAGGAGATCGCCGCGAGCACGCCATCTGTGCGCAGCAGCTCCCAGGCAAGGGGCAGCGCGCTGTCGAGCTGGCCAAGCTCGTCGTTGACCGCGATCCGCAGCGCCTGGAAGGTGCGCTTCGCGGGATGGCCTCCCGCGAAGCGAGCCGGGGTCGGGATCGCCGAGCTGATGATCTCGACGAGTTGGTGGGTCGTCTCGATGGGAGCGCGCGCGCGTTCGCGCACGATGGCGCGCGCGATCGAGCCCGCGTGGCGCTCCTCGCCGAACTCGCGCAGGATGGTGACGAGACGACGCTCATCCCATGTGGCGACGATCTCGCGCGCATCGAGCGATTGACGGGGATCCATGCGCATGTCCAGCGGCGCGTCGTAGGAGTAGGAGAAGCCGCGCTCGCGCGTGTCGATCTGCATCGATGACATTCCCAGGTCGAACAGCACGAGGTCGGCCCTTATGCCCTCCTCGACGAGCAGTTGCAGCGCCTGCGCATATCCGCCGCGGATGAAGCGCGCCGCGCCGGGGATCTCCTGGGCGAGCTCCATGAAGCGCTGCTCGGCGAAGGGGTCGCGATCGACGGCGATCAGCGTCCCGCCGGAACCGAGCCTCTCGGCCACGGAGCGAGCGTGTCCCCCGCCGCCGAACGTGCAGTCGACCGCAACCGGGGCGCGGCGCCTAAAGGTGCCCGAGGACTCGAGCAGCTCCAGCAGCTCGGAGGCCAGGACCGGAACGTGAACAGCCATATCAAGCAGGATGGTCAACGCGCGCAGTGATCTCCTCGACGCTGCCGAACAGCGCCGGTCTGTGCTGGGCCCACCTGCCGCGATCCCACAGCTCGAGACGGTCACCGGCCCCCACGATCACGACCTCCTTGTTCAGGGCGGCGTGCTCGCCGAGGAAGCCGGGCACCATGATTCGGCCGGCGGCATCGAGCTCGGCGTCATGCGAGCTGCCGTAGAAGAACCGCTCGAGATCGCTCAGGCGCGAGGAGAGCGGCGGGAGATCGGCCAGCGATCGCTCGGTGTAGCGCTCGTAGTCCTCCGGCCGCCAGACGCCCACGTACGGCTTGAGGTCGACGGGCATCGCGATCACCACCCCGTCCGCCAGCGCGGCCCGGTAGCGAACCGGAACCGTCAGGCGGTTCTTCGCGTCGAGCGTGTGGTCGAAGGTGCCGCGGAAGGCCACGGTGAGGGCTCCAGATCTCGATTAGGTCGAGCCGAGGTGGAGGAGTGGGAGGAGCCCCTCCACCTGGGCTCGCTGCGGGCAATCTATCCCACTTTCTCCCACAATGCAACTCGATTGCACATTTTTTCCCACTAGACCTCACGACGACCCGCGAAAGCCGTAGTTCGTTGCGTGTAACGTTCGCCGCATGAGACACCTGGGACTGGCCGTCATAGCCGCGGGCGCCATCGCGCTGACCGGCTGCGGAGGCTCGGGCTCCGGCACGAACGCCGATCCGGCATCGGTCACTCCCGCCTCGGCGCCGCTGTACGCGAGCATCGCCGTCAAGCCGGCCGGCGGGCCGACGGGAAACGCCGTGTCGGTGGCCAGGACGCTCACGCATCTGAGCGACCCCTACGGCGCTCTCACCCAGGCGCTGCTCAGCACCCCACACAGTCGGCTTGACTTCAAGCACGACATCGGACCGTGGATCGGCGCGCGCGCCGGGGTCTTCGTCACGTCGATCGATGCGACCAGCTTGCAGGCAAGCGCCGGTTCGGCCCAGGCGCTTCTAGAAGGCGGCCTGACCGCCGGCCTGTCAGCCCTGAGTGCCGGCGCCTTCGCGAGCGGGACGCAGGGCGCGATCGTCCTCGATACGTCCGATGTGGAAGGGGCGCGCAGCTTTCTCGATGCGCGCGCGCATGAACAGCAGGCGCACACGGCGCGCTACCGCGGCGTCTCCTATCAGGTTGCCGGCAGCGGACTCGCCGAGGGCATCGTGGATCGCTTCGCCGTGATCGGCAGCGAGGCCGCCCTGAAGAGCGTCATCGACACATCGTTGGGAGCCGCCGCCATCACGAGCGCGCCTCACTACGCAAACGCGGCCGAGAATGCGATCGCGAGCGTCTATTTGAGACCCGAGGCGCTCATCAAGGCCACCCACGGCGCGGGCGCAACCAGCGGAGCGGCCATCTCCATGCTCAGCCCGCTGTTCATGGGAGCGCAGGACGCGTCGCTGTCGGTCACGCCCTCCGCCAACTCGATCTCCCTGCAGGGCGAAATCCATTCGTCCGGCGGATCGTCGTCGCTTTTCGGCGCAGAAGGCGCACGCGCGCTCGGCGAGCTACCTGAAAGCGCATGGCTGGCGGCGGGCGCAGCCAATGTGGGCGCGAATATGGGGAGCGCCCTCTCGCTCCTGCACGGCATCGCATCGATCGGCACATCGACCGTGCTCGCCTCGCTCGGCGGCCCGAGCATCGAAAAGCTGCTCGATCGACTCACCTCGCCAAGCGCGAAACTGCAACAGCTTTTCGCCGGGTGGGCGGGGCGAGCAGGGCTCTACGCGAGCGGGACGGGCTTATTCAACCTCGAAGGAGCGCTGGTCATCGACTCCAAGGACGCCGCCGCCTCGCGCGCGGCCGTCGGCAAGCTGGGAGCGCTGCTGCGCAGCTCCGGAGCGATCGTCGCTCCGGCGACGATCGCCGGCACGGACGCTGCGATCTCGGTCAAGCTGCAGGGCTTTCCAGCCGTCCTCTACGTGGCCGACGGCAACAGCAAGCTGATCATCGGCCTCGGGCAGACCTCGATCACAGGTGCGCTCAGCCCGGCGAGGATCCTGTCCGGCTCGAGCTCCTACAGCGCCGCCGCCGCCGCACTCGGCCACGGCATCCAGCCGAGCCTGATCGTCGAATTCCCGACCCTCGTCGGCTTCTTGGAAGGCATCGGCCTCGCGCAGAGCCCCCCGCTCTCGAATCTGATGGGAACGCTGAAGTCACTTGGGACGCTGACCGCGGGAAGCGCGAGCGAACCGGGGGTGCAGCGCTTCCGTGCGGTGCTCGGCCTCACATCCGTTGCACAGACGGGGTGAGCAAACGTATGCCACCGTCCTGAGCGGAGTGAGCTAAGCGCTGATCCCGGTCAACTCCGCCTGTCCGCGACCGTCCGGCGAGGGCGGTGCGTTCTCCGTCTCGATGATGACCCTGCAGGGACGCTTGCTGAGCAGATAGGCGGCGGTCGGGCCGATGCGCTGCTCGCCCACCGGGGCGTGAAGAGCCGACAGGTAGATCACGTCGGCGTTGACCCGCAGCGCCTCGTCCACCAGGGCCGCGCCGGGGTTGCGGGTCCGGATCAGGCCGGTATGGATCTTGATGTTCGAGCGTCGCGCCTTGATGCGGGCGCTCTCGAGCACGGAGCGGCCCTGCGCCTCCTCCGCCTCCAGTCCCGACTCGAGCGAGAGCTGGCTGGGGACAGGCAACACGAACACGGCGTAGACGACCCCTTCTTCGCCGATCAGCTTGGCGGCGCTCGACAGCGCGCTTGCGCTCACATCGTCGCCGAAGATCGGCACGAGCGCGGTGCGATAGCCGAGCGCCTCGAAGTCCGCCGGGCGCACCGGCCGCTCGATGCGGTAGGACTTGCGCGGATCGAGGCCCTGACGGCGGCGATAGACGAAGTAGCCCGCCATTCCCACGAGCATCCAGGGGATCCCGATCGTGCGCGCCTCGGTGTGCAGGGCCACAACCGTGCACCACGCGCCGAACGTGCCAATCGCGCCGAGCACGGCCATCAGGGACACCGGGCGCCCGCGGATGCGCACGTTCCACGGCATGCGGTAGGGGCGATCGCGGTCGGGGTCCTTCAGGCGCAGAGCCACCACCGCGACGTGGGCGATTGTGAACGAGAGCATCGCGCCGAACGAGTAGAGGTTGCCCAGCAGCGTGGTTTCGCCGGGCAGGATCAAGATCCCCGCGAGGATCGAGAAGAACACGATCGTGAACCACGGCGTGCGGTAGCGCTGATGCAGCTGGGAGAAGATGCTCGGCAGCTGACGATGCTCGGCCAGCGACCACGACAGGCGCGAGATCCCGATCAGACCGGCGTTCGTGGCTATGAACAGGATCGTGGCCGCGAGCACGCCCACGTAGTCCTGCGCGATCGTCAGCGTCGTGCCGTGCAGCCCGAGGTGCTTGATGATGCCCAGCACCGGGTCGTTTTCGTAAACCGAGCTCAGTTCGGTCGTATAGCGACCGGCATGCTTGACGACCGGCAGCGCCGACAGCGCCACGACCGAGATACCGGCGTAGATCCCGAGCACGGCGACCAGCACGAGGTTGACCGCCCTCGGCACGTCGTGGCCGGGGTCCTTGGCCTCCTCGGCCATGTTGGAGACGGTCTCGATGCCCGTATAGGCCACCATCGCGACCGACAGGGCAAAGACGAGCTGTGTCCAGGTGGGAGCGATCCCGAGGTGCACCTGGTCGAGGAGCAGCGAGGGCTTGAGCACGAGCACGAAGCCCAATCCGACGAGAAGAATCTGTGTGCATAGGTCCGCGACAGCCAGCAGCAGGTTGAGCCTGGCCGACTCGCCCAGCCCGCGTATGTTGAGCGCGGCGAGCAGCACGATCGTGATGAGGCCGCCGATGATGTCGCCCGGGTTGTGGGTCAGCGCCGGGAAGAAGGCGCCGAGGTAGTGCGGCACGAAGAACGCGGAGATCGCGATCGTGATGATGTAGTCGAGGCTCAAGGCCCAGCCGGCGAAGAACGAGACGACGTCGTTGAAGGCGTGGCGCGCAAACGAGGAGGAGCCGCCGGCTTCGGGGAACATCGCCGCGCCCTCGGCGTAGGTCTTGGCGGTGAGCACGAACAGGCCGCCGGCGAACATGAACACCACCGGCGTGAGCCCCAGCGCGTGGGCCGCGACAAGCCCGAGCGCGTAGTAGATCGAGGAACCGACGTTGCCGTAGGCGGTCGCGAACAGGCCCGAGACTCCGACCGACCGTCGCAGCCCATGCTCAGTGAGACGTGCCATCTAACCGGAGCGTATACGGGGGCGAGGGTCGGGCACCGATGCAATATCGCGTGCAGCCCGGGCGGCGCAGGAGGAGCCCGGCATATGATCCCGACGGCTCGGCGGCGCGCTTACTTCGGGTGAGCTCAGATCGCCGATTCAGAGCCCCTTGACGGCATCGAGACGAGCCGGCAAGACATCGATCATCAGCGCCCTCACGATCCCGGCAAAGCCAAGTCACCGACACCCAGACACCATGGACACCACGCGTCGCGGCAACTACAACTCGGGCGAAGACTTCGTCCTCGAATACGGCGAGCTGCGCTTCACCTTTAATGAACGCGACTTCAGCGAGCGATGCGAGCAGGCGGCGCTCAAGCTCGGCTTCGTCGGGGGGCGTCTCGGTGAAGACGAGCTCGAGGATCTCGTCAACCTCGCCGTCAACGGCGACATCCACGACCCGGCCTCGGCGCTCGGCGAACATGTCAAGGACTGCTGGCCCGAGTTGATCGGACCCGCGGAGCGCTCGCTGGTGCACTGGCTGCGCCGCCTCGTCTTCAGGGGCGCCTGGCTCGATCAGCGCGTCACCGAGGGTGAGCTGACGTTGTCGTTCGTCGAAGAGACAGGCGATTTCGTCTATCTTCCGCGCGACCGCACGGGCGAGCCGATCGAGCTCGCGCCCGAGCCATCGTGGTGCCGCGTCGCCTATCGGCGCCGACTCGTAAACTGAACGTCGCTCATCGGCGCTGACGTTAGGGCCCGCCTATTTGTCGGCGGCGGCGGCGTTCGCACGAGCTTGGATGATCGCCTCGGCGCCCTCCTCGCCGACCAGCAGCTCCGCCTTGAGCGTGCCGCTGGTGAGCAGATCGAGCGCCGGGATTTGGTTGGTGCTCGTACGGAGGGAATCGAGCGCTATGACTGTCGTCTCTCCACCAAAGGGACGTGTCGCGGTCGCGATGACGGTGAGCGATCCACCGCTCGAGAGGTTGCGCGCGGCGGCGAGGACCCTGCGAGCCGTGTGCGGATGAAGGCCGTCGAGGGTATCGATCAAGACAACCGCGTTGCCGCCGCGGACCGCGATCCGCTTGGCGTTCTCGACGACGCCCTCGACCGCTTGCCCCTGCGCGTCGGGGGAGGCCGCGAGACTCATCACGGCGAGAGGCGCCACAGGTCCCTGCCAATCGGCCGGCTCCTCCGGCCTGACACCGCTGAGCACGAGCATCTGCTCGAGACCTTCGCTTGCCGCAACGGCGCCGAATATGCGCCGCAGCGTCTCCGTCTTACCCGAGCGCGCGCCGCCCACGATCACCACGCGCGAACCGCGCCCGAAAGGGGCCAGCGACTCGATCGCCTCGAGTGTGGGGTCCCCGGAGCCCAGCTCGATCCGCTCGGTTGGCCAGGCGACCGGCAGATCCTCGTAACGAGTTCCCTGAGACACGGAGTCGGCCGGCTCGCCGTTGATCGTCTCGATGCGGATCAGCGACGGATAGCGCTCGGAGCGCCGCGGAGATCGGACGGGGCCACCGACACGGTCGCCGGACACGAGCTCGCAACGCCGAACCTGAGCAGCCGATACGTAGACGTCTTCATCGGAAGGCTCAGGACCCTCGACTCGCAGGAACGCGGAGCCGTTGCCGAGGATCTCAACGATGCCCTCGGCGATCTGCTCGGAGGGAACGGGACGCTCGCGCCCGCCCCTGACCGGCGCTCGGCGCGAGTCGGACATCTCGCCATCGGGCTCCCCGTCCGCCGCAAGCGTCCGCTCCGCCGCCGCACCGGCAGAGCGAGGCGCCCGACCCGAACGCCCCCTGCGTGAGCGTGTTCTGCGCCCGGAGGGCTCTTCTGAGCCCTCCCGGACACCATCATCCGGCGCCACTCCCTGGTTGGCGAGGATCGCGTCGATCAGGTCGGCCTTGCGCAGCCTCCTGAATCCCTCGAGCCCGATCTGATCGGCTATCAGGTGCAGATCTGCGAGCGGGCTTTCCTGAAGCTCGCCGCGGTCGAGAACGGTCATCTGTATCTCCTTGATTGTCTGTTGGGGCGGTTGGCATCCGGTCGCGTTGGACAGCGACCGGCACCCTGGTGCGGCCTGAAGCCTAGAACACGAGGCGCTTCAGGTCGTTCCTACGTCGTGACGCAGTTCCTCGTCGAGCGCGAGATCCCTGCTGGGACCCAGCTCGCCCGTGAGGGCGCCGTGCACAGTCAAGAAGTCGCGCGCGGCCGCGATGTCGTGGATCCGGAAGATCTGGGCGCCGGACGCGACGCCGTGAGCCAGCGCGGCCAGGGTGCCGCCGAGACGCTCGCGCGGTGGACGCCCGGTGAGGGCCCCGATGAAATCCTTGCGCGAGATGGCCATCAGGATCGGGCGCTGAAGCTCATGCAGGCGCTCTACGCGGGTGAGAAGCTCGATCGTTTGGGCGGGCGTCTTGGCGAAGTCCGGACCGGGATCGAGGATCAGCTGTTCATGAGTCACCCCGGCCTGTATCGCAAGCCTCATGCGCTCCCGCAGGAAGTCGAGCACGTCTGAGGTCACGTCGGTGTATAGATCGGGATCCTGCATCCGCTGCTTGGGGGCCGCACGCGTGTGCATTAGAACCAGCGCGGCGCCGCTCTCAGCGCACACCTTCGCCAGCTCGACATCGCGAAGCCCACTGACGTCGTTGACGATCGACGCCCCGGCCGCTATCGCGGCCCGCGCCACGGCCGGCTTGTAGGTGTCCACGGATACGATCGCGCCGAGCTCGCGCGTGAGACGCTCGATCAGGGGGACGACCCGCTCGATCTCCTCCCGGGCCTCGGTCGGAGGGCGCCCGGTGCTGGCGGACTCGCCGCCGACGTCGAGGATGTCCGCGCCCTCCCCCAGCAGCCGACCGGCCAGCTGGACGCGGTCCTCGAGCGTCCGGTAGCGGCCACCGTCGCTGAACGAGTCGGGCGATGCATTGACGATCCCCATCAGCTGTGGGCGAGCACCCAGCTCGATGAGATTGCCGGCGGCGGCAAGTGTGTATCGCGGCGCCCCCCTGGCGGGCGCCGCGAAATCCGAAGCTGAAGAGCGATCAGTCATCCTGGCTTCCCACGAGTATGCCCTCGAGCTGCGCCTCCTCCAGGAAGCGCTCGACCTCCGAGGCCGTGCGCGGCGCATCCCAGCCGAGCTCGCCTGCCAGAGCCGCGGCCACGCGCTCGACATGGGGATGGCCTTCTGACACATCCGCACGGCCTGGGGCCATTTCGCCGCCTAGAAGCTCGCGCGCCGCGATCAGGCCGAGCCGAGTGCGGCGCAAGAGGACGTCCCCAACGCTGCGAGCCTGCTCGCGACGTGCCGCGAGGACGGCCTCCGCGAGCAGATCCGGCAAGCCTGGAACGATCGGCTCGCCAAGACTCGGAGTAGCGCGGATCAGGTCGATCAGCTCGTGCGCTCCATAGCCGTAGCGGGCGGCGAGAGCGGCACGGGCCTGCTCGGAGACCCCGGCCACCGAGGGCAGATCGGACGCCGCGATGGCCTGCCCAAGCGGGATTTCAGCGGTGCGGCAGCGGGCCTCGCGTGCTTCGCGTTCAACCAGACGGTCGACCACGAGCTTGGCCATGCGGCGCCAAGTGGTGAGCTTGCCGCCGGTGATTGTGATCATGCCGCTCGAGGTCTCATACATCTCGGCCCTTCGCGAGATGTCGACCGACTTCTTGGTGTCCCCCATGGAGATGAGTGGACGCACACCGGCGAACGCTCCAACGATGTCATCGCGGCGGAGCTCGATGGCGAAGAAGTCGTTGACCGCGTCGAGCAGGTAGTCGATGTCGTGCGCGGACGGTCGCACGTGGTCGAGTGAGCCCACGTAATCGTTGTCGGTTGTGCCGATGAGCGTGCGACCGAGCCAGGGCAGAGCGAAGATCGTCCGTCCGCCCCCGGCCGGCACGATCGCGCCGCCGACGAGGGGAAGGCTCTCATTACCCACCACCAGATGCGTCCCGCGGCTCGGCCTGATGACGGGCAGCTCAGTCTCGTCATGAGGCTCCGCGACCGTTCTGTCATGGTCGGCCAGCTCATCGACCCACACGCCGGTCGCGTTGACGACGTTCGCGGCTCGAACCTCAAAGCTCACAGCTGCCTCGACGTCTGTGACGCGAACTCCGCGAGCGCGCCCGTCGCGTTCGAGCACGCCCGTCACACGGAGGCGATTGGCGCAGATCGCGCCGAATCGCTCGGCCTCGCCCAGCACCGTGAGCACGAGTCGCGCATCGTCTGTCTGGCAGTCATAGAAGAGGTAGCCGCTCGTCGGCTCGCGCGTGGCCAAGCCGGGCAGGAGCTCGATCACTTCCTCCCCCGAGATCATCCTGTGACGCTCAGGGCTCCATGAGTCGGCGCCGTCAACCACCTCCGCGGGAATCGCCTCCGCGCAGGACCCGTGGGCTTGCTCTCCGCGCGGGCGCCGGTTTCTGCGCGCGCGAATGCGATCGCCGGCCGATCTTCGATCGGTGACCGACATGACGTCATAGAGGTTCAGGCCGACACCCATGAGACGGTCTGGACGCGCGCCCTCGAACGTCGCGACCACAAGCGGCAGCGGGCGAACGAGATGCGGCGCGAGCGCAACCATCAGCTGGCGCTCGAGCAGAGCCTCACGGACGAGCCCAAGGTCGAAGTGCTGCAGATAGCGGAGGCCGCCGTGCACCAGCTTGCTGGAGCGACTGGAGGTGCCGGAGGCGAAGTCGGCGCGCTCGAGCAGCGCGACACTGTAACCGCGGGCGGCCGCGTCGAGGGCCACGCCCGCGCCTGTGATGCCCCCGCCGACGACCACGACATCGAAGTCGTTCTCGGCAAGGGCCGTCAACGCATCCTCACGTGCAAGCATCGTGTGAGGGTACGCTCTGCCGCCGATGACGCGGCGTCAACAACTCTTGCTCCGCAATGCCGCGATCCCCACGGCGATCGTCTTTCTCGCGGCGGCGCTGCGCCTGTGGAACGTGAAGTACGCCGCGCAGAACCCGTTCTATGACGCCGCGGTGCGAAGCATGGATACCTCGTGGCACAACTTCTTCTTCGGAGCATTCGATCCGGGCGGGACGCTTGCGATCGACAAGCCACCGGTCGATCTGTGGCTCCAGGTGGCCTCGACGAAGCTGCTCGGCTTCACTCGCACGGCGCTCGCGCTGCCCGAGGCGCTTGGCGGAACGGTGGCGGTGGCATTTCTATATGCGGCCGTTACACGCGCGTTCGGGCGCCTCGCGGGTGCAATGGCGGCGCTCACTCTCGCCGTGCTGCCGATCTCGGTGCTCACATCGCGCAGCGACACGATGGATTCGGTGATGAGCGCGCTGCTGATCGCCGCCCTGTGGTCGGCGATCGTGGCGACGCAGAAAAGACAAGCGCGCTTCGTCTTGTTGAGCGCGGCGCTCGTAGGGGTGGCATTCAACGTGAAGCTTGCGCAGGCGCTCGTACCGCTGCCGGCGCTCGCGCTGCTGTGGTGGGCGGCCTCGAGACCACGACGGCGGATCCGGCTCGGAGCGGCCACGGCCGCTGTTCTCATCGTCGTGGCGATGACTTGGGCTTTCGTGGCCTCGCTGACGCCGCTGGGCGAACGCCCATTTCCGATCGGCTCGCGCACAGGAAGCATCTACCGAGCGATCTTCGTGTTCAACGGCATCGAACGGCTGACCGCGTCGGGGCGAAATCTCGCGCCGGTGGGCTTCCCCTCGAGCCCCGGGGCCACACGACTGTTGAGCGCCGCACGGACGGACTATGCATCCCTGATCGGGCTCGACATCGTCGCCGCCCTGGCCCTCGCGCTCGTGGCACTGGCGATCTGGGCACGCGGGCGCGAGGACCCACTGCGAGAGGCGCTGCGCGCTCCGCCCCCTGAACGCGACCGGTTCTGGATCCTGGTTGCGCTGGCGGTATGGCTCACAACAACGTATGTCCTGTTCAGTTTCATCGGACACCTGCAGCCGCGCTACCTCGAGGCCATGTCGCCCGCGGTAGCCGCGATCGTCGGGATCGCGAGCGCCTATCTGCTCGGTCAGACGCGCTCGCCCCGGGCGGCTTGGCTTTTCGCAGCGGCTCTCCTCGCCGGCGGCGCGTTCTCCGCGAAGGCGTCGATCGACCTGATCCAGAAGCGCATGAGCGATGCCAATCCGTCAGGATCGGGGAGCCAGTACAGCGCCTATCTCAGAGCGCATCGCGACGGGGCGCGCTATGAGACCGCGGCCAACAGCCCACTCAGCGTCGCCGGCCTGATCATGCAGGACGCGCAGCCGGTCCTCGTCATGCGAGACGTCGATGGAGAGCTGGTGAGCCTGAGCCGCCTTCAGCGGCTCGTTCGAGAAGGCGCCGTGCGCTTCATCATCCTTCCGAAATCGTGTATCTCCGGACCACACTGCTCGGCGACGACATCGTGGTCGGTGCGCAACGCCGTGGAGGTGCGACCCGGCCTCTATCGCTATAGGTCCGTGACGAGGTAGAGCCGCCGGCCGTGGCATCACCCCGCCGCGCCACGCCGGCGATGGCGGCGGCGCTTGTGGCGCCTGTGCTTGGCGCGACCGCCGGCAGCCACCGCCCTATGACCTGTCCCCGACTGCAGGAAGCGCGCGATCTCGGGGTTGGCGACGCTGACATAGACGCCGGGATAGTTGCGCTGCGCACACCCGTTGCCGAAGTCCACCAATCCGACGAGCACGTAGTCGCCGGGTGGACGCGCGGGACTGTCCTGGTCCACGACCAGCGGACCGCCGCTGTCCCCGTAGCAGGTGTCCACGTGGGTCCTGCCCCCTCCGGCGCAGATCATTCGTGGCGTTATCGCCTGTTCGATCGCGGCGTAGTCTTCTTCGCAAGCGCCGTCTGAAACAAGCGGCATCCGCACCGCCCGCAGGCTTGTCGGATAGCCGGGCGAGCCGGAAGGCGATGGGTTGACATCCCCCCATCCACTGGCTGTGGCGATCGGTGACGGAGTGAGGTTCGGATTGCCGTGCGCGAGCGCGGCGGCTGAATCGATCGGAACCGGCGCGATCGTGCTCGACCCGTTGAGGGGGGGCGCTGCACCCGACCATAGGGGACGCTCGAGCGTCAGCAGCGCGATGTCGTAGTCGCTGGTGATCGGGTTGTAGCGACGATCATAGGCGCTTGATTGCACGGAGTCCTCGATGCTTCCCGGGGTAAGCGAGGAGAGCGAAGTGGAGCCGGCGAGGACCGCAAGGCCACCGGATGGGCTCGCATGGCCACCCCCGGCGCCGACTATGCAATGGGCCGCGGTGGCGACGTGAGTCGCATCGATGATCGCTCCCCCGCAGAAGAACCCCGACGCCGGCGATCCGGACTGCGAGTCGTACAGCGCAACCTGAAACGGATAATCCGCGATCGAGGCTCCTGCGCCTCCCACGATGCTCGCCTTGGCGAACGGGCGGCGTGCTCGGCCCGCGAGAGAGTGCGCATACCTGGCCCGGATTGGCTCGCCCCTACCGATTACGGGGCGAGCCACCCCGGCGACCCACGCGGCACAGGCCAGCACCCCCGCGATAAGTACAGCTTGAGTACGCCCTGAGATGTGGCGGTGCACCAAAGAGCCGGTCCCCTACTTTGTGTTCGTTTCCTCTCCTCAGTTGAGTGTAAGATACGAGCCTCGCTGTCTGCCACATATGATTGTCTGCACAGCCTGTGTTCCCGGTACGTATCAAGTACGTACCAGACATTGAAAATCGCATGAATCCTCTGTAAACGCGGCACGTTCGCCAGTTACCCGGCTCGGAGGCGGTACAGCGAAGATTCATCCAGCCAGGCACTAGTGCGCGCGGCAGCTTAGGCCGCGCCGGCCAAAGACCGTCCAAGAAACGGTGCTCTACAGCGCTGCCAGCTCAGCCGTGATCTCGCTCACGGCCGACTTGGCGTCCCCGAAGAGCATCGAGGTCTTCGGGTCGAAGTAGAGCTCGTTCTCGATCCCGGCGAAGCCGGGGTTCATCGAGCGCTTGATGACGATCACCGAGCGGCTGTCGGCGACCTCGAGGATCGGCATGCCGTAGATCGGCGAGGACGGCGTGTTCTTGGCGGCCGGATTGGTAACGTCGTTGGCGCCGATCACGAGTGAGACGTCGGTGCGCTGGAACTCGGGGTTGGCGTCGTCCATCTCCCTGAGCTGGTCGTAGGGCACGTCGGCCTCCGCGAGCAGAACGTTCATGTGGCCGGGCATGCGCCCCGCGACGGGATGGATCGCGTAGCTCACTTCAACGCCACGCGCCTCGAGCTCCTTCGTGAGCTCGCGCACCGCGTGCTGGGCCTGTGCGACAGCCATCCCGTAGCCGGGGACGATCACCACGCGACTCGCATAGGCAAGCTGGATCGCCGCGTCGGCGGCGCTCGTGGAGCGCACCGTGCCGTCGTGAGCGCCGGCGCCGGTCGCGCCCTCGACGGCCCCCCCTCCCCCGAAGCCGCCGGCGACGATCGACGGGATCGAACGGTTCATGGCCTTCGCCATCAGGTTGGTGAGGATCGAGCCCGACGCTCCCACGATCATTCCCGCCACGATCAGGGCGGGGTTGTTGAGCGCCATCCCGGTCGCCGCCGCCGAGAGGCCCGTGAAGGCGTTGAGCAGCGAGATCACGACCGGCATGTCGGCGCCGCCGATCGGCAGCACGACCGCGTTGCCGAGCAGCGCCGCGACGAGGAGCATCCCGATGAAGATCAGTTCGGAGTGAGCTCCGGCAACCAGGTCGACACCCGCGGCGAGAGCCAGCGCGAGCAGAGCCAGGTTGACGAGCTGCTGAGCGCGTCCCAGCGTTATCGGCCGGCCGGGAAGGATTTCCTGGAGCTTGCCGAACGCGATGTTGGATCCCCAGAAGGACACCGACCCGACGATCGCGGCGAATATGGAGAAGATCGCGACGTACGTGGGAGGACCGCCAAGGTTGACGAGTTCCCCGCCGACTTCGACAGCATGGGAGCCATAGGTGGAGCCATGGCTGCGGAACTCGACCCATGAGATGATCGCCACCGCGCCGCCGCCCACGCCGTTGAAGAGCGCGACCATCTGAGGCATCGCGGTCATCTTCACCCGACGCGCGGCAGGCACGCCGACCGCCACGCCGAGCGCGACACCCAGGACGATCAACCCCCAGTTGCCCTCCCCCGGGATCAAGAGCGTGGCGATGACCGCGATCGCCATACCCACGGCGGCGATGCGGTTCCCGCGCACGGCGGTGGTCGGGCCCGAGAGGCCGCGCAGCCCCTGGATGAACAGGGAGAAGGCGATGATGTAGAGGACGTAGATGAAGCTTTCGCTCTGCAGGAAGCTGGTGGCGATTAGAGGGCCGCTCATGTGCCCGCCTTCCCGTCGGATCCGGCCTTGCCATCGGCCGGAGCGCCGTCCTCGTCCCGCTTGGGCTTGGGTCGGGACTTGAACATGTCGAGCATCCTGTCCGTCACGAGAAAGCCGCCGACTACGTTGATCGTGCCGAACACGACAGCGATCACGAGCAAGGCCTTGCTGAAGGCGCCGAGCTCGGGCAGGCCGAGCAGGAGCAGGCCGCCGAGCAGCACGATCCCGTGGATCGCGTTCGTGCCGGACATGAGCGGCGTGTGCAGAGTGTTGGGGACCTTCGAGATCACGACGAAGCCGATGAAGCCCGCGAGCACGAGGATCGCGAGGTTGGTGGTGAGCACGCTCGCGAGGATCATGCGCTCACCCCTCCGTCGGCCTCGACGGCCGCCTTGGCGCCCGCGTTGACGATCGCCCCCTCACGCACGACGCATGCGCCGGAGATGATCTCATCGTTGAAGTCGAGCGCCAGCTCCACCCCGTCCTCATCGCCATCCTTGGAGGCGACGAGCAGATCGAGCAACGACTGGACGTTGCGGGCGAACAGCTGCGAGGAGTGCTCGGCCATGCCGGAGGCGAGGTTCAGCGGGGAGACGATCTTGACGTCGTGCTTGACGACGGTCTCGCCGGGCTCGGTTAGCTCGCAGTTGCCGCCGGACTCGCCCGCGAGATCGACGATGACACAGCCAGGCTTCATGCCCTGCACGGCCTCGGCCGTGACGAGCTTGGGTGCCGGGCGCCCGGGCACGAGCGCGGTCGTGATGACGACGTCGAAGCCCTTGATCGCCTCGGTGAGCGCCTGCTGCTGGGAGGCGCGCTCCTCGTCTGAGAGCTCGCGCGCATAGCCGCCCTCGCCACTCGCCTCCAACCCCAGGTCGAGCCACTGCGCACCGAGCGACTGCACCTGCTCGGCCACCTCCGGGCGCACGTCGTAGCCGGTCGTGCGCGCGCCGAGACGCTTGGCGGTCGCGAGCGCCTGCAGCCCGGCGACTCCCGCGCCGAGCACTAGCACCTTCGCCGGGGGGATCGTGCCGGCGGCGGTCATGAGCATGGGATAGAAGCGGCCCATGTGCTCGGCGCCGAGCAGGGCCGCCTTGTAGCCCGCGATGTTGCTCTGCGAGGAGAGAGCGTCCATCGACTGGGCGCGGGAGATGCGCGGGATCGCCTCCATCGCAAAGGCCGTCGCCCCGGCTTGCGCGAGCGCGCGAGTCGTCTGGGGGCTTGTCAGAGGCGCGAGAAACCCGATCAGGATCGATCCGGAGCCCAGCATGCCCACCTCCTGCTCGCTGGGCGGGGAGATCTTGACGACGATGTCGGAGCGGTAGACCTCGGCGGCATCGTCTGTGAGGCGAGCGCCCGCGTCAGCGAAGGCAGCGTCTGGCAGCAGGGCTCCCGATCCCGCTCCTCGCTGCACGAGGACGTCGAGGCCCCTGGCCTTGAGCTTGGCGACGACCTCGGGCACCAGCGCCACTCGGCGCTCGCCCTCGGCGGTCTCAGTTGGAACACCTACCTGCATGGGAGGGCCGAGAAAGTATCCGATCGCGCCGACGGGAGGCGGTCCGGTCGATGTCGAGGGCCGGGAGACCGATCTCTCGACGGGAAAGAGACCTGCATAACCGCACACACGTAGCCCCCGTGAGGGGTGCGCGCAGGGCGAGGTGTGCGAGACTCGGTCCACCATGACGGTCAACCTCACGCGCATCTACACGAAGCTCGGAGACAGCGGGGAGACGCACCTGGGTGACATGAGCCGCGTGTCCAAGCTTCACTCGCGCGTTGAGGCATACGGGACGATCGATGAGCTGAACAGCGTGATCGGGGTGGCGCTGCTGGCGCCCGGTCTGCCGGCGAGGTTCGCGGAGTGGCTGACGCGCGTGCAGAACGATCTGCTAGACGTCGGCGCCGACATCTCCGTGCCCGCGCCCGCCAAGGGAGAGGCGGACGCCACGCGCAAGGGGCAGGCGCGCCTGCGGGTCACGCCCGCCTATACCGACTGGCTCGAGGGGGTGTGCGACGAGGTCAACTCGAAGCTCGAGCCGCTGCGCTCGTTCGTGATCCCGGGCGGGACGCCTGCGGCGGCGCACCTGCATGTGTGCCGGACTGTGTGCCGCCGCGCCGAGCGAAGGGCGGTGACGATCGGCCAGGAGTGCAATCCGGAGGCGATCCGCTATCTGAACCGGCTGTCGGACATGTTGTTCATCCTCGCTCGCGCCGCCAATGAGCGCCATGGAGACGGAAGGGGCGAGTCTCTGTGGGACCCGGGAGCACACGGCGCGACGCCGGCGCCCGAGTCCTGATAGCAGCGGCATTTCGCCGCAGCGGCATCTCTTTTGGATGAGCTCCGCCCTGGCGGGCTCCGCCCGGTGGCGCCCTCAGCGTGAGGTGGCTCAGCTCCCGACCGAGGCCAGCTCGGCGTCTGGGCTCGCGAGCGCGCTACGGTCGCTCTCGCTGAGCACGGGACGATCGGTTATCAACCGCCGGGCATCGTCGAGATCATCGGAGCGCCCGAATGTGAGGGCCGCGAGAACGCGCCCGTCCTTCAGGTACCAGGTGGTGAAGCTGCCGTCCTCATAGGAGCCGCGGACGATCTCCTCGTCCCACTCATATGCCGGCCCGACGTACTCGAGCTCGCCCCAGTCGGCGAGCACCGAATAGAAGTACGGGACGACCTCGTGGGGGACGCTCTGGCCGAGCATGTTGAGCGCGGCGGTCTTGCCGTGATTGAAGGCGACGTCCCAGTGCTCGATGCGCACGTGTCCATCGTGCAGCGGCGAGTCGTACTCGGCGATGTCGCCGGCCGCGAAGATGCCGGGCGCCGAGCTCTCGAGCTGCGAGGAGCAGAGCACGCCGCCGCGCGGCCCGATCTCGATGCCGGCGCGCTGTGCGAGGTGCACATCGGGCATCACGCCCGCGCCGATCACGACCGCGTCGGCGGGAA
Source organism: uncultured Solirubrobacterales bacterium (assembly GCA_963714635.1). Classification (GTDB taxonomy): domain Bacteria; phylum Actinomycetota; class Thermoleophilia; order Solirubrobacterales; family Solirubrobacteraceae; genus Palsa-744. Next base: position 1,112,707 of record CAVQPM010000005.1, on the reverse strand, counting down.
GGTCGAGACCACTGCTCGTGATGACTTTTCTCACGCGGCCGTCCCCCTCGAAGCGCTCCAAACCGTCGGAGCCGTGGACGGTGACGCCGTGCGATTCGAGCATCTGCTGGAAGAAGCGCCCGGCCCGCGGACCGAAGGAGCGTTCGAATGTGGCGTTCTCCTGCATGACGATCGTCGCGCGCTTGCCCATCATGCACAGCGATGCGGCCACCTCGCAGCCGATGTAGGAACCGCCGATCAGCACGACGTTCTCCGCGTCGGCGACGTCGTCGCGGATCGAGTCGGCGTTGGAGAGCGTGCGCAGGTAGTGGATCTCCTCCAGCTCGCCTCCCGGCACGTTCAGGCGGCGCACGTTCGCGCCGGTGGCGAGGAGCGCCTTTGAGAAGCGGATCTCCTCCTTGTTGGACAGCTTGGCGGTGCGCGCCTCGACATCGAGCGAGGTGACGCTCGTGCGGGTGAGCAGCTCGATGTTCTGCTCGGACCACCACTCGTTCGGCCTGAAGAGCGGCTCCTCACGGCTCTCTTCTCCGCGCAGATAGCCCTTGGAGCACTCGGGTCGGTTGTAAGGCGGGTCGGGCTCGCGGCCGACGAGCACGATCTCCCCCTGCGCGCCCGACTCGCGCAGCCAGCGCGCGCAGTTGCCCGATGCGAGACCGCCGCCGATCAGCAGGTAGTCGACCTCACGCGCCATCAGGCGTCACCTTAGAACAGTTTGCGCTCTGTCTGCACTACCTGACCGCTTTCGCAGCTCCAAGGGACGCAGCCGGACGGACGGCTTCAGAACCGCGCCACACGGTCTACAAGCCGGGCGGATGTCTCACCGACCAGTGCGCCCACGTGGGGATGTGGTCGAGGATGCGCCAGCGCGGGCCGTCTTCACTGCTGTTGGGACCAACGTCGGTGCCGTTGTGGGAGGTGTCGAGGCGCAGGCCGGCGATCACGATGAAGACGTGATCGGTCGGAGCGGTCGTCGCGTAGATCGTCACCCAGCGCCCTGGTCCCGGGTCGCCCCAGTGGACGTAGTCCTGGGCGAGGGGGTTATCGCGCACGATTTCCTCGATCGGCCGCACACCCGAGCGGTAGAGGACGTAATTCACCGCGCTGGAACAGTCCTCATTCGGTGCCCCGCGCGGATCGGGGTGGCCGGCCGTGCCGTAGGGCAGGTCCTGGAGCTCGTTGCCGGCGATCACCATCGCCTGAACGACGGGCGGGACCGCTTCGGGAACCAACGCGAGGTGACCTTCGCCGGGCGCCAGCAGCGCTTGTTCGCCCGGTGTCCAGCGCACCGGCGCCGCGCTCTGCGCACCGCCTTCGCCGGTCGACGCAGCCGAGGCGGTCGAGGACGCCGCGCCGCGGTAGACGCTCGCCCAGTGCTCGACCTCGTCCACGTACCAGGAGGCATGGTTGTAGGCGAAGATCGCCCTGCGGTAGTCGCCCGGCGCGCCGCTCGCACGGAGATAGTTGGCTGCGGAGTAGATCGCGTCGGCCGGCTGCCAGCGGTCGATGCGCCCGTCTCCGTCGCCGTCCACGCCGTAGGTCGAGAAGGTCGAGGCGAGGAACTGCATGGGTCCGCCGGCGCCGGCGGAGTTGACGGCGCCCTCTCTGGTACACGAGGGATCGGGGTCGCGCCCGTGGTCGCACTCGACCTTGCCGATGCCGGCGAGGATCGGCCAGTCGAGGTGATATCGAGCAGCCGCCGCACGGTAGAGCACGAGGTAGGTCGAGGGGATGTCGGCGAGCGCGAGCGACGATGGAGGTGCCTGCGCAGCTACTTCATAAGCCGACGGTGACCCCAGGGAGATCCCAAGCACAGCGCCGGCGGTGACCAGGAACACGAGGCTCGAGGCCACCAGCGCAAGCGCTCCGCCGATCGCGACTCGCGGCGCGTGATGTGCTGCGCCACGGCGCTCCGCGGCGAGCGAGCTGTGCCCGAGCGGGGAGGGGCTCACGTGCGCCTGTCCCGTCCGAGCTGACGCTTGCGCCGCGCCTCGACCGCGAAGGCGTCGTCCATCACGGTCGAGCGTCTCTTCGGCCCTCGCGTCGACCCTTCACGAGAGCCACCAGCGGGGTGCCCACCGGCGCCGGACCCGCTATCCGACGGGCCACTCGACCCGCCACGTGATCCTCCCATCGGTCCGTTGGAGCCATCGCCGCGCTCGTGCGTGCGTTTGCCGGGCGGGCCATGCTTGGGCTGCGGTGTGGTCGGTGTGAGGCCTTCTTCGCGCATGCGCTGCTCGAACATCCGCTGGAGCTCCTTTTCGGCCTCGCGCTGCTCGCCGCGCCCCAGCCGAGGCTCGGAGCTCCCCGCGAGCTCGGCGGCCGCCGCTTTGAGCTGGGAGCGACTCGCCAGCTCATGGTCGATCTGAAGGCGCGCTTCGCGCCGCTTGCCGGGGTCCAGACGCCTGTACTCCTCGACCCCGTAGCCGGCGAGACCGGCCAGAGCCGCGTAATCGCGTGCGACACCCTCAGCGTTGCGCCGCCCTGCCGCCGGCAGCGCAGCCTGTTTATCGAGGAAGCGTGAGCGCTCGTCACGCTGCTCGCGCGTGTGCGGTGTGCCGCTCAGCCGTTGCGTCGTCTCGGCTTGCGCGACCCTCTCGCGCGCGGCGGTCAGCGACTTCTGTTCGCGCGCGATCTGACCTTCGATGCGCTGTGCGCGCGTGTCGAGCCCCTTGGTCCGGCGCTTGTCGCCCTTCGCGCGCGCCTTCGCGCGCTGCCGGCGGACACGGTCGAGCTCCTCCCGGCGCGTGGCGATCTGGGACTCGATCTGCGGCGCGCGCCCCACGCGCTCCCTGGCCTCCTGGTGGTCGCGGTCGAGCGTGCGCGTGACCTGCTCGTCCGTGCGCTTGCGCGCGGCTTCATAACCGGCCTGCGTGAGCCGCTTGCGCTTCTCGACGTCGGGCGCCGGCGTGCGCAGCTTGCCGGCGAGGAAGCCCGCCGGTTTGAGCATTCCACGCCACGCGCCGAGCGCGTTTTTAGCGGCGCCGGCGAGCGGGCGGCGCGGCGCGGCCCCCTGGCGCTGAGCGGCGCCCTCTATCAGGACCGCGACCTCGCGGCGCTTGAGATACGCGCCCCACCAGAAGGCCGACAGGATGATCCATCTCCCCCACCAGCCGAGCTGCGTGAGACCAAAGAGCAGCTCGACCATCATCAGCGTCACGCCGAGCAGGAACGAGTAGATGAGCTTGGAGACGACCGCCGCCAGCAGCCGCGTCCCCCAGTTGCGGAACAGTGATCGCCCGCCGTCGCCGAACGCCGGCGCGAGCACGGCCGCGGGCGCCAGGAACAGGAACACGAGCGTCCTGATCGTGGCTGTCAACAGGTGCAGTGTGAGAAAGCCGAACAGCAGCAGCATCCCAAGGCCGCCCAGCCAGATGAGCGATATCCCGATCAGGCGCGCCTGGGTCCCCTTCTCGCTGCGGAACTCCGCCTGGCCCGCCGTCGGTCCGCTGCATCTGTCGGCCGGTTCACCGCCGCCGCCGCACAGCACGCTGAGAAGCGACCATTCTTTTTTGGTCGAGTTGCGCGCTTCTTCGTTCGCCGGCAGCGCGAGGAACAGCGCGCCGTTGGAGGGCAGGGCACGCAGCAGCGCGGCGCTCGCCGCGAGCGTCCTGGCCTTGGGCCCCGTGGTCGGGCCGCACAGCGAGTGGCAGCCGCTCTGCGACTGCTCTTTGCGCGCGATCGCAAGCGCCGCCGTCTTCAGCTTGGGTTCGGCCGCGGCCTGGCACCATCTGACATCCCCGAACTCCAGGTAGCACCACGGGAGGCTCACACTCGCCTCGAACAGCCTGCGCATGTCGCTGACAAACGTGCGGCGTGGCGCTTGGGGAGAACCGCCGGCCACCGCTGCGAGCGTGCCGAGGCCAGCTTCGTCGCTCCAGTGGTCGAGCGTCCCGATCGTTCCGGCCGGGTCGGCGATCAGCCAAAGGCCGACGGCCATCATCGCAAGCATCGAAAGCGCCTGGCCGAGCGTCTGCGCCACCCGCCGGCGGATGAGACCGTGGTAGACGACGAGGATGGCCGCCACCGCCAGCGCGAACGGGAGCCATGGGTCGGTGAGAGACAGCTGCGCGCCGTGCAGGCCGCGCGTGATCTGGCCAAGCACACCGGTGTTCAGCAGATCGAACGTGTAGCACCACTCGAGCATCACGATCAGCGCGTGCGCGATCGAGACGAACGCCATCCAGGCGAAGTCGGCGAAGTTCTGGGCGATCGTGGCGCCGTAGTTGCCTATGGCGCCGATGCCCGTGTTGATGTTGACGTCGAACGCGTAGTTGCCCGTGGGATAGGAGGCCGCCACGAATCCGGACAGTTCGCAGCTGCGCCTGGCCGATTCGGGAAGGTCGCCCACCGAGTCGCACATCGGACTGCCGAGGCCGTTTTCCACGAGCGCGTCGCCGCCGCTGGGAGGAGCGGAGGCCGAGGATTCACGCGCGCCGGGGCTTTCCACGCTCAGCGGAGGGCCGCTGGGAGCGTGTGGAATGTGCTGTTCGGCCGGAGGCTTCCCACTGTTCGACGTGCGCTTCGCCGCCGGATGGGCCAGAGCCGGCCCGGCCAAAAACAGCATGAGCAGGACGGCGGTTGACGAGGGGAGCATCGACAAGCGCCGCCTCGGGCGCCGTGACACGCGCGGGGGTCGGCCCGGCATGTCCTTCACGGCGCGCTGTTCGGCGTCGTGGAGAAAGCGCTCAGCAGAGCGGGCGCCACGACCTCCACCTGGATCGCCTCGACCCTGCCCGAGTGATCGCGAAACAGGCAGCGACCGGCATCGAACGCGAGCAGGGATTCGCGGGCGCGCGCGTCCTGCGGGTCGAGCCCGAGCAGCGCAAGCGCTCGCCCCGCCTCGGCCTCCGAGCGCATCCCGAACACGAACGTAGCCCCGAGCAGGTTCTCCAGTGACTCGCGCTCGCCGATCAGCGCGTCGGTGACGAGCTGCGTGCTCACGATCGGCACCGCCAGCTCGGAGCGCCCCATGCGCTGCAGCGAGGCGAGCAGTGAGCGGCCGACGGGATCACCCAGCAGGCGCCAGCCCTCGTCGAACGAGAACAGCTTCAAGCGCTTGCGCTCGCTTGACATCAGGTGCATCGCGAACATCGCGATCAGCCGCACGATCTGCTGGCCGATGCGCTCGACCTGCGTGTATTCAGCGCGCGGGGTCCCGGGCTCGGGTCCCGGCAGATCGCGGATCGGGATGTATGTGACCTGCTTCTGTCCCACAGGCGCGAGCGGGACATCCGGGTCGGCGAAGCCGAGCTGGGTCAAGCCCGAGCGCGCGTAGACCTCGAGCGCCTTGCCGGCCTGCACGTCGGTCCCATCGCCCTCACACAGCGCGCGCACCACCTCCAGCGACGTCGGCTCGCGCGAGCGGCGCATCACGCGGTCCACGGCGCCCACGACCGCCGTCTCCCAGGCGGCGTCGGCGCGCCCGGGAAGGAGGTCGCGCAGGAATGAGACAGTGGCGTCCTGGCGCAGGTGCTCGGGCGCGACGCGCAACGGATCGAGCATCCCTCGCAGCGAAGGGTCGGGGCGCAGAGCGATCGTCTCCGCGTGCGGGGCAACCTCGTCGAGCAGGTGGAAGCGGTGATCGCCCTTGGGGTCGCAATCGATCACGCGCGCCCCCTGCAAGAACCCCTCGTACTTGAGCTTCTGCGCGAGTGTCGTCTTGCCCGAGCCGAGCGCCCCGACGCTGAGGATCGCCGTATTGCGGTCGCGCTCTGACCCCTCGCTCAGGTTGAAGCGGACCGGCTGGCGCGAGCCGGACAGCGTGTGCCCGAGATAGAAGCCGCGGCGCGAGCCGACGGCATGGGTAGCCGTGGGCATCATCGCCGCGACCTGCTCGGTCGTGAGCGTGTCGTCGTAGCCCGCCACGCGCGTGCGCTGACCGGGGAGATGCTGCAGAAAGAGCTGCAACTGATCGCCGAGCGGGCGGTGCAGGCGGATCTCGCCGTAGGCGCGCCGGCACATCTCCACCCGTTCCTCGAGCTCCTCCTCGTCGCTCGCTCCGATCGCGATCGCAATGCTCGCGCGCAGCAGCGGCGGGCGGCTCGAGGCTTGCAGGTAGGCGAGCAGATCGCGTGCCTCCTGGGTGCGCTGGTAGCCGAGGTCTGAGACCCCCTGATCCCCGTCGTGCTCGGCCCGCACGATCTGGTCTGCGTCCTGAATGCGCCGCCGCGCAATGCGCAACGCCAGCTCGTTCGGCAGAAAGCGCGCGCTGAGGGAGACGTCGATCGGGAATGGCAGGCTCTCCACGGGCGCGAACATCAGCTCGACGCGCGACCCGGGGAAGGTGGCGCGTTCGGGCAGCGCCCCGAGCACGAGCTGGGCCTGCAGGCTGACCCCCAGCTCCGACTCGATGCTCAGCGAGCGGCCGCGGTGCTCGACCAAGCCGTCCATCCAGCGCACCACGTCGCCCTCCAGCGGGGCGAGCACCGCTTGGCCGTTGCGTTCGAAGGCCAGTGCGCGCGGCTCGTGCAGCCCATCGACTTCTGGCTCTCCCAGTCCGCGGCAGAAGACGCGGCGCACGAGCCACTGCAGCTCAACCCCGCGGGCCGGCCGTGCGGCGAGGAAGTCCGCCAGCCGCGCGTGGACCTGATCGGCGCGCATGCTCGCACGCTCGAGCTCGGAGACTGAAAGCAGGCGCCGGTCACGCAGGGCGATGGCTTGGCGGAGTGAGCGCAGCCACTCGCGCGGGTGGCGCTCGGCGGCCTGAGAGACATACGAGGAGATGTCGCGCTCGGGATCGCGCAGGCTGACGAGGAAGAAAAGAGCCGGCTGTGCGATGCCGATGCCTTCCAGCCGCGCCCCGTGCTCGCCGGCGTAGCGACGCCTGGCCTGCTCGTGTGAGCCGTTTCCCATCCGCTCCAGATCGCGCAGGTATCCGTCAAGGTCCCAGCCGCGCCCGACTCGAATTATCTGCACGTCCGCCTCGACCGCTTCGAGCGCGGCAACGAGCGTGAGCAGGCGGGTGCGCTTGACCTCCTCGGATAGCCACTCATAGGAGGAGCACGGCACCGAGAAGGCCGCCCACACGTCATCGAGGCTCGCTCCGAACACGAGGTTGCCGTAGACGAATGAGATCGGCGCCTTCATCGCCTCACCTCCAGCCGGGCGCCGGCACTCAGCGCGATCACATGCCCGCGCCGAGGGGCGCGCCCGGCTGGCAGCGGCGCGACCGTCAGGCTCGGCCGTCGCGACAGCCACCACAACGGGCTTGGGCTCCACTCTGCGCGCTCGTGGGCGACGCTGACGAGCACGGCGCCCGGCCCGGTGTAACGGAGGCGTCGCAGGCGCCCGTCCGATCCGTCGACGAGCACGAGCAGCTCATCAGGACCCCAGCGTCTGTCAACCGCGCCGCGCTGCCTTGTTCCGGAGAGCTCGCGCGGGCAGAGCCCGTAGCGCACGAGCGCGAGCCCGGCGAGATGGAAGGGCCGCCCCTCGATCCTCACCATCGTCAGCGCGGCCGCCCCGAGAGCCGGTAGGGCGATGTCGCGCATATACCACGGCAGCACGGGCGCGATCGCGCGCAGCATGGGGAGCCGGCCGGCGAGAAGCGCGCAGGCGGCGATCGCGAGGAAGTAGACGATGCCGCGCAGGGGGACGCCCGCGGGATTGAGCCGCAGATTCTCGACCCGGTAGACGCGCCGCTCCAGGGCGAACACGTTTCTGTAGGAGCGGATCTCCACGATTGGGATCGCCGCGGTCCCTCCTCGCCGTGCAAAGCTCGATCAGCCGAACAGCATCTTCACGGTGTCTTGGAGCGCCTTCACTCCATATTCGCCCGCCAGCAGGACCGCGACCAACCCGATCGCGAACACTCCGGCCGCCTCCTTGAAGTCGCGGCGGAAGGCGAGCACGATCGAGGCGATCGCAAACCCGACGGCGATCAGGCTCATCGCGATTTTCCGCCCGGAGTCCGCCGCCCTTTTGGCCGCCGATTCGAGAGTGTGACCTTCACCCGCGGACGCGGCGGCATTTGCCTGCGATCCGCTGTTCACGGCAGCCACGGCCACAGCCGGGGCCGCGCTGAGCACCAGCAGCACGACCAGCGGGATGGCGATGATTCGATTGCGGGGCAGTGTCATGTTTCTCCTTTAGGTGGTTGGATCCATCTGAATCGCCGAGACTTCCCAGCGACCGCCGGCCGAGGTGACGTCGAGTTCGTAGGCGAGCGTGTACTGGGCGCCGCGTTCATCCACGGCCTGCACGATCGCCACGACGGAGCGGCCGTCGGGCGACCAGTCGAGGCTGCGAACGGCCTGCAGCGCGAGCGCCGTCGCCGGAAGCGACACGCGCGCTTGGCTTGTCAGGTCGGCGGCCAGCTCTGACGCCGATCCGGCGAGGTAGTTGCGCAGCGCCCGTTCGACGACCGTGCTGAGTGCGGGTTCCTGCACTTCACGCAGTTGGGCCGGCGGCGACGCAGCCGTCGTGGAGGGCGCTCCGACGAACGCCGGATATCCGGCCAACGCGAGCCTGCCGTCGGCACGGCGCAGGACACTCACGCTCAGATACACGAGCCCCGCGGCGTCGGTCTGCGCAGCCACCGTGTACACGTGCTCGTCCGGCGCGGGGACGCGTGCCTGGACGACTTCGGTCCATTGCACGCGCTCCGCCCCGCTCGACGGCGGCTGCATGGCGGCGCCCGCTTCCAGGCTCGTCCCGAGGTATGGCGCGAGCGCGCTGTCGTGCGCTTCGGGGTTGCTCGAATCCCAGGTCAGATAGCGCCGCGCGAACAGCGACGCGAAGCCTTCGGCGGCCCTGTCGGGCAGTAGGGCGCTTGGCGTAGAGGAGCGCACGATGACCGGCCGCGGCGGCGCGATCGCAAAGCGTGCGCTCGCGATCAACCCCATGACTCCGAGCGCCTGCAGAAGCCGGCGAGACAGTTCGCGCCTCAGGCGAATCCGCCACATCGCGCGCGCGGTGACAGTGACCGTGGCCTGTGAGCCGACACGGGCCATCGCTATCAGCGCTCGAACCCGAACTCGGCGTCTGCGCCGGCTGCCGGTCGCGATGGCGACGGGCTCGAAGGCGGCTCTTCTGCCGACGGCGCTGGGCTCGGCCGTGGCCCGAGGCGTGACGCCGGCTGGTCGCTCACCTGTTGCCGGACCGGCGCGACTGTCGTTTGCGTGTGCCGGAAAGCTCGGCGAGTCGTGCGTGGGATCGCGCGGGTCGACGAGCTGGGCGCCTCGCTCGCAACCGCAAGCCGGACGGTTGGCCTCCTCGCGCCGTCTCGCGCGGACGGGGCGCGCACTGGCGCACTCCCCCGTTCCACCTGCGCACGAGGCACAGCTCTCCGCCGATCCGCCGAATGCGTGGCGATGAGGACGGCCACGGCGACTGTCGCGGTCGCCAGCAGCGCGATTCCGCCGATCCGCCGAAGGCGCGCATCGGACGAGTCCTCGACCGGCGGAACGAAAGCCTCGGCCTGGCCGCCGTCAGCTTCCTCGCCGGCGAGATACTCGTCCTCGTCGTAGACGCGATACACGGCGCGAGGAGCCCTTTTCAAGAGGCTCATCGATGCCCCCAGGCATAGGAGGAGATTCCGAGATCGCGTTGCTCGGGCGGATGGCGCACGCCGGCGGCCGAGAGCCGGACCGGGGAGCTGTCCGGCCCCCGACCGCTTGCGTGCGGATGGGCAGCACCGGGCGATCGGCGCAATGGCCGATGCCCGGCGTCCCAGAGGACGCGCCTATGTGGGCGAGATATGTTCATAGGTGGGTCCCTGTTCCCTTATCCGGCCGACACCCCGCAGGCGGGACACTCGAGTCGACTACCCCTTCTCGACCTGCAGGCGGCTGCTCGAGTAGCCGTCGCAACCGCGCACGGGCGCGCTGGGCGACCTTGCGGTACTTCTCCACCGACCACCCCTGCAGGCGGCAGAATTCGCCGGGCGGCATCTCGAGCGCCAGCTGGCTCACCAGCACGAGCCGCTGGTCGGAACTCAGCCCGCTGGCCAGTTCGCTGACGCGCCGCAGGTCGTGGCGCAGCATGACGAGCCGCTCGACGTCGGCTCGCCTGTCGATGAGACCGATATCGCCGCGATCGAGATCGCTGAGCGGCGCCGCCCTGAACAGCGCCGCCTCGATCGGGCTGCGCCCGGAGATCGCTCGTTGGCGATCCTGGATGCGCGAGACGAGCTTCTGCTCGAGCGTGTGAGCGATGTGCTTGGGACTCTTGAACGGCGCATAGCCGCGCCGTGCCCGCACCAGCAGCTCGAGCGTCGCCTGGCTGTAGCAGTCTTCGAGATCCTCCTTGGGCAGCCTCTCTCGATGGGCTTTCAGCAACAGCTCGCGCCGTGAGCGAGCCACGAGCGCGACGGCCTCCGCGCCCTCGAGCGGGCCGAGGCGCGACGGAGGGCCCGACCGCGCCCCGCCGTGCGGGGCGATCTCCTCAAAAGCGCTGCTATCGCCATCTCGTCGGGTAGACACGCAAGCATGTCGGTGCGAGTGGCTCGCAGACCCCCCTCCCAATTTGTGCGCGAGCGCCTACGCGCATTCGACGCATACCAGCGGCGAGCGCCGCAGCTGGGGTTCGTCGTGGCCGTGATCAAGAAGTTCGACGACGATCAGGCCTCCCAGCTGGGAGCGCTGATCGCCTACTACGGCTTCTTCTCGCTGTTCCCGCTGCTGCTCGTGTTCGTCACGCTGCTCGGCTTCGCGCTGCAGGGAGACCCGAGCGCGCAGGAAAGCGTCCTGCACTCCACGCTGAGCCAGTTCCCGATCATCGGCACCCAGCTGCAGAGCAACGTGCATTCGCTGAAAGGCAGCTTCGTGGCGCTCGCGATCGGCGTCGTCGGCTCGCTGATCGCCGGTCTCGGGGTGACCGGCGCCACGCAGAACGCCTTCAACAAGGTATGGCAGGTCCCGGTCCGGCGGCGCTTCGGCTTCCTCGCATGGCGGCTGCGCGGTCTGGGAATGCTCGCCGTGCTCGGGGTGTTGAGCATCGTGTCGACCGCCGCCGCCGGCCTCGCGACCTCACAGACCGCGGGCGCCGTCACGGTGATCGTCGGGGTGCTGATCGCGCTCGCCGCGAACCTGGTGCTGTTCTTCACCGTCTTTCGGCTGCTCACCTCCGAGGCGATCGCCACCCGCGATCTGATCCCCGGGGTGATCGTCGCCGCCGTGCTGTGGCAGATCCTGCAACACATCGGAGGCCTGTACGTCGACCACGTGGTGCGTCACGCCAAGGACACCTCCGGCCTATTCGCGTTCGTGCTCGGGCTGCTCACCTGGCTATATCTGGGTGGCCAGGTCACGGTGCTCGCCGCCGAGGTCAACGTAGTGCGAGCGCGGAGCCTGTGGCCGAGGCGACTGTTCGGAGGATCGTAGCGGCGCCCCTGGCAGCGATTGGCGCTGGGCTTTCGGGCGGCGGGGGAAACACCTTGTATGCCGGTCCCACCGTGTGTCCATGTAGATGCACGCCAGGAGCCTTAAAGACTCCCGTGCGGCTGGCTATACTAACTACACTTTCGTAAGCACATATGGAGCGCATACCTATGGCCTCACCTCCATCCATCCCATCCCCCACACCCGGCGATCCCCAGGCCGGTGACCCAAATGGCGAGAAGACCGTGCTGCGGCTGATCCCGCTCGATGACACGGTCGTGTTCCCGAGCATGGGAATCACCCTGACCGTCGATGTCGGAGATGACGAGCGGGTTGTGCTGGTGCCTCGCCACGAGAACGAGTTCCTCGAGGTCGGCACCATCGCCGAGGTCACAGAGGAGCTTCGCCTGCCCGGCGGCGGACGCGCGGTGGCCCTCTCAGGCCAGCACCGCGCCCTGATCGGAGCTGCCCAGACGGGCCCCGAAGGCGAGCTGAGGGTGGAGGTCCAGGAGCGACCGGACGACGTCCCTGTCGACAAGCGAACGCGCGAGCTCGAGCGCGAATACCGCGCCATCGTCGAGGAGATCCTCGAGCTGCGCGGCGATGACGGACGGATCGCCGCGTTCCTGCGCGCGATCGTCGAGCCCGGTCCCCTGGCGGACTCAGCCGGCTACTCCCCCAATCTGACCTATGAGCAAAAGGTCGAGCTGCTACGCACGCTGGGAGTGACCGACCGCCTCGAATTGGCCGTCAAGCTGCAGCGCGAGAGCCTCGCGGAGCTGCAGGTGCGCAAGCGCATCCGCGAGGACGTGCAGGAGGGCGCGGAGAAGCAGCAGCGCGAGTACTTCCTGCGCAAGCAGATGGAGTCGATCCGCAAGGAGCTCGGCGAGGACGAGGGCTCGATCGTCGAGGAGTACCGCACGAAGATCGAGGCCGCGGAGATGCCGCACGACGTGCAGGAGCAAGCGTTGAAGGAGCTCGGCCGCTTGGAGCGGATGGGCGAGCAGACGGGCGAGTCGAGCATGATCCGCACCTATCTCGACTGGCTGATAGCCGTCCCATGGAGCAAGCGCTCCGAGGAGCATCTCGATCCGGTGGCGGCGCGCGAAGTGCTCGACGCGGACCATGCCGGGCTCGAAGACGTCAAGGACCGCGTCACCGAGTATCTGGCGGTGCGCAAGCTGCGCCAGGATCGCGGGATCGAGGCCGATCCCAAGTCCGGGGCGATCCTCACCCTGATCGGCCCCCCGGGCACGGGCAAGACCTCGATCGGCGAGTCGATCGCACGCGCGACAGGCCGCGAGTTCGTGCGCATGTCGCTCGGAGGCGTGCGCGACGAGGCTGAGATCAGAGGGCACAGGCGCACGTACATCGGCGCGCTGCCCGGACGGCTCGTCAGAGCCCTGCGCGACGCCGGCACGATGAATCCTGTGATCCTGCTCGACGAGGTTGACAAGGTCGGCGCGGACTGGCGCGGTGACCCCTCGGCCGCGCTGCTGGAGGTGCTCGACCCCGCCCAGAACCACTCCTTCCGGGACCACTACCTCGACGTGGAGCTGGACCTGAGCCAGGTGATGTTCCTGGCGACCGCCAACGTCGCCGACACGATCCCCGGCCCGCTGCTCGACCGCATGGAGGTGATCCGCTTCGACGGCTACACCTCCGAGGAGAAGCTCGCGATCGCCAAGGGCTACCTGTGGCCGCGTCAGCGCGACCGCAACGGCCTGCGCGAGCAGGAGGTGAGTGTCTCAGACGACGTGCTGAGGACAATCATCGCCGAGTACACGCGCGAGGCGGGCGTACGCAACCTCGAGCGCGAGCTGGGAACGGTGCTGCGCAAGACGGCTACGCAGGTCGCCTCCGGGAAGGTGGAGCCGCCCGTGGAGATCGACTCCGAGCGCGTGCGCGACGCCCTGGGTCGGCAGAAGTTCTTCCAGGAGTCGGCGGCGCGCACGGCCGTGCCGGGCGTGGCGACGGGCTTGGCCGTGACCGGGACCGGTGGGGACGTGCTGTTCGTGGAGGCGACCGCCATGCAGGGCAAGGGCGAGCTGCTGCTGACCGGCCAGCTCGGCGACGTGATGAAGGAGTCTGCGCGTATCGCGCTCTCCTACGTGCGCAGCCACGCCGAGGAGCTCGGCATCGATGACAGCGCCTTTGAGAACCACGAGTTCCACGTGCACGTTCCGGCCGGCGCGATCCCCAAGGACGGCCCCAGCGCAGGCGTGACGATGGTCACGGCGCTGGCGTCACTGCTCTCAAAGCGCCCGGTCAAGCACACCGTTGGGATGACCGGCGAGGTCACGCTCCAAGGCCGCGTGCTTCCGATCGGCGGCCTCAAGCAGAAGGTGCTCGCCGCCCACGCCGCCGGCCTCAGCGACGTGATCCTGCCCGAGCGCAACCGCGGAGATCTCGACGACATTCCCCAGGAGGTCCGTGAGCAGATGACCTTCCACCCCGTGATGGGCATCGGGGAAGTGCTCGAGCTGGCGCTTGAGCCAGCCCCCAAGGTCGCACAGGTCTCCTGAGGAAGGGCCTTCTCGCATGGCATCAAGGTCTCCCAGGTGTCAGCCGGTTCCGGTGCACGTCCGCCAGGCCGCGGATCTCTTGGAGCGGCGCTGGCAGCTTTCGATCATCTACGCCGCCCTGGCGGGCGCGCTGCGCTTCAACGAATTCGCCGAGGCGGTCGATGGCATCTCGCCGCGGATGCTCTCCGAGCGCCTGCGCGACCTCCAGGACGTCGGCCTGATCGAGCGCACGGTTCTTCCGACCAGCCCACCGACTGTCGAGTACAGGCTCACCGAGCGCGGGAGGCGCCTTGCCCCGGTGATCGAGGCGATGCGCGCTTACGCCGAAGGCATCGGATAGATGGCGGCCCGCCGGGGGTCCCCTAGCCCGTCGCGCCGGACAGCGCCCAGGCGATCTTGCCTTCGCGCTCGGTCTTTGCAACCGCTCCCTGGGAGGCCAGGCGCCGCAGGCTTCCGTTGATCTTGGCCGCGCTCATCGCGGTCACCACGACGAGCTCTCCTACTGTGTGCGAGCCGTGCTCCAAGACCGCGAGGATCGTCTCCTCGGTCGCGGAGCGCCGCGAGGGCGCGGCCCTGCCCGTTCGCCCCCGGCGAGGCGTCAAGGAGGCCTTACTAGCAGCCGGCTTGCGTCCGCGTCTCGCTGCGCGGCCCGCATCGGACAGAGCGCCGCCGGCTGCGGCGGGCAGCTCCGTCCCGGTCCCATGATCGAGTACCTGTGCCGCCACGAGCAGACGCTCGTACTCGGCGAGCAGCGGCTGCAGCTCGCGCAGACGCGCGTCGATCTCGTCGCGAATGGTGCTCAACAGGTCACTTGCCATTCTCATCCTCCGAAGGTGATCTCTGGGGCTCCGCGCGAGCCCACCGTGCCGGGCATTCTGGCAGCGAGCTAAGCGTCGGTCCGGACGAGCGCATCCACCGGCGGGAAAAGCCGACCGGCCGGCACCACGCCGGCGCGTCAGGAGATCTCGGGGCCCTCAGGCTCTTCGCCGCCGGGCACGACCCGAAGAAGCGGACGGCTCGTTGAGGGAGCTGCCGGTTCTGAGTAGTCACCGGACGCCTGCTCGGCCGCGCCGAATCCAGGCGGGGCAACGGCGATCATCGCGCCGGAGGGGGTGATCGTCACACGCAGCACGGCCGTACCCAGCGAGGCGGCGATCCCATCGGCGATCGCCAGGGAGCGAGCTATGTCGGCAGCGCAGACTCCGCAGACCGCGAGCAGGCGCGGGAGGTGGGGACCGCCGATCGAGCGCGCGTCCACTTCAATCTCCTCCTCGTGAATAAGCATGCCGGACGCCCCGGCGAGCGGCGAGACGATGCACGCGGCCATGTCGTCACGGGTGACATCGGCCGCCGCCCGAACGCGCTCCAGCAGCGCCGTCGCCGTTGGGTGTGGTCCCAGATTCTCGAGAATCTCGGCGAGACGCTCGCGTCCAAGCAGGGTTCCGGCGGAACGCGCCTCGATGAGCCCATCGCTGAAGAAGCACACGCGGGCACCCTGCCCGAGGGAGATCGTGGTCTGCCGCCGCCCGGTCGGAATCCCCCAGCCGATGGGCGGGCACGAGCAGACACTCGACAGCTCATGCGCCGGAGTACCGAGCAGGATCGGCGGCGGATGACCGGCGCTCGCACATGTGAGCTTGCCGCTCGAGCTGTCATACAGGCCTACGATCACCGTCGCGAAATGCGCGCCCGAGGGATCGACCAGCGCCTGGCCGGCGAGCGCGATCGCCGCGCGCGGCTGAAGACCCGCCTGGAGATACGCCCGCAGTGTGTAGCGCGTGAGCGCGGCCTGAGAGAGCGCTTCCGGGCCATGCCCCGCGACGTCGCCGAGGATGACAGCCACCCTGCCGGGCTTTGTGACGAAGAGGTCATAGAAGTCGCCGCCGGCGGCCGGCCCATCCGCGGGGCGATAGGCGACGGATACCGTCAGACCACCGATCTGAGCCGGCACCTTCGGTACGAGCGCCGACTGCATGACGACGACGTCTCGCAGCAGCGCGGCCCGCTGACGCTCGAGCCCTCGCGTGCGATACGCGACAACGCGAGAACGTGCCGCGAGGACGACTACGAGCAGGAGCAGCACCAGGATGATCGGCTTGCTCCAGTCGGGAACCGGCAGCGGAAGGGGTATGTGACCGCCGATCGCATCCAAGGGATTGGATGCATGCCGCGTGAGGTGCGGATGCGAAATCGACCGCCTCACTGCCGGTCCGCCTCGAATGACTGGACCGGGTGCCGTGCTCCCCTGCGAAACAAGACCTACGGATCGGCGCCGGCCTGGGCCCGCCTTGCGATCGGGTCCTCGCGCCCGCCGCGGATTGCTGCGAATCGCATGTGGCGGCGTGGATGGCGCCGGTGTGACGGCCGGCGCGGCGACGGAGCTCGATTCGCGCATAGCCGCATGCGCAGACGGCCCGCCCGACCCGCTGGCCGAGCCCGCGGATCCCGACGGGCCTTTTTCCGGCACGGGCGGCGGAGGGGCAGGTTCGCCGACCGCCGGCGCCGGTGGGCTTTCGCCAGGGAGTGCCGGGATTTCGACTTCGGGCGCTGAAACAGCGCCCGGCAGTGGCAGCGATGGGACTTCTGCTTCGACCTTGGGGGTCGACAACGTGCTTTCGAGCGCTTCCACTTCCACGCTCGGGAGGGATGCGCCGATTGGGGATGAGAGAGCGAGCACCAACGCGCCGGATACCCATCTCGCCCTGACCCGTGGGAAGCTCATGACTGGCCCTCTTACGGTCGGCCTCGCAATGTCAGCTCGGGCACATGGTCGCGCAGATCTTCAACAGGGTGACGATCGTGCCTTCGGGTTCTATGCGCAGGCGAACCTCATCGACGAGGTTCGCCATCAGTGCAAACCCCCGCCCGTGCGCGGATGTGCTCGCGCTGCTTTCCAGCGACGTTGCGAACCTTCCGCAGTCGCGAACCGTGAACATGAGGCGGTTCGCTTCGCTTGAGACACTGAGCCCGATGCTCCCCCGCGCGTCGGGCGCGCCGTGCCTGATCGCGTTGGTCACCGCCTCGTTGACCGCATAGACGAATTCGTAGCAGCCGTCATCATCGAAGCCGAACGCCGTGGCCGCCTGCCGCGCATAGTCGCGCGCCAACTTGAGCTCGGAGGGTTGGGCGCGCAGCCGCAGCTCGTCCGCTGACCGCGACGACGCGACCATCTTTGCCTGACCTCGCATCTCAAGTGTCCCCAGCGAGCAGCGTCAGCGCCTCGTCACGTGAGTCATGCAGTGCGACGACGGCCGGCAGGCCTGCGATTTCGAGGATCTGCAGCACCTTGTCGTTCTCGCTCGGGCATACGAGCGTGAGCGATCCATCTTCGATCTCGCTCATCCTCCCGGCCGAGTTGGCGATGACGCCGATCGCGGTCGAGTCGATGAACGTCGCGGCCGAAAGGTCGAGCATCACGCGCGTGCTACCCGCCTTCAAGTGATTTGAAATGCACTTGCGCAAATGCGGGCTGGCCTCGTAGTCGATCTCGCCGCCCGCGGCCAGCACGACCACCCCATCGTGCGTCACGTCCTCGCTGATATAGAACGAGCCCACAAGCTCCTCCCAACGCACAGCCGAGCATCGCCGCCTACCCGGTTTTTCGGCATTGTAGAACTTCATCCCGGCGCCGGGCCCGTGGATGGACGAACGTTGGGATTGAACGAATCGATCGGGGCGGCCGGATTTGAACCGGCGACCCCCTGCTCCCAAAGCAGGTGCGCTACCAGGCTGCGCCACGCCCCGATGACGTTCGAGTCTACAGTCGTCGGCGGGCCGCTCAGGGTCCGCGTACCCATCGGGCGCGACCGCTGCTAGGGTCCGCCACCGCCATGGCCGACGTCCAACCGCTGCGCGCGCTGCATTACGACCTCAGTACGGTCGGCTCGCTCGCCGATGTGACCTCGCCGCCGTATGACGTGATCGACGCAGAGCAGCGCGAGGAGCTGCTGCGGCGCTGTCCGTTCAACGTGGTCGCCGTCGATCTGCCGAAGGCGGAGCCGGACGGGCGCGACGCGTATGCGGTGGCAGGGGATCTGTTCGAGAGCTGGCAGCTGCAGGGCGCGGTCGTGCGCGACCCGGAGCCCTCGCTGTGGGCGCACACACAGACCTACACCGGTCCGGACGGGCAAACCCGTATGAGGCGCGGTTTCTTCTGCCGCGTGCGCATCGAGGGCTACGGCTCCGGCCGTGTGCGGCCCCACGAGCGCACGCATCCCGGCCCCAAGGAGGACCGGCTGCGGCTGATGAAGGCTACGCGGGCGAACCTCTCCCCCATCTTCTCGCTCTACTCCGACCCGGCGGGAGCCGCGTGGGCGGCGCTCGAGCCGGCGACGGCAGAGACGCCCTGGGGCGAGGTGACCGACGGCGACGGGACCGTACACCGGCTGTGGCGCGTCGGGGACGCGGGAGCTGTAGCGGCCGTTCAGGCCGCCACCCAAAGTGCTGAGCTTCTCATCGCGGACGGCCACCATCGCTACGAGACGGCCAATACGTACGCGGAGGAGATCGGCGGCGAGGGGGAGCACCGCTACGTGCTGATGTGCCTCGTCGCGCTGGAGGATCCCGGGTTGACGGTGTTCCCGACCCACCGCCTGCTCAGCGGGCTGGACGAGCCGCGCCGCACGGCGCTCCGGGAGGCGCTGCGGCGGGACTTCGAGATCAGCGAGGTGCCGATCGAGCAGATCGAGCCGGAGGCCGGCGCGGGACCGCTGCAGCTCGGCTACATCGACTCCCACCACCAGCAGGCATACCGCCTGACCCTGCGCGATCAGGCGATCGCCGACGCGGCTCTGCCGGGCTTCTCGCCAGCGTACCGCAGCCTCGACACGGGTGTGCTCGAGGCTCTGCTCCTCAAGGGAGCGCTCGGACTCACCGACGATGACATCTCGCACCTGAACGGCCTCTTCTACGCGCGCTCGACCGAGGAGGCCGTCTCACTGGTGCGCTCGGGCGCCTATGACGCGGCCTTCCTGATGCGCCCCACGCCTGTCTCGCAGGTCCGTGACGTTGCCGGCAGCGGTGAGAACATGCCGCCGAAGTCGACCTTCTTCTATCCCAAGCTGCTCACCGGCCTGCTGTTCAACCCTCTCTCGTAGCTATGGCCGCAGTACCATCTGCACGGAGGGTCGCATGACCCAATCGCAAGAGGCTCGCTCGATGAAGGCCAGCGTAAGACGGACCGACTCGACGTTCAAGCACACCGTCCAGGTGCGCGACCATCAGCTCACGGTCGATGAGCCGCTGGAGTCGGGCGGCGCGGACAGCGGACCGGATCCTCAAGAGCTGCTGGCGGTGAGCCTTGCCTCGTGTACCGCGATCACGATGGAGATGTACGCGGCACGCAAGGGCTGGGACATCGGCAAACTCGAGGTCGAGGTGCAATACAGCCCTGCCGAGCGCGGCTCGCCAACCAAGTTCGACGTGCTGCTGCGCCTACCGGAGGACCTCCCCGACGACCAGGTCGAGCGCCTGCGAGTGATCGCGGCGAAGTGCCCCGTCCATCGCACGCTCGACGGCGAGGTCATGTTCAACGAGCGCGTCGAGCGCTCCGCCCCGATCGCCTGAAGTCAGCTCGGCTGGGGAACGATCCGGATGTAGGGGCGCGGCTCGTCCCACCCGTCGGGATAGAGCTCCCGGGCCTGTTCGTTGGACACCGAGCCGGAGATGATCACCTTCTCGCCGGGCTGCCAGTTGACCGGCGTGGAGACGTTGTGCTTGGCGGTGAGCTGGAGTGAGTCGATCACGCGCAGCACCTCGTCGAAGTTGCGGCCCGTGCTCATCGGGTAGACGAGGATCAACTTGACTCGCTTGTCCGGCCCGATCACGAACACGTTGCGCACCGTCTGATTGTCTGCGGGCGTGCGCGCGAGTGGATCGCCGTCGATGTCGGCCGGCAGCATGCCGTAGAGCTTCGACACGTTGAAGTCGGCGTCGCTGATGATCGGGTAGTTGGGCGCCGCGCCCTGGGTGTCGGCTATGTCCTTCGCCCACTCGTCGTGACGGTCGAGCGGATCGACCGACAGGCCGATGATCTTCACGCCGCGGGCATCGAACTGCGGCCTGGCGGCGGCCATGTAGCCGAGCTCGGTCGTGCAGACGGGCGTGAAGTCCTTTGGATGCGAGAACAGCACCGCCCACGAGTCGCCGATCCAATCGTGGAAGGAGATGCGGCCCTCGGTCGTGTCGGCCTCGAAGTTGGGGGCCAAATCGCCAAGCTTCAGCGTCATGGTGCGTCCTTTCTCGGGTGTAGCTCGCGGGAGTGGAGCCCAGTCCAGCGGCCAGAACAAATCCTGATCAACTTTATGGAGATTATCGATCAGGGTAGCGCATCGGCGCGCTCTGCCGGGAACCTTCGATCAAGGAGGCGACCGCATCGCGCGCCTGCGCTAGCCAGACCCCAACGCCCCCAGGATCGGCCCTCAACGCGGCCGTAGGTATCGAGTTGCGGCGAGCGGTCTCCAACACCGGGTGCTCCCAGTCGCCGGCCTGATAGACGAAGCCGCGCATCGAGCTGTCCACCGCGCCGAGCAGAAAACGCTCGGGCGAGGAGCGCTCCAGCCAGCACACGATCGCGACGTGCTCGAGCGCCCCGCGGTCGGCCTTCGCGACGACGCTCACGACATGGCCCTCCTTCTCCAGGGCATCAACCAGCGCTGATGCGCTGGTCCCCCCTCCGACGATCAGGACCCTGGCCACGCGCCAATCATAAGAAAGGGCGCCATAAAAAGGGCGCCGCGGCCGGCCAGCCGCGACGCCCCGTTGAGGAGACCGGCACATTCAGACCGCGCGGACGGGGGGCCGCAGACGTCGCGGGAGAGGTTGGGTAACGACGCCCTGGCGATCCTCGATGCGTGGTCGTGCTAGTCACTCACGCTCTTACTCACGTCACCTTTCCAGTGGGGATCCGTCCTCCCCGCCTGTCTTGTCAGCAAGAGAACAGCACGCATGTAAACACACATGATCAGATATGTCAAGGGCATTCTCTTTGTAGCGATCACGGCCGTCCGGCGGCATCCCTTGCGCAAGCCGCCCACCCAGTCCAGGCCGGCCCAGCGGTCCCGGACGCGGCGCTCGAATACCATCCCCAGCGCGATGAGCACCGAGCAAGCGCCACCCAGCCAGGATGTCGTGACGATGGACAAGATCGTGGCGCTGTGCAAGCGCCGCGGCTTCATCTTCCCTTCCTCGGAGATCTACGGCGGGGTGGGATCGACCTACGACTTCGGCCACTACGGAGTGCTCTTGAAGGGCAACGTCAAGGGCGAGTGGTGGCGCGCGATGCTGTCCGAGCGCGAGGACATCGTGGCGCTGGACTCCGCGGTCCTCCAGCACCCGCGCGTATGGGAGGCCTCGGGCCACCTCGCTGGCTTCACCGACCCGCTCGTCGACTGCAGGACCTGCGGACAGCGCTTCAGGGCCGATCACCTGGGGGAGCTTCAGTGCGGGCGCAAGCCATCCAAGCACCCGGGCGAGACGCCCGAGTGCGACCTGACGGAGGCACGCGACTTCAACCTGATGTTCGAGACGACGATCGGCCCCGTCAAGGAGTCGGGGGCGACCGCCTACCTGCGCCCGGAGACCGCGCAGGGGATCTTCATCAACTTCAAGAACGTGCTCCAGTTCTCGCGCAAGAAGCCGCCATTCGGAATCGCCCAGATCGGCAAGTCGTTCCGCAACGAGATCACGCCGGGCAACTTCATCTTCCGCACGAGGGAGTTCGAGCAGATGGAGATGGAGTTCTTCGTGCCGCCGAACGAGGCGCAGAAGTGGTTCGAGCACTGGCTGGGCGAGCGGATGGGTTGGTACAACTCGCTCGGACTGCGACCCGACCACCTGCGCCTGCGCGCCCACGAGCAGGACGAGCTCTCGCACTACTCCTCGCAGACGAGCGACGTCGAGTACCTGTTCCCCATCGGCTGGTCCGAGCTGGAGGGGATCGCCAACCGAGGGAACTTCGATCTCACTCAGCATGCGAAGTTCTCCGGCGAGAAGCTCGAGTACTTCGACCAGGCGACCGGCGAGCGCTATGTGCCCCACGTGATCGAGCCCGCCGCGGGCGCGGACAGGGCCACGCTCGCATTCCTGGTGGACGCCTACGACGAGGAAGTCGTGCAGGGGGCCGACGGTGGGACTCCCGGCGAGACGAGGACCGTGCTGCGTTTGCACCCGCGCCTGGCACCGGTAAAGGTCGCAGTCATGCCACTGGTCAAGAAGGACGGCCAGCCGGAGCTTGCACGCGAGATCTACAAAGACCTGCGAAAGCGGATGCAGGCCGAGTACGACGAAGGCGGGTCGATCGGCAAGCGCTACCGCCGCCAAGACGAAATTGGGACGCCTTGGGGAGTGACGATCGACCATCAGTCGATGCAGGACGGCACCGTGACGCTGCGCGACCGCGACTCGCTCGCGCAGGATCGCCTGAAGATCGAGGATCTGGGAGCGGAGCTCGAGCGGCGGCTGGCTGCGCCCTGGCGCACACCCAAGCTTGGGCCCGGCGAGGATCGCTAGCGTCCCACGACTACACAACGACACCGCAAATCCCCCGCTATGCCGCAAGGAGAGACATGGATTTCGACCTGACCGACGAGCAGCAGCTGATCCGCAAGACCGCGCGCGAATTCACCGACAAGGAGATCGTCGAGCAGGCCAAGCAGAACGCGCGCACGCATCACTTCGATCTGGAGCTGGTCAAGAAGATCGCCGACCAGGGCTATCTCGGAGCGATCGTCCCGCGGGAGTACGGCGGGGCCGGCCTTGACTACCTCTCCTACGGCCTCGTCGTTGAGGAGATCGGGCGCGGGTGCAGCTCGGTGAGGACCGTCATCTCCGTGCAGACCTCGCTGGTGTGCAGCGCGATCCTGAAGTGGGGCACAGAGGAGCAGAAGCACCACTACCTGCCCAAGCTCTGCTCGAGCGAGTGGCTCGGCTGCTTCGGCTTGACCGAGCCGGACACGGGCTCCGACGCCGCCAAACAGAAGACGCGCGCGAAGAAGACCGACTCGGGCTGGCAGATCAACGGCTCGAAGATGTGGATCTCGATGGGCAACTACGCGAAGGTCGCGCTGATCTTCGCCCAGACCGACCCCGAGCTCGGCCACAAGGGCCTTGCCTGCTTCATGGTGGACACCGACCAGCCGGGCTATCAGCCGAGCGTGATCGAGCACAAGATGGGGCTGCACGCCTCCGACACGGCCTCGATCGCCCTGGAAGACGTCGAGGTCTCAGACGATCAGATGCTCGGCGGGATCGGCGACGGCTTCAAGGTGGCGATGTCGGCGCTGGACTCCGGCCGGTACTCGGTCGCCGCCGGCTGCGTGGGCATCTGCCAGGGCTGCGTGGACGAGTCGGTCAAGTACTCCAAGGAGCGCGAGCAGTTCGGCAAGCCGATCGCGAGCTTCCAGCTCGTGCAGGCGATGATCGCCGACATGGTCCTGAAGACCGACGCCTCGCGCATGCTCGTATGGCGAGCGGGGTTCCTCAAGGACAAGGGCCGCCCGAACACGCTCGAGACATCCGTCGCCAAGCTCCACGCCACCGAGGCGGCTGTGGAGTGCTCGAACACGGCGATCCAGGTGCACGGCGGCGCGGGCTACGTCGATGACCATCCGGTCGAGCGCTACTTCAGGGATGTCCGCGTGACGACGCTGTACGAGGGGACCTCGCAGATCCAGAAGCTGATCATCGGGCGCGCGATGACCGGCATCAACGCGCTCGTTCCATCCTGACGGGGTCGACGTGGATCGCGAGGCTGTCGTTTTGGGGGATGGGGCCGGCACGGCCGGCCCGGACGTGTCGCCCGCCGGTGTTATCGGGGTGGTCGGCGCCGGCACGATGGGCTCGGGTATTGCCCAGCTCGCGTGCAGGGCGGGCGCGAGGACGCTCCTGCACGATCCGGCCGCCGATGCGCTCGAGAGAGGCGCCGCGCGCGCACGTGAGGGGCTTTCAAAGGAAGCCTCCAAGGGCAAGCTCACTTCCGAGCAGGCACAGGCGGCCGGCGAGCGCCTGGAGCCGGTCGACTCCCTCGAGGCGCTCGCACCCTGCGATCTCGTGATCGAGGCGGCGCCCGAGCGCCTGGACATCAAGCACGAGCTGTACGCGCGTCTGTCGGAAATCGCGAGCGAGGAGTGCGTGCTGGCGAGCAACACCTCCTCGCTGCCGATCACGGCGATCGCCTCGGGCGCGACACATCCAGAGCGTGTGGTGGGAATGCACTTCTTCAACCCGGCGCCCCTGATGCGCCTGCTCGAGGTCGTCGCCGGACTCCTGTCAAGCGAACGGGCACTGGCGATAGCCGATGCGACGGGCAGGGCCATGAGCAAGGACGTGATCCGCGCAAGCGACGGCCCGGGCTTCCTCGTCAACCGCTGCAACAGGCCGTTCGGGCTGGAGGCGCTGAGGCTGCTGCAGGAGCGTCTCGCCGACATCCCGGCGATCGACCGGATCGTACGTATGGGCGGCGGCTTTCGCATGGGACCGTTCGAGCTGAGCGATCTCGTGGGCGTCGATACGGGCTTCGACGTGTCCAAGAGCTTCTACGAGCTGAGCTTTGGCGAGCCGCGCTGGCGTCCCTCGCCGATACAGGCGCGCCAGGTGGCCGCCGGCCTGCACGGACGCAAGACGGGTCGCGGCTACTACGACTACTCGGGCGACGGTCCGCATCGGCCCGCCGACCCTGACAAGCCCGAGTCCTCCGGGCCAGCCGAGGGCGAGGGCCTCGTCGTGATCTGCGGCCATGGAGCGCTCGCCGAGCAACTGCGCGAAGCGGCCGTCGAGGCGGGCTATGAGGTGCGCGGGCCGCACGAGCCCCAGACGGAGCTGCCCGCCCTCATCGTCGAGTGCGGCGACTCCGCGGGCGATCCCCCACGCGGCGGCCCACGGCTCGTGCTGTGCGACCGAGGCTCACTGGCAACGCTCGATCCCGATGGACCGTCCGTCGGTTTTCACGCCCTCCCACCTTTCCACGCATGTCGGCTCGTGGAGCTCACCCGCAGCGAGACCTCCTCGCCCGCGGCCGTCTCGCGCGCCGAGCGCTTCTTTAGCGCGCTGGGCCGGCACGTGGAGTGGGTCGGCGACGCGCCCGGCCTGGCGCTCGGCAGGATCGTCTGCCAGCTGATCAACGAGGCCGCGTTTGCCCTCGGCGAGGGAGTCGGCAGCGCCGCGGACATAGACACCGGCATGGTGCTCGGCCTCAACCACCCCCGCGGCCCGTTCGAGTGGGCGCGGGAGATCGGCCTGGACCATGTGCTGGCGGTGCTGGACGGCCTGTGGAGCGAGTATCGCGAGGAGCGCTACCGCCCCGCCCCGGCGCTGCGCCGCCGCGAGATCTGACTCAGGAGCTCTCGGCGACGGGGGCCCATTGCGCCTCGGCCAGATCGCCGACGGGCATGCCCTCGGGCGTTGGGACGGCTGGGTTGTCGCGCAGATACCACTCGGCGTCCAGGGCCGCCTGGCAGCCCGAGCCGGCCGCGGTGATCGCCTGGCGGTAGGTGTGGTCGACCAGGTCCCCGGCCGCGAACACGCCGGGACGGTTGGTGCGCGTGGAGCGACCGTCCACCTTCACGTATCCGTTCTCGTCGAGGTCGACCTGCCCGGCGACGAGCGAGGACTGGGGCTCGTGGCCGATGGCGATGAACGCGCCGGTGATCGGGATCTCATGCTGCCGGCCGGTCTCTGTATTAATGAGCTTGGCGGTGCTCAAAGCACCGTTCTCGCCGGGCTCGAAGCGCTCGACCGCAAAGGGCGTCAGCAGCTCGATGTTCTCCCGCTCACGGGCGCGCTCCAGCATGATCTTCGAGGCGCGGAACTGATCGCGCCGGTGCACGACCGTCACCTTTGCCGCGAACTTCGACAGGAAGATCGCCTCCTCCATCGCCGAGTCGCCGCCGCCGACGATGACGGTCTGTGCGCCCTTGAAGAAGGCCGCGTCGCAGGTCGCGCAATAGCTCACGCCGCGCCCGCTCAGCTGCTCCTCGCCGGGCACTCCGAGCTTCTTGTGCTCGGCCCCCATCGCCAGGATCACGGTGCGCGCCAGGTGCTCCGTGTCTCCGATCCAAACTCTATGCACCCCGCCCGGCTCGTCGGCCAGCTCGACGCGCTCGGCCTGGTCTGTGAGGAGCTTGGCGCCGAAGCGCTCGGCCTGCTCGCGGAGCTTGCCCATCAGCTCGGGGCCCATGATCCCGTCAGGAAAGCCGGGATAGTTCTCGACGTCGGTCGTCTGCTGGAGCAGCCCGCCCCACGCGAAGCCCTCGACGAGGAGCGGCTTCAGGTTGGCGCGGGAGGTGTAGAGCGCGGCGGTGTATCCGGCCGGGCCGCTGCCGATGATGATCGTGCTCTCAACGTCGCTGGCGCTCTCGACATCCGTCATCTCGTTGCCTCCAGTTCGCCGGCGCCGGCCGGCCAGCCCGCCGTCGTCGGAGCGTGGGCGTGGGTCGCTTTACTTTGTAAAGTATAGCCCCTCCACCGGGTGACGGTGCGCCGCAGCTGGAAGTAGGCGATCGCCCCGGGGATGCTGGGCAGCCAGAACGACATCAAACGGTAGACGAGCACCGCGATCAGCGCGAGCGAGCCGCTCACGCCGAACGCGACGAAGGCGCCGATCATGCCGCCGTCCACCCCGCCGATCCCACCAGGCAGCGGTAGCAGGTTGGCGAGCATCCCCACGAAGAACGCCTCAACCAGGACAGCGGTCGGCGGGGCATGCCCAAACGCGCGAAAGGCCGCATACAGAACGCAGATGTTCAGACCCCACCAGGCCACGGTCCCAACCATCGCCCAGTCGGGATTGCGCAGCTTGTGGCCCGCGTAGCGCACCCCGCCGGACATCGACGCGGAGCCTGTCGCGATACCGCGTAGCCAATGCGCGGGTGCGCGATCGGCACGGGCCGAGCCGCTCAGACGGCGCTCCAGGTCTGGCGGCACAAACGCCACGGCGAGTGTGGCGAGGATCGCGGCGCTCGCCACGATCGCGGGACCGATCGTGATGGCAAAGGGGGCGGGCCCGGCGAAGAGGTGGGTGTAGAGGCCGACGCCGCACACGATCAGGGCGATCATGTAGGCGCCGTACAGGAGCACGAGGAAGGCGATCATCCGCTCCGCCACCTCCCGGCGGCGCATCCCCGAGTGACGCAATGCCCAAGCGGTCACGGCCACACCGCCGGCGCCCCCAGCCGCGAACAGCCGTGTCGCCGCGAGGCCGGCCATCGTGATCAGGTAGCTCTCCCTGAAGGTGATCTTCGAGCCGGGCGGCACATGGACGCCGTGAAAGATCGCGATGTAGCTCGCCATCGCCGCCACCTGCAGCAGCACCGCCACGGCGATCCACCAGGAGTTGCCCTCGTTGAGGCGGTCCCACGTGTGCTTGACACCGCCCAACTGCGGCAGGACGAGATAGAGGAACGCGAGGGCGGTGACGACGAACAGCGCGAACAGCCACATGCTGCGGCGCGTCACCCGAAAGCGTGGCATCTCCTCGTCGACGACGTCCACATCCGCGACACCGCCGTCCGCGCCCGTGATCGGATCTTCAGGCTCCACCGTCAGCCTCCATCGTGTGCGGCAGCCTCGAGCGCGGCGACGGCCCGGCCGAAGCGCTTCAGCGCAGGGCTCACAGAGGGGGCGCCGCGACGTACCGCCGTGGTGAGGGCAGCGCCCGCGAGCAGATCGACGACATAGTGCTCGCCCAGATAAACGAGCGCGAGACCGAGCGTCGCCGTATAGCCCCAGCCGATCGCGCCCGCGAGCGGTCCCGTCTCGGAGAGCAGCCGAGCGGCCATCATCGATGTGGCGAAGTGCAGCGAGGGCATCGCGGCGAGGGGGTTTCCTCCGAGCACACTGTAGAGGGGTCCCCAGCCGTCTTTCCAGAAGAACTCCCCATATTCCACCATCATCCGTCGCACGGCGATCTGCCCGTCTCCGATCCACGGCTCGCGCGAGGGCTCCTCGCCCGCTTGTGAGCGCCCACCCCCCGGGTATGGAATCGGCCGTGTGGCGCCGGTGCGCTCGAACAGCTCTCCGTCGAACTTGTCATGGCGGCCGGCGACAGAGGCCGCGTACCAGGGGGGGGCGGTGGGCGCCAGCCAGTACACCATCGCCCCCAGGTCGAACACCGCGTATGTCATGACCGCGGCTCGATCGAAGCGCTCGCGCCTGCGCAGCATGATGTACAGCAGCGAGCCGTGGGGCACCATGAACCACAGCCAGTGAGCCCAAACCAGCACGCGATCGCCGATCCGCCACTCGCTGCCGGCGAAGGCTCGCTGCAGGCGTACGGTTGGAAGCTCGCCCAGCCCGATCACGCGATCGATGTCGATCGGATAGTCGATGTGCACGCGTAGCCGCTGCGCCTGCGGATCGTCGTTGGGCGCCTCGTAGGCCGCCAGATACGCCCACATCTGAAGTGCGCAGACGGCGACATCGCGTGTGCGTGAGCGGCGCACAGCCACGCACAGACCGATCGGTGCCGCGAAGGCGACCGTTTGGGCGACGATCGGCGGCGCCTTGACCCTCTTGCGCACGAGCGGGGCGATCGCGCCCGCGGCCACCAGGCCCCAGGCGGCTGTCCTGATGGCCTTCGACCCCCGCACGGCGCGAGTATATGGTCGCGCGCCGGCTACGCGATCGCGCTCTCGGCCCGGCGCTCGCGCATGCGACGCTGCGCTGCCTCGACGAGCGCGCCGACCACGTGACTGGCCTGATCGGCCTCCGGGTGCCACTGCACGCCCAGCACGAAGCGCCGGTCCGGCATCTCAATCGCCTCGACGAGACCGTCCATCGAGGAGGCGCCGCTCACCTGAAGACCCTCGCCCAGCCGGTCGATTCCCTGATGATGATGTGACTTGGTCGCGTGATGGGTCTCCCCGGCGGCTTGAGCGGCCAGCGATCCGTCGATCAGCTCGACATCGTGGTCCGCGCCGTCAAACGTGCCGACGACCTTCAGGTGTTCATGGTGGCCGAAGTGCTCGGGCAGATGCTGTAGCAGCGTGCCGCCGTATGCGACGTTGATCAGCTGCATGCCCCTGCATATGCCAAGCACCGGCAGGTCGCGCTCGACGGCCGCGCGCACGAGCGCGATCTCGAAACGATCGCGCTCGGGCACCGTGTCAACCGTCTCCGGATGGGTCTCCTCGCCGTAGACCGAAGGGTCGATGTCCGCGCCACCCGCGAGCATCAGGCCGTCGATCAGCTCGAGCACCTCGCTCGGATCGTCGAGCAGGAGCTCGTCAGGGGGGAGCATCACAGCCAGGGCGCCGCCGTTCTGCACCGCTTCGACATAGCTGCGCGAGAGCAGCACCGCTTCCTGCTCCCATATGCCCCAGCGCGCACGCTCGAGCGCGGTACATATCCCGATGACAGGCCTTGCCATACGCCCTACACCATAGGCGCCAGGGCGTGAGGCGTGGCTCACGCCAACGGATCTCCCGAGCTCGAGACCATAGGATCAGGGCCTCGATTTGCCGCGGCGCGGCTCCGGCCCATAGACGACAAGGGGAGCAAGATGAGCGATCCAGACATGAAGCTCGAGACGGTGAATGTGCTCTTCGACGGCGCCGCCGCCACGATCGAGCTGAACCGTCCGCAGGCGCTGAACGCGTGGAACAAGCAGCTGGCCCAAGATCTGCTCGCGGCGCTACGCCACGCCGCCGAAAGCGAGCGAGTGCGAGCCGTCTGCATAACCGGGGCGGGCCGCGCCTTCTCCTCGGGAGCGGATCTGAAGGACATGGGCAGCGAAGACCTCACGCCGGAGGGTCGGCCGGATGTCTTCAAGGTGCTGACCGAGCGCTACCACCCCATCATGCACGCGATCCGCGAGCTGCCCAAGCCGGTGATCGCGGCGGTCAGCGGCGGTGCGGTCGGCATCGGCTGCTCGCTCGCGCTGTGCTGTGACCTGGTGATCGCGGCAGAGAGCTCCTACTTTCTCCTCGCGTTCGTGAACATCGGCCTGGCGCCCGACGGCGGCTCATCGGTGTTCGTGCCCGCCCGAGTCGGCATGGCCCGAGCCGCCGAGATGGCGATGCTCGGCGAGCGCGTGAGCGCTGCCCAGGCGCTGGAGTGGGGCTTGATAAACCGCGTCGTCGGCGACGGCGATCTCGCCTCCGAGAGCGCGGCTCTGCTCGCGCGCCTTGCTGCGGGGCCGACCCGCTCCTACGCCGCCAGCAAGCGGCTGATCAACGCTCAGCTGTACGGGCGCATGGAGGAGCAGCTCCATCTGGAGGCCACACTCCAGCAGGAGCTGGCGGGCAGCGATGACCTCGTGGAGGGCGTGAGCGCGTTCCTGGGCAAGCGTCCGCCGGTCTTCCAGGGCCGTTGAAGCCCCCATCCCGGGCCGCCGAGGCCATCCCTGCGCCCGGTCGAGGGCCGGCCGAACGACCGGGCAAGCGCATTCCGTCCACGCGTGAATAGAATCCCGCCCGCCTTGGGCCATCTCATCCCGACAACACTCGCCTTCTTCACCCCCCAGTCGGGGGGCTCGCCGAACGCCGATTCGATCGACAGCCTGTACAAGGTCACCCTGTACGTGGCGCTCGTGATCTTCGCGCTGGTCGAGGGCGCGCTCGGCTACGCGCTGTGGCGCTTTCGCGCGCGCAAGGGAGCGGTCGCCGCGCAGATCCGCGGCAACACGCGGCTCGAGGTCGGCTGGACGGTCGGCGCCGCCGTGATCTTGCTCGCGCTGGCCGTCCTGACGTTCGCAAAGCTCGGCTCGATCCGGGATCCCGTCAACTCGGGGCCCGAAGGCGCGAACCTCGTCAGCGACAGCGGCGGGCGCCTGCTCGCGAGCGCCGAACGCAAGCTGCCCCCGAACGGAAAGTCGCTGAACATCACGGTGGTCGGCCGTCAGTTCGTGTGGGAGTACGTATACCCGGGCGCGACCGAACCCGACGGGCTGGGCGCGCCCTATTCCTACGAGGAGATGGTGGTTCCGACCAAAACGACCGTCACGCTCGACGTCGTTTCCGCGGACGTCGTGCACTCGTGGTGGGTGCCGGCGCTCGGAGGCAAGGTGCAGGCGGTGCCCGGCTACCACAACTACACCTGGTTCAAGATCGAAAAGCCGGGCATCTACCGCGGTCAGTGCGCCCTCATCTGCGGGCGCGGGCATGCCCGCATGATCGCCACCGTCAAGGCTGTGCCGCCGGCGCAGTTCGAAGCATGGCTGGCCTACCAGAAGCAGTCGATCGCCGAAGCGAACGCGGCCGCGCAGGCCTCGCGCGCCAAGCTCCGCTCCCAGATCGGCGCGGGACAGGTGGAGCACCCATGACCGCCGCGAAGCCGACCCCTCGCCGTCCGCGCCCGGACCAAACTGAGCCCCGCCACGCGGCCCCGCACGTGACGACCCAGACGAAATCGACCACCCAGATCTAGAGAAGCGCGAGAACATGGCCACCTACGCAGCCCCGATCCCCCAGATAGTCGCGCACCGAGCAGAGCCCGAGTCGCGCCGCTGGACGAGCTGGATGACCACAACCGATCACAAGCGGATCGGGATCATGTACATGGTCACGACGTTCGTCTTCTTCATCCTGGGCGGCGTCGAGGCGCTGATGATGCGCCTCCAGCTGGGGTTGCCGAACAACACGCTGGTCTCCCCGCAGATCTACAACCAGCTGTTCACGATGCACGGGACGACGATGATCTTCCTGTTCGTCGTGCCGATGATGGCGGGCCTTGCCAACTACTTCTTGCCTCTGATGATCGGCGCCAGGGACATGGCCTTCCCGCGCCTGAACGCGCTCTCCTACTGGTTGCTTCTGGCAGGCGGACTCGTCTTCTACGCATCGCTCTTCTGGAACCCGCCCGAAGCCGGCTGGACCAGCTACCCGCCGCTTTCGAGCATCGCCTTCTCGCCGGGCGGGGGACAGGATGCGTGGATCTACCTCATCCATCTGACCGGCCTGTCCTCGCTGCTCGGCGCGATCAACTTCTACGCGACCATCGCCAACATGCGGGCACGGGGAATGAGCTGGGGCCGGATCCCGCTGTTCGTGTGGGCGATCCTGACGTACTCCCTCCTGTTGATCTTCGCGCTCCCGGTGATCGCGGCCGCCGTGACCATGCTCCTGACCGACAGGCATTTCGGCACGCACTTCTTCGATCCCGGCAACGGCGGGTCGGCGATCCTCTGGCAGCATCTCTTCTGGTTCTTTGGGCACCCCGAGGTCTACATCATGGTCCTGCCCGGTTTCGGGATGGTCTCGGAGATCCTGCCGGTGTTCGCCCGCAAGCCGATCTTCGGCTACAAGGCGATCGCCGCCTCTACGGTCGCGATCGCCTTCCTCGGCTTCCTCACCTGGGCGCACCACATGTTCACAGCGCCGATCCCGCTCGCCGTTGTCGTGTTCGTGGCGATGAGCTCGTTCCTGATCGCCGTGCCCACGGGCGTCAAGATCTTCAACTGGATCGCCACCCTGTGGGAGGGCACGATCGAATTCAAGACGCCGCTTCTGTTCTGCGCCGGTTTCATCGCGCTGTTCATCATCGGCGGCATCTCCGGGGTCTTCCTGGCCATCTTCCCCGTCGACTGGCAGGTCAACGAAACGTACTTCGTCGTCGCCCACATCCACTTCGTGCTGATGGGCGGCTCGGTGTTCACGATCTTCGCGGCCATCTACTACTGGTTCCCGAAGATCACCGGCAGGATGATGAACGAGGGGCTCGGAAAGCTGAGCTTCTACCTCATGTTCGTCGGCTTCCTCGCCACCTTCCTGATCCAGCATGTTCTGGGTCTCGACGGAATGCCGAGGCGAATATACGAGTACGACAACGTCGGCAACCTGGCGCTTTACAACCTGATCTCGACCATCGGCTCCTTCATTCTTGGCGCCGGAGTCCTGGTGACCATCGTCAATGTCGTTCACAGCGCCAAGAAGGGCACTGTCGCCGGACCGGACCCGTGGAAGGCGAACACGCTCGAGTGGTTCACGACCTCACCTCCGCCGGTGAACAATTTCGACGTGATCCCGCTGGTGCGCTCGGCGGAGCCGATGAAGGACATCCGCAGGGAGATACAGCGCAGGACATCGGGAATCCCTGCGCCGGGCGCCGCCACGGTGCCGGCGGGCGCCACCCAAGTCGGCGTTTAGCTCGGCTGACGGATTCCTGCCGGCGCTGCACGGGTAGAGTTCAGTGGCAATGGAGACCGCCCTCAACCCGCGCTCGGACGGCTCGCCTGTACCTGTCTGCGCCGCGCCCGCCGCGAGCGTGGCTGCGCCCCTGACGGGCACGCGCTCAAAAGCTCGTCAGATCCTGTCCGACTACATCGAGCTCACCAAGCCGAAGGTTCAGTCGCTGCTCCTGCTGACGACGATCACGACGATGCTCGTAGCGGGCCGTCCCTCGATCGTCCTGATCGTCTTGACGTGCCTGGGCGGCTATCTGTCGGCCGGCGGAGCAGGAGCGGTCAATCACTGGTTCGATCGCGACATCGACGCTCAGATGTCCCGTACGGCAACTCGCCCGATCCCAGCCGGGCGCGTTTCGGGCGCCGCCGCGCTTACGTTCGGATGCGCTCTCGCCGCCCTCTCGTTCGCTGAGCTGTCCCTGGCGGTGAATCTGCTCGCGGCGGCTCTGTCGTTAGCGGGCTTCCTCGGCTACGTGCTCGTGTACACCGTGTGGCTGAAGCGCCGCACGCCGCAGAACATCGTGATCGGCGGGGCGGCCGGCGCGATCCCGCCGCTTGTCGGATGGGCGGCCGTCACCGGCTCGGTGAGCGGCCTCGCGGTCCTGCTGTTCTTCATCGTTTTCTTCTGGACGCCTCCGCACTTCTGGGCGCTCTCGCTGCTCATGAAGGGGGAGTACGAGAAGGTCGGCGTGCCGATGCTGCCCGTGGCCAGGGGCGAGCAGGAGACCCGCCGCCAGATCCTGCTCTACACGGTGCTGCTGTACGCGGTCACCCAGCTGCCCTTCTGTGCAGGCGGCTTCGGCGCGGTCTACCTCGCCGCCTCACTGCTGCTGGGGCTCGGATTCATCGGCGGCGCGATCAGGCTCTACAGGCGCGCAGATCGGCGCAGCGCCCTGCAGCTCTATCTGTTCTCGCTGGCCTATCTCGCGCTGCTGTTCAGCGCGATGGTCCTCGACGTAAAGCTGTGAAGACAGACGGCCGAGGGCGGTCCGCGGCGAGCTGGATGAGCGCGATGCTCACCGATCTCAACCTGTAGAGTTCGGCCGGCAATGATGACTCGTCGCCTAGCCCAGAAGAACATCCGTACCGGCCTGATCGTGAGCGCGATCTGCATGTTCATGTTCGGCCTCACGTTCGTTGTCGCAGCGATCTACGTCTCATGAGCCCCCTGGACCCCGAGATCCCGCCGGCAGGCGAGGAGATCCACCTCCCCGGGCCGTCGATCCTTCCGCTGTTGACAGCCGTGGGAGTCACGCTCGCGGTCATCGGAATCACGATCAACCTGATCCTCGTGGTCGCCGGCGTCGTTCTCACCGTCGTGTGCGTGCTGCGCTGGATAGCGGACACGCGCCGCGACATCGACGAGCTCCCGCTCGACCATCACTGACATCTCCGCGAGCTACCGATCTCACGGCCTATACGTATAGGCCGTGAGTGAGCTCAACGATCTCGGTGAGGCGCCGCGCGCGGTCCCCAGCCACGCGCGGCCCCCGGTGAAGGGGTTGCGCCCGCTCCCCGTCGCGAGCGCCCACCCCTTTCTCTCTCACCCCACCGCTGCGCTCGCTGGTACGGGGCATATCGCCCCCTCGGCCGTCCAGCAGCGCACCACGTCGCGAACGGAGAGGATCCCCACCGTCTCTCCATGCTCGACGACGATCAGGTGACGAAAGCCTCCGCGGACCATCGCGGCGGCGGCTTCCTCCAAAGACCATGTCGGCTCCGCGAACACCACGTCGCGGGTCAGATGATCGGCCACGAGCTCCTGATCCGGATCCTGTCCGGCTCCGATCGAGGTCAGGACATCGCGCTCGGTCAGTATCCCGGGACCATGACCGTCGGGGTCGATCACGACCGCGGCCCCCACCCCGCGCTGGGACATGAGCCGCGCCGCGTCGCGCAGCGTGTGACTGGGCCCCACCGCGAGGATCATCTCGCTCATGCCGTCTCGCACCTGCATCTCGATTCCTTTCGGACTCCTTCAAGCTTTTGCATCGCCGAGGCCGGCTCACTCGGAGCAGGTCTCGGAGAGCCTCATGGCATTGACTTGGTGCTTGCAACGATTGCCTCAATGTATTGCGTCGAGCCCCGTCCGTCAAGTCGCCGCTCGCTGCCGCAAAATGGGAGCGCGATAGGAGCCTTCGCGCGCGAGGACACACGTTCATCGGCCGAAGGCATTAGGATCACGCCTCCGATGAGGAGGATGGGTCCGAATACGCAGGCGTCGTACGTCACCGGGGGTGATAGAGATGCCGACTAGGCGTTCGATCGCCGCGGCCGGCGTCGCCGCGCTGATAGCCACCGCTATCGGCATCGCTCTGAGCTACGCGATCCACTGGTTCCCGGTCCAGGCCTCGGCGCAGGCCAAGAACACGGACACGCTCTACCACGTGCTCGTGATCGCATCGATCCCGATCTTCGTGCTGGTGGTGACGGTCATCCTGTTCAGCGTCTGGCACTTCCGCATGAAGCCCGGCGAGGAGCTCAAGGACGGAGCCCCGATCCACGGCAACACCCGCTTGGAGATCCTCTGGACCGCTCTGCCGGCGGCGGTGCTGCTCGGCCTCGTGTCGTACTCCTTCGTGGTGCTGCACGAAAACGAGCGCAAGCCGGCCGGCAAGGAGATCGTCGTTGAAGTCACCGGACAGCAGTTCGCCTGGACGTATCAGTACCCATCGTCGGTCACCGGGGGCGCCCCGCTGGCCACGACGCAGCTGTATGTGCCGAACGGCGAGTCGGTCGACTTCGCAATCCGCTCCAAGGACGTGGTTCACGCATTTTGGATACCGGCCTTCCGGCTGCAGATCGATGCTGTGCCGGGGATCACGACCCACTACCGCTCCACGCCCGAGCGGATCGGGTCCTATCCGGTTGTCTGCAACCTGCTCTGCGGCGTAGGGCACTCGACGATGCGCTCCACGATCCACGTCGTCGCGCCCGCCCAGTTCGAAGCCTGGGTCAAGAGCCGGGGATCCTCGCAGCCGAGCACGAGCTGAGCGATAATCCGATGCGTATGAGAACGAGGGGTCAGAGAGTGAGAGGGCAGATGGACACGGGATCGGAGGCAGGGTGCTGATGGTCGCCAGGCTGCGAGCTCCGGGCTTATATCGAGCCGGGCTGGGCTTCCTCTTCGGGATCGCCTTCGCCGCCGGCCTTACCTGGGTGGTTCGCGCCTCCACGGGCCACGCGACCTTCCACCACTATCTCAGCGGCGAAGCGATCACGACCGTCTCGCTGATCGCCTCGCCGATCTTCTTCCTGGTCGGCCTCGGCGGGTTCGACTACTGGCTCTACTGGGCCGCCGGAAGGCCGACGCGTGCCGAGGACCACTCGAGCCACGGGGCGCACAGCTGGAAGGACTATTTCAGGATCAACACCGACCACAAGGTGATCGGCATCCAGTACACGGTCACCGCCTTCTTCTTTTTGCTCGTAGGCGGGCTGCTGGCGATGCTGATGCGCGCGCAGCTCGCGCAGCCGGGCGCCCAGTTCGTCGACGCCAACACGTACAACGGCCTCTTCTCGGTCCACGCGTCGCTTTTGATCTTCCTGTTCGTGATCCCGGTGTTCGCGGGCCTGGCCAACTACGTGCTGCCGCTCATGATCGGCGCGCCGGACATGGCGTTCCCGCGCCTGAACGCCCTTTCCTACTGGTTGCTGCCGCTCGCGGGCCTGATGATGCTCTCCAGCTTCCTCGTCCCAGGCGGCGCGTTCGCCGACGGCTGGACCGCCTACACGCCGCTCTCCATCGACGCGCCGATCGGCCAGGACTTCTTCTCGGTGGGCGTGCAGTTCGCAGGAGCCTCGTCGATCATGACCGCGCTGAACTTCCTGGTCACGATCATCACGATGCGCGCCCCGGGGATGAGCTTCTTCAGGATGCCGCTGCTCGTGTGGGCCAACTTCGCCACCTCGCTGCTCGTGGTGATCGCGACCCCGTTCATCGCCGCCTCGCAGTTCTTCGTGCTGCTCGACCGGGCGCTCGGCTTCAACTTCTTCAACGCCGGGGCGGGCGGCGACGTGCTCATGTATCAGCACGTCTTCTGGTTCTACTCCCACCCGGCGGTCTACATCATGATGCTGCCCGGCTTCGGCATCATCAGCGAGGTGATAGCCGTCAAGGCGCGCAAGCCGATCTTCGGCTATCGCATGATGGCCTTCTCGCTGCTGGCGATCGTGGCGCTCGGCTTCACTGTGTGGGCGCACCACATGTTCACGTCCGGCATGGCAGCGTGGATCCGCATCCCGATGGCGATCACGACCGCGATCATCGCCGTGCCGACCGGCATCAAGATCTTCTCGTGGCTGGCCACCCTGTGGCGCGGCATCCTGCACCTGGACACGCCGATGCTGTTCGCTCTCGGCTTCCTCACGACGTTCACGCTGGGCGGCATCAGCGGCGTGATGCTGGCGATGGTCCCGTTCGACATTCACGTCTCAGCCAGCTACTTCATCGTCGCCCACATCCACTACGTTCTGTTCGGCGGCTCCCTCATGACGATCTTCGCCGGCGTCTACTACTGGTTCCCGAAGATGACCGGACGCACGTTCGACGAGCGCCTGGGCAAGTGGCACTTCTGGACCACGTTCGTCTTCTTCAACCTGACATTCGGCCCGATGCACATCCTCGGCCTGGAGGGGATGCCCCGACGCGTGGCCACCTACGCATCCAAGTTCGCCGACCTGAACCTCCTCATCTCGATCGCGAGCTTCGGGCTCGGCCTGAGCACGTTGATCTTCGTCTACAACATCGTCACAAGCTGGCGCGGAGGACCGCGCGCAGTGGCCAACCCCTGGCGCGCGCTGACGCTGGAGTGGCAGGTATCCTCGCCGCCTCCGATCTTCAACTTCGATCGCGTCCCGACGGTGGTCGGGGGGCCTTACGAGTACGGCGTGCCCGGAGCGGTGCACGGCATCTTCGCTCCCGCCCCCCTACCCGCGACCGTGGGCGCCGCGCCCGTGAGCACCGGCGGTGGAGTCCATGCACCCAGCGAGTAGGAGGGGCTCAGCCAGATGAGAGAAGTCCTTGTTGTCGCAAACCGGACCCTCGGCGGGGAGAAGCTGCTCGACGCGGTGCGCGAGCGCGCCGCCGCCGGCGAGACGCTCTTCCGGCTCGTGGTGCCCCAGACGAAGCCGGCGGCGGGTCTTGTCATCTATGACGAAGCCGTGCGCGAATCGGCTCAGGTGCGCGTCGATCTCGCCATGTCGCTGCTCGCGACCGAGGGCATCACGGCATCCGGGGAAGTCGGCGACCCCGACCCCTTCCTTGCCGCGATGGACGCGATCGCCCACCGCCGACCGGACGAAGTCATCGTCTCCACCCATCCAGCCACCCAGTCCGGCTGGCTGAGAAGGGATCTGATCGAGCGCATCCAGAACGCCTCGGGCTTGCCGGTTGATCACGTCGTCGTAGACCTTGCGCGCGAGGGCCTCCCCTTCGGTGTGACGCTCGTGGTCGCGCACAAGACCTCCACCGGCGAGGAGCTGATCGGTCGCTTGGTCGAGAAGGCCGCCGGCGAGGAGCGCAAACTGTTCGTCGCGGTGATCCCACAGTTCGACCGCAGCGGCTCGTCCTCGCGCGAGGCGCGTATCCGCCTTGCCGCGATGCTCGAGCGACTCGATGCCGCGGGACTGCTCAGCGCGGGGACGATCGGCGATCCCGACCCCTACACCGCGGTGATGAACGCGCTCGAGCTGTTCCAGGTCGACGACATCGTCATCTCCACGCTGCCGAACGAGCGCTCGGGCTGGCTGAGATCCAACCTGGTCGAGCGCGTGCGCAACGCGACATCGGCAGAGGTCGAGCATGTCGTCGTCGACATCGATTCAAACACGACTGCCGCCGGCGCCGCCGCGAGCAGCTAGGAGGAACCACCGGATGGAGGCCGCCAGCGTCGCCCATGTAGCTCACGAGGATCATCACGGCCCACCGCCGGCGCATCGCAGCTCGCGCGTGGAGCCACAGCTGCTGGGGATGCTGCTGTTCATCATCTCCGAGGTGATGGTCTTCGGGGCCTTCTTCACGGCGTACTTCTTCATAAGGGTCGCCCAGGGAGACCCCTGGCCCGCGCCCGGGACGCACCTGCCCGTCGCGGTGGCCGGCGTGAACACCGCGATCCTCGTGTCCTCTTCCTTTACGTTGCACTGGGCCGAGGCGGCGATCAGGAGAGGCAACCGCTTTGGATTCAAGGCCGGAATACTCACGACGTTTTTGCTCGGCTGTGCCTTCCTGTTCATCCAGATCAACGAGTACGCGAACATCGGCTTCGCCCCCCAGGACCACGCACAGGCGACGATCTTCTACTCGCTGACCGGCCTGCACGGCGCACACGTCTTCATCGGTCTGTGCCTACTGCTGTTCGTGACGATCAGGGCGTTCCGCGGCCACTACTCGCCCGACGAGCACCGCGGAGTCAACATCCCCGGTATCTACTGGCACTTCGTGGACATCATGTGGATCGTCGTCTACACGACTGTCTATGTGATCTGAGGGCCGTGGACGCTG
Source organism: uncultured Solirubrobacterales bacterium (assembly GCA_963714635.1). Classification (GTDB taxonomy): domain Bacteria; phylum Actinomycetota; class Thermoleophilia; order Solirubrobacterales; family Solirubrobacteraceae; genus Palsa-744. Next base: position 1,073,248 of record CAVQPM010000005.1, on the reverse strand, counting down.
CGCATTCCTGCGTCCTCACTCCGGGTCCGTGCTCAGCACTGTCCCCTCCGTTGCGTCCTTGGACTGCTTGGTCCACGGCCCTCAGAGAAGCTTGGGGCCCACGGTGTTGAACCCGCTGCGTAGCGAGGCTGAGGCGTTTCGCCTCCTGCTGTACGTGATCGCCATCGCAGCGGCGATCGTCGCGATCGTCTTGATCCTGCGCGCGATTACTTGACGGTCAAGGTGCCAAACATCCCCGCGGCGCGGTGGCCGGGGGCCTGGCAGAAGAACGTGTAGGTGCCCGGTTTCAGCTTCACGCTGACCGTGGCGGTGCCCTTCGTGACGAACTGGCTGGCTCCGAGCACCGGGCCGCTGCCATTCGCCCCGCCGGCGCCGGCTTCGAGGGCGATGTTGTGGGAGACACCCGACATGTTGGGCATCGAGATCGTCACCGAGCCGGCCGTGGCGCTGGCCTTGTTGGTGGTGTAGGAGAGCTGTCCGCTCGCGTCGGCCGGGATTTCGAGCTTCCCGGCCTTCTCGACAGCCGGCTTGCCAGCACCGGGCGCCTGTACGGCGGTGGCGAGCAGCCCAGTGTCCTTCCCCGGACGATCGACCGCTTCGGCGACATATGCCGCAATGTTGGTCAGCGCGGCGCCGCTCGCAAGGCCGGCCGGCATCGCTCCGAAGCGGTTCGGGTTTTCGACCTGGCCTTCGACGACGGTTCGCACCGCGCTGCGGCGCAACCCTTCGGAGAGGCTGGCGTGGAACGCTTCATCCAGGTTCGGGCCCACCGTGCCCTTCGTGCCGGCCCGCCCAAGCGTGTGGCACGCCCCGCACTTGGCGACGAACTCCTGCTTTCCGGCGATCAGGTTGGGGTTGTCGCCGCGCTTGACGCCCCCACAGCCGGAGGCGCCCAGCAGCAGGCAACCCGCCCCGAAGAGCAGCCCAAGATGGCGCGAATGCATGACCCGAACCGACATCAGCGCGGGAACTCTATCCGAACGGCCGGGTGACATGGTGCGTGCGAGAGCGAGGCCCATTAGAGCTATGGATCGCCGCAGCCCGCCGCGATCACGCCCCGCGCTACGCCCTCCCAGGACCAGCGCGAGCGCGCGACCGAGACGAGCCCCGCACGCGTTCGCTCCCTGAGCGCGCTGTCCGCCTCGAGCCACGCTATGACCCGCTCTGCGATCGCCCTCACCGCGTTCTGATCAACCGGGAATGACAGCCATCCGGCGACCTGGGGCGGGACCTCGCGAGCGATCGCCTCGCTCACCTCCGCGAGGCCCGAGTGGCGTGCGCTGATCGGCAGCACGCCACAGGCCGCGGCCTCGGCCGCGACCATGCCGAACGCCTCGGGAAAGGTGCTCGGGACGACAAGGGCCTCACAAGACGGCAGGAGCTCCGCGAGCTCCTCATGGTCGAGTCGGCCGGTGAGCACAACCCGCTCGGCTACCGATCGCGCACAGCGAACATACAGTTCGCGCTCCTCTCCGGACAGGCTCCGCAGGAAGGCCGCCACGTACGGCAACGCGTCCCTCTGCGCGCGCTCCAGATCGCCGGCGGCCAAGGCATCGCACAGGCGCTCGATGCTCTCGCGCCAGCTTCCAAAGCCGACGACCACGAGCCTTGCCTGAGGCCTTCGCGCGACCACCAATGGCCAGCACGCGATCAGGAGGTCGATGCCCTTGCCGGCGATCAGCTTGCCGACGAACGCGACGATCTCACCGCGCTCGCCCGCTTGCGCGCTGCAACTCCCGAGGAGACGCTCCAGCGCCATCGCGGCGGCGGCGTCGTCGCGAGCGAACGCGTTCGGCTCACCGTCCGCAGGCATGTGGGCGCCGTGACGCAGTCGCATGACCAGGCCTCGCAGGGCCTCCTCAGCCTGCCGGGGTTCGCGCGGAGCAAAGCGATCGACGTCGACTCCCGGAGGGCCGAGCCTGGTCCTCTTCGGCAGCTCGGGATCGCCCAGCGCCTCGAACAGGCTCTCGGCGGTGTGCCTGGATCCGACAAGCACCGTCCGCGCTCGCTCCAATCCCTCCCGCGCAAAGTTCAGGAACCGCTCCGGCTCGGGCTTGACCGTGTACTCGAGCGCGCTTCCGTGAACCTTGACCGCATAGGGGACCGAGTCCTCGAGCGCCCGTGCGAGGATGACCGGTCCCATCACGAGATGGTTGGCCAGCGCGACATCCGGACGCACCCTTTCCGCGATCTCGCGCACCGCCGCGACGTTGGCCTGAACGTATTCCGCCACCTCCGCTTCGGTGCACTGTGCGAACGTCTTGGCCTGCAGTGCCTCGTAACGATCGTGCACGTACACGGGCAACAACCGGCCTATGTCCGGCCTGTAGACGGTGCACCGCGCCGGCTCTCGGATCACGCTCAAACGGAGCTTTCCCTCGTCCCAGTCACCGAGGGCATCAACGAACGGCTGGCGCTCCGCGTGGCGGTCCTGGCTGAAGAGGTGCACCTCGTGACCGAGACGCACGAGCGCCTCGGCCAGGCGGGCGGTGTACACGTTCGACCCAGTCCCGCTCAACAGATAGCCGTGGAAGATCAGAACGCGCACGATGAGGCAGCCTATCCGCGCCCAGCCCATTGGCCGCGTACGGGACCCCATGCGGCCCTGCCCCCCATGCGCCATGGGATCTCCGCGCCGTCCGCTGTACTAAAGTGCCGGGCGTGAGCGAGAGTTCATCCAGTAGCCAGCGCTATCGCCTGCGCAGCCCCTCCAGCGGACGGGAGATCCTGCTGGATGCCGTCCCGGGCGAGATCTATCTCGACCGAGAGTCGGGCGAGCAGATGGAGGTCGTCGGCAAGATCCTGCCGCTCGCCCCATCGTCGTCGATGCTGCCCTGGGCGGTCGACAACCTGCGCTTCTGCCCCTGGTGTGACCAGCTCGCCCAGAAGGACCTGAACGACTGCCCCACCTGCGGTCGCCGAATGGGCCCGCTCGGCGCCTGAGCTTGATCATGATCTTTCAGCGCTCTCGGATCGCCACATTCGGCGCGAGCGCGCTGATCATGCTGGGTGGGATCGGCCTCAGCTCATGCGGTGGGAGCAACGTCTCAGACGTGACTCCCAAGAGCACACCGGACATCACTCCGCCCAGCGACACCTCAGCCGAAAAGGAAGCTATCGAAACGACCTCGACGTCCACGACCTCGACCTCGACCGCGACCACCGCCAAAGCCGGCGAAAGCTCCTCGTCGAGCTCGTCGGCCGAAGGGGGCGAAGGCGGCGGGGAAGAATCGTCGAGCGAAGGCGGCGGCTCGAGCGAAGCGGGGACGAGCGGTGGCACCTCCGGCGCCTCTGGCGGCGCGTCCAGCGAAAAAGCGTCAGCCGGCGGTGAAAAAGCGTCAGGCGAAGAAGAAGCTTCTTCGAGCCCAACCGGCGGAGCGAGCGCACCGTCCGGAGGGCACTAGCGCCCTTTTTCAGTTCTCGCGGCTCTCGGCGCTCTACGGCGTGGAGATCAGCGTCGCGCTGTAGGTGAGGCGGGCGGTCGTATACAGGCAGTAGTACTGGACGGTCGCACCGACCTGCACGTGCGCTGATTGGGTGCCCGTGGTCGAGCACTGCTTCTTGGGCCTGCTCGCTCTCCAGGACGTCGCTTTGCTGAAGCCGAGCGCCAGCGCCGGCGCCCATGAAGGGACGGTGAGAGCGACGATGTCGCCCTTCTTCACCGGCAGCGTCGTGGCGAGCGGGAACTGAGCCGTCATTCCGAAATAGGGCTGGAGCTGGACGAGAGGGCTCTGGCTTATCAGCTTGTAGCCGAGGCTCGGGCTGCGCTGCGGCCGCAGGATCGCGATGCCCGCGGTGGAGGCCCCCCCCTCGTTTGTGTTGAAGAACTTGATCTGGGTGAGGCTCGGCTTGCCCAGCGAGATCGTCCATGCGACGACCACGCCGTCGCGCGGCGCCGCCAGCGGGCTGCGCGTCGTTTCGACCTTCACCTGGAAGCCGGTCGTGCGGCTGACCGCCAGACAGGAGGGGCTCGGACAGCTCGGGACGGTGGGCGGCGTCGTAGCCGGGATGACTCCGACTTCGGTGAGCTTGGCGATCGAGCCCGCCGGCAGCACCAGAACCATGGCAAGGGCAGCGGCGAGCAGTGTGGATATGCGTCTCATATGAGGCATTCAACAGGAAACACGAAGATGTGGCCGAGGTAGCGGTTCGACGCGCGCGCCGCTATTCCCCCCTTGGGGCTTGCGAAGAGCCCATGAGCTCCGCTGCCGCCGAGCTGATCGCGGCAGAGTCCCCGGGCGCCGGAAGCCACGGAAGCGTGAGCGGGTCGCCCTGATAGCGGGGGATCACGTGCAGATGGAAGTGGAACACGGTCTGCCACGCGGCTGAGCCGCAGGAGTTGATCACGTTGACTCCGTCGGCGCCCAGCCGCTGCTTGATCAGCAAGGCCATGCGCTGCGCCGTCGCGGTGACCGCGGCCAGCTCGTCCAGGTCGATGCTGAGCAGATCCGGCACATGACGACGCGGCACAACCAGCAGGTGGCCCCGTGTGGCCGGATTGATGTCCATGAACGACACCGTGCGCTCGTCCTCGTCGAGGATCGTGGCCGGCAGCCGGCCCGCGACGATCTTGCAGAAGATGCAGTCCTCCTCCGTCACAGCGGCCCAATCCTACTGTCCGGGCGGGTTTTCTCGCGTGTGCGGCTCGCGGCCGCGCAGGAACTCGACGGCTTGCTCGCGCGATGCGACCTCGCCGGCGTACTGCGCCTGCGCGAGATCCTCGAGCAGCTCACCAACGCGCGGACCGAGCCCTATGCCGAGCTCACGCGCCAGCTCATCGCCGCGTAACAGTGGTATCGGCGGCCCCTCCCGGCGCCAGCGCAGGGCGTCGGCGAGCAGCGCCCGCGCCAAGCGCATGTGCGCATCGATCGACTCCTCGGCCCGCTCGCCCCTTGTCGCCAGACGATCGCAGACCGACAGGAGCGTGACATCGACCTCGACGGGGTCGCAGGCGCGCATGTACCGGAACACGCTGGCGCGCTCCGGCGGGTAGGACTCGTGCACCATGAACCCGAGGCGCAGGTGATGACGCACGAGCGCGGCCACATGCTCCCGCAGCCGCACGCTCGCCCTCAGGCGCGCAAGCGCCTCCCGCGCCATCTCGGCTCCGATCGCATCGTGGCCGACGAACGTCACGCGCTTGTCGACGGCTCGCACCGCGCGCGTGGCCGGCTTGGCCGCATCGTGCAAGAGGGCTCCCCAGCGCAGTGCCTCGCCGCGCGTAAGCCCATCCGCAAGCGGCTCGGCCAGCAGCGCCGCTACCGCCGGGCCGGCCTCGCGCCCGATGATCGTGGAGGGGTCCGCCTGCAGCGCGATCGCGTTGTCGAGCACCTCGAGCGTATGGCCGTACACGTCGCGATGGTGATAACGGCTCTGATCAACGCCCCGCATCGCGTCGAGCTCCGGGAGCACCAGCGCCGTCGCACCGAGCCGGCCGGTCAGCTCGAGGCCATGCAACGCTCGCGGCGAGGCGACGATCCGGCGCAGCTCCATGAAGACCCGCTCAGGGGAGACGCGCTTTAGAGCGGGCGCGCTCGCGCTCGCGGCGGCGATCGTCTCCGGCTCGGGCTCGAGCTCGAGCTCGACGGCGACCCGCACGAGCCGCAGGACACGCAGCGGATCGTCAGCGAAGGCGCCGGGTGCGACCATCCGCAGCCGTCCGGCATCGAGATCCGACAAACCCCCAAATGGATCGATGGGCTCGCCTCCCTCGATCGGCTCCGCGATCGCGTTGACCGTGAAGTCGCGCAGCGCCAGGTCCGCTCGCAACGAGCCGGCGCGCATGCGCTCGACGTCGACCTGCCAGCTGCCGTCGCGCGCGAGGACCCTCCACGCACCGAACTCCTCGGAAAGCGCAAAACACGCGGCTCCGCCGCTGATTCCCCTGCATGCCCTGGCCAGCGCGCGCGCCGCCTGCTCGGGCTCGCCGTCGACGACGATGTCAAGGTCGGCCGTCGGCCGAGCGAGGATCCGGTCCCTGACGGCGCCTCCCACAAGCCATGCCTGGCCGCCGGCGAGCGCCGTGCGGGCCAGAGCCAACGCCTCGCTCATGCCGTAGGCGCGCTTTCGGCCGGCGCCGCTCGCGGGAGACCGGCCTCTTCGATGGGAACGCCGTCACGGTGATAGGCGCGAGGCACGCGAGCTGTGAGTCCACAGGTCACCTCGTAGTTGATGGTACGCAGGCGCTCGGCAACGTCCTCGGCGGTGATCCGCTGCGCTGCTCGCGCTCCGATGAGGACCGCCTCCGCTCCCCGCAGGGCCATGCCGTCCGGGCGCTCGCCGAGATCGACCGTGAGATTGTCCATGCTCACCGTTCCCACGAGCGGACAGCGCTCCCCCCCGACCAGAATCTCCGCATTGTTCGAGAGTCCCCGCCTGACGCCGTCGCCGTAGCCGATCGGCAGCACCGCCAGCAGGGTGTCGCGCTCGGCGACGAAGCGCCGGCCATAGCCGGCGCTTTCCCCTCTCGAGCAATACTTGACCTCCGCCACATACGAAGCAAGCTCGAGTGCCGGCACAAGTCCCTGGGTGTCCGGATCGCGGCCAAACGGATCCATCCCGTACACGGCGATGCCGCAGCGCACCATGTCGAAGTGCGCTCGTTTCTCCCGTAGCGTGGCGGCGCTGTTGGCGGCATGCACGACCACCTGCGGATGCTCGGCCTTGACGGCGGCGGCCCAACGCTCGAACAGCTCCAGCTGACGATAAAAGAACGCGTCGTCGTCCTCCTCGTCGGCAGTGGCGAAGTGCGTCATCACTCCGGCGAGAGCGACGCCCGGAGTCTCGGCGGCGGCGGCCACCACGCGCGACGCCTGCTCGGGATCGCGCGTGCCGAGCCGGCCCATGCCGCTGTCCAGCTTGACATGCACCCTTCCACCGCCGGCTGCAGCCACCGCCTCGACGCTCTCCTCACGCCAGACGACCACGTCAGCGTCCGCGTCGAGCGCTTCGCGCAGCTCCGGTGGGCTGAGCGCGCCCATCACGAGCAGCCTTGCTCCCCTCATGCCGGCCCGACGGAGGTCGGCCGCCTCACTTGCTCCAGCCACCGCAAGCCAGCTCGCACCGGCATCCAGGGCGGCGCGCGCGCTCGGTACGGCGCCATGCCCATAGCCGTTGGCCTTGACCACGACGCACAGCTCACAGCCCTGATCGAGCTCAGCGCTCAGCCGAGCGCAGTTGCGCTCGATCGCCGCCAGATCAACGCGTGCGATCGCCCTGCGCGGGCTCATGTCCCGCATCCGATCCAAAGCCTCACCGCCCATGCTCGGGCTCCATCCAAAGCGGACGCTCATCGCCTGTGTGGGCGCGCGCCGCGGGCAGCGCGGCGATCACATCGCCGGCGATCACCCCCGCGTCCGCGCCAACGCGCCGGCTCGCCCGGCGACCCGCCTCAACGTGCGCATACACGCCGGCGGCCGCCGCTGTGAAAGCGCCGAGGCCCTGTGCCAGAAATGCCGCAATCGCACCCGTGAGCACGTCGCCGGTGCCGGCCGTCGCCAGCGACGGACTTCCTCCGCGGCTGATGGCAACGCGCCCGGCGGGGTCGACGATCAGCGTGTCATCGCCCTTGAGCACCACAATGGACCCGGACTGCGCTGCCGCAAGCCGCGCATGGCTCAGTCGGTCACGCTCCACCTGCATGCTCTGCACCCCAAGTAGCCGGCCGAGCTCGCCCGCGTGGGGCGTCAAGACGGTCGGACGGTCGCGATCGGCCAGGTCGGCGAGATGTCCTGCATGAGCGTTGAGACCGTCGGCGTCGAGCACGATCGGTACCGGAGCCCTCTGCGCCAATCGACGTGCGAGCGACGCGGCCCCATCGTCGCGACCGAGGCCCGGTCCGAGCGCGAGCGCGCCGGCGCGAGAGAGCGCCTCGAGCGCAGGGTCGAGGGCATCGTCTGTGAGCGACCCTCCCTGATCCGGCAGGGCGCGCGTCATCACCTCCATGAGCTGCGCATCGATGATTGCGCGCAGCGATGCGGGGACGCACGCCGTGACGTATCCGGCACCCGCTCTCATGGCGGCCAGCGCGCTCATGGCGGGCGCGCCCATCAGCCCGGGTGAGCCTCCGAGCACGACCACGTGCCCGCTGGTGAACTTGGTCGAGCTGGCCGTCCTGCGCGGCAAGAGCTCCAGGATCGCCGGCCCGATCAAACCGATGGCCGTGTCGGCTGGAGCTTCTCGCGGTATGCCGATGTCGATCGTCTTCGTCTCCCCGGCGTGAAGCTTGCCGGGATGAATCCATAGCCCAGGCTTTGCCAGGTGGAAGCTCACGGTCAGATCGGCCTGTATGGCAACGCCCGCCACCGCCCCCGTAGAGGCGTCGACGCCGCTGGGCACATCGACGCTCACGACGGCGCCGCTCGCCCGGTTGACGGCCTCGATCGCCTCTGCCACGGCGCCGCGCGGAGCGCCCGCAAAGCCCGTGCCGAGCAGCGCATCGACGATCACAGACGCGCCGGCCAGCGACTCGCGCGCATGAGGCTCCTCGAGCGAAATGGGCAAGTCGCTAGCCAGGCGCTCCAGATTCACCGCCGCATCGGCCGAGAGCTGATCCGGCGCAGAGATGAGCAGAGGCGTCACGAGTCTTCCCGCCTCGCGCAGGATCCGAGCCGCGACGAGCCCATCCCCCCCGTTGTTGCCCTTACCGCAAACGACCGCGACCGGTCCGTCGGGCACGGCACGCTCCACGGCTCGCGCAACGCCTTCGCCTGCGCGCTCCATCAAGTCCAACGAGGGTATGCCTCGCTCATCGATCGCCCACCGATCGACAGCACGCATTCGCGACGCTTCCAGAAGCGGCTCGCACCAGTCGGGAAGAGCGCTCATCGCAGCGATGCTAGAGATAAGGACAACAGACGGTCACCCCGCGCAAGGCCCGCATACCCCCACCGATGACCGGCTACTCGACCGTTACGGTCTTTGCGAGGTTGCGCGGCTGGTCAACGTTCAGGCCCCGTCTGCGGGCGATCTCATACGCGAGCAGCTGCAGGGGGATGACGGCGAGGATCGGCTGGATCATCCAGTCGAGCGCGGGCACCCCGATCGCGACCTCGACCTGTTGTCCCATTTCGTCGTTGCCGGCAGTCGTGAGAGCGATCACGTGGGCCCCTCGAGCTCGCACCTCCTGCATGTTCGACATCACCTTCTCGAGCACCGGCGAGTCTGTGGCTATGCACACAACAGGGGTCGAGTCGTCGAGAAGCGCGATCGGTCCGTGCTTCATCTCGCCGGCGGCGTAGGCGTCGGTCGCGATATAGGAGATCTCCTTGAGCTTCAGCGCACCCTCCAGCGCGACCGGCAGGCCGATGTGACGGCCGAGATAGAGGAAGAAGTCCTTGCGCCAGTGCTCCTCGGCCACGCGCGTCACCTGCTCGCCCACGCCCTCGATGAGCTCGCCGATGCTGTGCGGGAGGCGCATGATCTCACCCACGAGCTCGCCGATCCGCTCGGGCGGCAGCGTGCCGCGCAGCTCGGCCAGACGCAGGCCGAGCAGGTACATGACGACCGCCTGGCACACGAACGTCTTCGTAGCGGCCACCCCGATCTCCAGACCCGCCCGCGTCAGCAGGACGCCGTCCGCATCGCGGGTCGCCTGCGAGCCCATCGTGTTCGTGATCGCAAGCACCTTCGCCCCACGCTCGCGAGCGAGGCGCATCGCCGCGAGCGTATCGGCGGTCTCGCCGGACTGAGACACCCCGATTACGAGGTCTCGCGGTCCGACCACCGGATTGCGGTAGCGGTACTCGGAGGCTATGTCCATCTCAACCGGCACGCGCGCCCACTCTTCGATCGCGTAGCGCCCGATCAGTCCCGCGTGGTAGGCGGTTCCGCAGGCGACTATCACGATCCGCTGCACGTCCGCGAGGATCGCCTCGTCGAGCGCGCCCTGATCGCTCAGGTCGACGCCCTCGGCGCGCGAGACACGACCCGAGATCGTCTCGGCGACCGCGTCGGCCTGTTCATGAATCTCCTTGAGCATGAACGTGTCGAAGCCGCCCTTCTCGGCTGTGTCCTCGTCCCAGTCGATCTGCTCGACGGCCCGCTCCACGGTCTCGCCGGCAGGGGTGAGGATCGTGACGCCCTCCCGCGCGAGCACGACGATCTCACCGTTGTCGAGGTACTGGACGCAGCGCGTGTGCGCCAGAAACGCGGGTACCGCGGAGGCGATGAACTGCTCGCCCTGGCCTCTGCCCACGACCAGCGGGCACTCCCTGCGTGCGCCGACAAGCAGCTCGGGCTCTTCGAGGCTCATCGCCACGAACGCAAAGTGGCCCTGGAGCTCACCGTAGGCGGCTCGCACGGCACCTACGAGGTCACCCTCGTAGTGGGCGGCGATCAGGTGCGCGATCACCTCCGCATCGGTCTCGGATGTGAACACGCTGCCCGCCGCGGACAGGCGTTGCTTGAGCGGCAAGTAGTTCTCGACGATTCCGTTCACAACGACGTGCAGGCGATCGTCGGAGTCATAGTGGGGATGGGCGTTCTCCTCGCTGACGCGTCCATGGGTGGCCCAGCGCGTGTGCGCGATCCCCGTGGTCGCGGGGCGCTCAATAGTCGCGACCCCTCCCGCCGCGGCATCCGGCTCCTGCAGCTTTGCCCGCAGGGCTGTGAGGTTGCCGACCGAGCGCACCGCTTCGATGCGGTCCTCGACGATCAGGGATATCCCGGCGCTGTCATAGCCGCGGTACTCGAGCTTGGTGAGGCCTGCGAGGAGGATCTCGCGGGCGGAGCGCTCGCCCACATAGCCGATGATGCCGCACACAAGCGACGACGATATCAGCGGCTTCTCAACCCAGCTCGTGGCGGACGAGCGTGACGAGGCGCTCACAGGCCTGCTCGGCCTCCTCGTCGGTTGGTGCCTCGACCATGACGCGCACGAGCGGCTCGGTGCCGCTTGGGCGGACGAGCACACGGCCACGTCCGCGCAGCGCCTCGTCCTCGAGTCGAACGGCGTCGTTGACCCTGTGAGCGTTTGCGAGCTCGGCGCGATCGCGAACCGAAACGTTGACGAGTCGCTGAGGCAGCTTGCGCATCGCTGCACGTTCGCTCAGGTCGCGACCGGCCAGCGCCTCGAGCGTGAGCAGCGCGCCGGCGATGCCGTCGCCGGTGCTGTTGAAGCTCATGTCGATGATGTGGCCCGACTGCTCGCCCCCGAAGCTCCAGGCACGGTTGCGCAGCTCCTCGAGCACATAGCGGTCTCCGACCGACGTGCATGCCACGTCGATCCCGGCCTTGCTCATGGCTGCATGAAAGCCATAGTTGGTCATCACGGTCACCACGACGCCATCGCCGGCGAGGCGCTGCTGCTCGCGCAGGTGAAGCGCAGCAAGCGCCATCAGCTCATCGCCGTCGACGACCGCACCGCGGCGATCGACGGCCAGCACTCTGTCTCCGTCCCCGTCGAACGCGAAGCCGAGATCGTGTCCTCCCTTCACGACCTGCTCTGCGAGTCCCGCGACGTGAGTCGAGCCACAATCGGCGTTGATGTTGCGTCCGTCGGGATTGACGGCGGTCGCCGTCACTGTCGCACCGAGACGCCTGAAGATCTCCGGAGCGACCCTGTGCGTTGCTCCGTTCGCGCAGTCGAGCAACACCTTGCAGCCATCGAGGCGCAGCTCGCAGAAGCGCGTGTGCAGCTCACGCAGATAGTCCTCGTGGGCGCCCCTCAGCTCGCGTATGCGGCCGATGCGAGAGGCGCGGCCGGCCGCCGTCCCGTATGTGCCACCCGTTTTCGAGGAGCCGTCGACCGTGAGCAGCTCCGCTGTGAACGGCTGCCCGGCTGTTGCGAGCGCCCGCTCGATCTCGAGCTCGTCGTCATCGGAGAGCTTGTAGCCGTCGGCGGCGAAGAGCTTGATCCCGTTGTCCTGATAGGGATTGTGAGAGGCGGACAGCACGACCGCCAGATCGAAGCCGTAGCGCTTCAGCAACAGCGGCGCGGCGGGCGTGGGCAGCACCCCGCCGAGCAGCGCGTCTCCCCCGGCGGCGCTCACGCCTGCTGCGATGGCCGCCTGCAGCATCTCGCCCGACTCGCGCGTATCCCGCACGATCAGCACCTGAGGACGCTCGTTGCCCACTCGACGCGTCGCGGCAGCGCCCAGCGCGAGTGCAAGCTCGGCGGTTATGAGCTCACCGGCGACGCCCCTAACCCCGTCTGTGCCGAACAGCCTGCGAGTCATGGCGCAGCGTGTGAGGACATCTGGCGATTATCAGCTAAGCGGGCGAACATTCCCGTTAGGCCGTCCCCGCGAAGCGGTTTCCAGGCCTGACGGGAATGTTCCCGCTACCGCTTGGAGAACTGCGGCCGCTTGCGCGCCTTCTTCAGGCCGGCCTTCTTGCGCTCCTTCGCACGGGAGTCACGCGTCAAAAAGCCGCGGCGCTTGAGCTCGCCACGCAGATTGGGGTCGGCCTCGAGCAGAGCGCGCGAGATGCCGTGGCGCAATGCTCCCGCCTGGGCCGAGATCCCGCCGCCGTGCAAACGAGCTACCACGTCCATCCGCTCCTCGTATCCGACCGTCTCGAGCGGCTGGCGAATGTTGCGCTGAAGCGTGGCGCGTGGAAAATGCTCATCGAGCGCCCGCCCATTCACGAGATAGGCGCCCGTTCCCGGCCTGAGCATCACCCTGGCGATCGCGGTCTTGCGCTTGCCGGTAGCCCGATAGCGGGCTCCCGCCGCGAGATCGATCGCGGCCGTCGCGATCGGCTCGACCAGCTCGTCGCGATCGCCCTCGTCCTCGGCCTGAGGCTCCTCGTACTCCTCGATCGCATAGGGGTCAGACGGCTGCTCGGGCGCCAGCGGATCGACCCCCTCGGGCACGATGTCGACTTCGAGATGGGCGCCGGGCACAGCGGGCTTGACGCGCGGGGCGGGCGCCTCCTCGAGCGCGCCCTCCTCCTCCTCCGGCTCCTCAGCAACGGGCTCCTCAGCGATGGGCTCCTCAGCAACGGGCTCCTCAGCGACGGGCTCTGCGGCGGGGGTCTCCTCGACCACCGGCTCCGCCGGCTCAGGCTGCTCCTCAGGCGTCTCGGTCGGCTCCTCAGCCATCAGGCCTCGATCTCCATCGGTTGCGGTTTCTGGGCGATGTGCGGATGCTCGGGACCCGCATAGACCTTGAGCTTGGTGATCTGCTTACGGGCGAGACGGTTGCGCGGCATCATGCCCTTGACGGCGAGCCTGATGATCTCCTCGGGGCGGCGCGCGATCATCTCCTCGAAGGTACGCGAGCGCAGGCCGCCCGGGTAGCCCGAGTGACGGTAGTAGCGCTTGGCTTTGCGCTTGTCGCCGGTGACCGAGATCTTCTCGGCGTTGACGACCACGACGAAGTCGCCCGTGTCGATGTGGGGCGTGTACTCGGGCTTGCGCTTACCGCGCAGCGCATCGGCGATCTGCGTGGCGAGACGTCCGAGCGTCTTGCCGTTCGCGTCAACGACGAGCCAGTTGCGCTCGCGATCGGTGGGCTTGGCTACATAGGTCTTCATGACGTGAAAAAGGCCGCACGCAGACTGCCGCGCACGGCGAGACCGCTAATGATAGTCACTCCCACTCGATAGTGCCGGGAGGCTTCGACGTGATGTCGAGCACCACCCGGTTGACCTCGCGCAGCTCGTTGATCATGCGCGAGGCGATCGTCTCGAGCAGGTCGTAGGGAAGGCGCGCCCAGTCAGCCGTCATCGCGTCGTCGCTGGTCACCGCGCGGATGACGACCACGTATCCGTATGTGCGCTCGTCACCCTGAACGCCGACGGTGCGCACGTCGGGCAGCACGCAGAAGGACTGCCACAGCTCGCGGTAGAGCCCGGCCTTGCGGATCTCCTGGAGGAGGATGTGGTCGGCCTCGCGCAGCACATCGAGGCGCTCCTTTGTCGCTTCGCCGCCGACCACCCTGATCGCGAGGCCCGGTCCCGGAAACGGCTGGCGCCACACCAGGCGCTCGGGCAGGCCGAGCTCGGCGCCCACGGCGCGCACCTCGTCCTTGAAGAGGGCGCGCAGCGGCTCGACCAGCTCGAACTGCATGTCATCCGGCAGGCCGCCGACGTTGTGATGGGACTTGATAGTGGCTGCGCCCGTGCCGCCGCCGGACTCGATCACGTCGGAGTAGAGCGTTCCCTGCACGAGAAAGCGAACGCCCGCCGCCTCACCGCCGCCGGCCTGCGCCGCGATCTTCGACGCCTCCTCCTCGAAGACTCGTATGAACTCAGCGCCGATCGCCTTGCGCTTGGCCTCGGGCTCGGTGACGCCTTTGAGCTTCGCGAGGAAGCGCTGCTCGGCATCGACGGCGACGAGCGGGACCTTGAACGTGTCCCTGAAGGCGCCGATCACCTGCTCGCCCTCGTCCTTGCGCATCAGCCCCTGGTCGACGAACACGCATGTGAGCTGGTCGCCGATCGCCTTGTGCACGAGCAGTGCCGCCACCGAGGAGTCCACACCGCCCGAGAGACCGCAGATTACGCGCCCCTCCCCCACCTGCGCGCGAATTCGCTCGATCTGCTCCTCGGCGATCGAGGCCGGGGACCATGTGCGCTCGCAGCCGCACACCTCGGTCAAGAAGCGTGTGAGGATCTCCTGGCCGTAAGGGGTGTGGACGACCTCCGGGTGGAATTGAATGCCGTAGATGTTGCGCCGCGTGTCCTCCACCGCCGCCACCGGCGACGCCGTGGAGGAGGCGAGCGCGATGAAGCCCTCCGGCGCCTCGAAGACGGTGTCGCGGTGGGACATCCAGCACGTCTGTTCCCTCGGCATGCCGGCAAGCAGCACGCCGGGCTCTGAGATGGTCAGATCCGATCGTCCGAACTCCCCCACCTCGGCCTGCTCCACGCGCCCACCGAGCTCATGGACGAGCAATTGCATCCCGTAGCAGATGCCCAGCACGGGCACACCCAGCTCGAGCAGCTGGCGCTCCAGGCGGGGAGCGCCGGGCGCGTACACCGATGCGGGCCCACCTGAGAGCACGATTCCGCGCGGTTTGCGCCTGCGGACCTCCTCCAGCGGGACGTGATGGGGCAAAAGCTCGGAGAAGACGCCGCAATCGCGTATCCGCCTGGCGATCAGCTGCGAGTACTGGCCGCCGTAGTCGAGAACTACTACCTCTTCACGGTCCTGCGCCACCCCATCCCGACCGACCACGGAGGGAGCATCGGCGGTGGCGACGCCGTTAGTCATTTACGAGCGCGGCCGCCTTGCCATTGGACCCCATGCCGACCGCCTGGTCGCGCTGAAGCTGCTTGCCCTCCGTCTGCAGCGACGGCGCGATCACGACCTCGGCACGGTTGAACTCCGCGAGGTCCTTGTGTCCGCAGGTGGCCATCGACGTGCGCAGGCCGCCGAACAGGTTGAACGTGCCGTCGTTCTCGCGGGCGGGGCCGACGAGGATCTCTTCGAGGGTCCCATTCCGAGTGGTCGCGACACGGGCGCCACGAGGAAGCGTCGGATGGAACGTCGCCATGCCCCAGTGGAAACCACGGCCGGGAGCTTCGTGGGCGCGGGCGAGCGGCGAGCCGATCATGACCGCATCGGCGCCGAGCGCAATCGCCTTGGAAACATCGCCACCGTTGCGCATTCCCCCGTCCGCGATCACCTGGCAGTAGTCACCGGTCTCGAGCATATGCGTCGAGCGAGCATGGGCCACGTCGGCGATCGCAGTCGCCTGAGGCACGCCGATGCCGAGCACGCCACGGGTCGTGCAGGCCGCGCCGGGACCAACCCCGACGAGCACCCCGGCGGCACCGGTTCGCATGAGGTGAAGCCCCGTCTGGTAGGAGGCGCACCCGCCCACGACGACGGGCACGTCAAGCGAGGGGATGAACTCCTTCAGGTTCAGGGGCTCCGAGACGGTCGAGACGTGTTCGCCCGACACGACAGTTCCCTGGATGACGAGCACATCAAGGCCGGCCTCGAGCGCGATCTCGTGGTACTCGAGCACGCGCTGCGGCGTGAGCGATGCCGCTACGACGACCTTCTGCTCCTTGATCTCGCGGACGCGCTGGGCGATCAGCTCGGGCTTGACCGGCTCGCGATAGATCTCCTGCGTCTCGCGCGTGGCGACATCCTTCGGCAGCGCGGCGATCCGCTCGAGCTGCTCATCGGCGTCCTCGTAGCGCGTGAAGATGCCCTCCAAGTTGAGCACTGCCAGGCCGCCCAGCCGGCCGATGATCGCGGCCGTGTTGGGCGAGACGACGCCGTCCATCGCCGACGCCATGAGCGGCAGCTCGAACTGATACGGGCCGAGCTTCCACGAGATGTCGATGTCGTCGGGGTCGCGCGTACGCCGGGAGGGCACGATCGCGATGTCGTCGAATCCGTAGGCCCGCCTACCCTGCTTGCCGCGTCCAATCTCTACTTCCATCTTCTCATCCTTGCACTTGTCACGGACGAACGCCCGGCCGTCACGCTGGCGCGCAGGCCCTCGGATATCCTCGTTTGACTATGAACAGTAGGGCTTTTCCGGAGCATGACCCGCACGCGATCGAGGCTCGCCGCCAGGCTGCGTGGCGCGAGCGGGATCTCTTCCGGACCCCCGACCCAGCCGAGGATAGGCCCCGCCGGTACATCAAGCCGTCGGCGCCCTTCACCTCGGGCAACATCCACATAGGCCACGTCCGCAGTTACTCGATCGGGGACGCCTATGCGCGCTTCTGCAGAGCCCGCGGCGACGACGTGCTGTTCGCCTTCGGCTTCGATTCGTTCGGCCTGCCTGCGGAGCTGGGCGCCATCGCCGGAAAAGTGTCGCCGAGCGCGTGGGTGAGTCGCTGCGCCGAGCACATGACCGGGCAGCTCGAGCGCCTCGGCTTCTCCTTTGACTGGAACCGCGCGTTCATGAGCTCTGACGCGGTCATGTACCGCTGGTCGCAGTGGCTGTTCTTGACCCTGCTCGAGGCCGGGCTCGTATACAGGGGCACGGGCACCGTCGACTGGTGCGACACCTGCCAGACGACGCTCGCGACGATTCAGGTGGAGGACGGGACTTGCTGGCGCTGCCACAACCCTGTGCGCCTGATCCAGCGCCCGCAGTGGTATCTGCGCATCAGCACCTACCTCCAGGAGAACGACCGCAACCTGGAGGAGCTCGAGCAGAGCGGTATCTGGGACGAGAACGCGCTCGCCTCCCAGCGCTTCGTGCTCGGCCGCGTAGACGGCGTCGAGCTCGACATGCAGGACGATGATGGCGCAACCCTGACCGTGTTCACGCCCCACGCCGACGCGATCGAGCAGGCGCGGTTTGTGGCGGTGTCGCCGAGACATCCGCAGGTCGAGCTGTGGGCAGCCGACGACGGCGAGCTGCGCGAGCGCCTCGAGGAGTTGCGCGCGGGTGGCCTCGAGCGCGCGGCGCGCGAGGCCGAGACGATGCCGCTCGTGGACAGCGGACGCGCCCTGTCCTCCCTCAGCGGCGGCGCGCCCCTGCCCGTGATCGTCACTCCAACCGTGGACGGGCGCTATGGCGCGACCGCGGTGCTCGGTGTCCCCGAGCGCGATCGCACCGACGCGGTGATCGCCGAGCGGCTCCTCGGCGATCTACCCGCGGATCCGGCCGGCGCGCAGCTGGTGTCCGTGGACACGCGCGCGGCCGTGCGCTATAGGGCCAACGACTTCACGATCTCCAGGCAGCGCTCCTGGGGTACGCCGATCCCGATCGTCTACTGCGAGCGCTGCGGGACGGTGCCGGTTGGGAAGGAGCAGCTGCCCGTGCTGCTGCCGCTCGATCTGAAGCCGACGGGAGAGGGCAACCCGCTGGCCGAGCGCAGCGAGTTCGTGAACACGAAGTGCCCCTCCTGTGGTGGAGAGGCGAAGAGGGAGACCGACACGCTCGATTGCCACTTCGACGCCCTGTGGCTGTGGGTGCCGGTGTGCGTGCCGCCGTCCGAGCGCGAGGCGCCCCTGGAGCAGATCCTG
The DNA here is from genome assembly GCA_963714635.1 of uncultured Solirubrobacterales bacterium. Classification (GTDB taxonomy): domain Bacteria; phylum Actinomycetota; class Thermoleophilia; order Solirubrobacterales; family Solirubrobacteraceae; genus Palsa-744. The sequence continues at coordinate 1,055,364 of CAVQPM010000005.1, read as the reverse complement.
GCGCTCGACGATCTGCGCGCTTGGCTTCCCTCCGAGCGCGTGGTGGCGGGCTCGGACAGCGGCAACTTCGTGTTCGACCAGCGCATGGTCACCAAGGCGCTGCGCGACATCGGTCCGCTCGAGTTCCTGAAGGACGGCGAGCCGTTCGCCGGCTGCCTGTTCCACGAGATGGTGATCGCCGACGGACGCAAGATGTCAAAGCACCTGGGCAATGTGGTCGATCCCGACGACCTGCTCGAGCGCTACGGCGCGGACACGATCCGGCTGGCGGTGCTGTATGCGGCGCGACCACAGCGGGCCCTGAACTGGAGCGACAGCGCGGTGCAGCGCTGCCATCGTTTCTTGAGGCAGCTCTGGGGCTATGCGCAGGCGCACCTCGCCTTGAGCGCCGACGGCGAGGCGAGCGCCTCAGGCGCTCAGGGCGGTGGGGATAAAGTGACAACCCAGGATGGGACTGCGACCCGGGACGATGCCGGCGATGCAGCGATGGGTCCGGACAAGACCGAGCACCTGCGCGTGCGGCTGGCCAAGTGGTGCGAGATCGCGGTCGAGAAGATCACCGCCGACCTGGAGGAGCTCCAGATGCACAGCGCGGTGCGCAACGTGATGCGGATGTTCGACCGGATTCGCGACTATGAGTCGAGGGTGATCGCCAAGCGCGGCTCGCTCTGCCGGGAGGACCGCGATGCGCTGATCGCGGCGCTGACTATGCTGGCAGTCGTGTTGACCCCGTTCGCTCCCCACATGGCGGAGGAGCTGCTCGCGACCGCGGGTCAAGACCCGCTGCACGCACAGCCGGTGTGGCCGGGCGTATCGTCCGAGGTACCAGCATGAGCGCGAGCAGCACACAGAGCCATCCCGACGCGCCCGACGAGCACACGCGCTCATGTGCGACGGGACTCGTCTGCCATCGCTGTGGAGTGAGCCTGCCGATCACGGACACGGAGGCCTTCTGTCCGGAGTGCGGCAAGTGCCTGGACATCGCCTATGACTACGAGCTGGCAAGCGCCCGCCTGCGCGAGAGCCCCGTATCAGAGCGCGCTCAGAACATCTGGCGCCTGTCAGAGCTGCTGCCGATCAGACAGGCCGGCGCTCAGGCACGGGTAGGGCGATTCTCGGGCTTCACCCCGCTCATCCCGGCGGACAGGCTGGGCGCGGAGCTCGGGCTGAGCAACCTCTACATCAAGGACGACAGCACCTCGCGTCCGAGCCTCTCCTACAAGGACCGCGTCGTCTCGACGGCGATCGCGCGACTGCTCGAGCTGGGTGAGGAGGAGATCGGGTGCGTGTCGACCGGCAACGTGGGCACGGCAGTCGCTTCGATCGCGGCGAAGGCGGGCGTGACACCGTACGTCTTCTATCCGAACCGCCTGGAGCCCACCAAGGCGAAGGCGTGCCGCGCGCTCGGAGCGCGTGTGTGTCAGGTGGCGGGCAACTACGACGAAGCCAACCGCGAGTGCCGCAAGCTCTCGGGCGAGAGCGGCCTTCAGTTCGCGAACATCACGCTGCGACCCTTCTATGCGGAGGGCGCCAAGACGATGGCGTTCGAGATCGTCGAGCAGCTCGGCTGGCGCGGGCCCGACCACATCGTCTCCGCGACCGCGGGCGGAACGCTGTCCTCGCGCCTGCACAAGGGCCTGATCGAGCTGGAGACGGTCGGTTTGGCGAGGACGGGCGCCACGAAGATGCACATCGCCCAGCCGGCGGGGTGCTCGCCGATCGCGAGCGCTATCGAAGCGGGCGATGAGGAGATCCACCCCTGCAGTCCGGAGACGCTCGCGCACTCGCTGGCGATCGGCACGCCCGGTGACGGCTACCTCGTGATCGACGCTGTGCGCTCGCGCGGCGGCAGCGCCATGTCTGTGAGCGACGAGGAGATCTTCGCCGGCATCGACCTGCTCGCGGCAACCGAGGGGATCCTCACTGAGCCGGCGGGAGGCACGACCGTCGCGGTGCTGAGAAAGCTCGCCGAGTCGGGCAGGCTCGACGGAGACGCGACGGTGGTGGCGATCATCACCGGCAACGGCTACAAGACCCTCGACGACCATCCCGAAAAGCCGTGGCCGTCGATGGTGGAGTGCGATATGGAGTCGATGCTCGCCGTCCTCAAAGACTTCCAGCGAGCCGCGGCGGGCGAGAAGCTCGCAGCGTAGCCATAGCGCCAAGCCGGCTTACGAAAGTCTCAGGAATCACCGCCGGCGCAGACCATGCGCGGCGGCCCAGCTATGCGTGCACGGCGGCGAGGAGCTCAGCCGCCGTCTGCGGCCCGGTGAGTCGCTTGACGATGTGGCCTCGAGAATCGAGCACGAAGGTGGTGGGCAGACCCGTGATGCCATAGCCGTCGCCGACGAGGCCATTCGAGTCTTCGAGCACGGGAAAGCTCCAGCCGAAGCGCTTGATGAAGGCGAGCGCCGAAGAATGGCTGTCACTCCAGTCAACCGCCACGAGACCCGCCCGACCCGAGAGCTCGGAATAGGCCTTTTGTACCTGAGGCGCCTCTCGCGCGCAGGGATCGCACCAGCTGGCGAAGAAGCTGACGAGCGCCGGGCGCCCCTGCAGCGCGGCAAGCGTGATCGCGGGCCCGTGGAGCACGCGCTTGGGGAGCTCGGGCGCAGGGCGTCCCGCCGATCCGCCTCCGGGAAGGGCAAGCGCCAGCGCGACGATCGCACAGGCCGCCGCAAGGACTACCGCTGCGGCGCGCATCGACCTGGCGACTGGAGGGCATGGCTCATGGTCTGATCAAGGTAGCTCGCCACCGACGGTGTCGATCGCAACCTACAGTGTGTCGAACGACGGCGTGAGGCTGCGGCAGGTGGGAGACGAGCCGAGTGGGAGAGGACATGTTGGAGCGAGGCGAACGAGCCATAGCGCCGCGACGCATAGCCTCGGCGGTGCTGGTTCCGATCTTCCGCGACGAACGGGGAGAGCTGCGCGTCCTGCTCGTGCAGCGCGGCATGCGCGGGATCCACGCCGGCCAGCTCGGCTTCCCGGGCGGAAAGCGGGAGCCGACAGATCGCTCGCTACTCGAGACCGCGCTGCGCGAGACCGAGGAGGAGGTCGGACTCGCTCGGGATCGGATCGAGGTCCTCACCTCGCTCGACCCGCTCGATACGAGGGCCACCGGCTACCGCGTCCACCCCTATCTCGCCCGGATCGTTCCGCCGCCGCGCTGGCGACTGGCCGAGGGCGAGATCGCCGGCATCCTCACGCCAACACTGCAGGCGCTCACCGACCCCCGCGCCCGTCAAGACCGCGAGCTCTCCTTTGCCGATTGGCCGAAGGGCATACGTGTCGCTTGCGTCCTGCTCGACGACGGCCATCTCCTGTGGGGCCTCACGCTGCGCCTGCTCGACTCGCTCCTGCCCCGCCTGCTCGCGGGCGAATGGGACATTTGAGGGTCACGGGATGCGGGAATCCGAGAAGTCGCCCGACTGGGCCATCAGAGCTTTGGCCGATGGAAGCATCTGAGATTTACACACCTTCGCTTGTAAAATTAGTTGGCGCATGCTAGCTTGTCCCAAGCAACCGTGCAAGCGCCTCCCCGAAGGAGATTTCGTCGATGACCTACGTCATCAATGAGCCATGCATCGGCGTCAAGGACGCGAGCTGCACCGAGGTGTGTCCGGTGGACTGCATCCACCCCACGCCCGACGAGCCGGGCTTCGATACGGCCGAGCAGCTCTACATCGACCCCGAGGAGTGCATCGACTGCGACGCGTGCGTCGAGGCGTGTCCCGTGGACGCGATCACCGCCGAGGATCAGGTGCCGCCCGAGTGGCAGCGCTTCATCGAGCTGAACGCCGCCTACTTCAGCAGGGCGCGCTGAGCAATCGGGGCCGATCCGGTGAAGCGCGCGGGGTGAGCAGCGAGGCCTGCCCTTGAAGCGCCATCCCGCCCTTGCGCCGCTTTCGCGCGATCACCACCACACGCTGCTGATCGCCGCACAGCTGCGCCGTGCCACCGAGCGAACCGCGCAGGCCAGCGCCAACATGTTCCTCGCACAGTGGGAGGCCGAGGAGCGGCTTCATTTCCGCATGGAGGAGGAGCTGCTCTTGCCGGCCTACGCCGAGCACGGACAGCTGGACCATCCCGCGATCATGCGCATGCTGCTGGACCACGTCGCGATCCGCGGGATGGCGGCGAGGCTCTCCCGCGCCCACACCGATCTGCTGCATGAGCTGGGAGAGCGCCTCTCCGAGCATGTGCGCCTCGAGGAGCGCGAAGTCTTCCCGCTGATCGAAGCAGCCATGCCGGAGCCCGAGCTGCACGCACTGGGCGAGCGCCTTGCGGCAAGCGCGCCATGAGGTCCACGGTCGAGATCGAACGATTCACAGGGACGGGCGCCAACCGTCCATAGCCGGCCGCCGAGGACCCGGCGGCGGGGAGCCTCAGTGGCCTCTGACGCCGGTCAGCTCTATCAGGCAGCCCGCTTCCTCGGGATCGTGAGGCTGGAAGCCGGCCAGCCTCGCTGCGGGCTCCAGCACATCGAGCAAGCCCCGCGTGATGCCCTTGTGCAGCGCGCATACGACAGGCTGGTTCTCGCGCACGGCGTCGCGGAAGGGGCAATTGTCGAGACAGATTGTGAGACGGTCATGATCACGCTCTCCGATCCGCGGCTGAAAGCCGAGCGAACTGAGCGTGATGTGGAATGCCTGCTCCCCACGCTCCAAAGCCTTGGGGGAGGAATCGGCCTGCGCAAGCTCACGGCCGATCTGCCGCCCGGCTGCCTCTATGGAGCGCACGCCGGCGCGACTCGAGCCCAGCGCGCGCGCGAGCCAGCGCCCGAGGTCTCTATAGGCGTGCGGGCTCTCACCGCCGGGACGGGCTTCTGACGCGATGACCCACGTATCGACGGGCCGGCCGCGCCGCTGCCGTACACGGGAGCGAGTGAGCAAGCCGGCTTGCTCGAGGCGCTCGAGATGGATACGCACGCCATTGGGATGCAGGCCGAGCAGCCTTGCCAGCTCAGCGGTACCCGCCGGGCGCTTCATGTCGCTCAGGAGCGCGAACAGTCGCGCTCGCGTGGACTGTGAAAGCACGTCCTCGGGCTCTGCCGGAAACGGTAGATCGAGCATGTGAAGAGTTTTGCACAGTTACGCTATGAAAAGCGGTCGATCGCCGCTCATGACAGCAACCCAAGCCGCTCGCGCGCCGCGTCGCTCATCGCCGAGAAGCCCCACGCCGGCTCCCACACGATCCGAAGCCGCAGCTCGCGCACCTGCGGCAGCTGCGCGAGGCACGCGCGGATCTCATCGTCGATACAGCCCTCCAGCAGACAGCCCCGCGCGGTGAGCGTCATCTCGATCGTGACCACGCCGTCCGTCGCGACCCCCACCTCGTAGATGAGCCCGAGGTCGACGATGTTGACGCCCAGCTCGGGGTCGATCACGCCACGCAGCGCCCTCAGCACGAGGACCGGGGTAAGCGACGCCGCTCGCTCAGCGGCCATGCGCCGACCGTTCACGCAGCAACTCCACGAGCACGGCAGCGTTGCTGTGCTCTTCGTCGCGAGCGGCGTAGAGGATCGTGACGCGTCCGTCGCGAGCGAGACGGCGCAGCTTCTCCAAGCGCTCGCGTTGAGTCAGCAGCTCCTTGCGGTAGCGCGCTCTGAACTCCTCGAAGCGCTCAGGATCATGGTTGAACCACTTGCGCAGCTCGCCGCTTGGGGCGAGCTCCTTGGCCCACTCATCGAGCTTGGCCCTGTCCTTGGAGATGCCACGCGGCCAGATGTGGTCGATCAGCACCCGATAGCCGTCGTCCGGTACGGGCGCCTCGTAGATTCGCTTGGCTCCAATATCGAGCGTCATCTCAACTCTCTATCCCGTCGAGAACCCAGCGAATCGTCCCATAGAAAAACCCCGCCGGAGCGGGGCTTTTCCTTAGCAGGTCGATAAGCCGGATTCTGTCGTTGAGCAGTCATCCATCTGTGCGGCCTACCTGGATCTTGGCGGGCGACCTGCAAACGATCCTGCTCGGCCTTGCATCGGGTGGGGTTTACCCAGCCGCCGCGTCGCCGCGACGCTGGTGCGCTCTTACCGCACCATTTCACCCTTGCCTGCGAGCCGTTCACGTGGGACGGCACGCATAGGCGGTTTGTTTCTGTGGCACTTTCCCTCGGGTTTCCCCGGGTCGATAGCTCGACCACCCTGCCCTTTGATGTCCGGACTTTCCTCGAAGGCACGGAGCCTCCGCGACTGCCTGACCTGCACCATGAACGTTAGCCCATATTGCGCATCAAACCGACGACCCGTCCGAGCACCTTGACCTCCTTGGTGCGGATCGGCTCCATCGTCTCGTTCTCGGGTTGCAGGCGGATGTGGTCGCGCTCGCGGAAGTAGCGCTTGACTGTCGCCTCCTCCCCGAGCAGCGCGACGACGATATCCCCCTGCTGGGCCGTCTCCTGGGGCTGCACAACGACCAGGTCACCTTCGATGATCCCGGCGTTCTTCATCGATTCGCCACGTATCCGAAGCAGGTACTCGCCGCTCGAGCCGCCCGCGACGGGCGGAACGGGGACGTATTCCTCGATGTTCTCTTCGGCGAGAATCGGCTGACCGGCTGCGACCGAGCCGACAAGCGGCAGCCCCTCGCCGCGGACGATCGAGCGGACGCTGTCGACCGCGCTGCCGACCGCCCTGTCGAGCAGCTCGATCGCGCGCGGCTTGGAGGGATCGCGACGAAGCAGGCCGATCTTCTCGAGGTTGGCGAGGTGCGCATGGACAGTGGAGGAGGACGCCAGTCCGACCGCCTTGCCGATGTCGCGCACCGTCGGCGGGTAGCCGTACTTGGCCGAGTATTTGCGGATGAAGTCGAAGATCTCCTGCTGGCGCTTGGTCAGATCCATCGCTTATGAGCTCCCTCGTCGACGGCTGGAATCGGGGTCTGAACGAACATGTGTTCGTAATCTAGCGCCACGAGACGACGGATGCAAGGCCGGCGGCTGAGGGAACCGCCGAAAGCTATACTCGCTCGCTCTGCGCCTGTGGCGGAATTGGTAGACGCGCAAGGTTGAGGGCCTTGTGGACCGCATGGTCCGTGGTGGTTCGAGTCCACTCGGGCGCATTGAAAAAGCCCCGGATTCCGGGGCTTTTTTGATGCCCGCACCCTTCCGTCCCCGGTGCGAGCTACTGTACGGAATGTTGCCAATGGCAACTTCGTACAATTTTCCGTACATCGTCGAGGTTAGGCGGAGTCGGTAGGCGAGGGCCAAGGAGGAGCCCATGAGCTATCGGTTTGCGAAGGATCGTTGGGAAGTCAGGTGGCGCGACGCGACCGGCCGTCATCGCTCCAAGCGCTTCCGAAGCGAGGAGGCGGCGAAGGAGTTCGACGAGTCGATCCACGACCACGAGGTCGCCGAGCGCAGAAGGGACAGCGGACGCGGGCGCAGCGGCGGCGTCTACCCGTACGAGACCACCTCGGGCACGAAGTGGCGCTATGTGATCCGCCGCTCGGACGGCACCTTGACGAGCAAGCGCGGCTTCGCGAGCGAGAAGGCTGCAAGGGACGCGAGGCGCCGCCTGACCGAGAAGCAGGAGCGAGGCGAGGTGCGCCACACCAAGCAGTCGTTCGGCGAGCACTGGACGCGGTGGCTGGCGCGCCGCAAGCCCTACCTGGAGCCTGGTACGTGGCGGGCGTATGAGATCGATGGCCGCAAGCGACTCCTCCCCACGTTCGAGTCTGTCCCGCTCGGGCGGCTCGGCGTCGAGAACGTGCGCGCATGGATGGAAGAGCAGGTCGAGACGGTGGAAGCCGAAGAGATCGCACCGAAGACGGTCAACAACACGCTCGGCACGCTCGTGGTCTGCCTGAACGCGGCCGTCGAGGACGGCTTGATCGCGACCAACCCGGCGCTGCGCGTGGACAGACTGCCACCCGCGCACATCGAGCGCGAATACCTGCGGCTGCACGAGATCCCGCTCTATCTGGACTCCTGCTCGGACGTGTACCGCCCCCTCGCCGAGCTCCTGATCGGCAGCGGCCTGCGCATCTCCGAGGCCCTCGCGCTACGAGTGGGCGACCTCGAGCTCGAGGACACGGGCGGCGCGATCGTCGTGTATCGCTCGCGCAAGAGGAAGGACAAGGTGGGCTCGACGAAGTCAGACCGGTTCCGCTCGGTCGAGATCGGCCCGGGCCTGTCGCGAATCCTGCGCGACCATCTGGCCCGCCAGGGCGAGATGACCGGCGACGACCAGGGCAGAGCGCACGTGTTCACGATGCCGACGCGCGTGGCCAAGCACGATCACGGTCGCTGGCAGAGCGACGGCGCGGGCGAGCCGATGGACCGCACGACCGTGTCGCGCGACTGGCACAAGCAGACCCTGAAGGACGCCGCGCTGCGTGACATGCCGCTGCACGCCCTGCGCCACACCGCCGCCGCCGCATGGCTGGCCGCCGGCAACTCGCTGATGTACGTGCAGCGCCAGCTCGGCCACGCCGACATCCGCACGACCGAGCGCTACTACGGCCACCTGGAGCGCCACGTCCTCGCAGCAGGAGCACTAGCGACCGAAGAAGCGATCGCCCGGGCCGCAAGTACGTCTAGAGAAGGCTACAGCTGACCACTTTGCTCCGCCTCATATCTCGCGCAACCAGCCAGCCATATACGGCCCCCACAGCCGCAGATGTCGGCGGATCCACCTTGCCTATCCTGGTCGTTCGCGAAGTCGCTCAGCGCGAGCAAAGATCTCCGACGCGGGAACATCTAGCGCGCCCGCGATCTTCGCGATGTTGGCCAGCGACACATTGCGCTCGCCACGCTCTACGTCGCCGTAGTAGCCACGATTCAGGCCACTCATCAGAGCCAGACGTTCCTGAGCCAGGCTGCGCTCAATCCGCAGTTCTCGGAGCGCGGCGCCAAACGCAGCGTGGACAGGAGATAGCACGGGCATCGCGACAGAAATCTGACCTGGCCACCTGCTATAAGTCTACACGCTATGCGAGTCATTATGGAGCCGCCTGACCTGCCGCAGTAGCTACGAGTCCGCGGCCAACAGTAGATTTCTCGCACCACCCCACCTGTACTGACCTATGCCTGCCGACATCGCCACTACAGAAGCGCTGAATACTCTTGAGCCAGCCTACTGGACCGACCTCGGGGCCATGTACCAGAGCTCGATCGAGGATTTCCTAAGATCTAACATCGCAACTGCCGTTCGTAGCGACGTTCAGCTTATTTTTACGTCGCCCCCATTCCCGCTCAATCGTAAGAAGCGCTACGGCAATCTCGTCGGCGATCAATACCTAGAATGGCTTGAGAACTTAGCGGGTCCGCTTGGTAATCTACTCAGCGAGGACGGGTCCTTCGTGGTCGAGCTCGGCAATGCCTGGGAAGCAGGCGAGCCAGTGATGTCTACGCTCGCGCTGAAGGCGCTACTAAAGTTACTCGAAGCAGGTGGGTTTCGCCTCTGTCAGCAGTTCGTAGTGCATAATCCGGCGCGTCTGCCATCACCAGCACAGTGGGTCAACGTGGAGCGTATCCGCGTTAAGGATGCTTATACGAACGTGTGGTGGATGAGCCGCACCGCGCGACCAAAGGCCGACAATCGTAGGGTACTGAGTGGATACAGCCCGGCCATGAAGAAGCTGTTAAAACGCCAGTCATACAATGCCGGTGCGCGTCCATCTGAGCACCACATAGGCAAGACCTCATTTCTTACTGATAACGGCGGCGCCATTCCGCCCAACGTTCTCACTATCAGTAACACGACTTCAACGGACCCTTACCGACAGTACTGCAAGTTACATGAGTTGCCGCTACATCCAGCGCGCATGCCACCAGAGCTGGCGGAGTTCTTTATTCGTTTTCTGACCGATGAGAACGATCTTGTACTCGATCCGTTTGCAGGCAGCAACACCACGGGCGCGGTTGCCGAGCATCTCAACCGTCAGTGGCTGACAGTTGAGCCGCAGTGCGACTACATCGCCGGCTCTAAGGGCCGCTTCGCCGACTGTGATCTAGAGGAAGCCGGTTATCTCTCTGTAGTTGGCTAATCATCATCGAAATCCAGAACTTGGTCGTCGATGGCGATAAGCACCGCCTCAGCCATGCGGTTCTGCTCTGCCCATATCTGCTCGTCAGTCGGACGTCCGCCGCCGTCACGGACCGCATACTCCTGACGGAAGAGGCCACACGCCACGGCGAAGAGGTAGCGGTCTGCGCGGCCCTTAACCGCCTCGGGCGACAGCAGCTTGTTGTTCAGGGCACGCTCTAGAAGCGGGTGGTGCCGGTTGACCCGGATGTCTGTGTCGGTCGCACCGATGTTGACCTGTCCGACGGTCTTTTCAGTGAAGTCGTTGTCCCACTCATCGCGGGTGACCCAGACGATGTTGGGGCCTTTGACTGGAGCGTCCTTGTGTTTGCGCTTTGGTTCATGCGGCGGGGCGATTACGCGCACCCTGGCGCTCGCGCGCAGTAGGCCATTGGGAGTCATCAGCACGGCTTCGATCTCACCTTCCGCCAGCGGCGCGGAGGTTGTCCCACCTGGCGTAGAAATTGAAGTGGCGGTCCTCCCGCCTCGTCCGGTCGTGTTGCGACCGTGGCGAGTGCGAAATCAGTCCATGCGAGACAGGAGGAACCGCCATGAGCAAGGTACATGCTGGGCAGGTCGCCAGCGAGAACACGCAGGAGCAGGCGCCAGTGCTGCCCGAACGGGTGCAGGTCGTGCTCGGAGAGCTGGTTGGGGCGGCGAGGGAGGGCTTGCTCGCGTTGAGCGTCGGTGTCGGGCTCGGTGTCATGCACGAGCTGATGGCCGAGGAGGTCGACGAGGTGTGTGGGCCGCGCGGCAAGCACGACCCTGAGCGAGTCGCCTACCGTCACGGTTCAGACGATGGTGAGGTAACGCTCGGAGCGCGGCGGGTTGCGGTCTCTCGGCCGCGGATGCGCGCCAAGGACAGTGGCGGCGAGGTGCCCCTGCAGACCTACGAGCATTTCGCCAGTCGTGACGCGTTGAGCGAGGTGGTGCTGGAGCGGATGCTCGCGGGCGTCTCCACCCGCCGTTTCGTGCGCACCCATGAGCCGGTCGGCGAGCAGGTCGAGGCGAAAGCGCGCTCGACCTCGAAGTCGGCTGTCTCGCGCTCGTTCGTGGCGCGCACCGCTGAGACGCTCAAGGCGCTGATGAGCCGCCGTCTTGAGGACGTGCGCCTCGCGGTACTGATGATCGACGGAATCGTCTTGAAGGACCACACGAACATCGTGGCGCTGGGCATCACGACCGAGGGCGTGAAGGTCCCGCTCGGCCTGTGGGAGGGCTCCACCGAGAACAAGACGGTCGCGACCTCGTTGCTGTCCGATCTGGTCGACCGTGGTCTTGACGTCGAGCAGGGCGTTCTGGTCGTGATCGACGGCTCCAAGGCTCTCAGAGCCGCCGTGAACACTGTGCTCGGGCCGCGCACCCCGGTGCATCGGTGTGTTCGTCACAAGGAACGCAACGTGCTCGATCATTTGCCCGAGCGTGACCGGCCAGAGGTCAAGCGCCGGTTGCGCCGTGCGTGGGCACGCGACGATCACGATCAAGCGCTCGGGGAACTCCGAGCGCTCGCCGCTGAGTTGGAACGCTCGCATCCCGGTGCCTGTGCGTCTCTGCGGGAGGGAATGCGCGAGACGTTGACGATCACCCGTCTGGGAGTGAAGGGCGCGTTGAAGCGCACACTGCAGAGCACGAACCCCTGCGAGTCGATGATCGAGTGTGTCCGGCGATCCAGTCGCAACGTCAAGCGCTGGCAGTCAGGCGAGATGTGTCTGCGGTGGACGGCCGCCGGGATGCTCGAGGCCGAGCGACAGTTCCGACGGATCGTCGGTCACGCCGGCCTCGCCAAGCTCGCCCTCGCCGTCGAAGCAGAGATCACCCAACCCACCATCACGCACACGATCGAGGAGGCCGCTACGCTCGTCACCGTCTGAAGAATCACACCCGGGCCGCCACCGAAATTCCACGCCGGCCGGGACATCCTCGCGGCGCGTCGGGTTGGGCAGCAAGCGTCCACATGCTCTTTCCGGCCAGTAGCTCCGACTTGCCGACATCGAGCACCTTCCCTTCGAGTTCGGGAGTGAAGGTGACCTTTAGATCTTCCTCATGACGCTGCAAGTAGCCGTTCTTGGCATCGACGTGAAGCCACACCGTCGTGCGCCTGCCCTGCGTGATCGTGATCGGGTCGCGCTCGAAGCGCATGTCGGTCGGCGCGTTTGGGAGATTCGTGTCGTCCGTGTCCCTCGGGGGCGATGGCGGCCGCGGTGGTTTCGGAGGTGGTGCCGGTTCTTGCGCTCCACTGCTGGAATCGGGGACGGTCTGGGTCTTGTTCTTGAGGAAGGTGCTAACGAACTTCGCCAACTTGCTCCGCACCTTGTCGGCGATCTCCTCGGCACCCTTGCTCATGGCGCGCTCTCGCATCTCGGCCTCAAGCCGACGGAGCTCGTCGTCGCGCTTCAGTGCGGCAATGGCCTCCCCGTAGATGAGGGCCTTCATCGGCCCGTCGACCATGCGCTCGCGTGTCGATGAGAAGAGCTCTCTGCGCGCCGGCGGCGAGGTTTCGTCGATGTCGATTTGGACGATGAGGTTCTTTGCGAGGTAGGGGAGTGCAAGCTTTTCCTTCAGCCACGCGCGTCGCTCCGCCTCGTGGCGCTGACCGCTCAGCGTGACGGTGACAGCACTGTCCGCCGTCACGTAAGCCAGGGTGGGATCGGTCTTCCTCGTCGAGTCGAGCGGGCGGCGGACCACCCAGTGGCTCACACGCACCCGGCCCAGGTCCCGACCGTGTGCCTTGGTTAGATCGATCACGTCGGAGCCTTTCCAGGCGATTTCGGGGTCGTTGCCTTTTGGCCCGACATCGAGACGGACCTTGTTGCCGAGCACAACGCGCGTGGAGTCGCCTGCGCTCACCACCAGGTCGCTCATGTCGTCGTCGGCCACAGCGCCCTTCTTAACCGCGTCAAGGTCTATCTGGCGGCGGCCGCCGATGAGAAAGGGCAACACCGGATCGAAGAACAGCGCCTGGAACATCCCCCATGCGCCCGTCGTGAGCTGCGTATATGCCTGCGAGTATCTGCTCAGGTCGTATGCGACATGGATGATGCGCGTGCCGTGCCATCTCGTGTCCGGCAAGGCCGTCGGGTCGAACACAGGCACCTCGTTGTCGGGCCCGACGAAGTAGCGATAGACCGGTAGCGCCTCCTTGTAGGGGTCGCCCTGATCGCGGTACGCAATCGTCCATCCAACTAGATCGGGCTCGCCGGGCTCTAGGAGCTCTGGCGCCTTCCGGCTAACGAAGATCGTGTAAGGACTGAACCGCAATGTCGCCGACCCGCCCTGTCCGTAAGCGCCGTGTAGCCACGGCTTCCGCAGCTTGTTCGAGCTGTTGAGCGAGAGCACGCCGTTGGGCATCTCGGCGGGAGCGTGGCCTATGCCATCGTCCTGGACGATGATCGTCGGCCTCTCTTTTGTACCACTGTCCTCGAGCATGACGACGATACGTTCCGCCAGTTGGCGGCGCTCCTTGTCAGTGAGGTCCGCAACGCCAGCCTTCGGCATTTTGAAGAGCACGCGCGCTGCGTCGCGCGGCGTGCTTGGGGGCTCGGGCCAATCTGCGATCTCGCGATAGCCGCGACGGCGGGCGGCGAGCTCGATCTCGGCGTCCATGCTGTTCGTCACGCGTTCGCCGAGTGCCGAGTAGGGGTTCGACGAAACCTCGATCGTGCCGGCGTTGTTGTCGCGATCACCGATCGGGCGATTCCCCTTCAGTCCCAGTTGGCTCATCCGCTTGATGAGCTTCTCCGTCTGCTCGGGAGTACGGGCGGTGAGCACCGACTTGACGACGTCGGTGGGCGTGAACTGGCGCGACGGTGTGACCATGCTGTCTCCCCCTTGGACCTAGGATGCCGAGCGCAGCCGCTCGCGCCCCTTGTCCGTGATTTCCCAGGTGCCCCTCGGCGCCTGGCCATTGAGCTCCTTCCGCTCGATCAGACGAAGGCGAACGAATGCGGCGCGGTTCTTCCATCGGACGTCGCCAGAGTGGAGCTTCTGCTTGTCCTCGTCCGTGAGTCGATCAGCGAGCGCCTCGCCCACACCATCGACGACCTCCCTGCTGGGCGCGCGGCCGCCGTGCTCGTCGAGGTAGCGGAGGATCGGCAACTCGTACTCCGACTCTGGCAGCAGCGTCCCTCGTGCTGCCCGTCCAGACTTCTTGTTCTTGTCCGCATTCTTAGGCTTACCGGGCCGCTTCCTGCTCAATGTATGCCTTCCAGCGGCAGAAGAAGAACGTGTTGAAGGGACGTAATCAGCTTGGCGGGTCTGCTCGCGATCAACGCCGAGGATTCGACGCAACACGCTGTTGGGGGTATCCACGAACGGCTCGGCGCTTTCCTTCAGCACATCGAACACCTCGTCGTCGACATCAATGGAGGGACACATATCGTCCTTTCGGGGTCTCCAGGCAACAATCAGGATGGCCTCAAGAATGCTAACAAGACACTTTGCAATATACAATAGCTTCAGACAACCTTCTTTGCAAGTTAAGTTTATAGGTCGCCGCTAACGGGCTGCTCTATTGACCTTGGCATCATCGTCTAGCCATTACGTAGCGGGCGCCACCCGCAGCCGTATGTAACGGGGGACACGCCCGCTACCCTCCAGGCCGCGATGAGCGACCCGACCCCACCCCTCTCCCAAGAAACCCTGGAACGACCCAGGGCCTACGTACGCGCTGACCAGAAGGTCGTCGAGGCGCTGCCGACCCTCGGTAAGGCAATCGATGCCTTCGATCCCATCCCGGGTCCAGCTGGCGAAAGCGTCGCCATCTGGCTGAAGGAGCGAGCCCTACGCGAGCCGCAAGAGGCGACGGTCCGCGTGCGCCTCAGCCACGGCAAGGTCACGGGCGTCTACGCCCTCTGCGCGGCGCAGGTCGCACTCAGCGGCGGGGATCGCGCACAGCTCGGCGGAGTCCACTACCGCACCCAGCCAGCGATCCTGATCGCCCAGTTCGCACGTGCGGCCGACACGCCGGGCATCGGTGACGAGCTCTTGAGCCACGCAGTCGACAAGGCGCGCCTGGCGCTGGCATACGTGGGCGCGACCGTGCTGGTCGTCGACCCGTTTGACGAGGACACCGCGCAGATGTGGCGGGAACGCTTCGGCTTCCAGGACTCCCAGCAGCCGGTGCCCGGCGATCCTCGGCTGCACCGGCTCTGGTTCAGCCTTCAGTCGTAGTTCGCGCCTTCGGTCTCGAGTTCCGCTCGCAGCTTCGCACCGCGTTCGTGCAGCTCGCGCACCCGGGGATCCTTCAGCGACCGCTCGAAGTCCTTCTCGTCGATCACGATGATCGCTTGGTCGAGCACGTCGTGCAGCTTGTCCCTGTCGAGCGTAGTGGCCACGAACAAAGAGTAGCGCGCACAGCCGACCGCCCAAGCCGCCGACAGAGCCGAGGCGACTCAGCCCAGACGCCCCGCGAAGCGCCTCTGCGGCCGGGATGAAGCGCCTCGGATCCAGGCGTCGGCTGTAACGGCGCTGCGCCCTCTGGCTTCATCAAGCCACCTCTCCACATCCTCCGGCACGAACCGCAACGGCCCGTCGGCCCCGCCGATACGAACCGACGGTATCCGCCCAGCCTTGGCGGCCTCATAGACCCAGGCCCGCGAAACGGCGAGCAGCCGCGCCAGATCGGAAGGCCGCAAGAGCGTCGTCATAAGCCTCGCGCCTCGTTGCTGGCCAACCACTTCAGCAGCGTCGCCCGCCGGTAGCGCCGGTAGCGCCCAAGCCTGAGATGCGGCAGGCTCCCGGCCCGCGTCTGCGCGTACACCCAGGCCTTGGTCATCCGCAACATCACGGCGACCTCGTCGGCCGTGAGCAGATCGCCGTCGTCGCGCATCTCCCCACGTCGCTGAGGATCGCCGCTCTCATGCGCGACCTCCAAGCCCGTATGCGAAGGACTACCGCGCATCCCTCCGATACTCCTCCCACCCCGCGCGCACAAACCACCGGTCCTCCCGCTTCTCGAACACGGTGTCCTGATTGCGAGCAAGGTGCGCGAACACGTTCTTCAGCGGCGCTTCAAGCGTGGCCGCGATTTCCCCGGCCTTGAGCCCAGGGTGCGAAGCGACATGCTCCGCGATCTCCTCCCAACGCAGCCGCCGAGCCGTCGGCGCGCCCTCGAGCGCCGAAAGCGCACTGGACAAGCGCCGCTTGCGCTCGAGCAGCTCCTCATAGGACTCGAGCTGCCGCTCGACCTGTGCCAGCTCGTCGGTGAGTGCCCGCCGCGCCGGATCGACATGGTGCCCGCTGTCTCGCTTACCCGCCACGGAACCCCTTCCTTGCTCGTTCAACAATTCTCATTATGGAGTTCTACATCGAACTCTATCAAATGTCAAGGACACCGAAAACAAGCTCTGAATGTCTTGGGCGAGTACATGCCCGCGCCTAAAGCAAGCCCGCGCCCCGTATCCCGCGTGCCGCAACCACAAGCCCGCCCGATAGCAGGCTCATAGTCAAGGGCCGCGCCCGTGCCGGGCGGCTGGCCCAGTGGCGCTCCGAGTCGGATCACCGTGAGCGCTGAGACCAAGCCGCCGGCGGAGCCGAGCGAATCAGCCCGGACACACCGCGAAGCGGCCCAAGGCCGGGATGAGTCGCTCGGCTCCCGGCGGCGGCGTCTGTTCGCACCAAAGCCCTCTCCACGAGCCCCCGGCGGTGGTGTCCCTGTCTTGCCCAATTGTGCCGCACAAGTGCGGCGGAGGGCTGCGTCAGGCACACCACCGACTCAGCAAGGAGGGACGAAATGTCCGACCTGGCGCAGCACCTCTCAGAGCAACTGGCGGCAGGACGAGAGCGCCGCAAGGAGGCGTCCAAGGCCCTGTGGAGCATGACCCCAGACGAACGGCGAGCCTGGATGTGGGCGGGCCTGTTGACCGGCGCGCAGCTGTACGAGTGGGCGAAAAGAGCCCCACACGAGGTCCCGCTGATCAACGGCGAGTTCGCGTTCATCGCCGCACTAACACCCGAGGTCGCCGAGCTCGAAGACCACGACGAGCACTGAGCCGACCGGCGTGCCGAGCCCGGGGCGGACCCTCGCCCCGGGCGAAGCCGGCGCGGCCCGCCATGCCGACACCACCGCACGCTAGCGTAGGCGAATGGTGCAGGAGGTACAACTCCCCGTGCGGATCACGGTGGACGGCCGCGAGGCGGACTCGGAAACGAGAGCGAGCAGCATCGGCGCATGCATACTCGCGATCGAGACCGTGCTCCCCGAGCCAGACCACGCGCTCGCGCTGCACTCAGTCTACGTAGGCCACAAGCGCACCATGACGCAGGCAACCCACTTGAGGCTCGCCAGAGGCGGCATACGCGAGACCATGACCGTAGAGCACGAGCACGACTCGATCCCCGTGATGTACGCAAGACGAAGAGCCCTGTACGACCACCTGCAGAACCTGCAGGATCTCCTCGAAGAGGCCGGCATCGAAGCGAAGATCCCGATCGACGAGAAGGCGATCGTCGCCGTCGAGGACTGAAACAAGCACCGGCCCGTCGCGGCGAGCGCGCCGCACTACGGCTCTGTGGCATTCCGGCGTGGCGCGATCGCAGATGGCAAGCCCGGCCGCCCTGGCGGGACGAAACGTCGTGGGATTCGCGCCTATGTCGGCAGCTGCGCTGCCGAGTCTGACAATTCTGGTGTGGTCGGCGGCCTCGGCGCCGCCGGGGTCAAGGCGCAAGGCCTTGACTCCGGCTCGGGCTCTCCTTGAGCGTTGGACTGCGCAAGCACGCAACCAGCGAAAGCAAGCCGCCGACGGAGCCGAGCGAATCAGCCCGGACGCCCCGCGAAGCGGTTCACGGCCGGGATGAGACGCTCGGCTCCCGGCGGCGGCTCTAACGCAGTCTCCTTGACGAGCCCTGAACCTCCTGCTATAGAGTTCAATAACGAACTCTATAACGATTCCCCGAAAGGAGTCAGGAGATGTCAAGGACGACCTACGAAGACTGGGGCCCGAACCATCAGTACGCACCGAGCGCCTCCGCGAAACGCATCCTCCTAAAACTCTTCGCCTGGTTCCTGGTGGCGATGTACGCGCACGGCATCGTGGACCCCACCGGCCCGAACCCGATCGACTGGTCCGTGAAGATGGTCGTCTACGGCGCGATCGCGCGCGTGCTCGTGCGAGGCGTACGAAACGGCGACATCCCCATCCGCTGGCTCCTAGACGCGGCTCAATGGCTGTGGCTGAAGCTGGCCACCCTGTTCGTGAAGCGAGCCCCGTGGTCTCTGGTAGCCCCCTTAGCCCGCCGCCAACAGCGCAAACGAATCCGCGAAGCAGAAGAACGCCCAACCCCGGCCGACATCCGAGCCCTCAGCAAGCGCTACGGCCAAGGCGCCTACCTCGGAACGAAGGACAACGGCAAATGGGTAACGGCCGATCCTCAGAGCGCCGTGATGGTGTTGGGCCCGCCCCGAAGCGGCAAGACAAGCGCCGTGATCATCCCCGCCCTGCTCGCAGCGACGGGCCCGGCGATCAGCACCTCGACCAAGCCGGACGTGATGCGAGCGACGATGCGCGCAAGGGAAGAGTTGGGCCAGATCTGGCTGTTCGACCCGACGGGAACGGGACCGGACGAGGCCGGCCCGATCCGCCGCCTGAACTGGTCCCCGGTCGCCGCCTCAAACACGTGGGATGACGCGCTCGTGCTCGCCAAGGCGATGACCGCCGCGACGAACCCGGGCAAGGGCACAACGAACGAGTCGCACTGGTCAGAGCGCGCTGCGGCGCTGCTCGCCCCGATGCTCTACGCGGCGAACCTGACCGATCAGCCGATCGAGGAGGTGTTGCGCTGGACGCTCAGACAGGACCTGGCCCCGGCGCGCGAGATCCTCGACGACGCGAACGCCCCGATCGCAAGCGACGTCCTGACCGGCATCGAGAAGACCGATGCGAGAGAGCGCTCCAGCATCTACAGCGCAACGGCCGGTGTGCTCGCCGCCTATAACGCCGACGCGGCAAGGAGATCGGCGAGCAACCCGAACTTCGACCCGAAGCATTTCGCCACGTCAAGGGACACGATCTACATAACAGCCCCCGAGCACAAGCAGGCGTTGTGCGCCCCGCTGATCGTGGGCCTGCTGGAGCAGATCCGCCACGCCGTCTACGAAAAGGCCCAGACCCACAAGCCCGGCCCACCGATGCTGTGGGCGCTGGACGAGATCGCGAACATAGCCCCGATCCACGACTTGCCAGCCCTCGTCTCCCAGGCCGGCGGCCAGAGCCTGCAGGTGATGATCGGGTTGCAGGATCTCTCCCAAGCCCGGGCCCGCTGGGGCCAGGCAGCCGCGGACGGCTTCATGAGCCTCTTCCAGACAAGGCTCGTCCTGAACGGCATCGCCGACAGCCGCACATTGGAGTCGATCTCGCTCAGCCTCGGCGAATACGACCGCCAGGTCATCTCGACCGCGCAAGGCTCAAGCGAACGCGACGAGTGGTTCTCTCCCCGCAGCCGCTCGGAGAACACGAGCGTGCAGACCCACCGCCAGCGCGTGCTCTCCCCCGGCGAGGTCGCGAGCCTGCCCGCCGGCCGCGGTCTGCTGCTGCGCGAGGGCACATGGCAGCTGATCCGCCTGACCCACTGGTTCAAGACCGAGCCGTGGCGCTCGATAGCCCTGTGACGTGTGTCGAGACACCGGCTGCGTAGTTCACCGCAGCCCCTCGGATGCCGACATGTGAAACATGTCCGCGAAGGACGAGCAACAGCAGCAGCGCCGCCGTGAGATCCCCCGCCGCACCGCCCTGTTCGGCGTCAACCGCGAGTACACGGACGCGGTCGAACAGGGCCTGAACCGCGCCCGCCACAACCTCGCCGCCGCCAAGGCCACCAACGAGCAGCTGACAAACGACCTGGCCTCCGCGCGCGCCGCCCTCGAGCACGCGACCGCCTGGTCGGAGCGCCTGCCCAAGGCCGTCAACGCGCTGAGCGCCCTCGCCGCCGGCGAGCTCGACGGCGCCGACCCCGGCGAAACCCTCGCGACGACGATCCTGACCCTGATCGGCGAAGAGCTGCTCGCGGCGGTCGAGGTGACGACCGGCGAGCCGAGCGGCGCATTGCAGCGCAAGACGACCTATAACGACAACGCCCGCCCGATCGCCACGACCGCCCGCCTCGGCGAATGCTCCGTGGACTGCACGTGGCAGCCCGGTGCCGAGGCCGGCAAGGACACCGCCAACGTGGTGGAGGGATTGTGCGCCGCCGTCGTGTGTTCGCTGGCCGCCGCGACGACCGCGCGAACCAAGCGCGATGTGGTCACCCAGCTCGCCGACGAGCGCTCCCTGGCCCGCCACCTCGCCCTGCGCGAACGCCTGAATCGCCCCGCGAGCGTCGTGCGCGTAACCGTGGACGAGAAAAGCGCCGTGGAGCACCGCGAGCTGTTCGGCCGCCTCGCCTGGTCAGCCGCCCTCGCCGAAGCGGCAACCACCCTCGAACGCATCGCGACTGCCAACGGCGGCCAGGCCTACCAGACCGCCCCCCACGACTTCCGCCTGCTGATCGACCCCGACCGCGTCGAGGAAGCCGCGAGCCAGACCAAGGACGCACTTGCCGACCAAGCCGACGGTCTCATCTTCCACATCCACACCCTCACCGACCAGTGATCGTCAAGGCCGCGATCACAAACAAGACGACGAAAACCGTCAGCGGCGAAGACCGCGACTTCGCCCCCGTCTGCGCCGACCTCGCCAACGGCTGGACGCTCGCCGCCCCCGCCTACCTGCGCGCCCGCCCCGCGCGCCTGCGCCTGATCGGCAAACGCTTCGCCTATGAGGCCCAGCTCTCCGGCTACAGGCTCCCCGAGGGCCTGTGTACCTGCCGCCGCGACCCGTGCCGCTGCCAGGGCGTGCAGCTCAAGGACGGCGACACCCCCGGCGTGCTGCTGCTCATCAGCGCAAAGCGCCGCGAGCCATGGGACCCCACCGAAGAGGACGTGCTGCGCTACCCCCGCTACTACGAGCGCTTCGAGCACGCAAGCGAGCCGGCCGACGTGAACACCCTCGCGACGATCATCGAACGCTGGCACCGCGCCCACCTGCAGCGCGCCGCCCACGACGCGGACCCCATCGCCCGCTACGAGCACCTGAACCGCATCCGCGCCTTCCTCGCCCAGGAGCACGGCAAGATCGTCCACCTCGCAGACCAAGCGTGGGACCCGGCCCGCTTCGAAGGAGGCCAGCTCGTCCTCTACACCAAGACCCCCGAGGCGAGCGCCCAGGCCGACCGCGACTTCGTCTACCGCCTACCGAACCTCGACGTCCCCCTGCGCGTCGAGGACCTATCCGACCGCGAGCTCGTGATCGACTGCGGCGAGCAGGACCTCGTCAGGGTCGAGCAGTACCTGAACGCCCACGCGGACCACCCCTTGCGCCTGACTCTCGACAATGAGGAAACCGACCGGCGCATCGACCGCGAAAAACGCACCCTGCGCGAATCCCAGCGCCACCCGCGCCTGCGCGCCCTGATCGCACAGCCCACCCTCGCGCAGAGAACCCCCGAGCGCGAACCCGACGACCTCTGCAACCCGAACCTCGACGAAAGCCAGCAGGACGTCGTCCGCGCCGCCCTGGCCGCCGACGACCTCCTGATCGTGCAGGGCCCGCCCGGCACCGGCAAGACAACGGCGATCTGCGAGCTCATCCGCCAACACCTCGCCCGCGACCCCACAGCCCAAATCCTGCTCGCCGCCCAGACCCACCAGGCGGTAGACAACGTCCTGCTGCGCCTCGCGGAGCAGGACCCGGACCTCCCGATCGCAAGGATCGCAAGCCGCAACACCGCAGAGCGCGTGGACCCATTGATCCGCGAGCGCTACTGGACCCACGCCCCCGAGCCGTGGCAGCCGCCGGTCGTGCGCCGCGCAAGCGCCTACCGCCGCCTGATCGACGCCCAAATCAAGGCCGGTGACCGCACCGAGGACGAGATCCTGCGCGCCGTGCTCGCGATCCAAGAGGACTACCTGGCCTCGATCGGCCCGCAGCGCACCCCGGCGGAGCGCCTGGCCCAGGCCCGCGTGATCGCCGGCACCTGCGCCGCCGTCCAGACCAACACCGAAGTCCGAGCCATGACCTTCCCCCTCGCGATCCTGGAGGAGGCCGGCAAGGCCACCGCCCCCGAGACTTTGATGCTCATGCTCCGCGCGAGCAAGAGCATCCTCGTCGGCGACACCCGCCAGCTCCCCCCGCACGTGTGGGAGCCGATGAGGACCGTCCTGCGCGACCCGAGCAAGCTCACGACCACCAACCCCCACCGCACAGCCCAGGCCAGGGAGATCCGCGAGCAGATCGCCGCCCTCGGCGCAACCCCCACCGAGCGCGAGCAGGCAGACGAGGGGACGCTCTTCACCCACTTCGCCATCAACCTGACAGCCACCCCGCACGAGGCGCGGCTCGACACTCAGTACCGCATGGTGCCTCCTATCGGCGAATTGGTCAGCCAGGTCTTCTACCGCGACACGGGCGGCCTGCGCCACGGCAGACAAGACCGCGTGGACCCGCGCATCGCCGCCTTCGCGGGCGAGACGCGCGTGCGCCTGATCGACATCCCCGGAAAGGAGCGCTACGACGGCAAGAGCAAGCACCGCCCCGTAGAGGTCGAGCAAATCCGCCGAGAGCTGCAGGCCCTCCAACTCCACGCACAGCAGACCGCCCCACCGAAGGACGCCCCGCAGCGACTCGGCGTCGCGATCATCACCCCCTACACCGCCCAGGCCCGCCGCCTCAGAGCCGCGCTGAACCCGAGCGCCTACCCCGCCCTGAACATCCGCGTAGGCATCGTCGACCGCTTCCAAGGCGACGAGGACCAAGTCGTGATCCTCTCGATAGCCGCGACGACAGTAGCCGGCTTCCTGAAGGTCCCCAACAGGATCAACGTCGCCATCAGCCGCGCCCAGGACCTGCTCATCCTCACAACCTCCCTGAACGACGCGCTCGCCGGCAAGATCGGCCAACCACTCCGAGACGTCGCGTCCTTCATCACACGACAGGTAGACAACGGCAACCCCGGCTACGAGATCGTCCACCAAGCGCGGGCGCGCCCGCGCAGACGCGCCCGCCGACCGCAACCCGCCGCATGACGGTCCTCTGCGCGATCCCGGTCCAGATCCCCGTGCACCGCATCCGCGTGCGCGTGCAATGCCTCGCGACCGGCGGCCCCGTCCACACCGCCGCATTGCGCCTCGCCGACTACTGGGGCGAGGCCCCCGAAGAGATAGCCGAGGTCCTCGGCCTGCCCATCCCCCGCGTAGAGCAGCTCCTCACCGACCTCGCGAGCGGCGGCGAGCCGATAGAACGCGACTTCGTCCTCTGGGTAGACCACGCCCGCGAACGCGTCCTGCACTACACCGCCCTCACCGGCGCGGCCATAAAGCCGGAGAAGGACGGCCCGCTCACCCTCCCCGCCGACCCGCCGACCCCTGCGATGCTCGCGAACATGGGCCTAGACGCCCCCCTCTCCTGGGACCTCGGCCCAGACGGCCACGCGGAGGTGCTCGACATCGAGGACGTGCGCGCCGACATCCGCGACAGGACCCTCCCCCACGTCCTGCGCCTCCCCGACACGCACCTGCTCATCAGCGCCAAGGACCCCGCAAGCGCGTTCTACGACATCTCGATCGCCCAGCACGCCACGATCGACCCCCAGCTCACGGCCTGGGCACGCGCCAACCACGCCGACACCCTCCAAACCCTCATCGAGTCCGCCGACCTCGGCGCGACCGAGACGACAATCGAACAGCTCGCCGAGATCGCCGAACACGGCAACTGGCAAACAATCGACCCCCACCCCGCCCGCCTGCGCGAGCAGATCACCCAAGCCGCCGAGAACGCCGAGCGCCGCCTCGCACTTGCCGCCCCCGACGTGACCCACATCCCAGCCTGGCTGAGCGAGATCCTCACTGACGCTGCCGACCGCGACGTGCAGGTCGTCCACTGCTCGAGCCCAGCCATGCTCGCCCTCCTCGCCGACGACACCCAAGCCGTGCTGCACTCCGACCCGGCAGCCTGCCTCGACCGCCCGACGGCTCCCGCCCGCCAGCACCTGCACGCGACCCGCGACCGTCAAGCGATCGCATGGCTGCGAGAAAGCCTCGCACTCAAGCCGCTGGCGCCCCGCGCCCCGCGCCGCCCGCTCACGCCGTCCACGATCGCCGCCATGCTCCGCCAAGCCCTGGACGACCTCCGACCCGAGCTCCCCGCCGGCCTGAGTGCAACCATCCAGCCCGAGGACGAACCCTTCGCGATCGAGACGCTCGAACGTCATCCCGGCCGCGAGCAGCCGACCCAGGCCGCGCGCAAGGCGGCGGCCGGCATCGCCTGGGAGCGAGTCGTGATGACCCGCATGCGAGCCCTCGAGGCCGAGCCCAACCGCCTGCAGATCCGCGCCGAGCGCCTGCGTCCGCACGGCGCCCGCATCGACATGGACCTGATCGTGACCGACAAGGCCAAGAACGTCACCTGGGTGATCGACGCCAAGAACGCCGCCCCGAACACCGACCAGCTCGCCAAGATGCAGGCTCAGCTGCGCCTCGTGCGAGCCGACCCGGCCCTGCACCGCAAGCGCCGCGTGATCGGCGTGATCGTCCACCGCCGCGCCCAGCTGCACCCGCCGATCCAACCGACCGAGCACCCGACCATCGTGCGCGCCACCCTGCAAGCGCTCCCCGGCCTGCTGCTCGCAGGACGCCTCCCCGGCGAGCAGCAACGCCAAGCCGCCGACGGAGACGAGCGAATCAGCCCGGACGCCCCGCGAAGCGGCTCACGGCCGGGATGAGACGCTCGGCTCCAGGCGGCGGCGCCTATTTCCGCTTGCCGTGGTGCTTGCCGCGCTTACCGGCCTTCGTCTTCTTGGCCTTGTGCCGCGCGCACCCGGTCACTTCGATCGGGGTGTTCTGATGGATCACCATACCGTTCTGGGCTGTGAAGGCTGTCGGCATAAGGAGTGAGCCCGCGACCCGCTTGCGGACCTTGCGCGTGACGGTCCGGGTATGGCCCTTGGAGCGGACCTTGACCCGCTTCTTGACGAGTACCGTCCTCGTGACCGAGCACAGGTTCCCGTTCGCCGCGAGCGCCGAGCCGGGTCCCTGCGGGAGCGTCAGTTCGAAGCTCGTCACGGGCTGGTCTGGCACGGTGCGGAACGTCGAGCTCGTGATCCCCGCTTTGCTGATGAACGTTTCGCCGTGCAGGTCGATCGTGAAGCCGTAGCCCTGTAGCACGATGATCAGTTCGGGGAACTTCGCGCCGCCGTAGCTGACGAAGTACGCCGGACCTTCCAGCGGCACCGGCAACACCGGTGTGGTCGCTTTGGCGAACCCGACCCTGGAATCCGACGGGCAGGCGGAGGGGTTGGCCTCGAACGTTGCGGACGGGCACGCCTTCTGCAATGTCGTAAGGCGTGAGGGGAGTTGCTTTGGCAGATCGACCTTGACCGATTTGATGTTCGAGTTGGTTCCCTGCGCGCCGGGCATCGTCAGCTTCACCGACAAGCTCGCACCGGCGGTCCTTGAAGTCTTGCCACTGGTCGTGACCTTGAAGCCGGGCTTGAAGTGCAGGCTCGCGCAGTCCGCCGCCTCAAACGGCGTGTTCACGTTCACCGTGTCCTGGCCGGCCGGGTTCGCCGGGTCCGCGCCGGCGCCCGTGATCGCATCCGATATCGACAGCGGGCTGCAGTCGGTCGGGTTGACCGTGAAGTTCGGCCTGTTCATGTAGACACGAATGTCACGGACATGCACGACGATCCCGTCGATGATGTGCGGGATCGGATCGGACTGCGCACCCGACACTTCCACCTGCGCCGTGATCGGATTGATGTCCAGCGCGAAGCGGATCACGACGGTACCGAGGTCGAACGGTCCTACCTTCGCGCTCGTGATCGACACGACCGACAACGGTGCACCGTGATACGGGCCCGCCAAATACACCTTGCCCGGAGTCTGCGCGAGCACTGTCCCGACGCCCGCTTCGACGATCGTATGCCCGATTTCGCTCGCGACCGGACACGACGGGTTGGCTTCCTCCTCAGCTCCCGTTACCCCCCTCCCCGCTTCGATGCTCGCGTCCGGACAGAACGGGATACCCGTCAGGTTGCCCGTCAATCCCGGCGGGAGCGTGGTCGAGAATTTCGTGAGCTCCTGTTCGCCATCTTCACGGATGATGCGCAGATAGAACGGGCTATAGGAGCCACCGGCATTATTCAGCGTGCCCGAGACGACCTGTGGTTTGAATGGCGGCACACCACCCGCGGGACACGCCCCTTCGTGCACGCCCTGCGTCACTTCGAACGGTTCGCTGCTCACCAACCGTGGTTCTTCGGGCGCAGACCACGGTGTGAACGCCGCAGTCGTCGTATACGACCCGCACGCGGGCGGGCTGACCAGCGGCGCCGTCGCACCCGGCCGGAACTTCAACGTGAAACGACTGAACGGCTGCTGCGGCGTATTTTCAAACCTCGTCACCAGCTGGCCGGTGACCGGGTCCGGTTCGATCTTCCCCGCGACTTTGATCAAGATCCCCCGTTGCGGATCCTTCGCGACCACATACACCGCCAGCAACGACCCGCCAGGATGCTGAGCATCCCCAAACGCGGGCACGTTGTCATACGGCGTGGCGATATAGATCGCGCCTGGAATCTTCTCCGGCAACACCGGCGTTTCTATTTCGATCGACCCGATCTTCGATTCCTGCGGACACGCTTCCCCGACCACCGAATCGGCACGCTCAGCCGCGTACTGTTCAGGACTACAAGCACCCAAACCCGACCCCGCGGATGGGTTGACAGTCACCCCTTCCGGCAGCGTCACAACCGAATCCTTCAAGTTCGACGTCGCAAGCGTATTTGGGTTTTCCCATGACTGCGGCACGACAACCGACACGTTCAGACCGGTCGCCGTTTCCGCGGCGTGGGTCGTCGGGCGGACTTCGATGGAGGGGTGGAACGGCACGCGCTCGCATTCGACCATCGATGGGACTTCGGTCTGTTCGCTGAGGAAATTGGTTTCTTCCTGCCAATCGTTCAGCTTGAGCGTCGCAGCAAACGGTTCTGAGGGACAATACGTCGGGGTGCTGAGGAACGGCTTGGCCGGGATGTTGACGGTCTCCCCGCCGCCTTCGCAGACTTCGTTGTCGCACCGCCGGCCGCGCCATTCGTCGTGAACCGGCGAGGCGGGCACGCCCCACACCGTCGCCGAAACTTCGGAGACTTCACCCAGGCCCTGCAGGTTTTCGCTTGTGACAGTCAAACCAAGATCGTCCGGACGCACCCGCACCGGCAGCAACTGCACCACGATCCCATTGAAGTTGAACCCGAACATCGCCACGATCCCCGGTGAGCTGACCTGCATGTTGTAGAGCGGCTCGGTCACCGGCACACCGTACGGATCGTAAGGGAATATCGCCAGCGCGAAGCTGATCGTCCCGACCTGCGTTTCAGCAGCGCATTCCGCGCCCGCGGATCCTCCTTTTCCGAATAGTTCGGCGGGGGTGCATGTCGGCGT
This sequence comes from uncultured Solirubrobacterales bacterium, assembly GCA_963714635.1. Taxonomy (GTDB): domain Bacteria; phylum Actinomycetota; class Thermoleophilia; order Solirubrobacterales; family Solirubrobacteraceae; genus Palsa-744. The sequence goes on along the minus strand of CAVQPM010000005.1, from coordinate 1,027,869 downwards.
CGCTGTGTCGCTACCGTTGAACCCGGCAGGCAGTTCGACCGTCGTCTTCTTCACGTTCCCGTCGGTCGCGCCTTCACCGTTATGCACTAGCTTGAACGCTGTCGTCAGATCCTCGTGCGCGCCGGCCTTCAACGTCGAGGACGTGATCTTGAACGATCCCGGCTTCAACGCGAACCCGGCCGCCCCGGCCGGAAACAGCGCCAGAGTCAGCGCGCACACCGCGAAACGGTTGACCAGCCTCATCATCGACCCCTTCCATGCCGTCCGCGCGCAGCGGCGCTCTTGCGGCCCCTGACCGCTCGCCTGCGCTTTGTCTTCACGCACCTGCCACGAACGTGCCGCCTGCCCTTCGCGCACCTCGCCTTCTTGCGCACGGCCGGCCCTTTCGCCACGGGAAGCACGGGCTGGACATTGCTCGGACCGGCGAACGTAAAGCTCGACGGCGTGAAGTCGTTCGGCGCGCTGGGCGGCGAGGAGCACGCATCGCCTTCGCATTCAACCGCGGGCGGCGCCGGCGCGGGAATCCCACCGCCGATGCGAGCATCGTACAAATCGCCGAGCTGATCCTGATCCTGCGTTACGAGCTGCGAATGCGTCGCGAAGAACACGTCCCGACCCGACGGCGTCGTGCCGAGCAACTCGTTCTTTTCGCCGCCCGTGCCCGAGGAGATCAACGCCAAGCACCCTTCCAACCGTGCGCAACCATCGACGCCCAGCTTCCGCCACTCATACACATCGCTCGATTCCGAGAATTCAAAATCTGACCGCCGGCCTGTGCCTTCCGGAAATAGTTCACCGTCGATATCTTGCGGCACCAGCGCGGCAGGCGTATCGAAGAAGACGTAATCGCCGTTGTCGGATGCGATGCGCTGCGCCCCACCATTAACCAGAATCTTAGTTAGATCCGATTGCGCGTCATTCGGAACGAACACTGCCGATAGCTTCGGTTCCCGGTCGAACGACGATGCGCATGACATGCACTGGATCGTGTTTTCCTGGCTATCGTACCGGTACACCTGTTCAGTCGCAGCACCGGATTCGGAACGATCGATCGGCAGGCCGGCCACTTCATGGGCCGGAAAGTAGTAGTAGCGACCGTCCGGACTGACCGAGTAACCACCGGACGACTCCACCTGCTGTGACGCCTCCGTTATCTCGGCCACGAAGTGTAGTGTTTTGGTCGCAATGTCATACCGGTACACATCACTCCCGCCCGTGGGGTTTGGCGCTTCCGGCGTGAGCTTTTGGTCGCTCCAGAAGTAGTACGCCGTCAAATCTTCAGAGACGATCTGCGCTTCCCCTGCGTACTGCACCGGCTGCGTTTCATAGTTCCTGCTGTTCGTGTCGTAAACGACCAGGGCGTCCGAATTCACGCTCACCAACAATAGCTTGGAGCCATCCGGGCCGGCGCCCAGAAAACCGTATTCGCCGATGTCCACCGTTTCCTTGCCGTCGACGCGCATGTACAGATGCGCCTGTGCGCTGCAATTACTCCCCGGGACCGCCGCAAAGAACACCTTCGACCCGTCACGCGAGAGCACGTGGTGGGAGCTCTGCTGCACGCGATAATCAATTTCGATCCCACCATAGTCTTCACGCCCGTACGGCAGCGCCGCGCCGCACGAGCCGATCGGCGACTCGTCGCTCTGCACGTTTAGTTGGCTAAGCTTCCCGTTTGCGTATTCGTACAAGTCGTCACCGCTGACCGTACCTGTCGGGTGCCCCTGAAGTTCGTGATCGGTGGTGCGCAAAACCAGCTTGCTGCCGTCGTCGGACATGCCTGCCCACGCATCGTTTGTCTTTTCGTTTGTTTCCTGATACGGCGCGGTAGCTGCCGTCGCGTACGGTCCGCCGAAGGGGCCGGAGCGGAAGGTCTGCGACGGACCATGACCCGTCGAGCCGAACTTCGTCTCCGTATACGTCAAGAACCCCGCCTGCGTAAGATCCGGGTTCAACACGTTTATCCGGTAGCTTTCCTCCCCCGCCTGAGGCTGCGAGACGTCCGACGTCATCGACCAGCCGCCCGGCGCGCGCGCGAACAGGTAGTCCGTCAACTGACTCGCCGAGCTTTCCCCCCACTTCGAGAGCGTCTGCACGATTACACGTTCACCGTCTTCACCGACGACCGTGGGAGTGCTGTTGCTGCTGTAACTGTACACGTCCTGCGCGCCGCGCTTGTCTTGGGGCGTGACCATCTCGTACGCCCGGCAATCCGGCAACTGGGCCGACACGCCGCTGCGCAACGCTTCGTTGCCGCACGCCGGCGGCGCGACGCCACCGTTTGCCCCGGCTTCCACCCCGCTCGGCACCGTGAAGCTCTGTTCGGGACCGTCCACCGTCGGATTGCCGCTCGCAGCGCTCGACGCGACCAGCCGATAGCGGTACGTCACCCCGCTCTGCAGCCCGGCAAGGTCCTGTCCGACCACGCTTGTTGTCGGGCCGTTACTACCACCGCTGCCCATGTCGACAGCCGGAGTCGTCAGCGCGTTCGCGAACCCTTCCTGTTCGAAGTGTCCCTGGGTGACGTACTCGAAGTGCGCGTGCGTATCGAACCCGTGCGGCACGACCGACCCCAACGCTCGCACCGTTTCCGCGTGCAACGAGTGCGTCGCAAACGTACTCGTCTCAGGAGCGCCAAACGTCTCGAAGCTGCCCGCGGTGCTCGTCATGCTGCCATACTTGTTTTCCGCGAACACTCGCACGTAGTACGTCGTGTCGGGCAACAAGCCCGTCATATCGCCTGTGACCCGGTGGGTCTGTTCGTAGGGTTCGCCGCCGGGCAGCGTTCCGCTCCCGCCCGGGATCGGCGACCACGGACCACTCGGACTGTCCGCCGATTCCAAACGCCAATGCGTTTCCGTGCTGTATGGCACAACGGCACCAAGGACTTCAGCGCTCGTCTCAGTGTCGTTACGCACCTCCTGAGACGCCGTGGTGACCTCGGGTACGCCGTTCGGCGTATATCTCACCGTGGAGACTTCACCGGTGCCCTTTTCATTGGTCGCCTTTACGCGGATGAGGTAACCCTTCCCCGGCGATAGACCGCTCAATGCCGCCTGCGGCTGCGCGTAGTCTTCGGCCACACCGATCGAACCGCTCGCCGCGACGGCCCATGGACCGGACCCGCTTTCAGCGTATTCCACGGCATACGTAGTTGCAGCGCCGTTGGACTCGACGTCCGCTGTGACCGTCATGAACGTCGGACCGACCTCGTAACCGACATTTTCCTTCTCAACTAATTCGATCGGCTCTACACTTCGTCTGTCGGGTTCTTTTCCGCTGATGATTTCCGGCTTGCTGACCGGGCTGGTAGTAAAGGAAGCCGTTTCCGCGAACGTGCCCGCCGAGTTTTCCGCAACTATGCGCACGTAATACGGGGTTTCTGGTTTGAGATGACGGAGAACTGTGCGTGGGTAACTTTCAATTTGCGCGTCGTTTTTCGCGGGAGTTTCAAATCCGGTTGCCGCCAGCGTCCACGGGCCGCCGCCGCTCGCAGAGTATTCGATCCGCCAGTGGGCTTCATAGCCGTGTATAATGAAGGACTGAGCCCCGATGCTCGCGCGCGTGGCATAAACTTCCGTAATGATCTTGTCAAAGGTCGGCGGCCCGTTCGTACTGGCAGCGGACGCACCGGTGAGCAAAACGCAGGTGACCGCCACCGCGAAGGCAACCATGCGTCCAAAACCAGTCAGCCACACATAGCGGGACCGTCCGAACGTTAGGCGAACCGACCCTGGTACACAGTCATTACCAGCTATGAGTATTTTTGCTAGACGTTTCACCTGAATCGCTCTCCGTTCCACTATCCGTCCATCGTCCACAACAAAAGAAGCCCGTTCCCGGGGCGGTGAACAGACACCGCCCCGGGACAGGATGATCGTTGCCGCTAACTAGCCGGTCACCGCAAAGCTCGCGACTACCGTAGCTTCGGCGGCCCCGCCGAGCACGACCATCTCGGCGCCGCTCGTCCCGGCGCCGCCACCCCCTCCTACCCCTGTGACGGGATTGAGGATGAGTCCGGAGCCGGTCCCAGCTCCTGCGAGTTCCACTTCGTACACACAGAGGTTGCCGCTCGGCGCCGTGGGACTCCCGGCGCTACCCGTGCACGTAGTCTGCGTGACTTCTTGGAAACTAGAGTTGATTTCCTTACCGTTTTTCTTTATGAAATGGACTTTCGTCCCACTCAGAGCTGATTCGAGTGGGATCGGAAACGAAATCGGCAAGACTTGCTGAGCCGCTCCAGGGAACATGTAAGAGATCACACCCGTCTCCGTTGCCCCTTCTGGCAGTGTCGCGGTGAACCCGGTCTGGCCGTTTTCGCCGTTGCACACCTTGCTCGTCCCACTGGCGGACGTCAACTTCGTGCCGCCAGCTTTGCATTCGGTCCCGCTCGCGGCGGCGCTCGTCACGCCGACGCCGTCTTTGCCGGCAGCGCCGTCTTTGCCGTTCGCGCCGTCTTTGCCATTTGCGCCGGCCGGGCCTTGGGGCCCCGCTGGTCCGGTCGCGCCGGGCGCTCCGTTCTTGCCGTTCTTGCCCTTCAGCTGCTTGAGCACCTTCGGGCTGATCTGCTTCGTGTTGGTGATCAGGTATTTCTTGGCGGCATAGGCCCCGCCGGTCATGGCGAACACGAGCGCGAGCGTCATGGCGACGTTCGCGTAGGTGAAGCGCTTGCGAATGCTTGAGAACATCCTGTGTTTCCTCCCGTTGCTGTTCTTGTTTGCGAAAGCCGTCATGGCTCCCTCTCCTTTCACTGCAAGTCCTGTGTGTGCTGGCGCATCCCCTCGGCGATGCGCGTGCCCTGCTCGGTGAGCGTCCACGCGTTCGGTGCGCCCTTGCCTGCGCCGGCGCCCGTGTTGCTCACCAGGCCGAGCCGCTCGAGTCGGCCGAGCAGCTTCGATATCTGTCCCTGGTCGCCGATCCCGGCGGTATTGCCGATCAGGCGGTTGGAGCCGCCCGGGTGCTCGGCGGTGGCGAGCAAGACCCGCACGGTCCTGTAGGTGAGGCGCATCCCGAGCGCTTTGAACGGGTCGATCGGCATGACGACGCTCGACCCGCTCGCGGCGGAAGCGTTCCCGTTGAGCGACGGGGAGGGCGCGCGCGTAAGCTCGCGGCGCGCGGCTGGCGCTCCGAGATACGGCAAGACGATCATGCTCATCAGCGGGCCCGCGAGCCCGGCGAGCGGCTCGCGTGGCCCTTCGAGCAGGCGCGATTGGATGACGGCGAGCGCCCCGCCGACGACGCCCTCCGCCGTCAGCGGCGAGAGCGCCTCGCTCTTCGAGAGCGCTCGGCCACGATCGACGATGCGTGTGAGCGAGTCGATCAGCTCCGCGCGCCGCTCGAGCGTCGGCTTGCCCGCCGCAAGCGACTCGACCACGAGCATCCGCCCGACCGCAGGCTCCTCATCCAAGAACCGAAGGAACGCGCCGAGGCCCGCCCTGACCTGCTCGCGCCACTCACTGTGAGCTTCGAACGCCGGCTCGACCCGCCGCCTCGCCGCCGCCACCCCCTGCGTGAAAGCGGCCAGCATGCAGTCTTCGCGATCGGAGAACTGTTCATAGAACGTGCGCCGCGACACCCCGGCGGCGTCGACGAAGTGCGCGACGCTCACGTTGCCCGCGCCCCGCTCGCGACACACCTCGTACACCGCGCTGAGGATCCGCGCACGCTGCAAATCGCCGAGCTGGGAGCGCACCAACCCGTCATACGCTTGGCGTCCCCGCGCGCTCTTGCCACGATCAGGGCTCGACGGGCGCTTGCGCGCGGCCATCTCAGACAACTCCCCTGAGAAGACGGGTGGACCCCTGAACGCCGATGCTTCGGGAGAGAGCGTCCAGGGGCAACCCACCCGGAGAGGGCAGGACGGAGACAGGGTCTAGTGCGACCGTCCCGCGTGGGTACGACACTTTGAAAGAGAGACTCCCCACGAGAGAGGACCGCGTCCGGCTCGCCGGAGCCTCATGCGCGCATGCGCATGCGCGAGAAGAGCGAGTCATGCCCCCACCCCCTTCGGGGTGGCGCCGCCGCACGAAGCGGCCGGCGGGAAGAGGCCTACGCCAAGATCGGCGAGCCGGCCAGAGAGAGAGAGAGAGAGAGAGAGACGCGTCAGCCACGCTGACGCGTCCTATAAAGGACCCGCCACGAGCACAACGACTCTCGACTGCGCTATTCCCCAAGAAAACCACGCGAACTACATCTCCATCTCAGTTGCGACCCGGTCCCTCTCCACAGGTTCCGTCTAAAGCGCTTGCAGTCGACCAACGAAGCCGACCCAAACCAGTCTTATGTTTTGTGACGCCCCGGCGCCCCCAAGGACACCGTGACAACATCACTGTAGTAGATCCCGCAAGCCTTGTCAAGTAGGGACACAAAAGTCTTTGCCAGGGCCATAGCCACACCCCCCAGCAAAGGCTCGCCCTCCCCCCGCCGCGCCGCTCTCAACCAGGCCGCCGATGGCCGGGTCGCAATCCGTCCGGGTTCGAGGCCCGTGCGAAAAAATCCCCGTCCCAAGCGCGGGCTACTCTCGATCGCCCAACCGGAGACCGAGGCGCAAGGAGGCGAAGTGGCCGCGGACCTCAACCACGTGACGCTGAGCGGATGCTTGACGCAGGACCCGGTCCTGGAGACCCTGTCGTCGGGCAAGGTGGTGTGCGACATGAGGGTGGCGTGCGCGTATCGCTCGCGCGACGAGGACAGCGGCGCCTGGCGCGACTGGACCGACAGGCTGCCGGTGCGCGCGTTCGGCTACCAGGCGAGGACCGCCGCCGACCACCTGCGCAAGGGAAGGCGCGTGGCGATCGTGGGACGGGTGAGCACCCGCAGGATCTGCGACCCGGACACCGAGCCGCACTGGGTCGTGGAGGTGGTCGCGCAGACCATCCAGTTCGGGGAGCGCGGCGCATGAGCGTGTGCGAGCAATGGGCGAGCAGACCGTGCGCATGAGGCGGGCGACGTGACGGCGCGCGGGAGGCGGCGAGCGTGAGCGTCTGCGAGCGGTGCGCGGCCCGAGGCGCCCTGATGGCCGACCATGCGGACGCGATCGAGAGCCTGAGCCTGGACCGCTGGGAGTTGGTCGGGCTGCTCTCCCTCCCAGACGAGCGATTGACCGCGACCGTCCGCCGGAGCACGCGGCGACTCCGGCACACGCGCGTGAGGGCCGTGGACCATCGCGCCGAGACGCGCCACCGCACAGAGCACGCACGTGCGCGCACGCCCCGCATCAACGCCTTGCCCGCGCAAGCCGGCCAGCGGACTCGTGGCGCGCGCTCATCGAACGGCACCGGCGTGTGCCGCCACGACCCGCGCTACCCGGAGCGTCTCACCCAGCTCGACGCGCCGCCCGCAACGCTGCACATCGCCGCCGAGCAACCTGCGCGCCTGCTCGACCTGCTGGCGCGTCCGGTCGTGGCGATCGTGGGGAGCCGCGAATCGACCTATTACGCCCGCGACACGGCGACCGCGCTCGCGCGCGATCTCGCGCGCGCCGGGGTGACGGTGATCGGAGGCCTCGCGGAAGGCGTCGAGACCGCCGCGCAACAGGGCGCGCTGGGCGCGGGCGGCGCGACGATCGCTGTGATGGCGGGCGGCGCGGACGTGGCGTATCCGGTCCAGAGCGACCAGGTGCACATGCGCGTGCGCGAACAGGGCGCCGCGGTGTCGGAGCTTCCGTTCGGCTTTCGCCCAGCGGGCCGCTGGTGCTTTCTGGCCCGCAACAGGATGATCGCCGCGCTCGCGGACGCGGTGATCGTTGTGGAGGCAGGCGAGAGCGCGGGCACGCTGTTCACCGCGGAACTGGCCTGCCACTTGGGTCGCGAGGTCGGCGTGGTCCCGGGCCGCACGAGCGACCCGTGCGCCCGCGGCTCAAATGCATTGCTGCGCGACGGCGCCCAGGTGATCCTCGACGCGAACGACGCGCTCGGGCTGATCGAAGCTCTACCCACCCCGCTCGCAGTGGCCTGACGGGCCGTGACGAAAGGACGGACAGGCAGCTACAGCGGGGCTGTTGGGGACGCTCGGCGTCTCGTCTGGGTCGTATCGTAGGCTGACGCCGTCATGGTGCGAGATGCGGTGGCTTGCGCGGATTTGGACGAATGACCGATTGCATCCGGACGCATCTGGTGGTGTAGGATGGACCGCTTGAGGAGGAGGCTCGGTTAGCACCATGAGATGCAGACATGCCGACGGACAAGGTTCCGTTCCCTCCACCAGGCCTGATGCTCGCGAGCGTCTATAACGGGAAAGAGAACGATGGCCAGCAATCGTCGATATCGCGAACTTGTGCCGGAAGCTGTACAGCAGTTCGAGGCGGACAACCACCTCTATCCAGCCGACTGGTACGTCCCATCCGCCTCCAACCCAGGCGTCTACCTGAAGCGATTCGACGAGCTCTTCCCCGACCCACCACCAGAGGCCTCTGCTTCGTCGAATGCGGAGGGCTGACACCAGCCCGCCGACTCGTTTCCGGCTAGGTTCTCGCGTAACCCTGAGCCGGCAGCAGCACGCTCAGGCCCAGCCCTGCCGATGCGACCCACGCTGACACCGTCAGCGGAATGAAGAACGGCAGGAGGTCGCCTGCGCTCGGGTGCGTCCGCGTGAGTAGCACGATCGCCGCTAAGACCGGAGCGGCACCTGCCACGATTAGCAGCAGCCGCACACCTACGATGTGCCGACGCACGAGTGGATGCTCGCCGGGCCTGAACACGAGCGCCCCGATCACGACTGGCACAACGACGAGCGCCGTCACGGCTTCGCCGTCGTGCATCGCCACCGCTCCGGCCCGCACCGTGATGACCGTCATCAGCGCGGCCAGCAGGACTGCGGCGGCCAGCGGTCCGCGGACGCTGCTGTAGGGAGCGATGAAGCTGAACTTCGCCGCGGCGAACGTCGAGTGCGGGCGAGACACGTACAGATATGCCCGGCGGCGGTGTTTCCACTCCCAGCTCACGCCGGTCTGCGGCTCGACGAACTGCTCTCGCATGGGTCTCCCGGCGATCCCGGGGTCCGCCTCGGCAGCCAGCCTCCCAATCTTCGCAAGGCGCTGGCGCGACGCCTCGAGAGTCTCACGCACCAGCCCACGCATCTCCACGCCGGCGCGGCCAAGCACCTGCAGTGCGCCTTGCAAGAGCTCGGTCGGGGTCGGACGAGGCAGTCGGGCACGCGCCCCCGGCGCATCGCCCTCGTGGGGCACGCTGGGAACGAGCTGAGCGTCGTGCAACAGCAACCCCGGCGGCGCGTCGATTTGCAGATGGTAGTTCTGTGCCCAGTCGACCCGTGGGATCGCGTACACGTTGCTCGTCTCTCGCCAGCTCAATGCACCGAGCGCGCTTCGAAAGAAAAATAGTGGCTTTTCGACCGGTTGCTCGAATCCATACTTGACAATCCGTCGTGTTCCCGGCTCGCCCTGGACGCGTACCCACAGAAGCGAGTTTTCCACAAGCGGCTGTAGCAGCTGCTTCAGGCGGGCCCATTCATGCCGTGCTGCTTCAGGCATCTCTTCCGACTGCACAGAAGATTCGAGTACCGTCACGAGATTGTTCAGTGCGAGGGCGGCTTTCGCGCGGTCGCCTTGCGCGACTTCTCTGAGCAACTCTCGGACCTTGAGGTTCGGGGGATATGCGGGCGCCAACGCGCTGAGCACTGCAGCATCGACTTCGCGGTTCTTCGTGCTCGTGAGCAGCGGTATGGGCCGCCCCTTTTCATCGCGCAGGTCAAACCGCATCACCGGTGGCCACTTCGCGAGAATCGTCACCGGTAGGTAGAAGGCGCTCTGGCCATCGATCTTCCCGAACGGTATGACATCGCGCGGGACGGTGAAGTCGATACTCGTCCACACTCTGACCATCAGGCCCTCCGTGAAGCTCATCGCGTCGACCCGTCTGTGGATCCAAGCGCGGTCGATAACGAGCCTGTGGTTATGCGCACAGACCGTCGCAAGGCCTTTCGCGTCCTCAACTCCATCAACTCCAGTTGCGGTGGGCTCGTCCTCCTTATCGGCCATCCGCGCCCCGATCCTCGCCGGACCCGGTCGATGGCGCCCGGAACAGGTCAGGCCGCACGTCCCGCGCAGCCTCGACCATGCTCGGATCGGCCAGACCCATAAGCGTCTCCACCTTGTCCTGTGTCGTACGCTGCCCCTGCTGCGCCTCACTTGCCCTCCGCTGCGCGGAGGACGCGAAGAAGAAGCCGGGGATCGCCCCTGTCACGACCCCGACCAGCGTTCCGAGAACGGCCCACACCTTCAAGAAGGCATCAACGGGGTACACGAGCAGGGCGCACACCACGATCGCTCCAAGGAGAATCACGAGAACTGTTGCAATCCAGGTCGATTGTTTGGCGGTCGGCATCGCTAACCCTCCTCCGGCGTCCTATTCGTTTTTCGAATAGCGATCCTACAGTTCCGTCAGGACACGGGCAGTGCCCATTCTTGCGAATCGTCCTGCCCTCGGCGTAGACTCGGCACGTAGTGTTGGAACTCGATTCTCGTTTGTTGCGACTCGGTGCCCGTGTGCTTGACCCGCTGCTGCCCGGCAGCGCCAAAGAGATAGCGGGATTGCTGAGCGAGGGGCCGGTGCGCACGCCGACCGGCACGGTCCCGCTCGCCGAAGACGAGGCGCTGGCCAACCTGCAGAAGATCGACCACGTCGTCGTGCTGATGCTCGAGAACCGCTCGTTCGACTGCATGCTCGGCTACCTGTCCCTGAACGGCGGGCGGGCGGACATCGACGGGCTCAAGGGCACCGAGAGCGAGTCTTACCTCGGACACGACTATCGCGTGGAGCATCTCAGGCAGACCGCCGGGCACAGCGAGCTCGAAGATCCATGCCACTCGGGCGAGTGCGTAGATGAGCAGCTCCGTGACGGATTCGTGGCGTGCTACGCGAAATATGTGGAACGCTGGAAACGTGAGAACGGGCCACCGGTCATCCCTGCCGACCCTGGGTACGTGATGGGTTATTACGACGCTGAGGATCTGCCCGTTTATGATCATCTCGCCAGCGAGTTCTGTGTGTGCGACCGCTGGTTCAGCTCTGTGCGGGGAGCGACGTGGCCGAACAGGCTGTACGCGCTCACGGGCGGCGCGCAGGGCAGCCGCGACGACCGGCCCTCGCCGCTTCCGCCGATCTATAACCGCGCCTCGTTCCCCCGCTTCTTGACGGCAGTTGACTGGCGCTGGTACTCATATGACCCGGCGACTCTGCGCCTGGTCGATGCCGAGTATCGTCTCGATGCGCGCCACCACCCCCACTTCGCGTTCTTCGACAAGCGTAAGCTCAGCACGGTCGAGGGCGATCTCGGCAAGGCTTTGGGTGAGCAGGGCTCATTCCTGGACGACGCCGCGGCGGGCAAGCTACCCGCCGTCTCATGGATCGACCCGCACTTCAAGGACCTATCCGTCTTCGGACCGGATTCGAATGACGATCACCCTCCATCCGACGTGGTATCGGGACAGGCACTTGTGCTCGACCTCTACCACGCCCTGCGCACCAGTCCTTGCTGGGAGAAGACGATGCTCGTGATCACCTACGACGAGCACGGGGGCTTCCACGATCACGTCACTCCACCTTCTGCGCCAGATGATCGTCCCGACTTTCGTCATTACGGCGTGCGCGTGCCCGCGATCGTCGTCTCCCCGCTCGTGGAGAAGGCGAGCGTGGAGCACGACACGATCTTCGACCACACCTCAATCATCAAGACGATCCTCGCGCGCTTCTGCCTCCAAGAAGGAGCGATCCCCGACATGGGCGCGCGCGTCAGCAAGGCCAACCATCTCGGCTGCCTTCTGACCCGAAGCGCACCGAGAACCGACATCGCCGCGTACGGCAAGCCGATCGAACGCGTCGAAGAATGGCGAGGCACGCTCACGGCAAGCCGCTACTCCAAGCGCTTCGCCCCGCCACAGCTTCCACGCAAGCTCACCGACCTTCAGAACAACTACGCTACGGCCACGCGCCTGCTGCGAAGCGCTGGATTGCCGACCGGACACCCTTGAGCGGCCGGCGCGGTAGGAGACAAACGTGAGGTCATGGGCTGCTGTGGCGATGGCAATCGGGACTGTGGCGCTGTCAGGCTGCTCAACAACGGCCACGACGAGCACCGAACCGCAGCCGGCGTCGACCGAAACGACTCCGGTTGAAACGATATCGACCGAATCAACACCGGCTGAATCGACATCGCCCGCCGAATCAGAACCGTCCGGAAGGGCGTCGCCGGTGCCCGCGACTCCGGAAGGCGAATCCGAAGGCGAAGAACCGAGCGAACCGGAAGGCGAACAACACGAGGAATCCGAAAACGAATCAGGAGAACACGAGGAACCCGGCTCCTATTCCCACGCCGAAGATACCCAATTCTGCGAAGAACACGAATGTATCGGCAAATTCAAGGAAGAGCCAGGAAGCATCGTCAAATGCTCCGACGGTGCCTACAGCCACGCAGGAGGGATCTCCGGAGCGTGCTCGCACCACGGCGGCGAGGAATGAGCGCGCCGAGAAAGTGGACGACCTAGCCTGGTCTGTTTCCGAGTGTTGCAGCTCACGAAGCTCGTCGATCCGCGATGAGCGTTTACGCGCCAGCAGTCTCATCCACCGCCACGACGAGTTGATGATGGGCATTTCAGTCATGGGGATCGACGTGCGAGTCGTCGCCCTCGACGAGTCCCTTCGAGCTGGTCTCCGAGCAGCCCGGACACGTGAGCATGGTCAACCCCCAGTTCATCGAGCCAGCGCCGCAGGCCACGGGTCAAACAGCCCTGCTCGATGACATCCCATCGAACTGAAAGCAAGACGCCCCTTCGGGGCTCAACAAGAAGTCACGGCCCTTCGGGCAATGACCGGTGACTGCGATGCAGTCACCTCCAAAACAGCGCAGACTACACGCACCTTCGATGCTGGGTCTTTAACTTTATTACGGTGAATGCTTCCTGGTTACGGTGAGTGTTTCACAGTTTAGCGCCCTCTTGACGCGCGTTTTGGTGAAAGCTACGTTCGAGGAGTGCAGACGACTCACAAGATCCCCGGCGGCTCCGCCGACACCTACGCGCACTACCTGACCTCGATCGCCTCTCGCGGCGACTACTACACCCACGACGGTGGGGACGAGCGCGATGAGCCCGTGCCGAGCCAGTGGCACGGCTCGCAGAAGACCCTCGCAGCGCTCGGCCTGTCATCCGACCGGCCGGTGGAGCGTGGCGAGCTGCGCGCGGTCATGAAGGGCCTCTCCCCCGTTGACGGTCAGCCGCTGCGGCCGGCCGGCGCGGATGGGACGCGGACCGCCGGGGTGGAGCTGATGTTCGCCCCGCCGAAGACGGTCTCGGCGCTGTGGGCTGCGTCTGACCCCTACCACCGCGCCCAGATCGAGACGGCGCACAAGAGCGCCGTGAAGAGCACGCTTGAGCGCACCGAGCGCGACGTTGCGGTCGTGCGCCGCAAGAGCGAGGGCGTGGTGCGCTTCGAGAAGGCCGAGCGACTGCTGGCGGCCGAGTTCGTCCATACCTCGAGCCGCCTCGCTCAGGACCAGGAGCGCGGTGGGATCCCCGACCCTCAGTTGCACTCCCATGTGGTGGTGTTCGCCGCCGAACGCAAGGACGGCAAGCTCGCCGCCGTGGAATCCCGCCAGCTGTATAAGGCCGCCCGCGAGAACGGCGCGTGGTACCGCGCCGAGCTGGCCGAGAACCTGAAGAACCTCGGCCTGCAGATCGAACGTCGCACCGGCAACAATGAGCGCTACTTCGAGGTCAGGGGCGTCCCGACGGACCTGGCGAGCACGTGGTCGAGCCGCTCCGAGGACGTCGAGCGCGCCGCGCGCGTCTTTCGCCAACGCTACGGCCGCGAGCCGAAAGCCGGTGAGCTCGGGTCGCTGACGACAAGCACGAGGGGATCGAAGAGCGCCGCGGACCGCGTCGACGTGAACGCCGCGTGGAGAGCGCTCGCGGCTGAGCACGGGCTCACCAAACAGCGCGTCCAGGAGCTGTTCAACGACCGGACGATCAGCGGCGACCCGAAGGTCGATCTCGCAAGGGAGCTGACAGGCGAGGTCACGCGGGAGCGCTCGATGATCACCGAGCGAGAGCTCAAAGCGAAGGCGTATGAGCTGAGCGCCGGCGTCGCCCGGCCCGCCGAAGCGGACCGCGTGCGCGACGAGCTTGTGCGCTCCGGTGAGCTCGTCCGCCTGCAAGACGGGATGTGGACGACAAGGCAGCTGCGCGAACGCGAGCTTCAAACGCTCACCGTCGCACAGGCTCGCAGCGAGCAGCCGGCGGCGCCGGTCAGCGAGCAGGCGCTGAGGCAGGCGCGTCTCCAGATCGGCAAGGAGATCAAAGGGTCGCTCACCCAAGAGCAGCGCGAGGCCCTCGCGACGATCACCGGCCAAGGCGGGATCGCGGTGCTCGTCGGCCGCGCCGGTACCGGCAAGGGAGTGACGATCTCAGCCGCGACGAAGGCTTGGCAGCACGAAGGCAACCAGGTGATCGGAACGGCCGTAGCGGGAGCGACCGCGATGCGCCTGCAGGCCGATGCGAAAACCGACCATGCGATGACGACCGACTCGCTGCTGGCGAGAGTCGAGAAAGGCACGATCACTATCGACTCGAAAACGGTCGTCGTGATGGACGAGGCGGGAATGGCCGACAGCGAACGACTGTCCCGGCTCGTGAAGGCGACAGCCGAGCGTGACAGCAAGCTCCTGCTCGCCGGTGACGCGGCGCAGCTCTCCTCGATCGCAGCCGGCGGCTTGTTCAAGGAGATCGAGGGGAAGGTCCCGACCGCCGAGCTGACAGAGGTGCACCGCGCCCACCACGACTGGGAGCGAACGGCATGGCAGGAGATCCGCGACGGCCACGCCGCCAAAGCGCTCGCCCGCTATCAGGCACACGACCGGCTGCACATCCACGACACCAGAGCACGGGCCGCAAAGGCGATGGTGGAGCATTGGGATCGAACCCGATCGAATGCGCCCCGAGGCCAAGCCGTGATGATCACCGACGCGAGCAACAAGGAGCGAGATCAGATCAACGCGATGGCCCAGGAACGCCGAGCGAAAGCCGGCGAGCTGGGAGCCGACCGAGTCGATCTACCCGATAAGCCCTACGGTCTCGCCGCCGGCGACCACGTGATCTTCACAGCCCAGTACCACGTGCCAGGCGAGAAGCGAATCGAGAACGGAACACTCGGCACCGTCATCGAGACGAACCGCGACGAGGACAAGGTCACGATCAACACCAAAGAGCCACAGCCACGCGACATCGACGTGAACACCAAAGACTTCTCAGACCTCTCCCTGAGCTACGCCGTCCACATCTACAAGGCCCAAGGCCTCACAGCCGAGAAGAGCACCATCCTCACCGGAAGCTGGCAAACCGACCGCGAGCACACCTACGTAGCCGTAAGCCGAGCCCGCGAGCAAACCGACATCCACGTAACCCGCGAAGACCTCGGCGAGCAAGGAATGGACCCCGGCGCCATCGAACGCCTAGCAGAACGAATGGCCGAAAGCCGAGCGCAAGAAGCCAGCATCACCAAGCAGCCCGCCGATAGAAACGCCGAACGAGATCAAGGCATCGAGCCAAAAGTCGAGCCAACCCAGGACCGCGAGATCAGTGCCGCCACCCAAATCGACCCCGACCCCTCGACCGACGCCAGCCGCGAGCACGACGAAGAACACCTGCGCACCGCGGAACGAGACGAGCGCGACCGCGACGCCGACGAGCTCACACGTGAGCAGCCAAACGAGCTCGAGATCGACCAAGACCGCGACAACGACTTCTCCTTCGGAATCGAGTAGACGAACTGTTGATCCACCACAACGGACCCAGACCGTTGACGCGGGTCCGAGCTCTACGCGATCGCCGCGCTATGGCGGCGGGCGATCAAGCGCGATTCGGCGAGGTGCCGGATCAGACGACGAGCGAGCGCATGCGATCTTCGGGCACGACGCGCGCAAGCAGCCGGTAGATCGTATCGCCGTAGGTCTTGGCGCGCTCGAGCGCGCTCTTACGCTCCTTCGGATCGATGAAGCGAGCGATCAGCTCGTCCTCGGGACGCTGGATCGCCTCCAGGAACTGTTCGTACTCGCTCGTCAGCTCGTCGATGACCGCGCCGGCGCCGTCATGGCCGCGAAGCCGCTCGAATCGCTGCGACGGCGTCATCCGGCACAGCTCGATCACCGCATCCGGACGCACCG
The DNA here is from genome assembly GCA_963714635.1 of uncultured Solirubrobacterales bacterium. GTDB lineage: Bacteria > Actinomycetota > Thermoleophilia > Solirubrobacterales > Solirubrobacteraceae > Palsa-744. Next base: position 1,011,699 of record CAVQPM010000005.1, on the reverse strand, counting down.
GTGGCTGCTCGACGCTGAGGTTGGCGATCATCGAGAAGCACGTCGCCTGGCGGCTGACCTTCAGCTTGTAGTTCTTCAGCGCGCTCTTGGCCTTCTTGCGCTGGAGATCCTCGTCGGTCAGTGCGGAGAGACTGCGGCGATCATGCTCGTAGTTCAGCGTCAGCGTTCGCCAGAAACGCAGCAGATCGTTGACGAGGAATGTCGGCAGGAACTCTTCGGAATGGTCCTCGTAGTCGCGGTAGTAGAAGCCGATGATCCGCTCCAGAAGTGCAAGATAGATGTCCTCCCGGTAGACCGGCTGGCTCTCCAGCAGGAGCAACATCCGTCCGGTGAAGGTGTTCAGCGAGTCGTCCCGCGGACTCCCCAGCACCTCCTCCATCTCCCGAACGTACTGGACCTCCAGGTACTTTCCGTCACCGGAGAAGGGCGGAAAGCCCATATTCGCGGTCTCGTCGATCAGCAGCGCGGCCAGGCGCACGAAGACGGTCCACGGCAGCCTCGTGGTCTCGTCCGCATCGTCGTAGAGGAAGAACAGGTCGATGTCCGAGCCGCCCCATGCCTCCAGGCGGCCATAGGAGCCGGTCGCGTAGACACAGAGACGATGGTCGCCGAGCAAGTCGTGGGCCGGCGCCAAGACAGCCTGAAGCACGCTCAGGCGGCGTAGCGAGTAGTCCTGCCGTGACTCGGCCATCCGCCCAGCATATGGAAAGCGACCGGCCGTCCGTCCGTCCGTCCGTGCGATACTCGATCATCGAGCCGATGAACGCCGTGGGGACCCGCCCAGACCTATACATCTCCGCCGATGTGGAGACCGACGGGCCGATCCCCGGATCGTTCTCGCTGCTGTCCTTCGGCCTGGCAGTTGTGGGTCGCTACGACGGAACTCGTTTCGAGCGCCGGCAGCCACGCGAACTGACGTTCTATCGCGAGCTGCGCCCCATCAGCGATCGCTACGAGCAGGAGGCGCTGGAAGTCAACGGCCTCGACCGCGAGCGTCTGCGGCGCGAGGGCGCCGACCCGGCCGCAGCCATCCGGGAAGCCGCCGAATGGGTGCAGGAGCTGAGCAATGGGCACCGACCAGTGCTGGTCGCCTACCCAGTCGCATTCGACTGGGCGTTTTTGTATTGGTACTTCGAGACTTTCGCGCCCGGCGGCTCACCGTTCGGACATTCCTCATGCCTTGACATACGCACCCAATACCAGGCGCTCGCCGGCACCGTCTTTGACAGCTCCGGAAAGGCGACGATGCCGCTGTTTCTACAGCCCGCCACAGCGCATACGCACAACGCACTCGACGACGCGGTCGAGCAGGGGGAACTATTCGCGAACCTGCTCGAATGGGCGACACGTCAGCGCAACGCAGGCATGCACGGCAATGGTGGCGAGTCGATGCCGTCCTGGCTTGCGCCACACAATGTTCTTATAGCCTGAGAGCCCTGTCCACGGCGCGGCGCCGTCGGGACACTCGGAGCTCAGCTCAGCGAGATCACCTTGGCGCTGCCAACGCCCCGGTAGCGTCCGGGTTCGCATGTCAGCACGATGACCTGGCAGTCCTGACCCGCAACGGTGATCGCAGCGCCGAGCCGCTCTAGACGACCCGGATCCGAGTAGCCGAGCGCGTCATCGATGATCACCGGCACGCCGCCCGGACATCCGTCTGCGTCTGGAGGACTGACGAGCGCGCCGCAGGCCAAGCGTGCGAGCACCGCAAGCTGCTCCCTGGCGCCCCCCGAGAGCTGGCCGAACGGCACGGTAGTGCCGTCGAGCGTCCGACTGGAGACCTGCAGGCTGCCGTGGTCCACCGCCACCTCGACGGCGGGGCCGTAGAGGATGCGTGCGTAGGCGTTGACCTTCTCGCGAAAGGGACCGATGTAGGTCTGCTGCGCCTGGTCCCGCTTCTCGGCCAGCAGGGTATGGAGGCGCTCGACCGCCGCGGCACGGCTGTCCTCTGAGGAGAGCTCGCGCTGGAGGTCCTCGAGTCTCGCGCGTGCTTCGGCGAGACGGTCGGCGAGCCCGTCGTGTCCAGCCAGCTCGAGTTCTCCGCGGGTTCTCGCGCTCTCGATCTCTCGCTTTTTGATGTCGTCCGCAAGCCTGCCCTGAGTCTTGACGGCGTTCTCGAGCATCGCGCGCGAGGACGCCGCATCGCCCACCGCGAGCTCTTCCTCTGCCGCCTTGCGCTCTGCAGCTGCGGTGGCGATACGCGCTTCGGCATCCGTGAACGCCTTCGTGAGCTCATCGTCCGCCACCTGCTTGCGAGCCTGCTCGAGCTCATCCGCGGAGCGCTTTGCCTCCGTCTTGGCGCCGTCCAGCCGCGTGCGCTGTGCGATGTCCCTGTCTTCGAGCAGGCGTAGGGAGCCCTGGACTGCCGTGAGTGCCGTCTGATGCTTCTCCTCTACCGATTGGGCATCCTGCACCTTGGCGTCGGAGCGCTGCGCAGCGGCGCGCGCATCGTCGAACGACCCATCTGCCGCGTCGGGAAGGTCGTACTCGGCCTCGAGGGCGCAGACGCGTTCCTGCGCTCGCTCGAGCTTCGCGGCGAGCTGGGCAGCCTCGAGGTCTCGCAGAGCGTCCACCCGCCGCTGCATCGCATTGTCGCGTTCGGTCTCATGTCGCGAGCGTTCGCGGACCGTGTCGTGGGCAGCGGGCTGGGAAGCGACTCCGGCATCGCGAAGAAGGCGGGCCAAGTGCCGCTCCGCCTTCGCAAGTGCCTGCTCGGCGTCACCTGCCGCCTCGGGAGCCGAGACGAGCACGCGCGCAAGATCGCCGATTGTCGCCTCGGTCCGCTTAGAAACGACCTTCTCGATGGGCGCTCCCGGCGATGCGTCGATCTGCTCGCCGTCAACGGTGAACCGGACAGGCCGCAGCGCCTCCAGTGAAAGTCGGGGCTTTCCCGCCTCGGCGCGGCCCTTGGCCACGGCGAGCTTCTCGGCGGCGTCGTCGATCCCGCCCAGCAGCTTCTGGTCGATGGCGCACCCAGCGAGAAACCGCTCCGCCGTTTCGACCGCCTTGTCGGCAGCAGCCACGCCGTCGTGGCGCTCCTGGAGCTGATCGCGCTCGAGGCGACGTTCGAACAGCTCCAAGAACCGATGAGATCCAGCGGCCTCCTGTTCGGCAGATTCGACGGCCGTCCTCGCCTTCGCATGTGCCTCCTCGGCCTCGGTGACGGCACTTTGCGCCGACGAGAGCCCAGGCGCAGCGGAGGCGACAGCTGCCTCGAGATCTGCGCGGGTTTTCGTCGCCGAGTCAGCGCTTTCGATCAGGTTGGTGCGTGTGTCGCGAGCAGCCGTCGCCTCTCGCAACACAGACTCGGCCTGCTCGTGCTCGTGCTGTGAGCGCTCTACGTGACGCTCGAGCCGCTCGATCGCTTGGACAGCCTGGAGGTGCTCCTCGACCTGCTGCGCCGCTATCGGGACCTGATTGGCGAGATCGTTCAACTCGCTTTCGATCCGACGCTGGCGATCGGCCGCGTCGTCGAGCTTGCGGATCTTCTCCTCCACCACCGCGACCTCTGCGCGCAGCTCATCGAGCCGCTTCGTCTTGTCCTTCCGGGAAAGAGGTACCGCACCCTTGTCGGTGAAGTAGCGCAGCCGCTCTTTCTCTACGCGATTGAGCAGTGCCTCCTGTCCCGCTCCTGCGCGCGCTCCCGAGCCGCCCGCTGCGGCGTCAAGCGCGGCCCGGAGGCTTGGGGCATCTGCGACGGTCGCCTGCGAGATCGCTTCGCCCTGCTGATAGCGGAGCGCACTAAACAGGGTTGGATCGGTGTTCTCCTCGAGGATCTCGCCCATCCGGGAATGGGCCGATTCGCCAGCCAGCTGCTCACGCTGCGGCTCGACGATCTCCAACTCGGTGATCCTGCCCTTCATCCACCGCTTTCGGTACGTGAGACGGTAGGGACCCACGGTCAGCTCCGCCTCGACGAACGGTCCGACATCCCGGCCGATCGGCTGCACCTCCCGGACCGCACGCTTACTCGAGGAGTCCCTGTCGTCGAACAGCAGCGTGAAGGCGTCGGCGATCGAGGTCTTGCCGATCTCGTTGCGGCCCTCGATGACCGTCACGCCAGCGGGGTCGAACTCGACATCGAGAGCCTCCACCCCACGGAAGTCCCTCAGCGAGATGCGGTGGATCCTCAACGCGCCAGCGCCAGCCGGTAGAGCAGATTCAGCGCATCGCACGCAACTACCGCCTTATCACCGGAGCCGCCCGCCTCATCGCGCAGGTGCTCCAAAGCCTCGCGCACGTACCCGGACACATCGAGCGTGGCGAGGTCGGCATCGTCGGGTTCGACCACGAGATCGGACTGACGCTCCCACGTGTTCAGCGAGGCGAACGTCAGATTCTGGCGCTCCAGGACACCGTCCAGCATCGCGTTCACGGAAAGCGACAGCGTGCCTCGCAACGCGAGCTTGACCGCCGTCGTGTGCTTGGAGTCGAAGGCGTCGAGCCAGTCACCGAGTGCCGTGACGTCCTGCTCCCGGTTAACATCACGGGCGGCTTGCTCAAACCGCCACGCTCCCACGTGGCGAGGCTCGACAACACAGCCCCCGGCATCGAGACTGACGAGCAGGACCTGGTTGGGGTCCTTCTCGTTGTAGTCGGTCGACACCGGCGTTCCAGCGTAGTGCGCACGGCCCTCGCTGCCGGCAATCTCGGTCACAGAGTGCCGGTCGCCGAGCGCTATGTAGTGGACCTTGCCGTTCCGAACCGCGTCGGCGATACCAGAGGCCGTGATCAGCGCGGGGTCGTCCGTGTCTGGGCTGAGCTCGTCGACAACGCCGTGTCCGATCACGACGCGAGCCACACCGTCGGCGCGTGCCGGGACCTCGTAGGCGGCTGCGAGCGGATCGGTGAGCGGGTGCTTCGCATGCCACGGAGCGCCCACGATCTCAACGCCTTCTACGCCCGGCACCGGCAACGCCGCAGCCTCCTCCAGCACAACCGCGTTAGCGGGCCTGTGCGCCATCCAGCCCTGCCTACGATAGACCGAGGAGGGATCCAGGATGTCGTGATTGCCCGGCAGCAGGAACACCGGGACGGTGAATGACGACAGAGCATCGGTCGCCTTCGCAAGGACCTGATCATCGACATGGTTGGAGTCGAAGACGTCACCCGCCACCACGACGAACGCGCAGCCCTCCTCGGCGGCGATCGTGCCGATCCTTCGCACCGCGTCGAAGCGGTCCTCCACAAAGCGAGCCCTGGCCTCCTCGGGCAGGAAATGTGCCCGCATTCCTAGATGCCAGTCGGAAGTATGGATGAACTTGATCATCACGAAGCTCTGGAGACCCGTCGGCGACCGATAGGATGTCATGGTCTGCGATGGCGTGACGCCCGGCATCACTACCAAACCGCGACACCCTGCTTCCCGAGGCACGAGCCAGTCGATGCCTCCGAATGTCGGCAGCGTTCCATGATGCCGATCAACATCGCGCGCTCGCCACTCCCGTAGGCTGCGGTCGTTTCCTCCCACGACGACCTCGCGTTCGCTCATTCGCTGAGTGAGGAGTTCCCAACGCGATCTCGTCCTGTGAACCTGATCCCACGCGCCAACGGCGTGCCACATCCGCGCAAGCGTCCGAGGGCGCACCTATGATTGTTTGCATGGACGCGAACGTGCTACTGAGGCGCGCTTGGGACGCTGTCAACCAGTCCGGGTACCGGAGTCACTGTACGAGATCGCATTCCGCGAGGCTGTTGAAGAGCTCAGGGCGATGGATGGCGGTGGCTCGTCCGCGGGAAAGCGGGACTCCGGCACGCCGCGTGGCGGCCGAGGCAAACTGGCATCGCGGCCGGGATCTGCTGCGAAAGCGGCAACCGAGAACGAGACAGCCACCTCCGTCGACGAGAAGACTTTTTTCGCGACGCTGGCGCATGAGTCCGGTGTAGCGGAGACCGACCTCCGTGACGTCCTGAGCCTCTCGGGTTCGAACGTCCACGTCACGCCGGCGACACGGATCCTTGGCGCAAACCGAGCACAGCAGGCACGAATCATTACTGCGCTCGTCGCCGGAGCCCGAGCCTTCGGGCTTGGCGAACAACCGATTGATGCAAAGGCCGTTCGCGCAGAGGTGAAGCGGAAGCAAGCCTACGACGATGCAAACTATTCGTCCAAGCATCTCGGGGATCTGAAGGGCTTTAACAGAGGCGGAAGTTCGGCGGAGATCGTCGCTACGTCGAAGTGGCACAGCGATTTCAAGGCGGCCGTCAACCTAGCTCTCGGCCGCTCGGAGACCGAGAGCTAACGAAGCATGGATTTGGAGGACATCCGGAACGGCTTCGTCGCCGCCGAGTTGCCGTCCAACCTCGTAAACAAACTCCTCGAGACGTACGCGGAGGCGAAGCGACGATTCCACCTTGGCGACCTACGTCCGCAGGAGGTAGAGGGCGGACGGTTCTCCGAGGCTGCGTTCCGTGTGCTCCAGCACGTCTGTGGCAAGCAGGTAACGCCGCTTGGGAAGCAGCTTCCCAGCGTCGACACGCTCGTGCGCCAACTCGAGAACGCGACGTCGCAGCCGGAAGCGATTCGATTCCACATTCCGCGGACGCTGCGGCTCATCTACGACGTGAGGAACAAGCGAGATGTAGCGCACCTTGCGGACGGGATCGACCCTAACCTTCAGGACGCGACGCTCGTGGTCGCGAATATGGACTGGATCGTCGCTGAGCTTGTCCGGCTGTACCACGACGTGACTGCCAATGAAGCGCAATCGATAATCGAGAACGTCGTGACGAAGGATGTACCTGCCGTCGAGGAGATCGAAGGGCAGCCCGTCGTCCTCGCAAATCTCAAGCCGCGCGATCAAGCGCTGCTGATGCTGTACCGCGCGGGCTCCGCCGGTGTGTCGCTCGACGAGCTGGCGGGATGGCTCCGGACGCGGAAGGATCACCTACGCGACCGCCTCGCGAAGCTTGACGCGGAGAAGTTCGTGCTCCTGCACCCGAGCACCCGCCGCTACTTCATCACGGCGAACGGTCGGCGCGACGTCGAGAAGCGCAAGCTCGCGCAACCTGCGTGAGTCACACAATCCCACGGATCCTGCGAGCTGACCGGGAAAGGCGGAGGCGGGCACTGGCCGTGCGCGCATTCAAGTGCTCCTTGATCGATCGTCAATTTTCGCCGCTGCCAACCGCGCGGTCGATCTACCAACGTTGGGAACCAGCACCGGCCGGACATCTCGCTTCAGCGGAGACCATGCGACACCGATAAGGCCGCATGACCCTCCCCGCGAACTCCGAGCCGACCATCGTGCCCGACCGACTCTCCGTCTGGCCGATGGAGGACGGACGCTACGGCTTGGACGCCACCTATCACGGCGCGACGGGACTGCGACGAGCCGAAGCCCAGCAAGAGCGGCTGGAGGCTGCGAGCCTGCGCGCCTCGCTGCGCCAAGAGCTGGCAGACGGCTGGACGCTGCGCCTCGGGCCCCTCGCCCACGGCGCCGCATGGACAGCCATCGAAGCCTTCATCGGGCCGCCCTGAGCTGAGCCAAGCGCGGCCAGCAGATAGCGTCAAAGATGGGGACCAGCGAAACTTATGCTCACTGTATGTCCGCTGAATTCAATGCTCGCCCGAGTCGCCTCGAAGATCAGCTGCAAGAGCTGCAGCACGAGTTCGACGCGAGGCTCGAGGTGATCGAGGAGCGCCGCGCGGACGACGAGGCCGAAGCGATCGCCACCGAGCGCATCAGGATCGGCGCTGCCGAGCACGCACAGGACGGCGCTGAAGTTCTAGCGGAACTCGGCATCGCTACGCACTGAGAACACGAAGACGCCTCGACGCCGCAAATGAACCACCTCCCGTGGCAACATCGTGGCAACATCCATATCGTCCACCCCGTCCAATGCGTCCAGGAAACCCCACAAAATGGACGATCTGGACGCTCCTGGACCCATCTACACCGCCCGTATCGGGTTGAGGGCCTTGTGGACCGCATGGTCCGTGGTGGTTCGAGTCCACTCGGGCGCATAGGGGTGATGGTCGTGCGGCTTATTCGAAGAGACAGCCTTGGCGCCACCAACCTTTGATCCGGACGAGTTCAAGGCCACCACGCGGGAGCAGTGGCAACAGACGGCTGCGGCCTGGGACCGTTGGGGTCCGACGCTCGAGCGCTGGCTGGGCCCGGCGACCGAGGCGATGCTCGACGCCGCCGGCGTTGGCGCCGGCGCGCGCGTGCTCGACGTGGCGGCGGGCACCGGCGGTCAGACGCTGGCGGCGGCGCGCCGCGTGGGGCCTGACGGGCATGTGCTTGCAACCGACATCTCACCCGCCATCCTGCAGTACGCCGCCGCCGCCGCCGCCGCCGCGCGCGATGCCGGCTTGGCCAACGTCGAGACGCGGGAGCTGGACGGCGAGAGCCTCGCCGGCGTGCAGGACGCCTCGTTCGATGCGGTCATTTCGCGCGTCGGACTGATCTACTTCCCCGACCGACAGGGCGCGTTGGCTGAGATACGGCGCGTGCTGCGCCCCGGCGGGCGGGTCGCGGCGGTCGTCTACTCCACGCCCGAGAGAAACCCGTTCTTCTCCGTGCCGGTGCAGATCGTCCGGCGGCGGGCCGGGTTGGGCCCGGCGCTGCCCGACCAGCCGGGACCGTTCAGCCTCGGTGGCAAGGGGATGCTCGCCAACGCCTACGAGCAAGCCGGCTTTCGCGACGTTCAGATCCAGGCCGTGCCGTCGCCACTGCGCATGACGTCGGCCGCCGAGTGCCTGCGCTTCGAGCGCGAGTCCTTCGGCGCCCTTCACCAGATGCTGGCGGGACTGGACGAGGCGGCTCGGGAGCTGGCATGGCAGGAGGTCGGGGAGGCGCTCGGCGAGTTCGATGACGCCGACGGCTTCACCGGCCCGTGCGAGCTGCTGGTGGGCGCGGCGACACGGTAGCGCTGGCCCGGGGTCCTCGGGATCGACAGCCTTCGAGCGCAGGATTGAAAAAGCTCGCGGCACCTACGCCGTGCCGCGCCAAGTGCACTAAGAACGTGTCTCAAAACAGATGGTGGTTCCGGGGCGTTCATGGACCAAGCTGGGCGGCGCGGGATGTCGAAGCGCGTGCTGGTGGCACGTGCGAGGCATCACGCGGCGATCCAGCGCCGTGTACAGGGACGCATCCGGGGCCGCCAGATGTTTTGAGACACGTTCTAAGCGCTCACGCCTTCGGATCGTATGGCTTGCCCTCCGCGAAGCGCTCCAACCCATCGTACGGTACGGGCTCCCAGGCGGCGTACGCGACGAACGCCCCGCCAGGTGAGCTTCACGCCGGGATCACGGTCGAAGGTGCCCATCCTTACGCTCATCTGCGTGTGATCGTCCGGGTTGCGACTGAACAGGTGGGCGCCGCATTCGACACAGAAGAGCTTCTCGAAACCGCCATCTGGATGACGCCAGCCCCGCAGCAGCTCTCCTCCCCCCAGCAGGCGCAGCGTGCGCCCGTCGATCCGCGCCTGCGGCGAGGCGGCCGTTCCGGTCCGCCGCTGGCAGCGAATGCAGTGACAGTAGCCGGCGGCTTGCGGTGGCCCGGTCAGCTCGAAACGCACCCCGCCACACAGGCAACCGCCAGTCAACACGCTCTCATGCACGAGGGCAGAGTCTGGCACGTCGGCCGCCTCCCGTCCGTGCCGTCGGCGTCGCCCAGCCCGACCCGGCGCTGCGCGAACCGACCAAGATCACGATTCGACGTGCGCGTGAAACAGCGCTGCCGATCCGACGACATCGATCTCATGCGAGGCGAGCGTTCGCGAGCGCAGCGTCGAGGTCTTCAAGCGTGTCGTTCAGGTTGGACATCGCGCCGTGCCTGTTAGTGGTGGCGAGGGCGCGCCGCGCGAGCCATGTGTGCTCCACCCCGCCGCCCAAGAGCGTGGCCCCAAACAGCACGCCCCGGCCGCCAGAGCGCTGCGAGCGTGCTCGAAGACGATCGCCTTCTCCGGGATGGCTCCCGGTAGGCAGTGCAACACGTGACAGATCGCGACCGAGTCAAACGATCCCTGCGGCAGGCCCCAGGGGTCGAGCGCGTTTGCCTGGTGCGTGCGCGGCGCATACCGCGTCAGCCGCCGTGCCGCCGCGTCAAGCGAGTTGGGATTGAGGTCCATCAACGTAATCTGAGGCGTGGCCGCCGGGAAACGACACTCGTTCAGGAGCCGTCCCGTCCCAACCCCGATGTCCAGGTGACGGCCCGAGACGTGTGCGTCGTAGAGCTCGATCATCCTCGCCTTCGGACAGCGCCACATCACCGGGCTGTTGAAGCCGTAGATCACGGCGTCGTAGACCCTTAAGAAGCGGCGCGTGTACAGGGCCTGGCCCGCATACGCAGGATCGGTCTTCTCGATCGCCGCCACCGTCAGCGCAATCTACCAGCCGCTACCCGCGAGTAATCCGGCTCAGTCAGCGCTTCTGCGCTACCAGCAGGGCGAGCTCCATCCACTTGAAGCGGCAATCGACCGCTTGGAACCCGGCGTCCTTCAGCCAGTCGAGCTGCTCGCATAGGCCCGCGAGACGATCGGCCGGATCGTCCGTGTCGCGTCCGATCGCATTGCGGAAACGCTCGTGCTCTCGTGGTGTGACGGAGGCGACGAGATCGAGGTTGACGAACACGCCGCCGGGAACGAGTAGCGAATGAATCTCGTTGAACAGCGAGCGCTTGCGCTCATGCTCGAGATGGTGGATCGCAAGCGCGGAGACGACCACATCGACCGGAGTCTGCTCGGCTAGCGACTTGGTGAGGTCGTTATCGAGAATCTCGACGAGGGGATCGTCGGCGAAGCGCTGAGCGGCGCGTTCGAGCATCGGCGCTGAGAAGTCGATGCCGATCGCGCTCGCGCTCAGATGGTGGTCTCGAATGAGCGCGATCAGCCGCCCGTCGCCTGTTCCCAAGTCGATGAAACGTTCAATCTGCTGGGGTAGCGCGTCGAGCAGCATCCCTTCCGCGATGTCGCGATACGGGATCTCCCGCGACAAGTACTCGGCTACATGTCCGTGATCACGCCAGCCGTCGGGCACGCTCAGCACGATATCCGGACCCAGCTTTCGTTGCACCGTCAACAACCACAGGGACGCGCTGGACGGCTGCTCATGGTCATTGTCTGCGGGCCACTTCCCGGCACGATCTCCAGGTAGCGGGTCCGGCCGTCGCAGCCAGTTTCTCGCTGTTAGTCTCGCGGCGTGTTGATGGATGAGCTTGACATCGCGGTCGCTGATCCAAAGATCGATGACGTGCGACAGCTCGTCGAGCATCATCTGAAGTTCGGTCGTTTGCACAGCCCGCCACAGGATGCGCACGCGCTCAAAGTTGATGAACTGCTCGATCCCGCGGTTACCCTCCTCGGTATCCGCTACCGCGGGGAGCTGGTCGCGATCGGTGCGCTCAAGCGGTTTGATGACAAGCACGCCGAGCTGAAGACGATGCACACGGCTGAACATGTCCGCGGCCAGGGCATCGGCCGCGCGATGCTCGACCATCTCCTCGCTGTCGCCCGCGAGCGCGGCTTCGAACGCGTGAGCCTTGAGACCGGCGTCCAGGACGCATTCGCGCCGGCTCGCTCGCTCTACGTGAGCGCAGGATTCGCGCCGTGCGAGCCGTTCGGCGATTATCGCCGCAGTCCAAACAGCACCTACATGACGATGAGGGTGTTGCTACGAGCTGAACCTGGAGAGCGCCAACATATGATCAGGCCCGTGACCAGCCGACCGGCGACCGCGCGACCACGGTAACGAAGCCCGTTGTTGCTCTACAACGCCCAGGTCTCTGGCAATTGCTACAAGGCCAGGCTGCTGCTGGCGCTGCTCGGCGTGGACTACGAACGGCGCGAGATCGATGTCATTGACCGCTCCGGTCGTCCTGACCTGCTCGGCGAGGTCAACCCCGCCCTACAGGTGCCCACGCTGGTGCTGGACGACGGCCGGCCGCTCGCGGAGTCCAACGCGATTCTGTGGTATCTGAGCCTGGGCACCAGATACCTGCCCAACGACGACTTCGACCGCGCCAAGGTGCTCCAGTGGATGTTCTTCGAGCAATACACCCACGAGCCCAACATCGCCGTCGTCAGGTACTGGGTGTCCATCGCCGCTACCGCTCCGCGCGAGTCGGTCATCGAAGCAAGGCGCAAAGCGGGTTACGAAGCGCTGGACGCGATGGAGCGAGAGCTTGCGACACGCAAGTTCCTCGTCGCCGACCGCTACACAATCGCTGACATCGCGCTCTACGCCTACACGCATGTAGCCGACGAGGGCGGCTTCGATCTATCCGGCTACCCGGCCATCGGCAGGTGGTTGGATCGCGTCGCAGCCCAACCAGGCCACGTGCCGATCAAAGCGTAAGCGCCGCCAAAATGCGAAGCACCATTCATCGCAAACGCGCCCTGATCGTGCTCGGGATCGCCACCGTCGCCTTCACGGTAATCCTCGAAGTGATCGACCCCTCGCACGTCTCGCACGGGCCGACGATCCTCGACTTCGAGTTCGCCGCTACCCGCTTGCGTGCCATGCGGATCATTGCCGAATGGGGACCGAAAGGACGTAGCGCGGCACACCTCTCGCTGATCCTCGACTACGGCTACATGCTCTCCTACGGCCTGTTCTTCATGCTCGCCGGGTTCGCGATCCGCGATACGGCACGCGCACGCAGCTGGCGACGTTTTGCAGCTGTCGGCGTCGCCATCCCGTTCTTCGCGATCGTCGCCGCGATGTTCGACGCGATCGAAAACGTCGCGTTGCTGCTCACGCTCGGCGGGCACGGGGGAAGCTTCGCGCCACCGTTCGCCACGGTCTGCTCGACGATCAAGTTCACGCTCATCACCATCGCGATCCTCTACGTCCTGTGCGGACTTGCGCTGCGCGTGAGGACCCACGTGCTGCAGCCGAGCTGATCGGAGTAGTCCCATCACATAAGCTCCTCGCGTGCCGAACATCAACAATCCCGTCTTTGATGAGCCGCGTGAGCACCCCGGCTTTCGCTGCCGGCGAGCTCGCCTCAGCCGTCAGGCAGGCAGCGAGCGGCTGGGGTTGAGCCTGTGGGAGCTGCCTCCCGGCGAAGCGGCCTATCCCTACCACTACCACCTCACCGAGGAGGAGCTCCTCGTCGTGCTCGACGGCCGGCCGAGTCTGCGCACCCCCGAGGGATGGCGGGAGCTGCGGGAGGGCGAGGTCGTGCCCTTCCTGCGCGGAGAGGCCGGCGGACATCAGCTCGTCAACCGCACCGAGAGCACCGTTCGCTTCTTGGCGTTCAGCACGAACGGCGAGCCTGACATCGTGATTCGGCCCGACTCGAACACGCTCAACGCGTGCGAGCGGCTGCCGGACGGGAGCGGCCTGCGCGCGATCTTCCGCATGAAGGACGCGGTCGACTACTACGACGGCGAGGTTCCACCCACCGAGAACTGAAGACAGGAGCAAGCGCCCGCGAACGAGTCGACATCCCTGGACTTGCCGGCGACACTCGCCAGCCCTCAAGGGGCGACTACTACAGAGCGATCACGGCAGTACTCGCCGTCAGCTAATCGATTGGTCGCCCTGGGTTCAGAACGGAATGTCGTCATCGCCCGCAGATGCCACGCGCGGCTTCGGTGCCGGAACGAAGTTGGCCTCGCCAATAACGAGCTCATCGACGTCGTCTCTGGCATTCGAGTCGGCGGCCGCGCTGGTTATGCGGAAGGCCTGGATGCCCTCGCCGCGCTCGATGGCCTCCACGCGCTCGCGTTGGGTGTCGAGGTAGTCGGTCAGAGCCTGCTCGAGTCCCTTGCCCTCAGCGAACAGGTCGCACATCTCGGAGACCGGCACCTCCTCCTCGTTGAGCCGCCCGGCGATGGTCCGCAGGCGTTCATACCCCGACTCGAAAGTCAGCTCAGTGGTCTGTGTTGTGTCGCTCATGAACTGCTTCTCTCTTCTTGTGGATTGATGGTCTCGACGACCGTCTGTGCGCGGCCGTCGTGCAGTCGTAGGTCGATGCGCTGCCCGATCGAAAAGTCGGCGACCGAGTGCACGGGCGCGCCATCCTCGGTATTGGCAAGCAGCCACCCGCGACGCCGGAAGTCACGAGCGCTCGTGAGCGCAGCCGCGTGCCGGATGTCGCGGCGCGCATCGTCCAGGCGTCGGCGGGCGCGCTCAGACAACAGCGCGCCCTCACGCTCGAGAAGCTCCAGTCCGTGGTCGTGGGTTGCGAGAAAGCGGCTGATTGCCTTCTCGACGTCGCTCCCACGGTCGAACACGAACCCGGCGCGGGCCTTCAGGGACGCACCGTAGTTCAGCCGGTCGCGGGTCCGATCCAATCGCTCGACGGCCAGCTCAACCCGGCCTGGGACCGAATCGAGCCGCTCATGCGCACTCGCGATGTCGCGGCGCAGGTCCGCGGTCGCCGGCACGACGAGCTCCGCGGAGCGTGACGGGGTGAACGCCGGCCACGCCACGTGGTTGCAAACCGGGTTGTTGTCGGTGTGCCCGATGGCGCACACGACCGGGACCGTGCAGGCAGACAGCGCTCGACACAGCCTCTCGTCGTCGAAACAGGCGAGATCCTGTACCGAACCTCCACCTCGCGCCATCACGATGACGTCAACGAGCGGGAGCTGCTGCAGGCGCGCAACCGCGTCTATGAGCTGGGACGGGGCGGCCTTGCCCTGCACCAGCGAAGCGCAGGTGATGATGTGCACCGCGGGCCAGCGGTCGATGAGGGCGCGGATCACGTCGCTCATGCCGTCGGAAGCCTCGCCGGCGATGACACCGACCGCGCGCGGGAAGCGAGGCAGGCGCCGGCGGCGGGTCCCGTCGCACAGCCCCTCCGCCGTCAGGCGCTCGATGAGCTCTTGCCGACGACGCCGAAGCTCACCCTCACCGGCGAGTCGAACCTGGCTGACGATCAGGCTGAGACTGCCGCGCTGTGCCCACAAGTCGGGACGATCGACCTGGACCTGGACGAGGTCGCCCTCGCGCGGCGAGTGCTCGAGGCCGCGCACTTGCCCGGCGAAGACCTTGCAGGCCAGGACCGCGTCACCATCGGTCAGCTCGAAGAAGATCATGCCCCTCGAGGTCACGTGGATCTTCTGCACCTCTCCCTCGATGACCGCTGGTCCGACCGCGCGCAGAGCGCGACCGAGCTTCGAGGCGTACTCACTGACCGTAACCGCTTGCGTGCCAATCGTGCTCATCGAAAAGGGGCAAGCACCGTACTCGCCGGGTCAGACGGCATATGGGGCTGTCAGACCTGCCTTTGCACCGCCGCAAGGCGGGCGTCGAGGATCGAAGGAGGATCCCATCGGCCGCATCGGTCACTTCGGCCCGCGACTGCTTTTTCTGCCCCATCTCCATCACCTACACCCAGTTGCCATTCTCGCCCACATGCGACATGCCACGGGGGTTTGCGGGAAACCCCTGCGCAATAACATGCAGACGCCCATGTCCGTCCAGCTGCCGTTCTCCAACTACGAACATGAGATTTACGTGGCGGGGATGCTCGGCGGGCGCAAGCCGGCGCGACCCCTGGACTGGCGGGATCTCGAGCGCGACGCCTACGCGATGCTCCCGCGCGGCCCGCGCGGCTACATCCAGGGCGGCGCGGGACTCGGCGAGACGATGCGAGCCAACAGGGAGGCGTTCGACGAATGGCGGATCGTGCCGAGGATGCTCAGGGATGTGTCCGAGCGCAAACTTGCAAGGACGGTGCTCGGCACCGAGCTACCGGCGCCGGTGCTGCTCGCGCCGATCGGCGTGCAGACTGTCGCCCACCCCGAAGGGGAGCTCGCGAGCGCGCGAGCCGCCGCGCAGGTTGGCGTACCGCTGATCGCGAGCACCGCCGCGGCGCACACGATCGAGCAGATCGCCGAGGCCGCCGGAGAGCTGCCCTGTTGGTATCAGCTGTACTGGCCGCGCGACCGCGAGCTTGCCCGCAGCTTCATCGACCGCGCGGAGAAGGCCGGCTACCGCGCGATCGTCGTCACGCTCGACACGTGGCTGCTCGGCTGGCGCCCGGCCGACCTGACCGACGCCTTCCTGCCGTTCCTGCGCGGCGAGGGCAACGCCAACTATTTGCAGGACGAGGTGTTCCGCTCCGCGCTGGGAAAGCCGCCGGAGGAGGACCTGCCGACCGCCGTGGCGTACTGGGCGTGGCAGTTCTCCAACCCGTCCGTCACGTGGGACGACCTCGCGTTCCTGCGCGAGTGCACGAGCCTGCCGATCGTGCTGAAGGGCATCCAGTCAGCCGAGGACGCTCAGATCGCGGTCGAGCACGGGATCGAGGGGATCATCGTCTCAAACCACGGCGGTCGCCAAGTCGACGGCGCGATCGGCTCGCTGCAAGCGCTGCCGGGCGTCGTTGAGGCCGTCGGCGACCGTTGCGAGGTGCTGTTCGACAGCGGCATCCGCTCCGGCTCGGACGCTCTGAAGGCGCTGGCGCTTGGCGCGCGCGCGGTGTGCCTCGGCAGGCCCTACGTGTGGGGCCTTGCGCTCGGCGGCAAGGAGGGCGTCATCGAGGTGCTGCGCGCCTTCCTCGCCGACCTCGACATCAACATGGCGCTCTCCGGCCATGCGTCGATCGACGAGGTCGGGATGCAGACGCTCATGCGCAATCGATAGTCAGCCGATCCCGCTCGCGCCTCGCGTGGGGCCCCCATCGTGAAAGCACGGCGACGGGATCAGATCGGGGCGACGGGACCGACCCCGCCGCGTGCGAGGATTGCCGCGTGCCGGCGATCGAGACTGAGCAGCTGACGAAGTACTACGGCAGCCATCGGGGCGTCGAGGAGATCACGATCGCGGTCGAGCAGGGGGAGGTCTTCGGGTTCCTCGGCCCCAACGGCGCCGGCAAGACGACGACGATCCGCACGCTGCTCGACCTGTTGCACCCGACGAGAGGGAGCGCGCGCATCTTCGGCCTCGACAGCCGCCGCGACAGCGTCGCGATCCGCCGCCTGCTCGGCAACCTGCCCGGCGACTTCGGATACGGGAAGCTCGCCACGGGGCGCGAGGCCGTGTCGCTGCTCGCGCGACTGCGAGGCCTCTCGGGGCTTGGCAACGCGATCGTTCTCGCTGAACGTTTCCAAGCAGACCTCGACCGACCGATGGGACATCTCTCGCGTGGCAACCGCCAGAAGATCGGTTTGATCCTGGCGGTGTTCCACAAGCCCGACCTGCTCGTCCTCGACGAGCCCACCAGCGGACTCGATCCGCTCATGCAGGAGGAGTTCCTGGCGCTGTTGCGGGAGGAACGCGAACGCGGCTGCGCCGTGTTCCTCTCCTCGCACGAGCTCGACGAGGTCCAGCGGGTGTGCGACCGCGTGGGGATCATCCGCGAGGGCAGGGTGGTCGCGGTGGAGCGCGTGTCCGAGCTGCTGGAGAAGACGCCGCACCGCGTCTCGGTGCAGTTCGCCGAGCCGGCCGGCATCGAATCGCTGCGCGGGCTGGCGGGCGTGAGCGACCTGGAGGCGAGCGACGGGCGCGTGCGCTTCAAGCTCGCGGGCACGATCGACCCGGTGCTGAAGTCGATCGCCGCTCACACGGTCCTCGACCTCGAGGTCGCGCACCCGACGCTGGAGGAGGTCTTCCTGACCTACTACCAAGGCGAGTCGAGTGACCGAGGGCCAAGTCGAGTGACCGAGGGCCAAGTCGAGTGACCGAGGGCGAAACCGAGTGACCGCCCTGATCGCCGCACAGCTGCGCGAACGGCGCCGCTCGCTGCTCTCCTGGGGCCTGCCGATCGGGGTTTGGTCGGCCTTCGTCGTCGCCATCTATCCCTCGGTCGAATCGGCGCTCACGAAGGCCGTGCGCAGCTACCCGGCGGCGCTCAAGGAAGCATTCGGAATCAGCGAACTGTCAACGGTCGAGCAGTACCTGCACGCGGAGATGCTGAGCCTGATCGTCCCGCTCGCGGTCGGCTATCTGGCGGTGCGCTCGCTGGCCAGCGGACTCTCGGGCGCCGCCGAAAGCGGCCGGCTCGACGTGCTGCTCTCAGCGCCGGTGTCGCGCCGGCGCGTAGTGACCGCCAGCTTCTGCGCCGCCGCCTTCGAGCTGGCGGCCGTCCTTGCCGTCTCCCTCGCGCTCACGTTGCTCGGCAGTCTGCTCTCGGGCGCGAACCTGTCGTTTTCCCCAGCGCTGGCCGGTTTTGCCAACGTCTGGCCGCTGGCCCTGCTGTCCGCCGCCCTGGGGGTGATCGTCACCGGCTTCTCACTACGCACCAGCGTCGTCACGGGGTCGGTGGCGGGCGTGCTGGTAGGGATGTACGTGGCCGATCTGATCGGCCGGCTCGACCCGAGCCTCGACGCCGTCCGCTACGCCTCCGTGTTCCGCTACTACGGCAACGCGATCGAGAACGGCATCGACCCGCTCTCCTTCCTCGGCGTCACAGCTACAGCCGCCCTGCTCGCGGCAACCGGTGCGGCGCTGTTCGAGCGGCGCGATCTCATTTCGTAGTCGACCATCGCCACCAGCCCGTCCTCTGTTACCGTTCGTTCGAACGAACGCCAAACTTTTTGTGGCGTGGTTCCGCAAATACACCACCGAAGGGCTCACCATGTCCGCAACCGCGCAATCTCCTGCATCCGAGCCGCCACGGGCGGGCACCTACACGCCGATGAGCCTGACGGATTGCGTAGACGCGCTGGCCGAGGGAAAGACGACGTCGGCCGAGCTCGTCGAGCGGGCGCTGAGGCGCATCGAGGGCACGCAAGCGACGCTCAACGCGTTTCGTATCGTGCGAGGGGACGCGGCGCGCGCGGAGGCGGCGGAGGCCGACCGACGGCTGGCCGCCGGCGAGCGCGTAGCGCTGCTCGGCGTTCCGATTGCCATCAAGGACGACATCGACCTCGCCGGTGAGCCCACGGCGTTCGGGTGCCCGGGCGAGTTCCCGCCCAGCGGTCACGACTGCGAGGTCGTCCGTCGGCTGCGCGCCGCGGGCGCAGTGATCGTCGGCAAGACGAATGCGCCCGAGGTCGGGCTCTACCCGTTCACCGAGGGGTCCGCCTTCGGCGCCACCCGCAACCCATGGAGCCTCGACCACACGCCCGGCGGCTCGAGCGGCGGCTCAGCGGCTGCGGTGGCGGCCGGCATCGTGCCGGGCGCCGTCGGCTCGGACGGCGCGGGATCGGTGCGCATACCCGCGGCCTGGTGCAACCTGGTCGGCGTCAAGCCTCAGCGCGGACGTATCTCCACGTGGCCCGAACTGGAGTCGTTCAACGGCCTCACCTGCCTGGGCCCGCTCACCCGGACGGTGGCCGACGCCGCGCTGATGCTCGACGTTCTGAGCGGCAACCATCCCGGAGACCTTCACGTCCCCCCTCCCCCGGCCGAGCCGTACTCGCAGAGCATCGCCAGTGAGCCGCGTCCACTGCGCGTCGCGCTGTCGCTGCGCCATCCGTTCAGCGCGGCGCGGGTGCGCCTGCACCCCGAGATCCGCTCCGGCGTTCTGCGGATCGGTCGGCTGCTCGCCGAGCTCGGCCACACCGTGACGGAGGCCGACCCTCGCTATGGCCAGATGGGCCTCACACTGCTGCCACGCGGCGAGGCCGGCGTTCACGAGTGGGTCAGCCGCGTGCCAGACCCCTCGCTACTCGACCGTCGCACCCGCGAGACGGCCCAGCTTGGCGGCATCCTCGCCAAGACGCTGCTGCCCGTCGCGCGGCGTTTGGAGTCACGACTACAGCGCCGCATCGGTCAGGTCTTTCGAGACGTCGATGTGCTGATCGTGCCGACGAGCGCCACCCCGCCCCTTGCGATCGGCGCCGCCGAAGGACTCTCCAGCTGGGCGACGCAGAGGTTGATCTCCACCGCCTGCCCGTACGCGTGGCCGTGGAACGTGCTCGGCTGGCCGGGCGTGAGCATTCCCGTCGGGTTCAGCTCCGAAGGGCTGCCGTTCGGTGTGCAGTTGCTTGGACCGGCCAACAGCGAGTCGCTGTTGCTTATGCTCGCCGCACAGCTCGAGCGCGTCGAGCGCTGGTATGAGCACACCCCACCCCACCTTGCCGAGATGGAGATCGCGAAATGAAGAGCTCAGCGGCGCCGGCCGCGACAGCGACGCTGGAGGGCACCCGCGAGCGAATCCTGCGTGCCACGCTCAAGCTGATCGCGGAGGGAGGCGTCGCCGCGGTCACCAACCGTCGCGTCGCCGCAGCGGCGGGGGTGTCGCTCGGCTCGCTCACCTACCACTTCGCAAGCCAGGCCGAGCTCTTGCGCGAAAGCCTCCTCCTGTACGTACAGGAGGAGACAGTCAGGCGGGAGCGGATCGCACACGATCTGGGCCGCGAGCATTTGTCTGTCGAGCGCGTCGCGCAGGCCGTGGAGCAGACGATCGCCACCGCAACCGACATCCCGCAGCAGATCGCCGAACTGGAGTTGCACCTGCACGCCGCCCGCGATCCCGAGCTTCGAGATGCCTCGCGGCGCTGCTTTGCCGCACACGAGCAGATCGCCGCGGCGGCGCTCGCCGCACTCGGGGTACCGGACTGCGAGCGTCACGCGCCCACGGTCGTCGCGCTCATGACGGGCCTTGCGATTCGCAGGCTCGCCGAGGGCGGCCACGACGCGCAGGGCACATCCGAGGCGCTGCTCACACTCCTCCGAGGGCTGGCCCCATGAAAGAGGGCAACACCACCCAACGACCAAAGGTTGCCCTATGAGCGAGGCGAGCGACGTCGAGGAGATGATCGACGCTTTCTTCCCGTACCGACGCAGCTACCCGACAAATCGCCAGATCCCGCACGAGGGGATCGCCCATGAGACCGTGCTGAGGGCAATCGAGGAGATGTCCTCGCGGGAGGATCGCAGCGCAAGAACGGGACGAGTCTCAGGCTCGATCTATCACGGCGGCAAGGAGCACTTCGCGTTCCTGGCGCAGGTGTTCGAGCGCTTCGCCCACGCCAACGTGCTGCAGCGCGACATGTATCCATCGGCGAGCAAGTTCGAGGGCGAGATCGTCGCGATGAGCGCCGCCCTCTTGGGCGGCCATGCCGCTCAGGGCGAGGAGGTCTGCGGCGTGCTCACCTTCGGCGGGTCGGAGAGCCTGTTCAATGCCGTGCTCGTGTATCGCGAACTGGGGCGCGAGCGCGGAATCTCCGAGCCCGAGCTCATAGTGCCGGTCACCGGACACGTGGCGCTGAACAAGGCGGCCCATTATCTCGGCGCGAAGATCGTGCCAATTGCGGTCGACGAGCGCTTTCAGGTCGACCTTGCCGGCGTGCGCGCCGCCGTCACCCCCAACACGGTCGCGATCGTAGGCAGCGCCGGCACCTACCCCCACGGGGTGATCGACCCGATCGAGTCGCTGTCGCAAATAGCGCTCGAACACGACCTGCCGCTGCACGTGGATGCGTGCATGGGCGGCTTCATCCTGCCGTGGGCGGAGCGCCTGGGCATGACCGTCCCCCGCTTTGACTTCCGTGTCGCGGGAGTGACTTCGATCTCGGCCGACACCCACAAGTACGGCTACGGGCCGAAGGGCGTGGGCGTCATGCTCTATCGCAACCGCGAGTTGCGCCACCGCCAGTATTTCGCGCACACCGACTGGCCCGGCGGCCTGTATGCGTCGCCGGGCATCGCGGGCAGTCGCTCGGGGGGCATCATCGCCGCGACCTGGGCGGCGATGATCACGATCGGCGAGCAGGGCTACCTGGAGATGGCCGAGCGGATCTTCAAGACGACAGCCGCCCTGCGCGACGGGATCGCAGCGATCCCCGAGCTGCGGCTCCTGGGCGATTCCCTGTTCATGGCCGCTTTCGGCTCAAAGGAGCTCGACATCATGCATGTCAACGACGCGCTCAAAGAGCGCGGCTGGCGCATGAACGGCCTGCAGCATCCACCGGGGCTGCATTTCTGCGTGACGCTGCCGAACACGCAACCGGGCGTGGTCGACGATTTCCTCGCGGACCTGCGCGCCGCCGTGCGCTACGCACACGATCCTCCGCAAGCGCAGTCGCTGTCGGGAGCTATCTATGGCGGCGCGATGACCGGAGACAGCCTCTACGGCGTCTTGGACGCCATGTACGAGCCGGCCCCGCCGCTCGGCCCCGGCGACGGCGACTGAGCGCAAGTCAACACCGGCATGGCTGCTGATCCGCACATACTCGCGATCGACATGGGCTCGGGCGCGGTCAAGGCAGCCCTCGTGTCCCGCGACGGCGACGTGCGCGCCGCCGCGATACGCGAAATTGAAACGTTCATGCTCGACGGGACGGGCGCCGAGCAGGATCCCGAGCAATGGTGGTCAGCGGTGACCGGCGCGGCGCGCGAGGCGCTCGCCGCATCGGGGCTCGACCCGCAAGATGTGATCGCGGTCAAGTGCGTCACCCAGTGGGCGGTCACGGTCCCCGTCGATCGTGACGGCAAAGCGCTCGCGAGAGCAATCAGCTGGATGGACACGCGCGGCGGCCCGTACGTGCGCAAGCTCGTCGGTGGGCCCGTGCGCATCGAAGGCTACGACCCGCTGAAGCTGCGCCGCTGGATCAAGCTGACCGGAGGAGCGCCCGTCCAGTCGGGCATCGACGGCCTCGGCCACATCCTGTTCTTCAAGCACGAGCGGCCCGACGTGTATGAGGCGACGCACAAGTTCCTGGAGCCGATGGACTATCTGAACCTGCGCCTTTGCGGCCGCATCGCCGCCTCGCCCGGTTCTATGTTCCCTTACTGGGTGACCGACAACCGCGACCCGCTCGCGATCGACTACGACTCAAAGCTGCTGGCGATGGCGGGGATCGAACGCGCCAAGCTTCC
Organism: uncultured Solirubrobacterales bacterium; assembly: GCA_963714635.1. Lineage (GTDB taxonomy): Bacteria > Actinomycetota > Thermoleophilia > Solirubrobacterales > Solirubrobacteraceae > Palsa-744. The sequence continues at coordinate 989,030 of CAVQPM010000005.1, read as the reverse complement.
GGACCTGGTGCCCGCCGACGCCATCGTGGGCCAGCTGAGCGAGCCGGCGGCGGCCGAGCTCGGCCTCCGCGCCGGGACGAGCGTGCTTGCCGGCTCGAGCGACGGCCAGATCGCCGCGATCGGAGCCGGCGCGATCCGGCCCGGCGAGGGCTACTTCTATGTGGGGACCAGCTCATGGATGAGCTGCCACGTGCCGGCCAAGAAGACCGATCTGCGCCACATGATCGCAACGATGCCCTCCGCCCTGCCCGGGCGTTATGTGGTCACCGCCGAGCAGGGCATGGCGGGACGCTGCCTGGAGTTCCTGAAGGACAACATCCTCTACCCACACGATGCCTACCCGGAAGGGCCCCCAGAGGACGTGTACGCGATTCTCGGCAGACAGGCGGAAGCGGTGCCCGCGGGATCGGACGGCCTGCTCTTCACGCCATGGATCAACGGTGTGCTCGTGCCGCGCGACGACCCCACCACCCACAGCGCGTTCTTCAACCAGAGCTGGCGCACCACGCGCGGCCACTACGTGCGCGCCGTGATGGAGGGGGTTGCCCACAATCAACGCTGGCTCAAGCGTCACCTCGAGCGCTTCGCCGGTCACCGCTTCGACCAGCTCAACTTCATCGGCGGCGGCGCACTGTCGGATCTGTGGTGTCAGATCCACGCCGACGTGCTCGGTTGCCGGGTCGGCCAGGTCGCCAATCCGCGCTACGCCAACGCGGCGGGGGCCGCGCTGGCGGGGTTCGCGACGCTGGGAGAGCTGACCCTCGATGAGCTCCACAACCGCGTCAAGCTGGCTGCGGTGTATGAGCCCGACCCGCAGCGCCATGCGGTGTACGTGGCTCAACACCGCGAGTTTTTGCGCTTCTATCGCCGTAATCGGCCCATCTACAAGCGCCTGAACAACAGCCGCGTGTCACATTCGTGATGGCGCCGCATCGCGCGGCGCCGGACTCATGATCGCGCCGTGCTCGCCCGCGGGTTGACGAGCGGGGTCAGCGACTGTTCCAAACTCTGGCGAAGATGCTCGTGTTGCGGTGGCAGACGCAGCTCCTCCCCCAGATGCTCCGGATCCTCGTCGACCGCGAACCCGGGGCTTTGCGTGGCCAGCTCGAATAGCACTCCGGAGGGCTCACGGAAGTAGATGCTCTTGAAGTACTGCCGATCGATGATCGGCGTCGGATGCGCCCCGATCTCGCGCATGCGATCGAGCCACGCTTCATGCTCCTCGTCGCGCGCGCACCACGCGATGTGATGCACAGTCCCCGCCCCCTGGATGCCGGCCTCGGCCGGTGGCTCGTCCTGCGCGTAGCACGCGCTGCGCCGCCCTCCTTCGAGCACGTAGCTGCCAGGCGCCGTCATCTCAAAGCCCATGATCCGGGTCAGCATCGGCTCCTCTTGACCTGCCCTCCGGCTGTATGCGCGCACGCCGTCGAACCCGAGCAGCGCGTGCTCGGGGGCAATCCCGTCGGCTGCGGCGAGGAGTGGCTCATCCTCGCTCTCCACCACCGCGAGCTCCAAACCGAGCCCCTCGGGATCGTGGAACACGAGCGCGAGCTCATCCGCGCTCCGTTCGACGTCCACGCCCTCGTCCGCGAGACGCTCGGCCCACAAGCCGAGCGCCTGCTCGGAGCCCACTCGCCAGCGGAGGCGGTGGATCATCCCCGCCCCCGCTCGGCCGGGCGCAGCGCCGGGGAACTCGAAGAACGTCAAGATCGAGCCGGGCGCGCCGCGCTCGTCGCCGTAGTAGAGGTGGTAGACGTCCGGCGCGTCGAAGTTGACGGTCTTCTTGACCATTCTCAAACCGAGGGTGCGCGCGTAGAAGTCGACGTTCCGCTGCGCATCGGCGGTGATGCAGGTGATGTGGTGGATGCCGTCAAGCTGCATGTGTGGTGCTCCCGTAATAAATAGCGCGTATCTCCCGGCGATCCGGCGCCGGCGGTATCCGGCTGAGCTCAGGCCGCGTAGCAGCCACCTCGATCGTGCGGCGGAGCAACTCCTCGTCGGTCGCAAGTGCCCCCAGGCCCGCGCGGGCTCGGTCTCGCAACTGCACGGCGAGAAGCTCGAGCGTGACGCCGAGCCTTGCATCGAGACGCTCGAACTGCCTTGGGCGACGGGAACGAACCGCAGCGAGCATCGCAGGCAGCAGGGCGGCATTAGTCTGGGCGTGTTCGAGCGACGCCATGCGCACGGCGCTCTGGACGAGCGCGTGGTGCGGCCCGAGGCCACTGTGATCGACCGCCCACCCGGCCAAGAGCGCGCCAAGCGCAAGCGTGGCTCGCTCGGGCGCCTCGTCCGACCAGCCGCCGGCGAGCCGCTCGATCGCGTCGTTCGCGACGGCCCGAGCGATCGGCGTGCTGCCTTCGCTGAAAAGGGCCGTCACGGCATGGCCCAGCGCGTTGGCGCTGCTGGCCGCCAGCGCATCTTCCGGCGCAGATGCGCTCAGCTCCGGGTCGTTGATGACCGCGATCGGCCGCACCCGCGGAGTGTGCTCAGGAACACCTTGCGCGTGGCGATGGACACCGGTCATCTCGGCGCCCGACAAGGAGCTCGGGATCGCCAAGACCTCTCGCGGCCCATCCGCGGCCGCGAGCGCCTTCGCGACGTCGATCACCCGTCCTCCGCCCAGCGCGACAAGCCGATCGCCTCGCACGGCGCCGCGAAGCTGCGCGGCGAGGAGGTCGACCGGCCCGTGCGGAACCTGGACAGTCGAGCCCGCCCGGTCGAGCACCGCAGGGGCCGCGGATGCGGCACGACTGGTGGTGAGCAGCGTGTAGCCGTCGCCGAGCAGGTCCTCCGCCCGTGCGAGCGCGTCCGCGCCGAACACGATCGTTCGTCGCGCCTCGACATGACGAAAAGCCTCGCTCACGGCCCCATTGTGACGAGCCGCATCGCATATGGCCGGCATGACCCGGGTAAGCCCTAACGGTAGGTGGAGCCCTGGGAGGCCGGGGCGGCCGCCCTTCAGGGTGGCGGGGTGCGCGGTGTGCGACCTCCCAGAGACATATCACGGAGAGGCGTAAGAGCTATGAGCACACAGGAGAACAAGCAGACTGCCCAAGAGGCATACGCCGCATTCAGCCGCGGGGATGCGGAGGGCGCGATGCGCAACATCGACGACTCGGTCGAGTGGACGGTCCGTGGCGACAACGCGCTGACGGGCGTTCACAAAGGCAAGCAGGCCGTAGGGGAGCTGTGGGGCAAGTTCATGACCAAGGGCCTTGCCACCAAGCCACACGACTTCCTCGCCGACGGCGACAAGGTCGTAGTGCTCACCACCGTCCAGCTCGCAGGTGAGACCGATGAGAGTGTTGACGTCCTCACCTACAACAGCACCGGAAAGCTGATTGCGTTCGACACGCTGGGCGACCCGACGGTCGCCAACAGGGCGTTCCCGAAGTAGCAGGGCGCGACAACCGAGCCTCATCGCCAGGCGCCGCTGGCGCTCTCGCTGCTCCTGACTTAGAGTTGTCAGGGGATGGCGACTCCAATGAGAGAGGGGACTCGATTGGCGCCCGAAGGGGATGCGACGATCAGCATCTTGGATGTCTTCGAGGAGGATGAGACCGGGCTCGATGCGGCGGAGCTCGCCGAGGCTCGTGAACAGGCGGGCGCACGGATCGTGAAGCTGGACGGGCACTCCAGCTCCGAGGCACTCGGCCAGATCGTCGGCGGCGCGCGCGGAGTCCTGATGCTCGAGGGGTTTTTGCTGCGCGAAACGGCGATGGACGAGCACCCGAGCGCCGAGCTGATCGGTCCCGGCGACGTCGTGCTCAACTACCCACAACCATCTGGCCTGCTGGTCTGCGCGGTTTCATGGCGAGTGCTCGCTGATGCTTCCCTGATTGTCCTGGACGCCGAGCTGACAACCCGGCTGACAGCATGGCCCGGCATTGAACAGGCACTGCTGAGGCGCGCGTCCGATCGCGCCGAGCGATCGAGCATCGAGCGCGCGATGCTCGCGGTTCCGAGCATCGAGTTGCGAATCATGCTGTTCCTGTGGCACTACGCGACTCGCTGGGGACGCGTCACGACCGATGGGCTTCTCATTCCGATCGAGATGACCCACGAAGCGCTTGGGCTGCTGGTGGGAGCACGCCGTCCAACCGTCACCAAGGCGGTCTCCCGGCTGCGGGCCCGAGGGGCGCTCGATCAGCGCGCCAACCGCAGCCTGGCTGCTGCGAGCGCGCGACGCCGAGGAGCTCGGCCGGCTGGCCTTTCCCGGTGGCCTGCCCGGATCAGGCGCGAAGACCTCGAGTGAGCCGCAGGCACGCAGCCCCGAGTCACTCGCTCGGCGACTGGCCGATCAACGGGCGCGGCTGCTGCGCGTGCGAGAGCGTCACGAAGTTGCGCTCGCCCTGATGCGCAGCCGAACCGACCAGCTGACGGCCGGAGCGGCACGACTGCAGCAGGGCATGCACGCCGTCAAGGAGCGCGCGCGCGCCGGCGGTTGAGCGAGCCCCGAGGCGTTTGCCAAGCGCTAACGAGATTCGAGGGGCGCTGCGGATACGCTTCCGGCCGTGGAGGAGATCGAGCAGCGGTGATGGCCCCGGCGAATGCCGAAGATCCCTCATTTAAGGATCTGCTCGGGTACATCAAGCGCACGCGTGGATTCGACTTCAGCGGCTACAAGCGCACCACGCTCGCGCGGCGCATCGTCAAGCGCATGCAGGAAGTCGGCGTCGGGACATATGCCGACTACCTCGACCTGCTGGAAGCCACGCCGGATGAGCTCGCCACTCTCTTCAACACGATCCTCATCAACGTCACGTGTTTCTTCAGAGACCCCCCGATCTGGGACTACGTCCGCGAAGAGTTGGTTCCACAGCTTCTCGATCGCGCCGGGGCGCGGGCTCCGATAAGGGTGTGGTCGGCCGGTTGCGCGACCGGCGAGGAGCCATACACGCTGGCGATGGTCCTGGCACAGGCGCTCGGAGAGGAGCAGTACCTCCAGCGTGTGAAGATCTTCGCCACCGATATCGACGAGCCGGAGCTCGAACACGCTCGCCATGCCGTCTACACCGAACGTCAGATCGGGTCGGTGCCCGAGCAACTGATCGAGCGGTTCTTCGAGCCTGTGAACGGCAGCTTCATGTTCCGCAAGGATCTGCGCCGATCGGTGATCTTCGGCCGCAACGACCTCACGCGCGATGCTCCGATATCGCGACTCGACCTGCTGACCTGCCGCAATACGCTGATGTACTTCAACAGCGAGACGCAGCACGAGATCCTCAGGCGCATGCACATGGCGCTGCGCGACGACGGGTATCTGGTGCTGGGCAAGTCCGAGATGCTGCTCGCATTCGCCGACGCATTTGCACCCGTGAACCTGAGCAAGCGCGTTTTCTGCAAGGTTCCCGACCGCAACCTGCGGCCGGCGGCGCAGATGCCTTCGATCGCGCCGATCTCGAGCAGACCGGGCCCGACAGGCGCCGACACGCATCTGCGCACAGCCTTCTCGGCCGGTCCCGTCGCACAGCTGGTGATCGACGAGAACGGCAAGGTGGTGCTCGCCAACGAGCGCATGCGTCAGCTGTTCGACCTGGCCGACAGCGACATTGGACGTCCATTGCAGGATCTGCAGCTCTCGTATCGTCCGATCGAGCTGCGCTCGCTGATCGACACGGCTGAGAGCGAGGGAAAGCCCGCGCACGTCGAGCAAGTCGCGTGGACCGGTCCCGACGAGATCGAGCGCCAGTTCGAGGTGGATGTGATCCCCCTCACCGACCACGCCAAGACGAATATCGGCACCAGCGTCGCATTCACCGACATCACGCAATATCGCCGCGTTTGGGAGGAGTTCCAGCAGTCAAAGCACGATCTCGAGTCGGCGTACGAGGAGCTCCAGTCCACGGTCGAGGAGCTCGAGACCACCAATGAGGAGCTCCAATCGACCAATGAGGAGCTCGAGACCACCAACGAGGAGCTTCAATCGACCAATGAGGAGCTCGAGACGATGAACGAGGAGCTCCAATCGAGCAACGAGGAGCTGGAGACCACCAATGAGGAGCTCCGTCTGCGCACCGGTGAGCTCGACTACGCGAACCTGCTGATGGACTCCATGCTCGCGAGCGTCGGAGTCGCCGTTGCCGTGGTGGATCGTGACATGCGCATACAGATGTGGAACGATCGCGCCAAAGAGCTGTGGGGCCTCGACATCTCGGACGTGCGCGGAAGGCATTTCCTTGACCTCGACATCGGCCTCCCGATCGAGCATCTGAGGGGGCCCCTGTCCGGTTGCCTTTCGGATCGCAAGGCGCCGGCGGGAGCGTTGCGAGTCCAGGCTCGCGACAGACGCGGGAGAGACATCATGTGCGACGTGCGCTGCATGCCGCTGCCAAACAGCGACGGTGTCGACGGCGCGATCGTCGTGATGGAGGCGCTCCCCAGCACTGGTGGATAGACCGTGCCGGACGCGAAGGATCGCGGTCCCGCCGGCGCCCCGGCGTCCGCACCGGCTGTCACCGTGTAGGAGCCATGAGGACAGAGGCTCGATGACCATCCTTCTGCTGTTGATCGGCCTGCTCCTGGGCGCGCTGCTCGGGGCGGGGGCGACGATCGCCTTCGCCGGCTCGGGCCGCGAGCGCCTGCGCGAGCAGCTGGAGGCGATCTCGAGCGAGGGTCGCGAGCGGCTGCGCGACGAAATGAAGGCGATCTCCACCGACATCTTGAAGGCGACCGGAGACTCGCTTGCTCAGCGGCTGTCCGATCAGCGACGCGTGGAGGAGGAGCGCGCAGTGGGAGAGATGGCCAGGAGAGCCGAGGAGATCAAGGGCCTCGTGGGGCCCGTGCACGAGAAGCTCGGCAAGGTTGAGAGCGAGATCGGCCGGCTGGAGCGTGAGCGCAAGCAGGCGCAGGGTGAACTTGCGAGCATGATCCGCCAGCTACACGAGGGGGTGGGCGGCCTACGCCAGGAGACTGGCAACCTCGTCTCCGCTCTGAAGCGACCGAGCACACGCGGCTCCTGGGGCGAGATTCAGCTGCGCAACGTGATCGAGATGGCCGGCATGGTCGAGCACTGCGATTTCCTCGAGCAGAGCACCATTTCCTCCGAGGACGGTAGGCTACGTCCCGATGTGCTCGTCAAGCTCCCCGGCGGAAAGGTGATCGTCGTCGACTCGAAGGTGCCGCTCGATGCCTACCTCGCCCATCTGGAGGCGCAAACCGACGACGAGCGCACGGTGAACCTCGCGCGCCACGCAAAGCAGACCCGCGACCACATCACGAAGCTCGCCTCCAAGGGCTATCAGAGGCAGTTCGACTCGACCCCGGATCTCGTGGTGATGTTCGTCCCCTCCGATGGGATATACCAGGCTGCCCTCGCCCAGGACCCCGCGTTGATCGAGTACGGGGTGCATCAACAGGTCCTGATGGCCACGCCCACCACTCTCATCGGACTGCTGCGAGCCGTTCACTACGGCTGGCGCCAAGAGCTCATCGCACAGTCGGCGCGCGAGATCGCCGAGGCCGCGCGCGAGCTGCATCGCAGGCTCGCCCGCTTCATCGATCCCCTTGCCAAGATCGGGCGCCAGCTCGGCTCCGCCGTCGGCGCCTACAACGAGGCGGTCGGCTCATTCGACAGTCGCGTCGTGCCGCAGCTGCGACGCATCGAGGAGGCGGGCGCGAAGTCCGAGCGCGATCTGCTCGCCCCCGGCCCGGTTGAGTCCAGCCCCAGGCCGCTCGTCGCACAGCTCGACGGCGGGGTGCACCTGAACGGCGAGCCTGACACGGCCTCAGCGCAGCTTCCGTAACCTTCGGCCACATGGTCCTGGAGAAGACCGACCGGCCCTCCGCCTCGCCATCGCAGTCGCCTCGACCGCGGAGGCCCGAGCACACCTTCCGCCGCCGCCGTGCGGGCGCCGGCGTGTTGGGCGTGATGGCGATCGCACTGCTCATCGCAACCCTGAGCTCCCACGGAGGCGCCGCGAAAGCTCGCCCGCGACCGACCGTCAGACGCGTCGCGATGCCTTCGCCGAGTGCCGCCGAACGGCAGGCGCAGACTGTCAAGGCGGAGAGCGGAGCGATCGACTCCGTCCTCTCCTACACCCCGGCGGTCGTCAGCGGTGGTGCCACCGGGAACGAGGTGGCGCTCACGTTCGACGACGGCCCGGGACCATATACCGAGCGGCTCGTATCGACACTGAACAGGCTGCACGTCAAAGCGACGTTCTTCGCCGTCGGCAGCCAGGAGCAGTACTTCTCGCAGGGCACCATCGACGAGCTGAGCTCGGGGGACGTCGTCGGCGACCACACAGAGACACACCCGATGATGACCTCGCTCTCCCCTCACGATCAGTACCAGCAACTCTTCCAACAGATGACCCAAATCGAGCTGGTCGGCCCGCGCCCACGCCTGTTCCGCCCACCCTACGGATCGTTCAACGCGACCACGTTCCGTGAGCTGCGCCATCTCCATCTGCTGATGGTCCTGTGGTCGGTGGACACCGCCGACTACACGATGCCGGGTGCTCAAGCGATCGCGCAGCGCGCCCTCGCCGGCGCCAAGCCCGGCGCGATCATCCTGATGCACGACGCCGGCGGCAACCGCTCCCAGACGATCGCGGCGCTGAGGGCGATCGTGAGGGGTCTGCGCAAGCGCGGGCTTCGTCCGGTCACGGTTCCCCAGCTCCTGCTCGACGACCCGCCTCCACGGGGCCAGCCCATCCCGACAAGCCTCACGGGGGGATGACGCGCGCAGCGGCGGCATCGCCGACGACAGTCCACCGGTCAGGGATGCTGTGGCGCCAGCCTGTCCAGTGGCCGAGTCAGTGCGCGAGCTGGACGCTCTTGACGACGAGCAGGGCCATAGCGACGACGAGATAGCCGCGCAGCAGCAGCATCCCAGCCTTGCGTCCAGGCGACCAAACGGGTCGCTCCAGCAAGGCCAGTGGCGGCATCGTCCAGGTACTGCGATCGATCGGCCCCTCCTCCACATGGGCTGCCGGCAGGGTCCCCCGGCGGCTGTGCAGCGCATATGCCGCACCGCCGGCCAGTCCGAGGAGGAGACCTGCGCTCAGGTACTCGAACAACCGTGTCACATTGATCCCGGGGAACATCGTGCTGGCGACAAGGATGAGCGAGAGCTCGACGAGAGCCGCCACTATCACGCTCGCGATGACATTCAGCCATGGCGGGTTGGACCATGGACCGAGCACCTCGCGGTCGTTGCACAGCAACAGCAGGAAAACGGTCGCGCTCGGGAGCAGCACGCCTGCGAGCGCCTGCACGGAGGTCGTGATCAGGCCGAGGGGCGCGCCCGGAATCAGCACGATCGCGGCGGCGGCGAGCACCATAAGGCTGAACGTCGCGTAAAAGGGCTTCGCCTCGCGAAGGCCGTGGTGGAGGGAGTGTCTCGTGCCGAACACGTCGCCGAAGGCGTATGAGGTCGAGAGGGTGACGGCGGCGGCGCCGATCAGCGATGCGTTGAGCAGCACGACGGCATAGAACGCCCCCGCCGCCGAGCCCAGTTGGCGCGCCAACCCGCTCGCGACAGTGCCCGCGTCGTTGAAGTGACCCGCATAGGGAGTGCCCGCGAACGCGAATGCGGTCACCGCGAGGATCGCACCCGCGCCGATTACGACGACGAACGCTCCGATCACCGTGTCGGTGCGCTCGTAGTTGATCCAGCGCGGAGTGATGCGCTTGTCGATGATGTTCGACTGCTGGAAGAACAGCTGCCAGGGGGCGACAGTGGTGCCGACGATCGCGATGATGAGCAGGACCGCCGTGGAGCTCGCGCCGCCCTGGATGCTCGGGGCGACGCTGTGATGAACGATCGTTCCCAGCTGCGCATGAGAGAGCACGAGCAGCGGGATGACGAGAAAGTTGGCCACCACGAACACGTACATGAAGCGCTCCCAGCTGCGAAAGCTCCCGGTCGAGGTGATCGCGATCAGGGCGAATGCCGCGAGAGGGACCGCGATGTAGCTGCTCACGCCGAAGTACTCCAGGGCGAGACTCACCCCGATGAACTCCGTGACGATCGTGAGAAAGTTGAGGATGAACAGATCCCCGACGGAGAACCAGCCCCAGAAGCGCCCGAAGCGCTCGTTGATGAGGCGCGCGTGACCGACGCCGGTGACGGCGCCGAGCCGGATGACCATCTCCTGGTTGACGATCAGCACGGGAATCAGCAGCACGAGCGTCCACAAGAGGCTCGTGCCGTAGTTCTGGCCCGCCTGCGAGTAGGTCGATACGCCCCCGGCGTCGTTGTCGCCGACCATCACGATCAGTCCCGGGCCCATGATCGCCAGAAGCGCCGCCAGTCGCGCGCGAAAGCCGTGCCGGGCGCCGGTGTCGTGCAGCTTGATCGTGCCGAGCGCGCCACGGATGTCGCCGATGTGGGCCTCGTCGAGGACGGGCGGCACTCCCTGCGGGCGTGGGGAGCCCCGGGAGCCGGCCGTCGCCTCGGGGTGCGCCGACGGGTCGCGGTTGAGCGTCGCCCGCTCGTTCTTCGTGTCCTGCGCCATCTGTCTCACCTCCTTTCTGTGCACGTCACGATCGACCTGAGCGCCTGGCGGCGGCGCACTGTGCGCGCGGTCACGGGCGCGGCTGCGCGTCGATCGGAGTCGGCGCGCACCGTGTGTCGCCACGCGCCGGGGGGAGAGCCCTGAAGAGAGCGTCAGGACAGCAGGAACTGACCCGTCGAGCGCGCGACCGGCTGGGTACTTCGCGGCAAGTCTTGATCCACGCCGGTCTCCTTTCTGAGCGTCGTCTACGGGTCTAGCGAGGTGCGCTCAGCCTAGCACCGGGGTGCCCTGCGAAGAGCGTTCGTCAAGCCCTGACGAGCCGGAAGCGTCGCCGCCAACCGGCCGGAAACGCCTGCTCGGACATGTCATCGACCCCAACCACCTCGACGATGCGGTCACCAGCCGGCCTGAGCACCGCTGACGATCCCGATGAGCTCGCGCAAACGAGTCGATGCCTGCGAAAACAGGTCTGGATCATGCGCCTCCTCGACCGCTACGGTCACAAGCAGCGACGCGATGTCCATCTCATACAGAGCCAAAAGCAATGCGTTACTCCGCAACCAGCCTGGCGGGTCCTCGATTCCGTAGCCCCGTAGGAAATCATTCGACAGCAGACCCGAATAGCGGATGCGGGCAAGCTCGAAGAGCGGATCGCCACGAATGACGTTCGCGAAGTCGATCAATCCCACGATGCGCTGATTGATCACGCAGATGTTGGGTCTCCGGATGTCCATGTGCAAAAGGCGGTCAAGCGAACGTTTGTGAGCCTCAGGCAACTCAAAATCGAGGACACGCTCCAGATCCGGAAGGTCTGACAAGCCGAGATGGGGCTGCGCAGCCGATAGACGCTGCCTTAGACGAGCACCGACGACGTCGCGCCATGCAATTTGATTCTCCAAGCCACCATCGACGACCCATCCTGGTATGGCGTGAAGCCGCCGGACAAGGCCACCGAGCTGAATATCGGACCGCGCGGACCAGCTGTCGTCATCCGGAACTTGCTCCAGCAGCAGCAAGCTGCGTCCATGCGGGGATTCGCGCCGGTGGCGAGCCAGGTGAACAGCGGGCACAGGCACCCCGGCTGACCCAGCGGCCACATATGCCATCGCTTGCCGTTCAATCACATCACCAAAATCGACTGAACCCTCGTAGGAAGTATCCAGAACCTCGGCCCGAGGACTGAGAACAACACGGGTCCACTGCCCACGCACCGAAGCGAGATCAGCATGGTAGTCAAATCCCTCACGCCACCCAGCCACCGCAACCTCAGTGTCAAAGCTGCTGGACAGTTCTGCAGCCAGCTCACTATGGCGAATCTCGGCTGAGTCTTGCGTTCGAGTCACAAGCGAGCCATCGTCAGAGGTTGGAGATCAATGCATCGTCCATGCCAGTACGAATCGGTGATCTCGTAGAACTGGGCGACGGCGCGATGACCGCGAGCCTCCTCGGCAGCGGAAAGCCACGTCTTACAAGACGAGTTTTGGTCTCGATCAGCGATTCCGCCGTCCGCCAGCCCTAGCGAGCCACGTACATTCCCATGATGGACAGCAAGCCAATTTACGTTCACCACGGGGACGATATCGACGTTGTCTTCCAGCCACTCAATCGATCCTGAGTAGATGTCTCCAGGAATGCCTATGATCAAATTGGGTACGACGTATATTCCTAGATCACGTGCTATCGCACAAGCCCGGCGAAGATGCATGACAGAAAAAGGCTTTTGGAGCCATTTAAGGAGAGCATCATCCACTGTCTCCACGCCAAACTCCACGTATCTGACGCCCATCTCATAACACTTTTCCAGAAAGCCGGGACGTGCCGCTATTGACGGTGGCGTCTGCACAATAAATCCGTAAAATTCCTCCGAACGATCGCAAATCATTTCACGCACCCTCGCCAAGAGTCCCCAGTTTGATGCTTGGCCAAATGACAGTGCTGAGAGGGCATCGACATCGGCCAGCAGCCGTTTTGGGGAGACCGCAGTTATTTGGGTGGGAACGGTGCAGAATGCACACCGGAAACTGCAGCCGCGACTGAGGCTCAATCTGGGGATGCAAGAAAGTCCCTCGAACAGTCGATAGTCCAAGCAGGGCGGCAAGGGAACGACATGATCCAGTATATTCGTTAGATCAGCGACATCGTGACAATATGTAACGTTTGCCAGACCCGTGAAGCCGGCTGGATCCGTATATCCACCGATGATGGCCTCCAGTCCCGTTGCAATCACTTCGTGACTTTGGGCCAGGCTTGCGTCCATCACTGACATGAATAGAATCGGGTCGTCCGTCCGCATCCTCAGCTCACGGCAAGCGTTGGGTACGTTCTCGACGATCAGGAGTTCCTTATCGTAAGCGTGGTCGGGCAGCATCGACGCGACCGTGGGAATCCAGTAGGGGATCTCCATGAAATGACGAGGCAAATGATAGCCTGCCATCCTGGCGTACGAGCGCCGGTAATAGTCGCGTGTCTTTGCATCGCTGGTCAAACAAAGATCGCTAAACTGTATGAAGGTTACGGTTCGCTTCTCGTGAACCGCTGGTGACCCATCGAGCGCGCGGCGAGTAGACATCTGTCCTAGCGCTATCGGCTCGGTGTGCCCGATGACTAGATTTTCGCATCAATACTGGACACGTAGCGTAGAACTCATCAAACCAAGCGAACGTGTTCGCCGATGGCGATCACGTCTCAGTCTCTCGCCAAGCCGAAGCGCCGCCGCCAGCCCGCTGGCAGCGTCTGCTCGAGCACGTCATCGACGGTGACGACCCCGACGACGCGCTGATCCTCGTCGACGACCGGGAGCATGACGAGGTTGTAGTCAGTCATCATGCGCGCCACCTCCGGCAGGTCGGCGTCTGTGTGCATGGACACGGGCTCGTGCTCGGCGATCGCCGACAGCGGCGCATTCGGGTCGTTGCGCAACAAGCCAACTACAGGCACGGAGCCGGACAGCCTGCCGTCCTCGTCGCGCACATAAACGGTCGTGAGAGTCGCCGGCCCGATCTCGCTGTCGCGCACCCGTTCGAGCGCCGCGGCCACGGACCGGTCCTCGCGCAGGACGATCACCTCGGGGCTCATCAGGCCGCCGGCCGTCGAGGGGTTGTAGCCGAGCAGCTTCTCGATCTGGCGGCGCTGGGCGGCCGGCAAGAGCGCGAGAATGCGCGCCCTTCGCTCCTGGTCGATCTCGACGATCAGATCGGCCGCGTCGTCGCCGGCCATCCGCGCGATCACAGCCGCCACCTGCTCGTCGGGGCGCTCGCGGATGAACTCGAGCTGATGATGCTCGTCGAGCTCCTCGAAGACGTCGGCCTCCAGATCGCGGTCGTGGCCAACCGCCTTGATGATCTCCTCGCCCTGATCGTGAGAGGCGGCCTCGACCAGATCGGCGATCTCGGCGGGATGGAGATTGGCGAGCTTGCGATGCGAGAAGCGCAGACGCGCGCTCGGGATGTGGCCGACGAACGGCTCGAGCGCCGTCCAATCCAGGAACGGCCGATCTGCGATCCACCTCTTGAACGGGCGCGGCAAACGCCTGCGAAGGCGCGCACGGGCTGCGTGATCGACCCCCACGACGCGCCACCAGCCCTCGATGCATGCGAGCTCGATCTCGTGCGCGGTCACGAGCACGGGCGGGTCCGCCTCGACGTCGACGAGGGTGCGACCGAGCACGTCCTGGCCGAGCAGCACCTCGCCGACACGGCGTTCGAAGCGGCGCAGACTGAGCCTCTCGCCCGCCAGACGCACGGAGCCCGGCTCCAGCTCTGCGACACGGTCGACGGGAACGAACAGATCGCGTCCCCCGATCCTCGCCTTCAGCCCCGTCACGGGCGGATAGCCGCCGTCGGCCAGGCGCACGATCAAGTCCTCGACGCGCCCCAGCCTCTCTCCCGCCCTGTCGAGCAGCGGGCTGCGAAGGACCGTCGAGAGGTGCACGACCGGCTGTGGCAAGACATCCATACGTTACGGCTCCATTCGGACCATATCCACTTTTTCCAGGAAGGCCACGCCACATGTGGCGTGGCCAGCAGGGCCGCATGCGGCCCTGCTACGGGGCCGCACATGTGCGGCCCCGCCGGTCGGTGCATGCACCGACCGGAACATCAGCTCATAAGTCACATGTGCGACCCGCCAGCCCTGCATGCACCGACCGGAACGTCATCGACTCAATCGGACTCGCACAACAGAGCCGCGCCGAGCGCCCCCCCGAGATCGCCCAGCGCCGCCATGCGCATCTCGGGCGGATGGGCGTCGTCGAACAGGTGGGGTCGCATCGCGTCGGCGACGCGCGTGAGCATCGGCTCGCCAAAGCGCGTGCCCAAACCTCCCCCTAGCAGCACGAGCTCAACGTCGAGCAGGTTCACGGCCGAGGCGATACCGCTGCCGAGCGCGCGCACGGCGCGCTCGATCAGCTCGTGAGCGAGATGGTCGCCGTGATCGAGCGCATGCGCCCACACGCCGCTGGAAAGGGTCTCGCGCCCCCTCTCGCGCATGATCTTGAACAGGTCGCTCTCGTGTCCCTGCTCCAGCAGCCGTCTCGCCTTGGCTTCCATCGCACGACGGCCCGCGTAGGCCTCCATGCAGCCGCGCCGCCCGCACAGGCAGCGCGCCCCGCCCTGCTTGACGACCATGTGCCCGATCTCGCCCGCCCCCCGCGGCCCAGCCACAGCTTGCCGTCGAGCACGACGCCGCCGCCCACGCCGGTGCCCCAGAAGACGCACAGAATCGAGCTCACACCGCGCCCTGCGCCCAGTGTGAGCTCCGCTTGAGTGGCGACGCGCACGTCGTTGCCGAGCTTCACCGGCGCCCCGATCCGCTGCGCCAGCGCCTGCGCCAGCGGGAAGGGCTTCTCCCATTGCGAGAGGTTCGTCGCTTTCGCAAGCGTGCCTGCCGCCGAGTGGACCTCGCCGGGCGCGCCCACGCCGATCCCGTCGAGCCGCTCCGCTGGGAGCTTCGCGTCCTTCGCGGCTTCGCTCACGCACTGCACGAGCGCATCCACCACCGCGCCGGGCCCCCCGCTGCGCGGAGTCAGCAAACGTGCTTCGCCGAGCACCTCGTGATCCTCGCCGCGCATCACCACCGCCTGGATCTTGGTGCCGCCGAGATCGATCCCGCCGTATGTGACCATCGGCGCAGATGATCGCAGCACAAGCGAGACCGGGTCGCGAGACCGCTCGACAGTCTCCATCCCCTCCTCGTGCCCTCCTCACAGATTTAGCTGTTCTTGCCGGGTTTCTTCGCCCCTTCTTACGAGCCGCAATCAGGATCACACTCGCGATGACCGAGCGCACACGACGACCCGTGCTCAACTACGCGCTGGGGTTGATGTGCGCCGGCGCGATCCTGGCCGCGTTCCTGGTGGTCGGCCCCGCCTCGCAGTCGGCAACCACCCAGGCGCGTCTGGTCAAGGCCGTGCAGGGCGTGGTGCAGTCGACGGTGTCCGGCAGCGGCACGCTCGCCGCGTCGTCGAAAGTCGGTGTGAACTTCACCACGAGCGGGACGCTGAAAGGAGTGTTCGTGAGCGTCGGCCAGCACGTCAAGCAACGCGAGTTGCTGGCGGAAATCGATCCGAGCACTGCGGAAGCGAGCCTGCGCTCGGCCCAGATGAGCCTTGCCGACGAGCAGGCCGCCTATCAGGCGGCCCTCGAAGGGCTCACGCCCGTCGAGGTGCGCCAGGACAACATCAGCGCCGCCCAGTCGCGAGCATCGGTGAGCACCGCGCGGCGGTCGTTGAAGGAGGCGCAGGAAACCGCGCGCTCGGACACGGCGGCGTCGCGCAACGCGGTGGCGCAGTCAGAACAGAGCCTGAAGGACGCCGAACAGTCGGTCAAGCTCGAAGCGACCAGCCAGCAGGACGCGGCAAACGAGGCCGTCGCTCAGCGCGCATCCGATGAAAAAGCGCTCACCGAAGCCCAGGCTCAGCTCGAAGAAGCGAGGACCGCGCTGGCGGGTGAACGCAGCCAGCCGACCCCCAACCCGACAAAGTTGAGCGCCGCCGAAGCAAAGGTCGCTTCCGCGGAATCCGCGGTCAGGTCAGCGCAGGCGAAGGTTGTACAGGACAACAACTCGGTGACCAGCGCGCAGAACAACCAGGCCGCGTCGGCTCTGAAGGGCCAGGAGTCGATCGCAAGCGCCCATAACGCCGTCGCGAACGACAAGCAGGGTGAGTCTGCCACCGCGCTCAAGGACGACCAGTCGATCGCCCAAGCGCGGACCAGCCTCGCGAGCGCCGAAGAGTCTTTGAAGGCCACGCTCGCCTCCAACGAAGCCAAAGCCGCCCCGCCGACCAAAGCGACGCTCTTGAGCGCGGAAAACAACGTCAAGAGCGCGGAACTGACGGTCGAAAACGCGCGCAAGGCGCTCTCAGGGACGAAGCTGTACGCACCGACAGAAGGCGTTGTGGCGTCGATCAAAAGCTTGGTGGGCGAAACCGTGTCGGGCACATCGGCAGGGTCGTCTTCAAGCGAAACGAGTGCCACGAGCGCCGGCAGCTCCACAAGCGCCGGCTCCCACAGCACTGGCACCACCGCCGGCGCCACCGCCGGCAGCGCCGGCAGCACGTCATCCAGCGGCGGCTCTCACACGGGCGGTGGCGGGGCCGCGAGCGGCGGCGCCACCACAGGAGGGACCGGCGGCAGCGCCGGTACGGGCATCGGCGCGAGCACGGGCGGTGGCAGCAGCGGCGGTGGCTCAGGCGCGGGCGGCGCGAGCACGGGCGGTGGCAGCAGCAGCGGTGGAGCGGGCGGCGCGAGCACCACCGGCGTGTCGAGCACTGACGGCGGCACCTTCCACGACATCGCCGCGACCAGTGGTGGCGGCGGCGGGACCGCGGGACTCGGCGCAAGCGCCTCGAGCGGCGAAAGCTCGAGCTCCGGCAGCAGCTCGTTCATCGAACTGGTTGACGTGCAGGGCTACCAGCTTGTCGTGCCGCTGAGCGAGTCGGAAATCATCCACGTGCGCGTCGGGCAGTTCGCCACCGTAACAGTCGAAGCGCTCGAAAGCCGCAAGTTCGCGGCTAGCGTTGTGGGTATAGCGGTGAACCCCACCAGCAACAGCGGTGTCGTCAGCTACGACGTCACCTTCCAGCTCGAACAGTCCGAACCCGACCTGAAGCCGGGCATGAGCGCGACCGCCGAAATCGTCGTCAATCAGGCCGAAGGCGTCAACGTCCCAAGCAGCGCGATCTCCGGCGGCTCGGTGACGGTAGTGCGCAGCGGAAAGCGCGTCCGCCAGCCGGTGGTGACGGGGCTTGCCGGCAACAGCACGACGATCATCCTCAGCGGGCTGCGCGCCGGCGAAGAAGTGGCGCTGCCGTTGGCAACCGGCACGAGCAGCACCACGAATCCGGCCTCACGGCTCGGCGGTCGTCTCGGCGGCGGCGGGCTCGGCGGGGGCGGCGGAGCCGTCTTCTTCCGAGGCGGAGGCTAGGCTCGTGCGCAAGCCGCTTCGCCAGGCGCGCGTGCCCCGCGATCGGCCGCTGGCCGAGCGAGCGTCGCCGGGCGGGGGCGCCCGTCGGCGCGCCAACGCAGGAAACCATGCGCCTGTCATCCAGGTGGGCGAGGTCTCCAAGACATACACGCTGGGACAGATCGAAGTGCATGCGCTGCGCGGGGTGTCGCTGCGCATCCAGCGCGGCGACTTCGTGGCGATCATGGGCAGCTCGGGGAGCGGCAAGAGCACGCTGATGAACATCCTCGGCTGCCTCGACGTGCCGACCGGCGGGCGCTATCTGATCGACGGCGTCGACGTCAGTCACATGGACGAGGACGACCTCTCCGACCTGCGCAATCGCAAGATCGGCTTCGTCTTCCAGAGCTTCAACCTCGTGCCGCGCACGAGCGCGATCGCCAATGTCGAAATGCCGCTCGCTTATGCCGGCCTGCATCGGGCTGAGCGTCATCGCCGCGCGGCTGCGGCACTGGAGGCGATGGGTATCGGCAACCGCTCCAACCATCTCCCCTCCGAGCTCTCCGGCGGCCAGCAGCAGCGCGTGGCGGTCGCTCGCGCGATCGTCACCAATCCGTCGCTGATCCTCGCCGACGAGCCGACCGGCAACCTCGACTCGCGCTCCACCGAGGACGTGCTGCGGATCTTCGCGCGCCTCAATGACCAGGGACGAACGATCGTGCTGATAACCCACGAGCCCGACGTGGCCGAGCAGGCCAAGCGGATCATCCGTCTCAGCGACGGCGAGATCGTCGAGGACCGACGTACAGCCGGCGTGTACGACCACCCCCCGGAGGTTCACACCCAGAAGTCGGCGCACCACACCTACACCTCGACAAGCGCCGGCGGTACACAGCCATGATCGGGGTTGGCACCCTGCGCATCGCATGGAGTGGGCTCACCGCGAACAAGCTGCGCTCCGGGCTGACGATCCTCGGCATGACGATCGGCGTCGCCTCGGTGATCTTGCTGATCGCGGTCGGCAACGGCTCGTCGCAGGCCGTGCAGTCGCGCATCCAGAGCCTCGGCACCAACGTGCTCGTCGTGCAGGGCGCCGGCGGCTTTCGCGGCGGCGCGCGAGCACGCGCGACGACGAGCGTATCGCTGACCAAGCAGGACGCGCAAGCGCTGCAGAACCCCAGCCTCGCCCCCGACGTCAAGAGCGCATCGCCGGTCGTGAACGCCACCCAGACCAAGCTCGTGTACGGCAACTCCAGCTACGAACCATCCTCGTTCGTTGGCACCACACCCTCGTACCTGACGGCTCACAGCTACAAAATCGCCGAAGGCACGTCGTTCACCGAAGCGGACGTGCGCGAACATAAGCGCGTCGCCGTGATCGGCCAAACGGTCCTGCAGGAACTGTTCGCCGGGCAGGGCCCGGTCGGCGACAACATCAAGGTCAATGGCTCCAACTTCGAAGTCGTTGGGGTGCTCGCCTCCAAGGGATCCAACGGCATCGCCAATGAGGATGACGTCGTGATGGCGCCGATCACCACCGTGCAGTCCGCGCTGACGGGCCCTGGGCCGATCGCCTCGATCACCGTGCAGGCAAAGTCGGAGTCGGCGCTGAACGCCGCCGAAGCAGAGGTCACGACCCTGATCGAGGAACGCCACAAAATCACGAACACCGCCGAACCTGGATTCAGCGTGCTCAACCAGGGCTCGCTGCTCGAAACCTCGAGCTCGACCTCGAGCGTGTTCACCACCCTGCTCGGCGAGGTCGCGGCGATCTCGCTGCTCGTCGGCGGGATCGGCGTGATGAACATCATGCTCGTCAGCGTCACCGAGCGCACCCGCGAGATCGGCATCCGCAAGGCGATCGGCGCCAGACGCAGCGACATCCTCACGCAGTTCCTCACCGAGGCCGTGCTCGTGTCGCTGATCGGAGGCGTCACCGGCGTGCTCGCGGGAGTGATCGGCAGTCACTTCGAAATCGCTGGTGTGCAACCTGAGATCGCGACCTACTCGATCTTTCTTGCTTTCGGGGCGGCGGCCCTGTCAGGCCTGTTCTTCGGCACATACCCGGCCGCGCGCGCCGCCGCGCTGCGACCGATCGAGGCGCTGCGCTTCGAGTGAGCCAAAAAAGGAGCCGACATGACCGATGAGCAGACAACCGTTGAGGAGCACGAAGACTGGGCCGAGGAGCCGGATACGCTGGCGGAGTCCGAACCGCTCGAGCTGCCGCGCAGGCCGCGCCGGCGACTGCTCGGGGCGGGCTCAGACCCCAGGCGCCTTGCGCTCCTCGGCGTCCTCTTGACAGCCTGCGGCTTCGTCGCGGGCGTACTCGTGGAGAAGGGCCAGACGTCCTCCTCTTCCCCTGGCCGAGCGGCGGGAGGGCTGGCTCCCCGCTTCGCCGCCTTGCGCTCAGCGGCGGGCGGGGGGCGCGCCGGCGGGGGCGGCGGCGCCTCCTTCTCGAGTGGCGGGGGGACCGGCGGCGGCGGCGCGGGCGCCACTGTCGGCCAGGTCGCCTACGTGTCGGGGAGCACGCTGTACGTGACCACAGGCGAAGGAGGAACCGTCAGAGTCAACACATCGTCCGCCTCGACGGTCACCAAGACCGTCAAGGCCACCGTAAAGGGCATCCATCCCGGCGAAACCGTCATCGTGACCGGCAGCTCCGGCGCGAACGGGTCGGTCAGCGCCGAATCGATCCGGGTCAGCGAAGCGGGCGGCTTGGGGGGAGGCGGTCTGACGGCGCTGTTCGGCGGCGGCGGCAGTTCGGGCGGCAGCGGCAGTTCGGGCGGCGGCGAATCCGCGGGCGGCGGACCGGCGCTGTTCGGCAAGTAGACCTGCCAGAGTCATCTTCACACAGTCATCACAAAGGAGCTCAATGTCCCACATCACCAATGCCTTTCGCGGCCCCGTGATCGGCATCCTGGCCATCCTGGCGCTCGCCTGTGTTGGGTTGACAGCGTGCGGAGGCTCATCGAAAGCCAGCAACGCCGCCGCGACTAGCAGCGCTAGCGCCTCGACCGCGACCAGCGGCTCCTCGGCTCGGCCCGCTCCCAGCGCGCCGAGCGCCGTGCGACCTCGAATCGGCGCGGTCGGTGAATGCCTCAAGAAGAACGGCATAACGCTGCCCAATCGGCCGAGCGCAGCAGATGGCCCTCCGGTGGGTGGCCCTCCCGCGGGTGGTGTCTTCCTCGGCAGGCAGCTTCCGAAGGGCGTGACGCGCGCGCAATTCCAGGCCGCGCTCCAGAAGTGCGCTCCCGGGCGCGTCGCCGGCGGGGCGCCCGGGCGCGTTGCCGGTGGGGCGCCGGGGTTCCGCGGCCCAGGCGCCGCGAAGTTCAAGGACGCGCTCGCCAAGTTCGCGGCGTGCCTGCGCCAGAACGGCGTCAGCGTGCCCACGCCAAACACCTCGGGCCACGGCCCGGTCTTCAGCACCAAGGGCCTCCAGACGAACAGTCCCAAGTTCAGGGAAGCGACGTCCAAGTGTCGCAGCGTCCTGATCGGCGCGTTCCGAGCGGGAGCTTCCGCGTCGTCCGGCAAGAGCGGCTGACATCTTCGGTTGACCCGGCGCCGAAGATTCTCGGCGCCGGGCGCCGAATGCCTGTCCCCGAGCCGCGTCCGGTGGGAGGGCGGCCCGGAACGCCCGCTACCGGCCCAGCATCCTGATCGAGGCCGAGCTGGGAGTGCGTGAGACCCGCGGTTGCGGTAGGCCCGCGACCCGTGTGATCAGGCGCCGCCACTGGGCGGCGCTCAGCCCTGTGCTGATCCCGGTGCGCGCCGATGAGCTCTGCGCGGCGGCAACTGGGTGCGCTGTGGCTGCACGGGCAGCAAACCCTGACGCTCCGAAAGCGGTTCGCGGCGCCAGCTCGATTTCGATGTATTCGCCGTGATCTGACTTCGCGGCGGTGGTCGGCGCGTTCGGATACGTCATCAGACTGACGATCCTCCTCGGCGCGAACCTGCGCTCGATCGTCAGCAGGGTGCGGATCGTTATGTCGGTGATCGTCCCCTCACCCTGATGACCGGAGATCGGGATGCCGTTGACGGAGGTGAGGTCGATCGTACCGCTCGGGTAGTAGGCCGAGACGATGCCTCGCGCGGTGAAGGCGCTGCGCCCGCAGCGCAAACGCCCGACAGTCGGCTTCAGGCCACTGCGCGACAGGAACACGAGCACCGCGAGCGCCCTGCTGTCGACTCTGCCGGCCGCGACCTGGCGGCGGTCGCAGGCGCTCAGTGAGATCCCGGGATCCGTCAGCACGGCGCGCTCGAGCTCGCCCGCGGAAAGCCCGAAGGCATCTTTCGCCGTGGCGCCGGCAAGCACGGTGCCGACTTTGGCGCCCTTCGGGTGAAGCGCCGCATCGAGCTGGCGCCAGTTCTCGAGGATGGGCTGCGGATCGATCGCGCTCGCGCTGCCAAATGGGCGGATCGCGAAGCGCAAATAAGCGCTCGGCGCTTCGCCGAAGGAGCCGAGATGGCCGAGCACTGTGCCCTGAGCCACCAGCGAGCCGCTCCGCAGCTGGCTCCAGCCCGCCGCCACAGCGGCGGCTCGCGCAGCCGCGGCCCTGGCATGAACGGCAGCCAGCGCGTCAGGGTTGCCAGGGTGCGCGAACACCCGCACCTTGCCCACTCCGGCCGGCGCGGAGGGCAGCCCTGGCCGGCCCGAATCCCCGGGCGAGCCTGAACGCGTGCCTGCGCCGCCCGGCCCTGGCAGCTTCCTGGCCACATGCAGCGTCAGCGGAAGCTGGCGTCCCGCGGTCGCGGGCGCCTTGGGAGTGGGTTCCTTGCCCGCTCCGCCTCCGTCGAGCGCGCCCTTCGGCACACTCAGCTGTGCGGGCTTGGGCAAACGGTAGAACGGCGCGATGCTCCCGAGTCCCGCATACGTGAACACATCTCCGTATGTGTCTCGCAACACGAGATAGCTGCCGAGCTTGCGCGAATGTCCGAGCGCGACGATGCGCCCATCCTCGACGGCGAGGACCGGAGCGTTCCTGGACCCCTGCAGCGGCGTGAGCTGTGAGGGGGGCGCGGGGGCGTTCAGCGTCCGTTCCACGCCCGCAGCGCTTGCCGTCGGCGAGGGAGCCGGTGCCGAGCCCGGCAGCACGGACGGGACTGACGCGGCCCTTGCTGTCTGTACAGCCTGTGCCGGCTGCGAGGGAAGGGCGGCCGCTTGCGCGGAAACTCCCGCCGTCGCGCTGGACGGACCCGATGGCAGGCCGGGGCTCGTGTTCGGAGCGAACTGGGCGCCCGCCACGGGCAGGCTGCCCTCGGTGAGACCGGTCAGAGTCTGGATCACAGAGGTCGGATAGCTGGCGATCAGCCGAGCGCGCAACAACACGGATTCGACGTACGCTTCGGAGTGGTTGTAGGCGAAGATCGCCGTGTGCAGATCGGCCTGCGCGCCGGCCGCGCTCAGGTAGCGAGCGGCGGCGAAGATCGCATCGACTGGGTTGTATGGGTCGGCATAGCCGGCACCGAGAGCGTCCACCCCGTACTGCAGCCAGGTTTCGGGCATGAACTGCATCCATCCCACCGCCCCGGCGGTCGACACAGACAGATCGCTGCCGTAGTTGGTCTCGACTTCGTTGATCGCGGCGAGGATCTCCCATGGCACCCCGTACTGCGCGGAGGCTGCCTGGTAGATCGGAAGCAGGAACAGTGGTATGCGATAGAAGCTGAGCGCCCGGCTGAAGGCATCGGACGGGGTTGGCAGGAGAGCCAGGCCGCTGGGCGCTCCAGCCGCCAGTTGCGGCGCCGGAGCGATGTTGGCGGAGCTCGTCGTCCTCAACGCGGCGGGAGGCTTCGGCGTGTTCGCACTCGATGGGGCGGATTCGCTCTGGCTTGCTCGTTGGGTGTGCTGGGCGACCACTTCCGGCGTGTCTTGGGCCCCGGTCGCAGGGGACTGTGGATGTTGGGGCGGGCCGATCGGCGCGGTGCTCGTGGGAACGGTCGTCGTCGGGACGGTGCTCGCCGGCGCCGTGCTCGCCGGTGCCGGCGTCGAGGAGCCGGTGGTGGACGTCGGTGTCGTCGGGGTGGTGGAGCCTTGGCCCTGACCCTGGGTCGAGTCGCCCGGAGCAGAGTTGTTCGGGGCGCTCGGTTGGGAGCCCCCTACGCCGTTGGGCGCTTCGGCCGCAAGCGCGCCCCCCGTGAACGGCCCGCCCAGCCCAATCGCCGTCAGACCGCCTCCTGCCAGCGCAGACAACATCGCGCGCCGCGCCCAAACGCGCGCGTCGCTCACGTCTGCCATCGTCCCTCTACCGTCATCGCGCTCGTCCAGTCATCCTGGGTCGCTTGGCCATTCGCACTCCCGGACCACCCCCTGACCCTTTCATACCTGAACCCAAGCAAGGCTTGGTAAAGGATTCGTAATCGAGCCGAGGGCGCCTCAGGATATGCGCGGAAAGCGGACAGGTGTCCATAGCGGGCAAAGCGGCTCAACTGTACAGATGGTCAAGGCGTAGTCCCCGCGAATGGCCGCATTGGCCGAATCGGCGCACGAGCGCTTGCAGAAGTCCGAAGGTCAGAACAAACGCGGGCGACCGGATGCCCGGGCTCACAGCAACCGGGCGGCTCCTCTAAGCTTGCCCAATGGAAGCGTTCCTCTCGGTCCTGCAGGTCGGCATCTCGATCGTTCTCATCTTCCTTGTCCTGATGCATTCGGGCAAGGACTCTGGCCTATCGGGCGCATTCGGCGTGGGCAGCGGGGCGGGTCCTCTCGGAGGCGGCTCGATGGTCGAGCGCAACCTCAACCGCTGGACAGTCTTCTTCGCGATCCTGTTCGTGCTGAACACGATCGTGTTGCTCAAGAAACCCTGACGCGCCTGCGCGACTGGACGCGACTGGACGCTGCTCACGAAGCCGTCGGCGTGAGCTCCGGCTCCGGCTCCGGCTCCTCCCGATCTGGCGG
This sequence comes from uncultured Solirubrobacterales bacterium, assembly GCA_963714635.1. GTDB lineage: Bacteria > Actinomycetota > Thermoleophilia > Solirubrobacterales > Solirubrobacteraceae > Palsa-744. The sequence goes on along the minus strand of CAVQPM010000005.1, from coordinate 964,271 downwards.
CTCCCGCACAATCTCGGGCGGCTCGAGCTGGTCGAGTATCTCGAGCGCCTGCGCCCTCAGGAGACCGTCGCTCGCTCGGAAGTCGTCATCGGAGAGCTTGCCCGTGCGATAGTCGAGCTCCAGCTCACGTATCTCCATGTACTTGGCTTCCCGCGCGGCTATGAGATCGGCGCTCGCGTGAGCATCAGCGCTTGCTTGTGCGCTCTTCCGGACGATCCTCGACGCCGGCCACATGGCGATCAGCGCGCCGCAGAACACGATCGCCCCGCCGATCCATATCCACATGACGAGCGGCGAGACGATCAGATGGAACTGCGCCGGCGGCGGGCTCCTCATGTATTCGCGCGCCATCACGGCGACCGCGATGATGCCCTCATCGGGCCGCACCAACGGGATCGTGCGGTTGCCCACTTCGATGATCCGCTTCAAACGGGGCGTATCGATATTGGGAGCGATCGCGCTCCACACATCGCGCGTGAGACCGGCGTCCATGCTGACGTGGCTCACCGCCTGGCCGCCGATGAAGTGCCCGACGGACCCCTGGCTTGGATCGCCTGAGTCATAGAAGCCCTCGCTCGGCCTCAACGTCGCGACGTGATGGCCGCCCTTGCTCACAGCCAGTATCGCGCCCAGGCTGAGCGTGGCGCCCGTGTGCGCCTTGTCGTCCTTGGGCGTGATCGTCGCGGTCGGGCGCACATAGGAGACCGTGTAAGCGCCCACCTTCGTCGCCTGGCCCGGCGAGAGGCTCAGCTCGGAGGCGTGCTGGAACGAGGAGGACGCGGCCACCCCGATGAACAGCACCGCCATCCCGACGTGCACCACGTAGCCGCCGTAGCGCCTTCGGTTGCGCTTCACGAGAGCGATTAGGGCAACCGGCAGGGGCTCGCCGGCGCCCGCCCGGCGAAGCCCCATCCCACGCCAGTACTCCTGGACCATGCTGCCGAGCGCAAACGCCGCGCAGCAGAACATCGCGATCGCCAATGGTTTTCCGGTGCTCGTCCCGCTCGCAAGCAGCACAATCAGTGTGAGCAGAGCAAACGCAGCGGGCTTGATCAGGTTGCGACGCGTATTGGCAAGCGTCGCCCTGCGCCACGCGATCACCGGACCGATGCCGCTCAGCAGCACGAGCACCAGGGCGAGCGGGACTGTGTAGCGATCGAACCACGGCGGTCCGACGGAGGCCTCGTGGCCTGTCAGGGCCTCTGAGATCAGCGGGAAGTAGGTTCCCCAGAAGATCACGAAGCAGAGCCCCACGAGCACGAGGTTGTTGGCGAGGAACGCCGACTCGCGAGAGATCAGCGAGTCCAGCCGGTGCTCGCTTCGCAGCATGTGCCTGCGTGAGCTGACGAGGTAGATCGAGCCGATGATCAGAATGCCGATCAGCACGACGAACGGCACGCCCAGCGTGGCCCCCCCGAACGCGTGGATCGAGCTGAGGATCCCGCTCCGCACGAGAAACGTGCCCATGATCGCAAGCGTGCCGGTGGCGAGCACGAGCGATGTGTTCCATACCTTCAGCATCCCGCGCTTCTCCTGGATCATCAGCGAGTGCAGGAAGGCCGTACCCGTCAGCCAGGGCATGAGCGATGCGTTCTCGACCGCGTCCCAGCCCCAGTACCCTCCCCAGCCGAGCTCCGCGTATGACCAGCGCGCGCCCAGCATGATCCCCACCCCGAGGAACAGCCAGGCGGCGAGCGCGAAGCGACGCGTCGCCCTGAGCCACTCGGCGTCCACTTTTCGCGCAAGCAGCGCCCCCATCCCGAACGCGAGCGGCACTATGCACAGCGTGTAGCCCGAGTAGAGCATCGGCGGATGGATCATCATGCTCGGGTGCCGCAACAGCGGGTCCAACCCCACCCCGTCCGGCGGCGCGGGCGTGGTGGTCGCGAATGGAGTCGCATAGAAGACCATCAGCGACACGAAGAAGCCGCCGAAGCCGAGCAGGATCGCCGTCGCATAGGCGCTCACATCGCGCAGGCGCCTGCGCGTCAAGAAGAGCACCAGGCTCGACCAGAGCGAGAGCAGCCAGGCCCACAGCAGCAGCGACCCTTCCTGAGAGGACCACACGGCTGCGGCCTTGTAGAAGGTCGGCGTCGTCGTGCTCGAGGTGTCGGCGACCGTGTTGAAGCTGAAGTCGTTGCGCAGGAACGCGAGCTCGAGCACCGCGAACGCGAGTGTCAGCGCTGCCGCGAGCCCGTACACCGAGCGCCTGCCCGCGACGCGCCACTCGTCGCGCCCGCTGCGCGCCCCGTAGAGCGATGTGACGATCCCGTATGCGCACACGAGCAGCGCAAGGATGAGACAGAGGCGGCCCAGCTCAGCCATCAGGCCGCCCCGCCCGTCGCGGTGTCAAGCGCCCGGACAGCACCCATCGCGGCATCAGGCGTCGCGACCCCGCCCATTCCAGCCCCGCCCATCAGTACGTCTTGTTCTTGCTGGGCGCGACCGTGTACTTCGACGGGCACTTCGTTATCAGCGAGTCGCGCTGGCCCACATACCGGCCGCCCTGCCTTTCCACCGTCACGATCACCTCACGCCCTTCCTTGAACGGGTCGGGCACCGTGCCGGTGTAGCTGAGCGGCACAGATGCTTCCCCGGCCCTCTCCTGCACGCTGAAGTACAGCGTGGCCCCTTCGTGGCGCACCGAGCCGCTCTTTACCTTGCCCGTCAACTGGTAGCTGTGGCCCGGCATCGCCTCGCGTAGCAGCCGGCTCGGCGTGAGGGTCGGACTGGCGGCGCTGAAGCTGGTGTATATCAGGGCGCTGGCGAGCGCCACGGCCACGCCCAGCGCGACCACCAGCCGCACCTTTCGCTTGCGTGTGGGGCTCATCGAACGCCGATTATCTCACGCACTGCCAAGGAGCACGACGGCAGTTCATCGAGCCGACCAGGATATCCCGGCCGCAGAGCGAAACATTTGACCATGGCAAGAGTCCTTGGAGTTAGAGGCCAGATGAGATCCGCACGACTCCACGAGCTTGTCCAACGGCGCCGTCCCGCCCGCCGGCACAGATCCCGGCTTGCGCTGCTTGCCCGCAGGCGAGCCTCCGGCAAGCGGACGCCCGCGACACTCGAGCCAGCGCCCACGATGACGGCACCCCCGCCGCCAACCGGCGAGATCCCACTCCGCTACGACTTCGCCGCGCGGCGCGTGCGGGAGGCCGGCGGCCCCCGCGACGAGGCCTACTACTCGTGTGATTGCGGCTACGTCTTCGCTGCGCCCGTCTCGACCAGCGTCGCCTGCCCGCATTGCGGCGCAGGACAGTCCTGGTAGGACCCATTCCCGCTAGATGAGTAGTGCCACGGCGTCACGCGGTGTAGCAGGCGAGAGAGCGGCTGGGGCGGCCGAGTTGGTGGTTGAGTGCGATGCCGGCGGCGAGTGCTGCGAAGCGGCTGGCGAGGCGAACGCGGAGGTTCTCCAGGGTGCGGGCGCCGTGGCGCTCGAGCGTGAGGATGTCCTTGCAGGTCCAGAAGATCGACTCGATGCGTTGGCGTATCGGCGCGAGGTGCGGTCCGTGCCCGGGCTCGTCCTTGCGCCGAGGACGCATGATGGTCGCGTCGAGGGTGGCGAGTTCGGCTTCGAAGTCCTTGCCACGGAAGTTCTTATCGCCGATCAGGATCAGCGTCTGACCGGGCGCTCGCTCACAGCGCGTGACCAGTTGCAGGCACACGAGCTTCTCGTCGATCTTTGGCGAGGTCAGCGCCAGCGCTCTGGGGGTACCGTCCAACGCGAACAGGGCGTGCAGGCGGAAACCCCAGAAGTGGCGGCTGTGACTGGCGCAATAACCGTAGTCGGCGGCGTTTGCGAGCGCGTCCCCGAGACTGGAATGCCCGCCACGCTTGACGGTCTCACGGCTGCGAGCGCACTCCACCGGTGTGGAGTCGACCAGCAGGAGGTCGTCATAGAAACCGGGGCTGTGCTGCGCGAACTCCCGGATCAACGCCTCGATCGTCGCGGACAAGCGCAGCCTGCGCTTGTGGAAGGCGGTCCGCTCGGGCAAGCGGGGGAACAGGTGGCCAAGCTGACGACGAGCGGCCCGCAGGAACCGAGCGTCGGATGGCATCCCCATCATTGCCTGGGCGATACACAGCGTGACGACCTCCCCATCGGAGATCCTTCTTCTGGCGTTTTCTGCCCGTTCGGGCAGGAAATCGTCCACCGTGCAGTAAACAGCGATAAGCAGCAGATCGAGGTCGGCGTCCATCGTGGCCCTCCCAAGAGTCGACGGTCGGTATTGAGCACCGCCGACTTCGATCTGTCTGCCTACAACCCCTTCCCCAACCACAGAACCACGGCGTCAGCCGTGGCACTACTCATCTAGGCGACGCGGCCTATCTTCACGCGCCACACCTGTGGGCCCTCTTCGAGGTAGTCCCAGCTGAACTCGCCCTCGTGCTCGGCGGCGAACTGGTAGTAGAGCGGCTTGGGGTCGTGGTCGTTGACGAGCACGAACGCGCTTCCCGGCGACAGCTGCTCGTAGGTGTCGAAGATCAGGCTGTGACGGCGCACGGGCGGCTCGCTGCGGACGTCGAGGATCTGCTCTGTGTCAGGCATGGCTTGCTCCCTGGGATTCGTAGGTATGGCTGATCTTGTGCATGAGCCCGTTGATCCGCTGGGCCTGGCGGGGCTCGTCGCGACGCAGCACCGCCCACGCCCGGCCGGCGAGCCGGTTGGCGTCTTGGGGACGACCCGACCGGGCGAGGGCTCGCAGCGCCTCGATCAGCAGCGTCGTGAGCGCGTCCAGCCGATCGCCGCGCTCGATACGAGATGGAGTCGATTCTCCCATTCGGCTTGTTTTTACACGATGCGTGTGAAAAACTCAAGGCATGGACGCACAAACGGCTCAGACCGGCCCTGGCGAGGCGCCTGCGCCGGCCGGTGGTGCACCGGCTCCGACCTTCGACCGGCGCGCACCGGCCTTCGACGCGCCCGCTCAGACCGGCCCGGGCGTACTCGGCCTGCTCTCCGCGCCGCTCACCGACGAGCTCGTGCGCAAAACGCTGCGCGCGGTCATAGACCCCGAGCTGGGCGTCAACATCGTCGATCTCGGACTCGTCTACGACATCCGCATCCATGACGGCGGTGACGTGAGGATCGAGATGACGCTCACCACGCCCGGCTGCCCGCTCGGCGGCTACATCGAAGACGAGATCAACGCCTGGCTCGCACAGCTGCCCCAGGTGCGAGGGGTATGCGTTCAGATCGTGTGGGAGCCCCCATGGGACCCCTCCGCGATGAGTAATGAGGCGCGAGAGCAGCTCGGATGGCTGCAGTGAGAGCGCGCGCGGCGTTCCGTAGGCGCGCGCCCTTGATGGCGCTCGCGCTGGTGGCGCTGCTCGCCGGTATGTGGGGCGCGCTCATCAGGCTCGGCCTGGTCTCCTCGAGCGTCGCGCCGGCCACATCCGAGGCACATGGCCCGCTGATGGCGCTCGGCTTCCTCGGCACGCTCGTCAGTCTCGAGCGAGCCGTCGCGCTGCGACGCCCATGGGCGTATCTCGCCCCGCTCGCGACCGGGCTCGGCGCGCTGGCCGCGCTCGCCGGCGCTCCCTATGGCAGCACGGCAGCGCTGTTGGGGCTGGGCGGCTTAGTGCTGCTCGCCGACCATTTGCTGCTTGCACGGATCGCGCCGTCTGCGCACAACTCGATCATGGGTCTCGGCGCCGCTGCGTGGGTAGCCGCCTGTGTGGCCTGGTTGGCCGGCGCCGACGTCGGGCGCTTTGCATACCTGCTCGCCGGCTTTCTCGTGCTCACGATCGTCGGCGAGCGCCTCGAGCTGACACGCGTGCTGGCGCGGCCCAAGCGCGTGCGGCGCGTGCTCTTGGGCGCGGTCGTGCTGTTCGCCTGCGGGCTTGCCCTGTCGCTGTTCGTAAGGGCGATCGGCGTGCAGATCGCCGGCATCGGCCTGCTCGCGCAGGCCGGCTGGCTGGCGCGCTATGACATTGCCAGACGCACCGTGCGCCTCGGCGGGGTGACGCGCTTCATGGCCGTTGCGCTGCTCGCCGGCTACCTGTGGCTGTCCGTCGCCGGGGCGCTATGGCTGCTGGATGCGCCGACCGTAGACGGGCCGGCCTACGATGCCGCGCTGCACGCAGTGTTCCTCGGCTTCGTGTTCTCGATGGTGTTCGCGCACGCACCCGTGATCGTGCCGGCCGTTCTGCGCACGCCGATGCCGTTTGACCGCGCCTTCTATCTGCCCCTCGCGCTGTTGCACACATCGCTTGCCCTGCGCCTGCTCGGCGGCGATCTGGCCGGCGAGCTTGCGCTGTGGCGCTGGGGCGGAGTGCTGGGCGGCCTGGCGATCCTCGCCTTCCTAGCCCTCACAGCCACCAAGACGATCAAAGGAAGGAACCAACATGAGCAAGATAGATCCGGCCGCGAGCCTCGGAGGGCTCGTCGCCGAACGACCGTCCCGAGCGGCGCTGTTCGAGCGCCTGCGCCTTGACTACTGCTGCGACGGCCGGCAGACGCTCGCCGAAGCCTGCAAGGAGCGCGGCCTCGACAGCGAGACCGTGCGCGCGATGCTCCAGGCAATCGACGAGCTGTCAGACGACGAGCAGAGCGAGAACGAGCAGAGCGACTGGCGCGAGCACAGCCTGCGCGAGCTGTGCCGACACATCGTCGAAACCCACCACGAAGGGCTGCGCCGTGAACTGCCGCACATCGAGGAGCTGATGGCGACCGTCGTGCGCGTGCACGGCCCATATCACCCCGAGCTTGGAGAGATGCAGAGCCGCTTCGATGCGATCCGCGCGCAGCTGGAGCCGCATATGGCAAACGAGGAGGCACGTCTGTTCCCGGCGATCGTCGCGCTCGAGCAGGGCGGGAAGGCGATCCCCGCAGAGCTCGTTGACGCGCTGGAGGACGACCACACGCGCGTCGGCGAAGACCTTGAAGAGCTGTGCGAGCTGAGCGGCGGCTACAACACCGCCCGGGCACGCTGCGCGACACACCGCGCACTGCTTGCCGCGCTCGCCGACTTCGAACGCGACCTGCACACGCACATCCACGAGGAGAACAACGTGCTGCTGGTGCGCGCACGCGAGCTCAGCGCTCACGCCACCGCCGGCCCGCGTGACGCCGGCGGCGTGCAATGAGCGATTCCAGAGTCGGCTACTTGATGTGCATCCCCGAGATAGCGCGGGAGATCACGAGCTGCTGGATCTCCGCGGTGCCCTCGAAGATGTCGTAGGCCGGATTTTGGCGGCTTAGATTGGGCGTTTTTGGCTCAACCAAGCCAAAACCGCGCCGCTGGAGTCCGCTCGAATCCGGCCCAATCCGTACACGACTGGCGCAAAACTGGCGCACACTCACGGCGCAGTTGCGGCCAGGACGTAGGCGCACATGCCGGGGATCGTGAAGCGCAGCTCGCCGTTCTCGACGGTCAGAGTCCCCTGCTTGAGCAGGTCGTCGCGAACGCTCGAGAGTTGCTTGGTCGTGCGCCCGAGCTCGTCGGCGACCGTCCGGCCGCTCGCCGGCTTTCCAGCGCCCGCGACCGCCGCGACTGCCGCGAGGTAGCGCTTCTGCGTCGGGCTCGCGGCGCTCCAGCGAGCAGCGTAGAGGCCGCGTTCGAGCTCCCGCTGTGCGCGCGGCAGCGCCGCCTTGGCGGCCGCGCGGTCGATCCGCTCCTTGCCGGCAGAGGTCCGCCAGGCGTGGTGTCCATAGAGCTGCACGGCGTAGGGGTAGCCGCCGGACGCCTCGGCCAGCAGCTCGGCCGCCGCCGCGTCCATCGGACGCCCCGCCGCCTGCGCGGGAAGACGCAGCGCGCGCACCGTGTCCTCCCTGGACAGCAGGCCGAGATCATGCCAGGCGCCGCGCTCCAAATAGGTCACGGAGTGCTCGGGGGATCGCATCAGCGGCAGCCCTGCGAAAACGACGACCAGTGGCCAGCGCTCACCCGCGCCCTCCTGGAGCAGGGCCGCAAGCGCGGCAAGCTCGGCGCGCGCAGCGAGGTGCGCCTCGTCCAGTGTCAACACCACGCCGCTGTCGCGAGCGCTCGCAAGATCAACAAGCGCTGTGAGCGCCCCTCGAAGAGAGGCGGCTTGCTCCTGCGCGGCGGATGCGCGTGCAAACTGAACCTCTCCCCCAACCCCCGGCAGCCCGGCGCGCACTGTCACCGACTCCGGCCGCAGCGCCTGCTTGCGGCGGGGCTGCTCGATCAGCTCACGCGTGCGGCCGATGGCCTCGATGAGATCGGGGGTGAACGGCGTGCGCGGCCGCATCTCCACGTGCGCGCGCGGCCACCCGAACCGCGAGCCCGCGATCGCGGCCGCTTCTGAGAGCAAGACGGTCTTCCCGACTCCGCGCGCGCCGGCGAGAAGCACCGGCCGCGGCATGCGCCCGTCGACCGCGGCGACCTCGATCGCGTCGATGAGATCCTCGAGCACCTCCTCACGACCCGCCAGCTCGGCGGGAATCTCGTTGAAGCCAGGGCGATACGGGTTCTCGACTCGACGAGCCACAAAACAGCACACTAGCAGCGTCTAGGAGGACTAGCGATGTCTAGCCAGACTATCCCCGTATAGCGAGAGCCGACGTCGTCACACGACCTCGAGTCTCGCGTGATAGTCCTATCTCTAGAAAGAGATACCGGTAGAGGTATCGAACCTCATTCGTTAGGCGGAGACCATGCCCGAACGTGACTTCCTGAACAAGATGATCGACAAGCGCACCGCGCGCAGCCCCGCGTTTCCGCGCCTGCTGGACGCGGCTCGCCGTCGCCGCGAGCTGCTGCGTGCGCTGGCCGAGCAGCGCGATGAGCAGAAGCGTTCGCAGACGATGATCGCCGCTGCGATGGAGACTTCGCAGTCGTTCGTCGCGCGGCTCGAGAGCACCGCCGCCGACACGAAGATCTCGACCGTCGATCGCTACGCCGAGAGCCTCGGCTTCATCGTGCAGTACCACCTGATCCCGGCGGCCAAGGCGAACGGATCCCCGGCGGTTGTGATTCACGCGTAGAACGTAGCCTCGGGCTCCGACCCATCCCCGCCCGCGCGAGCTCAATCCACCGAGCCGGCTGGCACCACCCACTCACACGGCTGTCCTGTCGCCTGCGCGATCAGGTCGAAGTCCGCGTCGTAGTGAAGGACCGTCAGGTTGCGAGCCTCCGCGGCGGCAGCTACGAGCAGGTCGGGAATCTTGCGTCCACGTTGGTGCTTGGATGCGAGCATTCTTTGAACCTGCTTGGCGCGGCGCACGTGCTCAGCGGCGATGTCGATGAGCTGGAACGCATCGAGGGCATCGAGCAACAGGTCCCACTCGGGGGCGTTGCGCGCGGAGAACCCGATCTCCAGATCACTGATCGCGGCGCGCGCCAGCTCCGCGCGCTCGGCGCGGGACTCGATCGCCTCTCTCACGGCGGGCTCGCGCAGGCGGGTGAGAACGCTCGTGTCGAGCAGGTGCGTCAGCGCCATGCCCGCTCACGCGGCAACAACTCGGTGCTCGCGAGCGCGTCGAGACGCTGCCTGACCGTCGCGGCGCGATCGCCCGCGGCGAGCTGCAGCGCGCGATTGACGGTCTCCTTGATCGTGCCGGCTTGCAGCCGTGCCCTCGCCTCACGCAGGGCCTGCTCGTCTATGTCAACCAGATGCTTGGCCATCCCACCTGAATATATACCACGAAGCTCAGATATATCTTAGCGTCGCGCGCCGATACCCGGATCCCTTCGCGTCGGTGGCGTGCGGTGGGTCATAACCCGGCCACCTGCCCTTCTCTCACGCGCACCGTGCGCGTGCTCGCAACGCGTCGACCATACGCGTGTGACGCTCAGGATTCGCCGGTCCAGCGTTGGCCTCCAGTCGCTGCGCGAGAAGACGGCCGGGAACCCACGCAACGTCGTCATGCACGTGCGGCTCCCCGTCCCATCTCCCCCAGATCACCACCACCGGCGTGACCCACGGGCGGTGCGGCAACGCCGCTGCGAGATCATTGGCGAGCCCGAAGGCGGCACCCTTCATGCGGGGCGTCAAATCCTTGTCGTACCCGTCGTCCGGATCCTCCAGCCAGCGCACGCGCAGGACCCCGTGCTCAATCGTGATCCTGCCACCGGGAGCCTTCGTGTCGAGCAAAAAGATCTTGCCCGACGGCGCGATCGCGACGTGGTCGCGGTTGCCTTAGTCATCGGGAAGGTCGTGCATCACCACCCAACCGCGTTTTGTGAGGCGCCGCAGCGCTTTCGCCGTGCGCTTCTCCGCTTCCGCGCCCACCCGCCAGCGCTCCACGTGCTCGGGGGTGGCGAGACTGAGCGCCGCCGCGAACGTGACGATCGAGCCGAGCGCGGTGCATAAATACAGAAGCCGGTACGTCGGCCAGATCCATGAGAGCACGAGCGCTATCAAGAGGATCGGGATCGCCGCTACGAGCCCCACGATTCGTATGCGAGACCGCCATGCCCGGTAGCGAGCCTTGTAGCGCTCCTGCGCGGAGCGACCCGCTCCGACGCGATCGGCGTAGGTCAGGGCGAAGCGGCTCATCGTCGTGGTATCGGCGCGTAGGCTGGCTAGCCAAAGTCTTGCCAGTCACCGCCGCCCTGATCGGCTGGGCGGCGAAACGGCACGCAGAGCACATGGCGCGGCTACCCACCAACCCGGCGGGGATGCTCCAGCCGGCCGAGCAGCACGAAGCGACCGATCTTCAAACCGGGATCCTCGAAGCAGAGCAGCAAGAGCAGTAGCGCCTCAAAACGCAAGCTCCTCCCGCGAACGGCGGCGGGACCGCAACCGCCACCAACAAGCCGGGTGCGCCGAGCGACACGTTCGCGGGATCCGGTCGGTGGCGCGCCCCGCGTCGGTGCCCAGGGATCACTTCTCGTGCAAAACTGGTGCAAAAACTGGCGCATTCGGACAAATGTCTACCGTTTTTTGCCGTTGCGCGAGCCCCCGAGAGCCCCTATTCGTGATGTCGAGAAACCCGAAAACCGGGCTATATGCAGCTACTTTATGTGCATCCCGCTGATCGCGCGCGAGATCACGAGCTGCTGGATCTCGGCGGTGCCCTCGAAGATGTCGTAGATCTTCGCGTCGCGGTGGAAGCGCTCGACGGGGAACTCGCGGGTGTAGCCGTTGCCGCCGAGGATCTGAATCGCGCGCTCGGTGACCCACACGGCCACCTCGCCGGCCTTGAGCTTTGACATCGAGCCCTCGGCGTTTTCGAATGGGACCTGGTTGCGGCCCATCCACGAGGCGCGCCACACGAGCAGCCTCGACGCGTCGATCTCCATCTTCATACGCGCGAGCGTGAACGCGATCGACTGGTTCTCGATGATCTTCTTGCCGAACTGCTCGCGCTCCTTGGCGTACTCGAGCGCGTACTCGTACGCGGCGCGCGCGATGCCGAGCGCCTGCGCCCCCACGGTCGGGCGCGAGGCCTCGAACGTCGCCATCGAGGCGTTGGACTTGTTCTTCTTGCCCTCCTTCGCACGCGCGAGGCGCTCGTCGAGCTTCTCCTTGCCGCCGAGCACGTAGTTCTCGGGGATGCGGCAGTCGTCGAGGTAGACGTCGGCCGTATGAGACGCGCGCAGACCGTGCTTGGAGACCTTCGCGCCTTCGGTGATGCCCTTCGCTTCGCTCATCGGCACCACGAACGCCGCGTGCCCCCTCGACTTCAGCTCCCGATCGACGGTCGCGATCACCACGTGCACGTCTGAGATGCCGCCGTTGGTGGCCCAGGCCTTCTGGCCGTTGAGCACCCACTCTTTGGTCGCCTCGTCGTACTTCGCCGTCGTCCGCACCGCGCTCACGTCCGAGCCCGCGTTGGGCTCCGAGGAGCAGAACGCCGCAACCTTGACCTCGTCCGGAGTGCCGAAGCAGCGCGGGATCCATTCGCCGATCTGCTCGCCCGTGCCCTGCCCGAAGATCGCGGCCACCGCCAGTGAGGTGCCCATGATCGCCATGCCGATGCCCGCGTCGCCCCAGAACAGCTCCTCGTTGACGATCGGCAATCCAAGTCCTGTCGGGTCGGCGAAGAACTGCGCTATGCCTTCGAAGCCGTACAGCCCGATCTTGGCGGCCTCCTGGATGATCGGCCAAGGGGTCTTCTCCTTCTCATCCCACTCGTGCGCGGCCGGCCGCATCACGTCGGCCGCGAACCCGTGCACCCAGTCGCGGATGTCCTTCTGGTCCTGCGTCAGGGCCATCGAGAAGGTCACGTCTTTACTTGCAGCATTCGTGATCGCCTCCACGGCCGCCTCTGCGGCCTCCGTCGTCTCCGCGGCGGTTACATCGGTTGCTGACATGAAACGAATGCTCCTTTGCTGACTCGGCGACGTCTTCGTTGGACGAAACGGCAGGGCCAATGGACCCTGGGTGGTACGCACTGGCCCACGGACGGACGGAGCCCGCGGGATTGTCCCGTAATCGTACCGGTCGGTCCCCTTCTCCGCAACGTCGGGATCCGAGATGTTTGAGCGTACCTATCCCCGAAAAGCCATCAGCGGATGTCCGCAAGCTCCCTGGCCCGCAGCATCACCGCATCGATCATCTGCTCGGTGAGCCTTCCCGTGAACGTGTTCTGCTGGCTTGGATGAAAGCAGCCGATCAGGGTCAGCTCCCCAGCTGCGTGCTCTGTGCCATGGCCGAAGCGCGGACGTGGACGCGGTCGCGCCCGCGGCGGATCGGCGAACGCCGCGCACAACCGCAGCGCCGCATCCCAGGCGAAGGCGCCGAGACAGACGATCACGCGCACCTGCTCGAGCAGCCGCAGCTCTCCCACGCTCCACGGTAGGCAGTTTTCGCGCTCCTCGCCGGTCGGGCGGTTGGCGGGCGGCGCGCAGCGCACCGCGGCCGCCACCCATGCGTCGCGCAGGCGCAGCCCGTCGTCGCGGCGGACCGAGGTCGGCTGGTTGGCGAAGCCTGTGCGCCAAAGCGAGGCGAACAGGAAGTCCCCGGAGCGATCGCCCGTGAAGATCCTGCCGGTGCGATTGCCCCCGTGCGCGGCCGGAGCCAGACCGAACAGCAATACGCGCGCGCTCGCGTCGCCGAAACCCGGCAACGGCCTTCCCCAGTACTCCTCGTTCGCAAACGCCGCCCGCCGCTCGCGCGCGACGCGCTCGCGCCACTCCACCAGGCGAGGGCAGCGCCGGCAGAGGATGACCTGCTCGGCGAGCTCCTGAAGTGTGGGTTTCGCAGCCAAGCGCAATCGAGAGTACATCGCCCGCATCTGGGGTAGAGCTGTTGGGGGCGACGGCCAAGGGATGCCGCACGAGGAAGACAACCAACCCAGCCTGCGAAACGGATCGCGCATTTCGCGCATCCCCCGCAGCTCGACCCCTGGGTTCGACTCATCCGCGGGATCGGCAAGAGCACGACAGATCGGCGTCGGCATAGAGCGGATCTGCGTACTGGATGTCGAGCCCGAACTGCGCAGCGGGCTCGACCCGACTTCGCTTCCCGAGCAGCGACGTGCGGCGAGCGCGCTCACCTGGTCGCTGCCACGCGGGCGCTTCAGCTGCGCGCCCGGGACGTTCGATCTGGAGGGCAGTCTTGGGCTGCTGATCGTCGAAGGGCTGATCATCCGCCACCTCCTCACCGGCGACATGGAGATCCTCGAGCTGGTTGGCCCCGGGGACGTGCTGTGTCCGTCGGTGGATATGAACGCCGAGATGGCTCACTACACCCAGCAGCATTGGACAGTCATGCGCCGCGCTCGGTTCGCGATTCTCGACCGCTCATTCACGCTGGCCGTCAGCTCGTGGCCAGAGATCGCGGCGAACATCAGCGACCGCGTCGCGATGCGCGTCGGGTGGATGGCGCTCTCGACCGCCATCCGCGGACTCCGTCGGGTCGATCGCCGGCTGCTCGCGATGCTGTGGTTCTACGCCAACCGCTGGGGCCGTGTGACGCCCGAGGGCGTGGTGCTCGAGCTGGAGCTCACGCACCGGCAGCTTGCCGGCCTCGTCGGAGCGCGAAGGCCGTCCGTCACGACCGCGCTCAGCGCGCTCGAGCGCAGCGGAGAGATCCACCGCCGTCACGACCGCAGCTGGCTGCTGCGCGGTGAGCGCCCGGCGCTCACCGTCTCACCGCCCGCGACCGCCTCCCCCGCTCACGAGCTCAGCGCCGTGGCCACGGGCACGCACACCAGCACGAGATAGACCGGCCCGCACCAGGCTCCCCTCACGACCCGCCGGCTTCAGGCTCCGCGGCGTCCGTGCAGCAGCCACACAAGCCACGCGAGCGTGAGCAGCAGCAGACCGAGTGGGACGACCAGCGTCAGCGCCTCAGCTGTCGTGATTGTGGACGCCAGCACCAAATCAAGCATGGATCCTCCTTGCCGATTGAACGATCGGCGCCCGCGAGGCGGGCCCAGCAGACGCCGGCGACGTTTCGAGCGATCGAGGCGAAACCGATGCCACAGCCCTTCGCTCGCGATCGGACAGCGACCGGTAGAGAAGCACGAACACCGCGAGCGACCAGGGCAGCGACGCGGGCACCCACATTATCCCGGCGGCCAGCTGCTGATCGGCGAGCGCCGAGATGCCGCCACTGTGGTGGTGAGCGCTCAGATAGGGCGTGTACCACGGGCTGCGCGCGAACGCCAGCGTGAGCGCGAGCGCCCAGCCGACGACCATCGACGCGAGCGCGAACGCGATCCTGCGAGGCGCGTCGAGGCGGCTTCGGTATGGCGGGGAATCGATCACCTGCGCCCAGGCGAGCACTGCGAAGAGCAGAAAGCCGGCGTGCTCGGCGTAGTGCACGGCCGAGCTTCTCAGCGTGAGGTCATAGGCAGCCGGGACGTGCCAGACAACGATGTCTGCGTTCATGAGGCCCCACGCCACAAGCGGAATCGCGCATGCGCGCGATGTAGCGCGCAGCGGCGCGGCCCAGCCCGCTCGCGCCGTCGATTTGGCAAGCGCCCGGCGCATCCGCAACGGCAGCGCGCGCCACATCCGCATCCACGGCGCAGCCACGACGAGCAGCGGCGCCGCCACCACAAGCAGCAGCACGTGTTGGGTCATGTGCGCCCAGAAGAACCTTCCCGCCAGACCGTCGAGCGGTTCCTGCAAGGCGAGAACGAGGGTCGCGAGCGCCGCAACGAACGCGACTGTGCGCCTCTGCTCGATCGTGGCGCGCTCGCGACCAATCGACGAGCGGCGCCACCGGTCGCTGCGTCGCCGCGAGCCCCCGCGCCAGTACATCGCGCCGGCCAGCGCCACTCCCAGGAGGGGCACGTTGTCCGCCAAGCCTGGCGCCAGCACGATCGTGGCCCGCAACAGCCCGCTCATGGCTGGAGCACCGGGCCCAGCCGCCGCACGGACTCGGGCCGCGGCACCGGCCCTGGCCGCGCCACGCCGTGCGACGCCGTCGGTGAGCTAGGCGACGATGTAGAGCAGCACAAAGGTGACCACCTCCACGCAGGCGAGGAAGTACCAGTAGAACGCGAACGCGCTCACCTCGGCCCCCATCCGCGCCTTGAAGCCGCCCTCGCCCCCAGGCTGCCCGGCCACCGCGACGATCTGCCCCTCCGCCGGCTGCCCCCGATGCCTGATCGATCCGGACAGCGTCGTCTGAGCCCAATAGAGCACGCTCAAGAGCCCAACCCCTGCATAGAAGCCGGTCCACCCGATGAACACGCTCGCATACGCGCCGCTGCCCGGGCCAAATCCGAGCCTTGCCCACTGCACGCACTGGACCGCGAGCGCCGCGAGCGCCAGCAGATGACTGGCCGTAGCGGCCACCCGCCACGCGCCCTCACCGCGTCTGCGCAGCAGGTAGATCCCGACGCCGGTGAGGATTGCGCTTGCCACGATGCACGCCAGGATCGCGGCCCCGCTGCCGACCGGTGGTTTCACGCCGCTCGGCCGCCACACGCTGTGCGAGTTGATCTCGCGGAGGTACAAGAAGCAGAAGAGGAACGCACCGAAGAACGACACGAGCGCGCCACACGCCAGCCGCGCGCCCACGCTGAGGTTGCGGGCCATCACCCGTGGCGGCTCGACGAGATACCCCGCCGTCTGGAAGCCCAGCTGGTCGGTCGCGTCAGCCACCGGCAGCCACCACCTGCTCGCGCGTCGGGTTCATGTTCGCGACGGCCGGGGCATCGCGAACACCGTATTCATACGGCGTAGCGGTGATCACCGGCACCCGCTCGAAATTGTTGACCGGCACCGGCGTCGGCAGCTGCCACTCGATCGAGCGCGAGCGCCACGGATTGCCCAGCGCCGGCTTGCGCTCGAAGAAGCACGAGTAGATCACGTTCACCACGAACACCACAAATGACACGCCGATCATGTAGGCGCTCGCCGTCACCCAGTCGTTCAGCGTCTGCAGGCTCGGGTCATATGCCGAGACGCGCCGCGGCTGTCCGAGCATTCCCACGGCGAACAGCGGGAAGAAGGTGGAGTTGAAGAAGATGAAGAACAGCCAGAACTGCAGCTTGCCGAGCTTTTCGTTGAGACGAACCCCGAACATCTTCGGGAACCAGTAAAAGAGGCCGCCGAAAAACGCGAACACAAGACCGCCCATGATCGTGTAGTGGAAGTGCGCCATCACGAAGAAGCTTCCGTGCGTCGTCACGTCGCTCGGGACGTCCGAATTGAAGATTCCCGACGCACCGCCGATGAAGAAATTGAAGAAGAGGGCCAGCGCGAACAGCATCGGCACCGTATAGGTGATTTTCCCCTTCCACAGCGTCCCCATCGCGTTGAGGAACACGAACGCCGTGGGTATCGAGATCAGCTCCGTCGTGAGCATGTAGAACGGCCGCAGATCGGCGTTTATGCCGCTCACGAACAGATGGTGCTGCCAGACGAAGAAGCTCAGCAGGGATACGCCCATCAGGCCGGCGACACTGAGCTTGTATCCCCAGATGGGCTTGCGCGCGAACACCGAGATCAGCTCGAGCACGACCCCGAATCCCGGCAGCGCGAGGATGTACACCTCGGGGTGCCCGAAGAACCAGAACAGGTTCTCATACAGATATGGGCTGCCCCCCGAGAACGGCATGAAGAAAGTCGTGCCCACGACCCTGTCCATCAGAACGAGCGCCATCGCGGCGATCAAGAGCGGCGCGGCCAGCAGCTGCAGGATCGCCGTCGCCAGCACCGCCCACACGAAGATCGGCAGCCTGCCCCATGTCATCCCGGGAGCGCGCATCGTGTAGACGGTCGCGAGCATGTTGAAGCCGACAAGCGCCATCGACATGCCGATCAGCGCGAAGGAGATCAGATAGCAGTCCATGCCGAGCTTGGCCTGCACCGACAGATCCGCGTAGCCGGTCCAGCCGCTCGGAAAGCCCTGCGCCCCGACGGAGGCCAGCAGCACGACCTCTGCGGCCGGCAACAGCCAAAAGCTGAGAGCCTCCAGACGCGGAAAGGCCATCCGTCGGGACCCGATCATGATCGGCACGAAATAGTTGCCGAACGGGCCAAGGATCATCGATGAGGTCATCATCATCATCATCGTCCCGTGCAACCCCACAAGGCTGATGTAGCGATCGGCCGACCAGAAGTGTTCGGTCGGGTACAGCAGCTCCGTTCTGATCAGCATCGCGTTGATGCCCGCCACCAAAAAGAAGAACAGGACGCCCCACAGATACTGGATGCCGACGACCTTGTGATCGGTGCAGAGCGTGAAATAGCGCCAGATGCCGTGCTCCTCCTTCTCGCGCAGACTCGGCTCGGCGCCACGCAACCGGGCGAGCGGGTAGTTGAGGAACCCCATGCCGATCAGGAAGCCGGCGACACCGAAGAGGATTCCGAGCACGAACTCCATGTCGTTCTGGTCGGTGGCGATCTGCGCATTGATGCCTTTGCTGAGCGTCGCGCCGATCACGAGCGCGCCGAGGAAGTAGCCGCCGATTCCCAGCAAAATGCCTGTGAACATGTTGAACGGCCCCAGCTGGCCCCACCAGGGACGCCGTGCGGGTCTGATATCAGCGGCTATCGCATTCATCTGAGAGCTCCCTGCATCGCTGGCTTGGGTGTCGCGTCATTCGCCCCTGCGCATCTCATCCGCTCGTTTCTGCACATCTCATTCGGCCCTGTAGGTCGGTTCTGGGGCGTACTTGGTCGCATACGGAGGCAGATAGCGCGTTGCCGGCGACCAGCGGCTGCGCTGTTCCGCTATCCACGCGAGGAATCGCGCCGGTGTGACCACGTACAGCGGCGCATACATGTGACCGTGCCACAACCCGCACAGCTCGGCACAGCGGACCGTCGACGCTTCGAGCTTCACCGGCTTGGCGAACGCGACGTTGCTAGTGTTCGGAACAGCGTCGGCCTTGACCCCCAGCTTCAAGGCCCAGAACGAGTGGATCACGTCTATCGAGGTCACGGTGAAGCGGATCTGACGGTTCACCGGCAGCACCAGTTCGGTGGTCTCCACTCCGCCGTACGTTGGGTAGCGGAAGGTCCATGCCCACTGCTGTCCGATCACCTGCACCGGGAGCGCCGTGCTCGCGTCCCCGGGAGTGGCGATGGCGAGCGGAGTCGGACCCTGGCCTCCACCGGCGCCGGTCTCCCCCGGGAACAGCTCATAGGCGCCCCACGCAGCCAAAAAGATCACGATCGTGAGCGTCACGCCGATCCACAGGGCCATGACGGGGACGTCACCGCGCATCGGCGGGCCGTCCTCCGGCTCGCCCTCCGCGCGGTGCTTGAAGGCGCTCAGCACGTAGGCGAAGTAGACGATCAGCAAGATGATGATCGGCGTCACGATCGCGGTCATCACCGTGTTGTCCTGCTGCTGTCCGTGAGCTGCGTCGCTCGCGGCGCCCGGCGGAAGCTGCGGGCCAAGCAAGATCACGACAAGCGGCGTGGCGATCACGCTCAGCACGAGCCACACGAGCAGCACGCGTCGCATCTCGGGCGATGGCCGCAGGGCGCTCATACGACTTCCAGCGTCCCGTCCATGTAGCCGATCGTCTGCATCGGCCCGCCGAATCCCAGGATGAAGCCGGCTGCGCACGGGACGAAGCACTGCCAGCGATATTTGCCCGGCGCCCCACTGTTGAACGTGAAGGTGATCGTGTTGTGCGCCTTGTCCAGCCCACACGGAGCGTTTTCGCACTGGTTCGGAGCTTCTTCGGCGACGCCTTCCAACGGGACGCTCACACCGAGATCGGGGATCGCGAACGTGTGCGAGGCCAGTTCGGGATTGAGCACCCGCAGGGGCTTGCCGTTGACGTACATCACGCCGCCGACGATCCCTCGCGGTTGACCCCACAGGGGGTTGCGCAGACCGGTTGCCGTGTCGTACTGGTACACGGTCACATGCACCAGCGAGTGGGCGGGCACGCGCAGGATCGTGGAGTGCACCCATTTGCCCGATGGGTCGCGGGCGTAGTAGGACACCCAGTCGCGGGTTTCACCGTGACCGATTTGAGCCACCGTCTGCAACGTCAGCGAGGACTGGCGCAGACCGGCGGCAGCCGCATTCACCGTGGGCGGCGCCGCCTCAAGGAAGCGCGTGATGTAAAGGCCGAGAAGAACACCGGCGCACACGACCAGCGTCACGCTGAAGATCGATCCCGCACGCCTGAATGACATCGCTTCTGCCATCTCCTTTCCACCGGCCCGATCGCAGAGCCTGCGATCACCGGCGACATGTGCCTCCTGACGTTCTTGCTATCACCGCTTTAGGCGCTGTTCAACCGGGCGCTGCAGGCAGATCGCAAATTGGGTCAGCGCACCGACCCTTTTCGTGCGCCTCATGTCCGCGCACAAACCTTGCTGCCTGCGGCTGCAGACGATCACGAGCACACGGCGCTCTACTGTGAATCAGTGTCACGCCACCGCTCAGCGCTTCTCGCCAGCATGCTCCTGATGGGCATAGCGATCGGCAGCGGCCTCGAGCTCACGCGAGGCGGTGGGCAAGCGCCGAGCACCTCCTCGCGCGCGGTGAGCTATCCGTCTGCCGCGGCCGGCGGCTGGCCGTTTCACCGGAAGATCCCTGCCTACATGCTTACCAGCGCGCACGGTGCGCCTCTGTCGCTGCGCGCGCTGCGCGGCAAGGTCGTCGTCCTCGCTCCATCCCTGACGCTCTGCCACGAGGTTTGCCCGATGACAACCCAGGCGCTGATGCACGTGCACGAAGCGCTCGCCGCCGCCGGCCTGGCCAACCGCGTGGCGTTGGTCGAGGCCACCGTCGACCCGTGGCGAGACTCACCCGCCCGCCTGCGCGCCTACACCAGACTGACCGGCTCCTCGCGCCTGATCCAGCTGACCGCGAGCGTCGCGCAGATGCGGCGTTTCTGGGGCTTCTTCGGGATCGGCTTTCGCCGGGTCCCGCAGGGCAAGCCGCCGGACACCGACTGGTGGACGGGCCGTCCCGAGACCTTCGACGTCGAACACGTCGACGGGCTCTTCATCATCGATCAAAGCGGCTATGAGCGCAGCTTCTTTCCCGGGCAGGCGAACGTCGGCGGCCGTCTCAGCCCGGCCTTGAAGCGCCTGCTCAGCCGGACCGGCCTGCAGAATCTCGCTCATCCGGTCGAAGGCTGGACCGTCCATCAGGTGCTCGCAGCGACCGGTCGGCTGCTCGGTGTGCACATTTCCTCCCCGGCCTGACCTGACCCTCCTGGCCTGATCACCCTCCTGGCCTGATTCCCTCTCAACCCTCCCCGGCCTGACCCTCTGCCCGACCCTCGGCCCGATGCAGGCAGCTCACCTCAGCCAGCGCGCTTGCGGCCGACCGCCACGCGTAACACCCATCCCCACCCACATGCCTGCCGGTTCGACTCCGCTCTCCTCGGCCGTCAGCCGATACCTGCCGGGGGCTCCCGCCACGAACGAGAACGTGCTCGCCCCGCCTGACCGCAGACCTGACGGCGGGTGTGGCTTGCCGGCGCCCGCCGGCAACGTGACCGACGTAGCCGCGCCTTTCCTCATCGCGCACGAATAGCGATAGGCGGTCGAGTTGTTGACGCATCGCACCGTCACTCGCCACCCACTCGGCACCGTGAATCGCAGAGCGCCCTTCACAGACCCGTCGATGTTGTAGCCCGAAGCGAACGCGTCATACGCGGCGATCAGGGTGATGGTCGCGCTTCGCGCGCGAGCATCGACGCTCAACCAGCGCGACGGGTCCGGATGGGTCACGTTGCCGGCGGTGCTCCCGCAGGCCGTGACAACCGGCGAGACAGCCGCAAGCGCCGCGAGCATCACCGCGGCCCGCCCTCTCCGCGCCAAGCGGCGGACGGGCCTCGAACCCGCGACCTCAAGCTTGGGAAGCTTGCGCTCTACCAACTGAGCTACCACCGCACACGACAGATATTATGCCTGTAGGAGCTCGTCGAGATTCCGTGGGTACGTGCTCGGCTGTAATCCCGCACCCTGCCCAGATGGACCCCGCGCCGCATCACGCGACCTGGCACTACGCTTCTCCTAGCCATGGCCGTAACTGAGAACGCACCCGAGGCGCCCGCGTCACGCACCGGCTCCAGGCGCCTGCTCGTACCGCTTCTCGCGGTCCTCGGCGGGGCGGCGATCATCGGCCTGCTCGTCTACGGCGTGTCGAGCCAGTCGCCGGCGCGCACGCTCGACGAAGACGTGGCGCACCATGTTCATCCCCGGGCGCCCTCCGCAAAGACGGCCCTTCCGCTTCTCTGGGGCGGTGGGCACGAGTCGCTGTCCTCTTATCGCGGCAAGATCGTCGTCTTGAACTTCTGGGCCTCCTGGTGCGAACCGTGCCAGGAAGAGGCGCCAATGCTCGACCGCATGCAGAGGGTGCTCGCCCGCCACGGCGGCACCGTGCTGGGCGTGACGTACCTCGACGCGTCGACCGACTCGCTGAGCTTCGTGAAGCACTATCGAGTCACCTACCCGAACCTGCGCGACACCACCGGCGACTTCGCCCGCGCATACGGCACGAACCAGCTTCCGGAGACGTTCGTGATCGACCGTGCGGGTCATATCGTGGCGATATCGAGAGGCGAGGTGACCGAAGCGTTCCTGCATCACGCAGTGTCGCTCGCGGAGAGCTCGTGAGCCGGCGTTCGCCCAGAGCGCTGGTGGCGGCGATCGTCTCGCTGTCGTTCGCCGCGCTCATGGTCCCGGCGTTCGCGGGCGCGAGCGGCCCACGCACGACCCTGCCGGTGATCGAACGCCAGGTGATGTGCGTGACCTGCAAGATCCCGCTGAACGTCGCGGAATCCCCGCAGGCCGATCGCGAGCGGGCGTTCATCCGTGGATTGATCGAACAGGGTCAGACCGAAGCCCAGATCAAGAGCGCGCTGGTCGCCCAGTACGGGCCGACGGTGCTCGCGCTGCCGCGCGCCAAAGGGTTCGACCTCGCCGTCTATCTCGTGCCCGCCCTGGTCATGGTCGCACTCGCCGGCCTGCTGGTCCGGCTGCTGCCGCGCTGGCGTCGCCGTGCACGCGCGCAGACCGAGGATGTCGCAGAGACACATGATCTGTCTCCCGCCGACGCCGCGCGCCTGGAGAACGACATGGCTCGCTTCGACTGAGAATCATTCGAAGAGGACAGCGCCGCATGCGGCGCTGTCGGGGGCCGCACATGTGCGGCCCCCCCCTGGACCGTGCATGCACGGTCCAGCCGGCCGGCGCATGCGCCGGCCGGTCAAGAAGATCTACATCTCGGAGGGAGCGCTGACGCCGAGCAGATCGAGGGAGCGCGCAATCGCGCGCTGCGAGGCCACGCTGAGAGCGATCCGCAGCGATTCGAGCGTCACGGTCTCGGCGCCCACCACTCGGCAGTCGCGATAGAAGGCCGTGAACTCCTGGGCGAGCTCAAGCGCGTAGGCCGCGATGCGATGGGGAGCACGGCGGGTGGCGGCCTCCTCCACCTCGCCCTGAAAGCCGAGCAGCTTCTTGACGAGCGCGCGCTCGGCCGGGTGCAGCTGCTCATCGCTCTCCCCCACCTCCTCGAGCGCCCGATCGACGCGCTCGGGTCCGGCCTTGGCGAGCATCGAGGCGATCCGCGCGTGCGCGTACTGAACGTAGTAGACCGGATTCTCGCTCGATTGCTCGCGTGCGAGGTCGAGATCGAGATCGATCGTGGTGTCGTGCGAGCGCGACAGCAGAAACCAGCGGGCGGCGTCGGCGCCGATCTCAACGAGCAGATCGTCGAGCGTCACAAATTCTCCCGCGCGCTTTGACATCTGGGCGCGCTCGCCGCGATGAACGAGGTGCACGAGCTGCATGATCAGCATTTCGAGGTGATCGGGATCGCCGCCGAGCGCCTCGTAGGCGGCTCTCATACGCGCCATATAGCCGTGGTGATCCGCCCCCCACACGTCGATCTGGCGGTCGTACCCGCGCTCGCGCTTGTCCTGGTGGTAGGCGATGTCGGATGCGAAGTAGGTGTGCTCGCCGCTCGAGCGCACGAGCACGCGATCCTTGTCGTCACCGAAGTCCGTGCTCCTCAACCACAGGGCCCCCTCGCTGCGATAGGTGTGGCCTGCGCGCTCGAGCATCGAAAGCGCATGCTCGACAGCGCTCACTGGCCTCCCATCCTCGTCGCGCAGATCCTCCCGCGCCTGATGCAGCGCGCTCTCATAGCTCCAGGAGTCGAAACTGACACGAAAGACGCTCAGCGATCCGGCGATTTGACCCATGACGATCGCTACCGCCGCGCGGCCGAGCTCGGCCGGCTCCATCCTCGACGCATCGGCCAGCTTCGCCACGAGACCGGTGACGTACTCCCCGCGATAGCCGTCCGCGGGGACCTGCTCCCCACGCGCGAGCGCCGCGATCGACTCGCCGAGCTTGACGATCTGCGAGCCCGCGTCGTTGACATAGAACTCGCGCCAAACGGAATGTCCATGGAATGCGAGCAGTCGCGCCAGCGCATCGCCGTAGGCCGCATTGCGGGCGTGACCGACATGCATCGGTCCGGTCGGGTTGGCAGACACGAACTCGACGATGATCCGCTCCGGTGTGTGCGCCCCACCTCCTCCGAAGCCCACTCCCGCACTCAGGGCGGCGTCGAGCGCCCGCAGATGCCACGCGTCGCTGAGATACAGGTTCAAGAAGCCGGGTCCCGCCACCTCGAAGCGCTCGAGCTCACGCCCGAGGCGGACGGAGAGCGCCTCGCCGAGGCGCTCGGCCAGCTCGCGCGGCGAGGACTTCGCGGCGGGCGCGAGCAGCAGCGCGGCATTGGTCGAGTAGTCGCCGAAGCTGGCCCGCGGCGGGCGCTCCAGCGTGATCCTGCGCCCGGCGGCCTCTGCTGCCGCGGCGCCGGCGAGCTCTGCGGCAGCGGACAGCACGGTGTCGCGAAGACCGCTCTCGGATGGACTTTCAATAGTGGTAGGGCTCACCGGCGAGGATCTTATGCGCACGGTAGAGCTGCTCGAGCAGGACGACGCGGGCGAGCTGATGGGGCAGCGTCATCGGGCCGAGCGACAGGCGGTGATCGACACGGGGCAGCTCGGGCGGCCCGAACGGTCCGCCGATCACGAACGCGAGATCCACGCCGCTCATACGGCGCTCCTCCAACAAGCGGCTGAACGCGAGGCTGTCATAGGCGCGTCCGTCGCTCGCGAGCAGCGACACGTAGGCCCCTGCCGGGATTTGGCGAGCGACGGCATCGGCGTCGCGCGACTCGAGCAGCTCCAGACGCGCATAGCGGGAGAGCAGCCGGCGATAGTGCTCGACGTCATCGACGTAGGGCGGACGGAGCCGTCCCTCGCCGAGCACGATCACTCGCACGTCATCTCACCGATCGGGCGGCGTCCCGGATGCCATCGCGCGCACGGGTTGCGATACTAACTCTGTGAACGACGAGAACCAGGGCCCCGAGCGCCACATAAACATCCATCTCTCCCCCGAGATCATGGGGGGCGTGTACGCGAACTTCGCGAATGTCAGCCACTCCGACTACGAGTTCACGATCACCTTCGCCCGCGTCGACCACGAGGTCGAGTCGGAGGAGGTCCCAGGCGTCGTCGTCTCCCGGGTCAACCTATCCCCGCGCTTCATGCGCGAGTTGATCGACGCGATGGAGGACAACTACTCCAAGTGGCGCACACGCGAGGGCATCAAGAACCTCCCCGAGTACGGGGGCTCCGGAGAAGAGGGCTAGCGGCTCGTCTGCTCGCCGGGCTTGGTGGAAGCGAGCTCAGGCTTGCTGGAGTGGGCTCAGGCTCCTCCGCACGCGGGTACGTGACACGATCGACATGAAGGTCGCCGTCATCTCGGACATCCACGCCAACCGCCAGGCGTTCGAGGCCGTGCTCGACGCGATCGCCGACAGCGACGCGCAGGAGTTGTGGTGCCTGGGCGATCTCGTCGGCTATGGCGGCGATCCGGACGCTTGCGTCGAGCTTGCCCGCCGCCATGCGGCCGTATGCCTCGCCGGCAACCACGACATGGCGGTCGCCGGCGAGCTGTCGCTCGAGGAGTTCTCGCGCGGCGCGAGCCTCGCGGCGCAGTGGACGCGCGAGGTGATCGACCCCGAGAACCTCTCATTCCTCGAGAGCCTCGAGCCGAAGGGCAAAGAGGGGCCGGTCGGCCTCTATCACGCCAGTCCTCGCGATCCCGTATGGGAGTACGTGCTCTCCGCGCTGCTCGCGGAGCTGTGCCTCGACTCCCAGCCGGACCCCGTCTGCCTGATCGGCCACTCGCACGTGGCGCTCTCGTTCGTGCGCTACGAGGGCCAGCCGGCCACCGGAGAGCCCCGGCGCGAGGGGACCGAGCTCGACATATCCTCAGGCGAATGGCTGCTGAACCCCGGGAGTGTGGGCCAGCCGCGCGACGGGGATCCACGCGCGGCCTGGCTGCTGCTGGACCTCGACGAGCGCAGGGTGTCGTTCAAGCGCACCGCCTATGACATCGCCGGGGCCGCTTCGGCGATCCGCGCGGCGCGCCTGCCGGACTCGCTCGCGGAGCGGCTGGAGTACGGTCAATGACCTCATACCCTGTTTCGCTCATGCCCGCCACGCCGCTCGGACGGCCCGGCGCCGCCTGAGCCTGCAACCGCACCCTCGATGACCATCCGACGCTCATGACCATCCGCACACTCGCCCGCCTGATCCCCGCCGCGCTCTTGGGCGTCGCCGCTGCCCTGCTCGTCTCCTGTGGGAGCTCGGGGAGCGGCCTCATCCCGGCCGCCAACGCCGGTCCGTTGCAGAGCGACTTCGAAGCCGTCGCCAAGGCCGCCCAGGAAGGCAACGGCAGCTGCGCCGCGACCGAAGCCGCGCTTGGAAAGACCGAACAGGATTTCCTGGCGCTGCCCGCATCGCTGGACAGGGGACTGCGCACGCGACTGGAGCAGGGCATAGCCAATCTGCATGCGCGGGCGCTCGCAATGTGCGCTAATCCGACGCCCTCCTCGACCACGACGCCGGCCACACAGACGACAACGACTCAGACCCAAACGACGAGCACCGAAACCACACCCACGAGCACCGCCCCGACGACCCCTACGACGAGCACGTCGACGACGCCGGTCACACCGGCGCCCCCGGTCCAGGGCGGCGGGACCGAAGCACCCGGCGAAGAATCCGAAGGCGCTGAATCCAAAGGCCAGGGCAAAGGCGGCGGTCAGGGCAAAGGGCAGGGCGGCGAATCAGCCGGCGCGGGAGCAAGCTCCGGCGGAGCGAGCCCGGGAGGCGGCCAGTGACCGACGTGGAGATCGCAGGCCGCTACCGGCTTCAGGGCAGGCTCGGCTTCGGGGGGATGTCGACCGTCCACCTCGCCTTCGACCAGCGCCTGGAGCGCCGCGTGGCGGTCAAGCTGCTCGCCGAGCATCTCGCCGACGATCCCACCTTCGTGTCGCGCTTCCAGCGCGAGGCCCAGGCGGCGGCGCGCCTGATCCATCCCAATATCGTCCAGATCTTCGACTCCGGCCAGGATGAGCGCAGCGGCCAGTACTTCATCGTGATGGAGTACATCGAGGGCTCCTCCTGCGCCGAGATCCTGCGCGATGACGGCTGGGTCGAGGTCGACGAGGCCGTCGCGATCATCGAACAGGCGTGCGAGGGATTGCACTATGCCCACCGCCACGGGGTCGTTCATCGCGATGTCAAGCCCGGAAACCTGCTGCGCTCGCGCGACGGGGAGGTGAAGCTCGCCGATTTCGGCATCGCGAAGGCCACCGAGCAATCGAGTATCACGCAGGTCGGCTCGGTGCTCGGCACCGCCGCGTATCTCGCGCCCGAGCAGGCTCGCGGCGAGGAGGCCGGGCCACGCGCTGACCTGTACGCGCTCGGAGTGGTCGCGTATCAGCTGATCTCCGGCCGGTTGCCCTATGAAGCGGGCTCGCTGACCGAGCTTGCGCTCAAGCAGCAGCAGGAAGAACCGGCGATGCTCGACACGCTCGTGGCCGCCGTCACGCCGGAGCTGGCCGAGGCGGTCGCGATCGCGCTCACGCTCGATCCTCGTGAGCGCTATCAGAGCGCCCGCGAAATGGGCCGCGCGGTGAGCGACGGCGCGCACGGGATCTCTTTCGCCCAGGCATCTCCTGCCGCCCGCGGCTCGCATGCCACCGAGGCGACGAGCGTGCTGACGAGCGCAGAGCGTGCCCGGACGAGCCCCTCGCGGACGCGAGCCCAAAAGACGCAGAAGAGCGCTGTGGTTCCCCGTCAGCCGCGCCGCGGACCGGCTCGCACCGCGCGACCCGCCCCCGTACCCGCCGCGGCGCCGCGGCGCTCACCGGCGAGTCGCCTGTGGATCGCGTTGCTCGCGCTGCTGGCGCTCGGCGGCGTGATCGCCGCGATAGTCGCGCTGAGCGCGCCGGAAGCGACGAAGATCACGCTGCGCAACGTCGTCTACAACGACGTCCAGGAATCGGCTGAAGCGCTCAAGCAGCTCGTCAGCGAAAACATGAAGTAGAAAGGCGAAGGGCCCGCAAGCGGGCCCTTCGGTGTAAGAACTGCTGCCCTTTCGGGTGGGCGACTGTCACTCACCCACAGGCTAACAGACGCCACCGTCGCCTTTCAACCGATGGCTCCGGCGGCCGGAGTCGAACCGGCACCTGACGAGTGACAGTCGCCCGTGCTGCCGTTACACCACGCCGGAACACAGTTGTCAGCATAGAGGATGTTTGGGACGGCATATGCCTTGGCGTAGCGAATGTGCAACCTCAGGTAGGCATCCGCCGAGGATCGCCTCGCGCAGGTCGCTCATCAGACGTGCGACGAACGCGAGGTTGTGCTCGGTGAGCAGACGCATTCCGGTCAGCTCGCCGGCGCGCGCCAGGTAGGAGAGGTAGGCGCGTGAGAGCCCGCGCGAGCAGGCGTGGCAAGCGCAGCCCTCCAGCAGCGGCTCCTCGCAGTCGCGCCAGCGGCTTTTCGTGAGATCGACCCTCCATCTGTTGGCGGGGTCTGGCACGAGCGCCGTGCCGTGGCGTCCCAGGCGCGTTGGCATGGCGCAATCGAAGGTGTCTATCCCGAGCTCGACGCCGCGAACGAGATCGTCGATCTCGCCGATGCCGAGCAGGTGGCGAGGGAGCGTATCGACGCTCTCCTCTCGCGCCAGCTCGCTGGTGGCGTAGGAGACGACGTCATACATCTGCTCCTTCTCCGCCCCAAGCGACCCGCCGATCGCGATGCCGTCGCAGCCGCTCGCGGCGACCACTCTGGCTGACTCGCGGCGCAACTCCTCGTAGACGCCGCCCTGCACGATCCCGTACACCAGCTGCCCTGGAGGCCCGCTCTCCGAATGCCAGGCGAGGCAGCGCTCGAGCCAGCGATGGGTGCGCTCGGTCGAACGTTCGGTGTAGGCGCGATCGACGTGGAACGGCGTGCACTCGTCGAAGACGAGCGCTATGTCCGAGCCCAGAGAGCGCTGCACGGCCATCGAGCCCTCCGGCGAGAGGAAGCGCTCGCGGCCGTCGACATAGGAGCGGAAGCGAACGCCCTGCTCGTCGATCGAGAGGATCGCACCGTCGCGTTCGGCTCCGTCGCCATGGCGGGCGCGACCCTTGATCTCATCGGCGACGGTGCCGTGGCCCAGCGAGAACACCTGAAACCCGCCCGAGTCGGTGATGATCGGACCGCCCCAGTCCATGAAGTTGTGCAGCCCGCCGAGGCGCTCGATCAGATCGGCGCCCGGGCTGAGCATCAGATGGAAGGTGTTGCCGAGCACCATGTCGTAGCCGAGCGCCTTCACCTCCGCCGGCAACAGGCCCTTGACGGTCGCCTTCGTCGCCAGCGGCACGAAGGCGGGTGTGCGAACATCGCCGTGCGCGGTATGGAGTCGTCCGGCGCGAGCGTGCGATGAGCCGTCGCGTGCTTCGATAGTCAGAGCCGTCACGGTCAACGCGGCATCCTATGTGTCTGCGCCGAACAGCCTGCCCTCTGCGCACGACTCCACAATCCGCTCGGCGGAGACCCTGAACTCAAAATGCTTGGCTCCCTAATCGACGTCAGCCACATCGGCTATCCGGTTCTGTTCCTGCTTGTGATGGCGGAGTCAGGCGGCGTGCCCGTGCCCGGGGAGACGGCGCTGATCGCGGCAGCGGTGCTCGCCAGCCAGGGCAAGCTGCAGATCGAGATCGTCATCTTGATCGCCGCCGCGGCGGCGATCACCGGCGACAATCTCGGCTATCAGATCGGCCGCAAGGGAGGACGCTGGCTGCTCGAGCGTCCGGGGTACCTGCATCGTCAGCGCCTGCAGGTGCTGAGCACGGGCGAACCGTTCTTCGAGCGCCACGGCCCGAAGGCCGTGTTCTTCGGACGCTTCTTGCTCGGCCTGCGCGTGTGGGCGTCCTGGCTGGCGGGCGCCACGCACATGCGCTGGCGCTCGTTCGTCTTCTGGAATGCCGCGGGCGGCATCTGCTGGGCCACGGCCGTCGGCCTGATCGCGTACTTCCTCGGGCATGCGGCCGGCAACGCGATCCAGACGTTCGGGCTGTTCGGGCTGGCCGCGGTTCTCGTAGTCGTGGGAGGCCTGCTGTTCGCCCACATACGCCACCGCCGCCGTGCGGCCGACGAGCAGAGGAGCTGGGAGGCGCGCTAGGAGGCGCAGCAGCCGGGCGCGATGCGGTCCCACATCTCCCCGAGCCGCTCGAGCTCGAACTCGGAGAAGTGCGAGAGGAAGTGCTCGCGGATGACCTCGCGATGGGTGCCGCGCGCCGCACAGAGCCGCTCACGGCCGCGATCGGTCAGGCACGCATATGCGCCCCGCGCGTCGTGATCGCACGTGCAGCGGCCGAGCAGCTCCTCGCGCTCGAGCCGATCGACCAGACGCGTGAGCCCGCTGCGCGAGAGGCGCACCTGCTCGGCGAGGTCGCACATGCGCATCCGTCCTGCGGGTGCGTCCATCAGGTGCTGGAGCACCTCATAGGAGCTGAGGGGCAGGCCGTGCTCGCGCTCGAGGCGAGCCTCCAGGCGCTTGGCGATCGTGGCATGGGCGCGAAGCAGGCCTCGCCAAGCGCGCAGCTCACCGTCCGACAGGCCATCGGGCGCCCGCTTGGCGGCCGAGAACTGGAGAACGGCCGCCGTGGGGGCGGACCCTGTGCGCGCGGTGGCGGTGGCGGCGCTTGGAGCGGACATGATGGCAATCGATACTAAATAGCTGCTAAGGCGAACATAGCAGTGTCGGCACCCGTCGGTGGTCGATCAGCAGACGATCAAGCGCCTTCTCGCCGCTCGATCAATGACCGTCCCGTCATCTCCGCAGGCTTGGGGATGCCCAGCAGATCGAGCACCGTGGGCGCCACATCGGCGAGCACGCCGTCACCCTCGCGCAGCGATAGGCCCGGCACGGTGACGATCAGCGGCACCGGGTTCAGCGAGTGAGCGGTATTGGGACTTCCATCGGGCTCGAGCATGTGATCGGCATTGCCGTGATCGGCCGTCACGACGCACACCCCACCGCTTGCGCGCACGGCGCCGACCACCTCGGCCAGGCAGCGATCGACCGTCTCGATCGCCGCCACCGCGGCTCCGATCACGCCGGTGTGGCCGACCATGTCGGCGTTGGCGAAGTTGATGATCCCGAAGCGAAAGCTCCCCGTACCCTCGGCGGTCCATGCGCCGACGAAAGCGGACGCGGCCTCGAGCGCGCTCATCTCGGGCTTGTGGTCATAGGTGGGCACGTCGCGGGGCGAGGGCACGAGCTCGCGACGCTCGCCGTCGTAGGGTGTCTCCTCGCCGCCGTTGAAGAAGTACGTGACGTGCGCGTACTTCTCGGTCTCGGCTACGTGCAGCTGCCGGCCGCCGCTGCGCTCTATCACGGCCGAGAGCGTCGTGGCGGGACGCTGAGGGGAGAAGGCGACCGGATAGGGCCAGCCCTCCTCGTACTCGGTGAGCGTCGCCAGCCGCTCGACAGGCGGAGCCCCACCGCGTCCCTTCCAGCCGGGAAGCTCCTCTCCCCCGCCCTCGGCATCTCCAAAGCCGGGCTCGGCGAGGGCCCGCACGATCTGGCGCATGCGATCGGGACGGAAGTTGAAGCAGACGACGCTGTCCCCGGGCCTGATGCGGGCCTCGTCGCCGACGAGCGTCGGCTCGATGAACTCATCGGTCTCCCCGCGCTCGTAGGCGTCGCGAACAGCCTGCTCTCCGCTGGCGGCATGGTGGGGTGCGCGGCCGTGTATGAGCATGTCGTAGGCGAGCTGCGTACGATCCCAGCGCCGGTCGCGGTCCATGGCGTAGTAGCGGCCGATGACCGATCCGACGCGCGCCCCCGCGAGGGCGTCGAGCTCGGTGAGATACCCGGCGCCCGCGTGCGGAAGCGTGTCGCGCCCATCGGTGAAGGCGTGCACGACGACGTCCGTGCCGGGCGCGATCTCGCCCGCCAGCGCGATCAGCGCGCGAAGATGGTCGAGCGAGGAGTGAACGCCGCCGTCGGAGACGAGCCCGAGCAGATGCACCCGCGGAGCGTCGCGCAGCACGGCGGCCAAGACGTCGTTGGAGGCGAGCGCGCCAGACTCGATCGCCTCGTCGATGCGCACGAGATCCTGCTTGACGATGGCGCCCGCGCCGAGGTTGAGATGGCCGACCTCGGAGTTGCCCATCTGGCCTTCGGGGAGGCCGACGGCCGCGCCACAGGCCGTGAGCGTTGTGTGCGGGAACGTGGCCCACAGCTCGTCGAAGAACGGCGTGCGGGCCAGCGAGACGGCGTTGCCCGGACCCGGCTCGGCGAGCCCCCAGCCGTCGAGCACGATCAGGCAGGCGCTGGGAGCGGGCAGTGGAGTCATGGGCGTGAGGAGCGAGCCGGCATCGGCGTGACCCGAGGGGCCACGAACCTCATGACTGTTGACAGCACGGTCATCGCGCGGCGGCGAGGGTGGCGGCGTTGACGATCTTCGAGAACGAATCGGCGTCGAGCGAGGCGCCGCCGACGAGCGCGCCGTCAACGTCGGGCAGCGCGAGCAGCTCGGGGGCGTTGTCGGGCTTGACAGAGCCTCCGTAGAGGATCCGCGTCTGAGTGGCGGCCTCGGGCGAGCGAGCCTCGATGAGGGCGCGGATGAACGCGATCGCCTCCTGGGCGTGCTCGGGAGAGGCGACGCGCCCGGTGCCGATCGCCCAGATCGGCTCGTAGGCGATCACGACGCCGGAGAGCTGCTCGTCGGGAACGTTCGCCAGATCCTCGCCGATCTGGTGGCGGAGCTTGCGCTCGGTGTCGCCGGCGTCACGCTCCTGCTCTGTCTCGCCGACGCACAGGATCGGCACGAGGCCGGCGGCGAGGGCGGCGGGCACCTTCAACGAGAGCGCGCGGTCGGTATCGCCGAACAGCTTGCGGCGCTCGGAGTGGCCGAGGACGACGCCGTGGACGTCGAGCTCGCAGAGCATCGGCGCGGAGACCTCGCCCGTGTAGGCGCCCTCGGGCTCGTGGTGCATGTTCTGGGCGTAGACCTCCACGCGCGAGCCGCGCGCCGAGTCGACCATCGCCCGAAGGTCCGTGAAGGGCACACAGATCGCGACGTCCACAGCGCTGACCGATGAGACACGCGGAAGCAGCGCCTGGATGTAGGCCTCGGCCTCGCTCTCGGTCTTGTACATCTTCCAGTTGCCCGCGATCAGCGGAGTGCGCCCGGCCATCACGCCGCCCTCGCTTGATCGAGCGCCGCGACGCCCGGCAGCGTCTTGCCCTCGACGAGCTCGAGCGTCGCGCCGCCGCCCGTCGAGAGGTGGGTGACGCGATCCTGCAGGCCGAACTTGACGAGCGCGGCGACCGAGTCGCCTCCCCCGACGACGGTCACGCCGGAAGCGTCCGCGACCGCTTGCGCCACGGCGTGGGTGCCTGCGGCAAACGGCTCGAGCTCGAAAGCTCCCATCGGCCCGTTCCAGAAGACGGTGCCGGCGCGGGCGATCTCCTCGCCGTAGCGCCCGGCTGTCGCGGGGCCGACGTCGAGGCCCATCCAGCCGGCGGGCACGTCGATGCCGTCGAGCACGCGGCGCTCGGCATCGGCCGCGAAGCGATCGCCGATGACGAGGTCGACGGGCAGCTCGAGACGCGCGCTCTCGGGACGAGCGACCTGATCGAGCGCCCGACGGGCATGCTCGACGTCCTCCGGCGCGCACAGCGAGTCGCCGACCTCATGACCCCGGGCCGCGAAGAACGGGAAGCACATGGCGCCGCCGATCATGATCACGTCGGCGAGCGAGGAGAAGCGGTCGAGGACCGCGATCTTGTCAGAGACCTTCGCCCCCCCGATCACCGCCGCGAGCGGGCGCGCAGGCGATGAGAGGATGCCTGACAGCACACTGACCTCACGTTCGAGCAGACGCCCGGCGGCACAGGGGAGCAGGTGCGCGACGCCCTCGGTGGAGGCATGCGCCCGGTGGGCGGCGCCGAAGGCGTCGTTGACGTAGACATCGGCGAGGTCCGCCAGCGAGCGGGCGAGGACGGGATCGTTCGCGGTCTCGCCCGGTGAGAAGCGAACGTTCTCGAGCACGAGGATCTCGCCGTCCTTCAGGCGCTCCGCCAGCTTGGAGACCGGCTCGCCGACGACGTCGGGGGCGAGCGTGACGTGCGCGCCGGTGAGCTCGCGCAGGCGCTCGACCACCGGTGCGAGCGACAGCTCCGGGTCCGGGCCGCCCTTGGGCCGGCCGAGGTGGGAGACGAGGATCAGGCGCGCGCCGCGCGCCCGCAGCTCTTCGATCGTGGGCAGCGCCGAGACGATGCGAGTGTCGTCTGCGACTGGCCGCTCACCATCCTCGCCCACCTGGAGGGGCACGTTGAAGTCGACGCGCACGAGCACACGCCGCCCGCTCACGTCGAGGTCGTCGAGACTCCTCATAGCGATGTCATCGTCAAAGCGCCCGCTCGGACCGGCCGTGAGCGACCCTCAAAGGACGCGCTGGACGAGATCGACGAGACGGTTGGAGTAGCCCCACTCGTTGTCGTACCAGGCGACGACCTTCAGCATCGTGCCGTCGATGACGGAGGTGAGCTGGGAGTCGACGATCGAGGAGAACGGCGAGGAGACGATGTCGGTCGAGACGATCGGATCCTCGGTGTAGGCCATTATCCCCTGCAAAGGACCGCTCTCGGAGGCGGCCTCGAGCGCCGCATTGACCTCCTCGACGGTCGTCTCGCGCTCGCACTCGACGGTCAAATCGACGACCGAGCCGGTCGGGACGGGCGCACGCACGGCGAAGCCGTGGAGCTTGCCCTGCAGCTCGGGGATCACGAGACCGATCGCCTTGGCGGCGCCCGTGGAGGCGGGGATCAGGTTGATCGCCGCGGCGCGCGCACGACGAAGATCTTTGTGGGGAAGATCCTGGAGGCGCTGATCGGCGGTGTAGGCGTGGATCGTGGTCATCAGCCCGTGCTTGACGCCGATCTCATCGACGATCACCTTCGCGACGGGGGCGAGGCAGTTGGTGGTGCAGGACGCGTTCGAGATCACCTGGTGCGCCGAGCGGTCATAGGCCTCGTCGAAGTTGACGCCGAGCACGACCGTCACGTCGGGGTTGGTGGCGGGGGCGGAGATGATCACCTTCTGAGCGCCACCGGCGAGATGCGCCGCGGCCTTTTCGCGGTCGGTGAACAGGCCTGTGGACTCGATCACCACGTCCACGGAGAGGTCCCGCCAGGGCAGCGCCGAGGGATCGCGCTCGGCGAGGACCTTCAGCTCTCGGCCGTCCACGACGATCGTCTGCTCGTCGCGGCACTCGACCTCGCCGGGGTAGGGGCCGAGGATCGAGTCGTACTTGAGCAGGTGCGCCAAGGTCCTCGAGTCGGTGAGGTCGTTGACCGCGACCCACTCGATCTCGTGCGCGTCTCCTCGGGCCATTGCGGCGCGAAACACGTTACGGCCGATACGGCCGAATCCGTTGACTGCGACGCGTACGGGCATTCAAACGCCTCCTATGCGAAGAGTGATGGAGCCGGACGTCAACAGCCCGGCGCGGGAGCGCAAGGCTATATCAACGAACGTTCTAGCCGAAGTCGCGTCGCGCAGGCCGGCGCTGGAAGACCTCGAGTCAGCCCACCTAGGGCCCGCGAGCCCTTACTCGTCGCGAGGGCGCTTGTCGATATCGCGGTGCGCGACCGCCACCGTCAAATCGTCGCGGTCCCGGTAGCGCTCGGCGAGATGCTCGGCGATCGCGACGGAGCGGTGGCGCCCGCCCGTGCAGCCGATCGCGATCACCAGATGGGCCTTACCCTCGGCGACGTACTGGGGAAGCAGGAAGTCGAGCAGCGCATGAAGGTGCTCGTACAGCTGCTCGAGGCGGCCGTCGCCGGCCATGTAGCGCACGACACCCTCGTCATGACCGGTGAGATCCCGGAGAGAGGGCTCATAGTGCGGGTTGGGGAGGAAGCGCACGTCGAACGCGAGGTCCTCCTCGCGGGGAGGACCGTGCTTGAAGCCGAAGCTCATGAACGTCAGCGCGAGGCGCCCGGCCTGAACGCGCGGCAAGAGCTCATCGGCGATGCGCACGCGTAGCGCGGAGGCGGACATGTTGGTCGTGTCGATCACGAGGTCGGCCCGTTCGCGAAGCGGCTCGAGCAGCGCGCGCTCAGACTCCACGCCGGCGGCGACGCTGCCCTCTGTCGCTACGGGATGGCGGCGGCGCGTCTCCTTGTAGCGCGTCAAGAGCGCCGCCTCGGATGCGTCCAAGAACAGCACGCGATGGGAGATGTCGAGCGATTGGAGCTCATCGAGCACCTCCTGCAGCGCCTCGAAATAAACGCCCCCGCGCACGTCGGAGACGACCGCGGCGCGCTCGACCTTGGACCCCTCGTGCATGAACAGCTCGGCGAGCGAGCGGATCATCTCGGGCGGGAGATTGTCGACGCAGAAGTAGCCGGCGTCCTCGAACACGTTCATCGCGGTCGACTTGCCCGCGCCGGAGAAACCGGTGATCACGACGAGGTCCCGCAGGTTCGAACTCTCCGTCGGATTCTCGGAGGAACGTAGAGAGCGTAGGGGCCTGAATACGGCCATCTCATTCATTGTGCCGCGAATCGCGGACGCGTCAGCCGGCTCTGTGCAGGCGCGCGTGAATATCTCTTGCCAGCTTGGCCGGAAGGCCCGGGACCGCTTGCAGCTCCTCGCGCGACGCCGCCGTGACCGACTCGGGTGAGCCGAAGTGCGTGAGCAGGGCGCGCTTGCGCGCCGGGCCGACGCCGGGAAGGTCGTCGAGCAGCGAGCTCCTCATCGCGCGATCACGTCGCGTTCGGTGGTGGGTGATCGCGAAACGATGGGCCTCGTCGCGCACACGCTGCAGCAGCTGGAGCTCGGCCGTGGAGTGGTCGAGCACAAGCGGGGAGCGCCGTTCGGGCAGGAACACCTCCTCGATGCGCTTGGCGAGCGAGATGACCGTGACGCCCTGCTTGCGAAAGCCGGCGAGCGGGCGCAGGCCGGCGGCGAGCTGGCCCCTGCCGCCGTCGATCACGACGAGGTTCGGCAGCGCTGCGAAGCTCGTGTCGTAGGAGGCGTCGTGTGGAGAGAAGTCGGCCTGGCGCTCCCACTGGGCAAAGCGCCTGGAGAGAACCTCGGCCATCGAGGCGTAGTCGTCGGGGCGGGCGGGATCTTCAATCGAGCGGATCTTGAAACGGCGGTAGTCGGAGCGCTTGGGCACGCCGCCCTCGAACACGACCATCGAGGCGACCGTGTGGGTCCCGCCGAGATTGGAGATGTCAAAGCACTCGATCCGCACGGGCACCGCATCCAGGCCGAGCACGAGCTGGAGGCCTTCGAGCGCCTCGGCGCGGCGCTGGCGGCGGTGCTCGGAGTGCAGCCGCTCGGATTGGAGCGCGAGCAGCGCGTTGCGGCGGGCCAGCTCGAGGATGCGGTGCTTGTCGCCGCGCTCGGCCGCTCGCAGCTCGACGGGGCCATTGCGCCGCCGTGCGAGCGCCTCGGCCAGCACCGGGCGATCGGCGAGCTCGCGCTGCACGACGATCAGCGCCGGTATCTGGGTGGGCCCGCCGTAGTACTGGAGCATGAACTCTTCGGCCACCTCCGCGATGTCGCGCTCCGTCTCGTTCGACAGATAGAAAGAGTGCCTGTCGGAGAGCACGCCGTCACGGACCTGGAAGACCTGGGCGTTGGCGTCGCGACCACCAACCGCGACCGCGACCGCGTCGAGCGTCCCGATCGACTCGCGGGCGACGCGCTGGCGCTCCATGAGCGAGTGCACGGCGCGCAGGCGGTTGCGCTCGAGCGTCGCCTGCTCGTACTGGAGGGCGGCCGATGCCGCGCGCATGCGCTGCTCGAGCTCGCGCTCGATCTCCTTGAAGCGCCCGGACAGGAAATCGATCACTCCGTCTATTGAGCGGCGGTAGTCATCCTTGGAGACATAGCCGACGCATGGCGCCTCGCAGCGCTTGATGTAGTAGTCCAGGCACGGGCTGCCGCTGCGCCGCCCCGGCTCGGGCCCCGTGCACGAGCGGTACATGAACACCTTGGCGAGCACCTCGAGCGTCGAGCGCACGCGCTTGGCGCTCGAGTAGGGGCCGAAATAGACGCGGCCCGGCCGGTGGCGCTCGCGCGTGAAATAGACCCTTGGAAACGGCTCGTCGAGTGAGATCCCTATGAACGGATACGACTTGTCGTCGCGCAGGCGGATGTTGAAGCGCGGGCGATACTGCTTGATGAAGCTCTGCTCGGCGAGCAGCGCCTCCGCCTCGCTGGAGACGACGACGCACTCGACGCTCTCAACCGCGGCGACCATCTCGGCGTGGCCGGGGCTGGAGGGCACCTGGGCCTTGGAGAAGTGGGATGCGACGCGCTTGCGGACGGACTTGGCCTTGCCGACATAGATCACGCGTCCGCGCTCATCCCGGAACAAATAGACGCCGGGCTGGTCCGGCAGAGAGCGGCGCTGCTCGGCGAGACCGGCCCATCCAGCCGAGCCATCCTGTCTGGCGAGGTCAGCGTGCCCCCCCGAGCCGCTGCGCCCGCCGGCGCCCGCTCCTTGCCGCGCGTCGCTCAATAGGTGCGCGAGTAGCGGTAGACGGCGAGCAGCGTGTAGGCGGCGAGGCCGATCAGCACGAACCAGACGAACTCGCCGAAGCCGGTCTCCCACATGCGCGGTTGGGCGGCGGCCGTGACATATCCGACGGCGACAGCTCCGTAGAGCAGGCCGCGATGAAGGTCTCCGAGGCCGTGAAGGTTGACGTGGCGCTCGCGATAGAAGCGATAGCCGAACCAGGCGAAGCCCGCGGCGAACACGACCCACAACGCCGCCGCAAACGCTTCGGCGGCGCGGCCGCCGCCGGGCAGGAACTCGACGGCCGCTGCGATCAGCGCGATGATCGCGATGTTGCGTGCGGTTTTCAGACGATCCATGACGGCGCCCTATCCATTGGACCCATCAGTCTAGTTCGGCCTCCTGAGGGGGGAGCCGACCGGCGTCAGATCAGTCTACGAGCGCCTCGAGCCGCTCGTAGGCCTCCTCGATCGCGCGCTTTGCGGCCGTGTGACGAGCCTCGGACTTGGCCGCCTCGTACTTCGTAACCCAAGCGGCGGGATCGGCCAGCTCGTCCTCGAGCGCGCGCATGGCCGCCTCAGCCTGCTCGACAGCCTGCTCGGCCTTGACCTGATCGCGAGCGCGATTCTTCGATGGCCCGCCGCTCTTCCCCTTGCCGCCGCCGCTGGTCGCGACTGCGTTCGGTGCGACCCCGTTTCCTCCCTGCCGGCTTGTGCCCGCGTCCTTTCCGGCCACGGCCGCGCGTGCCGGCGTCCAGCTCGATTCGCCGCCGGCTGCCTTGCGCTCTTCGCGCACACGCACATACTCCGGCCAGCCACCCACGTAGCTGCGCAGGGCGCCGTCTTCG
The DNA here is from genome assembly GCA_963714635.1 of uncultured Solirubrobacterales bacterium. Lineage (GTDB taxonomy): Bacteria > Actinomycetota > Thermoleophilia > Solirubrobacterales > Solirubrobacteraceae > Palsa-744. The sequence continues at coordinate 925,206 of CAVQPM010000005.1, read as the reverse complement.
ATCGCGATCGTGCGAGTGCCAACAGCGTCGAGCAGCGCGCGGTCGTGGGAGACGAGCAGGATCGCGCCTGTGAAGGAGCGCAATGCGTCCTCGAGCGCCTCGCGACTCTCCAGGTCGAGATGGTTGGTCGGCTCGTCCAGAATGAGGACGTTCGGCGGATTGGGCGTGCCGTTCATCAGGATCGCCAGCGACAGGCGGCGGCGCTCGCCACCGGAGAGCCCTTCAAGGGGCTTGTCGGCCTCCTCGCCCGAGAACAGGAAGCCCCCGAGCAGCGCCCGCGCCCTGTTGGGCGTGAGCCCGGTGGCACGCTGCGCAGCCTCCACCACGCTCTGCCCGGGCGAGCCGCCCGCGCCGAGCTCCTCGGCGTGTTGGGAGAGATAGCCCACGGTCACGTTGTGGCCAGTGCTCAGCTTGCCCTCACCCAGCGGGCGCCTCCCGGCGAGCGTCTCGATCAGAGTCGTCTTGCCGGCGCCGTTGGGACCGACGAGCGAGACGTGCTCGCCTCGCTCCAACCACATCTCCGCACCTTCGAGCAGGACGATCGGGCCGGCCGGTCCGTGCTCATCCTCGCCGGGCTCATGACGGCGCGTGCAACGCCCGTCGGCGGAGCGGTCCCCGACCGCGGAGCCTCCCCCATCTCCGCCCACCTCGATGCGCCCGTCCCGCAGCTCGAAGACGACCCGTCCCGAGCGCTCGGGCGCCTTGAACGCGAACTGGAGAGCGGCCCCGTCCCGGGGGTCTCTCTCGATGCGCTCCATCTTCGAGAGCTTCTTCAGGCGCGATTGCGCCTGGCGCGCCTTGGTGGCCTTGTAGCGGAAGCGCTCGATGAAGCGCTCCATGCGGGCGATCTCGGCCTGCTGCGAGTCGATCGCCTTGCCCAGGGCCATCTCGCGGGCGGCCTGCTCGCGGCGCCATTGATGCCACGTGCCTGCGAAGAAGCGCGAGCGGCCGGCCTCGATCTCAAGCACCGCCGTGCCGACCGCCTCCAGGAACCAGCGGTCGTGGGCCACGAGCATCACGGCCGCGTCGAGCTCGACGAGCGTCTGCTCGAGCCACTCCAGCGATGAGATGTCGAGATGGTTGGTGGGCTCGTCGAGCAGCAGCACGTCCGCCCCGGTGGCGAGCGCGCGGGCCAGCGAGGCGCGCGTGAGCTGGCCTCCCGAGAAGGTGTCGAGGCCGCGGTCGAGGTCGGCGTCGGAGAATCCCAGGCCATGGCTCATGACCGTGGCGCGGTCGCGCCACAGGTAGCCCCCGCGCGCCTCCAGGCGCGCCTGAGCGCGGGCATAGCGGTCGAACGTGGAGTCGTCAGTCGCGCCGGCGGCCATGCGCCGCTCGAGCTCGGCCAGCTCCGCCTCGACGGCAAGCTCCTCGGCGCAACCGGACAGAACGTAGTCGCGCAGTGCGACCCGGCGCTCGCGCGGCGGGCGCTGATCGTGCAGGGCGACGCGCACGCCCTTGGGCACGCTGAGCTCGCCCTTGTCGATCGACTCCTCGCCGGCGATCATGCGCAGCAGCGTCGTCTTGCCCGCGCCGTTGCGACCGGCGATCGTGAGCCGTTCGCCGCGCTCGAGCTTGAACGACGCGCCGCGCAGCAACGGCTTGCCCGCCATGTCCTTGTGCAAGTCGGATGCGATCAGTAGCGCCACGTCGAGGATGGTAGGACGCCGCTGCGCAGGTCGGGGGCCGGCTCCGATACCATCCGGCCTACATGCGCCGCCTTCTCTACAGCGTTTTCGCCTCGTGCCTGCTTGCGCTGGCCCTCGCCCCCGCGGCGCTCGCAAACAACGACGGCCGCGGCTTCTATGGGGCGACCAACGACAAAGTCATCACCAACGCCGCCCTCATCCTGATCCTGTTCTTCCCGCTGTTCGTGCTCGCGATGAGCCTCATCCAGCGGCGCCTCGACAAGCGTAAAGAGGCGCGCAAAGCGGCCCACAACGCACATCTGGGCGACGGGCGCTGGCGCGGCGGCTGGTAGAGCGCCGCTGCCGCGATGAGCGACTCCCACGCGGCGCCCGCCGGCGAGGAGCAGGAGCAGACGCAAACCGTCCGTTATGAGCGTCACGGCGCCGCCGCGCTGGTGACGATCGACCGGCCCGAGCGGCGCAACGCCGTCGACGGCCCCACGGCCGCGGCGCTGCACAAGGCTTATGAGCGGTTCGAGGCCGAAGAGGACGCCCGCGCGATGGTGCTCACAGGCGCGGGCGAGCTCGCATTCTGCGCCGGCGCGGACCTGAAGGCGATCGACACGTTCGCGGGACGCCTCATGGCGACTGAGGGGCCGATGGGCTTCACTCGTCTGACTCCCTCCAAGCCGACGATCGCCGCGATCTCCGGCTTTGCCCTCGCCGGAGGCCTGGAGCTGGCCCTCTGGTGCGACCTGCGCATCGCCACCGACACCGCCCGGCTCGGCTATCCAGAGCGTCGTTGGGGCGTGCCCCTGATCGACGGAGGCACCCAGCGGCTGCCGCGCATAGTGGGCCTCGGCCGGGCGCTCGATCTGATCCTCACGGGTCGCATCATCGATGCACGCGAGGCACATGCGATGGGGCTCTTGACTGAGGTGGTCGGCGCAGGCTCCCACGTCGAGCGCGCGCTCGAGCTCGCCGACAACCTGGCCCGGTTCCCCCAGCGCACGATGCTCGCCGACCGGCGCGCGGCGATCGAGGGGCTCGGCATGACGCTCGAGCAGGGACTCGAGCTCGAGTCCCACGCCGGGCCGGAGGTGTTCGAAGACGCGGTGCGCGGCGCCGGTCGCTTCGCCTCCGGCGAGGGCCGCAGCGGCGCCGGCGCGGGGGCCTGAGAAGGGCGTCGAACATGCGCGTGGTGACACTTGCCGCCCGCCAAGGACGATCCACTGGGGATATCCTCGGCTGATCGAACCCCGGGAGACTGCATGGCCTACTTCGTAACGGGAGCAACCGGCTTCATCGGCCGCCGGCTCGTCGAGCGACTGCTGCAGCGCAAGGGGAAGATCCACGTTCTCGTGCGCGAGGACTCGCTCGCGCGCCTCGATGATCTGATTGAGGGCTGGGAGCATGCAGCGGGCGCGGCAGCCGTCAAACGCATCCATCCGGTCATCGGAGATCTGCGCCGGCCACTGCTCGGCCTCGACGACGAGCAGATCGCGGGGCTCGCCGGGACGATCGAGCACCTCTTTCACCTCGCGGCCGTCTACGACATGACCGCTCCCGTCGAGCGCGACATGGCCGTCAACGTGGGCGGCACCAATCACGTGGTCGAACTGGCCGGCGCGCTGCAGGCAAAATGTCTGCACCACGTCTCCTCGATCGCCGTCGCCGGCGTCTACAGGGGCGTGTTCGACGAGAGCTCTTTCGACGAGGGCCAGAGACTGCCCTCTCCCTATCACGCCACCAAGTTCGAGGCTGAGCGGATCGTGCGCGAGCAGTCCTACGTTCCCTGGCGGGTCTACCGCCCCGGGGTCGTCGTTGGGGACTCGAAGACCGGCGAGATGGACAAGATCGACGGTCCCTACTACTTCTTCAAGGCGATCCAGCAGCTGCGCCGGCTCGTGCCGCAGTGGGTACCGCTCGTCGGCATCAACCTGGGCAGGACGAACATCGTGCCGGTCGACTGGGTCGCGGGCGCGCTCGACCACATCGCCCACGAGCCCGACCTCGACAACAGAGCCTTCCATCTGACCTGTCCCCGCTCGCAGCGCATCGACGAGGTCGTGAACGAGCTGGCGAGCGCCGCGCACGCGCCGCGCTTCGCCGTGAGCGTCGACAAGCGGCTGCTCGACATGATCCCGACGGGCCCGCTCTCGCTCTTGACGCGCATGCCGCCGCTGCGACAGGCGCGCAGGCTGACGCTGCGCGAGCTCGGGATACCGGAGGAGGTGCTCGCGAACGTCGATCTCGTTCCCTCGTTCGACACCCGTCAGGCTGAGCGAGCGCTCGCCGGCTCTGCCTTCGAGCACCCACCGGCGCTGCGCGAGTACGCGGTGCACCTTTGGGACTACTGGGAGCGCGAAATGGACCCCAGCCTCAGCCGCAACCACACGCTCGCCGAGGCGATCGGCGGCCGGCGCATCCTCATCACAGGCGCGTCATCTGGGATCGGGAGGGCCACCGCGCTGAAGGTCGCCGCCGCCGGCGCGATCCCGCTGCTCGTGGCGCGCAACGTCGAGCGCTTGGAGGAGCTGCGCGCCGAGATCGTCGCGAGCGGCGGCACAGCCTATGTGTACGGCGCCGACATCTCCGACATGGAGCAGATCGAGCATCTGCTCGAGCGTGTCAGGGCCGACCATCGCCACGTCGACATGCTCGTCAACAACGCGGGACGTTCGATCAGGCGCTCGATCTCATTGAGCTACGACCGCTTCCACGACTTCGAGCGCACGATGCAGCTCAACTACTTCGGCGCCATCAAGCTGATCATCGGGCTGCTCCCCCAGATGCGCGCGCGTGGGTTCGGCCACATCGTGAACGTCTCGACGATCGGCGTTCAGACGAACCCGCCGCGCTTCTCCGCCTATGTGGCATCCAAGGCGGCGCTCGACGCATTCACAAGGGTCGTCGCCTCGGAGGTCATCGGCGACGGCGTCACGTTCACGACGATCCACATGCCGCTCGTGCGAACGCCGATGATCGCACCCACGAAGATCTACGACGCGTTCCCCGCGATCACGCCTGAAGAGGCTGCTGAGATGATCTGCGAGGCGCTGCGCACAAGGCCCAAGCATCTCGGCACCCCACTGGGCACCGCCGGCGAGGTCGCCTACGCGCTCGCGCCCGAGGCGGTCGACCGCATTCTGCACATTGCCTACCGCGTGTTCCCCGACTCGGCGGCCGCCCGCGGGGAGGCCGACGGCGAGCAGGAGCGCGTCTCCCTGGAGCAGCTCGCGCTCGCAAACCTCACGAGGGGCGTCCATTGGTAGAGGACGCCCGGCCGGCGATCGAGGTCCGGGGCCTCGTCAAGCGCTACGACGACTTCGAGGCGGTGCGCGGCATCGACATCGAGGTTCGCCGTGGAGAGGTGTTCGGCCTGCTCGGCCCCAACGGCGCGGGCAAGACGACGACCGTGGAGATCCTCGAGGGCTATCGCGCGCGAAGCGCGGGCGAAGTCTCGGTGCTCGGCACCGACCCCGGGCTGCGCAGCCGGTCGCTACGGCGCCGCATCGGCATCGTGCTGCAGGCGAGCGGCATCTACAGCCATCTGACACCGCGCGAGGCGTTGCGCCACTGGGCCGGCTTCTACTCCTCCCCACGCGACGTGGAGGAGGTGCTGACGCTGATGGGCCTGCAGGAGAAGGCCGACGTCAGCGCACGCAAGCTCTCGGGCGGGCAGCTGCGACGGCTCGACTTCGCGCTCGCCCTGATCGGCGATCCGGAGCTGATCTTCCTCGACGAGCCCACCACCGGCTTCGATCCGCAGGCAAGGCGCGCGGCTTGGGAGACGGTGCGCTCGCTGCGCGAGCTCGGCAAGACGATCCTGCTCACGACCCACTACCTCGACGAGGCCCAGGCGCTCGCGGACCGCGTGGCGATCGTCAAGGAGGGACGCATCCTCGCGATCGGCCCTCCGCGGGAGCTTGGCGTCGGCGGGAGTGTCGGCGCAGCTCGCTATCGAGTCAGCTATCGCAATGCCCGCGGCGAGCTCGTCGAGCGCGAAACCGGCGATCCGACGCGGCTGTTGAATGAGTTGACAAGCCAGGCGCTCGCACAAGGAGAGCGCCTCGAGGAGCTCAGCGTGGGGCGTCCCACGCTCGAGGACGTCTATCTGGAGCTCACGGCAGACGATCGCTCCGCGCCCGACACACACGACCGTGCGCGGGTCGACGATTCGCACCAGGATCCGCCGCGTGCCGATCGGATCGACAGGCCGACCGCCGATGTCTGAGGCCATCGTCCTCACCTGGCGCCAGTATCGGCTGGAGCGGCGCATGTTCTGGCGCAACCCGAGCGCGGCCTTCTTCAACTTTCTGCTGCCATTGCTGTTCCTCGGCTTCTTCGGAGCGATCCTGCACGGCAACCGCCACGACATCGAGGTGATCGTGCCGGGCATCGCCGGCATGGCGGTCATGTCGACCACGTTCAGCGCGCTCGCCTACAACATCGTGTTCCTGCGCGAGCGCGGCGTGCTCAAGCGCATCAGGGGCACCCCGCTGCCTACCGGCTCCTATTTCGGCGGCGTAGCGGCCAATGCCGTCACGAACACGGCCTTTCAGATCGCGATCATCGTGGTGGCCGGTAAGATCTTGTTCGGCCTCGGCTGGCCACGCGACTGGATCGAGCTGTCCGTGTTCGTCGTGGCCGGCGTTGTCTGCTTCGCGTCGCTCGGGGTCGCCTTCGCTCACGTGATCCCCAACTTCGAGTCGACGGCCGCCTACGTCAACGCCGTGTTCCTGCCGGTGATCTTCATCTCGGGCGTCTTCTACGACGTCAAGCATGTGCCCGCGTTCCTGCGCGACATCGCCGAGGCGTTGCCGCTCAAGCATTTGATTGACGGACTGTCCGGGGCGATGGTGAAGGGCACTGGACTTGGCGCCCACCTCGACGCTCTCGCGGTGATCGGCCTTTGGGGCGCATTCGGCCTGTATTTCGCCGTGCGCGGCTTCTCGTGGGAGCAGCGGCGGAGCTGACCGGAACGGCCGGCGCGGAGATCAACAAAAGCGGGGAGAGACCTATGAAGCAGCTGGCAGACGGCGTCTACATGCTGAAGGGCTTTCCGCCCAATGCGATCAATGTGTATGTGGTTGGCGATGTGTTGATCGACGCCGGCACGCGCCAGGCGGAGCGACGCATCTTCAAACAGATCGCCGGTAGGACGATCGGGGCTCACGCGCTGACCCACGTCCACCCCGACCACCAGGGCTGCAGCCACGTCGTGTGCGAGCGTCTCAATCTCCCGCTGTGGTGCGGCGAGAGCGATGTCGCCGCGATGGAGACTCCGGGCGGCGTCGTCAGCCCGAACGCGCCGCGCTGGCTGCAGCGCGCTCAGGAGCGCTTCTGGATCGGCCCTCCCCACGCCGTCGGGCGCGTGCTGCGCGAGGGCGACGAGGTCGCGGGGTTCACCGTGCTGGAAACGCCCGGCCACACCCCGGGGCACATCTCGCTGTGGCGCGAGTCAGACCGCGTGCTGATCCTCGGGGACGTGCTCAACAACATGAACGTCCGGACGGGCATACCGGGCCTGCACGAGCCACCGGCGATGTTCACACCGGACGTCGTCGCCAACCGCGCTTCGATCCGCAAGCTCGCCGCCCTGCGCCCGTCGCTCGCCTGCTTCGGCCACGGCGCTCCCCTGCGCGACCCGGGCAGGCTGGCCGAGTTCGCGGCGCGGCTGCCTGGATGAGGGCATACGCACACGGGCTCGATCCGCAAGTCCTCGCAGATCCCCGACCGGCGGGAGCGCGGGCTCGCAGGCGCAAGCGTGCGTCAGCGAACGATTACGTCGGCCAGCGCGTCGTCGATCGCGGCAAGCGTGTCGGCGCTGAGCGTCACGCCGGCCGCGGCCGCGTTCTCGCGCACCTGCTCGGGTCGGCTGGCGCCCATGATCGTTGACGCGACGTTCGGTTGGCGCAGCACCCAGGCGAGCGCGAGCTGAGCCATGCTCATACCCGCGCCTTCGGCGACGGGCCTGAGATGCTCGACGGCTTCGAGCACGTCGCTCTCCATCAAGCGCCCGATGAAACCGCTCATGCTGTCGCTCGCCGCCCGTGAGTCCGGCGGCGGCGGCTCCTCGGGCGAGTACTTGCCGGTGAGCACACCCTGACCGAGCGGCGACCAAACGATCTGCGAGATTCCCTCACGCTCGCACAGTCCAATCAGCTCGGCCTCGGGGCGGCGCCACAGCATCGAGTACTGCGGCTGGCTCGAGACCCAGCGCGCGACGTTCTCCATCGCAAGCGACTCGCGCACTCGCTCCACGGGCCACTCGCTGAAGCCGATGTGACGCGTCTTGCCGGCCTGCACGACTTCGGTGAGCGCCTGCATCGTCTCTCCGAGCGGCGTCTCCTCGTCGTAGCGGTGGCACTGGTATAGGTCGACGTAATCGGTTTTCAGGCGCTCCAGAGAGGCGTCGATCTGCTTGTGGATCTGTGCCGCCGACAGCCCCCTGTCGGTGTCGGACATCGGGAAGTACACCTTCGTCGCGAGCACATATGAGGAGCGGTCGTAGTCGGACAGGACATCCCCCAGAAGCGTCTCGGCCGCGCCACGCCCGTACACGTTGGCGGTGTCGATGAAGTTGATGCCCTCCTCGAATGCGGCCTTCACGCACGCCTGGGCGTACTCGCGCGACACTCCTCCCGAGTAGGTCAGCCACGAGCCGAGGCCGATCTCCGAGACCTCGATGTCGCTGGAGCCGAGCTTGCGGTAGCGCACGGACCGCAGACTACCCGCTGCGGACCATTCCTACCTGCTCTGCGGACCGCTCTATCTGCGACGCCCAGCGGCGAAGCTCTGTACCGGCGGCGCGACGGCGCGCATCGCCGCCCCTACCCGAACGGCGCCGGCCGCCTCGTCGCCGGGGTCGCCGTCGCCGGCAGGCCGCCCCGACTCGGCGCTTCGGAGGCGGCTGACGCTCGCCGAGCCATCCTGTGTCTCATCCGGAGTCAAAAAGCGCTCGAGTGGAGCAAGCTCGCGCACGATCACATTGGCCACTGCATCGGAACGCTCCAATCGGCCGCGCGCCAATAGCAGCGGCTCGGCTCTGGCAAGCGCACGGTGAGCCTCGTAGACGGCCTTCCCCACGATCAGGTTGACCACACCCCACTCGTCCTCGAACAGCAGGAACATCGTTCCCTTCGCCGTGCCGGGCCGCTGGCGGGCGATCACCATGCCGGCCACGGCCACCGAGCAGCCGTGGGGAAGGCGGGCGAGCTGGGCGCTGGTTGTCAGCATCGGCACATGCAGGCAGGGACGCAGCATCGCCATCACATGGTCGTCTACGGTCACCTCGCTTGTCGCATAGTCGGCGAGCAGCCGCTCCCAGCGGCTGGGTGGGCGCAGACCGGGGGCCTCCGGCGCGGCGAAAGGCAGAGCGAGCTGCACGCCATCCGTGGCCGGCCGGCCCGGAGCGGCGATCCCCAGCTGCCACAGCGCCGCTCTGCGATCCTTGGCGAGGCCGTCGCAGGCGCCCGACCATGCCAGTTGCTCGAGCGTGTCGCGGCGCATCGCGGTGCGCGCCATCAGATCGCCCAGATCGCGAAACGGGCCGCCCCGCTCCCGCTCGGCGACGATCTCGCACACCTCATCGGCCGCCGCGCCCTTGACATAGCCCAGACCGATGCGAACGCCCAGGTCGTCGTCGATCCGCTCCACCGCGCACTTCGCCTGCGAGGCGTTCACATCGAGACCCAGCACGACGATTCCACGACGCTGAGCCTCGTGGACGAGATTGTCGGGGGCGTAGAAGCCCATCGGCTGCTCGTTCAGCAGCGCGCACAGGAACTCGGGGCCGTAGCGGACTCGCAGCCACGTGGACTGGTAGGCGAGCAGGCCGAACGCGGCGGCGTGGGCCTTGGGGAAGCCGAAGCCGGCGAAGCCCGCCACCATCTCCCACACGCGCGCCGCCGTCTGCGCGTCGGCGCCGGCATGGCGCATGGCACCGGCTATGAAGCCCTCGCGATGGCGCCTCATCGCCTCCTCGGAACGCTTGCGGCTCATCGCCCTGCGCAGCCCGTCGGCCTCGCCGGGCGAGAAGCCGGCGAACGCTTCGGCCACCTGCATGACCTGGTCCTGGAAGATGATCGTGCCGAGCGTATCCCTCAGAACGGGCTCGAGCGAGGGGTGCTCGTAGGGGATCTCGTACTCGGGGTCCTCGCGCAGCAGCCTGCGCCGCTCGATATAGGGGTTGATCGCTTTGCCCTGGATCGGCCCGGGTCTCACGATCGCAACCTGAACGGTCAGGTCGTCGAGATTGCGCGGGAGGGTGCGCCGCAGCGATTGCATCTGGGCGCGACTCTCGATCTGAAAGACCCCGACCGTGTCCGCCGCGCGGATCGCCCTGAAGGTCTCGGGCTCATCGAACGGTATCCGCGAGAGGTCGATGCGCTCGCTGCGCATCCGTGCGATCAGCTCGACGCACTCTTCGACCGCCGAGAGCATGCCGAGCCCGAGCAGATCGATCTTCAGGAAACCGGCGTCTGCGCAGGAGTCCTTGTCCCACTGCACCATCTGCCTGCCTTCCATCGCGGCCGGCGCCACCGGGCAGCAGTCGATCAGGGGCCTCGAGGCCACCACCATCCCGCCGGGGTGCTGGGATAGGTGACGAGGCAACCCGCGAGCCTGCTCCACCAGGCGCGCAAGCCAGCGCCAGCGCTCCGAGCCCCCACGATCGCGACCATCCTCGCCGCCCGAAGCGCCGATATCGCGCTCCACGCTCCCCCCGTGGCTGTCCGCCATGCGCGCCACGCGCTCGATCTCGCCCGGTGGCAGGCCGAGAACCTTGCCCAGCTCGCGAACCGCTCCGCGCGCGCGGAATGTCGGGAAGGCCGCGACCAGCGCGGCACGCTCGTGCCCATAGCGCTTATGGACGCGTGGGATCAACACCTCACGGATCTCGCGTGGGAAGTCGAGGTCGATGTCGGGCAGGCCCCGAAGGTCGTCGTGCAGGAAGCGCCCCAGCAATAGGCCGTTTGCGATCGGGTCGATGTGCGAGAGGCCCGTCAGGTAGCAGACGATCGAGGACACCGAGGAGCCGCGGCCACGGCCGGGGGCCAGCAGGGCGCGTGCCGTATCCGCTCCCCGCACCTCGATGGCCACCTCGCGCGCCAGCTCGAGCATGTCGTGATGCAGCAGGAAGAAGCCGGCGAGCCCTAGGCGATCGATCACTCCCAGCTCCTCCTCCAGGCGAGCCGCGGCCTGTTCGCGATGGGCGCGAGCGACACCCGGCCCGTAGCGATCGTCCAAGCGCGCACGGCACAGCTGGCCCAGGCGCCGCGATGCGCTCTGGTCCTCGGCTCCCGGATAGCGATAGCCGAGATCCTTCGTCAGGTCGAACGACAGCTCCTCGGCCAGGCATAGCGTCTCGCGTACCGCCCGGGGATGGTCGGCGAAACGGGCCGCCATGGCCTGCGGGGCGCTCATAACGTGCGAGTGGTTGCCTCGGCGCAGCGGCTCGGAGGCGTCGAGCGTCGTGTGGTTGGCAAGCGCGACGAAGGCGTCCTGCAGCTCGGCGCGCGAGCGCGCGTGAGCGCGCACGTCGCCGGTGGCCACGCACTTCACGCCCAGGCCCCGGGCGAGCGCCTGCAGCGATCGGTTACGGGCCCTGTCATGGCGGGCGTAGGGACGCTGCAGCTCGACGCGCAGCCGCTCCGGCCCAAACGCGTCGAGCAGCCGGCGTGCGGTGCGCTCGTCGCGAATGCCGTGTGCGGCACATCCGGTCAGGCACACGAGCCCCTCGGAGTGGTCGATCACCGCCTGCAGGTCCACCGCCGGCTCGCGGCGCTCGCGTCCCGGGCCGTCTCGCGTGTGGGCATGGGCGGCGGTGACGATCCGGCACAGGTTGCTCCAGCCCCGCGCGTCGCGCACGAGCAGCGTCAGATGGCGACCGTCGCCAAGATCGACCTCTGCCCCGTGGATCGCGCGGATGCCGGCCTCCCGCGCGGCCTGCGCCATCTCCATCGAGCCGGACACAGAGTTGTGATCGGTCAGCGCCAGCGCGCCGTAGCCAAGATCGGCTGCCCGATACGCAAGCTCCTGCGGCAGCGACACCCCATCCAGGAAGGAGTAGGCCGAATGGCAGTGCAGCTCCACGTATGGCGGAGTCTCTTCCATCTCAAGCGGCCTGGGTGAACCAGCCTCCGCCGGGACCGAGATCGTGGAACACGACCAGATTGCGGCCCTTCTCACTCACGAGCTCCCAGTAGCGCCTGCGCAGCGGCCGTCCCGTCCACCAGCGGTCCTCGATCAGCCACGACTCGCGCACCGACTCGACCTGCTCGCCGTTGACCTCGGAGGGAACGTCGCGCTCCGATCGCACACGGGCCGGCCGGGGCAGGTTGAGCAGGCGCGGACCACTCATCGCAACAGCGGCGTGAGCACGACCCGCCGCTCGGGCACACGCGAGTCCGGATCCACGAATACGGCGCGCAGAGCGGCGTCGTGACCCGCCGCGGCGCGTACCTGGCTGACGGCCTGCGCCAGGCGCTCGCGGCGCTCGGCGCGGTCCTGCTCGAAGAGCCCGCATTGCTCACCGGCCACCGTCCCGAAGCGCTCCACGCGCAGGCGCAGCGACTCGGCGGGCGCCGGCAGCAGGGACAGGCGCGTGGACAGCGCCAGGCGGATGCGCTCCGGATCGCAGAGCGCCTGACGGAACACGACGCGCTCGCGCCAGGTCCCATCACCCGCCAGATGGGCCGAGAAAGCGACCGCCCGCAGAGTCCTGCCGCGACGCTCGGGACGCGCGAGCAGACGATCCACGAGCACACCCAGCATGCGCTGCAGCACCTCGCCGCTGTTTGTTTCCCCAACCGCCAGCGACTCCTCCAAAGAGTCCTCGACGCATCGGGGCGCGAGCGGATCGTCATCGCCGCAGGCCAGGCGATGCGCGAGCATGCCCGCCTTGCCGAAGCGATCGGCGAGCGCATCGCGTCCCAGTGCCCGCAGCTCTCCCAGCGTGCGCACGCCGAGACGCTCGAGCGCCCCTACCAGCATCGCCGTCTGCTCGCGAAAGCCGAGCAGCTCCACCGGCGCGGCGGCGAGATAGCGATCCGCGGACTTCCGATCGACCGTCTTGGCGCGTCGCGTGCCGGCGTCGAGCGACGCGACCAGCGCACAGAAGCGCGTCGGCCCCACACCGATCCGCACGGGCCTTCCGATCGCGCGGCGCGCATGCGCGAGCGTGCGCTCATCGGAGCCGTGCATCCCGCGCAGCCCATCGGCCTCGAAATAGGCGAGCCCGGCCCGCGCCGGCTCGACCGCCGCGCCGATGCCCTCCAGCGCGCACACAGCCTCCTCCCAAGCTTCGTCCACGGCGAGCGGATCGGCCGGGACGAGCGTCAGGTGCGGACAGCGGACGAGCGCCTCGCCGAGCGCCATGCCGGCCCTCACCCCACAGGCCTGCGCCGCCCCTGACACCTGCCCCACATGCAGCTCCCCCATCGCCGTTGGCGCAAGCGCCAGCGCCCTGCCCGCCAGCGCCTCGGCGCCGCCGGCGGCTACGGTCAGCTCAAAGCGAGGAATCTGGACACACACGACCATGCGAACGTATGTTCGCATACAATCAGGCGTCGGCAACAGACAGTTAGGCTCAGTCCATCCCAAGTGGGCCGCTGGCGGAGCCGCTGAGAAACTGGCGCACGAAGGGGTTCTCCGAGGAGAACATCCGCTCGGCGTCGCCCGCCTCCACGATGCGGCCCCTCCACAGCAGGGCGATGTACTCGCCGATCCGGCGCGCCGAGGCGATGTCGTGGGTTACGACGATGTATGTGCCGCCGTGGAGCTCGTGCATCTCCTTGATCAGTTCGCACAGAAGCGCCGTCCGGACGGGATCCAGACCCGAGTCGGGCTCGTCGAAGATGACGACGTCCGGCTCGGTGACGAGCGCGCGCGCGAATCCAGCGCGCTTGCGCATCCCTCCCGACAGCTGCGAGGGAAACACGTCCATGGCGTCCGCGAGGCCCACGTCGGTCAGCCGCTGGCTCGTGATCTCGGTGATCTGGGTCTCGGGCATGTCCGTGTGCTGGCGCAGCGGGAATGCGACGTTGTCGAATACCGACATCGAGCCGAACAGGGCGCCGTCCTGGAACAGGACCCCGATCCTGCGACGCAGAGCGAGCAGCTGCGGCATCGTCAGCTTGGGAACCGAGGACCCGAGAACCTGGATGTCGCCCGAGTCGGGGAACATGAGGCCGATCAGGTGCTTGATCAGCACGCTCTTGCCCGTGCCCGACGGCCCGAGCACGACCGTGACGGTGTCGTCGGGAATCGCGACATTCAAGCCGTTGAGCACCGGTATGCCGGCCAGTCGCTTGACCACGTCGACGCAGCGGATCGACCACTTGCGATCGGTTGCCTCCCCCGCGAGATCGATGTCGCCCGAGGAGGAGTGGTACTGGAACTGATCGCTCGCCGCTTCGTCCATGAGGGCGTGCGCGCTCACGGGCTCCCCACGCTCCCCCTGCGTGCCATCAGTGCTCTCCACACACCAGATACTAGTGATCCGCCCGAACGCGATCAACAGGAAGCCGATCCGCGTGCGGAGTAGCCGCATACTCTGGTACTAGGTCATACATATCCTCTTGACAGATGGGGCGCTCAGGTCTAGGATGCCGGGCTCCAGCAACTTCACGGCCTGGGACGAAGCAGGGATATGCCCGGCCCCCCGCGAGCCGACGGCTCGATCCGGATGGCGGATGCATGGTCCTCGCCAATCTGAGGCGACTGGAAGGAGGAGTATGTTCTACGACAAGCACGTCGATGCCGATCCCACCACGGCATCGAACCTCATCGCGGCAAGCGCGCCGGTCCCCACCGAGGCGCCTCCCCGCCCCAATGAGCGGGATCCCCGCATACGCATCCTCAATGCGACTGTCGAAACGGTCGCCGCCAGGGGCTATGACCGCACGACGATCAGCCGCATCCTGCAGAGCGCCCACGTCGAGGAGGCGGTCTTCAGCGAGCACTTTCACGACAAGCACGACTGCTTCATGCAGGCCCTTGACGACCTGATCGGCGGCGCCGAGCTGGCCGCCCTGGAGCAGTTCCGCAAGACGGCGCCCTGGCCTGAGCGCGTGCGCCTCGCCCTGCAAAGCCTGCTCAGGGGGCTCGCGCGAAATCCACACGGGGCGCGTGTGGCCCTCGTCGAGGTGCTGAGCGCCGGACCGGGCGCCCGCGAGCGCCAGCGCTCCGCGCTCGCCCTGTTCGCCTCCCTTGTGGAGGAAGGCCGCTCACACGCGGCGAGCACCGAGCACCTGGCGCCCCAGACCTCCGAAGCGATCGTCGGCGGAATCGCCTCGATCCTGCACCGGCGCGTGCTGGAAGGCGACATCGCCGAACTGCCGGCCCTGCACAAGGATCTGACCTATTTCGCGCTGCTTCCCTATCTCGACCACGAGCGCGCGATGGCCGTCGCGGAGCTGTAGGGACCCTAAACGCTCACTTGAACGGCGTCGCGTGCGGGTACTGGCTCGTCTGGCCGTTGAACGTGAACGGTCCCTGCTGACTGCAGCCCGGGGCGGGAACCGAGTTGGCGCTTTCGGGCGCGTTGACGATATGCAGCGAGATCAGCTGTTCGATGATGCTCTGCGTGATCGTTTCGCGCGGCGGGCCGCTCACCGAGGGGGCCGAGTTCGCGCACGAGGCGCCGCTGAACACCTGCAGGCCGCTCGATAGCGAGCGGAACGCCCCCGGCTGCGGGTAGGCGTTCGCACGGTTGGTGCCGATCCGTTGCGGGTAGACGGCGAGCCCTTCCGGCGATAGGACCTGCATCGCCTTCAGCAGGTGCTGCTTCGGCCCGCTGGGGGTGTTGGTGTTGCCTTCGTGGATCAGGGTCGCGGCGGTCACGTTGGCGAAGAGCGCCTGCAGCTCCGGCACGTACTCGCTCAGATACTGGAAGAAGGGGTTGAGGTTGTGCAGCACCGGACTCGTGGCCGCGAGCAACGGCTCGGTGAGCTGCGTGACCTTCTTGACGTCGGGGAAGCCCGTCTTGGCGGCCTTCGTCAATGGCCCGAGCGCCGTGAGGAACGAATTGAAGCTTGGCGCGAACGGCTTGACGGCTCCCAGCAGCAGCGAGAGCTGTTCCTCCGCGGGGCGGAACTGATCGAGGAACGGGCTCGTGTCGGTCGCGAAGCTGTCGAGGCTGCGCAGAGCCGTCTGCGAGTTGCGCTCGAAGGCCGGCAGTTCACGGAAGGCTTCCGCAAACGCCTGGCTCCCCTGCGCGGCGGCATGGAAGGTGCGCTCGCCGTTTGCGATCAGTCCCCGATACTGGCCCTCGCGTTCTGTGAGAGCGTCGAAGACAGTGGCGGTGTTGTGGATCACAGCCCGCAGCGCTCCCTCCTGCGAGTTGAGGATCGTGACGAGCTTGTTCGAGTCTTCCACGAACGGCTGCAGCTGCGCGAAAGAGGCGTTTATCTGTTCTCCACGCCCGCCGAAGCCCGCGGCGGCCGACTGCATCCAGATCTGGAAGGACTTCCGTGTCTTGGGATCGAGCGCGGAGAGGATGTCGTCGAGCGTCACCGACGGTTCGACCTGAGAGCCCGGCAGCTGCGCTCCGTCCGGCAGAGGCGGCGCCGTGGTGCTCTTGGGCTCGAGCTGCACGTATGTCTCGCCGAGCAGCGTCTTCTGGCGCAGGATCGCGTGCATGTCGGAGCGGATCGGCGCGTATTTGCCGCTCACTTCGACCGTCACGTGAGTGAGGCCGTCTTTATTGACCGAAAGGCTGATGACATGCCCGACGTTGACGCCGCTGATGCGCACGTCGGACTGTTCGGCGAGCGCGAGCGTGCGCGGGAAGGCGACCGTGAAGCGATACCCCTTCGGCTTGAGCGGCACAGCGCCGCCGAACGCCTCCCACAGGAACAGCAGCAGCCCGAAGCAGCTGAGCGCGAACAGCGCGATCACGAGGATGTTGCCGAGCGTAGGGGCGCGCTTCTGCATGTCAGTGGTTCCCTCCGGATGCCCCAGCGAGTCGCGCGAAGGCGCTGTGCCTGGAGCCGAGCAGGTTCATCGTGAGGCCTTTTCGTTGGAGGGCGCGCGCCGTCGCAGCCTTACCTGTAGTCGCGCTCGTCGCGGCCTGAGTTAGCCCGAGCGCCTTGCATTCGGCGCCCGACGGCGGGTTGAACAGGGCGACGAGCAGCCGCACCGTCGCATTTATTTCGCTCGCGCCTCCCAGGATCGGGAGCACTTCGCAGTTCAGGTAGGCGAGCGTTCGTCCGAAAGGCCCGTGGGCATCGGCGGTTGAGAGCACGCTGTTGAGATCGTGGCTGCCCCACAGCAAAAAGAACATGAAGCCGGCCTGATTGGAGCCGGGGTTGTAGGCGATCTCGTTGAAGAGTTCGTTGAACACCGAGAAGCCGGTCTGGAGCTTCGGGAAGGCTTCGCCGAGTTCCTTCAGCGAGGGCTCCAGGCGGCTGATGACGGGGAGCACCTGGCGCGCGAACGGCCTGATCTCGTTCTTGAAGATGGGGGCCGTCTGGGAGAAGAACGGGCGCGACGCTTCCTGCGCCGGAGCGAGCGCCTTCGCGAACGGCTCGAGCGCGTGCAGCGTGGGACCGACCACGCCGGCGGCTTCAGCGAGCTTGCCGAGACCGCGCTTGGTCTTCGAGAGCGCGCCGGGGAGCAGATGCAGCGTCTTCTGCACGTTCTGGTCCTGTTCGGCGAACACCTTGAAGACGGTGTTGGAGGCCTCGATCAGCTGTGAGAGTTCACCGTCCTTGTTGCCGAGCGCATTGATGATCAGCTGGAAGTTGTGGATCGAGTGTTCGATGTTTTCGTGGCGCAGATGCAGCTGCTTGACGATTTCGCGCCCTATGCGCGCGAGCGGATCGAAGCGCTTGAAGGTCGCGGAGAGGTTGGCCGAGTTGTTCTTCAGGCCCCCGGCGGCGCCCGCGAGCAGCTCCTGCAGGTAGGCGCGGGTTTCGGCGTCGAGCGCCGACAGGAACTCGTCGAAGTTGACGTTCGGCGCTGTTTGCGCGAGCGGGACCAGGTAGCCGTTCGGGACGCGGCCTGACCTGGGCGTGCCGGGATCGACCTCGACGGTCATGTCCGCGAGCTGCGTCTTCGGGCGCAGCAGCATCGTGACGTTGCGGTAGATGTAGCGGGCGTACTTGGGCGTTATGTTCATCGTCACGAGCGCATCGCCCTCGTGCTCGTCGACGCTCGCGATTTCGCCGATCTTCGCCCCCGCGATCGTGACCGCCTGCCCCTGGCCCGGAGTGATCGCCTGGGCGGTGCGGAAGTCGGCCTTGAGCGTGACATAGCTCTTGCCGAGCACGGGGAACCACCCGGGCAACGAGAGACGCTCGTTCGCCAGGACGTAGCCACCGATCAAGAGCCCCATCGCGATTATCGCGACGACCGAGATGAAGGCCGTCCGGTAGCGCTCGAGCTGATCGCGCAGGCCGCGCCCGCCGCCGTGCTGCTCGTCGGGCGTCATCCGCCACTCCCGTCGGCGGGACCTTGCGACAACGGCCCGTTGAGGTCGGGCGCCTTCTGCGTGTAGCAGGGAACGAGCGGCTTATATGGCGGCTCGGTCGCGGGGAAGGCGGGACGGGTGCCCTGTGGCGGCTGGGAGGTGTGGGCGAGCAACGACAGGCCCTTGCCACTGGAGGCGCCCACCACGCTGGCCGGCCCCGACTTGAGCACCTGGCTGCCGGTGCTCACCATGAAGCGCGTCGTGAGCCCGTTGCCGTCGAAGCTCTGCCCGATGCCCGCGAGACCCGGCAGCGAGTACCAGAACTCCTTGTACGCTTCCACGCCCGAGGTGCTCGAGCCGTCCTGCAGCTTGGTGTTGCCGGACGGGTAGAACACGTTTGAGAGGCACTTCGAGAACAGATCGGTCTGCTTGAAGAAGCCGGGCTGCGTGACGAACAGTTCCGCCAGCGTCGGCGCGGCTTCGCCCAGGCCCTTGGCGACGCCGCCCAGCTCGCTCGGGGCGAGCGAGGCCTGCACCTGTTCGATCCATGGGAAGGAGGCCGCGACCGTGGAGGGGGTCTGTTCGACGCCGGGGATCAGCTCCAGCGAGAACTTCCTGATCTCGGGGGCCGCGGCGTTGAAGTTGGTGAACGCGCGGGCGGCGTTCTGAAGGGCGCCCGGCAGCTGCGCGACGGTCGCGCTCAGGCTCGCCGACTGGGCGGCGAACGAATGCAGGAAGGTGTTGAAGTTGACGATGAATTCTCCGAGCTGCTGCTCGTGGACGTTGAGCGCGGCGCTGAACTTCTCGATCCCAGCGATCAGGTGCGAGAGATCGTGCTGTTCGACCCCGCCGAGCGCCTGGTTTACGATGGCGCCGCCCTTCAGGGCTTCCGGGCTGTCGAAGTAGGTCTTTTTCAGGGCTTGCGCCGCGTTCAGCCCGCGCACCGCCGGATTCTGTTCGGCGTCCTGGGCCGGGGTCGGCTTGCGCGTGAGGGCCGAGCCGTATTCGTCGAGGACCGTCTGCAGGTTGGCCCGGGTATCGCTGTTGAGCGCGTCGAGCACCTGGTCGAGCTGGACCGGCTCGGAGGTCTGCGTGACGGGGATCGTATGACCGGAGGAGACGACCGGCGCGGACGGCGTGCCGGGCTCCAGTTCGACGAACCAGTTGCCTTCGAGGAAGGTCCGCGGGCGGATCTTGAGCGTCGCGTCGGAGTGGATCGGCAGCCCTGCGCCTGAGATTTCCATCGTCACCACTCCGGTGTTGCCGGCGCGCTGAACCGAGCTGACGGTTCCTACGTTGACGCCCGCGACGCGCACCGGCGACTTCGGCGCAATGTTGACGGCGGTCGAGAAGGCCGCCTTCAGGCGGAACCCGTGCGTGAACGGCACGTGCTTCGTGAACCCGAAGAACAGGATGATCGCCAAGACCACGAGCAAGACGACCCCGAAGCGCACGGGATTGCTCTTCTTCAGCTCGGGGACGGGCAGTTCGTCGTAGCGACGCCACCAGCGCACGCGACTCATTTGCCAGCCCCCTTCTTATGGCCCTTGCTCGACTTCGACTTCTTTGGGGTCTTCGCTTTCTTGGCCGGCTTGGAGCTTTCGATGCCGAGCGCCTTGAGCGTGCTGGGCGGGTACTTTTCGCCGTACAGGTTTTCTTCGCGCTTCGTTTCTTCGTGATTGGTCCCGGAGTTCCCAGGCAGGTTGCCGACCACCGCCGTTCCCGGCATGTAGGTCTCTTTGCCGGCTTCGCACTCGCGCGGCTGACCGGGGCCGCCGACATTCGGGTAGGGGTTGGCGTGCAGGTGGTTGTTGTCGATGATCGCCGTGTTCTGGAACGCATGGTCGACGGACGGTCCGTTGGCCGGCGCCGAGGAGGGCAGGCCCTCGTTGTTCGGGCCGTCGGGCGCCAGCACCGGGGTGGCACGTGCGAGCGTGCCCACCCCGATGCTCTCCGACAGTAGGCTGGCGGTGTTCCGGAAGGCGAGCGTCACGTAGTTGCAGTTCGTCTGCGCCGGGGCCAGGCCCGCGAGCAACGGATTGCCCAGCGAGAGCGTGTGCGTCAGGTCTTCGATCGCCGAGGTCACGATCGGGTTCTTGGCGAACTCGGCAAACGCCTGTGACGCTTCGGCGACGGCGCTGTTGAGCGCCGTCGCCGCGCGCAGGTTGACAGCGCCGACGGCGAAGGCGTGACCGAGCGGTCCGGCGACGGTGCGCAGGGCGCTCGCGCTCGGGCGCAAAAGGCGCATGAACTCAGCGCTCTTGTTCACGAACGACGCCTCGAAGGGAAGCGAGCGGGTCGCCTGGCGCAGGGCCGGCGGTCCCCCCACGATCGCCCGTTCGAGCGACGGCGCCACGCTCGCCCATGCGGCGAAGAAGGTATCGAGATCGCCATAGAAGCCGGCTTGAGCCTGCGCTACCGGCGCCACTTCTTTGGCGGCGCGGTCGAGCGCGACGAACAACCCCCCGAAGTCCGTCTGCGGCGAGGCCAGGTTGTTCAGGACGGGGATCGCGTTGGTGACGAGCGGACGGAGCGTGTGAATCGTTTCGTTCAGACCGATCCCCCTGCCGGCGAAGCCGTTGCCGAAGCTCGTCAGGTTGACCTGGTTTGCGATCCGCGTCTTCTTGTCGAACATGTTGAAGAATTCATCGATGTTCACGGCTTCGCGTGTATGGGAGAGGGGTATCGTCGAACCCGACTTCAGCATCTGGGCGGAGCGCCCGCGTTCCAAGTCCAGATACTTCAAGCCGACCGCCGAGACGGACTGGACGAGCGCGATCGTGTCGACCGGCAGCGGCTCGACGCTCTTTTCGAGCTTCAGCGAAGCGATCGCGGTGACGCGCCCGGTGCGGGGGTCCTGCTGGGGGCGCAGCCCGCTGACGATGCCCACCCGTGTACCGCCGATCCGCACCTGGTTGCCGATCTGCAGGCCCAGCGCCTCGGGGAGCTGGACATTGATGTCATACGTCGGCGTGAACGGCAGGCCGTTGTTCGCGTTGTAGACGAGGAACACCGCGACGATCGCGATCAACATCGTCAGCGCCCCGATCAGCAGTGGGCTTCCCGCAAGCGAGTTCGAGCGTCGGCGGTTCATCGGTGGGCCACCATCACGGGACCTGCGTCGGGTCGCAGCCAAGCTGGCCGTTGTCTGTGAATGGCGAGGAGCCGTCGGCGGCGGGCTGCGTGCCCGAGCCGGGACAGCGGCGCAGCTGTCCGCTCTTCACTCCCTGCAGCGCCTGCTGGGGGTCGACGGGTTTCAGCGTGTTGCGTTCGCCGAGCTGGAAGTCGGGGAAGATGCCGCCCACGCGCGCATAGTGACCGTTGGCGTCGTAGTAGGCGGTGCCCTGACCGAAGTCGCGGATGAGCCCCTCGAGATCGGGGCTGTACGGTCCGAACAGGGCTGTGATCGGCAGCGATTCCTGAGCCGCACGAACGCCGTCGGGCGAGGCCGTGCTCAGCGCCTGGGCGACAGACGGCAACGCGAGCGCGACTTCGGTGAGGTCGTTGTTCGGCCCCGGCTTCGAGATCGCTGAGCTGAACTCGCCGACGACCGGCGTCGCGGCTTCCACGAGCGGACGCAGCTTTGCGAAGAACGGCGCGAGCGTCTTCGTGTCCTGCTTGGACACGTCGACGAGCTTTCGAAGGTCGGCGAGGGTCGCGGGCAGTTCTTCGAACGTTCGATTGCCCTCCCTGAACGTGACGGGCAGCGCCTTCAGGCCCTTGGCAAGGCTCGACTGCCGCGAGCCGATCGCCGCGAACGTCGTGTTGGCATTGCTCACGAGCTCGGTCAGCTGCTGTCTGCGCGCAGCGAGCGTCGTGACGGTCCTGGCCGTTTCGACGAGGAAGCTCGTGAAGGTCGGCTGTTCCCGGGCCAGCTCGGCAAAGACGTGGTCGGTCGCCGCGATGAACGGCGGGAAGTAGTTGACGTCGAACTGCAGCTGAGGGGCGACGCCCGAATACTGTTCCGCCGAGCCCTGGAAGAACTGCTGCAGGCCCTTGCGCGTCTTGGGGTTGAGCGTGTTGAAGAGCTGGTCGAGGTCGACCTGTTCGTGGGTGATCGCGTTCGGCAGTGTCGCGCCGGACGGGAGCGCCGGCCGGTTGTTGGGGCCGGGCGAGAGAGCCACATAACGATTGGCGACGCTCGACAGCGACGGAACCCTAATTTCGGCTGTCGTACCCTCGTGCAGCGGCGCCAGGGATGGGTCGACGTGGATCGTGAGCCGGACCCTGTAGTTGGAGAGTAGGGCGATGTCTTGCACCGAGCCCACCGGCGCCCCGCCGACCTGGACCTGGTCGCCGCGAACGAGCCCGCTGGCGTTGGCCATGATCAAGTGGTATGTGGCGCCTCCGCTACCGGCAAGCGCCAGCCCGAGCACGGCCGCGGCCGCGGCGGCCAGTGCGCCCACGGCGGCCATCCTCGCGGCGTTCGCGCGCCTGGATGGACGCGCGGACAGCGGCGAGGCCGGCTCTCTCGCGGAGGGCCCGCTCGGGGGGACTGTTGTCGCCATGCCTAGCGCCCCCCTCCCAGCGTCGCTCCGCTCACGCTCACATTGTCCGGGATCGCCGCGGGCGAGGGCTTCGCGGCCACCGCCGGGTCCGCTATCTGCCCCAGCCGCGCGATCAGCGCGAGCCACTGAGCGGGCGAGAGCCCGAGGTTGAAGAGCGTCGCCGTGTGGGCCGGGAAGACGCGTGAGCCATGATCGCGCCGCGAGAGCGCCCTGCGGCGGACCTTCAGGATGCGGGCCGCGCCCGCTACCTGGAGCGGCCGTATAGCTCCCGGCAGGGCGAGCAGGCCGCGCTTGGACCGGCCCTTGTAGAGGTCTTTCCCGCCGGCGATCACCGTCGCGCTGTAGCGCAGCTTGACCCAGCTGTCGAGGATCGGCTTGGGGTCGATCGGCTGCGTGTCCGCTCCGCCCGGGCGTATCTGGAAGAGAAGGTGCGGCTGTGTGGATGAGTCGAGATGGCCGAGCACCGTTCCCGCCACCACGCGCGCGCCCGCGTTCAGCCGACGCAATGAGAATTTGCCATGGCGTTCGAGCACCGGATATAGCGAGGCGAGCGTGCCGAGCTGCGCATACGTATATGTGTTGCCGTCGGCGTCCGTCAACGAGATGTGGCGACCGAGCTCCGGTGAGCTGCCGATCTGCGCGATGCGCCCATCCCGCACGGCGATTACGGGCGCCCCGGCCTGCGAGTAGATCGTGGTTGCGGGAACCTGGTGGGGGGATGGCTCCTCGATGGTCGGAAAGCCGTCGCTGAAGGACGACGGGGCGTGTACGGGAAAGCGCGCTTCGGCCAGCGCGGTCATCGCTCCGAGCAGGGCCGGCGGGGTGCCCGTGAGCAGCCGCGCGCGCATCATGACCGAGTTGACATACGCCTGCGAATGGTTGTACGCGAACACCGCCGCCCTGAGGTCGGTCGCACCGCCCGCATCCCTCAGATATCTCGCGGCGGCGAAGATCGCATCGGCCGGGTTGTACGGGTCCTCGACGCCGCTGTTGTTGGCGTCGATGCCGTACCGCCCCCAGGTGCTCGGCAGGAACTGCATCCACCCCTCCGCGCCGGCGCTCGAGACGCTCTGGTCGCGGCCATAGTCGGTCTCGACTTCGTTGATGGCCGCAAGCACTTGCCACGGGACCCCGTATGCCGCGCCGGCGGCCTGGTAGATCGGCAGCAGGAACGGCGGGATGCTGAAGCTGTCGATGAAGAAGCTCGGGACGCCGGAAACCGATATCCCGAGCGCTCCCGGGACCGGTGGCGCCGCGAAGGCCGGCGCGACTGTGGGGGGATGCGATCCGCCAGCGGGAGCCGAAGACTGCCCTTCACCCACGGATGTGTCGTGATGCGAGGCGGGCTTGGCGCTGCGCGGCTGGGATCGCTGAGCCCGCACTTCCGGCGCCGGACCGGCTGTCGTAGGGCCCGTGCTCGATGGAGGGGCGCTCGTCGTCGTTGAGGGCGTGGTCGTCGTCGCGGGGCCCGATGCGGGCTGAGAGGACGAGGACGCCGGTTCGGGCGCCGGCGCCGAGCCGCTTGGAGGCGCGGGCTGCGTGGATGGCACTTCGGCCTGGGTGGCGGCCGAGCCGTCTGCATGAGCACTTGCTCCCAAGCCGAGCGCGATCAGCGCGCAGAGACAGAGCGCGAGAGGCAGCGTTGCGATACGGGGTCGACGCATCATCAGCGATCAGTTGCCGAGCAGGTAGTTGAGAAGCATGCCGTTCGCTTCGGAGCCTTCTTCGACCGGCGCGTAGTACGTGGTGCCCGCCGCGGCCCCGCCGACCGGTTGGGGAGTGGACGTCGAGGGGACGCCCACCGTCGGCGCGGCGGCTCCCCCACCGCCTTCGGCCGCGGTGGCGCCCGGGTAGGCGGCGGTCGCCTGGGCGGGCGTCATTCCTTTCAACACCGCCAGCGTGCGCTCCATCACGACGCTGGTCGAAGCGCTCGCGGCCGGCGCCCGCGCGGCCGACGCGCCGCCGAGGAATTTGCCTTTGCAGGTTGGGCTCGGAGCGGTCGTATAGCTTAGACAGGTGTTGCCGACGATTTCCGCGCGCAGGAAGTGGCCGAGCGCGTCGTAGCCGTTGACCGCGCCGGTGCCCAGGTATATGAAGTCGAGCAACCGCTCCAGGCCACCTGTCTTCCGCAGGCTCGTTAACAGCCCGGAGAAGTTGCCGGCGAACGGCTTGGCCGTCTTCCCCAGCGACTGCGTGAGGCCGAGCAAGGGTTCGACAGCCTGCAACGCCGGGCCTGAGGTCTTCGCCGTGGCGCCGAGTGACTTGAAGAACGCCTCCGATGAGCGCGAGAAGGGCGCGATGTTCTCGAAGGTCTTGTCGATCCCGGGCGCCGCGATGCCGAGATCGGTGAACGTAGGCGTCGTTTCCTGGGCGAAGCGCCCGAGCCGTTCCATTGCCGGGCCGAGCTGTTCGAGGAATGCCGGGAAGTCGGCGAAGTTTTCGCCGATCGCGTGAGCGTGGTTGGCGCTCGCCTGGGCGACCGTCTTGCTCTGGGTTATGAAGTCCGCGAGCTTGCCGCGATCGGCGGCGAGCGGCGCGATCGCACGGTCCCCTTCGACGGCCAGATCGGTGAGGACTTTGTTCTCGTTCGCCAGGATCTTCAGCACCTTTTCGAGTTCTTGAAGGGCTGGGTTGGCTCGGCGGATGACGACGTTAAGATCGCTGCCGCGGCCCGCGAGGCCGGCGCCGAACTCGTTGATGAGGATCGCCAGGCGCTGACGTTCGGGCAGGCGGGTGATGTCGCCGAGTAGGTCGACGTCGACCGGGCTGTGCGTGTTCACCACAGGCAACAGCCGCTGGCCCGCCCCTTCCTCGCCGGCCGGTATCAGCCGTAGAGGCGGCGGCAGAGGCGTCCCCTCGACGCGGGGCTGGGTGGGAAGGCAGTCCACGTACTTCTCGCCGATCAGCGCCTGTGGACGGATGATGCAGCTGGCGTCCGCCCGGAAGTCCTGGAAGCCGAGGTTTTCGATCTTCAACACGACCGCCGCCTTCGCGCCGGGCGTGGGCGTGACAGATCCGACCGTGCCGACCTTGACGCCGTCGACCTTGACGTCCTCGCCCGGGATCACGTTCCCGGCGTCGTCGAAGAGCGCGCGAACGGTATACCCACCGCCGGAGCCCCCCGCGGAGGTTCCGAGCGCGACCACGACCACGAGCGCGGCCGCGCACAGGGCGCCGGCAACGACGGCCCTGCGGCTCCTCCACCATGCGATCTGCGTCCTCAACCCGATCGTTTCCTCTGTCTGGTGCTTAGACGAGGCGGGGGCGGCGCTGCCGATTCGACTGCGCCGCCCCTCCCCAGTTGTTCCTCACGATGGACTCACCCGTAGCGAGCGAGCCCGCCGAACCTGCCTATTTCTTCTTAGGGCACGGGATGGTAGTCGCGACCGGAACGGTTTCGCCCGTGGGCCCTTCTTCGGCGCCGAACGTGAGTTCAGCCTTGATCTTGAAGCCGCCCTTCGGGCACTTCTTCGGCACCGTGCCGTAGGAGACCAATTTGCCTTTCTGCTTGAAAGCCGCACCGACCTTGACTTTGATTTCTTCAACCGACCCGTAGGGCGCGCCGGGAACCGTCGCGACCAGCGGCACCTCAGCCGTCAGCTTCTGCCCGAACGGGCCGCCTGCCGTCGCGAGGCTTCCTTCGGACAGGATTTCGATCGAGGCCGGGCTCCTGCCTTCAGCGAAGAACGCGAGGCCTTTGGACGAGAAGAACGGCTGCACCGTGACCGTCTCCGGCACGCGGGTGGCGCCGAACGAAACGACGCCGAGCGCCGAGCCCTTGGGCCCCGCCACGGACTTCTTCGGGCACTTCTGCACTTCGTGGCTTTCGAGGACAGGGGTCGGGCACTTCGCGAAGCCCTGCGTGTGGATCTTGGTGCCGGCCGGCAGATAGAAGATCACCTGTTTGAGCGGCAGCGGGAAGCCCCCGTATTCGACGCCTTTGATCTTGAATACGGATTCGATCGCCGCGCCCGCGCCGAGGATGTTCCCGGTGCCGGGGTATGTGGCGCTTTTCGAGTTGCTCGGATTCGTCGGTATCGGCACGACCTTGACTTTGAGCGTCACGGCCGGCGCCGCGGCCGCGCTGGCCGGAAGACCCATGGCCACTACGGCCAGGCCGAGCGAGGCCAAACGGATGGATGCTTTGAGCATCAGCTTCTCTCCTCTTTTGATGGACACGTCCGCCCTCGATCCGGGTAGCTCCGGATCCCCTGGGGTCCGGCGATATCGAGCTCCTCGAGCGTCTCAGGCGCTCGCAGGAGCATTGGCGATTTCTCCGCAAGATTAGCTGTCTGGCCAGATCCATTCAACCAGAGGGGTTCCGGCTTCCGACCGACAGCTCGAGCTCGTCTCCCTCGTAGGTGGTTTCCACGGGCTCCAGCAGCACTCTTCGCCGACCTGCCTCGACCGTTCCCGCAAGGAGCGCTTCGAGGCGCAAATCGCGCGCGATCTGGACGATCGCCTCCCCCATGCCGCCCGCACAGTAGATGGCATAGCCGGCGCCCATGTTGAAGGTGCTGTAAGCCTGATGGGCGTCCAAGCCGGCCTCGCTGACCAGCAGCTCCAGCACCTCCGGAACGGAAGGCAGCGTATGGATGCGATAGCTGAGTGGCTTGTCAGGGCGCATCAGCTTCAGCAGGCCGTGCCCGGTGACGTGGCTCATGTACGAGATCTCGAGGTCTCGCTCGATCAACGCCTGGACCAGCTTCACGTACATGATCGATGGATCGAGCAGCGCCTCGCCCAGGGTCCGTCCGCTTGGCAACCTGGTCGCGTAGCCGTCCGGTAGCCGATCGGCCAGCATCCTGGCCAGCGAGGCGCCGTTCGCGTGCAGGCCGCTCGAGGCTACGAGCACGATGTCGTCGCCGGCTTTCAGCTTCTCGCCGAGGATTGCCGGCCGGCCGGCCGGCACGGCTCCGACTGCTGCGCCCGCGAGCTCTATGTCCTGCTCGTTTACGAGCCCTGACAGCGACGGGGACTCGCCCCCGCCCCACACGCAGCCCGCGTCCACGCAGGCGCGCTGCCAACCCTCCAACAGAGCGTCCACGCGCTCGCTCTCGCCATACCAGCCTGACGATCCCGTCGCGAAATACGCGTTGACGACGAGCGGCAGCGCACCTACGCAACAGAGATCGTTGAGGATGGCTGCGACCGTGTCGTATGCGACGTCGGCAAAGCGGTTTACGCCGTAGCGCTCGAGCATCTGCCGGGCGATCACGGACTTGGTCCCCAGTCCCTCGACCACGAAGGCGAGCGTGCGGTCGTCCAGATCGAACACGAACGCCGGCTCGCCGCGCGAAGCGTCCACCGACCGGCCACCGCGCGCAGCGAGCAGCGACGAGGTCGCAAGCGCCCTGGCCATCGCCATGCGCTTGCCGGCGTCAAGCGTCTGATAGTCGACGCCGGCCGCCTTGTAGCTCGCCGATTTCTCCGTCATCGGCGATGATCCTATTCCCACCGCCGAGAGGAGACCGATGGACTTCCAGCCAAGCCCGCGCTGCATCGAGTTCCAAGAGCGCCTGCGCACGTTCATGGACGAGCACGTCTATCCGGCGGAGCCCGTCTACGAGCGGCAGCTGCGCGAGTCGGGAGACCCTCATCATCAGCCACCCGTGATGGAGGAGCTCAAGGCTCACGCGCGGCAGGCCGGGCTGTGGAACATGTTCCTGCCCGACCCAGATGATGGCGCGGGCCTGTCCAACAGTGATTACGCGCCGCTCGCGGAGATACTCGGGCGCAGCCACATAGCCTCAGAGGCCTGCAACTGCTCAGCGCCGGACACCGGCAACATGGAGGTGCTGCACCAGTTCGGCACGGATGAGCAAAAGGACGCCTGGCTTAAGCCTCTACTTGAGGGTGAGATTCGCTCGTCGTTCGCGATGACGGAGCCCGATGCGGCGTCATCGGACGCAACGAACATCTCCCTGCGAATCGATCGGGTCGGCGATACCCATTCGGGCACCCCCCATGGCGGGGGGCAGGCAGGCGAGTACGTGCTCAACGGGCGCAAGTGGTGGATCTCCGGAGCGCTGCACCCCAATTGCCGAATCATGATCGTCATGGGCAAGACCGATCCCGAGGCGCCTCGTCATCGCCAGCAGAGCCAGATCCTCGTGCCGATCGACACGCCCGGCGTGGAGATCGTGCGCGGCCTGCCCGTGTTCGGCTACCAGGACCAGGAGGGTCATGCCGAAATCCTGTTCGAGGACGTGCGCGTGCCGGCCGCCAACCTGATCGCGGGCGAGGGCGACGGCTTCATGATCGCCCAGGCGCGGCTCGGTCCGGGCCGCATACACCACTGCATGCGCTCGATCGGCGCGGCGGAGCGAGCGCTCGAGGCGATGTGCCGGCGCGCGGTCTCCCGCACCACGTTCGGCGAGCCTGTCGCCTCCCGCTCGAACATCCAGGACTGGATAGCCGAGTCTCGCGTGGAGATCGAGATGGCGCGCCTGCTCACGCTCAAGGCCGCCTGGCTGATGGACACCGTCGGCAATCGCCATGCGCGCACGGAGATCGCCGCGATCAAGATCGCGGCGCCGAGCATCGCTTTGAAGGTCGTCGACCGAGCGATCCAGGTGCACGGCGGCGGCGGGGTCTCCGACGACTTCCCCCTGGCCGCCATGTACGCCCACCTGCGCACCCTGCGCCTCGCCGACGGCCCCGACGAGGTGCACAAGCTCTCGATCGCCCGTCGAGAGCTGGCGCCCTACATGGATTGAGCCGACGCCTCAGACCGTCGTCGTCGCGAACAGCGGACCCAGACCACAGCTCGATGGGGCGGCTCGATCCTGCAGCGAACGAGATGATTCAGGCTGACAGCCGCAGGCTGTAGAGAACAGCCGCGACCGACGTCGCCAGGTTGAGGCTGGAGACGCCCTCGCGCATGGGCAGACGCAGGCGCGCGTCCGCACGCTCGAGCAGTTCCTCGCTGAGACCGTCCCGCTCGGTCCCGAACGCAAGCAGCGCTCGCGGGGGGATCGATTGCGATCGCAGCTCCTCACCCTCGGGGTCCAGCGCGATCAGGGGCCGATCGGTCTGGGGCAGGCGCTCCACGCGCGCGACCGGCAGCGCGTAGTGCAGGCCGGCTGAGCCTCGCACGGCAACCGGATCCCACGGGTCCTGCCTGCCCGTCGTCAGCACGCCGGCCGCCTCAACGGCGGCGGCCACGCGGATCACGGCTCCAAGGTTGCCGAAGTGTCGCGGATCCTCGAGCAGCACGATCGGCGCCTGAAGACCGCTCTCGAGCACAGCGGCCGGGTCTGTCGCGGCGCGCCGCGCGATGCTGACGACGCCAGTGTGCGGCACATATGGGCCCAGCCGCTTGAACGCCTCCTCCGGCAGCACGACCATGAGGTCATCCAATCGCGCACCCAGGTCGGGGGCCAATCGCCCGGCGAGACATCGCAGCTCGAGCGGGTCGAGACAGGCGACGATCTCGATGTGCGCCCCGAACCGCAGAGCGTGCTTGAGGGCGTGGAAGCCCTGCAACACGACGAGCTCGCGGTCCCTGCGCGCCTCGTGAAAGCGACGCACGACGCCGGCCGTGTCTTGGGTGAGCATGTGTCAGCGTCCGAGCGTGCGCACAAGCTCGCGCGCGCGGGGACGCATGTTCCCGAGCAGCTCACGCACCTGCGAGATCCCCGCCCGCAGCTCCGCGTCCCCCACCTCGACCGGAAGCATCGAGTCCTGCAGCTCGACGAGCGCCTGATCCGCCCTGCCCGCGGCCTCCGCGGCCGCCTCTATCAGGCCCTTGGCTCCACTGGAGGGAGCGGGGACAGGAGCGGCGTCGAACGCTCGCGCTCCCAGTCCGGAGCGTTCGGCGAAGCCCGCGTATGTCCGCTTGGCCCTGCCATAGGCGGCTTGCACGGATCGAAACAGCTCAGCCTCGAGGCGCTCCGCCGAGTGCTCGTCCAGCTGCTCATACGCCTCCCCTATGCACGCCAGCGCCACCCCCATCTCATCGATCGCCGCGGCGAGCATGTCGAGCACCTGCTGTCTCGCCTCGGCGTTCGTGTAGGTCATAAGACGACACTGTCACGGATCATCCAAGCAGGATACCCGCGACTTGAAGACCACAGGCTCGGATGCGACTGCGAGCAGGAGCGCGATGAGACGGATACTCCTGGATGACGACCCCTGATAATGCTCATCGGCCCAGTCACAGACGGGGCGCTGCTCGAGATCGGCATCCTCGACATAGAAGGCGACGACCGTACCTCTCACTTCTCATAGTGGTAGCGGGCCTGTAGGACCACGAGGTCGGTGTCGAGCACTTGGTACACCAGCCGGTGCTCCTCGGTGATCCGCCGCGACCAGGCCCCGGCGATCCCGTACTTGAGCGGCTCAGGCTTACCGATCCCGCCCGTCGGATCGCGTAGAGCGTCGTCGAGCAGGCGGTTGATGCGTCTCACGATCGCGCGATCTGCCCGCTGCCAGTAGGTGTAGTCCTCCCAGCCCTGTGGCGTGAAGGCCAGCTTCACGCGCGGTCGAGTGGGTGCTCGACCGTCTCGCCGCGCTCGGCCGCCTCAGCGGCATCGAGCAGGCGCCGCGCGTTGGCCGGCGAGCGGAACAGGTACGCCGTCTCGTGCCATGCCGCGTACTCGTCGGCCGACATGAGCACGGCATTGCCGCGCTTGGACGTGATCTCGATCGACGCCCGATCGTCGTTAACCTTCTCGATCAGCGGGAACAGCCCTCGGCGTGCCTCGCTAGCCGTGATCGCCACCGCCATCTCCTTTCGCTGGTACCAAATATCGTACCATACGTGCGGGATCCGTCAGGGAAAGTCAGTCAGTGGAGACGCCGGGAATCGAACCCGGGTCCGCGGTTGCGTGAAGATGGCTTCTACGAGCGTAGCCGGCGCTCTGGTCTTATCCCCCGCTAGCCTCGCCGGCCGGGTTGCGGGGGACCAGCCTCCTTAGCTTTTCCTGACTCGGCAGAGGCGGACCTCATCAGGTGAGCCTGCTATCTGATCCCGAGGACCCCCGCCGCAGGCGAGCGGGGCTCGAGACCTCATGCCTGGGTTCTAATCAGGCAGCGAGGGCGTACTCGTGAGAGTCCGCACTTATTGTTTTCCCGGGTGTTTTACGAGGCCGCCCGGGACCTCGACTCGCGACCATCCACACGAGCCGACCGCGTCGAAGCCTGTCGTCCCCATGGATGTTTGCATTGTCCAGTTTAGCGGGCGCGATGCAGACACTCGTTAACTAAACCGACGCGGTCCCGGGCCGCTTGAGGAACCTGCTCCGTCCGGCCCGAAGGCCTTTCGGTGGCTGGTGGCGCGGCCTTACACCTCGGTGGCCTCGCTCTTTGCGGCTCGGGGTCCGCGTCTGGATTCAACCTACGCCTCTCGCGAGCCCGCGTCAAGACCGATCGAGTAGTTCTCCCCGCACATTCCGAAGAAATCCGCGAGGGCTGCGACAATCGGTGTATGGACGGCGATCTGCCTATCGTGTCCGAGTCCCCGTTCGGGCCCGATGTGCCTGTCCGGACCGGACGCTCCTTCGACGTTCCCGTCGTGGGCGAGAGCCCGTTCGGAGAGCCGCGACGCTCGCTGCGCAAGAAGGCCGGCGGTGCGCTGGCCGGCGCCGGCGTGCTCGCGGCGAAGTTCGGCGCCTACCTGAAGGGGGCGGTGCTGCTTCTTCCGAAGCTGAAGCTGCTCACGACGGCGGGGACCGCGCTCGTGTCGGTCGCGGCCTACAGCCTGTTCTGGGGTTGGCAGTTCGCGGCCGGCTTCGTCGTGCTGCTGTTCGTGCACGAGATGGGCCATGTGATCCAGCTGCGGCGCGAGGGGATAAAAGCGAGCACTCCGATGTTCATCCCCTTCCTGGGCGCGGCGATCTTCTCGCGCTCGCTGGGCGACAACGCGCTGGCAGAGGCGCGCGTCGGGCTTGCCGGCCCGGTCCTCGGAAGCCTCGGCGCCGCGGCTGTGGCGATCGTGGCGGTCCTGACAGGGAGCGATCTCCTGCTCGCGCTCGCCTATGTCGGCTTTTTGATCAACCTGTTCAACCTGCTGCCGGTGCTTCCCCTGGACGGCGGGCGGGCGATGGCCGCGATGGCGCCGTGGATGTGGTTCGTGGGCTTCGCCGCGCTGATCCCCGTGGCGATCTTCTTCCACGGGAGCTTCATCATCTTCTTGATTTTGATCTTCGGCGGCCGTGAGGTATGGCGCCGCTGGCAGCTGCGCAAGACCCGCTCGTTGGAGCAGGCCGCCTACTACCGCGTGGCGCCTCGCCATCGGGCGATGGTGGCGGCGGTGTACCTGGGCCTGATCGTGGCGCTCGCGCTCGGCATGGCCGAGACGCACATCCTGGCGAGCGCCGGGCACAGCTTCCGCTCGCTCTAGCGGCGCGCTTCCCTGATGCCCCTTTCCATGTCCCTCTTCGACTCCCGCTCGCGGATCGACTGGCGCTTGTCGTAGAGGTCCTTGCCGCGCGCGAGCGCGATCTCGACCTTGGCGACGGGGCCCTTGAAGTAGATGCGCGTCGGGACGAGCGTGAGGCCGCGCTCTGAGACGCGCGCAGCGATGCGGTCGATCTCCGAGCGGTGCAACAGCAGCTTGCGGGCGCGCTCGGGATCGTGATTGTCGCGCGAGGCGGGCAGATAGGGCGGGATGTGGACCGAGTGCAGCCACAGCTCGCCGTCGCGGATCGCGGCGTAGCCGTCCTTCAGCTGGGCGCCCGAGGAGCGCAGCGCCTTGACCTCGGTGCCGAGCAGCGCGATCCCGCACTCGATCCGCTCGATGAGCTCGTAGCGGTAGGAGGCGTAGCGATTGCTCGCCACGTCCCCGGCGCCGATCTTGCGCTTCTTGGTCTTTGACTTCGTCACCACCCGAGCCTACCTGCGCGAACGCGGAGCGGGGCGCGCTCATCGCCCGACACACGGCGCGGGCGCACGCGCGCCGACGATCAACCAGACGGAGCGGCGGGCGCCAGATCGACGCGTCCGCCGGTGGCGTCGACGCGCACGACGCGCACGTCGATCTCATCGCCGAGGCGCAGCGTGGCGCCGGAGCGCTCGCCGCGCAGGATCGTGCGGTGCTCATTGAGCTCCCACCAGTCGCGCTCCTCTCCGATCGTGAGCAGCCGCACGGGCAGCATCCCCTCGTAGATCGGGCTCTGCCGATCCTCGACCGCCCGTGCCCGCGCGGGCACGGGTGCGGCGGGACCGAAGGCGACGAACGCTCCAGCCCCGATCAGCCCCGTGACCTCGCCGTGGAAGAGGAGATCGAGGCCGCCGTCGAGCAGCGTCTGCTCGAGCATGAAGCAGGCCGCGATGTCGTCGCCGCGGTGCTCCAGGCGAGCGGCGTCTCGCTCGCGCTCGGAGGTCCATTCGCCGAGATCGTCGAGCTCGCGGCGGGGGGTCGGCCGCTCGCCGGCGCCGATCGAGGAGAGCAGACCGCGATGGCAGACGATGTCGGGGTAGCGGCGGATCGGCGAGGTGAAGTGGCAGTAGCAGGGGGAGCGCAGGCCGGTATGGCCTGCGTTGACCGGGGAGTAGACGGCCTGCTTGAGCGAGCGCAGGACGAGCGAGCTTAGCGCGATCCGACCCCGTCCCGTGCGCCGCACATGGGCGTCGACGCGCTCTGAGATCCTCGCCACCAGCTCCGCCGCCTCCACGGGCGACAGCGAGTCGGGCAGCGGCGGCGTGGGGACCTCGAGCGAGGCGAGCTGGGCGACCAGCTCGCGGATGCGACCGGGGTCGGGGCGCTCGTGGACGCGATACAGGCAGGGGATCGAGCGCTCCTGCAGATGCCGCGCGACCGCTTCGTTGGCGGCGATCATGAGGTGCTCGATCAATCGGTGCGACTCGGTCTGGACGCGCGGGACGATGTCGGCGACGTTGCCGCGCTCGTCGAATGAGAACTCGGGCTCCTCGGACTCGATCACGAGCGCGCCACCCGACTCCCGCGCCTGTTGCAGCGCGGCTGCCGCGGCGCGCGCGGCGGCGAGCGGCTCGCCCCACGGCTCGGGAGCGCGCGCCGAGCCGGCGAAGATGCGATCGACCTGCTCGTAGTCCAAGCGCTCATCCGAGCGGATGATCGAGCGGTAGAAGCTCGCCGAGACGACTTCGGCGCCGCGCAGCTCCAGCTCGACCGTGACCGCGAGGCGCTCGGCGCCCGGCAACAGCGAGCAGGCATCGGAGGAGAGCGCGTGCGGCAGCATCGGCTCGACCGCGCCAGGCACGTAGACGCTCGTCGCGCGCCGGCGCGCCTCCTTGTCGAGCAGCGAGCCTTCGGGAACGTGAGCGGCGACGTCGGCGATGTGCACCCACACGCGGATGGCGCCGTCGGGCAGGCGCTGCGCGGAGATCGCGTCGTCGAAGTCGCGGGCGGTGCTCGGATCGACTGTGAACGTCGCGAGGTCGCGCAGATCGCGCCGGCCATGCGAGCCGGCGTCGCGCCAGGCGCGCTCGGCCGCCGCGCTCGCCTCCCGCTCGACCGCACGAGCGAAGGCGCGCGACAGTCCGTTGTCGAGCAGCATCTGCTCGATAGCGTCGCGGGCACTCTCGGTGCGCCTCTGCGGCGGCCAGACGACTCGCGCGTTGTTGCGACGTCGCGTCTTCACTTGACCTTGGCCGCGAGCGTGCGCAAGGCCACGTCGAGGCCGTGTTCGCTGTCAACACCGTGTGAGACGAGCACTTCAGGGGTGATGCCGGCGCCCTCGTTGATCCCGGTGCCACCGAGGTTGCGCCCGTTCGGCGTGAAGTACTGGCCGACGGTGATCTTCACCGCTCCGCCGCCGGCGAGCGGCTGCAGCTCCTGGAAGACCCCCTTGCCGTAGGTGTGGGCACCGACGACCGTCGCGCGGTGATGGTCCTGAAGCGCCGCGGTGACGATCTCCGAGGCGGAGGCCGTGTCGTGGTCCACGAGCACGACGACCGGGATGGAGCCGGGGATCGCGTCACCGGCCGCCTTGAGCACGGTCGTCGGCTGGGAGCGCCCGCGGGTGGTGACGATCACGCCCGAGGGGATGAACGTGCTGGCAACGAGCCGCGCCTCACTGACGAGCCCGCCCCCGTTGCCGCGCAGGTCGAAGACCAGGCCGCGCGCGCCCTGGCCGAGCAGCCCGTCGATCGCCTCGCGCAGCTGTCCGTGCGCGCCTTCGCTGAACGTCGCGAGGTACACCCAGCCGAGCTTGAGGCCGTGAAACGTTCGCATCACGGAAGCGACGACGGGCTGGGTGATGGTCGCGCGCGTCACGGTGACGGCTCGTGGCCGCCCCGAGACGGGCATGACGGTGAGGCGCACGTCGGTACCGGGCGGCCCCTTGATGAGGCCGGTGGCCGTGTCCGTGGCGACGCCGCGCAGGGAACGCCCGTTCACCGCGACGATCAGATCTCCCGCCTTCAGGCCGGCGCGCGAGGCGGGCGAGGAGTCGAATACGCGAACGACTTCGAGGCCCCGGGGCTTTGGGTCGACGGCCACACCGATCCCGGTGAAGCTCGACGGCGCGTCGAAGGCGCTCAGTTCCTTGGCCGACAGGTAGGTCGAGTAGGGGTCGTGAAGGCTCGCGAGCATGCCCGAGATCGACGAGCTCGCGAGGCTCGACTTGGACACGCGCCGGTAGTAGTCGTGCTCGACCAGATCGATCGCTTCGTTGACGGCGAGCGTTTCGTGATCGGCGACGAACACCGATCGCGCGAAGCCGGGAAGCTCGGAGGGATGCCCGCCGAGCCAGAGGCCCGCGATGAGCAGCACGGGGAGCAGCAGCGCGAGCAGCGCGAGCAGGGGTTGTCGCTTGGGAGGCCACATCTTCTCCCCCAGCGTACGTGGTGGATCGGCCCCTGCCGGCCGGTCAGACTCTTAGGAAGCGTCTCAATGAGATCCCGGAGCCGGCAGCCGAGACCGCGATAGCGCAGGCCATCAGCACGACGATCAGCGCGCGGAAGTCGATCATGGCCGGCTGGGAGATGAGCTTGACCGTGGAGGCGAGCGGGTCGATGAGGGTGACCTTCGCTAGCGCGAGCAGCCCGATCGCGCAGACGCCGCCGAGCGCTCCCAGGAACAGCCCCTCGATCACGAACGGCCAGCGGATGAACCAGTCGGTGGCGCCGACGAGCTTCATCACCTCGACCTCGCGGCGTCGCGAGAACAGCGACAGGCGAATCGTGTTCGATACGAGCAGCACCGAGGAGATGACGAGCAGCGCCGCGAGCAGGGCCATCGTGAGCTTGACGATGCGGGTCGCGGAGAGGATCTTGTCTGTCTGGGCCTGGCGATTCTGGACGGCGGCGATCGCAGAGTCTGTTACGAGCCTCACGCCGACGGGACTCGATTGGTCGAGCTCGGCCCGAAGCGCGTCGGCGTGGTCGGGATTGTCGGGTGTGACGCGCAGGATGTCGGGGAGCGGGTTGTAGCCGATCAGCTGGAAGGCCTGGGGGTTGATCTTGCGCTCCTGTTCATAGCCGGTCTGCTTGGAGACGAGTTCGACGTGGCCGGCGTAGCGCGCACGCTGCACCTCGGAGCGCACGCGCGCAACTTCGGAGGGCGATGCGGTCGTGCTGAGATCGACGTCGACGAGCACACGCCCGCGGATCGAGTTGGCCGCCCCGTTGGTGGCCTGCACGACGGGGATGAACACACCGAGCACGAGTGTGGTGACAAGCACGCAGGAGAGCGCCGCGAAGGAGGGCGCGGGGTTGCGCCGCATCGAACGCATTGCCTCCTTGAGGAAGAACCCGAATTTCATTGCAACCCGCGAGAGCCGGAGCGTCAGCTCGTTCCCCTGTGGAGACGGTCGCTCGGGTCGGGGGCGTTGACTTCCCTGCGAAGCCGCTCACCCAGGTCCGAGGTGGTCTCATCCTGCGTGTACATCCCGGTGGCCTCGTCTCGGATGATGCGCCCGCGCCGCAGCTCGATGACCCGGCGGCGCATGCGGTTGACCATGTCGGAGTCGTGGGTGGCGACGATGACGGTAGTGCCGGCGCGGTTGATGCGGTACAGCAGTTGCATGATCCCGATCGAGGTCTCGGGGTCGAGATTGCCGGTGGGCTCGTCGGCGAGCAGGAGCGGCGGGTGGGAGGCGAACGCGCGGGCGACGGCGACGCGCTGCTGCTCCCCGCCGGAGAGCTGGTGGGGATAGTTGTGCAGCTTGGTGGAGAGCCCCGTCAAACGAAGGACGTCGGGCAGCGAGGCGCGAATCTGCTTGCGCGAGGCGCCCGTCACCTGCAGCGCGTAGGCGATGTTGTCGTAGACGGTGCGCGTGGGCAGCAGCTTGAAGTCCTGGAAGACCGCGCCGATGTTGCGACGGTAGTAGGGGACGCGAGCGCGCTCGATCTGGGAGAGGTCGCGCCCGGCGACGCGGATGACGCCCTCGGTCGGCTCGAGCTCCTTGATGAGCAGGCGCATGATCGTCGACTTGCCCGAGCCGGTGGCGCCAACGAGGAAGACGAGCTCCTGGCGGTCGATCGCGAACGTCGCACGCTCGAGGCCCATGTCGCCGCTGTCGTAGCGCTTGGTGACGCCGCGGAACTCGACGACGGTGTTCGCGTTCGGCGTGTTGGCGGGGCGCGAAGGAGCCTGTACCGGATGGGCGTCGACGCCCGGGCGAACGCGCTCGAGGACGCCCCGGCGACGGGCGGTTGTGCGGCTGGAAGCGCTGAGTTTGGGAGCGGCCATGGCCGCGCACAGTACAACCGGACCGGCCGAGGGCCCGCACTTTGGCCTGCATGCAACGGGATTTGCACATTCCAGCGCCGATCGCGCCGACAGGTGTGCGCAGAGCGCCCCCTGCGACGGCGGTCCGATCGCATAACCTGACCCCCGGATGACCGAGATCTCGACAACGACGGTGGCGACGAACGGCCTGCCGATCTACACGGTGAGCCTCCCGGGCACGCGGGCGCTGACGGCGCTCGTGGCGTTCGATGCGGGGGCGCGAACCGAGAAGGTCGAGGAGAACGGGATGGCCCACTTCCTCGAGCACCTCGTGTTCAAGGGCGGGGAGAAGTACCCGACCTACAAGGACGTCAACGAGACGGCCGAGCGGCTCGGGGGCTCCTTGAACGCGTATACCAGCCACGACCTGGTCGCCTTCCACATAACGGTCAGGGCCGAGTCCGCCCCACAGGCGATCGACCTGCTGAGCGACTTCGTGGCGCGGCCGAGGATCGACGAGGACGAGCTGAACCGCGAGCGGGGCGTCGTGATCCAGGAGATCAACAGGGCCTACGACCAGCCCTCGACGGTGGCCGAGTACCTGATCGACAAGGCAGCCTTCGGCGACCACCCACTCGGCAGGACCGTGCTGGGCCCCGAGGAGAACCTGAAGAGCTTCACGCGCGAGGGGATCGTCTCCTTCAGGCAGCGCCGCTGGGCGGGGAAGAGCGGCGGAGCGTTCCTCGTCGGCAACACAGAGCACGTGCCCGCCGAGGCGGAGCTGCAGGAGCTGTTCGGGCGCTTCCCGACCCTGGATGAGCCCGAGCCATACGTGCGGGCCCCCGAGTTCGCGCCGCAGACGCTCGTGGAGCAACGAGACACCAACCAATCCCACCTGCGCATGATCTACCGCCCAGAGGTGAACGTTTCAAGCGTCAAGGAACGCGCGGCGCTCGCGATCTACTCAACCCTGCTGGGCGGCTCGATGGGCTCGCGATTGTTCGAGGAGATCAGGGAGAAGCGTGGGCTGTGCTACTCGGTGTACGCGATCGCGCACGCGTTTGCGGACGTGCCGATATTGCAGCTCGGGTCGGGCCTGGAGTCGAGCAAGTGCATCGAGGCATACGGGCGCATGCGGGAGATCGTGGACGAGCTGCGAGCGGAGGGACCGACGCCCGAGGAGGTCGAGCGCGCGCGAGCGTACTCCGCCGGAAAACTGGTGCTCGCGTTCGAGAACACCAACGCGGTAGCCCGCTATGGGGCGAGCCAGAAGATCGTCTACGGCGAGGACATCGACCCGGACAAGGCGATCGCCGCGCTCGACGCAGTCACGTTCGACGAGGTGAGAGAGGTCGCATCAAACGTCGCAGACAACCTGGCGGTTGCGTGCGTGGGGCCTCACGAGCAAAGGGAGTTTTATTAACGGGCGTCCGCCGGCAACAGCTCGAAGGAGCCCCCCTGTAGCGGGACTACCGCTCGAAAGGCGCGTTCGTCGAGCGTCAGGAGACGGCGTGTCTGCCAGCGATTGGCCAAGACCACGAGCGAAGCGTCGGCGAGGCCAAGTTCGAGGTCGCGATAGCGGGCAGCGACGTCGCGGGCGATCCCAAGCTCGGCGGGCGTCAACGCGTCGACTACATATGTGCCGGACGCCAGGTCGTCGAGAAACGCCAGCTCAACGTCAATACCGAGACGGCGCAGGATCAGATAGTCCGCCTCCGCGACCACGAGCTGCGAAGTGACGAGCGTGCCCGTCTCGTTGCGCAGCACCTCTGCGACAGCGGCGTGCTGTGGCTCGTCGGCGTCCGCCTGCGCATACAGCGCGCCGGCGTCGACGATCAGCGCGGTCATCCCCGGCCGGTCACCGAGCGGTGCAGCTCCTGTGCGTCCCAGGCTCGATAGGGAGCGCCCCCGCCATGACCCTTGCCAAGGCTATGGAAGACACGCGGACCAGGCTCCTCGTCCGCCGTCACGAGCCGCACCCCGTCACGGATCAACTGTGCCTGCGAACGGCCGGTGCGAGCAGCCGCGCGGCGCAAGCGCTCAGCCTCGCCGACCGTCAGATATACCGAAGTCTTGTGCATGCCCTATGTAGGGTAGCGCCCACGGGACGAGAAGGGCCTCTGCTCTCAGCGACCCCGCACCGCCGAGAGCACCTGCTCGCCCTGTGGAGTGAGCGTCCAGCGGTTGGGGTAGCCGGGCCCGAGCGGGCGGCTGTTGGAGATCAGCTCCAGCTTCGATAGGCGCCGTAGCAACTTGGAGGTCTGGCCCTCGTCTGGCACCTCCGCCCCCTCCGCGATCTCACGGTTGGAGGCGCCGGGGTGCTCGCCGATGAACAGAAGGCAGCGCACAGTGCGGTAGGTGAGCCGCATGTCGAGCCGGTCGAGCAGCCGACCGCCGTCGCCGCCGCGCGCGCGGGCGATCTCGGGCGCCTGAACCTCGGGCGGCGTGCGTGTCAGTTCTTCGCCGGCCGCGCGCGGGCCGAGGTAAGGCAGCGCGATCAGGGCCATCAGCTGGCCGTGCAGGTCGATGAACGGGCCGACCGATCCGTTGGCGAGCTGTTGCTCCAGCAGCCGTCCGTGGAGCACCGAGAACGCTCCGCCGACCACGCCCTCGGCGGTCAGCAGCGGCGGCTCGGACGAGCGCGACCTGGGTGCGCTCGCCTGCAGCGCGCGCTCGGCCTCACCCATGATCTCGGCTCGCCGCGCGAGCGCGAGCCGGCCGGCGCCAAGCGCCTCGATGATGCAAACGCGCGCGAGCTCGGGCTCGGCGTCGAGGAACACGAGCAGCGCAGCCACGGCATGCCGCACCCGCTCACGCCAGGTGCGCTGACCGGCCTGGGCCTGCACCATCGCCTCGCGCGCCTGCTCGACGGCCCAGTCGAACGCGGCTAGGAAGCAGTCCTCGCGCCCTTCGAACAGCTCGTAGAACGTGCGCCGCGAGATCCCGGCGCGCGAGACCACGGGGGCGACCGCCGCGCCGAGGTAGCCGACATCGGCGGCAACCTCGACCATCGCCGAGACGATGCGAGCGCGCTGGATGTCGTCGACCTCGTCGC
The DNA here is from genome assembly GCA_963714635.1 of uncultured Solirubrobacterales bacterium. Lineage (GTDB taxonomy): Bacteria > Actinomycetota > Thermoleophilia > Solirubrobacterales > Solirubrobacteraceae > Palsa-744. The sequence continues at coordinate 884,003 of CAVQPM010000005.1, read as the reverse complement.
GCGAGAGCGCGTGGCGCCCAGGCTTCAGCCGCTCGAACGTCTCTCGCCTGTCATCCGATAAAGCCATCTCTCCCTTCGCGAGCCGACCCGATCGGCGCGCGCCCTCCATAACAGCCTACCGCCGGGCGCGCGCCGGGCGACCTATTTCTTCCTCTTCCGCCGGTGCTTACGGGCCTTGGACTTCTTGGCCTTCCCACATCCCGTGACGCTGATCGGCGTGTTCTCGTGGATCACGGCGCCGTTCTGTGCGTTGAAAGCGGTGGGCATCACGAGCGAGCCCGCGACCCTCTTGCGGACCCTGCGCGTGACGAACCGTGTACGGCCCTTCGAGCGGACCCTGACCCGCTTCTTCACGAAGATCGTCCGCGTGGCTGAGCACAGGTTTCCGTTCGCCGCGAGAGCGCTGTTCGCCCCCTCAGGCAGGGTCAGTTCGAACGTGCCGACGGGGACATCGGGAATCGTGCGGAACGTCGAGCTCGTGATCCCTGCTTTGTTGATGAACGTTTCGGAGTGCAGGTCGACGGTCACGCCGTAGCCCTGCAGCACGACGATCAGTTCGGGGAACTTAGCGCCACCATGCGAGACGAAGTACGCCGGACCGGTCAACGGCACCGGGATGAGCGGTGTCGTCGCCGTCGCGGACCCGATCTTCGACGCTGCCGGGCACGCGGCAGGGTTGGCGTTGAACACGCTGTCCACGCACGCCTTCTGAAGCGTCGTCAAACGTGATGGCAACTGCTTGGGCAGATCGACCTTGACCGACGCGATGTTCGCCTGCGTGCCGAACGGCAGCTTCGGATAGACGAGCTTGACGTGCAAGCTCGCACCCTTCGCCCGCGAGGTCTTCCCTGACGTGGAGACGCTGAACTGCGGTTTGAAGCTCAACCGTGCGCAGTTGGTCGCCTGGAACGGCACGTTGACCGTGCTCGAGGCGCCTTCGATGCTGTCAAGGCTACCCGTGATACCCATCGGGTTGCAGTTGGTCGGGTTGAACGTGAACCCGGGACGGTTGATCGTCACGTTCACGTGCTTGATCTGTAGTGGTATTCCATCGATGATCGACGGGATCTTGTAAGGCCCTTCGTTATCGCTCGTGACAGTTAGGTCCGCGGTAATCGGGTCCACTTCGATCTTCGCCCGCACGATCACCTGACCGAGGTCATAGGGTCCGGCCTTCGCGGGGTTGACGATCGACAATCCGAACGGAGCGCCCCTGTACGGCCCGGTCAGATAGACCTTGCCGCCCTTCACGCTGAACGGATCGTTGCCGACACCCACGCTGACGATCGTTTCGCCGATCAGGCTGTTCGGACCACACGTACCGGCGTTCGCCTGCGCTTCTCCGCACAGTTCCACGCCCGTCAACAGGCCCGACAGGCCGGGCGGCATTTTCAGGCTGATCGCCTGCAAGTTCTGCTGGCCATCTTCACGACTCATCGTCATCGTGAACGGGCTGAACCCACCAGCCTGGATGCTCGTCGTGCCAGCCGTCAACGAAGGGTTGAACGGCAGGCTCGCACCCGGACAAGCAACGCCGTTCGGGCCATGTTCGATCTTGAACGACGAGGACGTGTTCACCGGACCGTTGCCGTCCCACGGCGTAAAGACCGCCTGCGTCGTATATGTCCCGCAACGCGAAGGGGTGCTCAACGGTGCGCGTTCCCCGCCAAAGAAATGCAGTTCGAGGTTTTCAAACGGCAAATCCGGGGTGTTCTTGAACGTCGTGACGATCTGACCCGTATCGCTCAATTTCACTTCGCCCGTGAGCTTGATGATCGAGCCCGAAGCTTCGTCTTGCACGATCATGTACATCGCCACCAGGCTCCCGAACGGGTTGGCGTTCTGGCTCGCCAAATACACGGCGCCTTCCAGTTCGTGTTCGAGCAGCGGCGTCTTGATTTTCACGGTCCCTATCTTTGATCCATTGGGACAGAAGTTCGCGCCGGGAAGCACAGGTTCGGGCATTTCCGGAGTGAACGTCGCGGTCTTGACTTCCGGTTCGAATTCGGGGTTGAACTCGGTGAAGCCGGTGAAGCCGGCCAGGCCCTCCGAGCAGGCTTCCAGACCGTCGGCGCCCGCCGGATTGATCGCCACGCCCTCAGGCAGCGTCACCGTCGTATCGCGCAGGGCCGACTCCGCGAGCCCTTCGGGGTTGAACGCGGCCTTTTGCGAGATGTGCACTCCCACGGTCAACCCCGAAGAGGTGCTCGCGTCCGTCGTATCGGGCGACGCCGTGATCGTCGGTGGGAACTGCAGGCGCGAGCACCCGGTCAACGACACCGGCTGACCGGCGGCATCGTGCGTGACAGTGCTCGCTGTAACGTAATCGCCGGGATCCTGGTAGCTGTTCACCGACATCGTCGACTTCAAGGGCCCTGTGCAGCCGGTCGGCAGCGTCACGAACGTCTTGCCCAGTTCCGCGCTCCCAGGCGGCACGCCGTAGATCGTCAGCCGCGTAGTTATCACCGGCACGATCACCGGAGAGTTGAGCACCGTCGACTGCACGGGATAGTCGCCGCCGGCCTCTACCCCCGAATTGATGAACACGTTCGGGAGGACCAGGTGGCCGCCAATCTGGTCCGCGACGCCGTGCGGCGGCACGATGTTGTACATCTTGTCGCGCTCGAACGTGACTGCGTTGTCGCCGAATTCGGCTTCCAGTTCCCCGACCTGCGACTCCGCCGGACAGAATTCGCCGTGTTCGCCCAGATCCAGCTCTCTGAGAGTGCACTTCTTGGCGGTCCCGTTCGGATCGCCCACCAGTCCCGGCGGGAGGTCGACGATCACGTTCTTGAAGTTGCCGTCGGGCTGTGGCACGTACACCGAGTCCGCGTTCGCTTCCCGCCGTAGGGCCCTGGTGTTGTAGGCGATGTTCACAATCATCTCGTACGGATGCGAGCCCGCCTGCGTGTCCGGGGTGCCATCCGGGTTCAGGAAGGACACTTCGAACGTCTTGACGCCGAAGCCGGGGCCTACCGTCGCCAATAGGCCCGTGCCGAAGCTCGCGCCTTCGGAGTTGGTCACGGTCAGGCGCACGTGATAGAGATCGCCCGCCTGAAGGTTCCCCACATCGGCCGTGACGGCAACGGGATTCGAACCCGAGCCGATTTGCGCAGGCGTTAGGTCGCACGGCACGCTGTTGGCGAAGGTCGCGATGGGAAGCTCCGGCGCGGGGGCGCTGGCTTCATATTCGAACTGGCACGAGGTCACGGGAGCCCCATTCGGATTGACCGTGCCCTGGAGCGTCGCGCTCGTCTTGGTCACGTTCGCGGGCGTGGCGACGGCGACGCTCGGGGTGGCCGTGCCGAAGACGTAGACCTTGCCGTCCGCTGGATCTGAGACGTACACGTCGCCGGTGAGGGGGCTCACGGCGATCCCGCCCTGTCCCGAGACGCCTGAAAGCCTCAGCGCGCCAAAGCTGGAGACGAGCTCGCCACCACTGACCAGATTACCTGAATGCTGGGCGTTGACATTGCCGTTCATTTCGCCGGTATCCCACTCCTTGACCGATGACTGCTCGTCGGCATACAGGTGCCCGGTGACCGGGTCGACGGCAACGGCGACATCCCCACTGTTATCGATCATTCCAAACGATTCCCCATTTGTGCCGAACCTTCCGCTGCAACCGCATGTGTAGAGCGGATAGTCGTCGCCCGCCGGGCTGACCGCGAGACCATGCTGCCCGTTGTTGGCGATCTGCGAGCCGGAAGGAGCGTTTAGTTCGATGGACGTAACCGCATTGTTGGCCGCCGTCGCGTCGAACACATCGATCCTCTCTCGGGAGATCCCGGGCGTCTCGATACGGACCATGCCGCGCGCGTCGACGCCGAGCCCCAGCAGTTCTCCCGAGAACGGCCCGGCTATCTGCCCGAGGTAGGCGCCGGCCGCGGTGAACTTGTCCACCACTTTATGGCCCGTGTCCATTACGTACAGGTCTCCCGCCGACGGGTCCGATGGTGAGGTGGAGTTGTCGACGGCCAGCGCGGCCGGAGTGCCGTACACATTTGGAAACGAGAACGCTTTTGCGGGCGTCGCGCTACCGGTCAACGCATTGGAGCCGAGGCCCGAAAAGTTGACAGGGTTGCCGTTGGCATCGAACTTGTAGACGGTGGCGGTTCCAATATCGGCGACATACACATCCCCGCTCGCGGCGTCGATCGCGATGCCGTTCGGGTTTGAGAGTGAGCCGAAGCTGCGCAGGAAGGGATGGGCTTCACCGGCCGCGAAGGCCGAGGCGCCGCACAGCAAAAGCCACAAGGTGATCACACCGAACGCGAGCCCCAACCGTGCCGGCCGGCGTCGAATCCCGTCAACGAAAGCGGTCCTCATGATCACTTACCCCCCTTGTGGGACTTGGCTCTCCTAGCGGTCTTCCCGGCCCGACCGTACGTCTTGCGCGCCTTGCGTTCGCACGCCACACGCCTCTTCTCCGAATGCCTATACCTCTTACGACAGGACCTGACGGCGCGCGCGAGCCTCTGCGCCCGGGTCAACCCCTTCGGCTTGACCGCGACCGGCGTTCGCGCTACGAGGTTCCCCGCACCCGAGAACGTCTGGCTCGACGGCGCTCCATAGATAGCGGGCTGCGGTGAGACAGGCGTACGGCAAGCGTCCGCCGTCGTGCACGATGGCGGCGAGGACGGCGCCGCGAATCCGCCACCCACGCGAGCGTCGTAGATCTCGTGAGCTTCTTCGTCGGTGTCCTGCGGCACGAGCTTCTGGCGTGTCAGGAAGAACACGTCGTTGCCGCTTTCGCTCATGTCCAGTATCGTGGATTCGCTGGAGCTCGTACCGGTCGAGATGAGGTGCAACTCTCCATTCTCATACTCGTAGACGTCTTGCTGGCCGTTCGTGTCGGAAGGCAGCAGCGATTCGGTCGTATCGAAGAACAAACGACCGCTGTCGGTGAGATAGTGAGGGTTGCCTGCGGAATAGACGGGTTCCAGTGCTGCGCTGCTCGTCGCCGCCTCACCTGTCGGATTACACGAGGTGCACTCAAGCCGCCCGGAATCCGCGTTGTAGAGGAAGATCTGTGTAGAAAAGCCATTGACGTAGCCGGTCAGGCTCCTCGCCGAGACGAACGCCAGGAACTTGCCATTGGGAGAAACCCGCTCTTCTGTCGTGAAACCACCTTGATGCGCGAGCGCCGCTATGAACGTCGCGGTCCCGCCGTCCCAGAGGTACAGGTTCCGTTGCCCGCTCTGAGCCGTTTCACCGTGTTCGTTCGGCTGCGACCCGGACAGGACACCGTCAGCCGCGAAATAAATATGGGAGCCGTCTTCGCTGGCGCCCGTTACCCGTTCGAGCTGTGGCGAAGCGACCGGCGTGAGATCGGTCAGCGTGCCGTCTTCCAAGTCGTACTCATAGAGGTTCGTGCCGCTGCCGGGCACCGTGTCGCCGGTCAGCCCGGCCGACGCGTCATCGGTGAAGAAGGCCTTGGCGCCGCTGGCACTGGCGTATACGAAGTGTCCTCCGCCACCTTTGCCACCGGCCTGGGATGCATCCAGCTGCACGGTGCTTTCACCGTTGACCCGCGCGTACAGATCGCCGTTTGCGGTGAAGAATACGTGCGATCCGTCCGCGGACAGCACGTGCGTCGGAAAGCTCCCGGTCCCTACTAGTAACGAACCGGTCGGTGGGGCCGCGAGCGACCCTGCGGTGGGAGTGCCATTCGGCAGGACGGTGACCAAGCGGAGGGTTCCCGCGCTCCAGTCGTAGAGGTCTTCGTCACCGCCTGGGGCGCCGGAGGTCAGTTGAGCGTGCTCGGTGAAGACGACATGACTGAGATCTGAGGAGGCGGCCTGGAAGTGCGCGTTCGCCGGTTCCACTCCCGCGGGAGGCGCGTTCAGCAGCTGGTAGAAGCCGGTGTCGTTGTCACGCAGCAGGAGGTTTTCGTAGCCCTCCGGTTCACCGGGCACCACGTCCTGGGGTTCGGCCTGGCAACCTTCTTCAATAGTACCGCCATTATCGTGGAGAACACCCTCGGAAAGGTCGGCCGAATACGCTTCGATCTTGTCTGCCTCGGTATTGTGAGATGATATTTTGGTGCATGATAATCCGGTATACGACTGCAGCGGGATGATGTCTTCCGACGACCAGCCGTCCGCTCCACGCGTAGAGAGGTAATTCTCACCACCCGTCGACGATTCGGGCAGGATGTCTATTGCCCAGTACGCCATCCTGCCGCCGTCCACGGCGGCATGATTTTCCAGAAGCGAAAATCCTTGGTGTGGGTCCGGTTGGGTCGAGGTCTCGCTTGGTGGCGTTACCAGCTCGTACGCGCGGCAGTCCGGCAGATTCGCCGAGAAACCGGTGCGGTACTGTTCGTTGGGACAGCTCACTTCCCCGGTGCTCTGTGTCGTGAAGGTCTCATCGGCGCCGTAGGCGGTGCCGAGTTCGTTGACGGCGACGACTCGATAGTGGTAGGTGGTCCCGGGCGCGAGGCTGCTCGCCGACGCCCATACTGCCCGCGACGTTATGCCTTGGCCCAGGCTGCCGTCGGGGAACGGTGACGTGTGGCCATAGGCCGACGTAGGTCCGTATTCGAAACTGTAGCTCGCGTCGAGGCCGCCTGGATTGACGAGTGCTCCGAGCTTCGCTTCGGAGGAACCGACTTCGACGGCCAGCTCTTTTTCGACTATCGGCGCTGTCGGAGGACCAAAGATCCACACGAGATTTTTGGCGGGATCGGTCACGTACACCCGGCCGCTCGACTCGTTCACCGCCAGCATGCTGGGCACTTGGATCCCGACTCCTCCAAGCGAACCGGCGCCGACGTCCGCGATCTGCGCGCCGATGGAGTCGTACTCGATCACGTGCTGACAGGGCGGTTCGAGGGAACCGCAGAAGTCCGTGCTGTTGTTGACCATCGCGAACACGTCGCCGTGCGTGTCGAGCGCGACCGAGCCTACACCTTCGCTCTTGATTTCGCCAATGGACGCGCCGACCGGGCTGAGCTCCTCGATTCGGCTGTTGCCTGTATCAGCAACCCAGACGTCCCCCGAGGCAGCAACCGTCACTCCGGTTGGTTCGCTCAATGCGCCAGCGCCTGAGCCTGTAAAAGTCTGCAGCAGTATTCCTTTGGCGCTGTACTTGAGAATCTCGTTGGCAGGCACTACGGGCACGTAGACGTTCCCGGCTGAGTCGGACGCGATCTGCACGATCGAAAACGGACCGAAGTTGTCGGACGCTTCCACCGGGAACGACGATAGAAGTTTGCCGCTGCTCGGTTCATAGACATTGATCACCGCGCCGCCGAAGGTTTCGAGAACGTATACATCCCCGTTGGTCGGGTTCACAGCCGCGTTGGAGTCGTACCCTTCGCCAAACGGGGACGGTGGCGAAAGCAGCTTGCCCGAGGCGTCGAACTCGTCAACGTGCTCCGGGCTGAAGGTCGACGGGTTGAACAGGCTCGTCACGTACACATCGCTGCTGGACTGATCGACCGCGACACCGATCGAGAACGGGGCGCCTGAGCCGAAGTTGCCGTAGAAGATGAGCCGGGGAGGTTCAGCTTGGGCGACCGACGACAGCAGGAGGGTCAGGGCCACAACACTCATCGCGAGCACCGTGAGCACACGCTCGGCTTTAGACAGGCTTCTCATCAGGGCGACTCCCCTCCTCAGGGCTCTACGTATGGACCCACACCGGCATATCCCTCTCCCGCCGGTGTCGTGGAGGCAAGCTTATCTGAAGATGAGTCTAGTTGTCAATGGCAAATGTAGACGTGAGCTAAGGAAACGGCCCCCACGCCCCATGCCACGCCCTCCCCCGCTGCTGCGGGCTTTTACGTGCCCAAACGCGCCGGCTACCGTCCGGCGCCCCTGCCGCCCACGAACAACCAGAGCGACGACCCTGATGGCTCGCGAAAAAAAATTCCGTCCCAAGCGCGCGCTTGGCTATGCGGCCATGCCCATCGAACGCTTCGTCTGGACGGCCCGCGCCGAGGATCATTGCGCCCGACGACTGCTCGACCGTGCTGGGTCGAAGCCCAATCTCGCGGAGTATCCTGGAGGCACCATGGAGGAGTTGCACCTGCACTACGACCCCGAAGTCGACATCGCCTTCATCTCCTTTGAGAATGGGCGCGCTATCGGTGAGAGGCACGACTGGGGCCTGATCGAACGCGATCCGGACACCGGACGGCTGATGGGCTTTGAGATATGGGGAGCCTCGAAGATGCTTCCCGCCGAGCTGATCGCCGCCCTGCCCACAGCGGGCAACCCGCACGGCGTCGCCGCCTGACCCGGCCCGTGACCGACACGCCGGCTCCGGGCCAGCCCGCAAAGGCCGGATCGATCGGTGACACAGTGGTAGCCCCCAACCGAGCCTGCGCTCAAGCCGCTCGGAGGATTCCCAGCTCGCTCGCCCAGCTGGCCGTGCGATCGACATAGCGGTCGATCTCCTCGAACAACGTTTGGACGCCCTCATGCAATGTTCGGCAGTTGGTCGGAGGGTAGGCGTGACCGAGGCTGTCGCGCATCTCCATCGCATCCTGGAGACGCTCCGCCGAACGTGCTGAGATCACACCCAGCTCGGCGAGACGTTGCCATGGATATTCAGGATCCCTGTCTACCACGCCGAGACGCTGACCCTCGGCGAGCAGTCGCGCGTGCGCCGGCAATCGCCGCGACGGCTCGTGCCGTGATCGCTCTATCTTCCTGACTGGCATGGGCCAGGATGTCCCCGCGGTCGGCGAGCACCTTCGGCCAGACGTCGTCGCGGTCGAGCAGGGGACGGCCCTCCTCCACGATGTCAGCGAGCAGCGATGGTGACGTCCGTGCCTGCTCCAGGCTCACGATATGAGCACGCTTGCCGAGCGCGCGACCGAGACGCGACGCCACACCGGCAAGTGGCAATGCGCCAGGACGGCGATGGGAGACGAGAACATCGACATCTGAGTCGGCGCTGTCCTCACCGACCGCAGTCGAACCGAACAGAACGGCAAGGCGGATGTCCCGCTCGGTACGCAGGACACGGTTGAGCGCGTTGAGCAGCGTCCAATGGCTCTGCAGATAGCGTTCTTCCTCACGGGAGATTTCGAGTCCCTTCGGGGTGACCCGCCGACCACGCAACACGCCGGCGTTGACGTAGCGCCGCAGCGTGCGCTCGCTGCACCCGAGCGATGCCGCCGTTTCGGCCAGAGCCCGTCCCATACGTCCAGTATATGCGCTGGTGTGTCCGGACACGCCTTCCGGTGCGCTTTGACCCATTGACCAAGACACCCGGATCGAGGACGTGAGCCGCTCCGCGGGGTAGCCGGGACCGTGAGGCCGGGTGCTGACGATCAAGTCGAGAGAGCTATCATATTCGCCATAAGCGTGGAGATCAATACGTGCGGAGCGTGGCATTTGCTACGCTGATGACGTGGTGTCTGGCAACCCGTTTATCTTCCAGCGACCCGTAGACGACCTGATCGACCGCGAGGATGAGCTGCAGCGCCTGCTCGACCTCGCCGAGGGTGCGCACTTCATGCGCCTGAGCGCTCCGCGCCGCTACGGCAAGACCACTCTGATCCGCCGGCTGCGCATCGAAGCTGAACGGCGGCTCGACATGACGACGATCATCGTCGACTTCAGTCGCGTGCTGTCACTCGGCGACGTGACGGTGCGGATCGAGGACGCCTACCGGCGCGCCACCGACGGGCCGGTAAGGAGCGCCGTCCGGACGCTAATGCGATCGTGGAACCTCGGCGTCTCCCTGGGCGCCGGTGGCATTGCGGCAAAGCTTGAGACCGAGCCCAAGACCGACCCACTGCCCGCGCTGCACAGGCTGCTCGAGTTGCCCCGTGAGGCTTTCGAGCGTACCGGCCGGCGCGTCCTGGTGGCCTTCGACGAGTTTCACGAGGTTCTGCGCCTCGATGGCCTCGACGGTCTCATCAGAAGCCATGTCCAGCATCACGGCGAGGCGGCGAGCTACCTGTTCGCGGGCTCCGAGCCCGGGTTGATGAATCAGCTATTCGGCGAGCGCGAGCGCCCTCTATTTGGACAGGCTGCGCCGGTCAGCCTCGGTGAGCTGCCCACCGACGCGCTCGGCGCCCACATCGAAGGCCGATTCGCGGAGACGGGTCGCGATCCCGGCGAGGCCCTCGACGCGCTGCTCGAGCTCGTGCGGGGCCATCCGCAGCGCGCGATACTCATGGCGCACTACCTCTGGGAGCACACACCCCCGGGGCACCCCGCCACGCTCACCGAGTGGGTGGCCGCGCTCGACGAGGTGACCGACTCGCTCGCCGAGGGCTTCGAGCGGTTCCTCGACGTCCTCCCCGGCCTCCAGGTGCGCGTGCTGTTCGCGCTCGCGCTCTCGCCGCACGGCCTCAACTCAAACTACACGCAGGCGCGCTTCGGGTTGCCCGAAGGCGGCGCGGCCCACGACGCACGGGACGCGCTCGTCCGCCGCGGGGAGGTTCTCACCGACCCCTACCGGATCACCGACCCCCTGCTGCGCCACTGGCTGCGCGGGCGGCGTCGCCCGCCAGGGCCTGAGGAGGTCGAGTAAAGCCCGAAGCCAGACAAGACCCTCCGAGCCGTATGGCCATACGCGAGAGACTGGTGTGCGCTCAGCCGATCGCGACCATGCGATCGATCGGCACACGCGCCCGCTCCGCGATCTCGGGTGGCACGCGCACCTCGAACTTGAAATCCCGCAGCGCGTCGCGCAGCTTCTCCAGCGTGATCATCTTCATGAAGACGCAAGAGGCCTCGGGGTTGGCGGGGATGAAGTCGACGTCGGGGGCCGCCATCTGGAGGGGGTAGAGCATGCCCACCTCGGTCGCCACAACAGCCTCGCGGTGGTCGGGATGCTCTGTCGCCTCCCGCTCAGCCTCGCCGGCGTAGCGCAGCATGCCCCCCGTGGAGAGCATGTGCACGCCCTCGGAAGCGATGTCGCCGGCGGCGACGTACTCCATGACGCTGGTCGTGCAGCCGCACTCCGGGTGGATGAGGAAGTCCGCGCCGGGATGGGCGGCGCGGGTCGCCTCGATGTCGGACGGGCGGATGCCGGCGTGGACGTGGCACTCGCCATCCCACACGTGCATCGGACGGCCGAGCTCCTTCTCGACGTAGGCGCCGAGCCACATGTCGGGCCCAAACAGGATCTCCGTGCCCTCGCCGTGGGTCTCGTATATGTGGCGCACCACATCCACGGCGTTGGCGGACGTGCAGCAGTAGTCGGTCAGCGCCTTGACCTGGGCGGTCGTGTTCACGTACATGACGACCACCCCATCCGGATACTGCGCCTTCCAGTCGCGCAGCTGCTCGGCGTCGATCGACGCGGCCAAGGAGCACCCGGCGTCCAGGTCGGGGATCAGGACCGTCTTCTCCGGACACAGGATCGAGGCGGTCTCCGCCATGAAGTGCACTCCGCAGAAGACGATCGTCTCCACATCCGATTCGCCCGCCTTGCGCGAGAGACCGAGCGAGTCCCCCACGTAGTCCGCGATCTGCTGGACCTCGGGCACCTGGTAGTTGTGGGCGAGGATCGTCGCATTGCGCTGCTGCGCGAGCACGCGAATTTCGGCGTGCAGCTCAGCTATCTGCTCGGGCGTGAGCTGCGGGAGCGGCTCCTGGGCGGGGACCATCGGCAACGTCTTCATCGTTCCAGTCTATCCCGGCGACCCAGGCCGCCAATGCCCCCGCCGAGGTCCATCGCAGAGCGCCGAGCGGCGCCCATTCCGGTGCTCGCATATGCTGGCCGCGTGAGCGCCGCCATCTCGAAAGAGGAGCTGCTCGCGCTCGTGCGCCGGGCCCTCGACGAGGACGTCGGCGGCGGAGACGTCACGACGAATGCGACCGTCGCGCAGGACGCTCGCGCGCAGGCCCTCATCACCCAGAAGGCGCCGGGCGCGATCTATGGGCTCGACGCGGCCGAGGCGGCCTTCGCCGTGCTCGATCCCAACGCGCGCTTCGAGCGCCTCGTGCAGGAGGGCCGCTGGCGCGAGGAAGGCGGCCCGGTTGTGTCCATCGAAGGCTCTGCGCGCGCGCTTCTGACAGGCGAGCGCACAGCGCTCAATTTCCTCGCCCACCTGTCGGGGGTGGCCACGATGGCTGCGCGCGCCGCCCGTGCCGTCGAGGGCACCGAGGCCACCGTGCTAGACACGCGCAAGACGACGCCCGGACTGCGCATGCTCGAGAAGGCCGCAGTAACCGCCGGCGGCGCCTCGAACCACCGCGTCGGCCTGTTCGACGCGATCCTGATCAAGGAGAACCACATCGCCGCCGCAGGCGGAATCGCACAAGCCGTTGAGAGAGCGCGTTCGGCAGCGCCAGAGCTGGCCGACACAGTCGAGGTGGAGGTGCGCAATCCCGACGAGATCGAGCAGGCGCTCGCAGCAGAAGCGCCCCGACTGCTGCTCGACAACATGACAGTCGATGAGCTGCGCGCCGCGGTAGCCCAGGTGGCGGGCCGCGCGAAGCTCGAGGCCAGCGGCAACGTCACGCTCGAGAACCTGCGCAAACGTGCGCTGAGCGGCGTGGACTACATCTCAATGGGTGCCCTGACCCATTCCGCCCCGGCGCTCGACCTCTCTATGTTGATTGAGCGGCGGCCTTAAGCAGGTAGGCCCGCACAAAGCCGTCCAGGTCCCCATCAAGCACCCGCTGCACGTCGCCCATCTCGTGGTTGGTGCGGTGGTCCTTGGCCATCGTGTAGGGGTGAAGGACGTAGGAGCGGATCTGCGAGCCGAAGTTGACATCCTGGGCCTCCCCCTTCTCGCGCGCGATCTCTTCCGCCCGTTCGCGCTCCTGCTTCTCGACGAGCTTGGAACGCAGCATCGCCATCGCGGTGGCACGGTTCGATGACTGCGAGCGCTCGTTCTGGCACTGCACGACGATCCCGCTCGGACGGTGGGTGATGCGCACGGCCGAGTCCGTCTTGTTGACGTGCTGGCCGCCGGCGCCTGAGGCCCTGTACGTATCGACCTGAAGATCGTCCTCGTTGATCTCGACCTCCCCGGTGTCCTGCACGACCGGCGCGACCTCGACACCGGCGAAGCTCGTCTGGCGGCGGTGGGCCGAGTCGAACGGGGACAGGCGCACCAGGCGGTGAACGCCGCGCTCGGCGCCGAACAGGCCGTACGCATTTTCCCCGGAGACTTTCATCGTCGCCGACTTGATGCCAGCTTCCTCGCCGGCGCTCGCCTCGAGCAGCTCCACTCCAAAACCGCGCCTCTCGGCCCAGCGCATCAGCATGCGCAAGACCATCTCCGTCCAGTCCTGCGCGTCGGTGCCGCCGGCGCCGGCGTTGACGCTCACGAGCGCATCGCCCGCGTCGTAGCGACCCGAGAACAGGCGCTGCTCCTCGAGCTCGGCCAGGCGATTCTCGACCGACGCCAGGTGCTCCTGGACCTCCTCCTCCAGGCTCGGCTCCTCCTCGGCCATCTCGACGAGGCCGTCCAGGTCCTCGACATCGCTTTGGAGCGTCGTGAAGGCCGCAAGGCGCTTTGACGCCTTGGCGTGCTCTGCCGACACCTTCGCGGCCGCTTCGGCATCGTCCCAGAAGCCGGGCGCCTGCATCTCCCCTTCGAGCGCCTCGATGCGCCCGCTCAATGAAGCGGGGTCAAAGATAGTCCGCGAGGAGCTTCAGCTGCTCACGGATTGCCGCAAGGCGCTGCGGCGTGCTCTCACTGGGGGGTGCTACTGCCATTACGGCAACGCTATCAGTGTTCCCCGCGGGCCCCCTACGTGCCGTGGCACTTCTTGAACTTCTTACCACTGCCGCACCAACAGGGGTCGTTGCGGCCGACGTGATGCTCTGTGTCCACGACGCGCTGCTCGACGACCGGAAGCGCTTCGGGCTGGGGGGGTTCTTCGCCCGGGTAGCCGTCGGCGCCCGCGGGCCCCGCCGCGGCGGCGGCCGCCGCCAGGGCGCCCGCGCCCATCGCGCTCGATCCGCCGGAGTAGGAGACGCGACCCGCCCTCGTCGAGCTGCCGGGGGCCGCAAACGCGGGGGCCGGCGGCGCGCCTGACCCGCCATTCTGGCCTTCGACGTTGACCTGCACGTTGAAGATCATGCGCGCGTAGTCGCTCCACACGCTGTTCATGAGGTCGCCGAACAGATCGAAGGCCTCGTTCTTGTAGGCGACGAGCGGATCGATCTGGGCGAAGCCGCGCAGGTGGATGCCCTCGCGCAGGTAGTCCATGTCGTACAGGTGCTCGCGCCAGCGCTCGTCGATGATCTGGAGGATCAGGAAGCGCTCCAGGGCGCCCATCAGCTCCTCGCCGAGCTCCTGCTCGCGCGCGTCGTAGCGCTCCAACGCGACCTGCGTGACGAGCTCGATCAGGTGGTTTCGATCGGCCGTTTCGGGGTCGAGATCCTCGGCGTCGAGCTCGAGCGGGAAAAGCTGGCCGAGCGCCGTGAACAGGCCGTTGAGGTCCCAGTCCTCCATGTAGTCGCCGGGCGTGTACTGCTCGATCGTGCGCTCGATCACCCGAGCGACCTGCTCGCGCGCCTCATCGCCCATCTCCTTGCCTTCGAGCACCTCGTCGCGGTAGGCGTAGATGATGCGCCGCTGCTCGTTCATCACGTCGTCGTACTCCAGGACGCGCTTTCTGATCAGGAAGTTCTGCTCCTCTACCTTCTTCTGGGCCTTCTCGATCTGCTTTGAGAGCATGCCCGCCTCGATCGGCTCCTCGTTGCCCTCCTCGTCGACGCTGCCGAGCCGGTCGAGGATCTTGTAGATGCGATCGCCGGCGAACAGCCGCACGAGGTCGTCCTCGGCCGAGAGGAAGAAGCGGCTCTCCCCCGGGTCTCCCTGACGGCCCGATCGCCCGCGCAGCTGGTTGTCGATGCGCCGCGACTCGTGACGCTCGGTGCCGCAGATGAACAGCCCGCCCGCGGCCATCACACGCTCGCGGTTGGCCTCCACACGCGCTTCGATGTCGGGGAGCAACCCCTTCATCTGCTCCCCGTAGCTAGCCTCGCCGCGGTCGACGCCACGCTTTGCGAGCTCCAGGTGCACGAGGTGCTCGGGGTTGCCGCCGAGCTTGATGTCCACGCCGCGGCCCGCCATGTTCGTCGCGATCGTGACCGCCCCCGGCTGGCCGGCCTCCGCGACGATCTCGGCCTCGCGGGCGGCGTGCTCGGGCTTGGCGTTCAGGACGGTGTGCTTGATCCCGCGCTTGTTCAGATGATCCGAGAGCAGCTCGGAGACCTCGACGGAGATCGTCCCGACGAGCACCGGCTGGCCGTTCTCGTGGCGCGAGGCGATCTCTTTGACGACCGCGGCCCACTTGCCGTCCTTGGTCTTGTAGACCTGATCGTTGCGATCGGCCCTTACCATCGGCATGTTCGTCGGCACCTGCACGACGGGCAGCTCGTAGATCTTCATGAACTCGGTCGCCTCCGTCAGCGCGGTGCCGGTCATGCCGGAGAGCTTGTCGTACAGCCTGAAGTAGTTCTGGTAGGTGATCGTGGCCAGCGTCTGGTTCTCCTCCTGGACGCGCACGCCCTCCTTGGCCTCGACGGCCTGGTGCAGCCCTTCCGACCAGCGCCTGCCCTCGAGGATGCGCCCGGTGAACTCGTCGATGATCTTCACCTCGCCGTCGATCACGGCGTAGTCGACGTCGCGCTTGTACAGCGACTCGGCCTTCAGCGCCTGGATCAGGTGGTTGACGAGGTGGCCGTTCTCGGCCCTGTAGAGGTGGTCGATGCCGAGGAAGCGCTCGGCCTTGGCGACACCCTGCTCTGAGATCGAGACGGTCTTGTGCTTCTCCTCGAACTCGTAGTCGAAGTCCGCCACGAACGTCTTCTTGGCGTGCGGGTCCATACCTTCCGGCGTCTTGCCGGCCGTCAGGCGTGGGGCAAGGCGCGCGAACTTCACGTACAGGTCGGCGGCCTGTTCGGGCGCGCCGGAGATGATCAGCGGCGTGCGCGCCTCGTCGATCAGGATGTTGTCGACCTCATCGACGATCGCGAACGGATGGCCGCGCTGCACCTTTTCGGAGAGGTCCTTGGCCATGTTGTCGCGCAGGTAGTCGAAGCCGAACTCCGAGTTGGTCCCGTAGACGACGTCGCACGCGTAGGCCCGCTGCTTCTCCTCATAAGGCTGCATGTTCTGCAGCACGCCGACCGTGATGCCGAGCGCGTTGTAGACCGGGCTCATCCATTCGGCGTCGCGACGGGCCAGGTAGTCGTTGACGGTGACGACGTGAACGCCCTTGCGCTCGGCCGGGCCGTCGCCGTTTGCGCTCTCGCGCACCGCGAGCGAGTTGAGCGCGACCGCGAGCGTCGCGGTCAGCGTCTTGCCCTCGCCGGTCTTCATCTCTGCGATGCACCCGTCGTTCAGCGCCATCGCGCCGACCAGCTGCACGTCGAAGTGGCGCATGCCCATCGTGCGCCTGCCCGTCTCGCGCACGATGGCAAAGCACTCGGGCAGCAGCTGATCGAGCGACTCGCCGTCATGCGCGCGCTCGCGCAGCGCGTCCATCCGCTCGCGCAACTCGGCATCGGTCTCGAGCTCGAGCTCGGGCTCGAAGGCGCCGATCAGCGCGACGCGCTTCTGGTACTCCTTGTTCTTCTTGCCCTCGCCGATATTGAGCGCACGATCCAGGATGGACATGCGCCCAGGGTACCGACTACGCCGGCCCGGCAGGCCGGCTCCGCGTCCTGTTGATCATCGTCTCGAGGATTGGCCCGCGAGCTGCGCGGGCGCACACATCAGCCTGTCACGGGCGAAGTGCGCTGCAGCGCCGCGGCGTGCGCCTCGCGCCGGCGCCGGCGCTTGTCGCGATGGCGCTTGACCTGGCGCGCCAGCTCGTCCACGACGAGGTTCAGCGAGTGGAGCATCTGCGGCGAGGAGTCGCGCGCCCTGAGCGTGACACGCTTGAGGTGCAGGGTGGCCTCGGCCACCTCGCGGTCGGCCACGCGCGGGTTTGGCTCCCGGTAGACCTCGATCTCCACGCTGGCCAGCGGCGACACCTGGCGGGAGACCTTCTCCAGCCGGCGCTCGGCATGCTCGCGCAGCTCGTCGGTGACGGGGACGTTGCGGCCCTTGATGTCGATCTGCATCAGGGTGCTCCCTTCGCGTTCGAGAACTGAATGGCGACCCCATCGATGCTACGCCCCTACCCGGCGGCTGTCCATCGGGGCATACACGAATGTTCGACTGCTATGCTGACGATTGTCGGAGGGATGTGCTCTGGCAGGGGCCTGCATCCGCAGGTCCCTGCGCCACTATCTCGGTCGCAGGCTCTCGAGGATGCCCGCATGCCCGGCGATCGCGCCGACCAGGATCGACCCAGGCGCTACGGTCGTGCCGGGAAATACGATGCTGGATCGCAGCTGGGCCCGCTCGCCGACGCGCGCGCCGTCGCCGAGGACGACCGGTCCCATCAGACGCGCCCCCTCGCCGACCGTCACGTCGTGGCCGATCCACACCGGGCCCTCGACCTCCGCGCTGTCGGGCACGGCGCTGCCGCCCGCGACGATCACTTCCGGTGAGACCTCCTCGCCCTCGACCTGCAGGCGCAGCTCGCCGCGCAGCGCGTCGAACGTGCCCTGGCGCAGCTCGCCGAGCGACCCGACGTCGTTCCAGTACTCCCTGACCTCGTGCATGTGAAACGGCACGTCGTTCTCGAGCAGCGCCGGGAACACGTCCTTGGCCCAGTCGACGAACGGGCGGTCGGGGAAATAGTCGAAGATCTGAGGCTCGAAGATGTAGATGCCGCAGTTGCCAAGATCCGAGAGCGCTTCCTCGGGACTGGGCTTCTCCTGAAAGCCGGTGACCCTGCCATCGCGATCGTGCAGCACTACCCCGTACTCGCGCGTGTCGAGGACCTTCTTGACCGCGAGCGTCGCGATCCCGCCCACCTCGCGGTGGCGCGCGCGGAACGCGGTCAAATCGATGTCGGTGAGCGCGTCGCCTGAGATCACGAGGAACGGCTCATCGCCGAAGAAGTCCCTGCAGGCGCGCACACCGCCGGCCGTGCCGAGCAGCTCGGGCTCGTAGCGGTACTCGAGCCGATCGCCGAAGTAGCGCTCGATCGACTCGGGGAAGTAATGCAGGTTGGCGATCACCTGCTCGAAGGCGTGCCTGTCGAGCAGATCGAGGATGTGACCCATGACGGGCCGGTCGAGCACCGGCACCATCGGCTTGGTGATCTCATATGTAAGGGGGCGCAGGCGGGTACCAAGGCCCGCCGCGAGGACCATCGCTCTCATCGACAGCGCAAGCTATCGGAACGCTACGCGCCGCGTTCCCAGGCAGTCCGGTAAACGCGCTGCTCCTCACTGAGCTCGTCGATCTCGACGCCGAGCGACTCCAGCTTCAAGCGCGCAACCTCCCCGTCGATCCAGTCCGGCACCGGCAACACGGCAGCGGGCAGCCGCCCGGCCTGCATGACTAGGTGCTCCACGCAGAGCGCCTGCCCGGCAAACGACATGTCCATGACCGATGCCGGATGACCCTCGCCCGCCGCGAGGTTGACCACGCGTCCCTGCGCGAGCAGGTTCAGGCGCCGACCATCTGAGAGCTTGTGCTCCTCGACGAGCGGCAGCGCCTGCCGTCTGCCGCCCACCGAGAGGCTGCGCAGGTCATCGAGGTTGATCTCGACGTCGAAGTGGCCCGCGTTGGCGAGCACCGCTCCGTCCTTCATGCGCTGGAAGTGCTCGGCGCGCAGCACGTCGCGACCGCCGGTGACCGTCACGAACACATCGCCTCGCTCGGCGGCCGCGAGTGCGCCCATCACCTCATAGCCCTCCATGCGGGCCTCGAGCGCCCGCAGCGGATCGACCTCGCAGACGATCACCTGCGCGCCCGCTCCGCGTGCGCGCAGAGCGACCCCGCGCCCGGTCCAGCCGTATCCGAACACGACGACGGTGCGGCCCGCGAGCAGCAGGTTCGTCGCCCGCAAGATACCGTCGATCGTCGACTGGCCGGTCCCGAAGCGATCGTTGAAGGCTCGCTCGATGCGCGACTCGTTCACCGCGAGCACAGGACAGGCAAGCTTGCCCTGCTCGGCCAGCGCCCGCACCCTGAGCAGGCCGGCGGTCGTCTCCTCGGTGCCGCCGATCATCTTCGCCGCCTGCTCGGGGCCGGCCTCATGGATCGCGCCTATGAGATCGGCGCCGTCGTCGATCGTCACCTGCGGCGTGCTCGCCACGAGCTCACCGACATGACCGGCGTAGTCGGCGGCGCTCTCGCCGCGCCGCCCGAGCACCCTGGCGCCGTGATCCTCGGTCAGCGCGCGGCGACATCGTCCTGTGTCGAAAGCGGATTCGCGGCGCACAGCGCGACCTGAGCGCCGCCGGCGAGCAGCGCTCGCACGAGATTGGCCGTCTCGGCGGTCACGTGCAGGCAGGCGGCGACGCTCACGCCCTCCAGCGGGCGCTCACGCTCGAAGCGCTCGCGGATCTGCGCGAGCACCGGCATCTGCGCCTCGGCCCAGTCGATCCGGGCTTGGCCGCTGTCAGCCTCGGCGGACATCGGCTCGCCGGTGACCGCCGTGGCCCTAGTAGCGGTAGTGGTCGGGCTTGTACGGGCCCTCGACCGGCACGCCGATGTAGGCGGCCTGCTCGTCGCTGAGCCGCGTCAGCTTCACGCCGAGGGCGTCGAGGTGCAGCCGCGCGACCTTCTCGTCGAGGTGCTTGGGCAGCACGTAGACCCGCTTCTCGTAGTCGTCGTTCTTCGTGAACAGCTCGATCTGGGCGATCGTCTGGTTGGTGAAGGAGTTGCTACATCACGAAGCTCGGGTGGCCGGTCGCGTTGCCGAGGTTCAGCAGGCGCCCCTCCGAGAGCACGATGATCGCGTGGCCGTCGGGGAAGACCCACTCGTCGACCTGCGGCTTGATGTTGATCGCGCTGGATCCCCTGGCACCTTCGAGAGGCCGGCCATGTCGATCTCGTTGTCGAAGTGGCCGATGTTGCCGACGATCGCCTGGTGCTTCATGCGCGCCATGTGGTCGGCGGTGATGATGTCCTTGTTGCCGGTGCTGGTGATGAAGATGTCGCCCGTGCTCGATCACGTCCTCGAGCGTCTTGACCTCGTAGCCCTGCATCGCGGCCTGCAGCGCGCAGATCGGGTCGATCTCGGTGACGACCACGCGCGCGCCCTGGCCGCGCAGCGACTCGGCGCAGCCCTTGCCGACGTCGCCGAAGCCGCACACGACGGCCACCTTGCCGCCGATCATCACGTCGGTGGCGCGGTTGATGCCGTCGATCAGCGAGTGGCGGCAGCCGTAGAGGTTGTCGAACTTCGACTTCGTCACCGAGTCGTTGACGTTGATCGCCGGGAACAGCAGCTCGCCGGTCTCGACCATCTGGTAGAGACGGTGCACGCCGGTGGTCGTCTCCTCGGTGACGCCCTTGATCCCCGCTGCCGATGTTCGTCCAGCGCTGCGGGTCCTCGGAGAGCGAGCGCGTGAGCAGCGAGAGAACGATCTGGAACTCCTCGGAGTCGGCCGTGGCGGGATCGGGCACCGCGCCTGCCGCCTCGAACTCGGTTCCCTTGTGGACGAGCAGCGTCGCGTCGCCGCCATCGTCGAGGATCATGTTCGGGCCGGCCGCGGGTGGGCGGCTTGAATCGCGTCCTCGCCCGGCCAGCGCAGGGCCTGGTCGGTGCACCACCAGTACTCCTCGAGCGTCTCGCCCTTCCACGCGAACACGGGAACGCCGCGCGGGTCATCGGCCGTGCCGTCGGGGCCGACCGCCACGGCCGCCGCGGCGTGGTCCTGGGTGGAGAAGATGTTGCAGCGAGCACCAGCGCACCTCGGCGCCGAGCGCGGTGAGCGTCTCGATCAGCACCGCCGTCTGGATCGTCATGTGCAGCGAGCCGGTGATGCGCGCGCCCTTCAGCGGCTGGGAGGCGGCGTACTCGCGCCGGATCGACATCAGGCCCGGCATCTCGTGCTCGGCGAGCGTGATCTCCTTGCGCCCGAACTCGGCGAGCGAGAGGTCGGCGACCTTGAAGTCGATGTCGGTAAGCGTGGCGGTGGGGGTCATGCGATCTCCATGGTCTCTGTTGGGGAACCGTTCTCGGGATGATGCGTGTGCGCCGCGACGGAGAGCAGTCGCTGGTGCTTTTCCTGCTCGAAGCGCAGCCAGTCGGCTGCGCTGACGTGCTCGGGACGGGCGGGCTGCGCGGACAGCCATCGCTCGATCGCCTCGCTCAGGTCGGGGTCACGTCGCAGCCGCGATGCGAACCCAACCTCGCTGAGCTCGAGCCCATGCGCTTCGAGGAGCTCGCGCAGACTGCGCAAGCGCTGCAGCTCCGCCGCTCCGTAGAGCCGATAGCCGGAGCCGGAGCGGCGCGGCTGCACGAGCCCGACGCTCTCGATGTAGCGCAGCATCCGAGCCGACCAGCCGGTCGTGTCGGCCGCCTCGTTGATCGTCAGCGCGTCAACCGCTGTGGCCTGCATAGGCGGCAGACCTTATCACGGTTGTGTCAAGGTTACCCTGAGGCGAGGTCGGCCTTCAGCTGCTCTATCAGCGCCACCGGGCCGGGATCGACGCCTCTGAGGGTCGCCATGTAGATCGATACGAGGTCCCCGAGCAGAACGAGCGAGATGACCCGCTCGATCGTCGTCTGCCCGCGCGTCTCCAGGTGGAAGCTCGCGACCGCGCTGCCGGCGATCAGCCGCTGTGTGAGGTCCATGCGCTCCTTGACCCGCGGATGGGCGTCGGAGTCGTCGAGGAACACCGCTGAGAAGCGGGCGGGTGGGTCCAAATCACGAGCGCCCTCCCAGCCCTCGAGCTCGTTGTGATCGAGCTCGGGCAGCTCGTGCGCGAAGGCCGGCTGCTTGGCGTTCTCGTTGATCTGGGTCTTCCAGCGATAGGCGATCGGCACGGTCAGCCCGGCGCCGGCGATCACCGGCGCGGTGCCGTGAAGGCCGCGCGCGATCCGCTTGGCGAGCGAGTCCTCGGGGGCGTCGGGACCCCACTCGGCGACGAGTTGCTCAGTGTGAGAGGCGGCCACATCGATCTCGGAGGTCAGGCGGGGGCCGGCGCCCGAGAGCGCCGCCACCTCGAGCGCGGCGACCGTCATGTAGGCGACCGCCGCCCGTGGCTGAAAGCCACCTGGGAGCGGGATCACCGGAACATTGTCCTCGCGGGCCATGGCGGCAAGCCGCCCGCCCGTCGTGACGACCACGCGCCTCGCCCCCAGCGCGCCGGCAGACTCGTAGCAGGCGAGCGTCTCCTCGGTGTTGCCCGAGTAGCTGGCGCACAGCACGGTGGTCTCGGGAGTCGTCCAGGGCGGCAGCCCATACGCACGCGTCACGAAGATCGGCCGAGACGCATGGTCGCCGAGCGCGGCGCGGGCGAGGGCTCCGCCGATCGCCGAGCCGCCCATGCCCGCCACGACCAGGCCGCCGGGGGTGTCCCACTCGCCCATGATGGCCGACTCCACGCGCCACAGGGCATCACGCAGATGCTCGGGCAGTGCAAGGACGTCATTCAGCTGATTGGAGGCGTCGACGCGGGCGATGGCCTCGCGCGAGAGCGCCTCGGTTGTCGATGTGGGAGCCGCGGGACGGCCGTCGGTCATCTGCGCTGGCCTCTTTCGTCTAGAACTTGATTGCACCGTCGGGAAGCGTCACACCAGGGAAGATACGCGCGCCGCCCGCGATCACGTTGTCAGCCCCGATGGTCGCGCCCTCGCCGAGCACGGCGCCATCCTGGATGTGGGTTCCCGCGCCGATTCGACAGCCCGCCGCCACGATGCAGTCGCGCAGCGTGCAGTTCTCGCCAATCTCTGAGCCGTTGAGGATCACCGCGCGCTCGACGACGGTGCCGGCGCCGATCTTCACGTCATGGCCGAGCACCACGAGACTGCCGACGTGCGCGCCCTCCGCGATGTACGCGCCTGACTCGATCATCGCCGGAGGGATCGCCCTGCCCAGCACCTGCGCGGACGGAGACACCGCCAGGTAGCTGTCGCCGAGACGCTCGCGCACCGCCGTGTGGACGTTGCCCTCGAGGATGTCGAACGTGCCCTGCAGGTAGCGCTCCGGCGTGCCGATGTCGAGCCAGTAGCTGTTCGACGGGAACCCGTACAGCCCATCTCCGATGAGCTGTGGCCAGACCTCGCGCTCGATCGATACGTTGCGGTCCGGCTCGACCAGCTCGAGGATGCTCCTCTCGAGCACATAGGCGCCCGCGCTGATCAGGTTCGTGTCGATCGCATCCGGGCTCGGCTTCTCCAGGAAGTCGCGCACGGAGTTGTCCTCGTGCAGATGAACCAGGCCGTAGGCGCTGGGGTCCTCGACCGGCACGAGCGCGAGGGTCGCCGTCGCGCCGGTGCGCTCGTGCTGGGCGATCTGCGTTGTCAAATCAATGTCCGTGAGAACGTCCCCGTTGAGCATCAGGAAGCGCTCGTCGAGCATCGACTCGGCGAACTTCAGCGCCCCCGCGGTGCCACGCGGATCGGGCTCCTCGACGAAGCGCAGCCTGATGCCGTACGAGGAGCCGTCTCCGAGGACGTTGCGCACGCTCGTCGCCAGAAAGCCGCACGACATGATCACGTCGTCGATCCCATGCTCGCGCAGCCACTCGAGCATGAACGAAATGAACGGCCTGTCCACGAGCGGGACGACGGGCTTGGGCACCGTGGAGGTCAGCGGTCGCAGTCGAGTCCCCTCGCCTCCGACCAGGATCACGGCCTGCATCAGCGGCCGCCCGTTCGCGGCGCGACGGCGCGGATGGCGCTCAGATAGCGGCTATCGCTCATAGATGACCGGAGATCATCACACGAGAGGGGTTTCATCGGCTCCTGCCAATGCCCTCGTAGGTGAGACCGGCGGCCTGCACCGCTGCGCCGTCGAGAGCGTTGCGACCATCGATCACGAGGGTGCCGCGCATCGCGCGCGCGACCTGCTCCCACTCGAGCTCTATGAACTCTCTCCACTCGGTGACCAGGATAACCGCGTCGGCGTCCGCGATGGCGCCGTCGGCGCAGTCGGCATAGTCGAGCTGAGGCATCAGCGTGCGAGCCTGATCCTCGGCGATCGGGTCATACGCCCGCACATGGGCGCCCTCGGCCTGCAGCCGTGCGGCCAGCACGAGCGAGGAGGCGCCGCGCATGTCGTCCGTGTTCGGCTTGAACGCGAGTCCGAGCAGCGCGATGCGCTTGCCCGCGAGCGCGCCGAGGTGACGCTTGAGCTTGGAGACCACCCGGCGCTTCTGCAGCTCGTTCACCTCGATCACGGCGTTCAGGAGCTGGAAGTGATAGCCGGAGTTGCCCGCGAGCAGCTTCAGCGCGCTGACGTCCTTGGTGAAGCAGCTGCCGCCATAGCCGATACCGGCCTGCAGGAACTTGGGACCGATCCGATCGTCGAGACCCATCCCGCGAGCGACCTCGACGACGTCGGCGCCGAGAGCCTCACAGACGTTGGCGATCTCGTTGATGAACGAGATCTTCGTCGCGAGAAACGCGTTCGCGGCGAGCTTGATCATCTCGGCGGAGGCGACGTCGGTGCGCACGAGCGGAGCGTCCAGCGGCTCATACAGGCGCACGACCGCCTCCTCGGCCCAATCCCCTTCACCACCGACGACGACCCTGTCGGGATGCATGAAGTCGCCGACCGCCGAGCCCTCCTTGAGGAACTCGGGGCACGAGACATAGCTGAAGCCGGACTTGCCGCTCTCGTTGAAGATCCGCCTGATGTTCGCTCCCGTGCCGCAGGGCACGGTCGACTTCATGACCAGCGCGTGCCCATCGGGCCTCGGCATCGAGCCTACGACCGCGTGGACGGCGGAGAGGTCGGCGTCACCCGAGTGCGTCGGCGGGGTGCCGACCGCGACGAACAAGAGCCGCGCGTGCTCGAGCGCCGGGGCGAGCTCCGTCGAGAAATGCAGTCGACTGGAGTTGCGCGCCACCAGCTCGTCGAGCCCAGGCTCATAGATCGGGATCTCGCCGCGCCTCAGCCGATCGATCTTCTCGGCGTCGACGTCGACGCACCAGACGTCGCTGCCCAGCTCCGCGAATCCGACGGCGGTGACGAGGCCGACGTAGCCGGTGCCGATCACGGCGATCGGTTCGCGCTCAGATGAACTCATTGCTGTGGAAGGCTAACCGGCGGGGCGACTACGCGCCCCACCCGTCAGGAGCCGACGGCGAGGAATGCCTCGTAGCGCTTGACGTCGCGCAGTGCCCGCGCGCGCTCCTCGCTGCCCTCGGGCGCCTGCTCGGCGGATGCGCGCGCTTCGGAGAGACGCGTCTCGAATGCTTGGCGATCCATCGCCTCCGGGGCGATCGCCTCCTCGACCAGCACGAGGGCCTTGTTGTCGGCGAACTGAAGATAGCCCTCGGCCTGCGCGAAGCGCACGATCTCGGACTCCGACCGATACAGCCGCAGCTCGGTCGGCTCCAGCTGCGCGAGCAGCGGAGCGTGATTGGCGAGGACGCCGATCGAGCCGACCGACGTGCGCGTCGAGAGCATCTCGATCTCCTCGCTGAAGACCTCGCCCTCGGGGGTGAGGACTTCGACCGGGAAAGTGGTTCTCGCCATCAGCTCTTGGCGTCCGCCACTACGTCGTCGATCGTGCCCTTCAGGAAGAACGCGCGCTCGGGCACGTCGTCGTGCTTGCCCTCGATGATCTCGTCGAACCCGCGGATCGTCTCGGCGATCGGGACGTACGCCCCCGGCGTGCCCGTGAACTGCTCGGCCACGTGGAAGGGCTGTGAGAGGAAGCGCTCGATCTTGCGCGCGCGCTGAACGGTGAGCTTGTCCTCGTCGGAGAGCTCGTCGATGCCGAGGATCGCGATGATGTCCTGCAGCTCCTTGTAGCGCTGCAGGATCTCCTTGACCCTGTTGGCGACCCTGAAGTGGTCCTCGCCGAGGATGTCCGCCTTGAGGATCGTCGAGGTGGAGTCCAGCGGATCGACGGCCGGATAGATGCCCTTCTCCGAGATGGCCCTCGAGAGCACGGTCGTGGCGTTCAGGTGCGCGAACACCGACGCGGGCGCCGGGTCGGTGAGGTCGTCGGCGGGCACGTAGATCGCCTGCACCGAGGTCACTGAGCCGGTGCGGGTCGAGGTGATGCGCTCCTGCAGCTGGCCCATCTCCGTCTCCAGCGTCGGCTGGTAGCCCACCTGGGAGGGCATGCGCCCGAGCAGCGCCGAGACCTCGGAGCCGGCCTGGACGAAGCGGAAGATGTTGTCGACGAACAGCAGCACGTCCTGGCCCTGGTCGCGGAAGTACTCGGCCATCGTCAGACCGGACAGCGCGACGCGCATGCGGGCGCCGGGCGGCTCGTTCATCTGGCCGAACACGAGCATCGTCTTGTCGATGACGCCCGACTCCTTCATCTCGACCCACAGGTCGTTGCCCTCGCGCGAGCGCTCGCCCACGCCGCAGAAGGCGGACAGGCCGCCGTGCTCCTTGGCGAGGTTGTGGATGAGCTCCTGGATCAGCACGGTCTTGCCGACGCCGGCGCCGCCGAACAGCCCGACCTTGCCGCCCTTCGCATAGGGGGCGAGCAGGTCGATCACCTTGATGCCCGTCTCGAACATCTCGGTCGTGGGCGTGAGATCCTCGACCTTCGGGGCGGACTGGTGGATCTGGCGGCGCGGCGTGTCGGCCGGCAGCTCCTCGCCCAGGTCGATCGGTTCGCCGAGCAGGTTGAAGATGCGCCCGAGCGTCGCCTCGCCGACGGGCACCGTTATCGGGCCGCCCGTGTCGATCGCCTCGGCGCCGCGCGCCAGGCCGTCGGTCGTGTCCATCGCGACCACGCGCACGCGGTCGTCGCCGAGGTGCTGCTGAACCTCGCACACGAGCACCTCGCCGCCGGACTCGGGGCTGATGCCCTCGGCCTCCTCCGCGGCCGCGGCCGCGGGACGTGCGATCGTGATCGCGTGGTTGATCTCGGGCAGCTTGTCCGGGAACACGACGTCGAGCACGACGCCCTGGATCTCCTCGATGCGCCCGACGTTGAGCCTGCCGTCGCTTGCGGCGGGCGCTTCCTCGGTTGTCGGCTTTGTGGCGATGCTGGCGTCCATTGGTGTTCGGTTCTCCTAGTTGTCTATCAAGTCTTGTCCGGTGAGCCCTCAGCTCAAGCCCTCTGCTCCTGCCACGACCTCCATGATCTCCTGGGTGATCTCCGCCTGGCGGGCGCGGTTCATCTGAAGGGTGTATTCCTCGATCAGCGTGCCCGCGTTCTCCGAGGCGTTGCGCATGGCTGTCATCTGAGCCCCGTAGAAGCCGGCCGCGGACTCGATCAGAGCTCTGTAGATGGATATCTCCACGTAGTCGGGCACGAGTCGCCTGAGGATCTCCTCGGGCCCCGGCTCGTATTCGACGAGTGGCTGGGGGCCGTCCTGGAGCTCGGCTGTGGAGGCTCCCTCGTCTCCCATGGCGCTCGCGCCTTCGAGCACGGGCGCCGAAAGCGGCAGCAGCGTCTCGCGCGTCACGTGCTGCGTGAGCGGGGAGACGTAGGCGTTGTAGAGGATGTCGACACGGTCGAGCTTTCCGTCCACGTAGCCGCTCATCAGGTCGTCGGCGATCGCGCGTGCGTCCGCGTAGCCCGGACGGTCGGAGAAGCCGGTGTAGCTGCCGCTCAACTCGCGTCCCCTGAACGTGAGCGATGAGGCGCCGCGCCGCCCCGTCGCGTACCACACCGCTTTGGAGCCCTCTTCGGAGAGCTCGGCGCCCGCGCGCACGCCCGCCCTGATGATCTGCGAGTTGAACGCCCCCGCCAGCCCGCGGTCTCCGGTGACGAGCAGGAGACCCACGTTCTCCGTCTTCTCGTGCTCGGCGAGCAGCGGGAATGAGGACGCCTCCGCGCCGGCCGCCTTTGCGGCCTGGTAGGTCATCCGCCTGATCGCCTCCGCGTACGGGCGCAGCTGTGCGATCCGCTGCTCGGCCCTTCGCAGCCGCGCCGCGGCGACCATCTCCATCGCGCGGGTGATCTTCTGGATGTTCTTGACCGAAGAGATTCGGTTCTTGACGTCTCGCTGAGAGGCCATGACTAAGCCGCGACGGTCTCCTCGAGCGCCAGGCCCTCCTCGTCGAGGTCGTAGCCGAAGTCGCTCGCGAACGACTCAACCGCGTCGTGAGCGCCCTTCTGGGTCTCCTCCGACCAGTCGCCGCCCGCGATCTTGGAGCGCAGCTCGCCGTGCTGGGAGTGGCAGCGTTCGGTGAGCGCCGTGAGGAACTCGGGAACACGGTTGGCGTTGATCCTGTCAAGGAAGCCGCTGGTGGCGGCGTAGATCTGGATGACCTGGTCCTCGACCGGCAGGGGCTGGCGCTCCCCCTGATTGAGCGTCTTCACGATCCGTTCACCGCGCGCGAGCGTGCGCTGCGTGTCAGCGTCGAGGTCCGAGCCGAACTGCGCGAACGCCTCGAGGTCGCGGTACTGGGAGAGCTCGAGCTTGATGCGCCCCGCCACCTTCTTCATCGGCGCGATCTGGGCGTCGCCGCCCACCCTGGACACCGAGATGCCGACGTTGATCGCCGGGCGCACGCCCGAGTTGAACAGCTTCGGCTCCAGGAAGATCTGGCCGTCGGTGATCGAGATCACGTTCGTTGGGATGTACGCGGACACGTCGCCCGCCTGCGTCTCGATGACCGGCAGCGCCGTCAAGGAGCCGCCGCCGAGATCGTCGTTGAGCTTGACCGCGCGCTCCAAGAGGCGCGAGTGCAGGTAGAAGACGTCGCCCGGATAGGCCTCGCGACCGGGCGGGCGGCGCAGCAGCAGCGACATCTGGCGGTAGGCATAGGCGTGCTTGGTCAAGTCGTCGTACACGCACAGCGCATGGCGGCCGTTGTAGAGGAAGTGCTCGGCCATCGCACAGCCCGCATAGGGCGCCATGAACTTGATCGGGGCGGCCTCGTCGGCGGAGGCGGCGACGATGATCGTGTTGTCCAGAGCGCCCGCTTCGTCGAGCGTCTGGGCGAGCGCGACGACCGTCGACATGCGCTGGCCGATCGCCACGTACACCGACACGACGCCCGTGTCGCGGTTGTTGATGATCGTGTCGAGCGCGATCGTCGTCTTGCCGGTCTGACGGTCGCCGATGATCAGCTCTCGCTGACCCCTGCCGATCGGGATCATCGCGTCGATCGCCTTCAGGCCGGTCTGCATCGGCTCCTTGACTTTCTGGCGCTGCACCACGCCGGGGGCCTTGAACTCGGCGGGGCGTGTCTCGGTGGTGTTCACCTCGCCCTTGCCGTCCAGGGGACGGCCGAGCGGGTCGACGATGCGCCCGAGCAGAGCCTCGCCGACGGGGATCTCCAGCAGCCGGCCGGTGCGCTTGACCGTGTCGCCCTCCGCGATGCGCTCCCACTCGCCGAACAGCACGGCGCCGACGTTGTCGGACTCGAGGTTCAGCGCCAGCCCCGTCACGCCGTGGGGAAGGTCGAGCATCTCGAACGACATGCAGTTCTCCAACCCGTGCAGGCGTGCGATGCCGTCAGCTACGGACAGAACGGTGCCGACCTCGGTCAGCTCGGCCGCTCCCGCGCCGAGCCCCTCGATGCGGCTCTTGAGGATGCTTGTGATCTCGTCTGGGTTGATCTGCATGTCGTTTCCTGAAAGTCCTTGTCGTTGTTTGAGTCGTTCGGCCGGACTGCTGGCGCGGCCGGTCAGGCGCCTTGAGCCGCCACCTGCCTGCGCAGCTGCTCTAGTCGATTGCGGATGGAGGCGTCGAGGATCGAATTGCCGACCTGAACGATGATGCCACCCAGGATGTCGGGCTCGACGCGCTTTGTGAGTGTGACCGTCCGCCCTGTGCGCTCTCCGATCTGCGCGCCCAAGCTCTGGGTGGTCTGCTCGTCGAGCTCGACCGCGCTCGTGAGGACGACCGGCAGCAGCCGGTTCTCCTGCTCCCACTGCTGGTCGTAGCGGCGGCGGATGCGAAAGATCACGGGCATACGATGGTTCTCGATGAGCAGGCTCAGGAAGCTCAGCAGGCGCTCGTCGGCGCCGTCAAGCAGGCGATCGAGCGCCGCCTGCTTCTCCTTCGTCGAGAAATACGGCGAGAAGAAGAACAGTTCGAGCTCGCGGTTCTCCGCAAGCGCATCCGCGAACTGGCCGAGCTGCTCGCGCAGCAGATCGAGCTTGCCCTGCTCGGAGGCGACCTCGAACAGCGAGCGCGCATACACCTGGGCGAGCTCCTCCATCAGTCGCCTGCCCTTCCGGCGGGAGTATGTGACAGCGGGATCCTCATGGCGCGGGCTAGTTGCTGCTCGCCTCCGAGGAGATGCCGGAGAAGTCGAGCTCTCCAAGGGCCTCCTCCACCAGTCGCCTCTGATCGGAGTCGTCGAGGGTCTTGCGGGTGACCTTTTCGGTTGCGAGCACCGTCAGGTCGGCGACCTCCGAGCGCAGTTCCTGCAGCGCCCGGGCCGTCGCCGCCTCGATGTCCCTCGCCGCGCGAGCCGACGCGTCGGCTGCGAGCTGGCGCGCGTGCTCGGATGCCTCGCGCTCGTGCGCCTCGGCCGTCTGGCGCGCACGCTGCACGATCTCATCGGACTGCGCCCGCGCCTCCGCCAGACGCTCGCGGTATTCGCCGAGCAGCTGCTGCGCTTCCTCGCGGGTGCGCTGAGCGCTGTCGATCGAGTCTTCGATCGTTTTCTGGCGCTTGGACAGGGAATCCGAGATGCGCGGGAACACGAGCCGGGCCAAAAATGCGACCGTGATCCCGAACGCGATCAGCGTCCAGATCATCACGCCCACATTGGGCGATACGAGGAAGTTGCCCCCGCTGGAGGCGGCCAGGACCACAGGCGTCATGGCCGGTCCGAGCGTGCGATGAGGGTGGATGGCGTCATCACTAGCCCAGGAAGAACGCGATCAGGCCGAAGATGAAGGCGTAGAACACGATCGCCTCGGTGAGGGCGAAGCCGAGCCACTGGATCGAGGTGATCTCGTCGCGCATCTCAGGCTGGCGGGTGATCGCCTCGATCACCTTGCCGAAGATGTAACCGACGCCGACGCCCGGGCCGATGGTGCCGAGACCGGCGCCCACGCCGAGGGCGATGGCCTTGATCGACTTGGCCAGTTCGGCGTTGGCTTCTGCTGCTGCGATTAGGGGGTGCACGAACGCTCCTTGTTGTCAGTGAGACTCGGCGACCGCGCCGCCGAGGTAGATGGCAGTCAGGGTGGCGAAGATGAACGCCTGCAGTCCCGCGATCAGGACAAGCTCGAAGATGAAGAACAGAGTTGCGACGATCAGCGTGATCGGTCCGAGCGCGGCCACGCCGACGAGCACGACGAGGCCGCCGCCCATGAAGAGGATCAGGAGGTGCCCGGCGAGCATATTGGCGAAGAGCCGCACCGACAGCGAGATGATGCGCACGAAGTGGGAGATGGTCTCGATTGCGAACACGAACGGAACCATGAACGCGCGCGCCGGGACCTCGTCCATGCCTGCGGGCAGCCAGCTCTTGAGGTACCTCCTCAGGCCCTTGCTCCTGATCCCGACGGCGTGATAGCTGACCCACACCATCAGCGAGAGGACAAGCGTCACAGAGATGTTGGCGGTGGCCGCATAGATCTGGAAGGCGGGGATATGGGCGCCGAACAGTTCGAAGGTCTCCCCGCTGTTGACCGGCAGCGGCAGGTAGCCGATCACGTTCGAGTAGAGGATGAACAGGAACAGGGTCCCGATGAACGGGAACCATCTGATCGCCATCTCGCGGTCGATGTTGTTGGGGCCGGTGATGTTGTCGCGCATCACGCCCCAGATCACCTCGACGGCCGTCTGGACGAGGTTGGGGCGCTGCTGCATGCGCCGGGCCACGTAGATCATCGTCCCCGCCGTGAGGCCGGACGCGAGGAACAGGTAGAGGACGGCCTTGTTGATTGACAGGTTCAGGCCGCCGAGATGGATCGCGATCCAGTCTTCCAGCTTGAACTCGTTCTGGGGCTGGTACTCGGTGTTCATGCCATGCGAGCCGGTCAGGGCGAACAAACCGATGACCACCGCCAGCAGCACCCCGGCCACGAGCAGGCCCTTTGCGCGCCGGCTCATCGGGCCGCTCCGCGAGGACGGGAAGCGCCGGCGGCGGGAGCCTCGAACGGCCGGAGGATCATGCGCACGGTGAAATAGATGGTGAACAACGCAACCACGAGCACGGCCGCGGCCAGCCCGGCTTCGTTGTCGTTCAGGCCGACGAGGAAGACCGCGATCGCGACGAGCCAGCCGCGGGCGATCATCGATGCCGCGAGAACCCCCACGACGGTGCGCGGGTCCGTCGCGGCGCCGGCCTTGCGGTCGAGCCAGGCCTGAAGGGCGCGCTGCGCCACCCAGGCCCCACCGCCGACGCCCCAGCCCGCCACGGGCAGGCCGGCCGCCAGGAAGACCGGCAGGGCCAGCGCGACCAAGAGCAGGTCCAGATAGCGAATGGATGTGAGCATGATGTGTGGGGCACCCTACAGACGCGCGGGTCCGCGCGCCTTTCGCGGCGGCCCCCTCAGGCTCCTCTCAGGGCACGTCTTCAGAAGCCGCCGCGAGTCTACCGGTTTTGCGACTTCGTAACAACTTTGTGACATGCGCTACGGGCAGAACGCGCACGAGCGCCACGGCAAGGATCGCGGTCGCTGCGCCGGCCAGCAGATCGAGCAGGTAGTGATTGCCCGTGGCCACCACCGCGAGCGCCGTGAGGAGCGGGTAGAGGACCGCAGTGACCCGCACCCATCTGCGCGGCGAGAGCCGCCACAGAGCGAGTCCGCACCAGACCGCCCAGGCGATGTGCAGCGATGGCATCGCCGCGAACTGGTCGGCGTCGACCGCAAGGCTCCCGGTGTGCCAGGAGCCGAACGTGTGCGAAGAGGCGATCACGTCGGTAAAGCCGATGCCCGTGAGCATCCTCGGGGGTGCGACCGGATAGCGCCAGAACACGACCAGCCCGATCAGATTGATCGCGACCAGCGAGGAGCGAAGCGGCCGGTATATGTCGGCGCGACTCCACCACAGCCAGCCCAGCAGCCCGAACGTGACGATGAAGTGCGCGTTGTCGTAGTAGTAGGAGCCGATCAGGCCGATCGTGTGGTGGTGGGAAAGCCACCGGTTGAGGGCCAGCTCGGGAGCGATGTGCAACGAGCGCTCGAGATCGAGGATGTCGCGGCCGTGGCCAAGCGCGGCCGCCGCGCGCATCGGGGCGAGATTGGTGACCGAGTCGTACAGCCACGCGAGCCAGGCGATCACGAGCAGCTCGACCCACCAGCGCGCGCGCTTCAGAACGTGTTTGGGAATTGGACGTGTGCGACTGGCGAGCGCCGGATCAAGCGATCCGCGGACGCAGGGCGCCGGAATAGTGGTGCTATTGCGGCGACCGAGGACAAAGGAGCGCGCCGATCCGCCGCCGCCCAGACGTGCGCGGACGATTTCCAAACACGTTCTCACGGCAGCACCGCCTGCAGGCCACGCTCGCCGAGCGTGTCGAGCACTCGCGGGAGGGCGAGCGCGGTCCGCCGCCACGAGCCGGGCGCGCTGTAGTCATCCGCGTCGTGCAAGAGCAGCACCGACCCCTCCCCCGCGCCGTCGGTCACGCGTGCCGCGATCGACTCCGGCGTGGCGCGAGCCTCCCAATCACGCCCCCAGTGGGTCCACAGCATCGTGCGCCACCCGCTTCGCCGCGCGATGCGCAGAGCGCAGGCGCTCATCACGCCATAGGGCGGGCGGTACAGCGTGGGCGAGATCCCGGTCGCGTCCTCGATCGCCGCCAGCGCGCGTGCGAGATCATCGCGGACCTGCCGGGGAGCGAGGCGCAGCAGATTGCGGTGACGATGGCAGTGCAGGGCGATCCCATGTCCCGCCGCGGCTATCTCGCGCGCAAGGCCGGGATTGCGCGCGACCTGCTCGCCGACGAGGAAGAACGTCGCCGTGACCTGCCTGCCGGCAAGGACCTCCAGCACGGCCGGAGTGCCCTGGGCGTGCGGCCCGTCGTCGAACGTCAGCGCCCACCCCGACCCGCTCGAGGTGCGATCCTCAACCCCCAGCGATCGGCGCAGCGCGGGCCAGATGGGCGCCGGCGAGCGCGGAAAGCCCACCGGCCACGGACCGGCGAGCGCGGGCAGCGCGTGGCCTGCCATCGCAACCCTTCCCGCGACGCCCACGGACGCGGGGATGGCGAGCTGAGAAAGGCCGGGCTCGGCCGGCGCAGTGCCGGGATCGGTCCCAGCAGAGACGGAATCGGCTTGCGGCAGCGCCGGGCTGCGATGATCGTGGGGGTACATGGTTGATCTGATCCTGGGAATCGCCGCCGCCGTCGGCGCGTCGACGCTCTACAGCCTAGGGGTCGCGCTGCAGGCGATGGACGCCAAGCGCGCTCCGCACGGAGCGCACCTGCGCCTGGCGCTGGCGCGCAACCTGCTGGGCAGGACGCGCTGGCTGGCCGGCACGGGCATCTCGATGCTGGGCTGGCCGCTGCAGGTGCTCGCGCTGCTGCTCGTGCCGCTGGTGGTGGTGCAACCGGCGCTCGCGGCCGGCCTTTTGGTGCTGCTGTACTTCGGCCGGCGCATGCTCGGCGAGCACGCCGGGCGGCGCGAGCACATCGCGGTGGGAGCGATCGTGCTCGGCATGCTCGGGGCGGCCCTGTGCGCGCCGCCGTACACCACCAGCCACAGCGGCGACGAGATCATCACGTTCGTGCTCATCGCGCTCGCGGTGCTCGCGGCGACGCCGTACGTGGTCAGCATCGTGCGTCGCCCCGCCCCCTCGGTGACGATGATCGGCGCCGGACTGGGCTTCGCGTGGAGCGGAGTGGCCACCAAGCTCGCCTCCGACGACCTGCACCACGGGCACCTCTGGATCGCGGCGGCATGGGCGATCTCGACCGCGGCGGCCTCGGCGGTGGGCGCGCTGAGCGAGATGAGCGCCCTGCAGATGCGCCCTGCGATCCTGGTCGCGCCGGTGGTGTTCGTGACTCAGACGGTGGTGCCGATCGTGCTCGCGCCGCTGATCCTGAACGAAAAGTTCACCGACACGCCCTTGAACGGTGCGCCGCTCGCCCTGTCGCTGGTGGTGCTCGTCGTCGGAGCGGCCGCGCTCGCGCGCTCGCCTCTGCTCTTGGCGCTGATGGAAGGCGAGCGCACGAGCGACTCCAGCGGCTCGACGGACAGGCCGCCAGAGCGCAGCCACGACACGATTCGCTCGAGGCCGGCAAGCGAGGAGGCCGAGCCGTCGACCGAGACGATCAGGACATCGCCCGCGCGTACGTGGCGCTGAGGAAGCGGTCCGTTCGGCGTCAGACGGAACGCCCCTGACACCGGCGTGGCGCCCGCCGTGCGCGCCAGCACGAGCTGACCGACCGTCAGTCCGTTTGCCGGCTGCAGGAAGTAGAAGCGGTGACGCAGGCCGAGCGCATGCGCCTGAGAGCTCAGCGCTCCGCGTGTGCGCAGCCATCGAAGCGGCGAGCCCGAGTGAGGCATCTCCGGCAGCAGTTCATCTCCCATCGCCCGCAGATCGGCGATCGTGAAGAGCGAGTGGGCGCCGCCGTCCGCAAAGGAGACGTGGATGCCCGCGGCGGCGAGCTCCCCGGCCAGCGGTCGCACGACTGTGGCGGGAGCGCGCACGATCAGGCCGACGTCGGGATTGACTGTGCTCACCTGGGCAAGCGGGTGCACGCGCAGGATGACGCCCGCAACCGCGGTCACCTCATCCGTCGACATCAGCCATGTGCCGATTCCCAAGAGCAGCACGAACTGGGTGACGAAGGCCGCGAGCCGCAGTCGCCAAAGAGGAATCGGGCTCACGCGATGGGGTGCGTCGAGCACGAGCTCCACGGCAGCCGGATCGAGCTCGGCCGAGACGGGCTCATCGCGCTCGTCGTGCTCAACCGCCTCGGCGAGGGCGGTTCCCGCCAGAGCATCCTGCCCCGCGATCGCAAGCAGCCCCTCGCGTCGGCGCCCGGGGGCGATGCCGCCCATCTCATGGCGTTCGTGGAAGCTCGCTTCGACATGCTCGCGCAGCTCGCGAGTGTTGTTCGCCAGCCGCAACAGCCCAAGATCGGCCATCGCACGCGTGTTCAGACGCGCGTGACCGACGGGCAGGCCGTATGAGACGACCGGGGTGCCGGTCGCCTTTGCCTCCAGGCAGGTGACCCCGCCGGTGGAGTGCACGAGCGCGTCGGCCGACGCGAGGATCTCGGGCATCCTGTCGGTGAACCCGTACACGTGCACGCGAGGCTCCCCGGCGAAATCCTCCCGCAGGCGCTCCTCGAGCTGCTCGTTGCGGCCCGCCAGGCAGACGATGCTGGTGACCTCTGGAATCCGCTCGAGCTCGCGCACGGCTCCCTCGATGTCACCGACTCCCCAACCTCCCCCCGAGACGACAAGCATGCGGCCCTCCTGCGGCAGCCCGAGTGCTCGCCGCGCGTCAAGCTGGGAGCGCACCTGGAGGAACTCGGCCGAGATGAGCGGGCGCACAAGCCGTGCGCTGCCGTGCCCCGCGATGCGCTCAACCGAGGGGAGCGACTCTCCGTACATCACGAGATGCGTGTCGATACCCGGCTGTGCCCAGAAGAAGAGACCCGTCAGATCGGTGATGGTGGCGACGGTCGGGCAGCGCACGATCCCGGTGCGGCGCAGGCGCGCGAGCACAACCGTGACGGCCGGGTATGTCGACACGATCACGTCGGGCTCGTGCTCGGCGATACGACGCGCGAGCGGGTGCGAGCCGAACATGCATAGAAGCCGCCGCGCGAGCGCGCGGACCGGCGCGACTCGCTCGAGCAGCGAGTAGACAACGCTGTAGGTCCACGGGAAGAAGCGCAGCTGCACGCGATAGCCGTCCTCCACGACCGGCTGCAGCAAGGGGCCCATCGCAGCGAGGCCGTCGATCACCGTGACCTGCGTCGGCTCGGGTGAGATCTCTATCTGATGCGCGAGCGCGCGAGCGGCGGCCGCGTGGCCCTCGCCGACGTCGGCGGAGAGGATCAGGACGCGCTTGGGCCCTGGGCGCCGGGGCGATTTAGGTGTGCGGTGACGGCGTCGCATACAGTTCAAGAGCGTGCCATAGCCTCGCTTGTCCCGCGGACGGCTCGGTCTCGGTGGCGCGCACGGTGACGGATGCTCTCAGGGCACGGCGACA
The DNA here is from genome assembly GCA_963714635.1 of uncultured Solirubrobacterales bacterium. GTDB lineage: Bacteria > Actinomycetota > Thermoleophilia > Solirubrobacterales > Solirubrobacteraceae > Palsa-744. The sequence goes on along the minus strand of CAVQPM010000005.1, from coordinate 847,041 downwards.
CGCAAAGCCTAGCGGCAGTGGTGAACGGTTGCAATTCGCGCAGCCGCGCGCGCCCGTCCGATGTCGCGTTGCGCGCGCTGGGGATGGCAGGCCTTGCCGGCGTGGTGGTAGGCGCGCTCGGCCTCGCGGCCTGCGCGGCCGGAGGTCCGACGCGATATGTGCCGGGCCGCAGCGGCGGCTGGCCGGGGTGGCTGTCGGGTCCGCTGCATGGCCTGGGACTGGGGCTCACACCCGACAGGTTTCAGGCGCTCACGCTCGTCATGTGCGCCGGCTACGCCGCGGCGCTCACAGCCGCGCGCACGCTGTCGGGCCGTGTGGTCACGACCGCGGTCGTTGCCGCGAGCGTCGCTCTGCTGCTCGGGCCTGCGCTGATCTCCCAGGACGTGTTCGGCTACCTGAGCTTCGCGCGCCTCGGCGCGCTGCACGGACTGGACCCCTACACCCATGTCGCGGCCGAAGCGCCGTTTGACCCGCTGTTCCGGTTCATAGGCTGGCCGTTCCAGCACTCCCCGTACGGTCCGCTGTTCACGCTCGGCAGTTACGCGATCGCCCCGCTCGGGGTGGCCGGTGGAATCTGGACGCTGAAGGCGATCGCCGTGATCACGAGCCTCGGGGCCGTCGCCCTGACCGCGAGGGCCGCCGCGAAGATGGGCCGCTCCGCAAAGACCGCGGCCGTGTTCGTCGGCCTGAACCCGGTGCTGCTGGAGCTGGCGCTCGGCGGGGCCCACAACGACACGCTCGTGCTGCTCCTGCTCGCCTGCGCGTTGGCGCTGGCCGCCGGCACGGCGCCACGCATGCGCGGGGCGGCGATCGCGATCGTGGCCGCGATCGGCGTGAAGGCATCGGCCGGTCTCGTGCTCCCGTTCGTGGTGCTCGCGCCGGCGCGGTGGCGTGAGCGCGCGCGTGTCGCAGCCGGCGCCGTCGGCGCATTGGCGTTCCTCGCGATCGTTGCAATCCTCGGGTTCGGGACGCACGCGCTCGGCTTCGCGGGAGCCATCGGCGAGCAGCAGGAATTGATCGCCACGCACAGCGTCCCGGCGGAGACCGCGCGACTCTTCGGCCTCGAAGGGGTGCCCGAATGGTGGCGCCACCTGTTCGTGGGCGTGCTCGCGGTCGCCGTTCTCTTCGCCCTGTGGCGAACCGCACGGGGCGCCGATTGGCGCTCGATGGCCGGCTGGGCCACGCTCGCGCTGCTGCTATCGACGGCCTGGCTGCTGCCGTGGTACGCGGTGTGGGTCCTGCCGTTCGCCGCGCTCGCCGACAGCCGCCTGCTGCGCGCCGCCGCGCTCGTGTTCTGCGCGTACGCGATCCTGATCCATCTGCCGCTCGCCGAACCTCTGCTCAGTCCGCCCAGGCACATCGCGCACAAGCACGTCCCCGCGATCGCGCTCGATCCGCTGCGGGATCACGGCGTCGTATTCGCCGGTCTGAAGGTCGAGCGCCACGTCTCGCTCGATCTCCGCCGGTGAGGCGTCGGGGCGCAGCCTGCGCAGGCGCAGCGCGTCGAGCCGGCGGAACTTGAGGATCTCGAGGACGTACACGAGATAGACGCTCGCTGCAGCGACGAGCACAAAGAGTGCGACCATGACGAGCGTCCAGCCCGTGTGCAGATGGCCTTTGTGGTCGGAGTAAGGCACGAAGCGCAGCGCGAGCGCGAGTCCGGCGAGCATCAGCGTCCATGCGTACAGGTAGGCGATCGTGCGGCGATCGGAGAACCCGATGCGTGCCATGCGGTGATGGAAGTGCTCGCTGTCGGCGGCGTATATGGGGCGGCGGTACTTCAGGCGCTTGAGCACGACGAACGTCGTGTCAAGGAACGGCACGGTGAGCAGGATTAGGGGCAGCACAAATGACACCACCGCCGGGGTCTTGACGGCTCCCTCGACCGCCACCACCCCCATCAACAGCCCCAGCAGGTTCGATCCGCAATCGCCCATGAAGCTCGAGGCGGGTGGGAAGTTGTGGACGAGGAAGCCGAGCGCCGCACCCGCCGTGAGGGCCGCGAGCACGCCCGGTTCGGCGCGACCGAGATCGAAGGCGATGATCGCGAGCGTCCCGGCGATGATGACGCACACTCCCGCAGCAAGCCCGTCCAGGCCGTCGGAGAGATTGACGACGTTCATCATCACGACCAGGCCGATCACGGTGAGGATCGGCCCGGCATTGGTGACGCCCGCGTTGGGAAAGGCGAGCGCCCCGATGAAGGGCAGCGTGATGTTCTTTACGTCAACCCCAAAGTGCACGACGATCATCGCAGCGGCGATCTGGCCGGCGAGCTTGACGAGCGGCGGCAGGTCGAAGCGGTCGTCGAGCGCGCCCACGATCGTGATTAGCGTCGCGCCGATCAGCACGCCCTGCCAGAGGCGGCCGTCCTTGCCGTAGCCCGCCGGGAGGAACACGAGCATCGCGACCAGCACTCCCGCGAATATCGCGAGACCCCCGAGCAGCGGCGTGGCGCGGCTGGACAGGCCGCGCTCCCGCGGTTCGTCCATCGCACCGACGGCGCGTGCGAACCGCATCGTCAACGGTGTCAGCAGCGCGGCCATGGCCGCGGCCAACAGGAATGCGTAAAGCGCGTCGAGCTCAGTGAGGTGGGCCATCGACTTGCGACAGCATCGCAGGCGCAGACGTCATCATCGTCGAACCGGCGCATGCGCCGGTTCGGATCGCGGTGCATGCACCGCGATCGGGGGGTCGCACATGTGCGACCCCCTCCGGCCGGCACATGTGCCGGCCGGGCCATCCCAAAGCTACGCCGTCGCGATCGCGCCGAGGTGCTCGTACAGCGGATAACGCTCGACGATCGCCCGCACGCGCTCTGAGAGCTCGTCCCTACGCGCCTCGAACTCGGGCGTGAGCGCCACGGCGATGATCTGGCCCACCTCGGAGAAGTCCTCGAGGAGCAGGCCGCGCGTGGCGAGCGCCGGCGTGCCGATGCGCAGGCCCGAGGCCTCCATCGGCGGGCGCGGATCGAACGGGATGGCGTTGCGGTTGACGGTCACGCCGATCTCGTGCAGACGATCCTCGGCCTGACGCCCGGTCAGCTCCGGGTCGGCTTCGCGCAGGTCGACGAGCGCGAGGTGCACGTCGGTGCCGCCGGTCAGCACGTTGACCCCGTGGCCGGCCTTCATGAGCTGCTCGGCCACCGCCTTCGCCCCTTCGACGGTGCGGCGCTGGCGCTCGGCGAACAGCTCGCTCGCGGCGATTCGAAGCGCGACGGCCTTGGCGGCGATCACGTGCTCCAGCGGCCCGCCCTGCTGGCCGGGGAACACGGCCGAGTCGATCTTCTTGGCGTGCTCCTGCTTGCACAGGATGATGCCGGCGCGCGGGCCGCCGAGCGTCTTGTGGGTCGTCGTCGTGACCACGTCGGCGCCGTGGGCGACCGGGTTGGGGTGAAGGCCCGCCGCGACGAGCCCGGCGAAGTGGGCCATGTCCACCATCAGCAGCGCCCCGACCTCGTCGGCGATCTCACGGAAGCGCTTGAAGTCGAGCTGACGCGGATAGGCGGACCACCCGGCCAGCAGCAGCTTGGGGCGGTGCTCGCGCGCTATGCGAGCGACCTCGTCCATGTCGATCCTGCTCGTCTCGCGATCCACCTCATAGGCGACGATCTCGTACAGACGTCCCGACACGTTGATTTTCATGCCGTGCGTGAGATGGCCGCCGTGCGCGAGCGACAACCCCATGATCTTCTCGCCGGGCCGCAGGAGCGCGTGGTAGACGGCCGTGTTGGCCTGAGCGCCGGAGTGGGGCTGGACGTTGGCGTGCTCGGCGCCGAACAGAGCCTTGGCGCGGTCGATCGCCAGCTGCTCGGAGACGTCCACCCACTCGCAGCCGCCGTAGTAGCGCCGTCCGGGATAGCCCTCGGCGTACTTGTTGGTGAGCACCGAGCCCTGGCATTCGAGCACGGCCTGCGGCACGAAGTTCTCAGACGCGATCATCTCGAGCGTCTGCTGCTGGCGCTCGAGCTCCCCGCGCAGCGCGACCGCGACCTCGGGATCGACCTCGCTGAGCGGGCGGTTGAAGTAGTCGGGTTGCAGATCGGACATGGTGCACCCACAGCCTAGACTGCTTGCGTGATCGAAGATCTGATCGAGCAGATAGAGATGCGCTTCGCCGAGCTTGGCGGGCAGATGACCGACCCCGCCGTGATCGGCGATCGCCAGCGCTACGCGGAGGTCGGTCGCGCCTACCGTCAGCTGGAGCCGGCCGCCAAGCTGGCCGCGCAGTGGCGCCGCGCCCACGATGACGCGGCGGGCGCCGAAGAGCTGCTCGCCGAGGGTGGCGAGGACGCGGAGCTGCGGGACATGCTGGGCGCCTCGCGCGAGCGAATCGAGCAGCTCGAGGAGGAGATCCGCCTGGCCATGGTCGAGCGCGACCCCAACGACGAGAAGAACGTGATCGTCGAAATACAGGGCGGCGCCGGCGGCGAGGAGGCCGGCCTGTGGGCCGGCGACCTGTTCAGGATGCTGACCCGCTACGCCGAGCGCACCGGCCTGAAGGCCGAGTCGCTGGAGGTCGGCGACGGCAAGTACACGTTCGCCGTCAAGGGAGATAACGCCTACTCGATCTTCAAGTTCGAGGGCGGCACCCATCGCGTGCAGCGCGTTCCCCAAACGGAGTCCCAGGGACGCATCCACACCTCCACGGCGACCGTCGCCGTGCTGCCCGAAGCGCAGGACGTCGACGTCGAGATCAACCCGAACGATCTGCAGGTCGATGTCTATCGCTCCTCTGGGCCCGGTGGCCAGTCGGTCAATACGACCGACTCGGCCGTTCGCATAACCCATAAGCCCTCCGGCATCGTCGTGTCGATGCAGGACGAGAAGTCGCAGCTGCAGAACCGCGAGAAGGCGCTGCGCGTGCTGCGCGCGCGGCTGTACGAGCGGGCGCTCGCCGAACAGCAGGCGGAGCTGGCGGCCGACCGCCGCTCGCAGGTCGGCACCGGAGATCGCGCAGAGAAGATCCGCACGTACAACTACAACGAGCGACGCGTCACCGACCATCGCATCAAGCTGACCGTCCACAACCTCGATCAGGTGCTGGAGGGGGAGCTTCAGGAGATCACCGCCGCGCTGCAGGCCGACGAGAAGCGCCGTCGCTTGGAGATGCAGGCAGCGGCGTGATCACGACCGGCAATGCCCCGACCAGCACGGTCCTCCGGGCGCGCTGACGCGCTCGAATCTCGAGTCTCCCCCATGCCCGACCCTCGCCCGGCAGCCCTCACACGCGGGACCTCCGTCCGCGACGCGCTCGATGGAGCGACCACAGCGATCTCCGCGGCCGGATGTGAGACACCCAGACTCGACGCCGAACTGCTGCTCTCACACGCGCTCGGTGTCTCGCGCGAGCGGCTGATCGTCGAGCGCGAGCTGAGCGTCGAGGGACGGGCCGTGCGCGTGTTCGGAAACTTCGTCCGCCGCCGCTCGGTTCAGCGCGAGCCGGTCGCCTACATCCTGGGGCGTCGCCACTTCCGCAACCTGGAGCTCGCGGTCGATCACAGGGTGCTCATCCCCAGGCCCGAGACCGAGTTGCTGGTCGAGGTGGGGCTCGAGCTGCCCGCGGGCGCGCGCGTCCTCGACGTCGGCGCCGGTAGCGGCGCCGTCGCGCTCGCCCTGAAGCACGAGCGGCCCGATCTCGATGTCGCGGGCGCCGACGTCAGCGAGCCGGCGCTGGCGCTCGCCCGCGAGAACGCGACGCGACTCGGCCTACCGGTCGCCTTCGTGCGGTCCGATCTGCTCGACGCGATCGCCGAGGACCTCGACGCGATCCTCTCCAACCCGCCCTATGTGCCCGATGGCGATCGAGCGTCGCTCGCGCCGGAGATCCTTCGCCACGAGCCCGCCGATGCCCTGTTCGCGGGCCCGGACGGGCTCGATGTGATCCGGCGCCTCATCGCCCAGGCCGCGGGGCGTCCCACGGTGCGCATGCTCGGTCTGGAGGTCGGCATCGGTCAGGCCGGCGCCGTCGGGAAGCTGATGCGAGCAGCCGGCTTTCAGACCTTCCGCGCGGAGCGCGACCTCGCCGGGATCGAGCGGGTCGTGGTCGGGGAGCGCCCGTGAGTCCGATCGGACGCTCAGACGCGTCGACCGCCGGTTGCGCCGACCGGCCGATCCCGTTGACGGCTGCCGACGCAATCCGGCTGCGGGAGTGCCTGGCAGGCGAGGGCGTTGCGGTGATCCCGACGGACACGGTGTATGGCCTTGCCTGCGATCCGCTCAGCGAGGTGGCCGTTGGGCGACTCTACGAGCTGAAGGGCCGCCCGCCCGTCAAGCCGTCCGCCGTCATGTTCTTCGCACTTGACCCTGCACTCGATGCTCTGCCTGGCCTTGGACCGCGAACGAGAGCGGCGCTCACCGCACTGCTGCCCGGACCCGTCACGCTGCTCCTGCCCAACCCCGATGGTCGCTTCTCACTCGCCTGCAACCCAGAGCGAGCGCTGGACGGCGCTCGGATCGGCCACCCGAAAGGGCCAATCGAACCAGCGCTCGGCTTGCGCGTCCCGCTACTCGACCGACCGCTCGCCGCGCTTGCCGACGTGACTGCGCCTGTGCTGCAGTCGAGCGCCAACCTCTCAGGCGGTCCGGACCCGCGGCGGCTCTCCGATGTGCCGCTGAAGCTACGCGAAGGCGCCGATCTCGTGCTGGACGGAGGCGAGCTGCCAGGCACGACCTCCACGGTGATCGACCTCACTGAGTACGAGCAGACCGGCGCCTGGCGGATAGTGCGCGAGGGGCCCATAGCCGCATCGGCGGTCAGGTCGCTGCTCGAGTGATCTCCTACGCCACGACCTCCACCCCGACGAGATCGGCCGCGTCGAGGCTGCCGGGGGTCTCGTGCTCCAAGACCGCCTCCAGCGCCGCGATCGCCACCGCGAGCTGATCGAGGTCGGGCTCGCGCGTGGTGAGCAGCTGGAGCTTCAAACCGGGCCACATGATCGTCCGCACCCAGCCCCGCCTGCGGTTGCGTCCGGCGAACTTGATGATCTCGAAGGAGATGCCGGCGATGACCGGCACGCCGAGGATGCGGGTGGCCACGAGCCAGTACCAGGCCGGAAGGCCGACGGCGCCGAACACGAAGATCGAAACGATCATGACGATCAAGAGAAAGCTCGTGCCGCAGCGCGGGTGAAGCCGCGAGAAACGCTGGGCGTTGTGCGGCGTCAACGGCAGACCCGCCTCGAAGCAGGAGATCGTCTTGTGCTCGGCGCCGTGGTACTCGAACACGCGCCGCAGGTCTTTGATACGCGAGAGCAGCACGAGATAGCCGAGGAAGATCGCGGTGCGCAAGAGCCCCTCGACGATCCAGAACAGCGCCGAGGAGTGCAGCTGCCCCTTGATGAGGCTCGTGAGGCCGAGCGGCAGCAGGAAGAACAGGCCGATCGCGAAGGCGAGCGCCACCACGATCGTTCCGGCCCAGACCCCTGCCGGGATCTCCTGCGGCCCCTCCTGCTCCGCTCCCTCGTCACCGCTCTCGCCATCGGGCAGCTGTGCGTTGGCCGAAATGCCGAGAGCCTTGAAGCCGATCGCAAGCGATGAGCCGAGCGCCACGACCCCGCGCAGCACCGGCACGCGCAGCCATCCGTGGCGCGCCAGCGCCGACTGAAGCGGGAACGTCGAGACCTCGATCTGCCCGAGAGCCACGTCCTGCGCCGGCTTGCGCACCGCGACGGCCCAGTTGTGGACGCCGCGCATCATGACCCCCTCGAGCACGGCCTGACCACCAAGCGGCGCATCGCGCTGGGCGGTCAGCTCAGCGGTGCCCAAGTCAGAAGACTCCGGCCTTACTGAGGTGGCTTCTGTGACTGCGCTGAGCGTACGCGTCCCTTCGCGACCCTGCGCTGGAAGCGCTCGACGCGACCGCCGGTGTCTACGAGCTTCTGCCTACCCGTGTAGAAGGGATGGCAGTTGGAGCACACCTCAACGTGCAACTCCTGGAGAGTGGCGCGCGTCATGAACTCGTTGCCGCACGTGCAGCGCACGTGGGCCTGGACGTAGTCGGGATGGATCGAGGGCTTCATGCTCAGCGCATTCTATCGGCCCGCGACTCGTCCCGCCGCTCGCGCCGAGCCGGCCCGCGGAGTCGAGTCCATCAGGACCCGCTAGCCCCCACCGGCGCAGTGCCGGTCGGCGCGGTGATCAGAGGCTGCTCACAGCTCGCCGTGCGCAGCCATGCGCGCTTGAGCACACGACCGCGATCGCCCAGCCAATGGAAGCGCACCACCGCTCGATACGTCGCGGGCGCCACGAGGTTGGTGATCTGCTTGACGTACTTGTAGATCTTCACTCCCGTTTCCGAGCCGCGCCATATTCCGAGACCGGGAGCGATGACCATATGGAAGCTCGCGTCGCCGGCCAGACGCGTTTGCAGATCGATGCGCATCTCCATGTGCACGGTGCCCGGCACGGCCGTCATCTGAGCCGTGAACGTCACCGAGCGTTCTCCTGCCGCAGCAGATGTCGTGCACTGTTCGAGCGCCGCCGAGTAGCCACTCGCGCCGGAGGGGGCGCCCACCGGGACGTCGCGCCCCCCGCCGCGCGCGAGGGCCGAGCCTGACCCGAAGAGGACAGCGGACGCGCACGCGAGCACGAGCGCCATGCGGATGAGTTGACACACCCTGATCATTCACACGCCCTAACACCCGAAATCGGGCGGTGTTTCGGGGCGCTCAGGTTATTTGGTACAGGGGGCCGTCGCCCCCCTCGGGGGTCGTCAAACGGCCCCCCTTGGCCGTGATCGCGCCGCACTGCACGCAGTTGGTGTAGTTGACGATCACGTCGACATCGCCGGTCTCGGGTGCGTCCTCGGGGATCTCGTACACACCGGCGGGGCACATCCAGCGCCACGTTTCGGCGATCTCGCGCGGCACGTGCTTCTGGAGGCGGATGTGGTTGGGCGCGTCATCGCGGGTGGCGTTGCCGGTGATGAACACCGAGGAGAGCTTGTCGAACGTGTACTTGCCGTCGGGCTTGACGTAGACGTCCTTGGTCTTGCCGATGAACATCGGCTTTGAGTCGTTTCGATGCCAGCCTGCGCGGCCCGGCAGCTTCCCCTTGGTGATCTGCTGGATGCCGCTGAGCGGCCCGCCGATGAGCAGGCCCTTCTGCAGCGGCTGGCGCGCGTTGCGCACCTCCCACAGCTCCCGGCCGACGGAGGACTCCTCGATGGCCTTCTCGTATGACTCGAAGCTTGTCTCTCCGCGTCGCAGGGCCGCGTAGATCGACTCGGCGGCGAGCATGCCGGACTTGATGCAGTGGTGCACGCCCTTGAGCGCCATCGTGTCCACCATGCCGCCACTGTCCCCGACCAGCACAGCGCCGGGCATCGAGAGCTTCGGCATCGACCAGTACCCGCCACCGGGCAGCGCCTTCGCGCCCCAGGCGACTCGCTCGCCGCCCTCGAGGATCTTGCGCACGAGCGGATGGGTCTTGAACGTCTGCAGCAGATCGTGCGCCGAGGTCGTGGCATCCGCGTACTCGAGCTCGACGACGAAGCCGATCGAAACGAGATCCTCGCCGGTCTTCTCGTTCTTCATGGGATAGATCCAGGTGCCGCCGATCTGACCGTACTTCGATGAGATCTTCAGCGGCCAGGGACCCATCGTGTGGATGAGGCGGTCCAACGGCTTGGGAACCTTCCAGACCTCCTTGACGCCGAGCTCCCACACCTGTGGCTCGCGCCCTGAGGCGAGGTCGAACTCGCGTATCGCGGCGCCTGTCAGGTGACCCCAGCAGCCCTCGGCGAGCACCGTGGCTTGAGCCTTGATGTCGGTGCCCGGCTCGAAGTTGCCGAGTGGCTCGCCGTCCTTGCCTCGACCCTTGTCGCCGGAGCGCACGCCGACGACCCGTCCTTCCTCTACGACCAGCTGCGTGGCGGCGGTCTCGGTGAGGATGTAGGCGCCACCCTCTTCGGCCTGCTGCTGCTGGTAGCGCGCCAGGGCCGCTACGGATACGACCTCGTTGCCGTGGTTCTTGAACGGGGGCGGGGTGGGGATGCGCAGCGAGAGTTTGGAGGTGGGGGTCAGGTAGACCGCCTCCTTGGTGACTTCCCCGAAGGCAAACCCCTCCTCGCGCCACTGCTCACGGGTCATGTCCGGGAACAGCTCCTGCAGCGCGCCCGGGCGCATCACGGCACCCGAGAGGTTGTGCCCGCCGCACGTCTTCGCCTTCTCGACAACAGCGACCGGCACTTCGCCGAGGCGCTCCATTGTCTCGGGGTCATCGGCCAGCAGCTGAAGGAGGCGGTTGGCGCAGGCGAGCCCGGCCGTGCCGCCGCCGACGATCGCCACGCCGACCTCGATCAGCTCGTCCTCGGGGTCGAGTCCGCGCTTGATGAACTCCTTCTGGGAGTCGACCGGGGGCGGGTAGGCCGCGGGAGCAACCATCTCAACCAGCCTTCTTCGCCTTCACAGCCTCGGTCAGCTTGGGCAGGATCTTGTTCAGATCGCCCACGATCCCGAGGTCTGAGAACTCGAAGATCGGCGCGTTGGAGTCCTTGTTGATCGCGACGATGTTCTCCGAGGCCTGCATGCCGACCTTGTGCTGGATCGCGCCGGAGATGCCCGCCGCGAGATACAGCTTCGGCGAGACCGTCTTGCCGGTCTGGCCGATCTGCGCGGCATACGGGTACCAGCCCGCGTCCACAACGGCGCGGGTGGCGGCCACGGCGGCGTTGTTGCCGAATGCCGCGGCGAGCTCTTCGCAGAGCTGGAAGCCCTCGGCCTTGCCCAGGCCGCGGCCGCCGGCCACGAGCACGTCTGCCCCCTCGATGTCGACGTCCGCGCCGCGCTGTTCGCCGCGCGTCACCATCGTCGCCTGCTTTGCGTGCGGACTCAGCTCGAAGCTGAGCTGCTCGACGGGAGCGGCGCCCGCGCCTGTCTCTTTGATCTCGAACGCGTTGAGACGGCCGATCACGATGCCGACCTCCGAGCGATAGGAGATCTCCGAGATCGCCGAGTCGCCGAGGATCGGGCGCTCGGCGATCAGCTCGCCGTTCTCGGCGCGCACCGCGGTGACCTCCATCGCCACACCGGCGCCGAGTCGCGCGGCCAGACCAGCTCCGATCTCGAAGCCGAGCAGGCCGCCGCCGAACAGCGCGTATTTGTAGCCGCCGCCCGAGATCGCCGCGCCCATCGCGTCGACGACGGGCTGCGCGAGCCCTTCCGGGCCCTCGGCGATGAGCACCTTCTTGGCCCCATAGTTGCCGAGCGACGCCGCCAGCTCCTGCGGAACGCCCTCGCCGACGAGGATCGCGTGGGCCTCGCCGCCGAGCTCGGCGGCGAGCTTGGCGCCCTCGGAGACCGCGCCGAGCGAGTTCTTGTTGATCGCGCCTTCATAGTGAAGCGCGTAGACCAGGATGTTTGCCATTTCTCTCGTTCCTTTCCCTGGTCTAGATGAGCTTGCGCTCGTCGAGCCAGGCGACGATCTTTTCGACCGTCTCGGCGGTGTCTTCGTCCTCGATGATCTCTCCAGCGGCCTTCGCCGGCGGCGCCTTGGCGGCGATCCAGCGGGCGGCGGAGTTCTCGCCGCCGACCTTGGAGGCATCGATCTCCACATCGGCCGCGGCAACCGTCTCGAGCGGCTTCTTCTTGGCGCCCATGATCGCCTTCAGCGACGGGTAGCGCGGCTCGTTGATGGCGTCGCCGACGGAGATCACGGCCGGCAGGCTGACCTGCACCGTGTCGTAGCCGTACTCGGCCTGGCGCTCGCAGCGCAGTGCGCCGGTCTCGACGTCCATCTTGATCACCTGCGTGAGCGAGGGCATGCCGAGGTGCTCGGCCACGACCGCGCCGATCGTGTAGCACTCGCCGTCGTCTGACTGCTGGCCCAGCAGCACGAGGTCCGGCTTCTCGCGCTTGAGCGTCTGGGCGAGCGCGTAGCCGGTGGCGGCCACGTCGGAGCCGGCGACGGCCTCGTCCGAGAGGTGCACGGAGCGGTCCGCCCCGAGCGAGACGGCCTTGTGCAGAGCGCGCACGGCGCTCTCCGGGCCCATGGTCACGGCGACGATCTCCTCGACGGGGGCGATGCCGCCCTCGCGAATCTGCATCGCAGCCTCGATGGCATGCGTGTCATACGGGTTGAGGTTCTTCTCCCCGCTGCGGTCCATGCGCCCCGTCGAGGTGTTGATGCGCTTCTCGACGGCGGCGTCCGGAACCTCCTTCACCAGGACGCAAATCTTCATTCGGCTACTCCTTGAGGGGTCTCGATGTGACAATCCTACCTGAGTTGACTGACGAGTCAATCAGGCGTGCGCGCAGTCGTTGCATTGCGGATGAAATCGACGATCGCCTGCGTCGGCGCTCCGGGCGTGAAAACCTCGGCCACGCCGAGGCTCTTGAGCTCCGGGATGTCTTCGGCGGGGATCGTCCCGCCGACCGTCACCACGACGTCGTCGATCGACTGCTCGCGCAGCAGCTCCACCACGCGCGGGACGAGCGTCATGTGGGCGCCCGAGAGAATCGACAGGCCGACGGCGTCGGCGTCCTCCTGGATGACCGTCTCGACGATCTGCTCGGGAGTCTGGTGCAGGCCGGTGTAGATGACCTCCATGCCGGCGTCGCGCAGCGCCCGCGCGATGATCTTCGCGCCGCGGTCGTGTCCGTCGAGGCCGGGCTTGGCCACGACGACGCGGATCTTGCTCTTCGTATGAGCCTCGGTAGACATCGCCTGTGCCCTGAGATCGCTCAAACCCTGAGGATCACGGCGTCGCCCTGGCCACCACCGGAGCAGATCGCCGCGCAGCCGTAGCCGCCGCCGCGACGGCGCAGCTCGTGGACGAGCGTGCCGAGGATGCGGGCGCCCGATGCGCCGATCGGATGGCCGAGCGCGACCGCGCCGCCGTTGACGTTGACGCGGTCCTCGTCGATGCCGAGCACGCGGATCGAGTTGAGCGTGACCGAGGCGAACGCCTCGTTGATCTCCCACAGATCGATGTCCTGCGCCTTCAAACCCGCCTGCTCGAGCGCCTTCTTCGCGGCCGAGGCGGGGGTGCGCACCAGATATGCGAAGTCGTCGGCGCTCTGCGCGTGGGTCACGATCTCAGCTAGTGCCTCGGAGCCGTTGGCGGAAGCCCACTCGTCCGAGGCGAGCACGAGCGCCCCGCCTCCGTCGTTGACGCCGGGGGAGTTGCCGGCCGTGTGGGAGCCCTCCTTGCCGACCAATCCGGGCAGTGCGGCGAGCTTCTCCAGCGACGTGTCACGACGCGGACCCTCGTCGACCTCGACGACGGTGTCGCCCTTGCGGCCTTTGATCGTGACGGACACGATCTCCTCCGGGAGACGACCCTCGTCGGTGGCCTTGAGCGCCAGCTCGTGCGAGCGCAGCGCCCAGCGGTCCAGGTCCGCGCGGGTCATCTCGAGCTCATCGCCGATCTCGGTCGCCTCGACGAACATCTGCTTGCCCGAGAAGGGATTGGTGAGGCCGTCGTGGACCATCGCGTCGAGCGCCTTCACGTCGCCCATGCGAAAGCCGAAGCGCGCGTTCGGCAGCAGGTAGGGCGCCTTGGACATCGACTCCATCCCCCCGCCGACGCCGACCTCAACATCGCCCGCGCGAATAGCCTGGTCGAGGATCACCGATGCGCGCAGCCCCGAGGCGCAGACCTTGTTGATCGTCTCGGAGGAGACCTCCCTGGGGATGCCCGCCTTGATCTGGGCCTGACGCGAGGGGATCTGGCCCTGGCCGGCCTGCAGGACCTGCCCCATCACGATGTGCTGCACCTGCTCGGGATCGACGCCCGCGCGCTGCAGAGCGGCCTCGATCGCAATAGCTCCGAGCTCGGTCGCGTCGAGCGTGGACAGCCCTCCTCCCATCTTGCCGATGGGGGTGCGCGCGGCGCCGAGGATCACGGTCTTGGGCATCGAGGCGATTCTCCTGAAGTTGGGGATGCGGCCTGCGGGCGGCCTGGGGACCGCAATGCTACCGAGCCGGGTATCGTGCTCGGATCGTGAAGGTCTCATGGACAGCCCAGCCGGCCCGGGCGAGCGACGCCGACACGGTCGCGATCGGAGTGTTCGAGGGCGAAGAGGGACCACCGGACGCACCGGAACAGGTCGCCGAGATCTTGCGCAGCGGTGAGGCAAGACGCGCGTACAAGGCGCTGGCCGTGACCCACGCGGACACCAAGCGCTGGCTGATCGTGGGGCTCGGCGCACGCGCTGACTTCACGCCTGAGAAGGCACGCGTGGCAGCAGCGGCGGCTCGCGACCGCGCGAGGGAGATATCGACGCGCACGCTGTGCTGGCAAGCGCCGCCTGCGGATGACGGCACAGCCGGCGAGATCGCGCAAGCCCTCGTACAGGGCACGATCCTCGCCGACTACAGCTTCGAGAGCTTCAAGTCCAGCTCCGCACGGGCTCAGGGGGGCGGCGAGCGCGAACGTGGCGAGCAGGAGCCGCCCAAGCACCTCGACAGCCTGATCGTCGCAGGCGGCAACGATCTCGAGCGGGCCGTAGCCGATGCGGCGATTGTCGCGACCGCGGTCAACCAGGCGCGCGATCTGCAGAACCGCCCCGCCAACGATCTGACGCCGACGGCGCTCGGCCGGTACGCGCGCGATCTCGCCGGCGAGATCGACAGCCTCACCGTCGAGGTGGAGGGACGCGATGGGCTCGTCGCCCGCTCGATGGGGGCCTTCGCCGCCGTGGCGCAGGGCTCAGAGCAGGAGCCGGCCCTGATCACCATGCGCTACGAGCCGCCGGGCGCGAGCGGCCCGCTGCTCGGCTTCGTGGGCAAGGCGGTGACGTTCGACAGCGGCGGGATCTCACTCAAGCCCGGAGCGAAGATGGCGGAGATGAAGTTCGACATGTCGGGCGGGGCGGCCGTGATATGCGCCATGGCCGCGATCGCCCGGATGAAGCTGCCGGTGCGACTCGTCGCGGTCATCGGAGCAACCGAGAACCTGCCGAGCGGGCGCTCGGTGAAGCCCGGTGACATCGTGACGGCCTCCAACGGCAAGACGATCGAGGTCAACAACACCGACGCCGAGGGCCGGCTCGTGCTGGCCGACTGCCTGTGCCACGCCGTGTCGCTGGGAGCGGAGGCGATCGTGGACGCCGCGACGCTGACGGGCGCGGTGATCATCGCGCTCGGCTCCACCTACGCCGGCTTGATCTCGAACGACGACGCCTTCGCGGCGCGTGTCACGGAGGCGGGCGAGCGCAGCGGCGAGATTTTGTGGAGGCTGCCGTTGCACGAGGAGTACAGCGAGCTGATCAAGGGAACCTACGGCGACCTCGACAACGCGCCGGAAGGGCGCAAGGCCGGCACGATCGTGGGCGGCGCGTTTCTCTCCAACTTCGTCGGCGACACGCCGTGGGCGCATCTGGACATCGCGGGAAGCGCCTGGGACCTGGGTCGCGCCTACGCTCCCAAAGGGGCCGCCGGCTACGGGGTGCGCCTGCTGGTCGAGCTTGCGCGCTCGTACCGCCAGGACGGCCGTTGAGCGGCGCGATGCTGCGTCCTCGGTCGCTCGCGTGCTCAGCACGCCACGCTCCCTGCGTCCTTGCCTCCCTTGCTCAACGACCGTCCTGGTCTTGAGACGGTGGACTTCGACCTCTCGCAAGACCACGCGCTGATAAGGCGCACGGTGAGGGACTTCGCCGAGTGCGAGGTGGCGCCGGTCGCGGAGGAGCTCGACCGGACCAAGGCGTTCCCGTACGAGATCGTGGCCAAGCTCGGCAAGCTCGGGCTGATGGGGATCCCTTTCCCGGAGGAATACGGGGGAGCGGGCGGCGACACGCTTGCGTATGTGCTCGCGGTGGAGGAGCTGACGAGAGTGGACTCCTCGGTGGCGATCACGCTGTGCGCGCACACATCGCTCGGCACGCAGCCGATCCACCTGTTCGGCAGCGAGGAGCAGAAGCAAGAATGGCTGCCGACGCTGTGCTCGGGCGAGCGGCTCGGCGCGTTCGGGCTGACCGAGCCCGAGGCGGGCAGCGATGCCGGCAACACGCGTACGCGCGCGCGGCTCGAAGGCGGCGAGTGGGTGATCGACGGCTCAAAGCAGTTCATCACCAATGCCGGCACCCGCATATCGGGCATGGTGTGCATCACCGCTGTGACGGGCACAAGCGAGGACGGCGGAAAGGAGATCTCGAACCTGATCGTGCCGAACGGAGCGCCCGGATATGAGCAGGGCGAGCCGTACCGCAAGATGGGCTGGAACGCGTCGGACACGAGGCCGCTCACGTTCAGCGAATGCAAGGTTCCCGAGTCGAGCCTGCTCGGGCCGCGCGGAGCGGGCTTCAAGCAGTTCCTGCGGATCCTCGACATCGGCCGGATAGGGGTCGCGGCGATGGGCGTGGGACTCGCTCAGGGAGCCCTTGACCAGGCGCTCGCATACGCCAAGCAGCGCATCGCGTTCGGCAGGCCGATCTCCAAGTTCCAGACGATCCAGGCCAAGCTCGCCGACATGTCCGCCGAGATCGAGGCGGCGAGGCTGCTCGTGTACAAGGCCGCGCGCGAGAAGGACGCCGGACGCGACTTCACCCTGACGGCCGCGCAGGCGAAGCTGAAGACCGGCCGGCTGGCCGTGCGCTGTACCGAGGAGGCCGTGCAGATACACGGCGGCTACGGCTTCATCGAGGAGTACCCCGTGTGCCGCTTCTACCGCGACGCGAAGATCCTCACGATCGGCGAGGGCACCGACGAGGTGCAGCAAATGGTGATCGCAAGAGCATTGGGCGCCTAGCGGCCCGCCGGCACTTCGCCCGGCTGTGTCCTCGGTCGCTTATGTGCCGAGCACACCGCGCTCCCTGCGTCCTTGCCTGGCTCGGCCGGCGAACCGCTAGGGGGCTGGTTTGAGCACCAGCAAGGGGATCTTGCGCTCGGTGCGGCGCCGGTAGGCGTCATAGCCGCTGTAGACATCGACCGCCAGCTTCCACAGCCGGTCGTACTCCTCGGGCGCTGCGGGCTGGGCGTGAACCGAGGTCAGCTTGGAGCCGATCTGGATGGTCGTGTCGGGATTGGCGAGCAGGTTGTAGTACCAGGCCGGGTTCTTTGGATAGCCGCCCTTGGAGGCGATCAGGATCACGCGATCGCCGTCGCGGGCGAACACGAGCGGCGTCGTGCGATGCGCGCCGCTCTTGGCGCCGATGTGGTCGAGCAGCAGCATCTCAGGGGCGCCGGGGAAGCGGTGGCCGATCACGCCGCGTGTGGCGCGGTAGACCGTGGCGTGCCCCTTCATCAGCCGCGTCAAGAGCGACCAGTTGCCGTCGACCCAGCGCATGTAGTCCATCGTGGGCGGCAGCCTACTCGGTTAGCATCCGATGGAGATGTCCGAGACGATGGCTGACAGCGATGTGCATGCAGGTCGGGAGCCCCTCGAAGGGAGCGCCGCGTCAGCGGAGATCGCGGCGGACCATCTGACCGCGCCCGCCGAGTCGGTGCCGACCCGCGGCGGGACGGGCCCGTCGCTGCGCGATTGCGCGCGCGTGTTCGCCCGCCAGCCCTCGCCCCCCTATCTGTTCGGAGCCGTGCTGGTCGCGCTGGGGCTGCGCATCCCGCAGGGCGCGTGGAGTTGGCGCGACGCGGTGGTGGCCGCCGGGTTGATCTGCGTGACCCCGTTCGTGGAGTGGCTGATCCACGTCTACCTGCTGCACTCTCCCCCGTTCACGCTGCTGGGACGCCGGATGGAGGTGCCGAGCGCGCGCGAGCACCGCGCTCACCACGAAGCCCCGAACGTGCTCGAGGAGCTGCTGATCCCCGTTTACGCGGTGCTGGCGTTCCTCGCGATGATCGCCGCGGTGGACTGGGCGGCGTCGTTCCCGGTGAGCATGGTGCTCGGCGGCAATCGGCTCGCGGGCGCCACGACGGGCCTCGTGGCCGCCTACGCGATTCTCGCCTCCTATGAGTGGATGCACTTTTTGATCCACACCCCCTACCGTCCGAGGGGCCGCTATTTCAAGGCGATCTGGCGCAACCACCGGCTGCACCACTTCAAGAACGAGCGCTACTGGTTCGGGGTGACCTCGGTCGTCGGCGACAAGGTGATCGGCACGGCTCCGGACCAGCGCACGGTGGAGCGCTCGCAGACAGCCCGCACGCTGCGCCCCGAGACGTGAGCGCCTCCGACCTGCGCGAGCTGATACGAGACATCCCCGACTTCCCCAAGGCGGGGATCGTGTTCAAGGACATCACGCCGCTGATGGCCGATCCCGGGGCGCTCGCGCTCGCGGTGAAGGGATTGGCCGAGTACGCAAGGCCGTTGAACGTGGACTGCGTGATCGCCGCCGAGGCGCGCGGCTTTTTGCTCGGACCGGCGCTCGCACTCGATCTGGGGGCCGGGTTCGTGCTCGCACGCAAGCCGGGGAAGCTGCCGTATGAGACGGTGAGCGCGGAGTACCTGCTCGAGTACGGAACCGATCAGCTCGAGCTGCACAGCGACGCAATCGGGCACGGAGCCCGCGTGCTCGTCCACGACGACCTGCTCGCGACCGGAGGGACGGCGGCGGCGCTGTGCGAGCTGGTCGAGCAGCTCGGCGGCGAGGTCGTCGGCTGCGGCTTTTTGATCGAGCTGGCTTTCCTCGGCGGCCGTGAGCGGCTTGCCCCGCACGAGGCGCACGCGCTGCTCAGCTACGAAGCGTGAACGACACGCCGTCCTGATCGAGCACACCGTTCAGCCCCTACCAAGCCGTTCACATGTGGGCTTGAGCGAGATGTATAGTGCTTGGCTGTCTCCTTGTGGTGCAGTCGAGGCGCATCCGGGGGCGACTGACCGCAAACCGCAGGAGTGACGGAGTTCTGCCCATGCGTTATCGGAATATGTCGAGAATCATCTTGGGCAGCGTCGCAGCGGGAGCGCTGCTGCTGGGCGCCCCTCTCACCGGCGCCGTCGCGTCGGCTTCGGGCGGCCACCTGGGCGCCCACTACGGGCCCGGCGGCCCGACCAGCGCGGACGTCTGCTCGGCCGCGGTGAGCGCCGGCTACGCGCACTGCTTGGCGCACGTGCGCACCGACGCGTGGGCGAGAGAACGCCGGCCGCTGGCCCACGGCAGCCGCCTGCCGGCCTCCACGCTGGGCAACGGCGGCGCATACGACCCCTCCTATCTGCGCTCCGCCTACGACACTCCGTCGTCGACAGGCGGAATCGGGCAGACCGTGGCGATCGTCGACGCCTACGACGATCCGTACGCCGAAAGCAACCTGGCTTACTACCGCTCCTACTTCGGGCTGCCGGCCTGCACGTCGGCGAGCGGGTGCTTTCGCAAGGTCAACCAGAGCGGCGTGACGGGCTCCTATCCGCGCGGCAACTCCGGCTGGGGAGAGGAGATCTCGCTCGACCTCGACATGGTGAGCGCGATCTGCCCCAACTGCCACATCCTGCTCGTCGAGGCGAGTTCGAACTCGCTCGAAAGCCTCGGCACGGCCGTGAACACGGCCGTCAGACTCGGAGCGAACGTCGTCACCAACAGCTACGGCGCCAGCGAGTACTCGACGGAGAGCAGCGCCGCCGCCTACTACTACGACCATCCGGGCGTGGCGATCACCGCGGCCTCGGGCGACAGCGGCTACGGCGTCGAGTTCCCCGCCGCCGCCCCGACCGTCACCGCCGTCGGCGGCACCACGCTCTACCAGGCGACCAACAGCGGCTCGCGCGACGCGACCGAGGGAGCGTGGAGCGAAGCGGGCAGCGGCTGCAGCGCCTACGAACCGCAGCAGGCGTGGCAGCTCGCGCTCGTGACCGAATACACCCTGTCGGGGTGCTACAAGCGGATCGTCGCCGATGTCTCCGCCGTGGCCAACCCGAGCACCGGGGTGTGGGTGTACGACACCTACGGCCTGCGCGGCTTTGCGATCTTCGGCGGCACAAGCGCGTCCACCCAGATCGTGGGGGCGGTGTACGCGCTGGCGGACAACACCTCCACGAGCGGCACGCCCAGCTCCTACCCCTACGGCGATCGTGGAGCCCTCAACTACGTCCACGCCGGCAGCAACGGCTCGTGCGGCACGTACCTCTGCGACGCGGCCGACTCCGCGTACTACAACGGCCCGACCGGCCTGGGCACGCCCAACGGCGCCGCCGCCTTCACGGGCGTTGCGCCTCCCCCGCCCACCGAACCGCCGAGCGCCCCGAGCGGCCTGACGGCCAAGGCGGGCAACGCCCAGGTGGCTCTGTCGTGGAGCGCTCCGAGCTCGACCGGGGGCGCTGCGAGCGTGACCTACGACGTCTTCCGCGGCCCGAGCCCGGGGGGCGAGGCGACGACGCCGATCGCCGAAGGCGTGACGACCACGAGCTTTACGAACACCGGCCTGACGAACGGCACGACCTACTACTACACGGTCAAGGCGGTCAACTCGGTCGGCTCCAGCGAAGCCTCGGGCGAGGCCTCGGCGACACCGACCGCGCCGGCGACTGTCCCGGGCGCTCCGCGGAACCTGACCGCCGCCACGTCCTCGACGACCGGGGTTGCGCTCGCGTGGAGCGCGCCGACGTCCAACGGCGGCTCGGCGATCACCGGATACGAGCTCTACCGGGGCACACGGTCCGGTCGCGAGAGCGCGTACGAGTCGATCAGCTGCACAGCCGCGACGTGCGCGTTCAACGACAGCGGGGCCAAATCGCGCACCACCTACTACTACGAGGTGGCCGCCGTCAACGCGGTGGGCACGGGTCCGCAGTCCAACCAGGCGTCGGCCAAGGCGAAATAGCCGTATCTCAGCCGGCGAGCCGCGTCACGGCCGTCGCTCCAGCAGCTCGGTCGCGGCGCTTGCGGGGTCCAGACGCCGCTGCACCACCTCCTCCAGGAGCCGCTTGAACTCGGCGTCCTCGCTCAGTTCCTCCTCCAGCCGCCGGCGCAGCCGCGCCGTCGCGATCGCGAGCACCTCGTTGCGCAGGTTGCGCCCGCGGCGCTCCTGGAGGGTGCCCTCGGCCAGGATGTGGGCGCGGTGCTCGTCAAGCCGCTCGACGAGCTCTGAGATCCCCTTGCCGTGGGCCGCCTCGGTCTTGACGATCGGAACGCGCCAGCGTTTGCGCTCGGAGTCCGCGTCCAGGTTCGCGAGCGAGAGCACCCCGCGGATCTCGCGCACCATCGTGTCGGTGAGCGGGTGATCGGCCTTGTTGATGACGATGATGTCGGGGATCTCCATGACGCCCGCCTTCAGCGCCTGGATCGAGTCGCCCGAGCCGGGCATGAGGACGAGCACGATCGTGTCGGCGTGGTCGATGATGTCGATCTCGGCCTGGCCGACGCCGACCGTCTCGACGAACACGTCCTGGCGTCCGGCCGCGTCGAGCAGCAGCGCCGCCTGCAGCGCGGCCTCCGAGAGCCCGCCGAGCGCGCCGCGGTTGGCCATCGAGCGAATGAAGACGCCCTGGTCGAGGAAATGCTCGGTGAGGCGGATGCGATCGCCGAGCAATGCGCCGTGCGTGAACGGCGAGGAGGGGTCGACCGACAGCACCCCGACCGTGCGGCCGGCTTCACGGCGCGCCTTGGTCAAAGCGCCGATCAGGGTGGACTTGCCGACACCCGGCGGGCCCGTGAAGCCGTAGACGGCCGCGTGGCCCGTGTGGGGGTAGACCTCGCGCACGAGCTCCCAGCCCTCGGGACGGTCGTCCTCGACGAGCGTGATCGCGCGCGCCAGGGCGCGGCGGTCGCCGTCGAGCAGACGTTGTGCGAGGGATGCGGCCATCGCCGCGAAGTATCTAGGAAAGGAGCGGCGGGCTCCTACTCCCTGTGACGCGACCCTCGGGGCGCATATCTCTAGGATGCCCGCTCGTGACACGACCCGCAGACGCGCTTCGCACATGGCGGTGGATGCGCGAGAAGAACATGGTCAACCGCCATTACGCGCGCCTGCTCGCGCGCTTGGCGCTGCTGAAGCTGCGCCACGGCAAGCGCCTGCAGACCGACGGCCCGTGCTTCATCTGCCCGGGAGTGAAGCTCGAGATCGGCAGGCAGGCGACGCTGCGCATCGGACGCTGGTCGTGGATCGGGCACGACTCGAAGATCAGGGTGCACGAGGGCGAAGTGTCGATCGGCTCCAAGACGGTGATGGGCCAGGAGTGCACGATCTCCGCCTACCAGCACGTGTCGATCGGTCGCGAGTGCATCATCGCCGACAGGGTGATGCTGATCGACTTCGACCACGGCGTCGTCGAGGTCGAGCGCCCGATCCGCCTGCAGGGCATCTACAAGCGCGACGTGATGGTCGGGAGCAACGTGTGGATCGGCTACGGCGCGTGCATCCTGCGCGGCGTGAGCGTCGGGGATAACAGCATCGTCGGCACGAGCGCCGTCGTCACGAAGGACGTGCCCGACAATGCGGTCGTGGGCGGCGTCCCCGCCAAGCTGATCCGCACGCGCGAGGCGCCGAAGCAGCTGCGCTGGGAGTAGCGCGTCACCGGGCGCAGAGCGCCTGCTGCCCGGACCATGTTGCGCCCATGTGGGCTGTATTCAGGCCACATGGACTATTTTTCGGCCATTGACTACGGCCCGAGCAGCGCCGCCGGGTCGGCGCGAGGGGCAAGGTTGCGCAGGGCATCAGTCGATGCGGCCGGGCCCTCTGCCAGCGCGCTGGTGAGCGCGTCGCGGTGACTCTCGAAGCGCTCGCGGGCATAGGGGACAGCGAGCTCGCGGGAGACCATGAAGGCCCAGTCGGAGGACTGGAGCGCCATCAGCTCGCGTAGCGCGGCGGCGCCCGCACGCTCACCGGCTGCCAGCACGCTCAGCTCGGCCGCACGGGTTTCGAACGCCATGTCGACCACCGCCGGCCCCGACCAGGTCGAGAGATCGCCGTTCGCTCCCCATGTGCTGGGAGCCCACTGCGAATCGTCCAGCGCGAGCGGCTCGCGCAGCGCCGCCGCATCGTCGAGGGGCACGAGCGAGAGCCCCTGCCGGGAGCACTCCTCGACGACGGCCGACAGCCAGGCGACGCCCTCATACCACCAGTGGCCGAGCAGCTCGGTGTCGAGCGCGCAGACGACGAGCCCGTCCCCGGGCAGCGCATTGCCCTCATCCTCGTTTGCCGTGCGCAACCGCTCGATCGTGGCCGCGACGAAGTCGGCGGCGTGCTCGCGGGCGAGCGAGAGCGCCTGCTCGTGGTCGTAGGCCTCGCCGTCGTTGGCCCACGGGTTGTGGTGGTGGATCGTGTGGCGGTGGTAGTCGCGGTAGCGGCCGTGAGCCGGGTAGCCCTGATCGCTCCACACGCGCGCGATCGTGAGACGGTCGATCGGCACGAGCACGAGGCCCGCCTCGGTGAGCAGCGGGCGCAGATGCTCGCGCGCGCCGAGGCCGTAGCGGCCGGTCAGCTCAACGCACGTGGCATGCGCGCCCGCCTCCTCGAGCAATGGGTCGAGGTATGGCGCATGGGCGCACTCGGGCAGCCAAAAGCCGCCGCGCCAGCCCGCGCCGAAGCGCTCGAGGTGTGAGTCGACGCCGGCCTGGATCTGCGCGCGAGCGCAGGCGTCGGTCGCGAGCATCGGAAGGACCGCGTGGGTGGCCGAGGAGGTCCACTGCGCATACGGAGCGAAAGCCGCGAGCAGGTCTGCGCCGCGCGCGTGGAAGCGTTCGAGCGCAAGCTCGTACTCGGCCAGCGAGCGCTCGAGCTCGAGCGCGAGGTCCTCGTGGCCGCCGGCGCGCAGGCCGGCGATGTCCTCGCGGTGCGTATAGCTGCGCACCTCGTCTATGAACGTTTCAAACCTCTCTCCCGCCCCCTTGGCTTCCAGCTGATCGCACAGCACGGGGGTCAACGACAGGGTGAGCGGCGCATCGGAGTCGAGCAGATCGAGCAAGGGGATGTAGCTGCCGACGAAGGCCTCCCACAGCCACTCCTCGCCGAAAGGCCAGGTGCCGAAGCCCTCGACATAGGGCATGTGCGTGTGCAGGACGATCGCCAGCTCGCCCTTGATGGCGGTCACGGCCGGCAGACGGCTAGGAAGTCGAGCGCCCGGTCGAGATCATACGTGCCGGCCGGGCGCAGGACGAAGTCGCTTGCCGCGATCGCCGGCGTGAAACGGTCATAGAAGGGCTTGGTCAAGCGCAGGCGCTTGTGGATTGCGTCCCAGCCGAGCCTTATCGCGATCTCGTGCGTGCGCAGCTTGCGCGCATGGAAGAGGCCGTACATCTCGACCTTGCCGAACGTGCCCCGGCACAGCTCCTCGTATTCGGATGCTCTGTACTCGTGCACGTGCCACGGGTTGTCGGAGCGCTCGGCGCCCTTGGGCGCCAGGGTGAGCACGTTGGGCGTCGAGATGAACGCGACTCCTCCCTCCCCCACCAGCGAGCGAAAGTGAGCCAGCACCGCAGGCGCGTCCTGGACGTGCTCGATCGTCTGCAGGAACACGACGGCGTCGGTGGGCTCTGCGAATGTCTCGACCAGCTCGCGCGCGAAGCGAAGGCTCTCGCGGCCGTAGCGCAGGCGCGCGTGCTCATGAGCCTCCGGGTTGGCGTCGACGCCGACGACGCTGTGAGCGCTGCGAGCGAGCACATCCGAGCCGTAGCCCTCGCCGCAGGCCATGTCGATCACGCGCAGCCCCGCGACCCTGGCCCCGATCCATTCGTACACGGCGAGGTGACGCCGAAACCAGTAGTTCTCCTCGGGGATGTCCGGCAGCGTGCGCTCGCCGGTCAGCGCAAGCGGCGGCACGCCCTCGGGCTGTTCGCGCTGGACGATCACGGGCGCAGACGCGGACACGGCCGGCGAGTATACGAGCCCGATGGGACCGCCGGCGCCGCCCTTCGCCCGGGTGCCATATTGTCCCGCGCCATGACACCGGCCCTGAGCGCGGAGGAGATCCGCGACGTCAACACGCGCTACCACGACGTGGCGGCAGACCACTACGACGCCAAGTGGGGGATCGACTTCGGCGATCTGGGCCAGAGCCAGGTGACGGCCAAGGTGCGCAAGGCCCTGGGACGCAACGATGGCCCATTCGGGCGCTCCCTGGAGATCGGCTCGGGGACGGGCTATTTCACGCTCAACCTGATGCGGGCGGGGCTGGTCGAGAAGGCGACGTGCACCGACATCTCGCCGGGGATGCTGTCAACCCTGAGCGCGAACGCACAGCGGCTTGGGCTCGACGTGGAGACCCTCGCCACCGACGCCGAAAGCCTCCCCTTCGAGGACGAAAGCTTCGATCTGGTGATCGGCCATGCGATCCTCCACCACATCCCCGACCTGGGCCGGGCGTTCCGCGAGTTCGCGCGCGTGCTGCGACCCGGCGGCACAGTCCTGTTCGCGGGCGAGCCCTCACGCTATGGCGACCGGATCGCGAACGTCCCCAAGCGCGTCGCGACGGCGGCCGCGCCGATCTGGCGCAGAGCGATCAAAGCCCGCCCCGCTCCGCCGGCGGATGGCGGCGCGCCTGAGGCGTCGCTCGAGGGTCTCGTAGACGTGCACGCCTTCTCACCCGGCGAACTCTCGTCCTTCGCACGCGAAGCCGACCTCGAGGACGTGAGGGTGATCGGCGAGGAGCTGCTGGCCAACTGGTTCGGCTGGACGAACCGCACGCTCGAGGCGACCGCCCATCCCGAAGACGTGCCGTGGGGCTGGCGCAACTACGCCTACAAGGGCTATCTCGCCCTGCAGAAGCTCGACCGTACGCTGCTGGAGTCCCGGCTACCCCCGGCCATCTTCTACAACCTGATCGTCACGGCGCGCAAGCCGGCCTAGCCGAGCGCCCACAGGAGCGTGTGGGCGGGAAGAAGCGTGTAGCGATCAGCTACCCGGAGGGTGTCCTTTGTGGCCATCACGACTGGTCGGCCAGGGTGCGCCCGGGCTGCTGCAGCGGCGGCTGAGAGACCTGGGTCCTCGCGATACTTGACCTCGACCACGTCGAGCTCGCGACGCGCGCCGCAGACGAAGTCGATCTCACCACCTCGAGCGGTCTGCCAGATGTGCAGGCGCTCCGGCAGGACGAAGGTCTCGATCAGGCGGTCCGCCGGCTCATAGCGACGCAGCAGCGCCGCTCCGACGACGTTCTCGACGAGCGCCGGCGCGTTGAAGGTGAGACCCGGCGCGCCGTCGAGCGCGATCGTGTGCAGCAGCGGATCCACTAGGAACACCTTCTTGTCCCTGGACAGCTCATTGGTCTGTGAGCCTGCGCGCCAGAAGTAAGCCACGAACAGGAAGTAGCCGCCGGCGAGCAGCTCTATGTAGTCGCGAAGCGTCTGGTGGCTCGGCCGAGAGCTGCCACGGCCAAGTGGGACGTCCATCTCGCGCGCCATGCTGCTCCAGCTGACCTTCGACCCGAGTGAGCGCACGACGCGCTCCAGCAGAGCGTGCGCCGCTGGAATGCTCGCGCCCTTGCGCTGCAACTCTCTCACGAGCGAGTCGTACAGCACCCGCTTGACCTCTTGTGAAGGCTCGGAAGCGCCCGAGGCAGCCTCGGCCACCGCAGCTGGGAGGCCGCCGAAGCGCAGGTAGCGCCTCATGGCCGCGTCGAGCGCGGGCGCGTGCGCGCGCATGTCGCGAAGCAGGGACTCGCCGTCCCGGCCGCGCAGATCGGCGACTGTCAGCCGAGGCGAGGGCGGAATCTGCTCGTCCAGCGCGCACGCGAACGCGGCAAAGCTCTGCGGAAGCGCGAGATGATCCATTCCCGCCTGCCGGCGCCCCGGCAGGCGCTCGGCGGCGCCCTGCTGCAGATCGATTGCGGAGGAGCCCGTGCACACCACGACCTCCTCACGGATAGTGCCCTGGTCCCACAGCGACTTGACAGCCGTTTGCCAACCTGCCACGGCGGTCACCTCGTCGAGCAGCAGCAGGCCAGGCGAACTGTGATCGGCGAGATCGAGAGCCCGTTGCACGGTCTTCGCCAGCTCGGAGAGGTGCCGGCCCTCAAGCAGATCGAGGGCCAGATAGACGATTGAGCTTGCGCGAAAACCCGCCGCGAGCGCCCGTTCGACGAGCAGCTTCAGATCGGTGCTCTTGCCGACCTGGCGCGGCCCGCGCAGGATGTGGATGCCGGGTTTGTCCAGGTCGAGCTTCGCGGCGAAGTCCGCGGTCAGGCGCACCGGCTGCGCCTGAAGCGATCTCAGGTGCGGGTCCGACTCACGCCAAGTCCGGCGGGTCCACCACGGGTTCTGGTCGAATATCTGCTCATCTGACAAGGCCATCGTGGCCATCCACGATAACAAAAACGCACGACGATGCTACCGATATTGGGGGATATCTTTCAATAAATGCAGCCCGTTTAATGGAGATTCTTCCAAAGCTGGCAGCATGCCAACTGCTAGGCAGCCACGCGGGGTGATTCCAGACCGCCGCAGACGGTCTCGACGACTAGCTGCTTGGCGCGCTCGAAGTCCTCATCGCCGGCGGGCAGCAGGCCGAAGATCCAGCCTGTGAGAACCTGCTCGATCGCCCCGTAGAAAGCCATGGCGGCGAACTGGGCGTCGATCTCGCTCTTGAAGACGCCGTCCTGCTGCGCCTTCGTGACAATCTCGGCGATCATGCGGTAGGCCTCGCGGATCTGGCCGAGGTGCGTCTGGCCGAACGAGTTGGCGGCGCGCGTGACCTCGACGATGATCACCTTCATCAGGTCGGGGTCGTGGGCGTAGCTGTCGACGATGAACGCGGCGATCGCGCCGAGCTTCTCGCGCGCGGGGATCGGCTGGGCGTCGACCTCGCGGATCATCTCGAGCATCACCCCCCAGCGCTCGAGGAACAGCGTCGAGAGGACGTCGTCCTTGGAGGGGAAGTAGTGGTAGAGCAGGCCGTAGGCGACACCCGCCTCATCGGCGATGTCGGAGACGCGGCAGGCGTGGAAGCCCTGGCGCGCGAACACGCGCACGGCCGCGTCGAGGATCGCCCGGCGGCGGTCGGGGACGGCCTTGGCGCGGGCGGCGCTCACGGCCGCGCTCCCCGGCCGCGCACGATGGGACGACGCGAGATCAACCGTCCGACCCCTCCGGCCACACCCGCGCATCCGAGTCCCCGGTCCAGCCATACACCTCGGGGCGCCGGTGCTCGAGCAGCGGCACGCGCTGCCTGATGGCGTCCTGCTCGGCGAGGTCGAGCTCGGCCGAGACATACCCGACCTCCTCCCCCATTCGCGCGAGAACGGCGCCCCATGGGTCGACGATCAGCGAGCGCCCGCCCGAGTGGTGACCGCCGGGATGGGCTCCGACCTGGTTGGCGGCGAGTACGAACACCTGGTTCTCGATCGCCCTGGCGCGCACCATCACCTCCCAGTGGTCGCGCGTGGTCGGCAGCGTGAACGCCGCCGGGATCGCGATCACGCGCGCCCCGCGCAATGCGAGCGCGCGGTAGAGCTCGGGGAAGCGCACGTCGTAGCAGATCGACAAGCCGAGCTTGACACCCTGCGAAATCTCGCTCACGACGATCTCATCCCCCGGCTCGTCGGTGTCGGACTCGCGGTAGGACTTGCCCTCGATATCGACGTCGAACATGTGCAGCTTGCGGTACACGGCGCGGATCTCCCCGTCAGCGCCCACGTGGACCGAGGCGTTGGGCAGCCGGCCCTTGCCGTTCACGCGCTCGGCGATCGAGCCCGCGACCAGGTCGATGCCGAGCTCGCGAGCCGTCTCGCGCGCCCACGTGATCGCGCTGCCGTCGAGCGGCTGAGCGCCCGCGCGCAGGTCCTCCGGCCCACCGATCGCGGTCCACTTCTCGGGCAGCACGACCAGCTGAGCGCCGTCCGCCGCCGCGGCCCGTACGAGCCTGTCGGCGGACGCGATGTTGGCGTCCACGTCCGCGCCGGAGCTCATCTGGACCACCGCTGCCTTCACGAGCCCAAGTCCTCCGATGACGTCCCGATGCGTGGATAGATTGACTGGTCAGTCAATGCGTTCAAGCATAGCGGCGACCCTGCCCAGTGGTGTGTTCCACCAAGCGCTGGGCAGCGCCGCTGCTAAGCCAGGAACGCGCCCTGTTTGGACGGCGCCGCGACAGCGACAGCGCCCTGCTCGATCAGGTTGGCGATCTCCTCCTCGGAGTAGCCCGCGGCGCGCAGGACCTCCTCGGTGTGCTCGCCGAGCGCGGGACCCGGGAGGCGGTCGTGAACGCCGGGCGTGCGATCGAGCTTGACGGGAATGCCGAGCTGGCGCACAGGGCGCTCGGCGCCGGGCTGGTCGAGCTCGACGACCATTTCCCTCTCGCGGACGAGGTCGGAGTCGAGCGCCTCGTCCAGCTCGAGCAGGGGCTCCAGGCAGCAGTCGTGTTCGGAAGCGAACTGGGTCCACTCGGCGCGCGTGCGGCCCTTGAAGACCTCGATGACCTGCCCGTGCGCGGCTGAGCCAGGTTTCTCGAACTGCTTCTCGATCAGATCCTCGCGGCCGACGCCGCGGCACCAGGCCTGCCAGAACTTCGGCTCGAGCGCCCCGAGCGTGATCCAGCCGTCGGAGCACTCGTACGGCCGGTAGCAGATGACAGAGCCCGCGAGCAATTGCTCGCCGCGGCGCGGGACGGCGTCGTCGGCGAAGTAGCTGCCGGCGACCATCGCAAGCCAGGAGAGCGCGCCGTCGGCCATGGAGATGTCGACGAGCTGGCCTTCACCGGAGCCGGGTTTGCCGGGCGCCCCGTCGCGCTCACGCAGCGCGGCCATGATCCCGAAAGCGGCCATCAGCGAGCCGCCGCCGAGGTCGGCGATCTGACCGGCCGCCTGCACGGGCGGGCCGTCCGCCTCCCCCGTGAGGCCGAGCAGGCCGATCAGGCCGAGGTAGTTCATGTCGTGCCCTGAGGCGTCGCGCTTGGGCCCCGTCTGGCCGTAGCCCGAGATCGCGCAGTAGACGATCCCCGGGTTCTCCTGCTTCATCCGCTCGTAGCCGACGCCGAGCCGGTCGAGCACGCCCGGGCGGAAGGACTCCAGGACCACGTCGTATTCGCGCACGAGCCGCAACAGCACCTCGAGCCCGGCCGCGCTCTTCAGATCGACGCGGATCGAGCGCTTGTTGCGGTTCAGCGACAGGAACATCGCCGACTTGGCGCTCTGCTCCGCGCCCTCGTAGTAGGGCGGCGCCCAGCGAATGTAGTCGCCCTGGCCCATGTCCTCGACCTTGAGCACATCGGCGCCGAAGTCGGCAAGCAGGAGCGAACAGAAGCCGCCCGGCAAGAGGCGGGAGAGGTCGAGGACGCGTATGCCTTCCAGCGGCAGTGCCATTGAGGCGCGAAGCATATCGACAGCGACACCGGTAGTGGCAGGTGTCGCACCCTGGTGTTACCATCCGGAGGATGGCCACTCGCTTCGACCGTATCGCCGTAACAAAGGACCCCGCGCTCGCGGCGGCGCTGGACCGGGCGACTACCCTCATCGGCGCCGGAAAGCCCGCCGCCACGCTGGTTCACGACCTGGCGATCCGCGGCGCCGACGCGCTCGTGGAAGAGGAGCTCCGGCGCACCGAGCAGCTCGCCTGGGTCGCCAGGGTCACCACCTCGCCACAGACCCCGTGGGACCCCGAGGTCGTCGAGCGGATCGACGAGCTGGCCTGGGGCGTTACCCCCGAAGCCGCGTGAACGCGGCGGACCGGCCCTACAAAGGCGCCGTCCTAATCGCCGACACCTCGGCGCGCGTGCGCACACACCTGCCGAGCCTGCGCGAGGAGTGGGAGGCCGCCGTCAAGGCGGACCAGATCGTGACGTGCTCGATCGTCACGATGGAGCTGCTGTTCGCGGCACGCGACGCGGACGGCGTGACGCAGACCGAGAAGGTGCAGGCTACGCTGCGCCAGGCGCCGGTGAGCGCCTCCGTCCAGCGTGCCGCGATCGGCGCCGTACGTGAGCTGGCGCAGCGAGGCGCAGGCGCCCACCGCATCCCACCACCGGACATCCTCATCGCCGCGGCGGCGCAGGAGGCCGGCATCGGTGTGCTGCACTACGACCGTCACTACGACCGCCTGACCGACGTGCTGCACTTCGACAGCGTCTGGATCGCGCCGCCGGGATCGCTGTAGGGCTCGGGCCCGGGCGCCCGCTGGCGGCGTCTTGCGCGGGTGCCGTAATTGCGAGTTGTGGCCTGTTAAGGTTGCGGATTGTGGACTGAAAAGGTTGCGACATGTAGACTATAATCGTTGCGAGTTGTGGATCGTGGCTGTCCGGGTCGCAACCGTCCAGCCATAGACGCCGAACGCTCCGCGGCGGTGCCCCGCCATCGCGAGATCGCCTATCCGTTCGCGCGCGGCATCTGCCGTGACCTGAGAATCCCGCCGCCGAAAGGGTCGCGCTAAAGCTCGAGCGCATGACGCTCGGGATGGCGTTTCGGCCAATCGGCCGAGGCGCATTTGGTCAATTGGCCGGTGCTATTCATAGATCGCCCACTGAGTGGTCATATAATGACCACCGAGCGGACTATGGATACGGTCGAGCGCGCAATCACCCCTCGCCTGCTCGCGGCCTTGGCGGACACGCCTGAGCGACGACCCGCTGCTCGGCACGGCGCTCGAGTGCTTCGTGGGAATGGAGCTGGTCAAGCAGATCTCCGCGCCCCGAACGCGAGCCTCGCTCGAGCACATGAGCACGGCCACGGGCGCCGAGGTCGATTTCGTGCTGAGGGCGCCCGACGGACGCTTCGCAGCCGTCGAGGTGAAGGCCGGCGCAACCGTGCGAAGCGAGGATTTCAAGCACCTCGCGAGGGTGCGCGACGGCGTGGGCGATGAGCGCTTCGTGCGCGGGATCGTCCTCTACACCGGAGGCGAGCGACTCCCATTCGGCGAGCGCCTTGAAGCCTGGCCACTGGCCACGTTGTGGAGTCACTGAGCGATCTCCGCGCGAGCGACGATGACCGTCGAGTCGAGCAGGATCAGTCCCACTTTTGGCGCAGTCCGCGCACAGCACAGCCGAGCTCGCCACCGGTGCTCAGACAGCCCGCGTACTCATCGACGAGGTCGTCCATGCGCGCGATCAGGACACGCCCGGGCCCCTGAGCCCTGACCTGCACGACATCCCCCTCACGCAACCCGGCCTCGCTGAACGCCCCGATCGGGATCGTGATCTGATGCTTGCCGGACACCCGCGAACGACCAGACGTACGCCTCACCCCGCGCGTTGGTTTCTTTACATTTACCGTCATACGTCAAGAATAGCGCCGCGGCCTCGACGGGTCGATCCGACCGATTGCGCCCCGCACCCGTCCTAAGCGTGCCGCTTACGCAGCCGCCGGCAGCGGCTCGAACTCGTCCGCCGGGACCTCGAACTCAAGCTCGCCCAGGTTGTCCGGATCGTCGAGACGCACACGCACAATCCGATGGCCACCGAAGATGCCGCGGTCCTCGGTCACAACAGCGGGCGTCACTTCGCCGCTGAAGCGCACACCCACCTTCATCCCAGGGACAAACTCCTGCTTTTCGCTTGCCATATCTTCACGATACATCACCATGGTGCTGTCCCCGTGGCGGTCCGAATGTGAGCGCACACCGCCCGGTCGAGCGTCCAAGTCAGGCCGTCGCACGCGCTGCGCCATCTACCAACCCAGGCCAGCGTGAGGCTCGTGCCCGCCAACAGTGCGCTTTGCTGAGGGCTGAACGCGAAATCCTGGTGGACCACTGCGTTGCGCCATGCCATGAGCTGTTCCAGCCTAATGCGCCTCGTCGCCGTCCGTGACGACATCGCGTCCGCCTTCTTCCACAGACTCAGGTCAAAGCGTCCGAAGTCCTCACCAATCGTCTGAACGGATGCGTTGCGGCGGTCCAAGCCACGATGCTCCGTGAAGGCGACTCGCAACATGGTGCGATAACCATCAGGCGCTGCCTCCGCAAGAGACTCAACTGCTTCTGTGTGAAGGTTGCGACAGAACAGCTGGAAGTGCGCCGCGACTTGGACGACCAGCGACGCGTTGATCTGTGCGGTCGCATATTGCCGCCCACGCCCCGCGTGCACGACACTGGCATGCGCCGCGATCAGCTCATCGAGCTTGCCGGCGCTGTCGGTACACCATCCCGTAAGGGCGCGCGAAGCCATGCCGGGAACATAGGCCGCGCTTGGGACGGTTTTTTGTCGCGGCCCGCTGGACGAGTAGATGAGCCGCGCCCGCAGCCCCGCGGGCCTCAACGGGCGTGCCGCCTCCCGAGGGCTCGCGCTCGATCTCGTTACCCGGCTCTCCGGCCTATTTCTTCTTGTGCTTTGTGCGTTGATGGGCCTTCGCCTTCTTCTTGTTATTCCCGCACCCGGTGACGTTGATCGGCGTGTTCTGGTGGATCACCATGCCGTTCTGGGCGGTGAAGGCGGTGGGCATTGTGAGCGCGGCCGGGAGCTTGGTCCGGACCCGTCGCGTGACAGTCTTCTTGTGGCCCTTGACCCGGACGGTCAC
Organism: uncultured Solirubrobacterales bacterium; assembly: GCA_963714635.1. GTDB lineage: Bacteria > Actinomycetota > Thermoleophilia > Solirubrobacterales > Solirubrobacteraceae > Palsa-744. Next base: position 813,843 of record CAVQPM010000005.1, on the reverse strand, counting down.
CCTACGCTTGACGAGGACGGTCTTCGTGACGCCGCAGAGGTTCCCATTCGCGGCGAGGGCGGAGTCCGGTCCCTGGGGAAGGGTCAATTCGAAGCTCGTGACAGGCTCATCCGGGACGCTTCTGAACGTCGAGCTCGTGATCCCAGCCTTGTTGATGAACGTTTCCCCGTGCAGGTCGATCGTGACGCCGTAGCCCTGCAGCACGATGATCAGTTCGGGGAACTTCGCGCCGCCGTGGGACACGAAGTACGCGGGGCCTTCGATCGGCACCGGCAGGATCGGGGTTATCGCCTTGGCGGTACCGACCCTCGATGCGACCGGGCACGCCGCTGGGTTCGCGTTGAATATGCTGTCGAGGCAAGCCTTCTGCAGGGTCGTCAGCCTCGACGGCAGTTGCTTGGGGAGGTCCACCTTGACGGAGTGGATGTTCGCCTGGGTCCCGAACGGCGCGTTGGGATAGGTGAGCTTCACGCTCAATCTGGCCCCAACCGACCGTGAGGTCTTGCCAGAAGTCGAAGCCTTGAAGAGCGGTTTGAACCCGAGGCTCGAACAATCGGCCGCTTGGAACGGCGTCGTGACGCTCACCGTCTGGTCATCGGCGTTGCTCGCGGGGTCCGCGCCCGCGCCCGTGATCGTGTTAGAGATCGACATGCGTTCGCAACTCGTCGGGTCGATCATGAACTTCGAGCGGTCCACGTACACGTGGATGTCACGAACGTGCACGACTATCCCGTCGATGATGTGCGGGATGGGATCTGAGCCCGTGGAATCGATTTCCGCCTGTCCCGTAGTCGGGTTGATCCGCAAAGCGAAACGGATCACGACCGTCCCCAGGTCAAACGGGCCGACCGTCGCACTTGTGACCGAGACAATCGACAATGCCGAGCCGTGATAGGGGCCCGCCAGATACACTTTTCCAGGCGTCCACGCGAGCACGCTGCCAACACCCGCGCCGACGAGCGTATGCCCGATTTCGCTTGCTGCCGGGCAGGATGGGGCTCTCAGCTCCTGCCTGCCGCTCGCCTTGCGTGCCGCTTCGATGGCCGCGTCCGAGCAGAATGGTATCCCGGTCAGGTTCGCGGTCAACCCCGGCGGCAGGATCGTCGTGAATTTCGTGATCTCCTGTTCGCCGTCTTCACGCACTATCCGCAGGTAGAAGGGGGTGTAAGAGCCACCAGCGTTGTTCTGGGTGCCGGAGACGACCTGCGGTTTGAACGGCGGGACACCGCCCGTGGGGCAGGGGCCGCCGCCAATACCGTTTTCGATCTGGAACGAGCTGAGCAGGTGCTGAGGTACGAGCGGATCAGACCACGGCGTCAAATCCCCTTCGGCCGTGTAGACCCCGCACGCGGGCGGGCTGACCAGGGGTGAGGTCGCGCCCTGCCTCAGCTTCAACGTGAACTTGCTGAACGGGACCTGCGGATTGTCGTCGAAGCTCGTCACCAGCTGGCCGGTGACCGGATCTGGTTCGATCTTGCCGGCGAGCTTGACGACGATCCCGCGCTCAAAGCTCTTCACGACGATGTAGAGCGCGAGCAGCGACCCACCTGGGTGCTCGGGCGTGCCGAATTCGGGGCGGTTGTCATACGGTGTGGCGACATAGATCGCACCCGTGAGCTTTTCGGCCAGCACGGGGCTCTCCACTTCGACGGAGCCGATCTTCGATTCCGCCGGGCAGCCTTCCCCGGGCAGCGAGGAGGATGTCTCCGCTTCGAGCTGCCGCGGCGTGCATGCACCGAGACCCGAGCCGGCGGAGGGATTAACCGTGTACCCCACAGGCAGCGCGACCACGGTGTCCTTGAGATTTGAGCTCGCTATCGTTTCGGGCTTTTCCCAGCTCTGCGGAACGAGCAGCGACACGTTCAACCCGGACGAGGATTCCGCCGCGTTCGTGGTTGGTTGAGCCACTATCGCCGGGAAGAACGGGACGCGGTCGCATTCGTCCATCGGCGCGATTTCGGTGGTGGCCTTCGACCAGTCCTCAGGCGCCTCCCACGAGTCCGCTTCCATCGTCGCGATCTTAGGTTCGCAGCTCGTGGGATCGCTGAGGTACGGCTTCGGGGCGATGTTCACCGTCTTACCCCCGTTGATGCACCCGTTGACCCCTTCGTTGTTGTTTGGGATGCATTCCTCGCCGCGTTCGGCATCATGGTTTTTCGCGGCTGGGACGCCCCACACCGTCAACGAGATTTCGTGCGGTTCGCCGAGCTGCTCGATTTCTGGCGCTCTGACGGTGAGACCGGAATCACCGGGCCGCACGGTTATCGGCAGGATCTGGTTGAGAACGACGACATTGAAGCCGAGAGCGGCAACGATGCCGGGGCTCGTCACTTCCATGTTGAAGACAGGGAAAGTATCCCTTTCCGAGGAGCCACCGGGGAGCAGAACGAGATCGAGCGTCATCGTGCCAACCTGACTGGCGGGAGGACACTCGGGTCCCTTCCCTTGACCAAACCCGTTGCCAAGAAGCTGAGCGTCGGTGCAGGTCGGCACAGCGGTGTTGTTGCCAACAAACCCCGGCGGCAGGTTCACGACCGTGTTCCTGAGATCGTTAAATGTCTTTCCCCCCGCGTTATGGGCGAAATCAAACGTCGTGGTGAGATCCTCGTGAGAACCGGCCTGATATGTCGAGGGCGTAATTTTGAAACTGCCCGGGACGATTTCAAACGGCCTGGCGCTCGGCTCGCCGGCAGCATGTCCCGCGAACGCGAGACAGACGACGAGCACCGTGGCAGTGAGCGCAACCGCTCGCTGTACCAGCCTCCGCTCGCTCTCATGACGAGCGGTCATTTGCTTGGCCCCCCGATCGTCTTGGCGTGTCGCGCACCGCTGGCCTTCCTGGCGCGCTTGGCGCCCGCCCTTGTGCCCTTCCTTTTTGCCCTGCCCTTCCTCTTGGCCTTGGGGTGCTTCGCCTTGGTCTTGGCCTTCGCACGCCCCTGCGCACCTACTTCACCCGCGACGTCGCCCGCCCCGTGGAAGGACAGGCTCGACGGCGTCGCGTCGAGCGGGGCGGAGAACGGCGTCGAGCACGCGTCGCCTTCGCATTCCACGGGCCGCGGCGGCGGCGGCGGGAACCCACCGCCGATACGCGCATCGTAGACGTCCCCCGCGCTATCAACGTCCTGCGGCACGAGCGATTCGTGAGTCCCGAAGAACACGTCGCTTCCCGAGGGCGTCACGCCGAGCAGAACGTTCTTGAAGCCACCTCTTCCGGAGGTGATCAGGCTCAAACAACCCTGGATGTGCGCGCAACCATCCAGGCCATTACGCCGCCACTCGTAGACGTCGCTGGAGACGGAGTACGTGTTGCTGGGATGTTCGTTGAATTCACCGTTGCTGTCCATTATCGGTTCGGGTGCCACTTCGCCGTCCACGTCCTGGGGCACGAGCGCAGACGTGGTGTCAAAGAAGACATAGTCGCCGTTGGCGCTCGGCTCGAGTGAGACCTCTTGGCGTGGTTCGTCGTCGAATGTCGAGGAGCAGGGAATGCATTGCACAACGTTTTCATTGCTGTCATAGCGATAGCTACCGCGCCCGCCCACACCGGGGACTCCCCCTGAGGAGAAATAGAAGTAGCGTCCGTCGGGACTGGCGAACGTCCCACCTGCGTCGCCGCCGCCGGGGCGAGCCGCCTGTACGACGAAGCGAAGGTCTCCGCTGGCCACATCGTAACGGTAGATGTCTTCCGCTTCATAGAATCCTTCCGAGCGCGGTGGAGCTTCAGGTGTAAGCTGTTGACTGGAAGTGATGTAGACTGCGGCAAGGTCTTCAGAGGCGCTGACACGAAACGGGTGTGTGGTAGTCGAGAGGAAGGACTTCGCTATCGCCGTCCTGGCGTCGTATAGCAAGAATTCGTAACCACTCCCGCTCTGCTTTTCCAGGAGCAGCGTGGAGCCTTCCGGATTGGCGGCGCGAAACTCGTAGGGACCGATATCGACGGTCTCCGCACCATCGGCGCGCACGTAGAGATCTTTGGTGCAATTATCCACGAAAACAATATGGGCGCCGTCGACGGAGATCCCCGCTATCGTGGCACCACATGAACTGATCGGTGAGCCATTGGTGAGAACATTCACCTGACGCAGCCTGCCTTCAGCGTATTCGTAGAGATCCTCGCCGCTCGTGGTACCAGTCGGAGCGCCGAGCAACGTATGATCGCCGACCGCCAGAACGAGCTTGCCGCCGTCTGCCGACTCGGCAACCCAGCCGCCGCCGACCCCGATCTCGTTCCTGGGTACAGACGCGACAGTCGTGTAGGGGCCACCGGGAGAGCCCACGTCGAATTCGACTTCGGGCGATTTAACAGCATACCCTGTGCTCCAGGTAACCGTCAATCCGAACCTTGTCAGATCGGAGCTGAACGCAGTCGGCTCGTAGCCGTCCGGACTCGCTTCGCCCTCGGGACGCGCGGAGGTCATCCGCCAGCCACTCGAAACGCGGGAGAAGAAGTAATTGGATTCACTCGGGTCGGGACTGGCTCCCCACTGGACGCCCGGCGCATGAAGCATGAAGCGTTCGCCGTCTTGCCCGATATATGACTGTTCGTCGATAATACCGTAGCGAAATACATCCATCGCGTCCTTCTTTTCAGCCGGAGTGATCTGCTCATAGGCGCGACAGTCGGGAAGCTGAGCAGAGGCACCCCCCCGCAACGCCGTGTTGGGACACGAAGGTTCCCCTCCCGGGCCGGGCACCGGAACCACGAGGGACTGTTCGGCGCCGTCGACCACCGGACTCCCGGGCGCCGCACTCGCCGCCGTGAGGCGGTACCGGTAGGTCGTGTCGGGCTGCAAGCCGGGGATGTCCTCACCCACAATGCTCGTGGTGAAGCGTACAAATCCGTGTTCGATCTGGGTCTTGCCGGGGCCGAGGTCCACTTCGGGTGTCGAGGCGGCTCCGGCGAAACCGCCGCGTTCAAACTGCTCTTGGCTGACGTATTCGAAGTGGTAGCGAGTGTCAAGACCATCGGGTCCGACGGAGCCCACGACGCGCATCGCTCCAGCATGGATCGCGTGGACGGGAAAGGTCTGGACGGTGGGAGGACCAGCCGTTTCGAAACCGACCGGATGAGAGGTCGCCTGCTTGTGCAGGCCCGGTTCGGGTTCGTTTTCGGCGAACAGGCGGACGTAATAGACAGTCGCCGGATTCAGGTGCGTGATTTCAGCCAGGAGCGCATGGTATTTTTCGTCTGCTTCGGCCTTGGTGATCGTGCCTTCGGCGCCCGGCGCCGCTGTCCACGGTCCCTGTTCACTCGTGGCATATTCAAAGCGCCAGCGAGTTTCGGCGCCGCGCGGGATGATACTAGCTTCGAGGTGAACCGCGGTTTCAGTGATGTTGCTGATGGGCTGTGGGTTGAACGCGAGCGCCGGGCGGAGCGGCACGGTTTCGAATGAGCTCATCTGGGATTCGCTCCCCGCCACGCTTGTGACGGTGATACGAACGTAGTAGGTGACTTCCGGGGTCAGGCCGGCAAGTTCTCCGCTCTTGATCGTGAAATCCCATAGATGTTCGCCCGCTTCGATTCTTTCGGCGGGGACCGAGCCGGTCCCTCCGGGGATCGGACTCCACGGGCCGTTTTCGCCGGCCGCGTATTCCATGCTCCATTTAGTTTCGGCGCCACCGCTGTTGATGGAGGCCGAGAAATAGCCGACGGACGTGTGCGTCATGTTTTGGGGGTTGAGACTCTCAGCGCCCACAGCGGGGGCACGGACGTCTGCGAAAGCGGGGGCCGCGCCGGCAGCAAGGGACAGCAGAAGGGCGATAAGCACCAGTCCGGAGAGGCGGGCACAGAACCTGGAGATGAATGAGGGCGCACTGCTCGCAGGGCTGCGGAGAGCGGCACGCAGCACGGGAGCCAGAGTGGCGTCCATCGCGACGGACGACTTCTCTGTGCTGTGCTCGTCGTGGTTCACCGTGGTGCCTTTCTCGTTGTGGTCGTGCATACGATTGGCTTGGTCTGTCTGTGTCGGACGCTTGGGCTCCCCGGGCCGGCTGGACGACCCGGGGAGCGAGACACATTTCGGGAAGTCAGAGGGTCGAGCTATTCCGCGGTCACCGCCCAAGTCCCGAAGACATTCACAGGGCCCGCTCCTGCGGATATCGTCGTTAGACCGAAGCCGAAGCGACTGGCTTCTGTCGCCTTCCAACCGTTTAGGAGGCAGTTTCCTTCGCCTTGAGCGTCGAGTGAGCAGACATTCGGTGTCGGTATTGCGCCGAAGTATGATGTTGCGGTGTTTTCTTCCTGCGCCGCATAGACACAGAGATTGCCCGGCTTTGCGGCTGGGTTGGCTGCTGTTCCCAGACACTCCGTTGATGTGACTTCTTCGACTTGATTGGCCACGCCGTTATAGACCGCTTCCTTCCCGTTCTTCCTGATGTAGTGCTTGAGCGGAGCTTCCGCGAGCGGTAGCACGAAGCTGACACTGTTGGCGAGGACTGCTTCGCCAGCCGCTTCTCCAGACAGCGTCCACTCACCCTTGAGGGTCGCGCCGGACGGCAGGGTGCCTCCCGCGGTCCAAGGTGACCCTGGAGCGCCCGGGGCTCCGTCTTTACCCGGTGCGCCCGGCGCTCCGTCTTTACCCGGCGCTCCGTCTTTACCCGGCACGCCTTCTTTGCCGGTCGGACCGACTTTGCCTTCGGGACCCTGAGGACCAGCGGGCCCGACCTTTCCCCGCAACTGCCCGAGCACCTTCGGGCTGATCTGCTTGGTCGAGGTGATCAAGTAGTGCTTGGCGGCGTACGCGCCGCCGGTCATCGCGAACACGAGCGCGAGCGTCATCGCGACGTTCGCGTACGTGAAGCGCCTACGTATCGCAGAGAACATCTTGTGGGTCCCTCCCCTGGTGGTTTTCTTGTTTGAAGAAGTCATGCGGCTCGCCTCCTCCTACTTCGAGCCTTCGGTGTGACTGCGGATCGTGTGAACGACCTGGCGGCCCTTCTCGGTCAGGCTCCACGCGTTCGGCGCACCCTGGCCCGGGCCGAGGCCCGTGTTCGAGACGAGCCCGATCCGTTGCAGGCGGCCGAGCAGCTTTGAGATCTGGCCCTGGTCGTCGATGCCGGCGGTCTGGCCGATCAGGCGGTTCGACGCGCCGGGGTGATCGACGATCGCCATCAGCACGCGCACCGTCCTGTAGGTGAGGCGCATGCCGGCGTCTTTGAAGGGGTCTGAGAGCAGCGGCTCGTCCTGCCCCTTGCGGACCTGCGGCTTCGGGACCGGACGATCGAGCTCGCGCCGCGCGGCGGTGGCTCCGAGGTAGGGCAGCACGATCATGCTCATCAGGGGATTCAGCAACTCGATGAGCGGCTCACCGCCGCGTGCCCTCTGGGTATGTGCCCTTTGGGTGTGACCCTTCTCAACTAGGCGCGAATGGACCACGGTGAACACACCGCCGACGATCCCCTCCGCCGTGAGGGGTGGAGCCGCGACGGCAGCCTTCGCTTCAGTGCGACCCTCATCGATCGCGCTCGTTATCCGAGCGATCACCTGCGCGCGGTGCTCGAGCGTCTTCGGGCCGCCCGATAATGACTCGACGATCAACAGCCTGCCGATCACAGGCTCCTCATCGAGGAATGACAACAGCGCGCCCAGCGCGGCCCTGATCCGCTCGCGCCACTTCGACTCGGATTCGTATGCGGGCAATACCCGCTCCGACGCGAAGGCGAGTGCCTGCTCGAACGCGGCCAGGAAACAATCCTCGCGATCTCGGAAGACCTCGTAGAACGTGCGGCGCGACACGCCCGAGCGCTCGACCACATGCGCGACGGTCACGTTGCCCGCCCCCCGCTCCGTCGCGACGTCGAACATGGCAGAGAGAAGCCGCGCGCGCTGGAGGTCCGCGAGCTGCGCACGCACCGCGTCGTTGTAGGCCTGCGGCGCGCGCGCGTCATTGTCGCGAGCCGAAGCGCGTGCTCGCTTGGAAGCCATTTCACCACGCCCCCTCGAGACGAGCCCGCCCCTGGGCGCCAAAGAGGGAGAAAGCGCCCAGGGGCAAGCCCGTAGAAGGCAGGACGAAGGCAAGGTCGGAGCCAACCGTCCCGCGTGGGCGTGAGATCGAGAGCGGGCTACGCGCGCGCGTTAAGAGACAAAAAAGGCCCCCTCCCCTACGGGGGGAGGCCGGCGGGGTGAAAGCCGCCGCGAACTGGGGCTTAGCGGCTAGGCGCCGGGGATCTCAGAGAGAGAGAGAGAGAGAGAGACGCGTCAGCGCCGCTGACGCGTCCCATTAAGGACACGCCGTGGCTGCACGGACTCCCGGTCACGTTATTCCCCATCGAAACCACGCGAACAACATCTCCATCTCTGTTGCGACCCGGTCCCTCTCCCAAGGTCCCTGTCTAAAACGTTTGCGGCTAGCCACACGGCCCGCCCAAACCAGTCTTATGTCTGTACGGCACCTATATGGATGCCACTACAGGCATGACTGTACAACAGCGCTGCTCTGCTGTCAAGGGGTGGCGATGAGAAAATGTTGACGGACGGGTCAGGCGATGCCGAGCAGCCCGCGGGCCTCGGCCACCGTGGCCGGCCTGCGCCCCACGTCTTCGGTCATCTGACGCGCCTTGGCGATGAGGTCGCCGTTGGAGCGCGCCATCGTGCCATCGGGCAGGTAAAGGTTGTCCTCGACGCCCGCGCGGATCGAGCCGCCGAGGGTCAAGGCGGTGGCGAGCAGCGTCCACTGGTCGCGGGAGATGCCGATGACGCCCCAGTGGTGGGGCCCGCCGGGCACCTGCGCGATGTTGTCGGCCATCGCGGCGAGGTTGCGAGCAGTCGGCGGGATGCCGCCGATGACGCCCATCACGCAGTCGATGTGCAGGGGCGCCTTCAAGATCCCCATGTCAACGAGCGGGGTAAGCGAGCCGACGTGCCCGAGGTCGAAGCACTCGTGCTCGGGCTTGATGTGAAGCTCATTCATCGCCGTGAGCAGCTCGATGATCTCCTCAAACGGGTTCTGGAAGACCATCTTGAAGACGAAGTCTTTGCGCGAGCGCGAGTACTTGGCGTAGTTCATCGAGCCCATGTTGAGCGCCGCGACTTCGGGGCGGCAGGCCTTCAGGTACTCCACGCGCTTGGAGACCGGCACGCCGATCGTGCCGGTCGAGTAGTTGATGATCACGTCGTCCACGGCGCCTCTGATCGCCTCGGTGATCGCGGAGAAGTCCTCTATCTCGTAGCTCGGGGTGCCGTCCGGTTTGCGCGCGTGGATGTGGATCATCGACGCGCCCTCGTCCACCGCGCGCTTGGCCTCGGCGCCGTACTCCTCGGGCGTGTAGGGGATCGCCGGACATTGGTCGCGGTTGGCGATCACCCCGGAGATGGAGCAAGTGATGACTACGGGATCGTCGAGGCTCATACGGACAAGGCGGCGCAGGATAACGGCATGGTGCCCAAGGCAGCGGCGCGTGACGGACGTCTTTCAGGACGGCCGGCCCAGCGAAGCGGTAGCGGCGGACGGCATGAAAGACGTCCGTCGAAGCGACGCGTCATACCGGCACCACCCCATGTCGCTTCCAGGGCCGCTCGACCTTCTTGCCCTCGGCCATCTCCAGACCCCGGCAGATCGTGAGGCGCGTCTCGCGCGGATCGATGACGTCGTCGATCATGTCGTTGCCGGCGGCGATGTAGACGTCGAACATCTTTTTGAAGCTCTCGATCAGCTCGGCCTTCTTGGCGTCGGGGTCCTCGGCCGCGTCGACGACCTTGCGGAAGGCGATCTCGACGACGCCCTCGGCTCCCATGACGCTGATCTCCGCGGAGGGCCAGGCGACGATGAGATCGGGTTCGTAAGCGCGCCCGCACATCACGTAGTAGCCGGCGCCGTAGGCCTTGCGCGTGATGACGGTGATCTTCGGGACCGTGGCGTTGGCGACTGCGTACAGCATCTTGGCGCCGTGGCGGATGATGCCTTCGGCCTCGACCTTGGTGCCGACCATGAAGCCGGGCACGTCCTGGATGAACACGAGCGGGATCCCGAACGCGTTGCAGAGGTTGACGAAGCGCGCGGCCTTGTCGGCGGAGTCGTTGTCGAGGATGCCGCCGAGCTGCTTGGGCTGGTTGGCGACGATCCCGGCCGGGCGGCCGCCGAAGCGCGCAAAGCAGGTGACGATCGTCTTGGCCCACTGGCCCTTGATGTCGAGAACCTCTTCATCGTCGACGATCCTGCGGATCACCTCGTACATGTCGTACGGCTTGCGGTTGGACTCCGGGAGCACGTCGAGCAGCTCCTCGTCGCCGCGCTCGATCGGGTCGCTGACCGGCCGGACGGGCACAGGCGCCTCGCAGTGCTGCGGCATGAAGGAGAGGTACTGCTTGATCCGTTCGATGCACTCCTCATCAGATGCCACTTCCATGTCCCCAACGCCCGACTTGCGGCAGTGAACGCGCGAGCCGCCCAGTTCCTCCTGTGTGACGTCCTCGCCGACCGCGGCGCGCACGAGGTGCGGACCGGCGAGCGCCATCGAGCCGCGGCCCTTGACCATCGGCACGAAGTCGGCGAGGCCCGGGATGTAGGCGGTGCCGGCGGCGCACGGCCCCATGAGAGCGGCGACCTGCGGGATGACGCCGCTCATGATCACCTCCTCGCGGAAGAGGTGGCCCGAGCCGGCGAACATGGCGCCGGCCGCCTCCTGCACGCGCGCGCCGGCGGAGTCGAGCAGCCACACGAACGGGATGCGCTTCGTGAGGGCCAGCTCGCGCAGGCGGCCGACCTTGAACTCGCCGGTCATGCCCATCGAGCCCGCCATCACGGTGAAGTCATAGGCGCACACCGCGGTCAGGCGCCCATCAACCTTGCCGTAGCCGGTGATCACGCCATCGGCCGGGGCCTCGACGCCGTCCATCGCGCGCTGCGTGGTGTGCGGCTTGCCGAGGATGCCGAGCTCGACGAACGTGCCGTCATCCACGAGCAGCGCGATGCGCTCGCGCGCGGTGAGCTTTTCCTTTTCGTGCTGCTTGTCGATCTTCTCCTGGCCGCCGCCGAGCTTGATCTGCTCGCGGCGCGCGTGCAGGTCCTCGACGAGCGGGCGCAAGAGCGAGGTCTTCTCCTCGGTTTCCATCAACTCACCGCCCCTTCCATTCCGGATCGCGCTTCTGGAAGAAGGCGGTGACGCCCTCCACGATGTCCTCCGTCGAGGTCGCGAGCGTGAGCTGCGCGCGCAGGTAGTCCAGGGCGTCGTCGAGATCCATGTCCATCTGGCGGCGCATCGCCTCCTTGCCGAGGCGCATGATCACGGGCGACTTGGAGGCGAGCTTGGCGGCCCACTCCTCGACGGCCGCATCGAAGTCCTGCGCAGGGACGACCTTGTTGACGATCCCGGCCTCCAGCGCCTCCTGTGCGCTCCAGCGCTCGCCGAGCAGGAGCAGCTCGTTGGCCTTCTTGCGCGGGACGTTTCTGTAGATGAGCGCCATGATCATGAACGGGAAGGCGCCGATGTTGATCTCGGGCGTGCCGAACGTGGCGCTGTCCTTCGCAACGATCAGGTCGCACGCGAGCGCGATCCCCAGGGCGCCGGCGAGCACGTGACCGGAGGCGGCGACGAGCGTCGGCTTGCCGAGCGCGCCGATCAGCTTGAACAGCGAGACGAAGCGCTCGCTGGCGAAGTGGCGGTGCACGAGCGGGGTGTCCATCGCGAAGCCGCCGAGGTTGGCGCCGGAGGAGAAGACCGTGTCGTGCGAGGAGGCGAGCACGACCGCGCGCACGGCGTCGTCGTCGCGGGCGCGCTCAAACGACGCGATCAGCCCGTCGAGAACGTCCGGTGAGAGAGCGTTGCGCGTGGAGGGCTCGTTGAGCGTGATCGTGGCGACGCCGTCGGCCACCGCGTAGAGCACGGACTGGTTGGACACGCCGGGCATCCTACCTGCCGGCCCATGAGCTGGCCGCTCAGCCAAAAACCCCGGTAGCCTTCGTGAACCGCGAGGAGAACTAGACAAGGAGCCCCACAGAGATGGCCGCCACCGCCGAAAGCGTCTTGAAGCCCGATCACCAGGCCAAGCGCAAGCACTTCATCTTCACCGACGAGCACGAACAGCTGAGGGAGTCGATCCGCAGCTTCGTGAAGAAAGAGCTGGCCCCGCACGCCGAGGAATGGGAGGAGACGACGTTCCCGGACTCGGTGTTCAGGCGCATGGGCGAGCTCGACCTGCTCGGCCTGGACAAGCCCGAGGCGTACGGCGGGCAGGGCGGCGACTACTTCACCAGCCTCGTCCTGGGCGAGGAGATGACGGGCGCCAACTCGGGCGGGCTGGCGATGGGCGTGGCCGTGCACACCGACATGGCGATGCCCCCGATCCTCGCGTTCGGCACCGAGGAGCAGAAGCAGGAATGGGTCGTGCCCGCCATCAAGGGCGAGAAGATCCTGTGCATCGGCATCACCGAGCCCGACGCCGGCTCGGACGTGAAGGGCATCAAGACGCGGGCGGTCAAGGACGGCTCCGACTACGTGATCAACGGCTCGAAGACCTACATCACTAACGGCCACCGCGCCGACGTGATCGTGCTCGTGACGAAGACCGACGCGGACGCCGGTTATGGCGGCTTCACACTGTTCCTCGTGCCGATGGACGCGCCCGGCGTCATCAGGGAGAAGAAGCTCGAGAAGCTCGGGATGCACGCCTCGGACACGGCGCTGCTCGCCTTCCAGGACGTGCGGGTGCCCGAGAGCGCCGTGCTGGGCGAGCTGGGCAAGGGCTTCTACCACATCATGTGGGAGCTCCAGGGCGAGCGTCTGATCGGCGCGGCCGGCTCGGTGGCGGGCGCGCAGAAATGCTTTGATCGCACGCTCGAATACGCCAAAGAGCGCAAGGCGTTCGGGCGCGAAATCGGCAAATTCCAGGTGATCAGGCACAAGTTCGCCGAGATGGCCACCAAGATTGAAACGGCGCGCCAGATGGTGTACGTGACCGCGTGGCGCTTCGCCAACGGCGAGTACCCGGTGCGCGAGATCTCGATGGCCAAGCTGCACGCCTCACGCATCGCCGTCGAAGTCGCCGACGAGTGCATCCAGATCCACGGCGGCGCCGGCTACATGAAGGAGTACGGCGTCGAGCGGGCCTGGCGCGACTCGCGCCTGAACCGCATCGGCGCAGGGACCGACGAGATCATGCTGGACGTCATCGGCCGCTCATACGGCCTTTGATCCAGCCGCCGTTCACAGAGGAGCACGAGGAGCTGCGGGCTTCTGTCCGCGGTTTCCTCGACCGCGAGCTGGCGCCCCATGCACAGCAGTGGGAGGCCGAGGAATGGTTTCCGAACGAGATCTTTCCCAAGCTGGCGGAGCAGGGGCTGCTCGGCCTGAAGTACCCGACCGAGCTGGGCGGCCAGGGCGGCGACTACCTACACGAGGCCGTGCTTGTGGAGGAGCTGTCGCGCATCGGCTCGGGCGGGACTGCGGCGGGGATCGGCGCGCACAACAACATCGCCACCCCACCGATCTGGAAGTTCGGGACAGACGAGCAGAAGCAGCGCTACCTCGTGCCCGCAATCAGGGGCCAGAAGATCGGGGCGCTCGGGATCACCGAGCCGGACGCCGGCTCCGATGTGGCCGCGCTGCGCACGAAGGCCACGCGCGTCGACGGCGGATGGGTCGTCAGCGGCGAGAAGACCTACATCACCAACGGCGCGCGCGCCGACTTCATCGTCACGGCCGTCAAGACGACCGAGGAGGGCGGCCACCACGGCATCTCCTTCCTCATCATCGAGCGCGGCGAGGGAGTCTCGTCGAGCAAGCTGAAGAAGCTCGGCTGGAACGCCTCCGACACGGCCACCATCTCCTTCGAGGACGTGTTCGTGGGCGAGGAGAACCTGCTCGGCGAGCTGCACGGGGGGTTCAAGCTGATCATGGCCAACTTCCAGTGGGAGCGCCTGGCGATGTCGCTCGGCACGGTCGGCGCGATGCAGCTCGCCTACGAGCGCACGGCGGAGTACGCGCGCGAGCGCACCACGTTCGGCAGGCCCCTCTCAAAGCATCAGGCCATCAAGCACAAGCTCGCCGATCTCGCCACGAGCGCGTATGTCGCCCGCTGCGTCACCTACGACGCGCTGCGCCGCTTCCACGAAGGCGAGGAACCGCTGAAGCAGGTCACGATGGCCAAGCTGATGACCCAGCGCGCCTCCTATGAGCTGATGGACGAGTGCCTGCAGATCCACGGTGGCATGGGCTACATGGGCGAGCACTGGGCCCAGCGAGCCGCCCGCGACGCCCGCCTCGGCCCGATCGGCGGGGGCACCGACGAGATCATGCGGGAGATACTCGGGCGCCTCTTGGGGCTCTAGGCGATACGGGCGGTTTGCTCGGTGAAATGCTTGCTGAGCATCGTTACCTGGCCCTGGTAATTGGACTTGAGGTCCTCGCCGTAGAGCACGTCCGGCTCGGCCGCCATCCGCTCGAACGCGAGCTTGCAGACGGGCTGACGGTGCTCGACCATGAACGGCACATCGCGCACGCGCACCTCGAGCGCTGCTCTGCTGCCGTGGCGCTCGCCGTGACGGGAGTAGCCGAAGCCCGGATCGAAGAAGCCGGCGTAGTGCGTGCGCAGCTCTCCCGCCGTCGGGTCATACGCGAGCATCTCCGCCGCGTACGGGGGCGGAATGCTCACCCCCTCCGCGGAGAGCAGCAGATAGAAGACCTCCGGCTCGAGCACGATCCGATCGCCGCGCTCGGGATGGACCGGATCCCAGTAGTCCTGCCATCTGAGCCGCCCGATGTGCTCGAGGTCGATCGGCAGGCTGTTGCGCTTCGCCCGGTAGCCCACGATGTTCTCCGGATGGCCCGAGATGTCGAGGCTCAAAAACAGGCCGTCTGACAGCGACAGCTCCGATGCGCGCAGCGCGTGCGAGTCCAGGTACAGCAGCGGGAACTCCTCGTGTACGGCCAGCAGCTCCTCGTCGCCCAGGCGCGCGTCCCCCGCGAGCAGCCGCACCTGATTGAGCGACAGACCGGTCTTCACGCGGATCGCGAACGAGCGCGGCACGACCTCCAGGTAGAGCTTGCCCCTATAGCCCGCCCCGATCTCGTCGAAGCGGTTGTTGCGGTCGGTGATCACCCTGGTGAACACGTCGAGGCGGCCGGTCGAGCTCTTCGGGTTGGTTTTGGCGCGAATCTCCGCGGGCAGCGCCAGCTCCTCGATCAGCGGCACCAGATACGGCCGGTCGCGCTCCAGGGTGGCGCCGTCGCGCAGGTCGATCCGCTCGAAGGCGAGGTTCTCGATCTTCTCCTCGACGGTCGAGCCGCTGTCCGGCAGGAAGCTGCAGCGCAGCGCCCACGCGTGCTCGCCCAGACGCAAATCGAGACTGGCGGGCTGGACCGACTCGTTCGGTATCCGCCAATTGCCCGCCGTCACCCATTCGCGCTCGACCGCTTCGCGCAGGCCCTGGGAGGGGAGCACACCGACCAGGGGGCCGGTATCGCTTGGATCGCCCGCGCGCTCGCTCGCGCGGCTGGGCGAGGAAACCGTGTCGGCATCGCTCATGTGCACGAGTCTACGCGCGGACCGAGACGGAGCCGCAACTCAAGGCTTGCAGCAGACGCTTTCCTGGCTGGGCGGATAACCTCCCGCGCCACACCACTACAAGGAGAAGTGAACGCAATGGGAGTACTCGACGGCAAGTCCGCGATCGTCACCGGCTCGGCGCGCGGCATCGGGCGCGCGACGGCTGAGCTGCTCGCCTCGCAGGGCGCGCAGGTCCTCATCAACGACCTCGACGGCGACATCGCCGAGCAGGCTGCCAAAGAGATCGGCGGCGAGACGGCCGTCTTCTCGGGCGACCTGACCAAGGGCGACGCCCCCGACAAGCTCGTCCAGACCGCGATCGACTCGTTCGGCAAGATCGACATCATCGTCAACAACGCCGGCTACACGATCGACGCGCCGATCCACAAGATGTCCGACGAGCACTTCCAGGCGATGCTCGACATCCATCTGATCGTGCCCTTCAAGGTGATCCGCGCCGCTGCGCCCCACCTGCGCGAGCCCGCCAAGAAGGAGCGCGAGGAAGGCAACGAGGTGTTCCGCAAGATCGTCAACGTCTCCTCGATCTCGGGCACGATGGGCAACGCGGGCCAGGCCAACTACTCCTCCGGCAAGGCCGGCGTCGTCGGCCTGACCAAGACGCTCGCCAAGGAGTGGGGCCAGTTCAAGGTCAACGTCAACGCGGTCGCCTTCGGCTTCATCGAGACGCGCCTCACGGCCGCCAAGCAGGAGGACAACACGATGGAGATCGGCGGCGAGAAGGTGCAGCTCGGCATCCCGGAGCAGCTGCGCCAGATGGCCTCCATGCTGATCCCGCTGGGCCGTCCCGGCACCCCCGAGGAGGCCGCCGGCGGCGTCTTCTTCCTGTGCTCCCCGTGGTCCAACTACGTGCACGGCCAGGTGCTCAACATCACCGGTGGCCAGTTCACCGGGATGACCTCCTAGCCACTTGACCTGATCCCCCATGCGCGCCACGCGCGCATGGGGTGGTTTAGGAAGGTCTAGGACGGGCCGCTGAGACCCTCGTACAGGCCGCGGATCTCCTCGAGGATCTCGTCGGCCACCGCCTGCTGCTGGGAGCGTGTCGGGTCCTCGACGCGCTCCCAGCGGATCGGCTCGCCGTACTTGACGATCACCTTCGGGAACTGAAGGCGCTTCCAGTTGCGGATCTTCGACGAGCCGTAGATCGCGATCGGCACGACCGGAGCGCCCGTTTCCAGCGCCAGCCGCCCGATCCCCGTCTTGGCGTGCTCGGCGAGCTTGCCCGTGCGCGAGCGCCCGCCCTCGCAGTACATCGTGATCGCCCCACCCCGCGCGAGGATCGCGTTGGCGGTGATGAACGTCTCCGCGTCGTGCGCGCCCCGGCGCACAGGGAACACCCCTCCGTGGGTGTAGATGAACTGCATCGGAGGCTTGAACAGCTGCGACTTGGCCATGAAGCGGACCTTGCGCCTGATGAAGGCGCCCATCAGGAAGTGGTCCATGAAGCTGAAGTGGTTCGGGGCGAGGATGACCGCGCCTGAGCCCGGCACCTTCCCGCTGGAGATCGAGCGCGTTCTGAAGAACGTGTAGGCGTAGATAGACGTGAGCAGCCGCGTCAGCTCATACGCCCAGTCCGGTTCCCGTGTGCGCGCGCGCTCGTGGAAGCGGTCGAAGTACTCCTTGGGGCGCGGGTCCGCGTAGACCTGCTCGCGCATCGATGCGAGTTCGCTCACGTAGAGGCTTACGCCTCGGAAGAGCCAAGGTTACGCGCGGCCTTCAGGGCGACCGCCCAGCCGGCGAACAGCGCGCCGCGCTCGCCCTCGCCCATGCGCGGCTCATAGCGCGCGCCCTCGCGCCAGCCCTCGCGTACATCCGAGACCGTCCACGCTCCGATCCCCACGCCGGCGAGGCAGGCGGCGCCGAGCGCCGTCGTCTGCGCGACCTCGGGCACTACGACCGGCACGCCGAGCACGTCGGCCTGGAACTGCATCAGCCATGCGTTGGCGGTCGCTCCGCCGTCGGCGCGCAGCTCGCGCAGCGGCTCTGCCGAGGCGGTCTGCATCGCCTCCAGCGCATCGACCGTCTGGTAGGCGATCGCCTCGAGCGTGGCCCGCGCGATGTGCGCCCTGCCGCTGCCGCGCGTCAGGCCGACGATCGTGCCGCGCGCGTGAGGATCCCAGTGGGGAGAGCCCAGCCCGGTGAGCGCAGGCACGAAGTAGACCCCGTCGTTGCCCTTTAGCGACGCGGCCAGCGCTTCGGTGTCGGAGGCATGCTCGATGATCTGTAGGCCGTCGCGCAGCCACTGCACCGCGGCTCCCGTAACGAAGATCGACGCCTCCAGGGCATATGTGGTGGCGCCGCCTATCCCCCACGCCACGGTTCCCAGCAGGCCCCTCGCCGGCTCGGGCGCCTGAAAGCCGGCGTTGAGCAGCGCGAACGATCCCGTCCCATACGTGTTCTTGCCCATCCCGGGATCGACGCACGCCTGGCCGAACAGGGCCGCCTGCTGGTCGCCGGCAACCCCCGCGACGGGCGCCGCGTGGCCGTGCAGGGCCTGCGGGCTCGTCACGCCGAGAACGCCGGCGCTCGCCACCACGCGCGGCAGCGCCCGCTCCGGAACGCCGAAGAGATCGAGCAGCTCCGGGTCCCAGCGCCCGGCCGCGATGTCGTAGAGCATCGTGCGCGATGCGTTCGACGGGTCGGTGACGTGCTCTCCGCACAGCTTGAAGATCAGCCACGAGTCGACCGTGCCGAAAACGGCCCTGCCCTGCTGTGCCCGCTCGCGCAGGCCCTCGACGTTGCGCAGCAGCCACTCGATCTTCGTGGCCGAGAAGTACGGGTCGAGCACGAGGCCCGTGCGCTCGCGCACAAGCCGCTCGTGACCCGCCTCGCGCAGCTCATCACAGCGCGCGGCCGTGCGCCGGTCCTGCCACACGATCGCCCCGTGCAGCGGCTCTCCCGTGGCGGGGTCCCACACGCAGACCGTCTCGCGCTGATTGGTGATGCCCACGGCGAGCATCTCCCCCTCGCGCACCCCGGCGTCCTCGAGCGCCTCTCCCGCGACGGCCTGCGTCACGTCCCAGATCTCGCTCGGGTCGTGCTCGACCCAGCCGGGCCTGGGGAAGGCTTGAGTGAGCTCGCGATAGGCGCTGCCCACGGGCTCCATCGTCTCGTCGAACACGATGCAGGTCGTGCCGGTGGTGCCCTGATCGATGGCCAAGATCATGCTGGACCGACCCTATCTCCGCGCGCGCTCCGCGCGCCTGATGTCGAGCAGCTGGCGGCCGCGATGGAGAAAGCCGCCGAGCGTCCTTCCCGTCGCGCGATGAGCGAGATCGATCTCCACCTCGACCACCCGCAGACCGGCCCGTACCGCGTCGATCGTCATGCCGACCTCCATGCCGAACCCGTGCGCGAACGGCAGCAGTGCCCTCAGCGTGCTCGCGCGCATTGCGCGCTGCCCGGAGATGGGCGCTCCCGTCTGAAGGCCACAGCGCCTGTTGATCGCGCGGCGCGCGTACCCCAGCGCCAGCCCAAAGCCTCCCCCGACCCTCCGCGCGAACGCAGCCACGGCGAGGTCCGCCTCCCGGCCCGCGACCGCATGCGCCAGGGGCGACAGGCGCGCGGCCGAGTCCCCGAGATCCCCGTCGCACAGGACGACGACCGGATCCGCCCCGTCAGGCTCTGCGTCCAGATGCTCGAGCAGCCGATGCGCGGCGCGCGTCATCGCGCCCCCCTTTCCGATCACGGTCTCGCTGCTCACGACCGTCGCTCCCGCGTCCCGCGCGATCGTGGCCGTGCCATCAGTCGACCCGTCGTCGGAAACGAATACGCGCGCGCCCTCGAATGCCCGCTCGAGCGCGGCGAGCGTCGCCGCGATGCGATCGGCCTCGTTGTGAGCGGCGAGGATGATGATTGTGTCCGAGGTCATGGTCGGTCGGGCGCTGCGGCTATTGTCCCCGACGGTTATCCCATCGGCGTCCCCGGAGGTTTTTCGCGTGGCTGAGGTAGAGGCTCACATCACCGGCACGGTTTGGAAGATCGAGTGCGCGGTCGGCGATGAGATCGAGGAGGGCGACACGGTCGCGATCCTCGAGTCCATGAAGATGGAGATGCCGGTCGAGGCCGAAGACTCCGGGAAGGTCGTGGAGATCCGCTGCGAGGAGGGTCAGGCGGTCAGCGAGGGCGACGTGCTCGTCGTGCTCGAGTAGCGCTCACTCCCGTGTCACAGACACCATCGCACCGCGAGCTTGCCGGCGGCAAGCTGCTCATCGATGAGCCGGTCCCCGGCGTCACGCGCCTGACGATCTCAAACCCAGCGAAGCGCAACGCGCTCGACCACCCGATCCTCGATGCGATCACCGCCACGCTCGGCGAGCTGGCGGCGGCAGGGACGGCGACACGCTGCGTGCTCATCACCGGCGCCCACGGGATGTTCTCCGCGGGATATGACATCGGAGAGATCCCCGACGATGAGTTCCAGCAGCGCGCGGAGGCGCTCGTCGCGCACCCCTTCACCGAAGCGATCGACGCTCTCGAGGCATTCCCCTACCCCACGCTCGCGGTGCTGCCCGGTCACACGATCGGCGGTGGGCTCGAGCTGGCACTGGCATGCGACCTGCGCGTCGCCAAGGACGCCGTCAAGCTCGGCATGCCGCCCGCCAAGCTCAGCCTCGTCTACTCCCACACCGGGCTCAGGCGCTTCATCGACGCGATCGGCGCGGCGCGCACACGCGAGCTGTTTTTGCTGGGCCGCTACATCGACGCCCCGACCGCGCTCTCGTGGGGGTTGGTCAACCGGGTGGCCCACGAGGATCGCCTGGACGAGGTGGCGCTCGAGTTGGCCACCGAGCTGGCCGGCAACGCTCCGCTGTCGCAGCTGGGCAACAAGCGTGTGATAGCCGCCCTGCTCCACGCCCGCGGGCAGCTCGAGAAGACGGTGGAAGACGAGCTGATCGAGTTGCGCCGCGCCTCGTTCTCCTCGCTGGACATGCGCGAGGGCATGCGTGCCTTCGCGGAGAAGCGGCCCCCCCGCTGGCGAGGGGAATAGCGCGCCGCTCGCGGCTGTGGGCGATGTTCAAAGTCTTTGCTTTCTCACCTGAGGACCCGGCGCGAGGGTAGATGCCGACATCTCGCAAGCAGCGCAAGGAGACCCAGCGGGAACGACTGATCGCGGGGATGCTCGACGCCGTGGTGCGCAGGGGGTACGCGGACGCCAACGTCGCACAGGCGATCGCCCACGCCAAGGTTTCGCGACCGACCTTCTACGAGTACTTCACGGACAAGGACGCCTGCTTCCTAGCCGTCCACGGCGACATCTCCGAGCGCCTGATCGGAAGGGTCCAGGACGCCCTGCGGGGCGCGCCGCCGGAGCGCGCCGTACAGGTCGGCATACGGACCCTCATCGTGCGCGCCGAAGCCAATCCCAACCATGCGAGATTCCTCGTGAACGAGACTCTCGCGGGCGGCTGGCGCGTGCTCGACCAGCGCGACGGCACGATCGCGCGACTCGAGCAGGTCATCGGCGAGGCCCGCGCCAGGGCCTCGCCGCAGGCATCGACTCCGGATCTTCCCGTGAGAGCGCTCATCGGCGGGATCTGCGGCCTGCTCGCACCACGCCTGCGGCGCAACGAACACGACTTTCGCAAGCTCGCGCAAGAGATCGAGGACTGGATCGACTGCTACTGCCATCCGAGCGCACACCACCGCTGGCGTACGCTTGCGCCCGGCCCGCAGCTGCCGCCTCCCGAGCACGTCTCGGAGCTCCAGCTGCGCGCGCCGGCGCCGCTGCCCCCCGGACGCCCGAGCATCTCCTCCGCCGAGGTCGCGCGCAACCAGCGCGAACGCATCCTGTTCGCGACCGCGGAGGTCGCGATGCGCAAGGGCTACAACGCCGCGACCATCGCCGACATCGCCGATGTCGCGCGCGTCGAGCGACGGATCTTCTATGCCAACTTCCGCGACAAGCAGCAGGCTTTTCTCGCCGTGCACGAGCTCGGCTTCCAGCAGATGATGGCCGTCTGCGCCAGCGCCTTCTTCAGCGGCTCGACCTGGCCCGAGCGCATCTGGGAAAGCCTGCGAGCCGGCACCCATTTCGACGCCACCTACCCTGTCCTGTCTCACGTCGGCTACATCGAATCGCACGCCGTCGGCAGTCCCGCGATACAGCGCGTGGAAGACAGCCACGCGGCATTCAAGATCTTCCTGCAAGAGGGCTGCCTGCAGACCGAGCCCCCTCCGACGCGCACCGCGCTCGATGCGATCGCGACGACCGTCTTCGAGCTCGGGTATCTCCAGGCCCGGCTGCGTCGAGTGGATCTGCTCCCGCGTCTGGTGCCGCTCTCCGCCTACCTGATCCTCGTGCCCTTTCTGCGCCGAGCCGCCGCCAACGATTTCATCGACGGCAAGCTCCGATCAGCCCGTTGAGACGCTGCGCCGGAACGCGACTTCGTCTTGCTCGGGCAAGCCGGCGCTGAGAGAGGCCTGCTCGCCGTCCGGGGACAGGTCGAGCTCGCGTCTCAATGGGATCGCGGCCACGAGCAGAAACCCTCCCGGAACGCGTGAGCTGCTCAGCGATCCGCCAACCATCTCCAGCCGAGCTCGCATCGTGAGAAGAAGCGTCATCGCAGCCGAGCCCTCACCGTCGTCCTCGAGGCGCCCGCTCCCCTCGACCACGATCTGCAGGCTTTCGCTCGGCGCGTCGAGGACGATATGCATGCCGATCGGTCCGGGAATCGCCTTCAGCGCCTCCTCGATCACTCGATAGGCGGAGACCTCCACGTCGGCGGGCAGCTGGGGCAGGCTGTCTGTGCCGCGCAGATCGATCATGCGTGAATTGCCTTCGCGCTCGCGCTCGAGCAGCCGCTCCAGCGCCGGACGCAGGCCCAGCTCTTCGAGAACGGGGGAATGCAGGCTCCCGGCGAGCCGGCGCAGCTCGGCGATCGACTCGCGCACGCTGTGGCGCGCCCTCTGCAGCTGCGCCTGGGTCAGCTCGTCGACGATGTCACGCTCGAGCCGCCCGACGACGAGCAATGCGGCGGCCATCGCTTGGGCGGCCTGCTCGTGCAGCTGCTCGGCGATTCCGCGGCGCTCCCGCTCGTGCACGTCGAGGACGTGGCCCGCGTTGCGGAACTGGTCGTCCAGGCGCCTACGCATGCAGTCCAGCTCGGTCGCGAGCATCGTCCGCTCGCGCTCGACCGCGAACAGCTGCGCCTGACGCACCTGATAGGCCCGCATGCGATCGCTGAACCGGCCCGCCAGCAACCCAACCGACAGCAGCGCGATCGCGCGGGTCAAAATGCCCGGCGCATCGAGCTGATCGCTGCCGGGCGTCCTGTAGAGGGCGACGAGCAGCAGCGTCGCGACCGCACCCGCCGCCCCCGCCCGCAGGCCCAGCTCGAGCCCGACGAGGGCGACCGGGATCACGTACAGCAGCCCCAGCGCCGCCTCCGCGTCGGTGACGACCAGCTCACGCAGCACGAATGTCGCCACGAACATCAACGCCGCAGCGCCAAGCACTATCGACCGGCGCTCTGCCCAGCCGCGGATCGGACCCGCGGCCTCGAACTGCCTGTGCACACCCTTGAGAGTGCTCGAGGCGCCGGCCGTGTTCATGTCTGAGCTGCCCCCTTCTGTGTGACGCGAGCCGTTCGGCATCGGGTAATTGACGGATCCCGAGGCATCGGATGGATTGACGGATTCCACCGAACTATTTCGACTCATCCCATCTAGCCATAACGGCCAGGCAGGCGGCATCCGTGCTGTATACGGCGCGGGGCCGCGGTTAAGTACCTAGCTCTGCGCAATACGCGCGGAAATGTACGGACAGCTCGGGTCCGACGCCGTGTGATCTCCCGTCACGGCATATGCACGGGCTCGGCTCCCCCCGCATACAGACCTGTACTCGCAGCGGCCGCACTTGCCCGTAAGGGCGTCCGGATCGCGCAACTGGCGGAACAGCGGCGCTGTGCGATAGAGGCTGACGGGATCGGCCTCGCGCACGTTGCCGGCGCTGATCGGCAAAAAGCCAGACGGCATCACCTCGCCGGTGTGGGAGACGAACATGAAGCCGCGTCCATCGTTGACTCCCTTGCCGAACGGAGGTCGATCAAGGCCATCGTCGAACCGGAAGCCGGCGCCCGCCGGGCCGCGCGAGCGCTGATGGGCGATCCGCCTGTACTGCGGGGCGGCCGTGGCCTTCACGTCGAAAGGCACGAGCCGCGAGACGTCGCACAGCCATCCAAGCGCCGCCTCATGGCCGGCGGCGCTGAGCATCGCAAGTCGGGCGCCGCGCCCGACCGGCACGAGGAAGAAGAGCGACCACTGAACCGCCTCCCACTCTTCCAGCAGCGGTACGAGCCTCGGCAGCTCGCCGGCATTTGCGGCGCAGACGGTCGTGTTGATCTGAACGGGCAGGCCCTCCGCGCGCGCATTGTCGATGGCCGCGACGGTCCGCGCGAACGAGCCCTGGAAGCCCCTGAAGCGGTCATGGGCCTGCGGGCTCGCGGCATCCACGCTGAACGCCAAGCGCCGTATGCCCGACTCGCGCACCGCTCGTATTCGCTCCCTGGTGGGGAGGGCTGTGGCGGTCGGCGTGAGCGACACGCGCAGCCCGCGCTCCGTGGCATGGCGAGCGAGCTCGAACAGGTCGCGGCGCATCAGCGGGTCGCCGCCGGTGAGCACGAGGATCGGTTTCGTGCCGAAGCCGGCGAGCCGGTCGATCAGGTGCTTTGCCTCGGCGGTGTCGAGCTCGTTCGGGTGGCGCTTGGGCTGCGCGTCGGCGCGACAGTGCGCACAGGCATACGCACAGGCGCGCGTCAGCTCCCACGCGATCACGAAGGGCGCGCGATCGAAGTCGAGCCGCGCCATCATCCGGTCGCGCTCGGCACGAGCGCCGCGTGCGTCCGGACGCAGATCGACAGATGCGCCGGGCGCTCTCACTGAAGGTGCGTCGACGGTTGCGGACATTGACAGTGAGGCAGCCTAGATGATTGATTCCGTTCCGGGTGGGCGCCGGGACGCGGTCGAGGAGACATAACAAGGGTGTCGAAGGTCGGCGTTGCTCTGTCCAACGTCGACCACGAAAGGTGGGGACGCGTGACCGCCGATCTCGACACCCTCTTGACGGCACTTTACGTGCTGGCCGATGAAATCCTGCCGCGTCGTCCGCGTGCAAGACGCAACCCGCGGATCACCGATGCCGAGTTGGTGTGCCTCGCCGCTGCTCAGGTGCTGCTGGACTGCCCCAGCGAGCGGCGGTTTCTGCGCTTCGCGATGTGCAGGCTGGGGCACCTGTTCCCGTATCTGCCCAAGCAGCCCGGGTACAACAAGCGGATGCGTGCGCTCGCGCCGCAGATCGTCACGCTGCTGAACGTGATCGCGTTCTCCAGCCCGTCGTGGTGCGACGGCATACGGCTGCTGGACTCCACCCCGGTGCCCTGCGCAGCCTCCCGGGAGACCGTCAAGCGCTCGGAGTTCGCCGGGTATGCCGCCTACGGGTATTGCGCCAGCCATTCCCGCTACTTCTGGGGGTTCCGGCTGTATCTGCTGTGCGCCTCCGACGGGATGCCGATCGCGTTCGAGCTTGCAGCCGCGAACGTCCCCGAGCGCGAGGTCGCCGCAGAGATGCTGCGCCGCGTGGAGCTGGAGGGCTATACCGTGGTCGCGGACAAGGGTTTCGCCGGCGTGGACTTTGAGGCGCTGATGGCTGAGCTCGGCGCGATCTTCGTGCGCCCCGACCGCAAGGGAGAGAAGCCACGGTTCGGCAAACTCGGCGGCATCCGCCAATGGGTCGAGTCGATCATCGACACCCTCAAGGGCCAGCTTTCCCTCGAGCAGCACGGCGCGCACACCATGCCCGGCCTCATGACCCGCGTCGCTCAGCGCCTGCTCGCCCTCGCCGCAGGCATCTGGCACAACTACAAGCTCTGGGAAACCGGCCAGATCGATACGCCCAGCCGCAGCCTCACCGCCTACGACCACTGAACCCCACCCCAACGGAATCAATCATCTAGGCGCGGACCGGAGCCGGGGCGGGCGCTCCGATCATCAGGTCATAGTTGTCAGTTATGGGAGCCAGTGCCAACCGGCATGGCTTCTCCGATCCCCCCGCGCCTGCTCGGCAGGCGCGTGCGAGCATCCCGCGGGCATGACCTCGGTCGGTCGCGATCCGCTACTCCTGCGCGCCTACCGCGGCGAGCCGGTCGAGCGCGTGCCGGTGTGGTTCATGCGCCAGGCCGGCCGCTGCCTGCCCGAGTACCGGGCCGTCCGCGCACGCGCGGGCCTGCTGGAGATCTGCCGGACTCCGGCGCTCGCCGCGGAGGTGACGTTGCAGCCTGTGCGCCGGCTCGGCGTGGACGCCGCGATCCTGTTCTCCGACATCGTCGTGCCGCTGGCCGCCGCCGGCATCGAGCTGGACATCGTGCCCGGCGTCGGCCCGGTGATCGCAGAGCCGATCCGCAGCGAGCGCGATCTGCGCCGTCTGAAGGTCTTCGAGCCCGAGCGCGACGCGCCGTATCTGGCCGAGGCCGTACAGCTTGCCCTCGCCGAGCTCGACGTGCCGTTGATCGGGTTCGCCGGCGGTCCCTTCACGCTCGCGAGCTACCTGATCGAGGGCGGGCCCTCCAAGACCCACGCACGCACGCGCGCGATGATGTACTCCGAGCCGTCGCTGTGGGCGAAGCTGCTGGAGCGTCTCGCCGACATCGCAGCCGCCTCCCTGCGCGCGCAGGTGGCAGCCGGAGCCGGCGCCGTCCAGGTGTTCGAGAGCTGGGCCGGCGCGCTCGATCCGGACGGCTATCGCGAGCACGTGCTGCCCGCGGCGCGGCGCCTGTTTCACTCGCTGGCCGGCCTCGGCGTTCCCCGGGTCCATTTCGGGGTCGGCACGGGCGAGCTGCTCGAGCTGCTGGCGGCGGCAGGCGCGGATGTCATCGGGGTCGACTGGCACGTGGCGCTCGACAGCGCGCGGCGCAGGTTGGGCGCGATCCCTCTCCAAGGCAACCTCGACCCGGCGGCCTGCCTCGCGCCGTGGGCGGTGCTCGCCGAACGGGTCGATGCGGCGCTCCAGCGCGGCGGCGGAACCGGGCACGTGTTCAATCTCGGTCACGGCGTGCTGCCGGAGACCTCGCCCGACACACTGCTGC
This sequence comes from uncultured Solirubrobacterales bacterium, assembly GCA_963714635.1. Lineage (GTDB taxonomy): Bacteria > Actinomycetota > Thermoleophilia > Solirubrobacterales > Solirubrobacteraceae > Palsa-744. The sequence goes on along the minus strand of CAVQPM010000005.1, from coordinate 787,260 downwards.
GCATCGTCGAGCACGTGCGCGAGCGGAGCAGTCGCCCAGCGGCGATCGAACACGAGCGCCTGGAGACCGTAGGTGCCTGAAGGCGTCCTGCTGATGGCCTACGGGACGCCGGCGAGCCTCGCCGACGTGGAGCCCTGATCGTGCTGGATCGTCGCCGCGCGCCCATGCCCGCACAGGCCTCGCCACTCGGGCGACCAGAGGTGGTGCTATGAGTCACGACCCGCACATCGTGGTGATCGGCGGAGGAATCGCAGGCCTGGCCTGCGCTCACGCGCTGGCGCGCTCGCAGGAGAGCGGATCATGTCCGCGAGTCACGCTGCTCGAGGCCGGCGAGCGGCTCGGCGGAAAGATCCGCAGCGAGTCGATCGCCGGCCGCAGGATCGACGTGGGCGCCGAGTCGCTGCTGACACGCATCCCGGCGGCGATCGAGCTCTGCCGCGAGCTCGGGTTGGAGGGAGAGCTCATGGCGCCGGCCACGATGGCGACCAGCGTGTGGGCGCGCAAGCGGCTGCGCGAGCTGCCGGCCGGCATTCTCGGCGGCCTGCCGAACGGCGCGGGGCCCGTGCTGCGCTCCGGCATCCTCTCGCCGCTGGGAATCGCGCGGGCTTCGCTCGATCTGCTTTTCCCTCGCTTCTCAACGGAGCGGGATGGCCCGGTCGCCGACCTCATCGGCGGGCGACTCGGCCGCCAGGCGCTCGATCGCCTCGTGGACCCGCTGCTCGGCACGATATACGGGGCCGGCTGCGACACCCTGAGCCTGCGCGCGACGGCGCCCCAGCTGGAGGCGATCGCACGCGAGCATCGCAGTCTGATCAAGGGCATGCTCGCCGCGAGGGCGCCCGCCGCGCGCGCCGGGACACAGCCAACCGCCCGCGCCGGCGCGCAAGCGCAGCTGCAGGCCGGCCCTCCGTTCGCGACGCTGCCCGAGGGTCTCGAGCGCATCGTCGAGCGGCTCGGCGATCGGCTGCGGGAAACCGAGCAGGTCGACATTCGCCGCGGGACGCGCGCGCGGCTGCTCGTGCGCATCCCGCAGGGCCGCTATGCGATCGGCCTCGCGGACGGTGAGCGGCTTGCCGCCGACGGCGTGGTGATCGCCGCGCCGGCGTTCGAGGCCGCGGACATCTTGAGCAGCCTCGCCCCCGGCGCCGCGGGCGAGCTGGCGGCGATCGACTATCTCTCGACGGTGGTCGTGACGCTCTCCTATCCGGTGCAGGACGCCTCTCGCCCGTTGCGCGGATCCGGCTTGCTCGTGCCGCGTGGAGAGCGGAGCCTGCTCGGGGCGTGCACGCTGCTTTCGAACAAGTGGCCCCACATCAGTGCCGAAGGCGAGCTGTGGCTGCGCTGCACAGTCGCTCGTGCGAGCGTCGAGTGGGCGCTCGGCATGGACGACGCACAACTCACCGAGCGTCTCGCCCGCGAGCTGCGCGACATGGCCGGGCTGACCGGCGCGCCGCTGAGCACGCACGTCACGCGCTGGCGCAACGCGCTGCCGCACTATGTGCCGGGCCATCTCGATCGCATCGCTCGGATAGAGCAGCACCTGAAGCCCTTCCCCGAGGTGACGCTCGCGGGCGCCGCCTATCGCGGCATGGGCGTGCCGCAGTGCATCGCGCAGGGACAGGCTGCCGCCGAGCGGATTCTCACCGCGACGGCACGATCGGAAGGGGTCGTCGCGCAAACGCGGTGAGTGCCTGGGCGGTGACCCACACGGGCGTTTGAGCGCTCGTCCACGTGTACTGCACGCTGCCGTTGGGCGCGATCAAAGCCTTGATGTATTCAAGCGGCGAGCGACCACCCCTGCGCCGGACCGCTCCCACGTTGCGTCCCGCCGCGACCAATCCCTGGATCGCCCAGGCTGTGGACTGGGCGTTGGAAGGCCCCCCGGGTCGCTGGCCATAGCCGCCGTCGGCGTCCTGCGAGCGCACCAGATAGGCGGCGGCTCGCGCGACCGCGCCGCCGGCCTTCTCGCCTGCGTCGACGAGCGCCTGCAGCGCCGAGGCGGTGTCGTCGACGTCGCCCGCGGCGCCACGGGTCGCGAAGCTGAAGCTCCCGTCGCGGTTCTGCTGACGCTTGATCCAGCGAGCGGCCGCCCGGATGGCGGGGTCGCCGGCGGAATGGCCCACAGCGCGCAGCGAGAAGATCGCGAACGCCGTGATGTTCACGAGCCCCCCGAACGAGCCGTCGCTGGAGCGATAATGCGCAAGGCGCGCAAGGAGATCGCCGCCGGGGAAATGGTGCGTGGAGGCGCCGCACGCGCGCAGCGCGAGAATCGTGCGCTCCAGATCGCCGGGGCCGCTCAGCGTCGAGGCTTCGCCGCGGATCGAGTCGAGCACAGTGTGGCCGTCACGGCTAAGCGCCAGCGGATTCTCGCCGGCGGCGGCGAGGCCGATCGCGGCCCATGCCGAGAACAGCTCCGAGCTGCGCTGCCCGCGCGCCGCGCCGAACCCGCCATCGCTGTTCTGGGCGGAGCGCAGGTAGCCGATCGTGCGCGAGAACACTCCCGCCGAGGACACGGACGCGTTGATGGAGGTACCCACGGCGCGGGCGCTCGGCGACACCGCCGCCGCGGACAGGCAGGCGGTGCAGCCAAGCGCAGCGAGCATCGCAAGAGGAGCCCGCGCCCCCTCCCACGTGACGCTCATCCGCTCGCGCATCCGCCCGAGCAGGCGGGCGAGCTCAGGGCCGAAGGCGAGCGCGAAGGCGAAGCTCGTGACCACGTCGGTCACGTCGAACGGCACGCCCTTGCCGATTGTCAGCGCCAGCGCGGAGAGCGTGTGACTCGCGCCGATCGTCCACTCGTACACGTTCATGATCTCCTTCGCGACCAGCGCGCTCAGCGCGGCCGCCGACGCCAGTCCGAGGCGCCCGGCACGCCTGCCCGTCAAGCGCGCCAGGGCGGCGCCCGCCAGACCAACCAGGCCCCAGGCGGCCATCTGCCAGGGCGTGTAGGGGCCCTCGCCGAGCATGACGTTCGACGCCAGCATCCCGATCGCGCCGACGGTGAAGCCGGGCAGCGGGCCGAGCGCGTAGCCGACGACGAGCGTCATGGCCGTGATCGGCTTGACGTCCGGAAGCGCCACGAAGGCGTCCCTGCCGAGCGCGGTGAGCGCGGCGAGCGTGCCGACGAGAGCGACCATCAGCGCGGAGGGTCGCGAGCGCTCGTATGCGAGCCAGCCGGCGCCGAGCACGCCGAAGACGATCCCGAACGAGAGCAGCGGCCAGCTCACCTCGACACCTCCATCGCGCGATCGGCCGGAGCGCTCGCGGTGGGCTCACGCAGCAAAGCCGCTCCCTGCTCTGGCAGGAGCGCCCCTCCCGTGCCACCCAGGATGCGAGCCGTCTCGGTCGCGAAGTACCAGCCGCCGGCCAGCAGCTCGCTCGCCGGCCCGTCGGCGATTACGCGCCCGTCGGCGAGCAGCACCGCGCGGTCGGCGCAGGCCGCCGCGAACTCGGCGTCGTGCGTGGCGACGATCACGCCCTGGCCCTCGGCCGCTCTGTGGCGCAGCTCATCGGCGAGCTCGGCCTTGGCCTCGCGATCCATCCCGCGCGTCGGCTCGTCGAGCGCGAGCAGCGCGGGAGGGTCGCCGTCGCCGGTGACGATCGCGAGCGCGAGGCGCTGGCGCTCGCCACCGGAGAGGTCGCGCGGGTTGCGCTCACCCACACCCGCCAGCCCGGCCGCCGACAGCGCCGATGCGGAGAGCTCCTCGCGCGCTCGCTCGTGCAGGAAGTAGTCGTTCGGGTTCGCCAGCAGCAGCGCCACCCGTCCGCCGCGCTCGACCCGCCCGCGGGTCGGGGCGAGCAGACCCGCCGCGTGGCGCAGCAGCGTGGACTTGCCGGCGCCGTTGCGACCCATGAGCGCGATTGTCTCCCCCGGCTCGACGATCAGATCGACGCCGCGCAATATCGCCGGACCGCGCGGAACCTCGAACCAGAGCCCGCGAATCGCGAGAGGAACGCCCTCCCCTCCCCCCCAAAACGACAGCCTGCCGCGACGCGCGCGCCGAGCTTGCCCACCGCCGGCGACGGTGGACCGCCGATCCAATCCACCGTCGGCCGCTCCGCCCGCCGGCTCGTCCGCCGGATGCTCCATTGCGGGCAGCAGCCCCTCGCGACGCAGGGCGGCGCGTGCCTGCTTGACCCCTACGGGCGGCGGCGAGACGCCCGCAAGCGAGAACAACCTCGCGGCGGGGGTCTGCAGAGCGGGGGCGCTTGCGCGCGCCCAGCCCAAGAACTCGTCCGGGGATCCGTCATGGGCGATGCGCCCTTCGTGCATCGAGATCACGCGGTCGGCCGAAGGCAGGCAGCGCTCGAGGCGGTGCTCGGAGAGGACGATCGTCGTGTCCCACTCCTGGTTTAGCCTGCGCAGCAGCCCGATCAGCTCCTCGCCCGCCACGGGATCCAGCTGCGAGGTCGGCTCGTCGAGCAGCACGACGCTCGGGCGCCCGACCAGGGCGGCGCCGAGCGCGACGCGCTGCTGCTCGCCGCCCGAGAGCTCGTGCGTCGAGCGGTCGAGCAGGTGGTCGATTCCGAGCGCCAGCGCCACCTCCTCCACCCCGCGCGCGACCGCCGCGGCGCCGTGACCGCGGCTCTCCAGAGCGAGCGACAGCTCGGCGCGCACGGAGCCCATCACGAGCTGCGTCTCGGGGTCCTGGAAGAGCGCTCCAACGAACGCGCCCAGGCGCGCGGGACCGTGGTCGCGGGTGTCGAGACCCGCCACCGTGACGCGCCCGCCGAAGCTGCCTCCGTGAAAGTGGGGCACGAGCCCGCACGCCGCGCGCAACAGGGTCGACTTCCCGTGGCCGGAGAGACCCGCGAGCAGGCACAGCTCGCCCGGCCCGACCTCGAGCGTGATTTCGCGCAGCGCGGGCTCAGCCGCGCCCGGATAGGTGTAGGAGACGCGCTCGAACGAGATCGCGCTCACAACAAGGCTCCCGGGCCACGGGAAGAGCCGCGGAGCGCGCTCACGGCTCTATTCCTCGGCGGTCCGCAAACGGAAGCAGCACCACAGCGAGCAGCGCGCCCGACAGTGCGAGCGCGCTCACAAGCGCGCCCGCGTGCAGTTCGGGGTAGGCGCTGAAGGAGGCGGCCTGTCCGAGGCGCCCGCCAAGGGCCAGGGCAATCACCGCCGCACAGGACGCCGCAAAGGCCAGATCGTGCCGCGACCACCGCAGGCGCCTTCGTGGCGCGCGCCTCCCGCCGGCAAAGCCGCGCAGCTCGAGCGTCGCCGCCACGTCGAGCGCCCTGTCGAGCGAGGAGCCGACCACTGCGCTCAACAGCCTCGCTCGCGCGCGCATGTGCGCACGCGAGCGGGATCCTCTGCGCGAAGCGGCCGGAGCCATCCCAAGCTGTCCCCCCATCGCGCCCGGGCGCGTGCGCTGGGCCTCTGCCAGCCGCTGCGCGTCCCGCGCCAGCAGCGGGATCATGCGCGTGGCAAGCGACGCGGTGAGCGCCGAGCGAAACGAGAGCCGGCGCAGCAGCCCCAGCAGCTCGTCGGGATCGACCGCGAGGCTCGCAAGCGTGGTGGCGAGTATCACGATCGCCACCTTCAGCGCGATCACCGCCCCGTAGACGAGCGCCTCCAGTGTCAGGTTCCCCTGGCCGAACGGGCCCAGATCGCCGAGTCGTGCGAGCACGGTCAGGCCTTCCCGGGAGACGATCATGTTCCCGAGGACGATCGGCGCCACCACGACGGCGGCCATGCGCAGCGAGCGCGCAAGCCGGCCCCCCACGCCGGCTCCGATGCCTGCAAGCAGAAGCGACAGAGTCAGCGCTCCGAGGAAAAGCGGGTGGTCGATCATGAGCGACGCGGCGATGAGCGCAAGCACCCACACGGCCCCAATGCTCGCGCGTGTCGCGTGCAGCGGGCTGGCAAGGCGCCGGTAGCCGAGCATCGGCGCTGCCCCCCTCATCCTTCATCCGGGAGGGCGACAGGGTGGCCCGGCGCGGCCAGCGCAAGCGCGAAGCGATCCTTCAGGGACGCTTCGCCGAGCGCGTGCGCGGCGAGGCTGACGCCGGCAGTGTCGGTGCCGGTGACGATCCACACGGGCGCATCTTCGCCGTTGCGGGTCGCGGCGATCAGTCCCGCGCCGGCGCCCAGAGAGCGGCGCACGCGCCCCCTCGCGTCGAGCAGCGACAGCGTTCCCCCGTCGGGGGAGAAGCGCCCATATACACCGCTCGGGCGGGGCCCCTTCTCGATGCTCTGCGCGGCCGGGTCCTCCTCGATCGTCGCGAACGGTCCGACCAGCACGCGCAGCGTATTTGGCGTTTTGACCCCCGACACGGCGCCCAGCGCCGCGTGGACGCCGGCCGCGCGCAGGCGGGTGAGCGCGGTGGCACATGAGGAGGAGCCGGGTTGCGAGCATTCCACGCGCACAGGCAAACGCTTGCCTTCGATCCCGTGCAGGAACGGCTCGGGAAACGATCCCACGACCGCCGGCACATCCTCGGTCTGACTCCAGTCGTGCAGATCCCACCAGATGCGATCCCCTGGGTGCACGTTCGTCTCCGCGGCGCCCCTACCCGCCTCGACGCCGTTGACGTAATAGAACCAGTCGACCGGGTCTCCCCCCTTCGTCCCGCCCGAGCGGCCGTCGATGCTCTGCACGAAGCCGCCGCCGTAGCGAGTGCTCACGGTGTCGTTGCGCACCAGGAGACTCATCACGGTCTCCTGACCGCGCACACGCGGAGCGCTCGAAGAACGCAGCACGCGCGCGCCGAAGCCACTCGTGACGACGAGCGACACACCACTCGGCGTCTCCCCCGGCCCAAGGCCGCAGCCCGCGAGCGCACATAGCGCCGCGAGCGCGGCCACGGGGACCCTGCGGACCCCAAAGGCCGGGGGACGCCGTGTGAACATCGTCCTAGCGGCTCACCTTGACAGTCAGCTCATCGCGAATCGAGCCCGGCTCGCTTGCCACGATCCGGTAGCGGCCGGGCTTCGCGAATCTGATCTTCGCCTTGCCTGAGGCCCCGGTTGTGACTGTGTGACCGGCCGCTGTGAGCTTCACGCTCGCCCCCGGCGAGGGCTTTCCGGTGAGATTGTCAAGCGAGGAGACGGTCATCGTGATCGTCTTCCCGACACGCGCACGCTTCGGACCCCGCAGATCGAGCACCGGCGGGTCGAACGTGCCCGGCGGACAGCTCGAAGCGCTTTCCGAGGAGCACTGCGGGAAGAACAGAAGATGCTCTCCCTTTGTCAGCGTCGCACCGCAAATGCCGGTCGTAGCGGGCTTGTTGTCTATCCAGAACGACCAGTAGTAGCTGGACGTAAACGGATATGAGGCGCCCTTGATCGCGATCACCGGATAGCCGAGGCCGCTGGAGAACGGGCCCGCGGTCCATGCGCCTTTGGTGGCGTCCTGCAGCGCGACGGCCGCGGTGTCGCCTTCGCATGTGTCGGCCGGCTTACCGTCCTTGTCGATCGTGGCCGGCCTCGTGGCGAGCGTCGTTTCGCCCAGCAGCGTCGAAGAGATCCCCTCGACCCTCACGGTCACGGGGATACCGGACGACTTGGCGGCCCGGCCGGCGGATGCCTGACCGGTGAGCGGCACAGCGACAGCGGGAGTAAGAGCAGCGGCGAACACGCCGACCGCGATGAGACGAGAGTGCTTCATGGTGGAGCCACCCCTTTCCACGAGGGCTTGTGGGCTTGCGGTCGGAGGCAGGTCTCCTGGCTCCCGGGCCTACCCGTCGCGCCTTCCCGATCCCGCGATGGCGGCGATCAGTGGCTTCGCGCGTGACGCGCGCCGCGACTGGCATCCCCGGTCACAGTGGCGGGTCCGCGCCGGACTCTCACCGGCTTCCCTTCGCCACCGACCGTATGTATGCGGGCAATGCTACTCCCCCGTCCACGCGTAACGCGGGGAGGCATCCGTTTTGGGATGGCCTTCGCCCTCGCGGGCTGCGGCCGACGGGCGTTCCCGCGGCACGAGGAGGGCCCGACGCTCAACGAGGGCGACACGCTCGTCGTCGTGAGTTAGGGTACCCTAATTGAGTGATGACCCCGGTCGCGGTGGTGGCGGATACCACCCACTATCTCCCCAGGGACCTCACGGACACGCAGGAAATCCACCAGGTCAGCCTGTATGTGGGCTGGAAAGGTGAGCTGGAGCGCGAGCTCGCGACAGAGACAGACGGCTTCGAACGGTTCTATGAGCGTCTGCGCAGCGACCCGGAGATGCCCACCACATCCCAGCCCTCGATCGGCGACTTCCTCGCCGTGTGGGAGCCGCTCATCGAGGCGGGTAGGGACATTGTCTCCATACACCTCGCCGGTGGCCTCTCGGGCACATGCGACGCTGCACGGCAGGCGCGCGAGTTGCTGCACAAGCGCGGTCTGGGAGACCGCGTGGAGGTGATCGACGGTGAAACCGGCGCCGGCGGGCTGGGCTGCCTGCTGCTCGCGGCCGCGGCGTCCGCCCGCTCGGGCGCCGAATTGAGCGAGGTGGCGGCGCGCGTGCGCCAGGCGCGTCAGGCGCTGAAGATCCGGTTCTGCATCGACACCTTGGAATACCTGCACCGTGGCGGGCGCATCGGCAGGGCGCAGGCGTGGCTCGGAAGCACCCTGAAGATCAAGCCGATCCTCTCATTCGAGCGCGAGATCATCCCGGTGCAGCGGGTGCGCACCGCCGGGCGCGCGTTCGAGCACCTCGTGGAGTACATGCGCGAGCTGCAGCGCGAAGGCGCCGACTGTTGGGCCGTCCAGCACATCGGGGCGCGCGAGCGGGCCGAGCGGCTGGTCGAGCACGGGCGAGAGATCTACGGCTCCGAGCCGCTCTTCGTCTCAGAAGTCGGTCCGGTGATCGGTACCTACATCGGTCCCGGCGGACTGCTGCTCGCCGCAATCCCGCGGGCGGCCCTCGCGTAGGAGCGCGCCGCCGATGCGGTGCTCGTCAGCGGCCCTTGACGAGGCCGACTTGCCTGACCGGTGGGCAACGGCGATACCAGTCAGCGCCCTTTGGGCACCATCTGCACGAAGTCGCCGAAGCGCTCGGGCTCCTCCAGGCGGCACGACCATACGAGGCGGTCGTTCCACACCGTCATGTCGGGGCAGCCGTCGCACATGTTCTGGCGCCCGTCCTCGTAGATGTCGGCCGGCTGGATGATCATCACCGACTGGAAGCGCAGCCGCTGTGCCAGGCGCGAGGGCCTGCGCGCGCCCGCCGCCAGCCAGCGGCGCGCGATCGTGCGCAGGCGCGGGTCGAGCGCAGACAGCGCCAGCATCGCCCTGCCATGGCTCAGCGTGCGCGGCGAGCTGTAGGCGAGATACCTGCCGGTCCTCAGGTGATTGAAGGTCTGCGCGAGCTCCATCGAGCGCGGCCCCACATAGCCGTAGATCTTGCCTTTCGCACCGAGGCGCCCCGTCAACAGCCACTTGAACGTGTCCGGCCGCTCGGTGCCGTTGAGGTAGGCGGCGGGCGTAAAGTCGGGGAAGCGCTTGCGTATCTCCGCGACGACGTCGGTCGACTGCAGCTCGTGCGGGGTCTCGTCGGGGGTGGCGTACGGCATCGCCGAAAAGTCGACCGGCCTGCCCTGCACGTAGTGGTCGAACTCGCCGCCGACGATGCCCGCGCGAAAGGCTATGAACACGACCGTGTTAACTATCTCGATGTTGCGCTGAGCCCACTCGAGCACGTCGGGCACGTAGCGCAGCGTGTCCTCGTAGACCGTGGCGTTGAACGAGCAGCCGACGCCGCCGACCGCCGCGACCATCTCGGCATATCGTTGGCGCAGCTCGCAGAGCTCGATCTCGTCCTTGTTCTTCCAGCCCGGACGGCCCTGCTTGGAGTCAATGTGAAACGTAAACCCGGCCACGCCCGCGCCCTTTAGCTCTCCCAGCAGCTTCTCGGTGAGCGCCAGCCCGTTGGTGTTGACGATCGGCTTCAGACCGTCCCCCGCGACCATCCGGACGATCTCGACGATCTCCGGGTGCACGAGCGGGTCGCCGCCCGCGATCGACACTCCGTCGACGGTCCGAAAGCGCTCGAACACGTCGAGATCGTGGCGGACCTCCTCCAGCGTCTTGTGGCCCCGGGGATCGTTCTCGCGGTAGCAGCCCAGACAGGCGAGGTTGCACTTCTTCGTCGGCTCCAGCCAGGCGATGGCGTTGTCCGGCAGCGACCACGGCAGCCGGTAGAGCTCACGATGGTCGATGGCGATGCTCATGTCAGCTCGCCTGCACAGCTCCATGCCCGGCCCGCTCCAGGCGCATCAGCTCGGCGTGGGCTACCCAATTGGGCTCGGGGAAGAGCTGGCAGTACTTGGCGTCGCGCATCAGCTTCTCGACGCCGGTCTCGACCATGTAGCCGGTTCCGCCGAATACCTGCACCGCGTCGGTGGTGGTGGCGACGGCCGCGTCGGTTGCGCCGATCTTGGCGGCGAGCGCCTGGGAGGCGGCGATCTGCAGCCCATCCGGGCCCGCGGCGAGCTGCGTCCTGCAGGCCAGCCGCACCGCCATCGCCGAGAGCATGTCGGCGACCGCTTCGTGCTCGATGATCGCGACACCGCCCTGCCGGCGGGCCTGGGCGTATTCGAGCGCCAGCTCGTAAGCGCGCCTGGCGATTCCGCGCGCGATCGCGGCGGTGCCGGCGCGCAGCAGCGCCGAGGCGCCGGCAGCGCTCATCGCCTTGCCGGAGCCGTCCGACCCGTTGGTGGAGTCCCCTGACCCCTCCGGAGCGGGCACACACCCCGAAGGGCGCAGGCAATCGACATCTGCCAGCTCGAGTGAGGCGGCGGGCGCCGCGCGCAGGCCCATCTGCGCGGGATCGCGCTCGAGCCTCAGCCCGGGCGCGCCGGTATCGACCGCCAACGCCACGGGCGCAGGCCGGTCGAGGAGGATCACGAGTCCGTGAGCGCCGTGAACGCCGAGAGCGCACTCCAGGCGACCGTCGAGCGCTCCGCCCGACACGGTCACCTCCAGCTCCGGCGTGGCCGGCACGAGCGCCCAGCGGGCGCCCCATGGGATTTCCGCGAGCTGCTCGTCGGCGAGCGTCGCCAGAGCGGCGTTGCAGAGCAGCACGCACATCGCGATCCCTCCATCGCCAACGGCGAGCTCCTCGAGCGTGGCGAGCAGATCGCGCACGCTCAGCTCAACCCCACCGTGTTGCTCGCCGAGCAGCGCTCGATCGAGACCGACCTCGACGACGGCGCCCCAGCAGGCGGACATCGCCGCCGAGTGGCCGCGATCGAGGTCTTCGGCGCGCGGAACGAGCTCGCGACGGGCGAGATCGCGGGCCATGGCGAGCAGCGCGGCGCGCTCGCCGGTGGTGGCTGTGAATGTGCTCATGTCCGACCTCCGTTGCCAATGGCCGACCAATCGCCGCGCTGAGCAACCAGCGGCGGCAGGCAGGCGATCGTCTCCCGCCGGCACAGCCCGCGATAGACCTCGAGCCGGTTGAGTTGGTTTGTGCCCTCGTAGATCTGGGTCAGCTTCGCGTCGCGCCACAGCTTCTCCAGCTCCACCCTGATCGAACCCGAGCGCAGGCCGACGAGCTCGAGCGCTGAGCCCGTGACGCGCATCGCCACATCGCCGCCACGCGCCTTGGCCATCGAAGAGAGGGCGACCGAGCGCGTGACGGCGCGCTCGCTGGTGGTGCGGTGCAGGATCGAGATGGTCGTATCGCGCGCCCGGTCTGACGCGAGCAGCCCGCGCACGGGCGCCCGCCGGCGCACGCTCGCCGGCACCCGTCCGAGAGCGCGCATCGCCGGATGCCGCATGGCGCCGCCGAGCGCCCTGTGATCGAGCTCGGTGGCGGCATCCATGTAGGCCTGACGTGCGAGATGGATCTCCTCCTCCATGCTCGCAAGCGCCAGCTGGACGTGCTGACGGTCGAGCAGGCCCTTGGCGGCCGGATCCTGCTCGAGCCACTCGAGCAGCCGCTCGTATGAACCCCGCGCGATGCCGGTTGCGATCGCTCCGACCGGGGGGCGCGAGCAGGCGAGCACGATCATCGTGGCGGCGGCGCCGTCGCCCTCTCTGCTGACGACCCGCTCGTCGGGCACGAACACCTCGTCGAAGTTGATTTCGGCGGCGGGACAGGCTCGCTGGCCCATCTTGTGCTCGGCGCGCGCGACCGAGAACCCCTGGCTCTGAGCATCCACCAGAAAGCAGGTCCAGCTCTGCGCCGGACGCTTGGGGTCGGTGGGCATCAGAACCGTGATCCAGCGCGCGACGCTGCCGTTGGAGATGAAGCGCTTGGTGCCGCTCAGTCGAAAGCCGCCCGGCACGCGGCGGGCGTGGCTCGTGATGCGCCCGAGCGCCAGCAGGTCGGGGTCCTCCACGTCCGTGCCCGCCTCGGGCTCGGTGATCGCGCACGCCATCAGCAATGGCTCGGCGGTGCGCTGGGAGCGCACGAGCTCGGCGAGCACGCCGTCCCACTGCGAGGGCCCCCCGAGCAACAGCGGCGAGATCCCGAGCGCATGCGCGCCGAAGATCAGCGCGATCCCGGGACAGGCGGCGCACAGCTCCTCCATCACGACCGCAGCCTGCGTGGCCAGGCCGCCGCCGCCGCCCGCCGGCTTTGGGATCAAGAAGTCGAGCATCCCCTGCTCGGCGCCCGCGCGCACCAGCTCCCAGTCAAACCAGGAGGGATCCTCGTCGGTGCGCCGGTCGATCTCGATCGCGCGTGGGCGCACGTGCTCGTCGGCGAAGCGCTTGGCGCGCGCGCGGAGCCGCTCGAGCTCGCGCACGTTCGGCGCGCCACCGTCATCTATGAACCGCGGGAAGCGCTCCGACAGGGATTGCATCGATGTGAGCGTCGTCATGGCCCGCCCCCTATGCCACTCGCGCGGCGTGCTGCGCGATCAGCGGCTCGAGCAGAGAAATCGTGATGTGCTCGGGCCCGTAAAGGATCCCCTCGAACCTCTCCAGGTACTGGTACTGGATCGGCCGGCGTCCGACGATCAGGTCGGCCAGCTCGCGCGCGATCGGGTGGCGCTCCCCCAGCTCGAGCGTGGCCGAACGAGGACTCAGGCTGACGCCCATCGCACTCGTGTTGATCTTGAACTCGGAGCTCTGCGGCTGGCGATCCATGTACAGATGACTGAAGAGCTGGAACTGCTCGGTGCGTGGCGTGGGGATCCTCTCTCCCGACAGGGTGAGGATGTGCTCTGCCCCCTCGCTCAGGCGGCAGGTGCGGTGCTGCGCGCCCTCTTCGTAGTCGATGCCGGCGATGAACTTGGGGTAGTTGTAGAAGTCCACCCCTCCCGCACGGGCGATCTCGGTTGTGACCGGCAGATGCTGCACCCATGCGTGCAGCTGACGTCTGCGCAGGCTCGCGATCAGGGCCCTGCCCGGTAGATTGGGTAGGAACCAGGGCTCGTTGAGCACGATCGAGATCGCCAGCTCGTTGTAGGGCCCGATGTCGGTGTCGCGGTACTCGAAGCAGGTGATCGCGACCGCGCCGAGGCCCGGCGCCAGCCGCGCGGGACAGAAGCGAGGATCGGGCATCAGCCGCCGCAGCGCACCAAGGCGGGCGGGGAACACCGCGCTCGTGGCAGTCCCGTCGTAGTAGAAGATCGGCACCTTCGCCGGCTGCCCCGCGATCGTCACGTCGGACTGGGTGACGCCCTCGAAGAATGGTGATCGCCGCATCGCTACCTCCTCTATTAGGTTGCCCTAATTAGGGTACCCTAACTCTCGAACCTAGGCAATCTGCGCTCGAGCGGCCCCGGCAGCCACCAGATGCGCGGTCCCGCCACGCGCATGATCGCCGGCAGCAGCACGAGCCTGACGATCGTCGCGTCGAGCACAACCGCGATCGTCAGCCCCACGCCGAACTGACGTAGCGGGATGACATCGGCGCCCGCGAACGCGAGGAAGACGGCCGTCATGATCGCCGCCGAGCCCGTGATCACGCTTGCGGTGTGCCGCAGGCCGTAATGGATCGCGCCCTCGGAGTCGCTGGTGGCGATCCACTGCTCGCGCATGCGCGTCAGCAGGAAGACCTCGTAGTCGATCGACAGCACGAACATGATCGAGAGGATGCCGGCGCCTGAGGCCGCGTCGATGTAGCCGGGGCCGCCGAGCACGTGCTCCTCGGTGAGCAGCTCGAGCGCTCCGAGCGCGACCGCGATCGTGGCCAGGTTGAGCGCGACCGCGATCAGCGGGAGCAGCAGCGCCCGCAGGACCACGATCAGCGTGAGCGTCGCGACGATCGCGAGCGCCAACACCAGCCATGGGACGCGCGCGGTGTTGGCGTTCTTGTAATCCAGCAGATACTGCGCCCCCTGACCGATCTGGACGTCGGCGCCGGTCGCCGCGGCGAGCGCCGGCAGACTGCGGCGCAACCGGCTGCTCAGAGCCGTGGTCGCCGGAGAGCTGGGGGGACTGGACGCGACCACCATGATGCGCGCGGCCTGACCGCCCCCGTTGACGTTGACGAGCTGGGCGACCTGTTCGCGCATCGGCGAGACCGTGCCGTCGAGCGCCGTCAGCACGAGGTAGCCGGAGTCGAGCGCGTTCGGCGCATCGGCGTGCAGCAGCCGGTAGTCCTGCTGGTAACCGTGCAGCATGCTCGCGTAGCTGTGCAGCGGCCCCTGGGCCTGGCCGAGGCCGGCGGCCAGCGCTCCGGCTTGGCTGTCACCGGCTGACAGCCCGCTCGCGAGCCGCGCATTGCCCGCGCTGAGCTTCCCGAGACCGCCCGCGAGCTGCCTGTTCCCCGTCGCGAGCTTCCCGAGCCCGCCCGCGAGCTGCCTGTTCCCCGTGGTAAGCCTGCCCAGCCCGCCCGCGAGCTGCTTGTTGCCGGCCGTGAGCTTGCCGAGCCCTCCGGCGAGCTGCTGGTTCCCGGCGGTCAGCGTGCCGAGCCCGCTCGTCAGCTTGCTCGCTCCGCCGTTCAGGGCGCTCAGGCCGTTGCTCAGGGCATGACCGGCCCCCGCCAGCTGGTGCAGCCCTTCTCTGAGCTGGACCGCTCCTTCTTCGGATTCGCGCGTTCCCGTCGCCACCCTGTCGGCGCCCGCCGTCAGGCGATCGAGGGAGCTCGTCAGCTGGGCAAGCTCGGCGGGGAGCGCTTCAAGCGCGTGCAGCCCTTCGGTCAGCTGCCGTTCAAGGGCCGCCAGCTGTGAGAGGTCGCTCTGTTCGATCAACTGTTCCAGGGCCGCGAGGTCCTGCGCGAGCGCCTGATATCGCGGATCTTCGCGCCCCGCGGTCATCGCTTTCAGTTCGCGCATCGCTTCGCGCACCCGGTCGCTCAGCAGCCGGCTCGATTCCTGCAGCGAGGAGAGCTTTGCCGACCACGACTGCAGCTGCGCCGCGAGAATTTCGACCGGCGCAACGGCTGCGTGAACGGTCGCGTCAAGCGCGTCCATGCCCTGGGCGAGCTGCGCCGCGCCGCCCGCCAGTTCGTGGTCGGAGCTCGCCAGCTTGTCGGCGCCCGCGGAGGCTTCGTCGATCCCGTTTGCGAGCTGGGCCGATCCGGTCGCCGCCTGGGCGAGACCCGTCTGCAACTGGCCGGCGCCGCTACTCGCCTTGCCCGTTTCGGCCGCGAGACGCTTGGCGCCCGCATGGGCACGGGCGGTTTCGCTCGCCAGGCGCTTGGAGCCCGCATGGGCACGGTCGGTTTCGTTCGCCAGCCGCTTGGCGCCCGTGTGAGCGCGGGCCGTTCCGCTCGCCAGCCGCCCCGCCCCGCTCTGCGCGTGTCCGGCGCCGCCGCTGAGCGATCTCGCGCCGGACGCGGCCGAGGCGAGACCCTCGCGCAGTTGCGCGACCCCGTCGCCTGCGCGGCTCAGTCCCGAGCGCAGGCCCTGGATGCCGTGCTGAGCGCCTTCCAGGCGCCCCGGCGCGGAGACGAGGGCCGCGTGGGCTTCGGCCAGCTTGCCCTGAGCGCCCGCGACCGACGCCGGGCCGAGCACCGCCGCCACGTCCGGATCGCGGGCGACGGCTTCCTGCCACTTCATCAGCGCCTGCAGGCGCTTTGGAGAGGTGATCGCCCCCTCGCGGGCGCCCGCGACGATCACGAACGGCGCTGCCCACCCGGGCCCTACCGTATGTTCCACCATCGCCACCGCGTGGCGCGCCGGGCTCGAGGCCGGAAGCTCCGCGGCGTCTGGCGGGCCCATGCGCAGCGCACCGGCGGGGGCCGCCAGCGCCAGCATCCCGGCGAGGATGACCGGAACGGTGATGGCAGGATTGGCGATCATCCGTTCGGCAAGCGCGCCCGCGCGGCTGCGCCGGCCCTCGCCGCACGAGCCGGGGAGCCGGATCTCCCAGCGGTTCAGGCTAAGGCCGAGCAGACGCAACAGCGCGGGCATCGCGCTCAGCGCCAGGGCGACGCTGAGAAGGCCGGAGATGACGACCCCGATCGCGACCGGACCGAGCAGGCCGGGCGTGGCCACCGCGCTCGCCGCGAGCATCGTCAGCGCCAGCGTGCCGCCGGCTGAGGCGATCGTGCGCCCGGCCGATCTGGACGCGATCGCCACGGCCTCCTCGTAGTCCCACCCATTGACCAGCTCCTGGCGCACGCGCGAGACCATCAGCAGCGCGTAGTCGACGCCGAGCGCGAGGCTCATCATCGCGGCGATCGCGACTCCCAGCGAGTTGACCGGCGTCACGAAGCTCGCGATCCACAGCAGGCCGTGCCCCCCCATCACGGTCGCCGCGCCCATCGCGAGCGGCACGGACGCGGCCACCGGAGAGCGGAAGACGATCAGCAGCACCAGGATCAGCACCGGCAGCGCGATCATCTCGGCCCGCACTGTGTCCGACATCGTGGATTCCTGGAGCGCGTTCCCGATCACCGCCACGCCGGTCAGGTAGCTGTGCACCGGCGGATGGACGGTGCGAGCGAGGATCGCTTCCGTTTCCGGCACCACCGCCATCGCGCCGCTCGGGGGCCGGATGTAGTTGACGAGCACGAAGGCCGCGCCCGGCTCGGGACGCAGCGAGCGCGCGGTCGCCCCGCTTATGGACGTCGATGCGTCGAAGGGCGAGAGCACCTGGACCTGGCGGATGCCGCGCAGCTCGGACACCAGCCGCCGCCCCTGGCTGTCCAGGAGCGCGGGCGAGCCCTTGAGCAGGATGGCGATCGGGACCGTGTTGCCGAACTTGGCGCGCAGCATCGCTTCGGCCCGCGAGGAGGGCGTGCCCGGCACCTCCAGCGACATCGGCGCCAGCCGCCGAGTGATGCCCATGCCGAGGAACGTGAGCAGCGCGATCGCCACCCCCCATGCGATCAGGGTGGCCCACGATCGGGACCGGGGAACAGCGCCGGCCGGCTCTTTCGGCACGACGGCCGCCGGCTTCTGTCGCTCGCCTGCCGGCGTCTTGCGACCGCCCGATCGCCGCCGCGGGCGGATCACCGGCATGTCCTGATTGGTAGCACCATAAAACAATGTTACATCATTTTGTGTTCCATTGGGATCGGGTATGATCGGGGCCGTGAACGAGCAGCAGATGACGATCGATGAGCTCGCCCAGGCGGCCGGGCTGACGGTGCGCAACGTGCGCAACTACCAGTCACGCGGCCTCATCCCGCCGCCGGAGGTGCAGGGCAGGGTCGGCTACTACGGCGCCGAGCACCTGGCCGAGCTGCAGCTGATCCGCGAGATGCAGGCCCAGGGCTTCAACCTCGCGGCGATCGCCCATCTGCTGGAGCAGGCGCGCGGCTCCGGCGAGGAAGTGCTCGGCTTCACCCGCTCGCTGATGGCCCCCTTCGAGACCGAGACGCCCGAGATCGTCGAGCACGCCGACCTCGTGAAGCGTCTGGGGGGCGATGTCGACCCAAAGCTGATCGTCAAGGCCGAGAAGCTCGGCTTGGTGATCTCGATCGCGGAGGACTGCTTCGAAGCGCCCAGCCCAACCCTGCTGGCCGCCGGAGAGCGACTGGTCGGTCTGGGCGTCCCCCTGGACGCCGCGCTCGACATGATGGGCCAGCTCAAACGTCATACCGACCGCATCGCACAGAACTTCGTGCAGATCTTCCTGGAGTACATCTGGAAGCCCTTCGACGATGCCGGCCGACCCGAGACCGAGTGGCCCGCAGTGCGAGCAGCGCTCGATCAACTGCGACCGCTCGCCTCCGAGGCGCTCATCGCCGTCTTCCAGCAGACGATGAGCAGGTCGGTCGAGGTGGCGTTCGGCAAGGAGCTCGACCGCGGACGCGGACGCAAGTCGTAGGCAGCGTTCCGAGCCGGTACTGTCCGGCGCCCCGCCTAACGTCCAATCTTCAACGACCGGAGGTCCGTTCACACATGCCGCCGCTTATAACGCGCGAGGAAGCGCTCGCACTCGGCCAGATTGAGGATCACGCCGAGATCGAAGCGCTCGTGGATCGCGCATGGGCCGCGCGCGTCGAGCGCTTCTCGGACTCAACCGACCTCTGCTCGCTCGTCAACGCGAAGTCGGGCGGTTGCGCGGAGGACTGCGGCTTCTGCGCACAGTCGCGCTTCGCCGAGGCCGAGACCCCGATGCACGCGATGATGGACCCTGAGCAGATCCTCGAACACGCCCGGGCGGCGGAAGCGGCCGGCGCGCACCGCTTCTGCATGGTCACGCAGGGCCAGGGGCTCTCCAAGCGCGACTTCGAGAAGATCCTGGAAGGCGCGCGGCTGGTGGCCGAGCACACCAACCTCAAGCGCTGCGCCTCGATCGGCCACATGTCGCCCGCCCGCGCGAAGGCGCTGAAAGAGGCGGGCATCCAGCGCGTGCACCACAACGTCGAGACGGCCTCGAGCTACTACGACGAGGTCTCCACGACCGTCCGCTATGAGGGGCGCCTGCGCACGATCCAGGCAGTCCGCGAGGCGGGCCTGGAGACATGCGTCGGCGGCATACTCAACCTTGGCGAGAGCCGCGAGCAGCGCGTCGAGATGGCCTTCGAGCTGGCGGCGATCGACCCGACGAGCGTTCCGATCAACCTGCTCAACCCGCGACAGGGGACGAAGTTCGGCGACCGCGACTACATGGACCCGTGGGAGGCCGTCAAGTGGATCGCGATCTTCCGCTTGATCCTCCCCGAGGCGCTCTTCCGCCTCTGCGGCGGGCGCGTCGAGAACCTGGGAGAGCTGCAGCCGCTCGCGGTCAAGGCAGGGCTCAACGGGGTGATGATGGGCAACTTCCTGACGACGCTCGGCTCCGAGCCTGAATTCGATCGGGGAATGTTCGAGCAGCTCGGCCTGAATGTGGCACGCCAGCCCGACAACGGGTCCAACCCGAGACCCGACAACCGCTCGGGGTGGCTCGACGGCGAGACACCCGACGTGGTCGATGAGTTCCTCGACGACGGCCGGTCGCGGTCAGACGAATTGAAGATCCGCATGTGGGATCCCTCGACACAGCTTCGCTACCGAGCGAAGCGCGCCGTTCCCCCGCGACCGGATGGAGCGCGCAACGCGGTCCCCGCCGGCTGGGGGGATTGACCACCTTCACGAAAGGCCAGATCGGGATGAGCGACATCGAGCGGCGCCTGGCGGAGCTTGAGCGACTGGGCCTGGATCGCCGCGTGCGGATGGTCTCCGGACCCCAGGGCCCGCGCGTCCTGCTCGACGGCGAGCCGGTGCTGCTGTTGTGCTCCAACAACTACCTCGGCCTCGCCGACCATCCGAAGGTGCGGGAGGCCGCCGCGGACGCCGCGATGCGCTGGGGGGTCGGAGCGGGCGCCTCGCGGCTCGTGTCGGGCACGATGACGATCCACCGGCGCCTGGAGGAGCGGCTGGCCGCGTTTGAGGGAAGCGAGGCTTGCGTGCTGTTCGGATCGGGCTATCTGGCCAACCTCGGCGTGATCGGAGCGCTGGCAGGCCCGGGCGACACGATCTTCTCCGACGAGCTCAACCACGCGTCGATCATCGACGGCTGCCGCGCCTCGCGCGCGGAGGTTGTCGTGTATCGCCACCTCGACTGCGAGCATCTGGAGCGCCGTCTGCGGCGCAGCTCGGGCGAGGGCCGCCGGCTGATCGTGACCGACTCGGTGTTCTCGATGGACGGCGACGTGGCGCCGCTCGCCGAGATCGTCGAGCTGGCTCGCGAGTACGACGCGCGCCTGGCCGTCGATGAGGCTCACGCGACCGGAGCGCTCGGCGAAGGCGGCCGTGGAGCCGTCGCCGCCGCCGGTCTGGAGGGCGAGGTCGATGCGATCGTCGGGACGCTCGGCAAGGCGCTCGGCTCTTACGGCGCCTATGTCTGCGCAAGCGCGGAGATGATCCGCTACCTGCTCAACACGGCGCGCTCACTGATCTTCTCCACCGCCCCCTCGCCCCCCGCGGTCGCCGGCGCCCTCGCCGCCCTGGAGCTGCTCGAGGATCGCCCTCACAAGGTGACCCGCCTACACGCAGCCGCCCGCACGCTGCGGAGCGCGCTTGCGAACGAGGGGTTCTCGGTACAGGCCAGCGACATGCACATCGTGCCGCTGGTCGTCGGTGAGGGCGCGGACGCGGTGCGCCTCTGCCAGGCAGCGCTTGCGCGCGGAGTGTTCGCACAGGCCATCCGCCCACCGACGGTACCGGCCGGCAGCTCCAGGCTGCGCCTGGCCGCGATGGCCTCGCACACGTCGAGCGAGCTAACCCTCGCCGCGAAGACGCTCGCCGCCGCCGCGCGCGAGGTGGGGCTGGACCCCCGCGAGATCGGGCAACCCATGCGCCGCCGCTCCCCGGCTGTAACGCCTGTTGAGCGCCAGCTCTCACACGCTGCGGGCAACGCGAAACCCGCCCGCAGCGCCCCGTTCGACGGGGAGCGCGAGACGAGCGTCGCCCGCGCCGCCTAGCGTCGCACGTGCGCGGCCTATTCGTAACGGGAACCGACACCGGCGCCGGCAAGACGATCCTCAGCGCCGCCCTGCTCGCGGCGATGAGGGCCGCCGGAGAGCCGGTGGTCGCGCACAAGCCTGTCGTCACAGGGCTCGACGATCCGCCCGGGCCCTGGCCGCCCGATCACGAGCTTCTGGCGCTGGCGGCGGGCATGGACCCGGACAACGTCGCCCCGCTGCGCTTCGGGCCGGCGGTGTCGCCGCATCTTGCGGCGTCAATGGCCGGGCAGAGCATCGAGCCGTCGGTCCTCGTAGAGAACGCGCGCGCCGCAATCCAACGTGCCGCTGATCAGAAAAGCACTTTGCTCATCGAGGGCGTCGGGGGCCTGCTCGTGCCCCTGACCGATGACTTCACCGTGCGCGATCTCGCCGTCGAGCTGGGGCTCCCTCTCCTGATCGCGGCCCGCCCCGGGCTCGGGACGATCAATCACACGCTGCTCACGCTTGCCGCCGCGCGAGCCGCAGGCCTTCGTGTCGCGGCGGTCGTGCTCACGCCGTGGCCGGACGACCCCTCGGATATGGAGCGCTCCAACCGCGAGACGATCGCGCTAATCGGCCAGGTTGAGGTGGAGCCGCTGCCATCCGTGGCCGGTCCCAATCAGGCAGAGCTGGCGCGCGTCGGTGAGCGGCTGCCGTGGCGACGTTGGTTGTAGAACGAGACAAAAAGTTTCGTCCTAAGCGAGCCTTACGCTCCTTTTAAACAGAGGAGGCCCGGGTACCCCCGGACCTCCAGGAGACGCGTCGGACTAAGCGACGATCTCATTAGCCGACGGAAAGCATAGTCGATCAGCACACGGAAAACAACCAACATCAAGCCTTTGCTGCTGCCACTATCGCCTTGCTGAGCTGCTCCAGATCCTCGTCCCCCGTCAGGTACGCCGGCATCGTGTAGATCAGATCGCGGAACGGTCTCAGCCACACGCCGTGCTCGACGGCTGCTGCGGTAGCTGCGGCGATGTCCACCTCATGCTCCAGTTGCACGACCCCGATCGCGCCGAGCACGCGCACGTCGAGGACACCGGGCAGCTCGCGCGCCGGCGCGAGGCCATCGCGCAGGCCGCGCTCGATGCGGACGACGTCGCTGCGCCAGTCGCCGTTGTCGAGCAGGTCAAGGGAGGCGAGCGCGACCGAGCAGGCGAGCGGGTTGGCCATGTAGGTGGGGCCGTGCATGAGCGCTCCACCCTCCCCATCTGAGATCGCGCCGGCGACCTCCGCCGTGCAGATCGTGGCGGCGAGCGTGATGTAGCCGCCGGTGAGGGCCTTGCCGACGCACATGATGTCCGCAGCGACGCCGGCGTGCTCGCACGCGAACAGCGCGCCCGTGCGGCCGAAGCCGGTGGCGATCTCATCGAGGATGAGGAGCAGCCCGTGCTCGTCGCACACTTCGCGCAGCAGCGCGACGCAGAAAGGCGAGTGAAAGCGCATCCCGCCCGCGCCCTGGACGACGGGCTCTACGATCACGGCCGCGAGCTTTTCACCATGAGCGGCCGCAAGCGAGCGCACCTCGCTCGCCCATTGCTCCCACTCGCCGTCTTGCGCGCGTTCGAAGCCGTCGGGAGGGCGGGGCGCGAACACCTGCTCGGCGAGCGTGCCGGTGAACAGGCTGTGCATCCCGCCGACCGGGTCGCAGACTGCCATCGCGCCGAACGTGTCGCCGTGATAGCCGCCCCGCACGGTCAACAGGCGCGTGCGCTGAGAGCATCCAATCGCACGCTGGTACTGGAGCGCCATCTTGATCGCCACCTCGACCGAGACCGAGCCGGAGTCGCTGAAGAACACGCGCTCGAGCCCATCTGGAGCGATGTCGACCAGGCGCTCGGCGAGCCGCACCGCCGGCTCGTGCGTGAGCCCGCCGAACATGACGTGCGCCATGCGCCCGAGCTGCTCGCGCACAGCTTGATCCAACGCCGGGTGGCGATAGCCGTGGATCGCGCACCACCACGAGGCCATCCCGTCGATCAGCTCGCGCCCATCGGCCAGCCGTAGGCGCACGCCCTCGGCCGAGACGACCGGCAGGGACACTTGAGCCGCTGGCAGCGACGCATAGGGATGCCAGACGCGCTCGCGGTCGATCGCGAGCAGCTCCTCCCAATCCGTCAGAGGGCTAGTCCTCGTAGAGGGTGAAGTCGCGCTTGCGCGCTCCGCACACGGGGCAGAACCATGTGTCGGGGATGTCCTCGAAGGCGGTTCCGGGGGGGATGCCGCCGTCCGGATCGCCTTCCTCGGGGTCGTAGATGTAGCCGCAGGACTCGCAGATCCAGCGTTGCAGGGTCTGGGTGGTGCTCATGCGTGCAAGCTTATAGCGGTAGGGTCAGCGACGTGAGCAGCCCGGCGGCCCGAGACGAGCAGACGCCCGAGCGCCCCGGAACGCTCGGCGAGCCCGGCCAGGAGCTGAACCTCGGCCGGGCCACGCCGCCGCGCCAGGCGGCGACCGTGATCCTGTTGCGCGGCGGCGCCGAGACGCTGGAGGTGCTGCTGGTCAAGCGCACCGAGAAGGCCCGCTTCATGGGCGGCGTGTGGGTCTTCCCCGGTGGCGCCGTGGACGGGAGCGACGGCGGGAACGCCCATCGGGCGGCGGCGATCCGTGAGCTCTCGGAGGAGGCCGGGATCGCGCTCGAGGGCCCGAACGCGCTCGTCGAGTTCTCGCGCTGGATCACGCCGGCGCAGGTTGCGGTGCGCTTCGACACGCTCTTCTTCCTCGCGGAGCTGCCCGGCGGCCAGGAGCCGAGGATCGACGGTGAGGAGTGTGTGGACATGGGCTGGTTCACCCCCCGGGGCGCCATGGACGCGTTCGGGCGAAACGAGATCGTGTTGGTGTTCCCGACGATCAAGCACCTCGAGCAGATCGGCTCGTTTGCGAGCGCCGCGGAGCTGCTCGATTACGCGCGCGGGCGCGAGGTCGTGCCGGTGGAGCCGAAGGTCGTGCTGGAGGGCGAGGTGGCGCGCGTGCTGTTGCCCGGCGAGCCCGGCTACGACTGATCTTCGATGACGTGCGTGACGGCGTTGATCAGCGCGAGGTGGGTGAAGGCCTGGGGGTAGTTGCCCCGGTGACGGCCGCTGGAGGCCTCGAGCTCCTCGGCGTACAGCCCCAGCGGCGAGCCATAGGAGAGCAGCCGCTCGCACAGGTGGCAAGCCTCCTGCTTCTCGCCGATCTCAGACAGCGCTGAGACGAGCCAGAAGGAGCAGATCAAAAACGTGCCCTCCTCCCCGCTCTGGCCGTCGTCGGTCTGCTCGGTGCGGTAGCGCAGCACGAGGCCGTTCTCGGTGAGCTCCTCGCGGATCGCCATCACGGTCGCGCGCACGCGCTCGTCGTCGGGCGGGAGGAAGCGCAGCAGCACAATGAGCAGGTTGGAGGCGTCGAGCGCATCCGTCTCGTAGTGCTGGCGAAAGACGCCGCGCGCGTCGACGCCCCGCTCGAGTATGTCGGCCTTGATCTCATCGGCGATCGCCTGCAGCTCCTCGGCCACCTGCTCCTCGCCGCGCCGTTCGGCCAGTCGCGCGCCCCGGTCGAGCGCCACCCAGCACATCAGCTTGGAGGAGACGTAGTGGCGGGGCTGGCCGCGCCCCTCCCAGATGCCCTGGTCGGGCTGCTTCCACACCTTGGCGGCGCACCGGGCTTGGTCGACGAGCAGGGGCCACAGCCGCTCGGGTATGTGGTCGCGCCGCTTGGAGTGCAGGTAGACCGAGTCGAGCACCGCGCCGTAGACGTCGTTCTGGCGCTGCTTGAAAGCGCCGTTGCCGATCCGCACCGGGCGCGCGCCCTCATACCCCTTGAGGTGGTCGAGCGTCGACTCCTTGAGGTCCTTCTGGCCCTTGATCCCGTACATGATCTGGAGCGAGCCGTCTTTGTTGCGCTCCATGTCGGCGAGGTACTGGATGAAGTCGTCGGCCTCCCAGTCCAGGCCGAGCGCGTGCAGGCCCCACAGCGTGAACGCGGCGTCGCGCATCCAGCAGTAGCGGTAGTCCCAGTTGCGCGAGCCCCTCGGGGTCTCCGGCAGGGAGGTCGTGGGCGCCGCGATGAGCGCTCCGGTCGGCATGAACGTGAGGCCCTTGAGCGTGAGCGCCGCACGCTGCAGGTGAACGCGCCAGGGGTGGTCGGGGTAGCGCCCTTCGGCGAGCCAGGTGCGCCAGAAGTGGTTGGTGCGGTCGATGTGCGCCTCGGCCTGCTCGGCGGTGCGCGGGCCGCGCAGCTCCTCGGTCCAGGAGATCGCGCAGAAGCGCTTCTCGCCCTCGCTCATCGTGTGACGCGAGTGGGCGCGATTGCCCTCGATTCCCATGCGCGTGTCGGTCAAGAGGCGAAAGGCGGTCTCGCCGTCGGTCGCCCGCAGGCCCGGGCCGTGCTCGTCCTCGTCGAGGCTCCACGAGGCGGCCGTGGCGCCGTAGTCGAGCATCGGCTCGCAGACCATCTCCACCTGGACCTGGCCCTGGATGCACTCGACGAGCCGCACGAGCATATGATCTGCGTCGAAGTCGGTCGGGGGGCGGGTATGACTGGTGTTGCGCTCGTTCTCGTGCCAGTCCGAGATCGTGAGCGCGTCGATCACGCGCAGCCAGCCACTGGGGGTCATCCAGGTTGTCTCGATCACGTTCGTGCCGGGGAGGTAGCGCCGGCCGGCCGGCACGTAGACGCCGTAGGGGCCGACCCTGAAGCTGCCGGCGCCGCGGTCGAGCATCGCCCCGAACACCGACGGCGAGTCGAAGTGGGGCAGGCACATCCACTCGACCGACCCGTCGGAGGCGAGGAGCGCGCCGGTATGGCAGTCGGACAGATAGCCGTAGTCGGCGATCGGCGGGAAGGGCGAGTCCACCGGCGAGGCGCTCGCGGGCGAGGCGCCCTGCTGAACGCTTGGACCCGGCGAGGGCTTTCCAAGGACCCTCGAAGAAGTCGCGCTCATCGTCCCGCTAACGGTAGCGGGGGCGCGACGATCAGGCTCTCAGAACAGCTCGCCACCAGCCAGCTCACCAACTCGGACGCTCGACCCCGTCGGGCAAGAGGCCCTCCTCATCGAGCTTGTCGAGATGCGCGGCGAGCGTCACGGCGGCGGCCGGGCGCATGATCTCCGGGACGTCAGACCAGGCGGCGTCGAGCATTTCCCCAGTCGTGCGCGCGCCGCTCGCGAGCGCATCGAGCAGGCGGCGCTCGCGGTCGAGGCGATGAGAGATGTACTCGTCAAGACGCTCGCGCGGCTGCCAGATCGGGGGTCCGTGCCCGGGACAGAGGACGGCGAGATCGCGCTCGCGCAGCCGCGACAGCCCCTGCAGATACTCGGACAGAGCACCGGGGTCGGGGGCTATGAACACGCTTCCCTCACCGAGGACCGCATCGCCTGTGAAGCACGCGTCGCCGGCGATCAGCGCGAAGTGGTCGGGCGCGTGGCCGGGTGTGCAGAGGGCTTCGAATGGGCCGAAGCGCGCGCCGTCGAGCAGCCGCACATCGACCTCTCCCCGGCCGGCGGCGAGCGGCGCCGGGTAGCGCTCGCGCAGCGCGGAGAGGGACTCGCAGTGATCTATGTGGTCGTGCGTGAGGGCTATCCCGCCGAGGCCGCTGCGCGTGGAGAGCTCGGCGAAGATCACTTCGAGGTGATCGTCGAGGCTGGGGCCGGGATCGACGATCCAGGCGGGGTCGCGCCCGAGGATCCACGTGTTCGTGCCGGACAGCGTGAGCAGCCCGGGGTTCTGGGCGCGCAGGCGCACGATCCCACGCCGGGCGAGCCGCTGCGCATCGGATGAGTCGCCGCTCACTGTGAGAGCGACCTTAGTGGAGAGGCGGGGCCCGCCCCGCAGACGATGCCCCGTTGAGCGCCGATTCGCCGATAAACCAGCGTCCGTCCCGCCCGATGAGTACAATCGTCTGCGAAATGGTTGGGTTGGAAGGTCCCGCCTCTCAAGGATGAGCGCGCGGGAACCGAAAGGATCGGCATGAGGAGTGAGGGATCGAAGTCGTGGCTGTGCCCAACGGAGCTCGATCGCGGGCGCGTGGTCGACGCGAACGAGCGCATGCGCAACATCCGCCTGGTGGGGATCGGGGCGGTCGGTGTCGCGCTGCTCGCGGCGGCTCCGTGGATCGGCTGGTGGGTGCTGATCCCATTCGGGCTCACGGCCGTGAACCTGGTCACGGTGGAGCGGCGGCTCGTGCGCAGCCTGCGTCCCGAGCGGGTGAGCATGTGGGCGATGGTCACGACGCTGCTGGCCATCGCCGTCGGCGTGGCGTTCAGCGGCGGGCCCACGAGCCCGGCGCTGCCCTGGATGGTGCTGCCGGCCGGCATCGTGGCAACCCGCTTTCGCCCCCAGGTGGTGATCGCCGGGCTCGTGCTCACCGTGGGCGCGATCCTCCTCAGCACGCTTGCCGTAGCGCCGGGCGCGACGATCCACGACCCCGTCAACGTGATGACGACGCTCGCGCTGCTGGCGGGCGTGGTGTCGATCGTGTGGGCGCTGCAGGCCGCGGAGCTGCACCATCGCGGCGAGGCGATCCTCGACCCGCTGACGGGCCTGCTGAACCGCCATGCGCTGTTGCCGCGCTTCATCGAGCTCGCCTGCCAAGCGAGGATCGCGCGTGAGCCGGTGTGCTTGATGCTGTGCGACGTCGATGACTTCAAGCAGATCAACGACCGGTACGGACACGATCGCGGAGATGCGGTGCTGCGCGACATCGCCTACGAGCTGCGCAAGCGCCTGCGCTCGTTCGAGCTCATCTATCGCCTGGGCGGCGAGGAGTTCCTGATTTTGCTGCCCGGCATCGGAAGGAGCGCGGGCCTGGAGATAGGAGAGCGCCTGTGCGCCGCGGTTGAGAGCGCGCGTCCTACCGGGATCCGCACGACGATCTCGCTCGGGCTGAGCTGCGCCTGTCGCGACGCGATCGACTACGACACCCTCTTCAAGGAAGCCGACGAAGCGCTGTACGAGGCCAAGCGGATGGGCCGCAACCGCGTCGTGGCCGCCCCCGCGCGCGAGGACGGGGCCGACGAATACGAGCAGCTGAGCGCGCTCGACGAGTCGCTTCTGACCTCACTGACCGGCTGAGGCAAGTCGCCCGCTGAGCACCTGCTCGACCTGAGCGCCCTTGTCGGTGAGCGTCCAAGCGTTGGGCGCGCCGCGTCCCGGTCCGAGACCGCTGTTGGCGATGAGCCCGAGCTTGGATAGGCGCGATAGAAGCTTGGAGATCTGCCCCTGATCGCCGATCCCCGCGCTGTCCCCGACGATCCGGTTGGAAGCGCCGGGATTAGCGGCGACCGCCATCAGGACGCGGACAGTCCTGTAGGTGAGGCGCATCTCGACATCGCGCAAAGGATCGCCGACGACCCGCGCCGGTCGTGCCGCCGTCTCAGGCACGGCCCGCTCGAGCTCACGCCGCGCCGCGGAGGGACCGAGATACGGCAGGACGATCATGCTCATGAGCGGATTCACGAGCTCGATGAGCGGCTTGCGCTGCCCCTCGAGCATGCGCCCGTGGATCACAGACAGCACGGCGCCCACAACACCCTCCGAGGTAAGGGACGGCGGCTCCGCGCCCCCTTTCGCTTCAAGACGCCCCTCGTCCACCGCGGTGATGACTTGGGCGAGCACAAGCCCGCGGTGCTCGAGCGCCCTGCGCCCCGCTCCAAGCGTCTCAACGACGACGAGCCGGCCCGTACCGCGGTCATCGTCAAGGAAAGAGAGAAGCTCGATCAGCGACACCCTGATCCGCTCCCGCCACTTGCCAGGCTGCTCGTACGCCGGGACGACACGTTCAGCAATACGCTCGATCGCATCGTCGAACGCGGCCAGGAAGCAGTCCTCGCGATCGGAGAAGATCTCATAGAATGTGCGGCGCGAGATCCCGGCGCGCTCGACGACATGAGCGACACTCACATTGGCGACACCGCGCTCTGAGACGAGCTCGGCCATCGCATGGAGCATCCGCGCGCGCTGGATGTCGACGACGCCCTCGCGCCCGAACCCGTTACGCGCCTCGCCGCGCTCGTGAGCAGCGCCATCGACCTGGTGTTCTCGTCGTGTGGACATTGCTCATGCACCTCGCCGGGCGGCGGTCTCCGAGCGTCGGGAGGAAGTGACGCCCGGAGACCCGCTCCGCCTATTTCTTCTTCTTGCCCTTCTTCTTGTTGTGCTTGTGCTTCGGCTTGGTCTTGCTTGCGCCCTTTAGGGTGTGCTTCGAGCATCCCGTCACTTCGATCGGGGTGTTCTGATGGATCACAGCGCCGTTCTGCGCGTTGAATGCGGTCGGCATCACGAGCCCCGCGGATACGGCCTTGCGGACCTTCCGTGTGACGAATCGTGTACGACCCTTCGAACGGACCTTGACCCTCTTCTTCACGAGGACCGTCCTGGTGGCTGAGCAGAGGTTCCCGTTCGCCGCCAGAGCGCTGTTCGCCCCCTCAGGCAGGGTCAATTCGAATGTGCCGACGGGAGCGTCGGGGATCGTGTGGAACGTGCTGCTCGTGATCCCCGCTTTGTTGATGAACGTTTCCGAATGCAGGTCCAGGGTCACCCCATAGCCCTGCAGCACGATGATCAGTTCGGGGAACTTCGCCCCACCATGGCTGACGAAGTAGACGGGGCCTTCGAGCGGGACGGGGACGAGCGGCGTGATCGCCTTCGCCGTGCCGATCTTCGACGCGGCCGGGCACAACGCCGGGTTCTGGTTGAACGTGCTGTCGGGACAGGCCTTCTGCAATGTCGTCAACCTGGACGGCAGTTGCCTGGGCAGGTCCACCTTGACCGAGCGGATGTTCGCCTGCGAACCGAACGCGGCTTTGGGATACGCGAGCTTGACGTGCAGGCTCGCGCCCTTCGCCCTGGAGGTTTTCCCCGAGGTGGAGACGCTGAACTGCGGTTTGAAGCCGAGCACCGCGCAGTTCGTCACCTGTAGGGGCACGGACAGGGCCGATGTGGCGCCTTCTGTGCTGGACAGGCTGCCGGTAATACTCATCGGGTTGCAGTTCGTAGGGTTGAACGTGAACCCTGGTCTTGTGATCGTCACGTTGACGTGCTGGATCTGCAGCGGGATCCCGTCGAGGATCGTCGGGATCTCATACGGGCCAGTGTTGTCCGTCGTGATCGTCAACGCCGCCGTGATCGGATCGACTTCGATCTTCGCCCTGACGACCACGCAGTCGCACGGCGTGCCCTGCTCCAGATCGTACGGTCCCGCCTTCGCGGGGTTGACTATCGACAGGCCGAACGGGGCGCCCTTGTACGGCCCGGTGATGTACACCCGTCCGCCCTTGACGCTGAACGGGGTGCCGCCCACGCCGACCGAGACGATCGTTTCGCCGATCTCACTGTCCGGGCCGCACGTGCCCATGTTGCCTTCGGCTTCGCCGCACAGCTTCACGCCCGTCAACAATCCCGACAGGCCGGGCGGCATGTGCAGCACGATGTCCCGCAGGCTCTGCTGACCGTCGCTTCTCGACATCGTGGTCGTAAACGGCGTGAACGCGCCGGCCTGAATGTTCGTGCTCCCAGCCGTCAATTCCGGGTTGAACGGCAACGGATTCTGGCACGGGCTCCCGTTCGCGCCGGAGTCGATCTGGAACGTCGAGGACGGTTCCGCGGGCGGGTTCCCGGACCACGGCGCGATGGACGATGTCGTCGTATAGGACCCGCACGCCGAGGGGGTCGCCAGCGGCGCCCTGGAGCCCCCGAAGAAATGCAGGCTCAAGTCTTCGAACGGCAACTGTGGGGTGTTCTTGAACGTCGAGACCAACTGACCCGTCACAGGATCGGGTTTGACTTCGCCGGCGAGCTTTATCAACGTGCCCGAGATCGGATCTTCGGCGACGATGTACAGCGCGACGAGACTCCCGAACGGGTTCTGCGTCTGCGCCGCCAGATACACCCATCCCGTCAACGGATTGGGCAGCAAGGGCGTCTTGATCTCAACGCTGCCGACCTTCGCCGCTTCAGGACACGAAGCAGCAACATCCGCAGAGAGCGCGATCTGAGCTTCAGAACACGACACGAGACCATCCGCAGCCGCGGGATTCAAAGCGACCCCGGCGGGCAGCGCGACCGTCGTGTCCTTCACCGTGGACTCCGCCAAACCGGTCGGGTTGAGGATCAGATCCTGCGGCACGTGGATCCCGACCGTCAAACCCGACGGGGTGCTCGCGCTCTGACTGTCCGGCGCGACACTCATCGACGGTTCAAACGGCAAACGGTTACACCCATCCAACGCCGGCTCAAACAGCGGCGACAATGGTTCCGTGAACACACCTTTCTGCGCCCACGAATCCGCCTGGAACGTGGTCTGCAGCGGACCCGTACACGACGTCGGCAATATCAGGAACGGCGGCGGGGCCGTCTGTTCCTGGGTCTGGCAGGCGCCCTCCCCGTCAAGGCACCCAGTGCCCCTCGAGCCGTCGTGGACCGAAGCACCCGGCACGCCCCAGAACGTCACGCGACTGGAGATAAACGACGCGGCCTGAACGATGTTGTTCGAGCTGACCGTCACCCCGTAATCGCCGCCCGTGCGCACCGAGGTGTCCAGGATCACGCGAGCAGTTATCGTCTGGAAGCCGAACTTGGCGGGCTCGCCGGGCGAGGGTGTGAGATTGAAGATCGGGCTGGTGACGGTGCCCAACCCTTCGGGATTGGTGCTGGGTGGGAACGCGATCGGTTCGTAGATCGTGATCGCCGCGACACCCAGCGCCGTATCGGCGGGACATTGGTTCGTTCCCCCGGGTCCCAGCTGACTGGCGAACCGCGCGTCCGAGCATTGCGGGAACGGCGTCGGATTGCCGAGCAGGCCGGGTGGCAGCTTGAAGCGAAGATCCTTGGCCTGCGCCGGCAGGAACGGTTTTTCGCCGGTCTGGTTGAGATCGAGCGTCGTCGTCACCTGATAGGGGTGCGAGCCGGCCTGCGTGTCCAGCGAGCCGTCTTCGTTGAACGCGGAGAGCTCGTAGTTGGCGGCGCCGAACGGGGTGGGGGCGCTGTCGAACGTGACGGGGCGCTGCAACGAGACGGGCCGCGCCCCGCCGCCGGACACCGTCACTTCGTTTGACTGACCAGGTTGTGTCCCCGCGACGTCGACGGCGATTTCCGCCTGCAGCTCCTCATAAGGCGCGAGCTTGCCGGCGAATTCGCATTGCACGAGCGAGGCCGACACCACCGCGCACGCCATAGGCGCCGGTAGGAGCGCACCCTCGGTGCCGCCGGCACGGCCCTGCACGGTCTTCGCGACCAGTCCGGCGGGGAGCCTGTCGCGCAACACGACGGGCGTGCGCGACCCGTCGATTTCCCCGGCGCCGAGATTGGACGCCGTCACATCGAGGTACCCGTCCGAGCGGCCCGGCGTGGTGACCTTGGCGCCGCCGCTGCCGGCACATTCGCATTCGAAGCTGACTTCGACCGGTTCTACCTTGCTACTGGCGCGTTCGCCGACACTGTCGACCGTCAGGCTCACCGGCGCGGTGCCCGCTTCGCTGCCCACCACCTGCACGTTGCCCGGCCCGTACGCTTCGGGCTTTTCCAGCGCCGTCTGGACGTTTTTCGCGGTGGGCGCGGTCAGGCCGAAAGCCGCGGCCAGCGGTTCGGTGATGAAGTAGCCGACAGAGGTCCCTTTCACCTTCAGTTCGAACGCGGCGACGTTGAGACCGGGTTCGACTTCAATGCCTTCGACAGCTATTTCCTGAACCTCGCTCTTGGCGAGCCCGGCGTCCATGTTCGCCGGAGCCGCCACCGAATCCAGCTGCCACCATGGCGACGCGCCGAGCGCCGGCGTCGCCGCCACGCCCCAAACCGCCGCGACAACCGCGGCCAGGACCACCGGCACGCGCCTGACACTCTTGACCTGACGCATAGAGATCGCTCCCGTCCCGTTCTTGCTGTTCAGACCCACGCCGATCACCCCCGAGCCTTTCGCGCGGCACGTCCGGCCTTGCCGCGAGCGCGTTTTTTGGCATATAGAGCGCGCGCCCGACGTATGCACGCTCTCCGGCGCCGGGCCGCCCGCTTTGCATGACACGCCCGCAACGCCCGCGCCATCCGCTGCGCGCGCGTCAAGCCGCGAGCCGACGGCTTCGGCGGCTGCGCGGTCAGGTTCCCCGGCCCGGAGAACGTCGCGCTCGCCGGCGAGCCGAAGATCGGCGGCTGCGGCGAGGGCGCGCCCTTGCACGCATCCCCCGTTTCGCACGGCGGGATGGACGCCGCCGGGGTGAAGCACGGCGCCGCCGCGGAGCAGACGTGCGCGTCGTACACGTCGCGCGCCGTGTCGAGGTCCTGCGGCACGAGCCGGCTAGCCGTCAGGAAGAACACGTCGTTCCCGCTCGCGCTCGCGTCCAGGAAACCCGATTCTTCAGGAGACGTCCCCGATGAGATCAGAGAGGTGCAACCATCCGACCTGGCACTGAACGTTGCGCTGGAGGCCGTGCACTGCACCCTGCCTTCGCTGTCGGTGTACCCCACCGGCTCGTACTCGTACGCATCCTCGTTGCCGTTGACGTCCTGTGGCACCAACGCGTCGCTGCCGTTGAAGAACACGCGTCCGTTGTCGAACACGACACGCGCCCGGTGCAGCGCCGAAGGGCCGTTTTCCCCTCCCCCTCCGGTGTAAGTAATCGGGAGGTTCGCCGCGAACCGGTCTTCCTCCACTCCTTCAGTGACCACCGACGCGACATTTTCGCTGTGCGTCGCAGTACGTCCGAACGACGAGAATTCGCTGCCTTCGACCCCCACCGGGCGAGCGCCCGTCGGGTTGCACGACACGCACGCCAGACGACCGGTCACCGCGTCGTACAGGTACACCTCGAAGTCGGGCTTGCCGCTCACGGCATCGCGATTGTCATAGCCGGTCAACGCCCGCAGCGACATGAACGTCAGATAGCGGCCGTCCGGCGACGCGTACGCCGTCACATACCCGTTGCTCTGCTCGCCTTCGCGAATCTCGCCCCAATCGGACGCATCCGCCCCCGACAGTCTGGCTATGAACGTGACGGTGCCTTCGTGCTCCTCATACAGGTTGCACGCCTCACTCGACGACCCTGTAGCGCAGTCGCCCAGCGTCGCGCCTTCGCCCTCGCTGTTCTTGTTTTCGCTGAGCACTCCGTCCGCGACGAAGTACATATATGAGCCGTCTTCACTGAACGCGGAAATCGTTTTCCTGATCTCCGCCGAGCGCCCCGAACGCATCGGCGTCAGGTCGGTGAGCCGGCACGCCAGCTTCCCTGCTTCCACGAAGATGTCGCACTCGTACAGATCGCTCAGATGTTCTTTGCCGCCAGATTCGCTCGTCAACATCTGACTGTCGGTGAAGAACACCTTGGAGCCGTCCGGCGTCGCATACTGAAACACCGCGTCGGGTTCCCCGCTGCCCGTCCCACCCGGCTGGGGCACGTCCAAGCGCAGGGTTTCCTGTCTGCGGGTGTCGCGCACGTACAGACGGTGGTTGCTGCTGAGACCCATTGCCCAGACGACACGCGAGCCGTCTTGCGAGACCGCGTTTCGCACACCCGTGAAGGACTGGCCCCCGACTGCCATGCCCACGGCGAGCTGTTCTCCGATCAACAACCCGTTTTTGGGTTCCGTGGGAGCAGGGCCGCCGCCTTCGCTAGCGGGCATGACGCTCACCATCTGCAGCGCTTCGCCCGCCGGGACGCCCGCGGACCACTCGTAGAGCTCCTGCTGCGGGTTCACCGCGTTCGTCAAAGCGACGCCTGCGCGCTCCCACAAAACCACGTGACTCAGATCGGGTGAAGCGCCCATGAACGTGACAGGGACTTGTTGCAGTCCTTCGTACTTGTCCTTTGTCGGGCCAAATCTCGTTCCAGGCGGAACATCGGCGAACCCTTCCTTGCCGGTGAGCAGCGGGACATAGCATTCGCTGGTGCTCGCCGGACCGTCGCACAACGCGCCGCGGCGGACATACGGCGTCGGTTCAGAGGCCTCCGGCGACAGCAGCGTCTCGTCTCCACCGTTCGGATAGACGAGCGCCGAGGACAGGTTCGGCGAGAATAGCTGGTATTCTTCGGGGAAGAACTGGTGCGTAGCCGAGTCGTGTGGGGTCGCGAGGTAGCGCGTGGACCAGCCCTGCGCACCCCGCTCCGACAGAGCGGTCTGCCAACCGCTGTACCCCATCGGTTCCGGTTCAGTCGGCACGTTCGTTTCATAGGCGATCCCAGAGCCGTCTTCGGCCGCCTGAACACGTATCGTGGGCTGGATTAGCCCGCCGTGCTTGTTCGGTGGCGAGACCAGCTCCCACCGGCGTCCGTCGGGCAGCGCAAACTGGCTCGGGGTCTGGGTCGTGAAGCTCGCTTCGACGCCGGGGAACTGTTCCACCTGGCCGGCAGACGGTTCGCTGACCGCGACCACCCGGTAGTGGTAGAGCGTGCCTTCCGCCAGCCCCTGCACGTGCTGCGCCACTTCCACGTCGGCTTCGCCTTCCCCTAGCGATCCCGGCGGCACAGGCGCCCTCGTGCACGACGAGGGACTCGCTTCACACCCGGCCAGGGGAGCGGTGCTGTACTGGAAGTAGTAGCTCTCTGCCGCTCCGTGCGAAGCGCTCGACGGACCGTTGTGCGGATCGATCGTGGCTTCGAGCGTCGCCGAGGTGGACGCGACGTTCGAGACCGACTCGCTGTGGATGCCGGGACCGGGCGTCGTGAATTCCTGGTCCTGTGACGGTTCACCGCCGTTGGTCCCATTTTCGTTGCTCGCCTGCATTCGGTAGAAGTAGGCCGTGTCGGGCTGCAGTCCGGTGACGGGTACGTGCACGGGCACCGCGCTTTCGCCTTCGGGCACTTCGTTGGCGCACTTGCCTTCCTGCCCGAAGCTCTTCGCCGTCCCGTACACGAACCAGCATTTCGCGGCGCCCGCTTTGGCTGGGTTCAAGGTGCCGTTGAAGGTGGCGCTTTCCGGCTCGACTTCCGTGGGCCCCTCGGTCGTCACGTCGGGAACGACCAGGCTCGGGCCGAATGCGTCCACGAACGTGACATTCGCTCCTGCTTCCTGGTAGAAGTCGCTGACGTACACATCGCCGCTTGTCGGACCGCTGCTCGTGGTGTCGACCGCAATGCTCGTCAAGAATCCCAACGGGAAGGGACCTGCCGTGGTTTCTTTGATGTGACCGAGATAGGCGCCGCCGGGACTGAACTGGTCAACCACCGGCGGTTCGCCGCTGCCTCGGTTGTCGATCACGTAGATGTCACCGCCGCTGTCCGCCGCCACTCCGGAGGCTCCCTTGAACAGGCCGCTCGGAGTGCCCGTCAACCGCAGCACGAACGCGTATTCGTTCAGAATGGTCGGTTCGAACACGTCCACCGCGTTCCCATCCTGGACGAGCACGTCACCGTTGACGCCGCTGACGGCTATGTTCCTTGGTTCTACGAACTTTTCGGTCGCGCACGCCGTGGGCGTCGCACACGTTCCCGTCAGATGCGTCACGTATTTTTCGGCGAAGCTGCCGGCGACTTCCGGTTTGAAGACGTCCACGACTTTTTCTTTTCCGACCGGCACGTACACGTCGCCCGCCGCCCAGTCGGACAAGCTTTTCGAGTTGTCGGCCGCTACGGTGAAGAGCGCGAACGTATTGAATTTGGACGGCGAACCGGCGCCGGTCCACGTCGCCTGCTTGACACCCGCTTCGCTGTAGACGCTCACCGTATTGCTGGGATATTCCGTGACAAAAAGCTCGGGTTCCGCCTGTCCCCCGGGATGGCCGACCGCGAGGCCGAGGTACTCCGTTGCGGTGTGCAACGGCTGCGCGAGGAACGCGCCGGTTTCCGCGCTGAACTTGTTGACCCGGTAGCTCCTCGTCCCTTCGACCTGTTCGACCGTCCATACGTGGCCCGCATCAACGGCCATCGCACCGGGTCTCGTCACCGGCCCGGGTATCGCCGCGCCCGAGCTCGCCGGGACTTCGTTGAACTGGAAGAGGTATTTGTGCGAGACGAGAGCCTGGGCGGGCGCGCTCCACAGCGCCAATGGGCCAACCACCGCGCCCAGCCAGGCCAGGGTCATCAACGCGAACCTGCGAGCAATCATCACACCATCCCCTCCTCAAAGAGACCCGGACAACGAAACCTGCCCGAGCCCGGGCAGCACCCGCACGTAGTGCGGGCAGGCAAGACCGCCGCGGGCATACGACCCGCGGCGGTGAACGAATAAGAAGCTGTGCGCCCTACGCGCGCACGAGAGATCTGACCGAGCCTGTTGCCCGGTCGGCTGCGGAGCGAGCCCGCGGCCTTGGCGGCTAGCGCAGTGGCGCCGGCTCGGCCAGAGAGAGAGAGAGAGAGAGAGAGACGCGTCAGCGACGCTGACGCGTCCCATTACGGGACGTTCAGGCGCACACGGACTCTCAGTCACGTATTTCGACAAACAAACCACGCGAAGCACAACTCCCTCTCAGTTGCGACCCGGTCCCTCTCCCAAGGTCCCCGTCTTTAGCGCTTGCTGCCGGCCACGGGGCCGACCCAAACCCGACCTTATGTTCTGCCCGGCGTCCACCTTCGACACCAGACGAACATCACGGTACACGACGACGGATGCGTTGTCAAGCCCTCGTACTCAAAAGTCTGGTGGGCCCTGCCCCGCCCGCGATGGGGCTTTCGTCCTGTCACCAGCGCTATCCGGCCAGGTGGCCTTGCAAAATGGGCGATCGGCGGGCTCGCGACAGAGAACCGTCCCCTTATGCCGATGTCGGCATAAGTCCCCTGCGCGGCGTATGTTCGCCCGCATGATTCGAACACGAGACATCCCACGGTCCGTCAGGGGTCTGCCATCATGAGCGTCGTGGCAGAGCAGGCCCATGTGACGCTCAGCGGCGACATCGCCGGGGACTATCTGGTCGTCGACCAACGCCCCGACGGCGAGCTGACGCTCGTCCCCGACACGTCCGCCGACGCGATCCTGACCCGGCTCGGACATAAGCGGGCGACGCTCGCTGAGTTCGAAGCCGAGTACGGGCCCGTTCAGCCACCCGACGGCGAGGGCTGACCGGTGACTCCATCCGGCCGTAAGCACGCGGCGGTCGCCTTTGACGAGGCGGCCTGGAGCGAGGACATGCGCAACGCGACCGACGCCGCCCGCGAGATCGCCGCGCGGAGACGCGCGCAACTCGAACGCGACGGGCAACCCATCGACGAGCTGCGCGCTTGCGACTCCGAGGGGTCCGATCGGACCAGCCTTCCGGGATGCGTCAAGGTCTACATACCGCCCCCATATGGACCATGGGGACTCGTCTACCTGATAGCCCGGGACGATGATGGGCGCCTGCGCCTGGATCATCTGGCGTTCGGGCTGCGTCACCCACCGCGAGCTCGCCGTGCAAGCGTCTATCAGGTCGCCCACGAACGACTCAACAGCAAGACTGGCCCGTGATTCGCGCAGGGAACGCCCGTCGGCCGCCCCCGATCGGGGCGGCCCATCCAATCGAGTCCACGCCAGGCGGAGACCGTCCCCCGCGGCGGACCGCGACTCGCGCATGGGCGGCGTGTTTGGGGGTATAGGCGAGCGCGAGCACAAAGGAGACCGCCATGACCTTCCATACCGGCCAACACCACGATCCTCGATGCCGTCGTCGCCGCAGGGCGCGATTGGGGGCGACGCTGCTGTTGCTGGCCGCGGCGCTGGTCCTGCCGGCAGTCGCACTCGGCGCACCGACGGTCACGCTGAAGGCGCGAGTGCTTCCCGTCCCGATCAACCCGAGCTCCTCGAAAAGCCGCAACTACCCGCACACGGGCAACATCCTCGGCGCGGGCGCGTCGGTTGAAACGCTGTTCACGATCAGTGGCACGGAATACGGGGGCTTTCCGCTACCGCTGATCGGGGTCAACGTGTACCTGCCCGCGGGCACCAAGCTGCACCCGCAGGGCTTTGCGACGTGCTCTAACGCGCTTCTCGAAAGCCACGAAGTGCAGCGCTGCCCGCGCAAGTCGATCGCCAGCCCCAAGGGCGAAGTGCTCGGCGTCGTCAGCTTCGGCACCTCGCGCGTGCAGGAGAAAGCGAGCGTCCAGGCGTTCTTCGCGCCCGGCGGCGGGCTCGCCTTCTTCACCGAAGGCAGGACCCCCGTCTCGCTTGAAATCCTCTCCACGGGTCGCTTCACGACCGCGGCGAAACCGTTCGGCCCGGAGCTCGTCACACAGGTGCCGCTCGTCTCCACAGTCCCAGGCGCGCCCTACGCCTCGGTGCAGCGGATCAGAATCAAGGTCGGCGCCGCCACCAGGCAGAAAGGCAAGCTCGTCTCCTACGGCAACGTCCCCAAGACGTGCCCCAAAGGCGGCTTCCCCGGCAAGGCCGAACTGAAGTTCCTCGGCGGCGAAACGGTCACCGTCTCGACCAGGGTTCCTTGCCCTAAGAAATAGGGCAGGCGTCGTCCACCGGCGCCGTCGCGCCGAGCCGCTCGGTCAGCTCGGCGCGATCGGTTCCGTGCGCCTCGAGCTGACGATCGAAGTGCGTCCCGTACACGTGCATCACCGCCAGCAGCAGATCGATCGTCGTGATCCCGGCGGCGCCCCGTAGCGCCGCGATCCGGCAGGCCTGCTCGGCGACCTGCGCAACCGGGTCGCGATCTTCGTTGTGAACCGCGACGACCTCCTCGGGCTCGGCTCTCTTGCGCGACGGCAGGATCCCCTCGCCGACTCCCACCGCCTGCAGCGCCGCTCCCGCCTCTCCGTGCAATCGCAGGATCCGCAGCCAGCGCTCCACCTCCGCCTCGGGAGCCCTGGCGAACGGCATCGCCGTGGACGCTATTCCGAGCACCATCGCCGCGTCAGGGGCCAGCATCGGCAGGAGGCTCATCGCGATTCCCCCACGGCCGCCATCCGTCGCGCGTGAGCGCTGTGCAGCGAGGTCACATTGTCGGAGCGCAGCTCGACACGCGGCGCTCCCTCGGCGAAGCGCACTTCCAGCAGAACGGCGCCGTCCTGCCGCGTCTTGGCGCGAGCCGCGCTCATGAGCTCGGCTGCCTGCGCGTCCTCGACGCCGCATGCGTTCAAGAACCGCTCCGCACGGTCGTTCGCATCGGGGCCGTCAAGCACGAGCTGCTCGCCCTGCACTCTCGGCGGCTGAGCGCCACCGCCGATCGACAGCAGGCAGGCCGCCATGTCGTCGGGACGCGCGTCGGTCTCCTTCACCACCTGGTCGAGCAGCGCGGGCGCGCTCGCATCGGGCCCGAGACCGCTCAGCACTCGCCTGAGCCGCCCGGCCCCGAACAGGTCGGAGCCCACCCTCGCCTCGGTGATCCCATCCGTGTGGAAGCACACCTTCGACGAGCCGGGCACCGATACGACGGTCTGACGCGTCCCTGTCGGAGCCCCGATCCCGATCGGGGGGGCCGAGCACGCGGTGATCAGCTCGATCGCCTCCGACCCCACCACCAGCGGCGGCGGATGGCCCGCGGAGGCGTAGACCAGAATGCGCTCGCGCGGGTCATAGGTGGCCGCCACGACGGTGACGAACGACTCGCCGAGCTGGTGCTCGAGCACAGCTCCCGCCGTCCGCAGCGACTCGCGAGGCGAGAGGCCGGCCTCCAGGTACGCCCGCAACGTGAAGCGCACCAGCGCCGTGTGCGGCAGCGACCCTCGCCCGTGCCCCGAGACGTCGCCCACGACGACGGCCAGCAG
Organism: uncultured Solirubrobacterales bacterium; assembly: GCA_963714635.1. Lineage (GTDB taxonomy): Bacteria > Actinomycetota > Thermoleophilia > Solirubrobacterales > Solirubrobacteraceae > Palsa-744. Next base: position 746,972 of record CAVQPM010000005.1, on the reverse strand, counting down.
ACCGTCCCGCAGGGCGAACACGTCATAGAAGTCGCCGCCGGCACCCGGGCCCTCCGCCGGGCGGTAAGCCGCAGAGGTCCCCACCGGCCCGAGCCGCGCCGGCACGGTCGGGAGCAACGCCGCCTGAAGCAGGCCGACGTCCTCCAGCAGCTGCGCGCGCTGGCGCTCCAGCAGCCGGGCTCGGCGCGCCGCCAGCAGCGAGCGCAACCCGAGCGCGAGCGCGAGCGCCAGCAGCGCGCCGATCAAGGCCCGCACCGGCAGCGGAACGACACCCACGATCTTCGTGATCGTCCTCGCGAGCGGTGGCAGAGCGCTCAAGGTCGACGGGTCACGCGACGCGGCTCGTGCCGCGGATGGCGCCCGAGCGGTCCGCGTGGGCGCTGCCGCGATTGGGACCGTGCCGGCAGCCGCGCGCCCCAAGGAGCGCGCCGGACCCGGACGTCGCCTGCCGGCCCGCCTGTGGTTGCGCCGCGCATGCCCTGCCTTCACCGGCCGAGCGGCGGCGGGCCGCGGTGGGCCTGCCGGCGCGAGGACCGATCCGGTCGAGGCATCAGCGGATGGCGCGCTGGGCGCTTGAGCGACGGGCGGAGTCGAGCTCGGGGTGACCGCGCTCGGCGCTTGAGCGGGCTGGGAAGCCGCTGGGACGTTGGCGGCTTTGGCGTGGCCATGGCCCGATGCCGGCGAATCGACCCGTCCTTTGCCTCTCCCTGTTTGAGCGGAATGTTCATGACCGGCATGGCTCTGTTCCCCGCCATGCCCTGGCGAATCCGATCCCTGGCTATGAGTAGATCCCTGGCCGTGAGTAGATCCCTGGCCGTGAGTAGATCCCTGGCCGTGAGTAGATCCCTGGCCAGAAGTCGGTTCCTGACCGTTCGCGGGTTCCTGACTGTGAGCCGGTCCCTGTTCATGGGCCGCTCCCTGGCCATGAGCCGACCCCTGCACATGAGGGAATTCCTGACCGTGAGGGGATTCGTGCGTATGAGCAGGCGCTGCGGCGGGAGACGCTCCCTGCCGACGCTGGCCGGGCTTCGCGGCGGCGCTCGAGGCGCACATCAGGGCAAGCAAGCCACACAGAGCCGCGACCACCGCCGTCGGGCGCCTGCCGGAGCGCCTATTCGGTGAACGCTCACCCCTGTCGCCCATATCCGCAGAGCCCCGATCAGCTCGCGCGAGCGCCCTGCCCGCGGACATATTCGAGCGCTTGCTCGAGCGTCGACTGAATCGCGAACACTCCGTCCGTCCCCGACAGCTCGAAGATCTGGAGGATCTTTTCGCGCGCACATACGATCGCCAGCTGCCCGTCCTCGTCAAACTGGCGCTTGATGTTCACGAGCACACCCAGGGCTGTCGAGTCCATGAAGGTGACGTGAGAGAGATCGATCACGAGCCGCGTGTTGCCGGCCTCGAGCGATTCGAGCAGGACCCACTTCAAGCGCGGGGCCGTGGAGAGATCGAGATCCCCGGCAACGGACACGAGGCCGGTCTGCTCCTCGAGATCGCGCCTCGCGACGACGAAGGCCGCGGGCGCGGGACTTGATTGCAAACCGGTGGAGGTGTCGACTCGTCTGAGCATCGTCATCGCTCACGCACTCCAATGCCGGCAAGCAAGCCGTCTCAATTGGCTCCAACCAACCGCGCATTCGCGCGTGTGAGATCTGTTTCGGCGCGAGCGCTCGATGCCCTACGCGGCGAGCCGATGATCGAACAGGCGTCCACTAAGATTCCGGCGTGATCGAGCCCGGCTCCACTGCCCCCGACTTCGAGCTGCCCGACCAGGACGGGCGTGCTGTGAAGCTCACGGACTTCCGCGGCCAGACCGTCGTCCTGTACTTCTATCCCAAGGCGGACACGCCGGGCTGCACCACCCAGGCGTGCGGGGTACGCGACCATCACGCCGACTACTCCCGCGCCGGCGTGATCGTGCTCGGCATCTCGCCCGACCCGGTGGCTCAAGTCAAGAAGTTCCACGACAAGCAGGGCCTCAACTTCACGCTGCTCGCCGACGAGGATCACTCCGTCACGGAGGCCTACGGCGTGTGGGTCCAGAAGTCGATGTACGGACGAACCTACTTCGGCGCCGAGCGCACCACGTTCATCATCGACACCGGCGGCCGGGTTGCCCGTGTCCTGCGCAAGGTCAAGCCGGCGGAGCACGACGAGCTCGTGCTCGAGGCGCTCGCCGAGGTCCAGCCGCCTACCGTGTAGGCGTTAGTCGCGCTCAGCGCGAGCCAGAGAGTCGCAGGTCGGCACATCCGCTGAACGACGGAGTGAGTACTCACTCCGTGGCGTCAGCGCTCCGGTGCAAGGCGCCCGCCGCGAGAGCAAGCACCATGGTCTCCGCCACGAGATTGATGACCCCGATGGGTTCTCCCCAGTTTCCGATGTCGTCCATCGAGCCGGGGAGGCCCACGGTGCGGCTCACGACATAGGCAACGATCGCCGCACCTACGAGAACGGCCGCCACCAGCCACACGTCACGTACGGGCTCGACGACGAGCGCCACTGCCGTGACCGTGGCGGCGGCAGCCAGCGCAAGCTCCAGAACCCCGACATAGGCAGTGTCCTCGAGGGACATCGGTCCGTCGATCAAATGAATGGCGGCAACCCCCGCCAGCGCGGCGGCGGCGAACGCCGCAAGCGGGCGAGCGATCGGCGGACGGCTCAGATGAGTCAAAAGCCCTGACATGATGGCCTTTCGTCTACCCACGCTTGCATTTGAATCACTCCAGGCTACGGTCGATGGCGCCGCGTTTGCCACGTTACTCGACCGCAACCGCAAGCGACTCAGGGGGGCGCCAATGCGCCCGAACAGCCGCTTATGGAGAGCGCGAGCGAGCGTGAGACCGCATGGCGAGAGTGGATGATGGTTGGCATCGCCCTCACCGCCCTGCTGGCGATACTCGCCACGATCTTCGGCATCGTCGCGTTGAGCGAGAAAGACTCCACAAGCACCCCCTCCTCGACAGGCACGGCTCTTCCCGCCTCCGTGCAGCGTGCAACCGCCGCATTCGCACCCGCCCCTACGCTTGCACAAGCCGCGGGCATGCCGTACGAGCGGTTCACGCCGGTGAACCCGACTCTGCCGACCGTGCCCCCTGGGCCGGTGAAGCGGTTCACGGTGGGCGTCATGCAGCACGTCACGCAGGTCGACCCGAAGCTGGCGCCGATCCAAGCGTGGACCTACACGGTTAACGGCGTCCCATACCGGGGAACGGCCGCCTCTCCTCCGATCGTAGTCAATCAGGGGGACCGCGTGCAGATCACGTTCGTCAACGGGGCGTCCAAGGCGATGGGTGTGAATATGTCGCACTCGATCGATTTCCACGCGGCGCACTTGGCGCCTAACAAGTACTACGCGGACATCCCGCCGGGAGGACGAGAGACGTTCAGCTTCACCGCTTCGAGCGCCGGCGTGTTCATGTACCACTGCGCCACCCAGCCGGTGCTCACGCACACCGGATCCGGCATGACCGGCATGATGGTGGCGAAGCCGCGCAATCTGCCACCGGTCGCGCGCGAACTTTGGATGACCCAGCAGGAGTTCTACATCGGCCAGCCCGGCGGGATCGCCGACGAAGCCAAGCTGCTGGCGGAGAACCCAGACGTGGTGGCGTTCAACGGATACGCAAGCCAGTACAAGATCGACCCGATCTCAGTGCCCTTCGATCAGCCGATCCGCATGTGGGTGCTGGACGCCGGTCCGAGTAAGTGGACGGCATTCCACGTGATCGGCACCCTGTTCGACACCACCGACGTTGAGGGCGTGGTGGGACATGGCAGCCAAACGATCAGCCTGGCCCCCTCGCAGGGAGGATGGGTTCAGTTCACGCTCTCTCAACAGGGCAACTATCCCTTCGTCACGCACGACTTCGGCGACATGGCGAAGGGCGCCGCAGGCATGCTGCACACACCGGGAGCGCCGGTGGCGAAAGGCCTCCTGCCCACGCCCACCGGCGGATCCGACGGCCCGATCCTGCCCAGCATGGTCAAGTCCTCGGCGGGCATGGACGCCATGCCAAGCAGCAGCTCGTCGGCCACAGCAAACACGAGTACACCCTCGGTTCCGGGCGCTGTGAACGTCACCATGGGCGAGATGTGGATCAAGGCACGCACCGCCAGCGCCCATGCAGGCAAGGTGACGTTCGCCGTCTCCAACACGGGTCAGATGCCCCATCGCTTCGGGATCATCAAGGCCCCGCCGAAGCTCACCTCCGGCGGAAGCCCCGACCCAAGCGCCGTCATAGCGCAAACCGAACAGCTCAGCCCTGGCACGAGCGCCACAGTGAGCGCGACATTGGCGGCGGGCAGCTATGAACTGGTGTGCCTGGAACCCGGCCACTACGCAGCCGGCCAGCACATCCCGTTCACCATGTCGGGTTAGTTCCCAAGCCGTGGGGACCAGCGGCCGTGTCGAGCGCCAGAGACTCTGGACGCTCGCCGACCGCGTCTTTGCGCCGTACGCAACGTACCGTCGAGAAGCGGCAAAGGTGAGCCGGACGATTCCGATCGTCCAGCTCACCCCGCGTGGGATCACCATCTAGGGGGCGTGTGGGTGCGCTCGTGGCGTGCCAGCGCGCAGCGCACGGTGGGGCGCTTTTGTCTCTTCGAGCGCGTCCGCGAGCATCGTGAGGGTCTCGATCGCGGCGTGTTGGCTGTTATCTCGAGCGCGACACGATCGACGTGACAGGCAACGAGCTGGACCAGACCAAGAAGTTCCGCGACGTCACTCGCACCGGTCGCGCCGCCGTCGTCATCGACGACCTCGCCAGCATCAACCCATTTCGGCCGCGGGCGATCGAGGTGCGCGGCCACGCCGAAGCGATATACGAGCCGCGGGCGCTCATCCGCCTCAACCCCGAGCGGATCGTCTCGTGGGGCATCTCGGCGCAACGCAACGCGCGTACCGTCACCGCCGCGCGCGTCTCCGCCACCAAACAGAACATCTGAGGATAAAGACGACAAGGGCGTCGGCTCCTCTATCTCCAATAGCGGAGGAGCCTCATCGGCTCCCGTACGCGTTGCGCTTGCGGCGCGCATGCTCAGAATGGTCTCTAGGCGATCCTCGCCAGGGCGGGGTTGGCGGCCCCGCGTGGCGGACGCGCGAGGCTGCCGTCAGGTTCGCAGCCCGGTCGGTGGCGGCGGCGGTTCGTCTATGCGGCGTGGCGGGGTGATCGGCGTCGCGCCGGTAACGCCTAGCGCGTCGCGGAAGAGGCCCAGCACCTGGCCATCCGGGTGAGCCGCGCTCGGAGCAAGCAGGCCCAGCCAGCTCTCCCGTGCAAGTTGCTCCCCGATCTCTTGGCAGGCCGGCCATCCCTTGCGTCCAGGCGAGGGCGCCTCAAGTCCGACGGCGTCGAGCTTCTCTGGCGTCGAGAGGTCTGCGACCTCGACGTCCACCTCCCACGTCCACAGCTCGCGCGGCATCTGCGCGAGCGGCGGGATCATCCGCTCGGCAAGATGGCGATACCACTCCGCCCACGCCGTCTGCTCGCTGTCGGCGAGATTCAGCGCATCGACCACATCGCCACGCTGCCAGCGATTATCGGGTGGCGGATCGCGATCGGGAAGCAGCGGCGAACCCGGATAGGTGTGCTTGACCCAACGGCCCTTCACACGGACCGCCGTGACGCTCAGCGCCACCTCAGCTTGCGCCCGGGTCCTCGATACCGGAGATCAGGCGTGCCACCGCTCGATAATCACCAGCGGCGATCCGCTCGATCGGCTTGTCGTCGTCGAGTGCCGGCACCGGCTTGTTCAGCCACACAGGGATATATGTCGGACGGATCACACGCGCAAGACGTTCCACGAGCGACGAGAGCTCGGCCAAACGCTCTGCGCGCACCCCGGTCGGCGCGCTGCGTCGTGCCAACCATTCTCGCACGGTACTCGGCGCCGCCCCCGTCGCGCGCGCGATCTCACGGTCAGAGAGATGGCCCGTATCGTGGATGTGGATCGCCTCTTCGGCGTATGCGTAGCTCATAACGCCATCCTATCGCTCCGGCGCGATATTGGCAACATACCGGCAGATCTCTGGCCAGCCGCAGGAAGACCCACAGCGGAGGCCTACTCGGCCACGCCGGTTTTCGGTCCCTTTCGCCTACATTCGCGGCTGTTCGCCCACATTCGCAAACAAAGTATCGGGGCGATTGGTGGTGTTTAGCTCTGGCGCTCGGGATTCGCCGGGGCGTGAGCGGTTCCTTGGGCGGGCTGATCGCGCTGGGCGCGTCCCTTAACGAAAAGACCCGGCCCACGACGGGGCCGGGTGAGTACGACCGATTGTAGTGATCTGTCCGCGAGCGTCAGGCCGCCCGGTCCAGATACTCGCGCAGCGCGGTGCGAGCAATCTCGCTGACAGATCGACGCTCCTTTTGCGCACGCTTTCGTAGCGCCTTGGCGAGGTCGTCATCGACCCGGACCTGTACGCGTGGCGACTCCCCACCCTCTCCGAGAGCAGGGCGCCCCATACGGACGCGCTTTGCCTGCATCAGGTCGTAGCCGCGCTCGGCCTCCTCGGCGAGCGCGTCGACCACCTTCTTGGTCAGCTTGGTCCCGCTTCGCGTTCTTAGAGTCGGCATTGTCTGGCCTCCTCATACTGGTCGGAGTACTTCGCGCGCAACTTCATCGCGTGGATCACGATCAGTTCGCCTTTCGGTCCTTCCACTGCCATCACCTCAAGCGCCTTGCCATCGGCGTCGTCGCCAAGGATGACCAGCCTGTCATCAGGCGCTTCGGCGTTTTGTGATGGCGCCGGCTCCTCGAAAGCGAGGCCGCAATGTGAGATGACATGCCGGATGCGTTCCTTGGAAATGCGGTGCTTGGTGGCCGAGCGCGCAAACCGCACGCTCTTTTGAGATACGTTAGCACTTCTGTCAGACATAAGTTTCTCCGAACAAGCTCTGCTGTGCGGGCATGGCCGTCGATGATCCTGCGCGCTTGGGACGGTTCTCTGTGCGAGCCGCATACGCGCCGACGATCCGGTCGAGCGCGCGGCCCTTGTCTCGGTGTCCGTAGAGGCGACGAACGAGATTGCCGCCGTCCTGATGGCCGAGGGCGATCGCGACGTCCTCTGAGCTCATTTCCAGCTCGTTGACCATGTACCAGCCCGCGAAGTGACGGGTCGCGAGGTAGAGGCTTCCGTCCGATCCGGCGGCGGCTCTGACGGCCTTCCAGTGGTAGGCACGTGAGCTTGGCGTCCAGTGCTCGCCGCGCAGCGAGACGAAACAGAACTCGCTCTCACGCGGCAGGCCCAGGAGCGCTTCGCGGGCGTGCGCGGTCAGCGGCGCCTCGCGGCGGAGATGGTTCTTGGGCGTGTCGAAGATGCGGGTGGCCGCGTTGAACTGCTCGGCGACGATGATCCGGTGCCGGTCGAAATCGACGCGCTCCCAGCGCAGCGCGTCAAGCTCGCCGGGGCGCATCCCGGTGAACGCCGCGACCTGCAGCCAGGCGGCGAACGACGGGCAGGCGAGCGCGCGAGCGTGCCCGATGAGCTGCCGTACCTCTTGCTCGCTCGGGGTTGTTGGTCGCGTCGGCCCTTTCCGCGCGATATGCCGAGCCTCTGGAATGGGTTGCGGTCGATCAAACGGCCGGCCTTGACGGAGGCGGCGTCATTGAACATCGAGCAGAGCCCCGGGATCGATCCGGCGCGTTTGCCGCCGGCGAGCCAGTCGACAACGATGTCGTCCCCGATCCGGACGAGCGGCATGTCGCCGTAACGCTCCACGAACGCCTTGGTCAACTCGCGGCGTCGAATGTCGCTCGACTGCTTGCTGACGTGGGCGGTTAGGCCTTCCCCGCGTGGGCGGTTCGTGAGCGGTTAGCTCGAAGAACGAGCATTCCGTCCCGTCTCGTCCTTCTTGGGCATGCCAATCCAATCCCAATCCCAGAGCCAAACCCTGCCCTTCCAGGACGGCCCCAGCGTCCTCCGGCATCCAACGAGCTACAAATCGGGGCGCCCGGATTTGAACCGGGGACCTCACCGACCCGAACGGTGCGCGCTACCAGGCTGCGCCACGCCCCGACGCACAGCCAGTATCCCACAACGGCCGCGGCCAACCCGGTCCAGCCTCGCCCAACCCGCCGGCGCCTGGCGGCCGCCGGCGGGCTCGATGCGTCCGGACGAGGACTGCGTCTATCCGAACGTCAGCTCTGCTGCTCCACGACCATCAGCGAGTGCCCTTCCGGGTCCCTGAACCAGAACATCGGCGGGACGGGGGCGCCCATGCGCATGACCTCTGCGTCCACGTCCACTCCGAGCGAGCGCATGTGCGCGTGGGTTGCGTCAGCGTCGTCCGTCGTGATCGCCACGCCAATCTCCTTCGGCTGAGCCACTTCGTGTTCGCGCGGCGGCGCGAGCGCTATGCCGGCTGTCCCCGACGGCGGGTAGACCTCAACCCACCGATAGCCATTCCCGAATGGGATGTCTGTGCGCTTCTCGAAGCCGATCTTCTCGTAGAACTCGATCGATCGGTCCTGGTCGCCGGTTGGGACCATTACGAGGGAGATCGCCTGGATGCCGCTCGTCGTCGTCATGTGTCCTCCTCTGTCGTGCTTGTTGGCCGGACTCGCCCACACTGAAACTGGTCGGCCGGCCGCCACAATCGCGTTGCAAGGTATTTTGGCGGGATGGCAACGCCCCTGGCGGAGATCCTCGCCGAGCTCGACCGCCTGCTCGAGCCCGCTCGCTTCAGCGACTACGGCCCCAACGGCCTCCAGGTCCCGGGACGCGCCGAGGTGGAGAGGGTCGCCACGGGGGTCAGCGCGAGCGTCGAGCTGTTCGAGCTGGCGGTGGCCGAGCGGGCCGACCTTTTGATCGTCCATCACGGCCTGTTCTGGGGCTCGGGCTTCGGGCCGATCGATATGAACATGAAGCGCCGCCTGAAGCTGCTGTTCGACGCGGACATGGGCCTCGTCGCCTACCACCTCCCGCTCGACGCTCATCCCACGCTGGGCAACAACGCTCTGATCGCACAGGGGCTCGGCACAGAGCGGATCGAGCCGTTCGCCCTCCATCAGGGCCAGCCGATCGGCTGTCTGGCCATTTTGCCCGGCGAAGGCATCCCCGCCGAGGAGCTGGCCGGACGTATGCGCAAGCTCACGAATCGAGAGCCGCTCGTATTCGACTCTGGACCGGATCGGATCCGGCGTGTAGCGATCGTGTCCGGCGCGGGCACCGACTACATCGCCGACGCCGCTTCAGCCGGTGCGGACGCCTTCATAACCGGCGAGCCCGCCGAGCGCGCCATGGCGCAGGCGCGAGAGGCTCGCGTTCATTTCATCGCCGCGGGCCACTACGCGACCGAGACCTTCGGCGTGATAGCCCTCGGTGAGCACCTGAGCCGGCGCTTCGGCGTCGATCACAGCTTCATCGACGTGCCCAATCCGATCTAGCCGATCACCCGGCCACCAGGCCCGATCGGGTCTCCGACTGGTCGAACATCTGCCGAACTCCCTGCATATTGCGGGAATGTTCGTTTGGAGACGTCCTGCGAGAGCGATATACGTATCACGTATCGGCAGATACATACACAGCGGTAGAGGCGCACACACATCGATAGGAGGATCTCCCGATGCCCAACCACCTGACGCCCACCGAGCTCGCCCGCGAAGCCGGTCTTGGGCGCAGAGAAGTGCTCTCGAAGTGTCTTGAGCTTGGAGTCCCGATCTTCGAGGGCAGGATCGACAAGAGCCTCTTCCTGGCAAACCTGCGCCAGGGCTCCTCACATGCACGACCGGCGTCAGTCAAGACCTGACCGGCCACACCACCACCAGAGCACATAGTCCGCGGTCGTAAGCCGATCGCCTCCAGCCTTGCGCCGGTTGGCTGTTCAGCCAGCTGGACGCGTAGCCCCTAAGATTCGCAGGGTCAGTTAGAGCGTCGAGAAGGGGAGGCAGTGTATGGAGGCCAGCGCCGCGGAGTCCACCACGGGATCGCATACGATCGCGGATCTCATCTCGCGCTCCGCCGCCGAGCACGCAGAGCGCGTGGCCGTGCGATACAAGCACGACGGCGCCTGGCTGGACGTGAGCTATGCGCAGCTCGATGAGATCGTGCGTGAGATTGCGCTCGGGCTGATCGACCTCGGAATCCAACCCGGCGAGCGAGTATGCATCCTCGCCAACACGCGTCCCGAGTGGTCCTATGCCGACATGGCGGCCACATCAATGGGCGCCGTGGTCGTCCCGATCTACCAGACCAACTCGCCTGAGGAGTGCCTGTGGGTCATCTCCGACTCCGGAGCGTGCGCGATTGTCTGCGAGGACGACACCCAGCTCCAGAAGATCGCGGCTATCCGCGAGCAGGTCCCGGACCTGCGCCACGTGATCGTGATGGACCCGCCGGCGGATCATGCGGCAGTGGAGGCGATCAGCCTCGAGCGCGTGCGCGAGCACGGGCGCACGCGCCCCGCCCAGGATCTGCAGGCGCGCAGCGACGCCGTGAGCGCCGAGGACCCGTTCACGTTCATCTACACCTCGGGGACGACCGGCCCGCCAAAGGGCTGCGTCCTGACACACGGCAACTACCGCTCGATGATGGACATGATCAAAGAGGTCGGCCAGATCGAGAACGACGAGGTGATCTACCTCTACCTTCCGCTCGCCCATGCCTTCGCGCTCTTGATCCAGCTGGCCACGTTCGATCTCGGCGCCACGATCGCCTACTTCGGCGGGGACACCAGGCAGATCATCGGCGAGCTGGTCGAGGTGAAACCGACCTATCTGCCCTCAGTGCCTCGTGTCTTCGAGAAGATCTACACGCTCGCCCAGAGCGCGCTCGCCGCACAGCCCCCAGAGGAGCAGGAGCGGGCACGCGCCGCGATCAAGCTGGGCATGAAGGTACGAGAGCTGGAAGCGAAAGGCGAAGAGGTCCCCGCGGAGCTGCGTGCGCCGTTCGAAGAGGCCGACGAGAAGCTGTTCAAGAACGTGCGTGCGATCTTCGGTGGAGAGGTGCGCCATGCCACGAGTGGTGCGGCCCCGATCTCGCCGGAGATCCTCGAATTCTTCTGGGCCGCGGGCGTCCCGGTGCTCGAGGGCTATGGGATGACCGAGACAGCCACCGCGGCGACCGTGTGCACGATCGAGGAGCACAAGTTCGGGACGGTCGGCAAGCCGTTCCGGGGAGTCGAGCTCAGGATCGCCGACGACGGTGAGGTCCTCATCAAGGGACCCAACATCTTCAAGGGCTACTACAAAAACGCCGACGCGAGCTTCGGATCGATCGAGGATGGCTGGCTGCACACCGGTGATCTCGGGTCTATCGACGAGGACGGCTACCTCTCGATCACGGGTCGCAAGAAGGACATCATCATCACGGCCGGCGGCAAGAACATCACGCCGGCCAATCTCGAGAACGACCTCAAGCGGTCACGCTGGATCTCGCAGGCTGTCATGCATGGAGACAAGCGCCCCTACCCGGTCGTGCTGATCACGCTCGACGAGGAGGAGATCGTGCCCTACGCGCACGAGCATGGACTCGCCGAGGACCTCGAGTCCCTCTCCCGCGAGCCCGCAATACGGGAGCTGATCGAGCGGGAGCTGGAGCGCGCCAACAGCCGATATGCACAGGTCGAGCAGGCCAAGCGATTTGCCATCCTGCCCCACGATCTCTCCCAGGAGACGGGCGAGCTCACCCCGACGCTGAAGGTCAAGCGCAACGTCGTGGCGGAGAAGTACGCCTCTGTGATCGACGAGCTTTACGAGGGCTAACGATCAAGCTCGTCCCAGGGCGGGACCCTTAGCTGCGAACATACAACCAGAGCGATGCGCAGCGATCCCAGCGATACCGGAGGTCTCTTCGTCGGCCGCAGGCCAGGCACCGCGCCCGTTCGTTTCCGTGCCCTGCCCAAACGAGCCGGCGCCGGCAGGCAGCGGACCGACCGCTATCTGGCTCACGCCCTGCTCGCCGCGATCATATTGGGGTGCCTACTCTGCTGGGGGCCGATCCCGCTCGCCTGCTTGTGGGTCGGCTCGCAGGTCAGCTATCTCTCGGGCAGCGTCTTCTTCGGCATCATCATCGCGCTCGCCGCGCTGTTTGCACTGCTCTTCACGACCCTTTCGGTCCTTCGCCGACTCGATCATGCCTGGATCCTCGTGCGGCGAGCGGCCGGTTACGACCAGCGCTCCGGTGCGCTCGGACGCGTATTCGCCATAACCGCTGTTATCTGCGCCGCGGTCTTCACTTTCTGGTTCCTCATCATCCACGGACCGGGGTCGAGCACGACGCCCGGCAACAGACCGTGAGATGTCGAGGACCGGCGGGCGCGGGCCGGCGATCAAAGCTCGGTTCGGGTAGGGGCCTTTGAACGAGCATGGGCCTGCTCGACTACTACAAGCAGTTCGAGGGCCTCTCCGAGGAGGAGGTCAACAGCCAGCTGCGCGAGGAGGCGGCTGAGCGCAAACGCAAGGCGCTCACCCATGTGGCGGCGCTCGATCTCTCGCAAACGACTTGGCCGGAGCTGCCGCATTCGGATGTCGTCAGCGCGATCACGTTTGTGGCGCGGCGCGGGCTGCAGCGCTATCCCCACATGCGCGGCTCGCAGCTGCGAGCCGAGCTTGCCCATCGTCACAATGTCGATCCCGCCCGGCTGATCATCGGAAACGGCGCAGCGGAGCTGCTCACCGCGGCGACTCGCGCCCTGATCGAGCCGGGTCAGCAACTGATCACGCAGTGGCCCTCCTACCCGCTGTTTCCGATCATGGCGCGCCGTGCGCACGGCAACGCAGTACCCGTCACGGGAGATGTGGACGCCTTGCTGGCGGCCGCTCGCGAGCACGACACGCGTGTGGTCGCACTCGCCAGCCCCAACGACCCGACCGGCGCGCTGCTCACCGCCACCGAGCTCGAGCGGCTGCTCGCGGGCCTGCCCGATGGTGTGGCGGTGCTGCTCGACGAGGCGCTCGTCGAGTTCGCCGGCGCTCAGCCGATCGACGCCTCGCTCGAGTTGCTCGAGCGATATCCGCGCTTGCTCGTCTTTCGCAGCTTCTCGAAGGCCTGGGGTCTCGCGGGGCTGCGTTGCGGATACGCGATAGGAGGCCCGGGCTCTGAGGATCTGCTCGCTGAGCTCGAACCGGATCTCGGAGTAAGCGAGATCACTCAAGCGGGAGCGCTCGAGGCCCTACGAACCTGCTCGGAGCTGGTGGCACGCCGCGTGCGGACCATCGTCAGAGAGCGCGATCGTCTCATCAAAGAGCTGCGCGAGCGCCGCTTCGAAGTACCGGACAGTCAGGCAAACTTCCTGTGGGTCGCACATCCCACGCTCGACGGCGCCGAGCTGTCCGCGCGCCTCGGCCAGGCCGGGGTGCTGGTTGCAGCCGGAAACGCGCTTGGGGAGCCGCGCCACGTGCGGATCGCCCTGCACGACGAGGCCGCCTCCACACGCCTGCTCAGCGCCCTCGACCGTATCTAGCTCTGGCCACCGCCGAGGCCGGACTGGCGCAATAGGGCGCCGGTCGTCCCTTCGAGGATCTTGTGCCAACCGCCGGTCCGCTCTTCCTCGCTCTCGAAGTGATCCACGACCCTGCGTACGCGGTGCGCTGAGATCTCAACCCCGTGGCGGGCCCAGATCTCGCTGTAGCGCTCATATTCGTCGAGCAGATGGTAGGTGACCGATTGGAAGCCGTGACGCGCTATCTCGATGCGCGCCGCGAAGTTCAGGATCGAGGTCTCAAACATCAGCTCATCCCTCGCATCGGGCTCGATCAGCACGATGTCCACACCCGGGTAGCGCTCCTCCCACATGCCCGCCATATCGTGCAGGCGCCTGTGCGCGAGCAGCTTGAACGCCTGGTAGCCGATCTTTGAGAAGCCCATGTCGGAGATCCGCCGGGGACGGATCCCGTTTCGATCGGCGCCAAGCTCGGCGGGTTCGTTGACGAACGGGACGACCGGGTTGATGACGATCACGAGCTCGGCCCCCGCCTTCACCGCGATATCGAGGTTGGTCGTGGATACGATCCCGCCATCGACCAGCTCGCGATCGCCGACGAGGACCGGGGCATAGACCATCGGCAGCGCTCCCGAGGCGCGTACGGCGGTCGAGATCGGCACGTCGTCATATCCGGGCGACCCGAAGACGATCCGCTCGCAGGTGTCGAGATCGGTAGCCGCCAGGTACAGCTCGTGCTCGAGCTTTCGGAAGTCGTTGCTTCGCCCCTCCTGGGAGAGCACCTTGCTCAGGTAGCGCTCGATCCCCTCGCCCGTGTAGGCGCCGCTCGGGAGGATCTCGGCTAGCCCGAGCACGATGTCGATCATGGACACCTGGCCGATCTGCGGCAAAAGCTGCCGCACAAGTGAGGCAATGCGCAGCGGAAGGCGCACTCCGGTACGCGCGAACTCGTACAGGTTGAGCTTCAGAAGATCGCCGAGATCAACGTCCCTGAACGATCCAGGCCCCTGGCGCGTCACGACCCTCATCATCTCCTCTGGAGTGATCCCGTTAGCGCTTAGCGCCGCCACGAACGCTCCCGCTGAGGTCCCCACATAGACGTCGAACTGGTTGACCGTGCGATTTGTCGCAAGCAGGTCCAGGGCACGCAGGGCGCCGATCTCATACACCCCGCCCGTGAACCCTCCGCCCCCGAGCACGAGGGCCGTCTTATGCCGGGTCGGATCGGACTTCGCCGAAGCGCTCCGCTTAGGTCTCGAGCGTGTTTTGGCCGACGAGCCGTCTTCGGCGACTGTTCCCAGCCTGACAACCTCACCCATATATCGATTGTACGTACTGTTACGTGATCTTCTTATGCCGTTAAGCCGCATACACCATCTCATGGGTCATAAACGGTGAGCATGCGCCCGACCCGATCCCCCGGCCTCCGTCGCTTATGGCCCGCACGACGCTCGCCCACAGGGGTGATGCTCGCAGCTCCGATCGCCGTCACCCTCGCGGCCGCGATCGCGGCGCCCGCTCTCGCAGATGCGCCCAGCGAGGGCGCCCTCCAAGCTCATCTGACCCACGAGCTTGCGATCTCCGGGTCACGGTCGGGGGCATATGTGTACGACCTCACGACCAAGACAGCGCTGTTCTCTGAGCGCGCGGACATTGCCCGGCCGCCCGCCTCGGTGGAGAAGCTCTACACCGCCACGACCGCGCTGGAGCTGATAGGGCCGACGGGCACGCTCAGCACGACCGTGCTCGGCACAGGCCATCTCGGCCCGGATGGGCGCTGGGAAGGCAACCTCTATCTGCGAGGTGGCGGCGATCCAACGTTCGGCAGCCAGAGCTTCATCAACGAATGGTACGGCGGTCGCGGAACCTCCATATCGAAGCTCGCTAAGCAGCTGGTGGAGATCGATGGGATCCACAGCGTCACAGGTAGCGTGGACGGCGATGGGTCCTATCTCGATACGTTGCGCGGCGACCCCTCCAGCGGCTACCGCCATGACCCCGAACTGATCGGCAATCTGAGCGCGGTGGAGTTCAACCGCGGCGCGACGGGCTCCGAACGCGGACCGCGCGCTCCGGCCGCCTATGCCGCCCGCCAGCTGCGCGCCGCCCTGAGGGCGGCTGGGGCAAATGTCCATGGCGGCTCTGCAGCAACGGCGCCTGCGGGGGCGCAGGTGCTCGCCACCGCCTCATCACCGACGATCGCGACGCTGCTCGGCATCATGCTGCCGCCTTCGGACAACTATTTCGCCGAGACGCTCATCAAGGATATTGGCGCCCGCTTCGGCGGGGCCGGCACCACTTCTGCGGGCGCGAGCGTCGTGCGCGGCACGATCGCTCACCTGCTGCACATCCATCCGCGAATCCTGGACGGATCGGGCCTGTCCCACAGCGATGCCACGACCCCCCGGCAGGTCGTCTCGCTGCTCGCCCTGCTCGAGCCGACACCGCTCGGAGCCACGCTCCGCGAGGACCTCGCGGTCGCGGGCAAGAGCGGGACGCTCGAAAAACGCATGCGCCGGACCCCTGCCGCCGGGCGCTGCCAGGGAAAGACAGGCACGCTCGACGGCGTCTCCAACGTCGCCGGCTACTGCCAGACTGCAAACGGCGACCTGCTCGCGTTTGCCTTCTTCACCGACGGGATCGAAGACATAAGGGCGCACACGATCCAGGACAACATGACGATCACGCTCGCGCGGTACTGATCGGATCCAGCCGATTGGAGCCGCTCGGAGCGGGCATTCTCGAGCACTCACAGGCTCGCGCTACTGATCGAGCAGCTCGAGCAGCCCCGCTTCGTCGAGGACACGAACGCGCAGACGCTGCGCCTTCTCGAGCTTCGACCCGGGCGCCTCGCCCGCGACCAGATAGTGAGTCTTCTTGGATACGGCGCTCGTCACTCGCCCGCCGGCCGCGTGTATGCGCTCGGCCGCCTGCTCGCGCGAAAGGTTTGGAAGCGTCCCGGTCAGCACGACGGTCTTGCCCAGCAGCGGTCCACTGGCCGGAGCGGGCCCCGCCTGCGCGAACTGCAGCCCGATCCTGCGCAGCTGCGAGATCAGCGCGAGCATCCGCTCGTCGTGGAGCTGAGCGTGAATGGAGCTGGCCATCTTCTCGCCGATGCCCGGTGTCTCGGCGATCTGCGCAATCGACGCATCCAGCAGAGTGTCGATGTCGTGGAAGCGCATGGCGAGATTGCGGCCCGTCACCTCGCCGACCTCCTCGATCCCGAGCGCGAACAGGACGCGGGCGAACGGGCGTTGCTTGGAGGCATCGATCGCTGCCAGCAGGTTGCGCGCCGAGATCTCGGCGAAGCCTTCGAGCTCGACCAGCTCCTCTTCGCGCAGGCGGTAGAGATCCGCGGCCGTCCGCACCATGCCACGCTGCTGGAGCAGGGCGACCTGCTTCTCCCCCAGCCCATCGATGTCCATCGCCCCGCGCGAGACGAAATGCTTGAGCAGCTGCCACGCGCGCTCGGGACAGTTTCTGTTGGGGCACTTCGTGAAGACGGAGTCCTTCGGCTTCACGGTCGGCGTCTCGCAGTAGGGGCAGCGCGTGGGCGGACGGGTCACGGGCGGGCGATCCTTGTGCTCCACAACGTGCGGAGCGGGCGAGACCACCTGCGGGATAACGTCGCCGGCCCGCAGCACGATTACGTCCTCACCCGCGCGGATGTCCTTGCGGACGATGTCCTCCTCGTTGTGAAGCGTCGCGAGCTTGATCACGACCCCCCCGACAGGCACTGGATCGAGGACCGCATAGGGCCGTAGATCGCCGGACTTGCCGACATTCCACATCACCGCCTTCAGGGCCGTAACCGCGGTTGTGGGCGGGAACTTCCAGGCGACGGCCCAGCGTGGATCGCGTCCGACCGAGCCGAGACGCCGCTGAAGCTCCAGGTCGGCCACCTTGATCACAACGCCGTCGATCTCGAAGTCCAGCTCGCCGCGGCGATCCTGCCAGCGCAGGCACTGCTCGACCACCTCGTCCTCGCTGCCGAGCAGCTTGATGTCGCGATTGACCCTGAAGCCGTGCTCGCTCAGCCAGTGCAGCGCCTCCCAGTGCGTCTTGAACGTAAGGCCGTCGGTGACGCCGATCTGGTATGCCCACATCGACAGAGGCCGCTCTGCCGCGAGCGCCGGATCGAGCTGCCGAATGGTGCCCGCGGCCGAGTTGCGCGGATTCATGAACGTCGAGGCGCCCTCTTCGGCACGCCGCTCATTCAAGGCGGCAAAGTTGCCCAGCGACATGTAGACCTCGCCGCGAACCTCGAGCAGCGGAGGGGCATTGTCGATGCGAAGCGGGATCTGCCCGATCGTTCGTAGGTTGTGAGTGACGTCCTCGCCGATCTCGCCGTTGCCGCGTGTCGCCCCCCGCTCGAGCACCCCGTCCCGATACAGCAGGCTCACGGCAAGACCGTCCACCTTCGGCTCGACGACGTAATCGAAACGTCGACGCACAATCCCTTCGCGGCTGAGATGGGCTCGCATCCGCTCCACCCAGGCGCGCAGCTCCTGCTCGGAGCGCACATTTCCAAGTGAGAGCATCGGCTCCAAGTGCTCGACCTTCTCCAGACGGCTGACCGGCTCAGGCGCGACGCGCTGGGTCGGCGACTCGGGGGTGATCAGCTGCGGATATTCGGTCTCGATGCTCCGGAGCTCGTCGAACAGGGCATCGTAGGCATCGTCCGAGATCTCCGGATCGTCCAGCACGTAGTAGCGCCAGGAGTGGTGCTCGACCAGGCGGCGCAGCTCATCGAGTCGTGCGAGCGTCTGCTCGGACGGTTGCGACACAGTGGGCTGCGACGTCGATGGAGAAGGCTCGCGTGCAGCGCTCACGACTGCTCGTGCCCTATCACGGGAGCGAGCAGCCCTCGCAGGTCAAAGGAGCGCAGCGCCTCCAGCCCACGGTGATCTGTCAGATCGAAATGGATCGGGGTCACGGCGATGCGCCCTTCGGCGACAGCGGCGAGATCGGTGCCGGGCTCGTCGTGAAAGCCCGGATCGGCCCCATATATCCAGTAGCGCCGGCGCGTTGGGGGGCCGTCCTCGTGGGGGGCCAGCTTGAGCTCGTCGCGGTAGATGCGCTTGCCGAGCTTGGTGACCTCGATCCCGTCAGGCTCACCTGCTGGGACGTTTATGTTGAGCAGAGTGCGACTCGGCATCGGCACCTCCTCGAGACGCTCGACAAGCCGCGCCACGAACGACGCCGCCACCTTGAAATCGAAGCCTCCGTCATAGCGGAAGTCGAGCGAGCGGGCACGCGATTGCTGGGAGACGGCGATCGCCGGCAGACCGAGCACGATGCCCTCCAGCGCCGCCGCGACGGTTCCCGAGTAGGTGATGTCATCGCCGAGGTTCGCCCCGTGGTTCACGCCGGACACGACAAGCTGGGCGTTGAAGTCCTCTATCAGGCCGAGGCGGGCGAGCCGCACGCAATCGACCGGGGTGCCATCGGTCGCATATCCGACCGTTCCATCGGCAAACGAGACCTCCTCGACCCACAGTGGGCGGCGTGTGGTGATCGAGCGAGCCATCGCCGAGCGATTGCCGTCCGGCGCGATCACCGCCAAGCGCACACCTGGGACCGTGAGCAGCGTGCTCCGCAGGGCCTGAAGCCCCTCAGCCTCGATTCCGTCGTCATTTGTCAGCAGCACGTCGAGCATCGCCCATCAGGATAGGCGCCGCTCCGGTCTGCGCCGCAATCAGCTTGTTAGCGAGAGTCCGCGCGCCTCTCGCGTCGCAGCGAATCCCCGTCGTAGGCCACCGAGGCGAGCGCGAGCCCATGCGCGGGCGCAGTCGCGCCGGCATGCGATCGGGGGCGGCCATCGAGGAGCTCAACGAACTCGTCGACCGTTCGCCTCCCCACGCCGACGTCGAGCATGGTCCCGAGGAGCACCCGGTTCATATGACGCATGAACGTGTCCGCCTCGATCCAGAACTCGAGGATGTCGCCGATGGCCCGCCACTCCGCGCCCATAACGCAGCGCTCGAACCGGACGTGATCGGTGTCCGTGGGCGTGAAGGCCGTGAAGTCGTGCAATCCGAGCAGAGCCTGAGCACACGCCTGCAGACGCTCGCGGTCGAGCGCCCTGGGCCACCACAGGGCGCGTCCCGCCTCGAACACGTCGCGCGTGCGCCTGGCGAGCACGCGATAGCAGTACGTCCTGCTGACCGCATCGCGCCTGGCATCGAACGTGTCGAGGGCCGGTGTGGATGCGAGCACGGCCACATCCCCCGGCAGCAGAGCGTTCATCCGTACGGGATCGACCGCCTCATGACGGTAGCTGGCGACCTGAGCCCATGCGTGCACACCTCGGTCGGTGCGCCCGGCGACAGTTAGAGCAAGCGGCTCGCCGTCCACATCGTGGTCGCCCAGGATCGTGCATAGGGCGCGCTCGAGCTCCGCCTGGACGGTGCGAAGTCCCGGCTGACGCGCCCAGCCGGCGAACTCCGTCCCGTCGTATTGCAGCAATAGCTTCGTGACCATGGCGCCCGGGTAGCCATTGTGGCGGGACGCGCCTGGTAAGCAGGATCGCCGTGGCGGCGTGCCGCGGAGAAGCCGTGCTCAGACCAGCTCTAGGTAAACCATCTCGGTCGCATCCGAGCGACGCGGACCGAGCTTGAGGATGCGCGTGTATCCACCGGGCCGATCCGCGTACCTAGGTGCGACCTCCTCGAATAGCTTGTAGACCGCGAACTTGTCCTGGGCGAGAGCTGAGAGCGCCTGACGGCGAGCATGCAGATCGCCGCGCTTGGCGAGTGTGATCAGCTTCTCGATCTCCGGCTTGACCGCCTTGGCCTTGGCTTCGCTCGTCTTGATCCGCTCGTGCTCGAGAACCTCCTTCGTCAGGTTCATGAGCAGCGCCTTGCGATGGGCGGAGTCGCGGCTGAGCTTGTTGCGTGTCTTCTGGTGCCTCATGGCTGTCGGTCCTTCGTCGCTGTCAGTCTTGGCGAAGGCTCAGGCCTCGCGCCTCGAGGGTTTCGATCACCTCGTCGATCGACTTCTTGCCGAAGTTCGGGATCGCGTTCAGCTCGCCCTCCGACTTCGAGATGAGGTCGCCCACGGTCTGAATCCCTGCCCGCTTCAGGCAGTTGTAGGAACGTACCCCAAGCTCGAGCTCCTCGATCAGGATGCTCCACTCCTCTCCCTGCAGAGCGGCCTGACCGCCGCTGGCCCCAACAGCGAGGCCATGGCCGTCGAGCTGGCCACCGGGAGCGGCGCGCAGCTCCTGGATGCGGTCGGCATCCGTGAAGATCGCGAGCTGGGAGATGAGCAGCTCCGCCGCCTCGCGCAGAGCCGCCTGAGGCTCGATCGAGCCGTCGGTCTCAATGTCGAGCGTGAGCTTGTCGAAGTCGGTCTTCTGACCGACACGCGCCTGCTCGACGGCATACGCGACGCGACGCACGGGTGAGAAGATCGAGTCGATCGGGATCACGCCGATCGGTTGATCCGGCGACTTGTTCTCCTCGGCCGGCCGGTAGCCCCGTCCGCGTCCGATCGTCATGTAGAGCTCGAGCTTGGTCTTCTTCTCGAGCGTGGCGATGTGCACCTCGGGATTGAGGATCTCTACTCCCGCGGGAAGGTCGATGTCCTTCGCGGTGATCTCGCCGGGACCGCTCACGACGAGTGGCGCCTCGACCTCGCTCGCGTCGGAGTGCATACGACAGACGATGCCCTTGAGATTCAGCACGATGTCGGTCACGTCCTCCTTGACTCCCTGCACGGTCGAGAACTCGTGCGCCACGCCCTCTATGCGCACGCTCGTGACCGCCGCGCCCGCCAGAGAGGAGAGCAGCACGCGCCTCAGCGAGTTCCCAAACGTGTAGCCGAAGCCGCGATCGAGCGGCTCGATCGTGAACGTGCCACGGTTCTGATCTACGGACTCGCTAGTGATCCGGGGGATTTGGAAGTCGAGCATCGGGGTCCTAACGTCGTTTTGGTGTCGGACCGGCGCCGCTTAGCGCCGGGTCTTGATACCGGCGCCTCGCCGAGGCGCCGGCGCATGGAAAGCGCCTACTTCGAGTACAGCTCGACGATGAGCTGCTCCTGCACCGGTGCGGCCACCTCGCGCCGCTCCGGCTTGCGCAGCACCTTGGCCGTGAGCGACTCATGGTCGGCCTGGAGCCACGCTGGGATCTGTCCGGTCAGCTCGGTGGCGTCCCTGACCACCTGGGTTGCCGACGTGTCCGCCTTGATCGCGATCACGTCGCCCGGCCGGACTTGATAGCTGGGGATATCCACCCGGCGGCCGTTCACGGTCCAGTGGCCGTGCCTGATGAGCTGGCGAGCCTGGCGACGCGAGGCGGCGAAGCCGAGGCGCACCATCACGTTGTCGAGACGGCACTCGAGCAGCGCAAGCAGGTTCTCTCCCGTGATCCCGGGTTGACGCGAGGCCTTCACGTAGTAGCCGTGGAACTGCTTCTCGAGCACGCCGTAGTAGCGGCGGGCCTTCTGCTTCTCGCGCAGCTGGACGCGGTACTCGCTCTGCTTCTGCCGGCCGCGACCATGCTCGCCCGGCGGATAGGAGCGGCGCTCGACGCCGCACTTGTCAGTGAGGCAGCGCTCGCCCTTGAGGAACAGCTTCTGTCCCTCGCGTCGGCACTGCTTGCACTGTGGGCCTGTATCTCTTGCCATGGATCCTGTTCTTCGTCGAATATCCGCTTATACGCGCCGGCGCTTGCGCGGCCGGCAGCCGTTGTGAGCCTGCGGGGTCACGTCCTTGACTCCAGTCACTTCGAGACCCGCGGCCTGCAGCGAGCGGATCGCGGTCTCGCGGCCGGAGCCGGGACCCTTGACGTAGACCTCGACCTTCTGCAGCCCTTGCTCCATGCCCTTGCGCGCGGCCGCGTCGGCGGTCACCTGCGCGGCGAACGGGGTGGACTTGCGTGAGCCCTTGAAACCTGCGCCGCCCGCCGACTCCCAGGCGATCACGTTGCCTTGAGTGTCGGTCAGCGACACGATCGTGTTGTTGAACGAAGTCTTGATGTGGGCCTGTCCGACCGGAATGTTCTTCTTCTGCTTGCGCCTTCCGCGAGCAGGACGCTTGGGGGCGGCCATCAGCGGGCCTCCCGGTGAATCGTGGGCATGCTCACTTCTTGACCTTCTTCTTGCCGGCAACCTGCATCCGCTTCGGTCCCTTGCGGGTGCGCGCGTTGGTCTTCGTCTTCTGCCCGCGCACCGGCAGGCCACGACGGTGGCGCAGGCCGCGATAGCAGGCGATCTCCTGCAGGCGCTTGATGTCCTGGGAGCGCTCGCGACGAAGGTCGCCCTCGACGGTCAGCGATCGATCGATCGCATCGCGCAGGCGTGAAACCTCATCCTCAGTGAGATCACGTATGTACGTGTCCGGGCTGACGCCGACCTCTCCGAGCAGCTTGTTCGAGGTGGATCGGCCGATGCCGTAGATATAGGTCAGGCCGATCTCGGTGCGCTTGTTCAGGGGCAGGTTGACCCCGGCGATACGTGCCATCCTAAGCTAGCCCTGCCTTTGCTTATGACGCTTGTTCTGGCAGATGACGAGAACCGCTTTGTGGCGGCGAATAATCCTGCACTTCTCGCACATCGGCTTGACCGACGGTCTTACCTTCATGATCCCTTTCGGCTGGTCCCGGCGACTCGGCTCTGGCTGCCGGGACGGCCGCCGCTACCGAGTCGTGGTCTATGCTCGCACGCGCCTATCTCGTCGCATTCGAGCAGCATTCGATGCTATCAACTTCTTGCCGAGGCGGCGGCCTCGCTGCCGGGAAGTCCCGATTGCCTCTCACCCGGCTCCAGATGCCAGGGAGTCAAGACGCGTGGGCCTTCCCGGGTGACAGCGACCGTGAACTCGAAATGGGCGGCGAGCGAGTCGTCCTGCGAGAAGATCGCCCACCCATCTCCGGCTACGCGCACCGATGGACGGCCCGCCGTCGTCATCGGCTCGATCGCGAGCACCATGCCCTCCTCCAGCAGAGGCCCCTTTCCGGGCGCCCCGTAGTTGGGGACCTGCGGATCCTCATGCATGCTTTTCCCGACCCCGTGGCCGACGAGCGAGCGTACGACGGACAGGCCGGCGCCCTCGGCGACCTGTTGGATCGCGTGCGAGACGTCACCAAGCCGATTGCCGGCCCGGCACTGCTCCACCCCGGCGAACAGAGCCTGCTCGGTGGCGCTCAACAGGTTCTCCGCAAGCGGGGAGATCTCACCGACCGGAAAGGTGCGCGCGGCATCGGCCACCCAGCCGTCGAGGGTGACGCCGATGTCGACCGATAGCACGTCCCCTCGATCAAGTCGATATCGACCGGGAATGCCGTGCACGACCATCGAGTTCGGGGATGCGCAGATAGAGCCGGGAAAGCCACGATAGCCCTTGAACGTCGGGGTGGCTCCCTGCGAACGGATGAAACGTTCAGCCGCGCTGTCGAGGTCTTCCGTCCGAACACCGGGCCGGATCTTGGCCGCCACGATGTCCAGCGCGGCGGCTTGGATCGCGCCCGCCGCAGCCATCTTCTCGAGCTCCTCTGGCGACTTCTTGATGATCACGAGAGGAGCTTATCCGCGACCGGGCCTTCTAGAGCTTGTCCTCCATGCGCAGCGTCGCCACGGTGGCTCGGATGTGGTTGTGCACCTCGTTGGGGTTGCGCCGGCCATCGAAGCGGCGCAGCAGACCGGCATCCTCGTAGTAATCGATCAGGAGCGCGGTCTGACGCCTGTATACCTCCAGACGCCGACGGATCGTCTCCTCCCTGTCGTCCTCTCGCTGGATCAAACGCGAGCCGTCCTGATCGCAGACATCCTCATGCTTGGGCGGATCGAACTCGACGTGGTAGACGTGACCGCTCTTCATGCACACGCGCCGCCCGGCGAGACGACGCACGACCTCATCGTCGGACACCTCGATCAGCAGCGCAGCGGTCAGCCGCCGCTGCGCATCGACGAGCATCGCGGCGAGGGCGTCGGCCTGCTCGACGTTACGCGGAAAGCCGTCGAGCAGAAAGCCGTCTCGAGCGTCCTGCTCGGAGATGCGCTGGGCGATCATCCCGAGTATCACCTCATCGGGCACGAGCTCGCCGGCGTTCATGAACTTCTGAGCCTCGGCACCGAGCTCGGTGCCCTGGGTCACCTGGGCACGTAGCATGTCTCCGGTCGAGATATGGGCAAGCTCGAAGTCGGCCTGCAGGCGCTCTGCCTGCGTGCCCTTGCCGGCGCCCGG
Source organism: uncultured Solirubrobacterales bacterium (assembly GCA_963714635.1). GTDB lineage: Bacteria > Actinomycetota > Thermoleophilia > Solirubrobacterales > Solirubrobacteraceae > Palsa-744. Next base: position 722,405 of record CAVQPM010000005.1, on the reverse strand, counting down.
AGGGCCTAGGAGGATCAGGTTCGTCTCAGCCACTGCTGCGAGAGCCTACCTGCTCGCGAGACAGCGCGATGTGGGTACAGAACCCACCATTGCGAGCGCGCGGCGGACGATTACGGCCACGCGCAATCCGCTATCTCAAGAACCCCTCATAACTTCGCATCATCAACTGGGCCTCGAGCTGCTTCATGGTTTCGAGTGCCACGCCGATTACGATCAGGATCGAGGTGCCGCCGAAGTAGAAGTTCGCGTGGGTGCGGGCGATCAAGATCGTGGGAAGGGCCGCCACGGCCGCGAGAAAGAGCGCTCCCGGGAACGTCAGGCGCGCGAGGATCCGATCGAGGAATTCCGCTGTGGGACGCCCCGGCCTCACCCCTGGGATGAAGCCACCGTACTTCTTGAGGTTGTCGGCCTGATCGACCGGGTTGAAGGTCACGGCCGTGTAGAAGTAGGTGAAGATCACGATGAAGATCGACTCGCCCACGACGTAGTGCCAGCCGTTGGGCGTGAAGAAGTTCGACAGGCTTTTGGCCCAGTGGGTGTGAATCAGCTGACCTACCGTCGGCGGAAAGGCCATGATGCTCGCCGCGAAGATCACCGGTATGACACCGGCCATGTTGACCCGCAACGGAAGATAGGTCTGACCTCCCTCGGTCATGCGCCGGCCGATCACGCGCTTGGCGTACTGCACCGGTATCCGCCTCTGCCCCTCCTGGACGAAGACGATCCCCGCAACGACCGCGAGCACGATGAAGGGCATCATCACCTTGAATACCTGATCCTGGCTGGTCCACCAGGATTGGATCCCGGACGGCAGCCGCGCGACGATCGAGGCGAAGATGAGCAGCGAGATGCCGTTGCCGATGCCGCGCTGGGTGATGAGCTCACCGATCCACATGAGCAGCACGCAGCCGGCCGTCAGGCAGATCACGATCAAGAAGATGTGAGGTGCGTCGAACTTGGAGACCACCGATTCGCCGGCCGATGCCTGCAGCGAGTGGAACAGGAACACGTATCCGATCGACTGTGCGAATGCGAGACCAACGGTCAGATAGCGCGTGTACTGCGTGATTCGAGCCTGCCCGACCTCCCCTTCCTTGGAGAGCTTCTCCAGCGACGGCACGACGACCTGCAGCAGCTGCAGGATGATCGACGATGTGATGTACGGCATGATGCCGAGCGCGAACAGAGCGATCCGGGAAAGGCCACCCCCGGAGAAGAGATTCAAGAAGCCGAGGATGTTGGAGCCGCCGAACTGCTTCTGGATGTTGTTGACGGCCGCCAGATTGACCCCTGGCACCGGAATGTGCGAGCCAAGCCGGTAGATCAGGAGCATCGCTCCCGTGAACAGGAGCTTCTTGCGGATGTCCGCGACCTGAAAAGCGCTGAGAATCGTCGAGAGCATGAGCTTTGGATCGGTGACGCGGGGGAGCTTTCAGCCCACGCCCGATTCGCCGATTCTAATCCTCGATGGTGTGACAGGCGCCGCCGGCGGCCTCTATGCGCTCGCGCGCAGACGCGCTGAAGGCATGGGCGTAGACGGTGAGCGGCTTGCTCAGCTCGCCCTTGGCGAGCACCTTGACGGGCACGTCCTTACGCGTGGCCAAGCCCTTGGAGCGCATCGATTCGAGTGTGACCTCTGCGCCCGCATCGAAGCGGCTGTCCAGGTCGGAGATGTTCACGGCTTGGGTGTGCGTCCGGAACGGCTCGAAGGGCATCGACTTCTTCATGTGGGGGCCGCGCAGCTTGCGCATGCGCATGTGGATCGGCATCTGACCGCCCTCGAAGCGCGCCCTGCTCTTCGCGCCGGAGCGCGAGCCGTAACCCTTTTGGCCCCTGCCGGCGGTCTTGCCGGTGCCAGAGCCTTCGCCACGACCGACGCGCTTGCGCGGACGCCGGCTGCCGGGAGCAGGCTTCAGCGAGTGCAGGCCGATGCGCTCCTGCGCGTCGGCCTGCTCCTCGGCGGTTGCCGCCTGCTTGGAGGCAGCCGAAGTGCGCTTGGCCGCAGGGCTCACGACCCGTCCTCCGCGACCTCGACGAGATGGCGAACGGCATGCACCATGCCGCGGGCCTGCTCGCAATCCTCGATCTCGACGGTGTGGCCGATGCGCCGAAGGCCCAAAGAGCGAAGGGTGTCCAGCTGGCGCTTGTTCGAGCCGTTGCTGGAGCGACGCTGTGTGACAGCAAGCTTTGCCATCAGGCCGACGCCTCCGCGGCCTCTCCGGCGGAAGATGGGGGATCCGTGGCCTGGGGATCGCCGCCCTCACCGTCGCTGGACGTGCTGTTCGCGGAGGCGCTCTCCTCGCCGGCCCCAGCGTCAGCGTCCTCGACAGCTCGATCGCCCTCGGCGGGCAGAGCCGGCTCGTCGCGCACAGCCGCGCCATTCTCAGACTCGGCGGCGCCGTCGGTGGGCTGTTCGGTGAGACCGAGCACCTTGGCTATCGAGAGACCGCGCAGCTCGGCGACCTCCTTCGGCGTGCGCAGTCCGCGCAACCCGGCGACCGTCGCCTTGACGAGGTTGATCGGGTTCTGGGTGCCGAGGCTCTTGGAGAGGATGTCGTGGATGCCCGCCAGCTCGAGCACAGCGCGCACGCCCCCGCCGGCGATCACGCCTGTACCAGGGGCGGCGGGCTTCAAGAAGACGCGACCCGCCCCGAAGACGCCGGTGGTTTGATGGGTGATGGTGCTGCCGTGCTTGGGCACGCGGAAGAGGTCCTTCTTGGCGCGCTCCACACCCTTCTGGATCGCGAGCGGAACCTCGTTTGCCTTGCCGTAGCCGATGCCGACGACTTCCCGTTCGTCGCCCACCACCACGAGCGCCGTGAAGGAGAAGCGTCGACCGCCCTTGACAACCTTGGCGACGCGGTTGATCTCGACGACACGCTCCTGGAGGTCGAGGCTGCCGGCGCTTACTGATCTATCTGTATACATAGGCGAATGAGAGAGGGTAGCGGGACGGTGGCCTTAGACGGTGATACCGGCATCACGGATCGCTTCGGCGAATACGCGCACATGGCCGTGATAGCGGTAGCCGCCGCGATCGAACACGGCCTCTGACACGCCGGCGGCACGCGCGCGCTCGGCCAGCAATTCGCCCGAACGCTTGGTGCGGTCGGCCTTGGATGCGCTGCGCAGATCGGGCTCGTACCAGTGGACGGCCGCAAGCGTACGGCCGGACGCATCGTCGATGAGCTGCGCCGAGAGTCCTCGGTTGGAGCGAAACACTGATATACGCGGTCGCGTGACGGTACCCGACACCTTCGCGCGCACCCTGCGACGCCGTTTGAGCCTGCGAGTCTCCTTGGTGAGGACGGTCATGCGCGCGGCTCCTCATCGTCCCAGGCTCCGCATGAGTTCGCAGAGCAAGCCGGCACCGACGGCGAAGCCGTTGGTGAAGGACGCAGGGAGCGCGGTGTGCTCGGCACATAAGCGACCGAGGACGCAGATCCAGCGTAGCTATGCGGACTCATGCGCGCTTGCCCACCTTGCGTGCGACGTACTCGCCCTCATAACGGATGCCCTTGCCCTTGTAGGGCTCCGGCGGGCGCTGCTTGCGGATGATCGCGGCAATCTCGCCCACCTGCTGCTTGGAGATGCCCCTCACGACGATCCTCGTCGGTTGAGGGACCTCGAACTCGATCCCGTCCGGGGCCTCGATCGGCACCGGGTGAGAGTAGCCGACGGCAAGCTCCAGATTCTTGCCCTTCATCTGGGCGCGATAGCCGACGCCCTGGATCTCGAGGCGCTTCTCATAGCCGGCTATGACCCCCTCGACCATATTGGCGACGAGGGTGCGGGTAAGCCCGTGCAGGGCACGGTGCTCGCCGCGATCGGTCGGCCGCGTGACCACCAGATGCTCGCCGTCCTGCTGAACGTCGATGTCACGTGGGATGCGCTCCGAGAGCTCGCCCTTGGGACCCTTCACGTGAACGGACTCCGGCTCGATCACCACGGTCACACCCGCCGGCAATGGGATTGGTTTTCTACCGATTCTTGACATCTGTTCTCGGAACCGCCGCCCTACCAGACCTGGGCGATGACCTCGCCGCCGAACCCGGCGGAGCGGGCGTCGTGGCCTGTCATCACACCGTGGGACGTTGACACGATCGAGGTCCCCATCCCCCCGAGCACCTTGGGGATACGCTTGGCGTCAACGTAGGTGCGGCGTCCCGGCCGCGACACGCGCCGCAGGCCCGAGATCGCCGAGCGCCGATCATCGGTGTACTTCAGCCGGATCGCGATCAGCTGACCCGCATTACCCTCGGCGGCCGGCACTATCGACCACGACTCGATGTAGCCCTGCTCGGCGAGAATCCGCGCGAGCTCGGCCTTCAGGCTCGAGGCAGGGATCTCGACCGTCTCATGCGCAGCGTGGATCGCATTGCGGATCCGCGTGAGGAAGTCGGCTATCGGGTCTGTCATGGACATGGGTTCTCGTACCTGGAGTGTTGCTCTAGAGGTTGGGGCCTACCAGGAGGACTTGGTCATCCCCGGGATCAGGCCATTGTGAGCGAGCTCACGCAGACAGATGCGGCAGAGCCCGAACTTGCGGTAGACCGAGTGGGGTCGTCCGCAGCGATTGCAGCGAGTATATGCGCGCGTCTTGAACTTCGGCGTGCGCGCCTGCTTGACGCGTAGCGAGGTCTTGGCCATCAGTGGTTCCTCCTGTGAGTCCTCTGGCATCCGAGATCGGTCATTACTCGCCGCCGCCGTTCTCAGACGTCTCTTGCCCGGCGCCCTCGTCGAAGCCCTTGGGTCGGCCCTGAGCGGCAAACGGCATGCCGAGCGCCTGCAGCAGGGCGAATGCCTCGACATCGCTTTTCGCCGTGGTGGTGATGGTGATGTCGATCCCCCGGACCTGGTCGATCGCGTCGTAGTCGATTTCGGGAAAGATGATCTGCTCACGGACGCCCATCGAGTAGTTGCCGTGGCCGTCGAACGAGCGAGGGTTGAGGCCCCGGAAATCCCTGATCCTGGGAATCGCGATCGAGGTCAAACGGTCGAGAAACTCGTAGCCGCGCTCCCCCCTGAGCGTTACGGCGACGCCGACGGGCATCCCCTCGCGCAACTTGAACGCGGCGATCGACTTGCGAGCGCGCCTTACGCTCGGCTGCTGGCCGGCGATGGTGGCGAGCTGTTCCTGGGCCGCCTTGAGCACTTTGGAGTCCTGCTTGGCGTCGCCGACACCCATGTTCAGGGTGATCTTCTCGAGCTTGGGCGCCTGCATCACCGAGGAGTAGCCAAAGCGGCTTATCAGGGCGGGCCTGATCTCTTCGGCATAGCGCGTCTTCAGGCGGGCTGTTGAGGGGTTCGCGTTCACGTTGGATTCAAATCTGGTCTGGATGGTCGTCTTGTCTGTGCGGTGGGGTCGTCTCTAAGTGGTCATATCGGGTCGGCTTGCCGGATCGTCTCTGCTTGCCGGCACAGGGCGCGTCAGTCGAGCCTCGTGCCCGATCGCTTTGCCACCCGGAAGCGCTTTCCGTTCTCACGCTCGATGCCGACACGGGTGGGCTTGTCGTCCTTGGGGTCTATCAGCATCACATTTGAGGCATGAATCGGCCCCTCGCGCTCGATCACCCCGCCGACCGTCTGGCCGCGCTGGGTATCGGCGACCTGCTGGGGACGCATGTGACGCTTGACCATGTTCAGTCCCTCGACGTAGATGCGCTGCGCAGCGGGCTCCACGCGCAGCACGCGACCACGCTTGCCGCGGTCCTTGCCGGCCATCACCTGCACCCGATCTCCCGAGCGGACCTTCAGAGTGCGGTGGGATGTCCTCGACGACGCCATCGCTACAGCACCTCCGGCGCAAGCGAGACGATCTTCATGAAATTGCGATCGCGCAATTCGCGCGCCACCGGCCCGAACACGCGCGTGCCGCGCGGGTTGTTCTGGTCGTCGATGATCACCGCCGCGTTGTCGTCGAAGGAGATGGAGGTGCCATCGTCGCGGCCGAACGGCTTCTTGGTCCGCACAACCACCGCCGTGACGACATCGCCCTTTTTGACGGACCCGTGCGGGTTTGCCTGCTTGACGGTCGCAGTGATGACGTCGCCGACGAACGCGTAGCGTCGCCTGGAGCCGCCCTTCACACGGATGCAGAGGATCTCGCGCGCCCCGGTGTTGTCGGCGACGCGAAGCCTGGTCTCGTTTTGGATCATCGCGCCCGCTCCAGAACATCGACGAGCTTCCAGCGCTTGGTGCGCGACAGAGGCCGGCTCTCCACAACTCGCACCACATCGCCCTCGTGAGCCTCGTTGTTCTCGTCATGGGCATGCAAGGTCGAGGAGCTGCGCACGATCTTCTCGTAGCGGCGGTGCCGGCGAGCCACATCGATGCGCACGGTGATCGTCTTGTCGGCCTTGTCGGAGACGACGACACCCTGACGGACCTTGCGGGCGCCCTCCACTGGAGCGTGCACAGGCGGCAACGGCTCCGGCGAGGTCGTGCCGGCGCGCCGCTCCGCACTCTTGGCGCGTTCCTGCGAGCGTCGCAGACGGCGCCGCGCGGCCTTTTCGCGACGCTCGGCGACCCGCTCTGAGTGACGCTCCTGCGGCGTGCGAGGGCTGCGTGCCTCGCCCTCGTGCCTCGAGCGCTCGCGGCGACGGCGCTCTTTGGGCGGGAGCTGCTCCTGCGGCTCGGCCGGTACGGCAGCGGCCGGTGCTTGCGCTGCCGGCTCTGGCTCAGCCTGGCTTGCCTGCCGAACAGGAGCCGCAGCGGCCGCCTGCTCATCGGGGGCGTCCGCCGTCTCTGGAGTCTCGTTGTCTGTCTCGTCAGCCATCTGTGTCCGTTTCGATGTTGCTCAGCTTGTCAATTCTCGTTGTGAGACCGAACCGTCAGGAGCGCTCGTGAGCGACGGTGAGAGCACGGGCGAGATCGCGCCGGACCCGCCGAATGCCGGACGTGTCCTCCAACTCGCCGGTGGCGTTCGCGAAGCGCAGCCCGAGCAGATCCTTGCGCAATGTCGATATCTGCTCGGCGAGCTCATCGTCGAGCATATCCCTGATCTCCTTCGCCTTCATCGCTCCATCAGTCCTCACGCAGCACGAACTTGGATTTCACGGGCAGCTTGTGGGCAGCGAGCCGGATGGCTTCGCGGGCAAGCGGCTCGGGCACACCGGCGAGCTCGAACATGACGCGTCCCGGCTTCACGACCGCGACCCATCCTTCGGGCGATCCCTTGCCTGAGCCCATGCGAGTCTCGGCCGGCTTCTTGGTGACCGGCTTGTCCGGATAAACGTTTATCCAGACCTTGCCGCCACGCTTGATCTTGCGGGTCATCGCAACACGGGCGGCCTCGATCTGCCGGTTGGTCAGCCAACCCTGCTCGAGCGACTTCAAGCCGAACTCTCCGAACTGGACCTTCACCTGTCCGCGCGAGAGGCCGCGACGACGGCCGCGGTGCTGCTTGCGATGCTTGACACGCTTGGGGGAAAGCATCAGCGTGCCCCGCCTCCGGAGCCGCCGCGCCCACCGCCGCCCGGACCACGTCCACCGCCCGGGCCTCCAGGACCGCGCCCACCGGGGCCACGACCGCCGCCCGGGCCACGTCCACCACCGCCTGGGCCACGTCCGCCGCCACCCGGGCCGCCGGGACCACGTCCGCCGCCACCGGGGCCGCCACGCCCACGACCACGTCCGTCGCGACCGTCGCGGCCGCCACGGCCTTCGCGATCGCCGCTGGGTGGCGGGGGAGCGCTCATGTCGGTCAGATCGGCGCCCGTGTAGCCCTCGGGCATGATCTCGCCCTTGTTGATCCAGCACTTCACGCCGATGCGCCCGAATGTGGTGCGCGCCTCGTGGAAGCCGTAGTCGATGTCCGCGCGCATCGTATGGAGCGGCACACGCCCGTCTGAGTAGCTTTCGGTGCGAGCCATCTCAGCGCCACCCAGCCGCCCCGAGACCTGCACCTTCACGCCCTTGGCGCCCGAGCGCATCGCGCTGGTGAGCGCACGCTTCATCGCCCGGCGGAAGGCCACGCGGTTCTGGAGCTGCTCGGCGATCGATTGCGCGACGAGCTTGGCGTCGAGCTCGGGGCGCTTGATCTCGAGGATGTTGACCTTGATCTGCTTGTGAGTCATGCGATGGAGATCGCGACGCAGCGCGTCCACTTCGGCGCCCGACTTTCCGATCACGATGCCCGGACGCGCCGTGTGGATGTTGACCTCAAGGTCATTGGCGTCCTTGCGAATCGTGATGTCGGACAGGCCGGCGTGCGCGAGCTTGCGGGTGATGTGATCGCGGATCTTGATGTCCTCATCGAGATACTCGGCGAAATTGCGCTCGTTGAACCAGTTGGACTTCCAATCGTGGATGTAGCCCACGCGCATGGACTCTGGATGAACCTTTTGACCCATTTGTCTTCTAATCCTGTCTTAGGTGTCCTGAGCTATTGCCTGGGGGTGAGCGTGATCGTCAGATGGCTGGTGCGCTTGCGGATCGGGGTGGCCCGCCCCATCGCCCGCGGCCGGAAGCGCTTGATCGTGGGACCCTCATCGGCGTAGGCCTCGCGGACGAGAAGATCGTCCCCGAGCAGCTCGTGGTTGTTCTCGGCATTGGCCACCGCGGACTCGAGCAGCTTGCTCCAGTCGCGGGCCACCTCACGAGGGGTGAAGGCGAGGATAGCGCGCGCCTCCTCGACGGACTTGCCCCGCAGGTGGCCGCATACCATGCGAGCCTTGCGCGCAGAGGTGCGCACATAGCGCGCGTGGGCCCGGACGACCTTTCGGCGAGCGGTCGAAGCAGCGGACTTTGCCTGCGCGCGGCTCTCCGCAGCCGGCTCGCCGGCCTGCGCGGCAGCCGGCTTCTTAGCCTTTGCCTTGTCCTTGGCCACGGCCGGCTTGGCGCTCTGCTCTTCGGCCTTGGCGGCAGCGGCCTTGCGAGTCGCGGGCGCCGGCTTCTCCTCGGCCTTCGCCGCCGCATCCTTGTCTTCCGCTGCCGCAACCTTGGGCGCCCTCGCGGGCTTCTTCTGCGCTGGGGCATCCGGCTCGGATGCCTTCGCGGCGGTCTTGCTCTCAGCGGCCGTCTTCGCCGAGGCCTTCTTGGCGGCAGGCTTCGCGGGCGCCTCGGCCGCCTTCTCCGAAGCGGCTGCCGCGGCCTTCGCAGTCTTGGCCTCGGCGGCCTGGGCCTTCTCAGCCTCCACGGGCTGGTCCTTGGATGAATCGGATGGCTTGGATGGGCTCATCGGACCTTCCCCGAGCCGGCATGCCCTCTATAGGTTCTCGTGGGCGCGAACTCGCCGAGCTTGTGGCCGACCATCGACTCGCTGATGAAGACTGGCACGTGCTTCTTGCCGTCGTGCACCGCAATCGTGTGGCCGACCATGTCGGGGAAGATCGTCGAGGTACGCGACCACGTGCGCAGCATCTTCTTGTTGTTTTCGGCATTGAGAGCTTCGATGCGCGTCATCAGGCGCTCTTCGACCCAGGGACCCTTCTTGCTGGAGCGACTCATCTGCTCTTGCCCTTTCCACGCCTGCGACCGCGCACGATGTACTTGTCCGACGCCTTGTTCTTCTTGCGCGTGCGATAGCCGAGCGTCGGCACGCCCCAAGGCGTCACCGGGTGACGACCCGCGGTCGTCGAGCCCTCGCCGCCGCCGTGTGGATGGTCGACCGGATTCATCGCCGTGCCGCGCGTCTGGGGACGCACGCCCATATGGCGCTTGCGGCCCGCCTTGCCGACCTTGACGTTCTGATGGTCGGCGTTCCCGATCACGCCGACGGTGGCGCGGCACTCAGCGCGAACAATTCGCATCTCGCCGGAGGGCAGCCGCAAGGTTGCCATGTCGCCGTCCTTTGCCATCAACTGAACCGAGGCGCCGGCCGACCGAGCCATCTGACCACCACGGCCAGGCTGCAGCTCGACGTTGTGCACGACGGTTCCGACAGGCATGCGGGCGAGCGCCAGGCAGTTGCCGACAGCGATGTCGGCGTTATCCCCGGATGACACCGTCATGCCGACGGACAGGCGCGCAGGGGCGAGGATGTAGCGCTTCTCGCCGTCCGCGTAGTGCAGCAGCGCGATGTAGGAGGAGCGGTTGGGGTCGTACTCGATCGCCGCCACCTTCGCCTGAACATCGTCCTTGCGCCGCTTGAAGTCGATCCGACGGTAGAGGCGCTTGGCTCCTCCGCCTCGATGGCGCGACGTCTTGCGTCCATAGGCATTGCGTCCGCCGCTCTTCTTCAGGCCTTCGACGAGCGTGCGCTCGGGCTCTGACTTCGTAACCTCGGCGAAGTCCGGATAGGAGACAAAGCGCCGTCCGGGGCTGGTGGGCTTGGGCTTGCGGATCGCCATGGCTCTACTCTCCCACGCCCTCTAGGCCCTTGAAGATTGGAATGCTCTCGCCGGCGCGGACCTGGACGATCGCCTTCTTCCAGGTACGGGTCCGACCACGGGTGGCGCCGCGACGCTTGGGCTTGGACTTGACGCTGAGCGTGCGCACGTCGACGACATGCACTTCGAACAGGGATTCCACGGCCTGGCGGATCTGGGTCCGGTGGGCAGTGGGATGAACGCGGAAGGTGTACTTGCCGGCAGCCGAGAGCACATAGCTCTTCTCGGACAGGACCGGCTTGACGATGATTTGCGAGCTCTCCATCAGGACGTCTCCTCGCCCTCGCTGCCCTGGGTACCCTCAGCCTCGGCTGAATCACGCGTCTCGGATGCCTTTGCCACCGTCTTAGCGCCGGCGGACGCCGGGGCCGCATCGGTGTCCGGCGTAGGCGTGCCGGCGCGCGCGGTGAGCTCCTGAAGGGCTGTCTCGGAGACGAGGAGCGAACAGGCCCCGACTATGTCCACGACTCCCACATCCTGCGGCCTGAGCACGACGATCCGCGCCAGGTTTCGGAAAGAGAGCGCCGCGGAGGACTCCTCCTCGCCGAGCACGACGAGCGTGGGGCGCGGCTGATCCCAGCCCTCGAGCAGCTCGAGCGCCTGACGCGTCTTGGGCGCCTTGAACGCCGCAACGTCGAGCACCGCCAACGAACCGCGACCGGCGTGCAGGGACAGCGCGCTGCGTAGCGCGGCGCGCTGCTCCTTACGGTTCACCTTGAAGGTGTAGGAGCGGGGTTGGGGCCCGAACGCGACGCCACCGCCCGTCCACACCGGTGAGCGAGAGGAGCCGGCGCGTGCGCGACCCGTGCCCTTCTGGCGCCAGGGCTTTGCGCCACCACCGGAGACCATGGCCCGCGTCTTTGTGGCGGCCGTGCCGCGACGACGCGCGGCTTGCTCTGCGCGCACACTCTGATGCACGAGCGGTCCGTGGAATCGCGCCCCGAACGCGGAATCGTCGAGCTTGGCCTTCTTGGGGGATGCGCCACCGCCGGCGCTGAGGATCGGGGCGTCAGGCATCGCCGCGCACCTCCACCACACCGCCACGCGGCCCGGGAACGGAACCTCGTACGAGCAGCAGGTTCTTCTTGGCATCAACCGCCACGATCTCAAGACCCGGCTGGCTGACGCGCTTGTTGCCCATCTGGCCCGGTCCGCGTATGCCGGGCATAACCCGCGCCGGCCACGCCGAGGCTCCGATCGAGCCGGGAGCACGGACGTTGTGCGAGCCGTGGGATACCGGTCCACGTTTGAAGTTGTGGCGCTTTACCGTGCCCTGGAAGCCCTTGCCCTTGGAGATCCCGGCGATCTTCACGTGCCCACCCACTTCGAAGGAGTCAACCGTGACGGACTGACCGACCTGCAGATCGCCCACCTCGCCCCGGAACTCCACGAGATGGCGCATCGGGGGAGCATCCGCCTTCTTGAGATGCCCCAGCTCAGGCTTTGACAGGTGCTTCTCCTTGGTCTGCCCAAAGGCGAGCTGCACGGCTTCATAGCCGTCGCGGTCGGGCGTACGCACCGCGGTCACCGGACAGGGCCCAGCCTCGAGCACAGTCACGCGCGCGACGCTGCCGTCGTCCTGAAAGACCTGGGTCATACCGAGCTTCTTGGCGAGAATTGCGGGCATCGTCTAGTTGGATCAGTCGGCTGAGCGGCGAGATCAGGTGGCGAGACGTATCTCGATGTCCACGCCTGCCGGGAGATTGTCCAGACGCTGGAGCGAGTCGACAGTCTTGGGCGTAGGTTGATGGATGTCGATCAGCCGCTTGTGCGTGCGGATCTCGAAATGCTCACGAGAGTCCTTGTCCTTGAACGGCGAGCGGATCACGCAGTAGACGTTCTTCTCGGTTGGCAGCGGCACCGGGCCTGAGACCGTTGCGCCCGTGCGCGCGGCCGTCTCCACGATCTCCTTCGCGGCCGACTCGATTGCGGACGTGTCATACGCCTTCAATCGGATGCGGATCTTGTTCTGGGTTGCGGCTGCCATCGAATTGTTGTTTGTCGTTGCTTTCGCTTTGTCTTGGGATTGCGGGGCGGTGGATTGCCTCCCACCACACCGCTTCGCGGCCGGCGAGAGAGAGGGCGGATCCTGCCGCCCCGACCGTTACCCGGCCGGCGGAGCTCTGTTCGTCGTATCGGACTGCCAATGATGAATGCCCCGGGAGATCCCGGGGCATTCCTGGTGCTACTCGATGATCTGGCTCACCACACCCGAGCCGACCGTGCGGCCGCCCTCTCGGATGGCGAAGCGCAGGCCCTGATCCATCGCGATCGGCTGGATCAGCTCGATCTCCATCGCGACGTTGTCGCCGGGCATGACCATCTCGACGCCCTCGGGCAGCTTCGCCACGCCGGTGACGTCGGTCGTGCGGAAATAGAACTGCGGCCGGTAGCCCGTGAAGAACGGAGTGTGACGGCCGCCCTCCTCCTTCTTTAGGACGTAGACCTCAGCCTTGAACTTGGTGTGCGGAGTGATCGATCCGGGCTTGCAGAGCACCTGGCCGCGCTCGATCTCCTCGCGCTTGGTGCCACGGAGAAGGCAACCGACGTTGTCGCCCGCCTGTCCCTGGTCGAGGATCTTGCGGAACATCTCGACACCTGTGACCACCGTTGTGGTCGTGTCGTGAACGCCCACGATCTCGACGGTGTCGCCGGTGTTGACGACGCCCTGCTCCACGCGGCCCGTGGCGACCGTGCCGCGGCCGGTGATCGTGAAGACATCCTCGATCGGCATCAAGAATGGCTTGTCGAGCTCGCGGACGGGCTCGGGGATATAGGTGTCGAGCGCCTCGGCGAGCTCGAGGATCTTCTTCTTGTACTCCTCGTCGCCCTCCAGCGCCTTGAGCGCGGAGCCCGTGATGAACGGGATGTCGTCACCGGGGAAGTCGTATTCGGAGAGGAGCTCGCGCACCTCGACCTCGACCAGTTCCAGCAGCTCTGCGTCGTCGACCATGTCTGCCTTGTTGAGAAACACGACGATGTAGGGGACGCCCACCTGGCGGGCAAGCAGGATGTGCTCGCGGGTCTGCGGCATCGGACCGTCGGCCGCGGACACAACCAGGATTGCCCCGTCCATCTGGGCGGCGCCGGTGATCATGTTCTTCACGTAGTCGGCGTGCCCGGGGCAGTCGACGTGCGCGTAATGGCGGTTCTCGGTCTGGTACTCGACGTGCGATGTGGCGATGGTGATCCCGCGCTCCTTCTCCTCGGGAGCGTTGTCGATCTCCTCGAAGCTGCGGGCTTCGCCGCCCATCTTCTCCGCCAGCACGGTTGTGATGGCAGCGGTCAGCGTCGTCTTGCCATGGTCGATGTGACCGATGGTGCCGACGTTGACGTGCGGCTTGTCGCGCTCGAACTTCTCCTTCGCCACTTGTGTTCGCTCCTGTATCGACTTGGATGTTCGCCTTAGCGGGCGAACCCGAGAAATCTATCTAAATGGGGATTTTCTTGACTGCTGCCTGCGATTGATCCTGCCAACCGGCTCCTGGGATGGCTGTGAGTCAAGCGAGACAAGGACGCAGGCCGCGTAGTGTGCTGACGCACATGAGCGGCCGAGGACGCAGTCTCGCGAAGCGCTCACGGTCATCTCAGGCCAGAACGGGCTCTCCGGTGCGTTGCTCGATGATCTTCTCAGCGATGTTCGGGGGCACCTCCTCATACCCCTCGAACTGCATCGTGTAGTTGGCGCGACCCTGCGTATTGGAGCGCAGATCGGTCGCATAGCCGAACATCTCTGACAGCGGCACCCGAGCCGTGACGGCAAGCGCGTTACCGCGCCGCTCCTGGCCCTCGACCCGTCCGCGACGGCGACTCAGATCTCCGATGACATCGCCGAGGAAGTCTTCGGGAGTGACGACCTCGACGGCGAAGATCGGCTCGAGCAGCACCGGCTTGGCGCGCTTGGCGGCCTCCTTGAAGGCGATCGAGCCGGCAACCTTGAAAGCGATCTCGGAAGAGTCGACCTCGTGGTACTTGCCGTCCACGAGCGTCACCCGCACGTCAACCATCGGATAGCCGGCCTTGACTCCGTTCTCGAGAGCCTCCTCGATGCCCTTCTCGACCGCCGGGATGAACTCCGAGGGAATCGAGCCGCCCTTGATCTTGTTGATGAAGTCAAAGCCCTCGCCGGGAGCCGGCTCCAGGTTGATGTAGACCACACCGAACTGGCCAGAGCCACCGGTTTGGCGCACGAACTTGCCTTCGATCTTCTCGGCAGTACCGCGCACGGTCTCGCGGTAAGAGACCTGGGGACGACCGACGTTGGCCTCGACTCCGAACTCGCGCTTCATGCGATCGACCAGCACTTCGAGGTGCAGCTCGCCCATGCCCGAGATCTCGGTCTGGCCGGTCTCTTCGTTGGTGCGCACCTGGAAGGTTGGGTCCTCCTCGGCGAGGCGTCCCAGCGCAACCGACATCTTCTCCTGATCGATCTTGGTCTTGGGCTCGACCGCCACCTTGATTACGGGCTCGGGGAAGGTGATGTTCTCCAGCTTGATCGGAGCGTCAGGGGCAGCGAGCGTGTCGCCCGTGATCACCTGCTTGATTCCGACCGCGGCGGCGATGTCGCCGGCGTAGACCTCGGAGACCTCCTCGCGCTCGTTGGCGTGCATCATCAGGATGCGCCCGATGCGCTCGGTGCGCCCGCTGTTGACGTTGAGCACACGCGAGCCCGCCTCCAGGCGGCCCGAGTAGACGCGGAAGTAGGTGAGCTTGCCGACGTAGGGATCGGCCATGATCTTGAACGCGAGTGCCGCGAACGGCTCTGTGTCATCGGCGTGGCGCTCGATCTGAGGCTCCTCGCCGTCACCCTTGACCGGTTCGGCTCCCGTCACCGCAGGGACATCCAGCGGCGAGGGAAGATAGTCCACGACGGCATCCAAGAGCGGCTGTACGCCCTTGTTCTTGAACGAAGAGCCGCACAGCACCGGGGTGAGCTTGGTGGAGAGCGTCGCCTTGCGGATCGCCTGCTTGAGGCGCTCCTGTGAGATCTCCCCTTCCTCGAGGATCAGCTCGAGCAGACCGTCGTCATAGTGGGAGACCTCCTCCAGCAGGTGCTCGCGCGCGGCGGCGGCCTCGTCGGCGAGACGCTCGGGGATATCGACGACTTCCTGCTCCTTGCCGAGCTCGTCCTTGTAGACGATCGCCTTCATCTGGACGAGGTCGACGATCCCCTCGAAGTCCCCCTCCGCGCCGATCGGCAGCTGGATCGGAACCGGGTGCGCGCCGAGCCGATCGACCATCGTCTGCACGCCTTTCTCGAAATCGGCGCCTATGCGGTCCATCTTGTTGATGTAGGCGATTCGCGGCACGTGGTACTTGTCGGCCTGGCGCCACACGGTCTCGGACTGAGGCTCGACGCCGGCGACCGAGTCGAACAGGGCGATCGCGCCGTCGAGCACGCGCAGGGAGCGCTCGACCTCGACGGTGAAGTCGACGTGGCCCGGGGTGTCGATGATGTTGATCCGGTGACCATCCCACTCGGCCGTGGTGGCGGCAGAAGTGATAGTGATGCCGCGCTCCTGCTCCTGTTCCATCCAGTCCATCACGGCGGCGCCCTCGTGGACCTCGCCGATCTTGTAGGTGCGCCCCGTGTAGTAGAGGATGCGCTCGGTCGTGGTCGTCTTGCCCGCATCGATGTGGGCCATGATGCCGATGTTGCGGGTCTTCTGGAGTGGGAACTTGCGGGGCATGTTGAGTGGGTGGGGTTGAGGCTGTTGGGTGCGAATCCGGCGGGGCTGTGGCGGTGCGGCCGGCGCAATCTCGGGAGCGACCGAGGATGGCTCAGGGCAAAAAAATGGGCCCCTCGGGCCCACGCACTGCCGGTCGTCGGGCTGTTCGCTTCGCTATCTGTTTGAGATCTCCATGTCGGTTCCTCGCCTGGTGGGAGCGACGTTCAGGACTACGCCGATCTCACCTGCGCGAGGCGACTATAGCAGAGGAAATCGGGCCTGCCCAACGTCTGTCCACACTGAATCGCGGACTCCGTTGCGGGATGTCAACGCCTCCGGATGGGGCGTGTGCACTCGTCTGCATGAGAGTGTCGCCGAGAACGCCGGCTCGCCTACGCGCCGAGGGGCTCGACCGTTGTCTCGGGCGCGGCGCCGAGCCGTGCCGTCCTCGCGCCGGGCGCTTCGGCGCGCAGGAGCACGACACACGGGATCAGCGAGAGCACGCCGATTCCAAGCGCCCACCAGTAGGCGGCGTTGAACGCGGCGGCGCCCTCAGCCGGTGTATGAGCGTGAAGCGCAGCCCGCTGCAGCACCACGGCGAGCACAGCCGTGCCGATGGCGCCGCCCAGGCGCTGCAGCACGTTCATCTGGGGGGTCGCATCTGAGAGCTGGTCGGTGCGCAGCGACGCAAAGGCGGCGGTCATGGTCGGCATGAACGACAGTCCGATGCCGAGGCCACGTACCAGCAGCACGAGCGAGATCGCGAGAATCGACGTGTGCGCTCCCACGAAAGCGAGCGGGACGGTGCTGACACAGAGGATGAGGACCCCCACGATCGCCACGCGCCCCCCGCCGAAGCGCTCGGTCAAGCGGCCGTTGAACGGCGCCATCGCGAGCATCCCGAGCCCTTGAGGGCCCACGAGCAGGCCGGTCAGGATCACGCTCTCGCCGCGGATCTGCTGGTAGTAGAGGGGGATCAGGATCATCGTGCCGAACAGCGCCGCGCCGAGCCCGAAGGTGGTGAGCGAGGCGGCTCCGAACACGCGATTGGCGTAGAGGCGGATGTCCAGCAGAGGCCGGGCGGCACGCAGGGCATGCCATATGAAGACCCCTGCCAGGACGACGCCGATCACAAGCGGCCAGACCACCTTCGCCGCCGTGAAGCTGCCCTGCGTGCCGATCTCCGATAGGCCGTAGACGATCAGCGGCATGCTCGTGGCGAGCAGCGCCAGCCCCACGGTGTCCAGGCGCCCGGGACGGCCGAGCTCGGAGTGGGGCAGCACCCGCGCGGCGAGCGCCACGGCGAGCACTCCTATGGGAACGTTCACGAAGAAGATCCACGACCAGTGAAGGCCTTGGAGGATCACACCGCCGACCACCGGTCCGAGGATCGGAGCGAGCATGGCGGGCATCGCCACGACGCCCATCACCCGTCCCATTCGCTTGGGACCGGCGACCTCGGCCATGATCATCTGGCCAACGGGCATGATCATCCCGCCGCCCGCGCCCTGAAGCACGCGAAACACGATCAGCGAGGTGCTCGAGCTCGCCAGACCGCATAACGCCGAGCCGAGCGTGAAGAGGACGAGCGAGATCAGATAGACGCGCTTGGCCCCGAAACGCCGCGCCGCCCAGCCCGTCAGCGGGATGACGGCGGCAAGCGAGAGCAGATAACCGGTGACGACCCACTGGATCTGCGAGATCGGGCTGTGCAGGTCGCGCCCGAGCGTATCCAGCGCGACGTTGACGATCGTCGTGTCGAGGATCGACATGATCATCCCGAGGATCACGACCCCCGCGACGACCCACACATGGCGCTCTATGTGGTCGGTGGCGGCGGGCGAGTCGGGCATCGGTGCCTCACCGTAGCGGAGTGGTCCCGGACTCCGAAGGGGCTACGGAAAGTTGCTGCTCACAAACGCTTGCCGCGTTCGACCGAGCGCCGAACGGGTCAGTAGCGGGCCGAGGACCAAGCGAGCCAAGGACGTACCCCTTCGGGGCATACCCATTCTGGGCATACCCAAAGGGCACAGGCAGGCAGGCAGTTCGCGTGGGTGCTACGCGCGCGAGCGGCCGAGGACGCCCACCACCGGCTTCGGTCATCGGCCCGCTACCAGCGATAATGCGCGAAGGCCTTGTTGGCCTGCGCCATGCGGTAGATGTCGTCCTTGCGCTTGTAGGCGGCGCCCTGCTGAGAGGAGGCGTCCATCAGCTCGCCGGCTAGACGCTGAGCCATCGTCTTCTCGCGACGCTGGCGTGCGAACTCCACCAGCCAGCGGACGGCGAGCGTGCGTGCGCGCCGGGCGGGAACCTCGACGGGCACCTGATAGGTGGCGCCGCCGACACGCCGTGAGCGGACCTCGAGGGTCGGAGTGAGCGTCTTGATCGAGAGCTCGAGCTGCTCGATCGGGTCCTCCTCGCGACGCTCGGCCAGCAGGGCGAGCGCGTCGTAGACGATCCGCTCAGCCGTTGACTTCTTGCCGTCGAGCATCACCTTGTTGATGACCTGCTGGACGAGCTTCGAGCGATGTATGGGGTCTCCGTCGAGCGGACGGATCTGGGCGGCTGCGCGGCGTGGCATCTGGTCGATTGTCCTGTGAGGTCCGCCGCGCTACTTCTTCTTGACGCCGTACTGCGAGCGGGCCTTCTTGCGATCGCTGACGCCGGCGGCGTCGAGGGTGCCGCGCACGACCTTGTAGCGCACGCCCGGGAGATCCTTGACGCGGCCGCCGCGCACGAGCACGACCGAGTGCTCCTGCAGATTGTGGCCCTCGCCCGGTATGTAGGCGGTGACCTCGATCGAGCCGGCGATGCGCACGCGCGCGACCTTTCGAAGGGCGGAGTTCGGCTTCTTCGGGGTGGTCGTGTAGACGCGCGTGCAGACCCCGCGCCGCTGGGGAGCGGCGACCTTCTTCTTGCGCCCCTTGCCCGACTTCAGGCCGGGAGTGGCAAGCTTTTTCTTGGGGACCACGCGGCCCTTGCGTACGAGCTGTGACGTTGTCGGCATTCGGCGCGGAATCCTAGCAGCCGGGGCGCGTCAGGTCTTGGCCGCTTCGATGCCGGCCGAGCGAACGGGCGCGGGCATGAGTGCCGCAGCGACGAGCACGAGCACGAATGCAAGCGATTGCAGCACTATTCCGAAGGCGCTGCCGGGCAGAGGATCACCGAACACGAGAATGCCTCCCGCAATCCCCGCGATGTTGGCGGCTGTTCCGGTCACAGCGATGACCGGCACGGCATCGCCGTCCTGGAGCCCGCGCGCCGACGCGTAGAACGCCAGTATCGACGCGAGCACCGCCACGGCGAGCCACGGGCTCAGCACCACCGCGAGCGGGCCATGGGCGCCCACGATGCCGGTGAGCGCCTTGATGGCGCTGTCGGATACGCCAAACAGCACTCCGGAAGCGGCTCCAAGCATGATGCCGTGGTGCTCCACCGGGCCGCCGATGCGCGGCCCCATGATCAAGAGGCCGCCGATTCCGAACAGGCCTGCCTCGAAAGAGATCATCGCCGCATCGGAGAAGTGCGAGTGGGCGCCGTGCATCGTCGGCAGCGTGATGCCGAGCGTCACGAGCCCGGCCGCCATCAGGCACAGGCCGAGCCACTGGCGCGGGCCGACCCTGAAGCCGAACATGCGATCGGCCATGACGGCAATCAGCACAACCCCGGCGGCGAGCGCTACCTGGACGACCGACATCGGCGCCAGCGCAAGCGCGGCCACGTGCAAGGCCCACGATCCCGCCGCGACGAGCATGCCGAGCGCGAACCAGCGCGAGGAGTAGAGCGCGCCTGCGGAGCGAAGGGGGTGGCGCAGCTCGACCTTGGCGACCGAGTTGGCGCCCTTGTACTTGTAGAAGAAGCCGAGGTTCGCGACGAACGCGCAGCCCAGGGCCAGGAGGATGCCGATCTCGAATTTCACGAGGGCGGTGAGGATGGTCGAATGGACATGTGCATAGGCAACGAAGGATGATCGGATCGTCAGATTGGGAGCAACCGCGTGTGAGCCGTGGCAAGCTTCGTCAGCTCATCGGCGGCGGTCCTCGATTGCTTTACTGACGCGGGCCGGTCCAAGCAGATTACCCTGAGCAACCTCTGTGCGACCTAAAGACGACAGATCACTACGTCCGCTCTTGATGGTGGACATCGACGGCGTGATCTCGCTGTTCGGCTTCCAGGCGGGGACACGCCCGGAGGGATCGTTCCACTCGATCGACGGCATACCGCACTTCCTTTCGGCCGCCGCGGCAAAGCACCTGCTTGCGCTCTCGCCGCTCTTCGAGCTGGTGTGGGCGAGCGGCTGGGAGGAGAAGGCCAACGACTATCTCCCCCACCTCCTCGGCCTGCCCGCGCCGCTTCCGTATCTCACGTTTGAGCGCTCGCCGGGACGCTCAAACGCGCACTGGAAGCTGGGCGCGATCGAGTCCTATGCGAGCGATCGGCCGCTCGCGTGGATCGATGATGCCTTCAATGAGGCCTGTCACGAGTGGGCACGCGAGCGCCACGCGCCGACGCTGCTTATCCAAACGGCACCCCACGCCGGCCTCACCGAGCGTGAGGCCGGCATGCTGAGCGATTGGGCCGGGACTACTACTCCGCCTCAGGCTCCTCGGGGACCTCGAGATCCCCGAGACCCTCGATGAAGCCGGGGTCCGAGCCGCCGGCGCCGATCTTCTCCAGAGAGGCGAGATCGGCGTCGAACTCGCTGCCGTAGCCGCCCCCGAGACTCTCGCCGTTTGAGAGGCCGAGCTCGGCGGCGATCTCCTCGTGGTCGAGCAGCCCCACCTCGTCGATCCCACGGGGAAGCGGCTCGGACGGTTCGATCTCGATGCGGCGGTAGCGCTTCAGGCCGGTCGCCGCGGGGATCAGCTTGCCGATGATCACGTTCTCCTTCAGACCGTTGAGGCGGTCGGTCTTGCCCTCCAGGGAGGCGTCCGTGAGGACCTTGGTCGTCTCCTGGAAGGATGCCGCCGACAGGAACGAGTCGGTGTTCAGAGATGCCTTGGTGATACCGAGGATGATGTCCTCGTACTGAGCGGACTCGCCGTCCCGAGCAAGCACTTCGTCGTTGGCCTTCGCGAACTCGTAGCGGTCGACGAACTGCCCCGGCAGGTAGTCGGTGTCGCCCTTCTGGTCGACCCGCACCTTCTTGAGCATCTGGCGAACGATCAGCTCGATGTGCTTGTCGTTGATGTCCACGCCCTGAGACTTGTAGACCTCCTGGACCTCCTTGACGAGGTACTGCTCGGTCTCGGTGCGACCCTGGATGGCGAGCAGCTCGTGGGGGTAGAGCGAGCCCTCGTTGAGCTGCTTGCCAGCCTTGATCTTCTCATCGGCGGACACATACAGGCGGGTGCGCCGGGGGAAGGCGTGACGGTGCTCCTCGCCGGCCTCATCGGTGATCACCACGGTGAGCGCCTTCTCGGACTCTTCGATCGAGACGACCCCATCCTGCTCGGCGATCTTGGCGAGCCCCTTCGGCTTGCGCGCCTCGAATAGCTCCACGACGCGCGGAAGGCCGTGCGTGATGTCGGCCCCGGCCACCCCCCCGGTGTGGAAGGTGCGCATCGTTAGCTGGGTGCCCGGCTCGCCGATCGACTGAGCCGCGATGATGCCCACGGCATCCCCGATCTGGGCGAGCTGGCCGGTTGCCATGGCCCGGCCGTAGCAGGCCTGGCAGACACCGCTCGTCGCGCGACACTTGAGCACCGAGCGCACAGGCACAGTGACATGAGTGCCCTTGGCGTGGTCGTCGTCGAACGCCTGCACGATGTCGGCGAGCTCGGGCCTTCCGATTTCGGCGCTCTGCTCGACGATCACGCGTCCGCGCTTGGTCGTTATCGGCCGCGCGGCGATACGACCGACGAGGTTTTCGTTCGGTTCACCGCTGTCGTTCCACACGACCATCTCGATGTGCTCGTCCGCGCCACAGTCGGCCTCGCGGATGATCACGTCCTGGGCGACGTCGACGAGACGGCGCGTCAGATAGCCCGAGTCGGCGGTGCGAAGCGCCGTGTCGGCCAGACCCTTTCGCGCGCCGTGTGTCGAGATGAAGTACTCGAGCACCGACAGGCCCTCCATGAAGTTGGACTTGATCGGCCGCTCGATGATCTCACCCTTCGGATTGGCCATCAGGCCGCGCATGCCGGCGAGCTGGCGGATCTGCTTGAAGGAGCCGCGCGCGCCCGAGTTGGCCATCATGAAGATCGGATTGAGCGTGTCGAGGTTCTCGATCATGGCGTCCGCGACCTCGTCGGTGGCGGCGTTCCACTTCTCGACGACGGCCTCGTGACGCTCCTCCTGGGTGATCAGTCCCATGTCGTACTGGTCTGAGATCTCAGCGACCTGCTGCTCGTACTTGCTGAGGATCTCGCTCTTGTTCGGCGGGATCACGACGTCGTTCTTGGAGATCGTGATACCGGCCTGGGTGGCGTACTTGAAACCAAGGTCCTTGAACGCGTCGAGCACCATCGAGATCGTGGTGGCGCCATAGGTCTGTACCAGCGCATCGATCAGGCGCGTGGTGTCGCGCTTCTTCATCGACTGGTTGACGAACACGTACTTGGCCGCGTCGAACTCGTCGCCCAGGGCCTCGGCCAGCGCACGCTCGATGCGGTCGTTGTAGATGATCCGCCCAACCGTCGTGAGCACATGACCGCCCTCGCGCCCGAACGGACGGAACTCGGCGATGTCGTGCAGCTTGACGACGCCCGCCTCGTAGGAGAGCTCGGCCTCCTGCGCGGTACGGAACACGTGCGGGCGCGGATCATGGGTGGCACGGTCGATCTTGGCGAGCTCCTCGGCCTCGAGCCCATAGGTCAGGTAGTAGGCGCCGAGGATCATGTCCTGCGTGGGCGTCGCAAGCGGCGCCCCATGGGCCGGGCTGAGGATGTTGTTGGAGGACAGCATCAATATGCGGGCCTCCGCCTGGGCCTCGGCCGACAGCGGCAGGTGGACAGCCATCTGGTCCCCGTCGAAATCGGCGTTGAAGGCGTGGCAGACGAGCGGGTGCACCTGGATCGCCTTGCCCTCGACCAGGAGCGGTTCGAAGGCCTGGATGCCCAGGCGGTGAAGCGTGGGGGCGCGGTTCAGAAGCACCGGGTGCTCGTGGATGACCTCCTCGAGCACATCCCACACCTCGCCGATCATCGAGTCGACCATCTTCTTGGCCGCCTTGATGTTCTGCGCCGACTTGCGCTCCACGAGGCGGGCCATGATGAACGGCTTGAAGAGCTCCAGCGCCATGATCTTCGGCAGCCCGCACTGGTGCAGCTTTAGGTAGGGGCCGGCCACGATCACCGAGCGGCCGGAGTAGTCGACGCGCTTGCCGAGCAGGTTCTGGCGGAAGCGGCCCTGCTTGCCCTTGAGCATGTCCGACAGCGACTTCAGGGGACGATTGCCCGGGCCCGTGACGGGACGGCCACGACGGCCGTTGTCGAACAGCGCGTCAACGGCCTCCTGGAGCATGCGCTTCTCGTTGTTGACGATGATCTCGGGCGCGCCGAGGTCAAGCAAACGCTTGAGGCGGTTGTTGCGGTTGATCACGCGCCTGTAGAGGTCGTTCAGATCCGAGGTGGCAAAGCGTCCGCCGTCGAGCTGGACCATCGGGCGCAGCTCCGGTGGGATGACCGGAACGGCGTCGAGGATCATCATCTCGGGCTTGTTGCCGGACTGGATGAAGGCGCTGACGACCTTCAGCCGCTTGACCGCACGAGCCTGCTTCTGGCCCTTGGCGGTCTTGACCTGCTCCTCGAGGTCGGCCTTTTCGGCCTGGAGATCGACCTGCTGCAGCAGATCGCGGATCGCCTCAGCGCCCATGCCGCCACGGAAATACTCTCCAAAGCCGTACGGCGAGCCGAAGCGCTCCTTGAGCTCGCGGAAGGTGGTCTCGTCGTGCTCGATCTGCTTGGGCTCCATCGTCTTGAAGAGCTCCCAGACGTTGCGCATCCGCTCGGCGCTGTCCTCGATATAGGCTTCGGTGTCGGCGATGTCCGCCTCGAAGGTCTTGCCGAGTTCCTTGATGAGCTTGTCGCGCTCCTCATCAGCGATCTTCGAGAGGTTGATGTCGAGCGAGTCCGCCCAGAGATGGTCTTCGTCGTTGAACGACGTCTGCTTGCCGGTCTGCAGGTACTTCTCCCGGCGCGCAAGCGACTCGCGGAGCTCGAGGACCCGCTCCTGCAGCTCGGCGGCATAGGAGTCGAGGACCTTGTTCACGTCCTTCTCGAGGGTGTCCATGTCCTTTGCGCGCGCCTCCTCGTCGACCCAGGTGACGATCGACGCGGCGAAATACAGGACCTTCTCGAGCTCCTTCGGCGCCATGTCCAGCAGATAGCCGATGCGCGAGGGAACGCCCTTGAAGAACCAGATGTGGCTGACGGGAGCGGCAAGGTCGACGTGGCCCATGCGCTCGCGACGGACCTTCGAGCGCGTTACCTCGACGCCGCAGCGCTCACAGACGATGCCCTTGTAGCGGACGCGCTTGTACTTGCCGCAGTAGCACTCCCAGTCCTTGGTGGGACCGAAGATGCGCTCGCAGAACAGCCCATCCTTCTCGGGCTTGAGCGTGCGGTAGTTGATCGTCTCGGGCTTGGTCACCTCGCCGGAGCTCCATGAGCGGATCTGCTTGGAGGAGGCGAGGGAGATCTCGATGGCGTCGAAGTTGTTGATGTCAATCATGCTGGTGGCTTTCGCTCGCGGGTGAAACGGGTTTGAGTTGGTCGCTGTCATCGACCCCTGGGCCTTGCGGTCGCCGCCCGTTCGACGACCCGGCCCGATTGCCCATCCGCGCCATCCGGCAGCGGGATGGGCCTGCGAATCACGTCTCGCTCTGGTGTGTCTGCTCCTCCTCGAGTCCCTCCTCGGGCGCGACCCGATCCAGCTCGTCGAGGCCGATCCCGTCGACCTCCTCGGCGAGCATGTCCTCGACCTCGAAGCCGGCCTCGGCATCCTCGTCCTGCTCTTCGGATCCGCCGTCGGTGGACTCGCCGCCGGCCGAGCCCTCCTCGTCTGACACCTCGCCATCCGCGAGCGCCTCGCTGTCGGAGCCGTTAGGAGCCCGCACACCGGAAAGGTCGATGCCGAGCTCCTCGGCCGCGCGCAGCAGGTCGTCGTCCTCGTCGCGCAGCTCGGCCTGCTCACCCTCTTCGGAGACGACCCCCACGTCGAGCGCCAGGGACTGCATCTCCTTGAGCAGCACCCTGAACGACTCCGGGACCCCCGGCTCAGCGATGTTCTCGCCCTTGACGATCGCCTCGTAGGCCTTCACGCGCCCGATGGTGTCGTCGGACTTGATCGTGAGCATCTCCTGGAGGGTGTAGGCGGCGCCAAAGGCCTCCAGGGCCCAGACCTCCATCTCGCCGAAGCGCTGGCCGCCGAACTGCGCCTTGCCACCCAGCGGCTGCTGGGTGACCAGCGAATAGGGTCCGGTGGAGCGCGCGTGGATCTTGTCGTCGACTAGGTGCAGGAGCTTGAGGATGTACATGTAGCCGACGGTGACCTGTTCCTCGAAGGGCTCGCCCGTGCGGCCGTTGAAGAGCGTCATCTTGCCCGACGCCTGCTCACCGATCCGCCGCGACTTGTCGACGTCCATCCTGATGCGGCCCTCGTGGGCGTCCTGCCACTTCACCAGCGCACTGTCGACGTCTTGCACGGTTGCGCCGTCGAAGACTGGCGTGGCGACGTACACGCGCCCATTGCCATCCGTGGCGTGAGCCGCCTTGTAGGCGTCGGAGCCGTCGTCATACCAACCCTGAGCGGCGGCCCATCCGAGGTGGGCCTCGAGGATCTGTCCGACGTTCATGCGCGAGGGCACACCGAGCGGGTTGAGGATCACGTCCACAGGCGTGCCGTCCTCGAGGAACGGCATGTCCTGCTCATCGACGATCTTCGAGATCACACCCTTGTTGCCGTGACGGCCCGCGAGCTTGTCGCCCTCGGAGATCTTGCGCTTCTTGGCGACGAACACGCGCACCAGGTCGTTCACTCCGGGCGGCAGGTCGTCGCCCTCGTCGCGCGAGAAGGTCATGACGTCAATCACGACGCCGCCCTCGCCGTGAGGCACCTTCAGCGAGGTGTCCCTGACCTCGCGCGCCTTCTCCTTGAAGATCGCGCGGATCAGCTTCTCCTCAGCGGTCAGCTCCGTCTCGCCCTTGGGTGTGACCTTGCCGACGAGCAGGTCGCCGGACTGCACCTCGGCACCGACTCGCACGATGCCGCGGTCGTCGAGGTTGCGCAGCGACTCCTCGGAGCGGTTGGGGATGTCACGCGTGATCTCCTCGTCGCCGAGCTTGGTCGTGCGCGCGTCGATCTCGTACTCCTCGATGTGGATCGAGGTCAGCTCGTCATCGGAGACAAGTCGCTTGGAAAGGATGATCGCGTCCTCGAAGTTGTAGCCCTCCCAAGACATGAAGGCGACCATCAGGTTCTTGCCGAGCGCCATCTCGCCGGTATCGGTGGAGGACCCGTCGGCAAGAACATCGCCGGCCTTGACCTTCTGGCCGGTGGACACACGCGGCTTGTGATGGATCAAGGTGCCCTGGTTGGAGCGCATGAACTTCTGCAGCTCATAGTCGTCCTTGCCACTCGAGGTCTCGACGATGATCCGGTTGGCATCGACGTACTCGACCGTGCCGGCGTTGCGCGCAAGCAGCACATCGCCCGTATCGAGCGCGGCACGTCTCTCCATGCCGGTGCCGACCAAAGGCGCATCGGTCTTCAGCAGGGGGACGGCCTGGCGCTGCATGTTCGAGCCCATCAGAGCGCGGTTGGCGTCGTCGTGCTCGAGGAACGGGATCATCGCGGTCGCGACCGACCAGATCTGCTCGGGGGAGACATCTACGAGGTCGACGTCCTTGGGACCGACCGTGACGTACTGGCCGGCCTGGGTGCGGCAGAGGATCTCCTTGCCGAGGAGCTTGCCCGTCTTGGGATCGATCGGCGTGTTGGCCTGAGCGATCAGCTGCTCCTCCTCTTGGGTTGCGTCGAGGCGGAGGACCTCGTCGGTCGCTACGCCATCCTTGACGACCCGATAGGGAGTGGTGACGAACCCGTGCTCGGAGACCTCCGCAAACGAGGAGAGCGAGCCGATCAATCCGATGTTCGGGCCCTCGGGGGTCTCGATCGGGCACATGCGGCCGTAGTGGGTGGGGTGCACGTCGCGGACCTCGATCGGGGCGCGCTCGCGCGTGAGGCCGCCGGCCCCGAGCGCAGACAGGCGCCTGCGATGGGTGAGTCCCGCAAGCGAATTCGTCTGATCCATGAACTGGGAGAGCTGGGAGGAGCCGAAGAACTCCTTCAGCGCCGCGACGACCGGCCGGATGTTGATGATGGTCTGCGGGGTGATCGTGTCGGCGTCCTCGGTCGTGAGACGCTCGCGCACGACGCGCTCCATCCGGTAGAGGCCGATGCGGAATGCCTCCTGGATCAGCTCGCCGACCGTGCGAAGGCGGCGGTTGCCGAAGTGCTCATACTCGTCGAGGTGCTCCGCGACGGGCTCCCGGGGCATGCTCAACGCCTCGGCCGCATAGTCCTTGACCTCGAACTCAGGCTCCTCGGGCATGCCGAGACGCTTGGGCAGTGAGACGAGCTCCTTCACCAGCGCGATGATGTCGTCGTGGGTTAGGACACGCGTGTCGATGTCGATGTCGAGACCGAGACGTGAGTTGAGCTTGTAGCGGCCGACGCGCGTCAGGTCGTAGCGCTTGGGGTCGAAGAACAGCTGGTTCAGCAGCGCCTTCGCGTTCTCGACCGAGGGCGGCTCGCCCGGGCGCTGCTTCTTGAACAGCTCAATCAGAGCGCCCTCTTCGGTGCGGGTGGGCTCGGTGTCGGCCTCGAGTGTGTTGCGGACGTAGAGCGAGTTCTCGAACAGCCGCAGAATCTCCTCGTCCGAGGCGTAGCCCATGGCGCGCAACAGCACCGTCACAGGCAGCTTGCGCTTGCGGTCAATGCGAACGTAGACCCTGCCCTTCTTGTCGATCTCGAGCTCGAGCCACGACCCGCGCGCCGGCATCAGGTTGGCGATGAAGACCTGCTTCTCGCGATCCTTCGGCTCCATCAGATAGGCGCCCGGAGAGCGCACGAGCTGCGTGACGACGACGCGCTCGGTGCCGTTGATGACGAACGTGCCGCGGTCGGTCATCCAGGGGAAATCGCCCATGAACACGGACTGCTCACGGATCTCCCCGGTCTCGCGGTTGATGAACGCGACGGTGACCGTGAGGGGACGTGCGTAGGTCAGATCCTTCTCACGACACTGCTCCAGGGAAGCCACGGGCTCGTCGAAGACGAAGTCCCCGAACTGGACGGCGAGATTGCCCGTGTAGTCCTCTATGGGGGAGATGTCGTCGATCGTCTCGCGCAGACCGCCCTTTTGCGGATCGGTCAGCCACTGAAACGAGCGGCGCTGGATATCGATGAGGTTTGGTACGTCGACCGACTTGGTCAGACGCGCAAAAGAACGGCGCGTCCGGAGAGCATCAGCAGCAGCCAAGAAATGACTCCTTCGGAGTGCGAGAAACGGGCAGAGGCAGGCGCAAGGGCGCGACCAGCCAAGATAGCACAGGCTATCGACGCCCTCAAGTGGAGCAGCCGGCGCTCACGGACCCCACCCTAACGGCCGCGTATGTGGCGCGGCTCGCGTTGATCGGATGGCTGCGGCTATTGGCCAGCGCGCCGGATCATACCGGACGCGCCGCCAATTGGCCAGGCCTACAGCGGGCTTACTTGAGCTCGACGGTGCCCCCCGCCTCCTCGAGTTCGGCCTTGAGCTTGTCGGCCTCCTCGCGCTCGATGCCCTCCTTGATCGGCTTGGGGGCCTCGTCAACGAGCGCCTTAGCCTCCTTCAGACCGAGGCCGGTCGCGGCGCGCACGACCTTGATGACCTGGATCTTCTTGTCGCCTGAGGACGCGAGGATCACATCGACCGTCGAGCTCGCCTCCTCCTCTGCGCCCGCGCCGTCGCCACCCGCGCCTGCGCCGGCTGCGGCGACCGGAGCGGCCACCGCGGCCGCGGAGACTCCGAACTCCTCCTCGAGCGCCTTGATGCGCTCGGCGAGCTCGAGCACTGAGATGCCCTTGAGCTCGTCGATCCACTCCTGCGTGCTTGCTGCCATGGGTCAGTCCTCCTTGGTCGCTTCGGCGGTGTCGGGCTGCTGCGCCGAAGCGTCCGCCTGGTTGTCGTCTTGCGCCGGTTCGTCCGGCTCAGCTTGGTTCTCGGTCGGTGCCGGCTCGGGGGCCGGCGCCTGGTCCTCGGCCTCTTGACCCTCCGGCTCGCTCTCGGCCGAAGACACCTCTCCGGCCGATGCGCCCTCCGGGGGACTCTCCTCGCCGACCCGCTCATCAACCGAATCTTCGGCGGGGCCCGCAGGCGACTCGCCCGCGGGGATCTCGCCGGAAGCCTTCTTCTCGTGGACCTGTCCGAGTGCGACGGCGAGACCGCCGATCAGCGCGTTCAGCGTGCGCACAAGCCCGGTGACGGGCGAGGCGACGATTCCGACGAGCTGTCCGTAGAGCACTTCGCGGGATGGAAGGCGCGATATCGCGGTGATCTGGGAGGCGTCGAGGGCATCCCCGTTCATGAGGCCGCCCTTGAAGGGAAGGAGCTGGGTGGCGCGCGCGTAGTCGGCGATCGCCTTGGCGGCCAGGGCAGCGTCGCCTCGAACGAACGTAAGCGCGGTGGGGCCGGCGAGAAACGCCTTCAGCGACTCTGCCCCAACCTGATCCGCCGCTCGTTCGGTGAGCGAGTTCTTGACGATCGTGAAGGTGGCGTCGGCATCGCGCAGCTTCGCGCGCAGCTCGGCCGCGCCGGGCACGGTGATGCCGCGGTAGTCCACCGCAAAGATCGCCTCGGAGCGGTCGATCTCCGCCGCAAGCGTTTCTATCGTCGCTGCCTTCTGCTCTCGGTTCATCTCATCCCTTGCTCTCGTAAGAAGCGCAACGCCCGCTTGCAGGCGGGCGAAGACGATCGGGGATGAACCGCTCTTCCTCACTCCACCTGCCTCGGTCTTCTCCGCTGATCGGCGGCGCCGGGGGTCTTGGGCGGTGAGCTGTGGATTAAATCAGGATCAGGCCGCGACGGCCGCCTCTCCGAGAATGTCCCGGGTGCGGGTCGGGTCGACCTTGATGCCGGGACCCATCGTGGAGGCCATCGTGATGCTGCGCAGATAGCGGCCCTTGGCCACGGAGGGCTTGGCGCGAACGAGCTCCTCGATCACCGCCGCATAGTTCTCGAGCAGGCGCCGCTCGTCGAAGCTCGCCTTGCCGATCACCATGTGCACGATCGCCGTGCGATCGGTGCGGTACTCGACCTTGCCGGACTTGGAGTCCTCGACGGCTTTCGCCACGTCCATCGTGACGGTGCCGACCTTGGGGTTGGGCATCTTGCCCGAGGGGCCGAGGATGCGACCGAGGCGCCCCACGACCGACATCAGATCCGGTGTGGCGATCGCCACGTCGAAGTCGTCGAAGCCCTCCTCGATGCGCTTGGCGAGGTCCTCGGCGCCAACGACGTCGGCGCCCGCCTGCTCGGCTTCGGTCGCCTTGGGGCCCTGAGCGAACACGATGACCTTGACGTCCTTGCCCAGCCCATGGGGGAGCGCGATCGTGCCGCGCAGCTGCTCGTCGGCATGGCGCACGTTCAGGCCGGTGCGCACATGGACCTCGACGGACTCGTCGAACTTGGCGCCGGCGAGGCCCTTGACGAGCGCGACCGCCTCGGAGGGCTGATACTCGCGCTGGCGGTCGACCTTGGCAAGCGCGTCCGAGTGACGGCGTCCATGGGAGCTCATGCCGCCACCTCGACACCCATTGAGCGCGCCGTTCCTTCGATGATCTTGACGGCCTGGTCCACGTCGTGGGCATTCAAATCGGCCAGCTTGCGCTCGGCGATCTCGCGCAGCTGGGCATTCGAGATCTTGCCGACCTTGTTGCGGTTGGGCTCGCCGGAGCCCTTCTCGAGTTTGAGCGCCTGGCGGATCAGGACGGCGGCGGGAGGGGTCTTCGTGACGAACGTGAACGAGCGGTCCTCGTAAACCGTGATCACGACCGGGATGATCGTGCCGGTTTCGCTGATCGTCTGCGCGTTGAACGCCTTGCAGAACTCCATGATGTTGATTCCGTGCTGACCCAGGGCAGGGCCGACGGGCGGCGCCGGCGAGGCCTGGCCTCCGCGCGCCTGGAGCTTGATCGTTGTCAATACCTTCTTAGCCATGTCTATCCCACGCCTACAGCTTCTTTACCTGGTCAAAACCCACCTCAACGGGGGTCTCGCGACCAAAGATTGATACCAGGACCTTGAGCTTGGCGGCGTCGTCGTTGATCTCGGAGATCTCTCCGGAGAAGTCGGACAGAGGCCCGGAGACCACCTTTACGGTCTCGCCGATCGAGAACTGGGCCCGGGTCCGGGGGGCGGTTGCCACATCGGTCTTGTGCAGCAGGCGATCAACCTCCGCCTGGGTAAGCGGAACCGGCTCTTGGGAGGAGCCCACGAACCCAGTCACGCCGGGCGTGCCCTTCACGACCCCCCAGGAGTCCTCGTTGAGCTCCATGTTGACGAGCACATATCCGGGCATCGTGCGCTTCTCGACGGTGACCTTCTGGTTGTCCTTCATCTCCGAGACGGACTCGGTCGGGACGACGACCTGACGCACCGCACGCTGCTGGCCGAGCGAGACGATCCGGTGCTCGAGATTGTGCTTGACCTTGTTCTCGTGCCCGGAGTAGGTGTTGACGACGTACCAACGAAACATATATTCCTGACTATTCAGTTACGGGGAGGGCTACAAAATCAGGTTGACGATCTTCTGGGCCACCCAGTCGGCGGCGCCGAGATAGGCGCCCATGACGGCCACGAAGCCGAGTACGACCGCGGTGGCCTGGGTAACCTGGCGGCGGTCGGGCCACTGCACGCGCTGAAGCTCGGCCCAACTGGCGCGCAAGAACGCGATGACGCGAGAGCCGATCGGCTGGGTGGGCCGCTCGGCAGGAACGGCCGCCTCCCGATCGAAGGGCTCTTCGCCGGGGCGCTCGGCGGTCGCTCTGCCGGCGCCGCCGCCCCCCCTGCCGTCGCCGGAGGGCACGAGCTCCTGCTCGTCGGAGACGGCGAGACCCTCGGCCTCGCCTGGAAGCGCAGCCTGCTCAGCCGGCACGCCGCCCGCTCCGCGGATGAGCGCGGCATCGAACTCGTCGACATCCCCCGCGTGATCGAGCGCGCCCGGAAGATCGGCGCGTACCGGCCTGTGCTGGGATGGGGTGCTCGCGCCCTCGCGGACTGCTCTTGCACGACGTTGCCTTGCACGCTTACGATCACGGGCCACTGCAGCGCCTCCGCGCTAGCGAGTCTCCCTGTGGGATGTGTGACGACGACACCAGCGACAGTACTTGCGCAACGTGACCCGGTCGGGCGTGTTGCGCTTGCTCTTGTTGGTTTGATAGTTACGGTGCTTGCACTCCTCACAAGCGAGGGTGATTGCTATCCGAACGTCTCCGCGAGCCATAGTTAGAGATCCCTGCGTGGTCGTCGATAAACACGCCGGCGAGGAAAGAAAAACCTCGCCCGGCGCGAGGTGCCGTGAAGTCTAGCGCCCCCGCGCGATCGGCGCGGCGGCGCGCGCGGCGCAATCGCCTCAGAAGGCGCCGTATGACCGCGGCCGGCCTGATCATGGTGACCGCGATCGTGGCTATCGTCGCGCTGACCGGCAAAGCGACCCCGAGGCATGCGACGGCATCGGCGCTCAACGGCGTGGGAAGGCACGCCGTGGCATCTGCGGCGGCGCACAATCGCGCTGGCCCGACACGACCCTCATCGCGGCCCGACGAAGAAGCGGTCGAGTCGCCCGAGGTTCGCCGCCTGATCGCGCTGGGCAGGCCGATCTATTGCGCGGGGCCGAACGGCAACGAGGTCGCGCTTACGTTCGACGATGGGCCCGGGCAGTACACCTGGCTTGCGATACCCAAGCTGCGCAAGCACGGCATCAAAGCGACGTTCTTCATCGTCGGGCGCAACATCCCGCTGCTTCCACGCGCTCTGCGCGAAGAGCGGGCGCTCGGCGCCGTGGGTGACCACACGTTCACGCATCCGTTGCTCACGAGCCTGTCGGCGGGCCAAGCCGAATCGGAAATCGTGCGGACCCAGCATGCCGTCGAACATGCCTCCGGCGGACCCGTGTTTCTCTTCCGGCCGCCGTATGGCGCGCTCGACGCGACCATCGACGGGATCGCGAAGGCTCACGATCTGCTGCCGATCATGTGGACGGTAGACAGCAGGGACTCGCTCGGCGCCAACTACGCGGAAATCGAACGTAACGTGATCGAAGGCCTGCATCCCGGCGCGATTATCCTGATGCACGAGAACCACGGCCAGACGATCCGCGCGATGCTCTCCATCTTCGCGGCGATCCAGCGCAAGCACCTGCGCACGGTGAGCGTGCCCAAGCTCCTCGCCGACGATCCGCCGAGCGAAGCGCAGGTACGCGCAGGGGGAGCGGGCTGCGGAGCGCTCTTCCATCCCGGTACAGGAGGGGGCTGACCATGTCCCGCGCAAGCCGTTCACGCCGACCTTGATCGTCCGCGCTTATCTTGATCGCCTCCCGCGGCGCCCGATGCTCAAATCAGCATCAGCGGTGAAACCCGCGAAGTGAGGCGGGATCAGGCGATCGAATGCTCGATCGAGCCGAGAGAGTCGATCTCGATCCGCACGCTGTCCCCCGATCCGAGAAAGCGCGGCGGGTCCAGACCCATCCCGACGCCGCTCGGGGTACCGGTCAGGATCAGATCGCCCGGCTCGAGCGTGCACGTCTCGGCGATGAACGCCACCAGGTCGGGGATCTTGAAGATCAGGTTCGACGTCGAGGAGTCCTGGCGCAGCTCGCCGTTCACCCAGGTACGCAATGCCAGAGCGTGCGGGTCCTCGATCTCATCGGCGGTCGTGATCCAGGGGCCGTACGGGCAGAAGCCGTCAGCGCCCTTGGCGCGCGTCCACTGGGGCTCGCGCTTCTGCAGGTCGCGGGCGCTGACGTCATCGGCCACCGCATACCCGGCTACGCGCCCGTCCTCCCCCATGACGACCGCCAGCTCGCCCTCATAGTCGAGCCGTTTGACGACCTCCGGGCAGCGCACCGGCGCATTCGGCGGCGCGGCCGATGAGGGCAGCTTCATGAACACAACCGGCGCCTGGGGCGGCGTGCCGCCCATCTCCGCGACGTGGTCGGCGTAGTTGAGACCGATCCCGAAGACGGCGCGCGGCCTTGGCACAGGCGCCAGCAGCGTGACCTCATCGAGCGCGAACGAGGGCCCATCCGCAACAGCGGCGGCGGGGTCGCGCAGGCAGTCGAGCACCGTGATGCGCTCATCCGCGAAGGCCACGACCCGATCCCCCCTCACCTCGCCGGCACGGGGACCTGAGCCATCGGGCGGCAGGAAGGTGGCGAGGCGCATGACCGCGCAAGCGTACTTGCCTGCGCCTCACTATTGTCGGCCGGCGATATGAGCCGTCTGACCCCGCTCGAGCGCCTTGCACTCGCCGTCATCGCGCTACTCACAGCAGTGGCAGGGGTCGCGAACTACGGTCGCTGGGCGGCGGTGCCGCGCTTTTTGGTGGCGACCCTCGCGCTCGCCGGCCTCGCCTGGGTCGTCTCGTTCGCGACCGAGCAGCTCGGAGAGCGCTTCGGGCCGGGCACAACGGGAATGCTGCAGTCCACGCTCGGCAATCTGCCCGAGCTTTTCGTCGTCATCTTCGCGCTTCAGAAGGGCGAGCTCGTCGTCGCGCAGACCGCGATCGTCGGGTCGATCTTCGCGAACGCGATGCTCGTGCTCGGGCTCGTGATCGTCGTGGGGGCGCGGCGCGCGCCCGACGGGGTGATGCGCTTCTCCCATCGACTGCCACGCGACACGACGACGCTGCTGCTAGTGACGGTGTTCATCATCGTGCTACTCGGGCTCTCGCTCGCTTCGCACGACCCGGCGAGCCGCCACGTGAAGACGATCTCCGCGGTCGGGGCCGTCAGCCTGCTCGTCGTGTATCTCGCTTGGGTGATCCCCTACCTGCGCGCGGACACAGCTGCGCCAACCGGCAGCGGTGCGATCGAGCCCGTAAAGGACGCGGAGGCCGATGCCCCCGCCACCGCCGCCAAGCTCGTCACTGGACAAGTCGACCGTCCACGGCTCTCGCTGGCAGCGACGATCGCGCTGCTGGCGCTCGCCGGGGTTGCGGCCGCGTTCGTATCGGACTGGTTCATCAACGCCCTCGCTCCCGCTATCGCCGAGCTGCACATATCGCAGGCGTTCGCCGGCCTCGTGATCGTGGCGATCGCCGGCAATGCGGTCGAGAACACCGCGGGGCTCGTGCTCGCCTGGAAGGGCCGCTCGGACCTCGCGATCTCGGTCGTAAAGAACTCGGTCGCGCAGATCGCGGCGTTCCTCTTCCCGCTGCTCGTGTTGATCTCGTTCCTGCTCGCCACGACGCTCACGTTCGCGCTCGCGCCCGTCTACATCGGCGCGCTGCTCGTGATGGCGCTCGCCATGTGGCAGGTGACCTCAGACGGCGAGGCCGCCGCCTTCGAGGGCTGGGCACTGGTCGCGCTCTACGTGATCCTTGCGACGCTCACTCTCTACGAGTGAGACTCAGTGGCTCTCCAGCACCCTGTCGATCAGGCCGTACTCGAGCGCCTGCTCGGCCGTGAAGAAGCGGTCGCGCTCCATGTCGCGCCTGACTTCCTCCTTGGACCTGCCCGTGTGCTCGGAGTAGATCTCATCGAGCCGGTCACGGACGTTGAGGATCTCGCGCGCGTGGATCTCGATGTCGGTCGACTGGCCTTCGAAGCCGGCGGAGGGCTGGTGGATGAGGATGCGGCTGTTGGGCAGCGCGGCGCGCTTGCCCTTCGTGCCGCCGGCCAAGAGCAGCGAGCCCATCGACATCGCCACCCCGACGCACATCGTCTGGATGTCGGGCTTGACGAACCGCATCGTGTCGTAGATCGCCAGGCCCGAGTAGACGGAGCCGCCCGGCGTGTTGATGTAGATCGAGATGTCCTTTTCGGCATCCTGAGACTCCAGGTGCAGCAGCTGGGCGACGACCAGGTTGGCGACCTGGTCTTCGATCGGGGTGCCCAGGAAGATGATCCGCTCGTTGAGCAGTCGCGAGAAGATGTCGAACTCTCGCTCGCCGCGCGCCGTTCGCTCCACAACCATCGGGATCAGCTGCATGTCCATTCGCACACCCTATCCTGCCAGGCGTGCCGCTGAACCTACCCAACGTGCTGACGGTGCTGCGCATCATGCTCGTGCCGGTGCTGGTCGTGGCGCTGCTCGGCAACACGCCATCCGGGGATGTGCTCGCGGCTGTCGTGTTCGTGCTCGCGTCGCTGACCGACTTCATCGACGGCTGGATCGCGCGCGCACGCGGATCGATCACGACGTTCGGCAAGCTGATGGACCCACTCGCGGACAAGCTCCTGATAGTGGGCGCGCTGCTGTCGCTGGTGTCGCTGCACCGGCTGGAAGGGTGGGTTGCGATGGTGATCATCGCCCGCGAGCTGGCCGTGACCGTGCTGCGCGTGGGCGCCGCCCAGGCGGGGGTGGTCATGGGGGCGAGCATGTTCGGCAAGGTCAAGACGGCGCTTCAGATCGCCGCAATCCTCGCCGTGATCGCAGTGCACGGCTCGCCGCTGTGGGTATCGCTGCTCGTCTACCTAGCGGTGGCCGTCACGATGCTGTCGGGCCTCGACTACTTCCGCCAAGCCATTCGTCCAGCGTCGTCTGACGAGGCGCCGGCCGACCCGTCTCGATCTCCCGGCGCAACTCGGACATGAGCCCGTGGCGCTCGGCCACGACGTTGTGCTGGTGAATCGTCTCGAGGTTCTCCTGACGCGCTGAGATGAATGTGCCGTCGTCGAGCTCCGCGAAGCGGCTCACCACCCCCGCGATCATCTCCCTCACGCAATCCTCGACGAAGCGTGGCCTGCGATGGGCCTTCTCGACGACCTCGACCTCGTCTGAACGCTTCATGAGCTCGTAGATCTCAGAGGACATGGAGCCCTCCACGATCTCCAGCAGCGCGGAGGCTTCGATCTGCGCGTCACACTCCTCGAGGCACCCGATCCACAGCGTGCCGAGCCCCCGCTGGTTGTGGGTGGCGACGGGGACGTGCTCGAACACGCGCCTGATCTGATCCTCGTCGAACCCGTCCGCTTGCAGCCGCTTCTTCGCGCGTGCGGCGACCAGCTCCTGGGCGCACGGGCAGGCGGTCATGCCGGTGGCCGACACGCCCACCATCCGCCGCGTGCCGCTCTCGAGCGCCACCGCTCGACCGTGCAGCGTGTAGATCTCCTGCGTCTGCACACCCGACACGGGTGCGGGCTTGTGCTCGGGATAGCGCGCCTCGATCCTCACCTCGGCGCGCTCCGCGCCCTGGCGCTCGCGCACGAGCTCGGCGATGTGCTGGGCGAGCGTCTCGGCGCGCAGCGAGGACTCCTGCAGGACGACCTGCCCGATCGCCTCGTTGACGACCTCCTCGAAGCGCGACATGTGCGCGCCCTTCTGGTTGGAGTTCAGATCGACGAAGCAGTCGAGGCGCGCGTAGAACAGCTCCTCCCGCACACGGATGACCTTCTCCACGCCCGTGACCCCCACGCGCGAGAGCCCGACCGGCACGGCGGGCGTACGAGCCTGAACGTCATCCCCGCCGGCGTACCGCGAACGGTCCGGCACCGAGTGCTCGGTGGTGCTCCTCATCTCGGGCGCAAGCCTAGTGGGTCTCCCATAAACGTTGCACCTGGAACTCTGTCGTTCAGGCGGCGATGAGTAGTCGGCGCTCGGCTTTGATCAGGCGTTGGTCGCGGTGGGGTCCGTTGCGGTAGGTGATGTGTGCGGCCATCGCGCGAGCGAGGGCGTCCCAGTTGGGGTAGTCGGCGTTCTTGACGACGAACTCGCCGATCGCCCAGAAGTGGCACTCGATGCGGTTCAAAAAGCTCGCATAGGTGGGCGTGAACACGAGCTCGACGTTGCTTTGCTGGGCCCACTCGCGGATACTCGGGGTCTTGTGGGTGGAGAGGTTGTCAGCGACGAGGTAGATCCGCAGCCGCGGGTCGTAGCGCATTCTGATCTGCTTATAGAAACCGAGCACCTCACCAGCGTTCTTATGCTCACGTAGCCGCCCGTGCAGACGGTCGGCGTGGACGTCGTAGGCGCCAAACAGGTAGCGCACCCCGTTCTTCTTGTTGTAGGTCGCGCGTAGCCGCTCGG
Source organism: uncultured Solirubrobacterales bacterium (assembly GCA_963714635.1). Classification (GTDB taxonomy): domain Bacteria; phylum Actinomycetota; class Thermoleophilia; order Solirubrobacterales; family Solirubrobacteraceae; genus Palsa-744. The sequence goes on along the minus strand of CAVQPM010000005.1, from coordinate 684,175 downwards.
GTCGCTTCGCCGGCGCCCAGCCCGAGCCTTGGTGGGGGATCAACTGGATCGGGCCCATCTCGTCGAAGCAAACGACCACGCCGTCCTCGGGCTTGGCTCTGTAGAGCGAAAGGACGCGCTCGGCCTTCGACTGGAAGTCCGGGTCCGGGCTCCACTTCCACGAACGCGTGCGCTGATGGGAGAGCCCGGCGCCGATCAGCGTCTGGCGCAGCGCCTCCTCGCAGAGATCAACGCCCATACCGGCCAAGTGCGCCCGCAGCCTCGGCAGCGACCAGCGCGTCAACGGAACGCCCTGGTGGTCGGGGCGGGTGCGCGCGACCGCGACAACACGATCGCGCTGCTCGGGCGTCGTCTTGCGTGGGCGCCCGCCCCGGTAGTCAGGGTCAAGCGAACCGAACCCCTCCTCGTTGAACGCGTGGATCACCTTGCGCACATGCGACTCGTCGCTGCGCACCAGACCAGCGATCTGAAGCGCCCCCATCCCGGTCGAGGACGCGAGCAGAATCATCGCCCGCTGACGCTTGGACTGGTACTTGGCGCGCTTCGAGATCGACTTCAAGCGCGCCCCCTCCTCCCACGACAGTTCGCGCACGAACACCTCCGGCGGACGCATCACCACCTCCTGGCTCGGGAACACGTATCCCTGTTCGCCGTCAGAGGCAAGTTTCCGGTCAAACGTTTATGGGAGACCCACTAGCGCGCCGACTTGAGTCATCCTCGCCGCGCCGTCGCTCGCCGCTTGGGTTCAGATCACGGTCGCCGACCACGGAGGCTCGGGAGCGAGCGAGGCAATGGGACTGCATCCATCGATCGGCGCTGCTCGACGCCCCGCTACCGGCGCTGGCCGCCCCGATATCTGGTATCACTCCGCACTTGGTCGTCGATCCGTTCCGTCGGGATCCGTCGACCGGGAAAAGCGCAGGAGGCGCTGTCAATGCCACAGGGAATCGCATAGGAGGCATGTAGCGGTACAGGGGAGGTCGAAGCGGGGGTCGCTTCGATGGGGAGTCGTATTGGATCCTGGGGGTCCCGAAGTTGAGCGACAAGGCTGAGGGGTTGCTGGTGGCCGCGGGGACACCCGCGGTTGAGCTGGAGGAGGTTCAGGCGACGATCGCCGAGGGAAGAGAGCAGGGCTTTCTCAGCTCCGAGGCGTTCGCGTCGATCGTGGACGAGGCCGACCTGACGGGCGAGCAGACACAGGATCTGCTCAGCTATCTGGAGGAGCACGGCATCGAGATCGTCGGAGCTCAGACCTCACGCGAGGAGGAGGGCGAGCTCGAGGAGGCGCTCGAACCGGTCGCGACGGCTGCGGCCGGAAATGAGGCCGACGATCTCCTCGAAGCGGACGACGAGGAGGAAACGCAGGTCGATCAGGTCGCACTGCGCGAGCGTCTGCAGGAGCTGCACAAGGCGGAGGTCGATCTCACCGTCGAGCCGAGCCTCGACTCGCTGCGCCTGTACCTGCGCTCCATAGGCCGCGTTCCGCTGCTGACCGCCGAAGAGGAGGTGTGCTTGGCCAAGCGCATCGAGCGCGGTGACGTGGCCGCGAAGCAGCACATGGTCGAGGCGAACCTGCGCTTGGTGGTTTCGATAGCCAAGGGCTATCTCGGCCGTGGAATGAACTTCCTCGATTTGATCCAGGAGGGCTCGCTCGGCCTCATCCGCGCGGTCGAGAAGTTCGACTACCGCCGGGGCTACAAGTTCTCCACCTACGCGACCTGGTGGATACGCCAAGCGGTGACGCGGGCGATCGCGGACAAGGGCCGGACGATCCGTATTCCCGTCCACATGGTGGAGCGACTCAACAAGGTGATCTACGCCGAACGCGAGCTCATCCAACGGCTCGGACGTGAGCCGACACCGGCCGAGATCGCAACGGAGCTCGACTGCACGGTGCGCGAGGTGCGCGACGTTCTGCGCATGGCTCAGCAGCCCGTGTCGCTCGAGAAGCCCGTCGGCGACCAGGAGGACTCGTCGCTCGGCGATTTCGTCGAGGACTCCTCTGCCGAGTCACCGTTCGAGATCGCCTCCGAGGCGCTGCGACGCCAGAGCGTGGAGCGTGTGCTGGCGGCCCTGCCGAGACGCGAGCGCGAGGTGATCGAGATGCGCTATGGCATCACAGGCGGGCGTGTTTGCACGCTGGATGAGGTCGGTCGCGCCTTCAACATCACGCGTGAGCGAGTCCGCCAGATCGAGAGCCGCACCCTCAAGAAGCTGCAGACGCTCCCTGAGGCCCAGGAGCTGCGCGAGGCGAGCTGAGCGCCCAGGATCGCTATCATCGCGCCTCCTGGCGGGGTTCCCGAGCGGTCAAAGGGGACGCGCTGTAAACGCGTTGGCTCAGCCTTCGCAGGTTCGAATCCTGCCCCCGCCATTCCTTTCCGGGGCCTTGCTCTACGCCGGACTACTACTGCCGGCTGAGTCCTGAGCTGGAATTTGCGGGTGGGATCGACTCCAGCGGGACCAGGCGGCCGTTGTTCAGCTGGAAGTGGACCGTCGCCTCACCGCCGCCCGGGCAGCAGAGCGGGTCATGGGCGCGGTAGAGGGGATATGCGAGGGTGACTTCGGTGTCGCTCTGGCTGACGACCTTGAGCGTCGCGCTCGGTTCGCTCGCATCGGTGCCTATGTAGCGGCCGTTTACGAAGAAGAACGCCTGCTGGCCATATCCATCACCGGAACCGGACTTCGTTCCGATGAGGACCTGCAACGTCTGGTCGGGATGGTAGTCGGACGTGCTGTTGGGCGTGTATCCATGCGCCTTGACCGCCGCAACAGCCGCGCCGAGCCCTTCTCCGCCGGTGCTCTGCTGGGTGAACGCAGGCGCAGGCGCCTTACGTGGCGCGCTGCTCGCACCCGATGCCGCGCCGTTCGTGGTCGTCTGCGGCTGTGGCGTCGTAGCGATCTTCTTCGTTGCGGCGGTTGACGTCCTCGACGGGACGGCAAGCGGGGTCGATGCGCTCGACACCGACACTGTCTTCGTCCCACCCGAGCCGCAACCTGACAGCGTGATCGCACCCATCAACAGTCCCGCGACCAGCCCTTGACCTCGATACGCCGCGCTCATGCTCTTCACGCCTCCCTATTCGACGCCGGTTGGACGCATCCTCGCAGCGCCGCTATCGCCGTGCGTCATATACCCCGCCGGGATTGCTCAGCCTGGGACAACGGGTACGATCATCGTGCCGATGTCCGACGTCAAGCCGCAGACACCGGAGCACCGCCGCAACCGCCGCGAGATTGCGCGCACTGTGACATTCGTTGTGCTGGCAGTGCTCATCACGCTCTTCGCCGTGCTCAACGTCAAAGAAGTCGAGGTCAACTGGATCTTCGGAACGAGCAACGCTCCCCTGATCCTCGTGATCGTGGTTTCGCTGATCGTCGGCATCCTGCTCACCTACATCGCCACACAGCTTTCCCGGCGCAAGCGATAGGTCAAGGAGGGCTCGCATGGGATCCGAACAGCGCTTCAGCGGCAAGCAGGTCGGTCAAATCGGCGAGGCCATCGGCATCGACTGGGCGACGGCGCCATTCGATGTGGAGCAGTTTCGGATCGGCATGGAAGTCGAGCTGGAGCATGGACGGCATGACCCGACGACCGATGTGACGGGGGATGATCCGATCGTGACGGGCAAGATCGCTCTCGCCCACCTGAAGGAGTTCCCCGACTACTACGTTCGCCTCGAGCGCATGGAGGAGGAGGCCAAGCGGGATTGGGGCGAGCGGTAGAAGAGCCCCCAATGGACCCCCCTCGCTGCCGGCCTGCAGACGGTCAACGTTGAATGAAGCCCACCATCGGACTCGAACCGATGACCCCTTCCTTACCATGGAAGTGCTCTACCAACTGAGCTAGGTGGGCGGGACTCGGACTGTAGCGCGAAGAGGCACCACGGAAAGTCCGGCGGCTGGCGACGCGAGAGCATTCGAACATACGTTCGACAATCTCCGTCCGCACCTCCGAGTAGCTTCACGGGCGTCTACGAAAGGGCGACCTCGACGGCGACGACCATAGCGGTCGGGGTCTCGGCACAAAGGAGGGCCGGGCGATGGATTCACACGGCAGCTGCGTCATGGACCAAAGCGGGCAGACGGAAGGAGCGATACTCGGACTACTGCTAGATCTCGAGGCTGGCAGCCTCTGGGCCGAGGAGGAGCTCGTGCGCGCGCTCAGCGCATCGCGCGTCGACGTCCTCGACGGCCTGGCTAGCCTGCACGCGGCAGGCTTGATCCACCGGTGCGAGGGATTCGTGTTCGCCACACGTGCGGCCGCGAATTTCGATCGCCTCGACATATAGACGAGACGAGTGCCCGCTCATCCGGCGTTCAGCTGATCCCCTCGAGCAGCTCGGTCGGCGAGGACAGGCCGAGTCCTCGGGCGAGAATCACGATCGTCTCGAGACGCGGTGAGCGCTTGCGGCGCTCCAGGAGGCTGATCTCGGTGCGATGCAGGTCACATGCATCCGCGAGCGCCTCCTGGGAGAGGCCGACACGCGTTCGATGGCGGCGGAGATTCGCGGCGAATTGTTCACGGACTTCTTCCATCCTCAACACTTTCGCTGTTCGCAGACGGAACCTCTACAGACAAGTGTCGCTCACCGCCCCGTGGCCGGGGATGCCTCGGCTCGAGCGTCAACCCGCTGCGATCATCTCCGGCTTGGGTGGCGGCTCGACGACAGTCACCGGCAAGCCCATTCCGGACACCTTGCTGGCCAAGTCGAGCTTCAGTAGGCGCGAGAGCCACGGAGCGGCGCTCGACACGATCACCTCGTCGAATCCGTGCAGGTTGATCGCGTCTTCGACGGCCGCGACCGGATCGGCATCGCCGATGATGCCTTCGACGGGCATCCCCGCCGCCTCGCTCAGGGCGGGCAGCGTCTCATCGAGGACGCTACGTGCTTGGCGAGCGCTCTGATCCTCTGGGTCGACGACCTTGTGCAAGCCCGGAGCGGGGTTGGGCACCATGAGGGTGAACGTGCAGGGTCCTCGTTGCGCGCGCCCTCTGACCGCATCGATCAGCGATTGCGTGGCGCGCGCCTTGTGCTCCACGACGAGCACGCGTGCCGGTGTGGAGAACATCATGGAACTCCCTTCTGCCCGAGTTGACGATCCCAAGCGAAAATCGCGCTATCTCATAGTTACCCGCAGGGCGGCGTGCTTGCACAGAATGCAGCGGGTAGCTTCTAGTCCATTGCCAAGCAACCGAGGAAGGGGATTCGATGAGCCCAGTGATCGAAGGCCGCGCCGAGGAGCTCCTGAAGGCGAAGAACTTCTGCATCGTTTCGACGATCCGCCCGGATGGCTCGGTGCACGCGGCCCCAACATGGATCGATGTGCAGGACGGCCGACCCGTGCTCAACACGGCCGAGGGACGGGCCTGGCCGCGCAATCTCGAGCGCGATCCTCGCATCACGGTGACGGTGCAGAACATGGAGAACCCGTACGAGTACGTCTCGATCCGCGGTCGCGTCGCAGAACGTACGACCGATGGGGCCGATGCTCATATAGACGCAATGGCCATGAAGTACCTGGGCCAGGAGTCATATCCCTATCGTCAGCCCGGAGAACAGCGCCTGATCATTCGGGTCGATCCCGAATACGTTCACGTCTACGGGAGCTGATCCAGGCGCACGACCCTTCGCAAACGGGCACGAGCGCCCAGCACGTACGACCGCTCAAGCGCGCCTGAAACGGTCGAGCAGTCGGCTCCACAGCGACGGCGGGCGCGGCTGGGTGCGCTGCCAGTCTTCCCGGAGCATCAGCTCGCCGCGGCGCCGAGCGTTGACGACGCAGTCGGTGTGCGCGTGACGCCGGCGCCGGGTGTCGCCCTCGGGAGCGATCAGCATGTGATCGCTCAGCGCGGGCAGATGGCGGCCGCAGAGCGGGCAGCGATATGTCGCCGGCTTGCGGTTGTGCGCCGAGCGTACCGTCCACCACCGGGCAGGAGGAAGCCTCGACATACAAGACATTCTCGCCGAGCCGCCGCCCGGCGTCGACAGCGCCCTCAGACGACGCTGAGCACGGTCAAGACGCTCTTGCCCCTCGGGAGAGCCACCGAGACCTGCTCGCCGGCTCGACGTCCAACCAAAGCGCGCCCGACCGGAGAGTCCGCCGACAGCCGTCCCTGCGAGGGCGCCGCGTCGTGCGAGCTCACGAGCTGCCAGGTCCGCTCGGTGCCGCTCTCGTCACGAACCAGGACACCCGAGCCCAAGCCGGCGACTCCGTTTGCGGGGGCCTGCTCGACCACGACGGCGGTCACTATGCGCTCCCGCAGTTTCGCGATCTTCGTCTCGAGATGCGCCTGATCGTTCTTGGCGTCGTGATACTCGCTGTTCTCTTTGAGGTCGCCCCACTCGCGAGCGGTCTTGATGCGCTCGGCGATCTCACGCCTCCCGTCTCCCTCGAGTGCGGCGAGCTCCGCTTCCAGCTCGTGCAGGCCGTCGGCCGTCATCATGTTGGCTGCGTCCGCGCTCATCCACGACGAAGCCTACATCGCCACGCTTTTCGACACTCGCCCACCAGCATTTGCCGGCGCGCGCAGTCGGCAATGTCTCAGAAGTAACTGCTCGCCGGCTCGGACAGCAGCGCGTAGATCTGGACGATCGCGGCCTGCACGAGCAGCTGAGAGGACGGCGGCGAGCCGAACACGAACAGGTAGTCCTTCAAGCGCCTGTTCATCCAGGCGTCGTTGACGTAGGCCTGGGCGAGCCTCGGGCCCGGCGGGTCGTGTGTGACCGAGTCGAGATACATGAGATTGCGGAAGTACACGGACGCGAAGAACGGGTTCTCGGACTCCAGGCGCGCAAGCGTGAAGTAGGAAAGCGCGGCCGTCGCGGTCTGGCGAGCCTGGTAGAGATAGGCGCCGTTGCCCGTCGCCTGATAGAGCATCGTCCCGGCCCCGATCATGACACCCTGGTTGTAGCTCCACAGCGCCTGATTGACGACTCCGTGGGGACGGATGTGATCGGCGTACAGGTTGGTCGGCTGGAGCAGGCAGCTGCGCACCCATTCGTAGGCGCTCAGCGCGAACTGAAGGTACGCGGGGTTGTTCGTCAGCCTGTACAGCTGCACGCCCAGCTCGGCGGCGGGCCCGTCGGTGATCGTGTTGCGATCGGTGTTGTTGGGCGAGTCCGAGAAGGGGATCCCTCCGGGACAGGCGAGCTTGGGGCTGGTCTGCCAGCCGGCCATCACGAACGCCATGACCTGCTCTGCCTTTTCGAGCAGCGGCGTTTCGTGGCGCAGCTCGTACAGCCGGACGAGCTCGATCCCCACCCACTCGTTGTCGTCGTAGTAGCTGATGCCGCCAGGCGGCACGACGTTGCCGTTGTAGGAGGGCATCGTCGTCACGAACGGTTCCGGCGGTTCTTCGCCTTCGGCGGTGGGTTCTTCGGCGACCGGCCTGCCCGGCAGCGTCTGGCCGGCCGGCCCCCAGTACCGTTCCACGCCGTACAGGCGCACGTGCAGTTCGCGCGCGTTCCTCGCGACCTGGGCGCTGCTCTGCTTGGGAATCTCGGCGAGGCTGACCGTGGCGGCGAGCGCCTGCGAGAACGGCCACAGGTAGGAATACGGTTCGCCGGCGTACAGCCCGCTGCCGGGAATCGAGAAGTAGCGCTGCATCTCCGCGAACGCGACCAGCGCGCGCGCCGGATTGCCGTGCAGTCCCGGCTTTGGCCTGCGGCGCGCGGGCGGGCGCTTGGATTTCGCGCGCGCGGGCGGCCGGCCGGCCGGGGGCCGCGGTTTCGTGCGGCTGGACCCCGTGGGCCCCGGTTCGGCCGGCACCCCGCCCGAGGAGGAGCGGTGGGCGAATTCGCTGCGGCGCGCGACTCTGCGCGGGAGCTGCGCGCCCGCGGGGTAACGGGAGGCCGCATCGCCGGCGCCGCGCGGGCGGGCGCTCGCGTGCGCGCGAGCCGCGACGGGAGCGAGCGCTGCGCAGAGCGCTAGGGCGCCCGCGGCGGCGGCCGCGAGCAGGCGCGGCCGGACCGGCGGGATGTCGCGTGACGGTCTCAGGTCAGACCTACAGAACAAACTACGTACGCCAAAGATGCGCCCGCGGGTATTGTGCCAGCACTCGCCCATCGCTCGATAGGAGAAACGTGTCCACAGTCAGGGAGGCCGTACTCGAGCTGCTTCGCCGGCACGACATGACGACCCTGTTCGGCAATCCGGGCTCCACGGAGCTTCCGATGCTGGCCGAGCTGCCGCCGGACTTCCGCTACGTGCTGGGCCTTCAGGAGGCCACGGTCGTCGGGCTCGCGGACGGCTACGCCCAAGCGAGCGGCCGCCCGGCGCTCGTCAACCTCCACACGGCGCCGGGGGTCGGCAACGCGATGGGGGCGATCTTCAACGCGCATGCCAACAAGAGCCCGGTGGTCGTCACGGCCGGCCAGCAGTATCGCTCGCTGATGACGCTTCAGGCCAATCTCACCAACCGCGACGCGACGCTCATGCCGCACCCGCTCGTGAAGTGGAGCTACGAGCCGCCGCGCGCCGAGGACGTCCCGCATGCGCTCGCACGCGCGATCCACACCGCATCGCTTCCTCCACGCGGCCCCTCGTTCTTGTCGATCCCGATGGACGACTGGAGCGTCGAGGTCGACGGCGACGCCGTGCGCCATCAGACCGCCCGTGCCGTGTCCGGCGCGAGCGTGGCGGGTCCAGATCGGGTGTCGGAGCTCGCCCAACGACTGAACGAAGCTTCAAGGCCGGCGCTGGTGGCCGGTCCCGACATCGACGCATGCGGCGGCTGGGATGCGGCGATCAGGCTCGCCGAGCGTCAGCGCCTCGCCGTGTATGCGACGCCGGCGCCCGGAGGGGGGCGGATCGGCTTCCCCGAGGACCACCCCCTCTTCCAGGGCATCCTCCCCCCCGCCGTGCTTCCCGTCGGCGAAATGCTCGCCGCGCACGATCTGGTGATCGCCGCGGGCACGTCCGTGTTCCCCTACTACCCGAACGTTCCCGGCCCGCTGCTCGCGCCCGGAACGGCGCTCGTGGCGATCACGAGCGATCCCGACGAGGCGGCACGTGCCCCGATGGGCGACGCGATCGTGGCGGACGTGGCACTCACTCTGGCCGCGCTCGCCGATGCCGCCGGCGAGTCGCAGCGCGGCGCGCCCGCTCCCAGACCACCCGCGGAGCCCGCTCCCGCCTCGGACCCGATGAGCCCGTCCACGGCGGTCAGAGCGCTCGCGGAGATCTTCCCCGAGGACGGCATCGTCGTGTTGGAGTCCCCCTCCGCGACGCTCGCGCTTCGCAATCAGCTGCGACTGAAACAGCCTGGCAGCTACTACTTCTCCTCCGGCGGCGGCCTCGGCTTCGGGATGCCTGCGGCAATCGGCGTTCAGCTTGCGCAGCCGAGTCGCCCGGTCGTGTGCGTGATCGGCGAGGGCTCCGCTCAGTACGCGATCCAGAGCCTGTGGACCGCCGCAGCCTACGACGTGCCCGTCACCTTTCTCGTGCTGCGCAACGACGAGTACGCGATCCTCAAGTGGTTCGGGATGCTCGAGGACATCGTCGGCGCTCCCGGTCTCGACCTGCCCGCGCTCGACTGTGCCGCGGTCGCGAGCGGCTACGGCGTCAAGGCGCGCGTGGCGGGCAACGTGGACGAGCTGGGCGAGGCGCTCGCCGCGGCCCTGGAGTCCTCCAAGCCCGAGCTGGTCGAAGTCAGGGTGGCGCCCGGGATGGCGTTGATGTGAGAGCCCTGGGCGTGGATCGACGCGACGCGCGGAGCCCGACGTACCCCGCTCGGTGGACAGGGGCGAGTAGATGAGCAATGAGCCCGACACCACCGATCCCGACGTCATCGTCGTGGGCGCGGGTCTCGCCGGACTCGTGTGCACCCTGGAGCTACTGCGCTCGGGACACAGCGTCCTGCTGCTCGACCGCTGCCGCCCCGAGCAGGTGGGAGGCCTGGCGAGAGAGGCGTTCGGGGGGATGTTCATGGTCGACTCGCCCGAGCAGCGTCGCTCGCGGATCCGCGACTCGGAGCGGCTCGCCCTCGAAGACTGGCTGAGGATCGCGGATCTCGATCCCGAGGATGTCTGGCCAAGGCGCTGGGCGGAGCAGTATGTGACGCGTGCTCGCGACGACGTCGGCGGCTGGCTGCGCGAGCTGGGCGTGCGCTTCTTCCCGGTCGTCAACTGGGCAGAGCGCGGCAACTTCGGGGAGGGCAACTCCGTGCCGCGCTTTCATCTCACATGGGGCACGGGCAAGGCGCTCGTGCAGGCCGTGTGGGGCGCGATCGAGCGCCATCCCCGGCGCACGGAGCTGCTTGAGGTGCGCTTCCGCATGCGCGTGAGCGAGATCATCTCCGAGGACGGGTGGATCGTCGGCTGCCGGGTACTGCGCGAATCGGATGATCGATCGGGCGCTAGCGACTCACGCGAGCGTCCTCTCGCGGGCCCGGCCGGCTCCGGCGCGGCCAATGCCGGCTCCGGCGAGGCCGATACCGGCTCCGGCGAATATGAGGTCCGGGCGGGCAAGGCGGTCGTGGTCGCGGCGGGCGGCATCGGCGGAAATCTCGATGTCGTGCGTCGTGAATGGCCAACCGCCGAGCTCGGCAGCCCGCCGCAAGACATCCTCATGGGGTCCCACTACTACGCCGACGCCGCCCTCCACGAAGAGGTGAGCCGCCTCGGAGGCAATGTCACGCACCTATCGCGCATGTGGAACTACGCCGACGCGGTTCGCCACCCCAAACCGCAGCGCGAGCGCCACGGCCTGAAGCTGATCCCGCCGCGCTCGGGGATGATGCTGAGCCCCGACGGCGTGCGCTATGGGCCGGTGCCCGTGATGCCCACGTTCGACGCCTATGCGGCGCTGCAACGCATGTGCGAGGACGAGCGCAAGTACTCGTGGCTCGTCTGCAACTTCAAGATCGCCTCCCGCGAGCTCGACGTGTCGGGCTCCCAGCACAACCCCCATCTGCGCGAGCGGCGCCTCGTCCCGTTCCTGCTCGGTGTGCTGCTCGGCAAGCCCGGCCTCGTTCGCCATTTCATCGCGGGCTCGCCCGACTTCGTGGAGGCGTCATCGCTGCGAGAGCTCGCTCAGAAGATGAACGAGGTGACGGGCGAAGACGCGATCAGCCCCGAGGTGCTGGAGCGCGAAGTGGGCCGCTACGACGAGACGATCGCGCGCGGCAAGGGGCTGTTCAACGACGATCAGCTGCGCCGCATCGGCCAGCTTCGCAACTGGCGGGGCGACCGCCTGCGCACAGCCCGTTTCGCCCGGATCGTCGACCCTGGGGCGATGCCCCTGATCGCCATCCGCCTGCAGGTGATGGCGCGCAAGAGCCTCGGCGGCATCCAGACCGACCTCGGCTGCCGCGTGCTGCGCGCGCCGTCGCCGCGCGCGGAGGGCGCGGGTGAGGCGATGCCCGGGCTCTATGCGGTCGGTGAGGCCGCCGGCTTCGGCGGCGGAGGCGTCCACGGGAAGCGCTCGCTCGAGGGCACCTTCCTCGGCGGCTGCGTCTTCACAGGCCGGCTCGCCGCGGCCGCCATCGCGGGCACGGAGCTGCCGCTGCGCATACCGCCGCGCTTGGAGTGAGCGCCGGATACGACTATGTCGCGGTCGGCCACGTCACTCGTGACGTGATCGAAGGCCGCCCCGGCGCAGCCGTCTCCCAGCCCGGCGGCGGCGCCTTCTACAGCGCCCTTCAGGCCGCGCGCCTCGGACTGCGCACGCTGATCGTCACGCAGGGCGTCCCAAGCGAGATCGACGAGCTGCTCGCGCCCTATCGCCATGAGCTGGAAGTCCAAGTGATCCCGGCCGAGCGGACAACCACGCTGAGCACGCGCGGCTCCGGCGAGAGCCGCTCCCAGCGCGTGCTCGCCTGGGCGGGACCGATCGTCGAGCCGATCGTCGCGCTGCGCACGGCGATCCTTCACATCGCTCCCGTCGCGCGCGAGGGGCGCCTCGATTGGAGCGCAGGCGCGCGCTTCGTCGGCCTCACACCCCAGGGCCTGATTCGCCGCTGGAGGCCCGGCGGCGAGATGTCGCTCGTCGCGCTCGAGCGATCGCAGCTCCCCGCGCGCTATGACGCGGCCGTCTTCAATGAGCGGGAGAGGGCCTTCTGCGCGCCGGTGCTCGCCGCCGCGAGGGACGAGGACGGGCCGATCGTCGCGGTGACGGCCGGCCCCGAGCCGGCCACCGTGTACCTGCCCGGAGGGGCGATCGCGCGCACGGCCGCGCTCGCGAGCGAGCGGCTCACGCAGCCTCGCGACGATCTCGGCGCGGGAGACGTGTTCGCCGCGGCCTTCTTCATCGCACTGGCCGAGGGACGCGCGCCGTTGCAAGCGGCCGGGTTTGCCGATGCCGCGGCCGCCGTGCGCATAGCGGGCATCGGACCGCACGCGATCGGGCGACGCGCGGACGTCGAATCACTCGCGAAAGACGCCCTCGCGGGCTAGCACCGAGTCGAGCAGTCGCCTCAAGACGGCCGAGTCCACCGTCCCGCCGCGGCCGGCCGCACGCGCGGCGAGCAGCAGACAGCCGCCGACGGGCGCCATCTCGACGACCGACACTCTCGCCTCGGGCGCGCGCTCGTGGATCACCGAAGCGAGCGGCTCGACGAAGATCGCGCCCGCCTTGAACGCGCTGCCGATCAGGCCGACAGGGAACTCGCCCTCGAGACCGCTCTCGCGGATGACAGCGGTTATCTGCGCACCGAGCTCGCTCGCCGCCCGCTCGTAAAGGCCGCATGCCACCTCGTCTCCGGCGTGAGCGACCCGCGCCGTCTCCACCGCGAACGCCGCGATCTCGCCCTTGGACAGCGGCCTCGAGTAGACGAGCTGGGCGAGCGCCTCGATGCTGCCGGTTCCGAAGAAAGCGACCGCCGCCTCGCCGAGCGCGGTCGCTGGCCCGGAGCGCTCGCGGTCCGCGAGCGCGGCCCTGATCGATCGCAGCGCCAGCCAGTAGCCGCTGCCCTCGTCGCCCAGCACGTGCCCCCACCCACCCGCGCGCCACGCGCGCGCATGGGGACCCACACCGAACACGTTGCTGCCCGTTCCCGAGATCGCGGCGACGCCGGGGCTTGCCCCCGTGGCCGCCGACCACGCGCCGACGACGTCGTTGACGACGATCCACCCCTCAGGTGCGCGCTTACGCACATGAGCCGCGACCGCATCTGTGTCGGTGCCGGCGATCGCGAGCACCGCCGCGTCGAGGTCCTCGCGCGCGATGCCCGCCCGGTCGATCGCCTCGTCGGTCGCGCTCAGCAGCGCATCGGTCGCGGACGGCGCGCCGACCGAGTCCGGGTTGCTCGAACCGCCGTGTCCGACGTGGATTGCCTGCTCGCGCAGATCGAGCACGGCGGCGAGCGTCTTGGTGGCGCCGCCGTCGACGCCCATCAGAAAGCGCGCTGTCGTGCCCTTTGGCGGCTGCGCCAGCGCGCGTGGAAGCTCGATCAGCGAGTCGTCGCGCACCTGCTGATCCTCGCAAGAGTTACGATCGCGCGCATGGCGGTCACGGCGATGTTCCCGAAGGCGGACGCGAAGAGGGGTATGTACGAGTCGTTCTACCTTCGCGCCGTCTCCCCCGATGAGCCCATCGGCGCGTGGATCCGCTACACCGTCCACAAGCGTCCGGGCGCCCCGCCGAAGGGGTCGCTGTGGCTCACCCTGTTCGACGCCTCGCGAGGACGGCCGCTCATGTTCAAGCACACGAGCGATGAGCTGTCCGTGCCGGCCGGCGGCTGGATCGCCATCGGAGACTCCCGCTTCGCCGCAAAGCTGGCCGAGGGGCACATGGCGATCGACGGCGCCACCCCCCTTGCCGCCGAGGGCGGCACACCCCGATCCGGTGAAGCGCGCTGGTCGCTGCGAATCGAGAGCGAGCAGCCAGAGCTGCGCCACCTGAAGCAGCGATGGCTCTACAAAGCACCGTTGCCGCGTACGAAGCTGACAAGCCCGGCGCCATTGGCCAGATTCAACGGCGAGATCATCTTGGAAGGCCCATCCTCCCGGACCATCCAGCTACGGGACTGGCGTGGCATGGTCGGCCACAACTGGGGCACCGAGCACGCGGAGCGCTGGATCTGGCTGCATGGGACCGATTTCGAGGAGGACCGCTCCGCATGGATCGATGTGGCCGTCGGGCGGGTGCTCGTGGCGGGACGAATGACCCCGTGGATGGCGAGCGGAGCGATCGGTCTCGACGGCCGGCGTCTACGACTTGGGGGTCTGGGCGCGCGCGGCGTCAAGGTGGCCGAGAGCCCGGCGCGCTGCACGCTGACGCTGCCGGGCGAGAACGGCTTGCTCGTCGAAGCCCACGTCGACGTCCCGGGCGAGAGCGCGGCGGGATGGCGCTATGCCGATCCAGATGGAGGGGAGCACGACGTCGTCAACTGCTCGGTCGCCTCTCTAACGCTGAACGCGCGCCCGCGCGGGGGCGCCGCGACGACGCTCCACACCGCACACGGCGGCGCGTATGAGCTCGGCATGCGCACCCTGAAGGGCGCAGGCAGGCAGGCAAGCGAGCTTGACCACGGCGTGCCGATCGCCCCGTTCGGCGACGGCTAAAGCACGCCTCGTCCCATTGGCTTTGGGGCCCTCGACCGGATACTGCGCTTGTTTGGCCGCGCGGCCAAACAAAGGCACATCGCTGATACGGTGGCGGCCGATGGCTGCAGGCTCACGATCGTATGACCCGCTCGACGCGTTCATCGCGGCAGCGCCGCTGTTTCAGCGCATCGGCATGCGAGCGCTGATTGCCCTCTCACGCCGCCGCACAGGCGCGGCCTTGGTGGCGCGCGTGCCCGCCGCCGCCCAGCTCGCCCAGGTGATCGAGGGGCTCGGACGCTACGACGACCCTGAGCTGGCGCGCTCACTCGGCTGGGACGCCGAGGCAGTGGTCTCGCGCGGACGGGCGCTGCGGCGCGCGGAGGGACGGCCGTGAGCGCTCATGACGCCCGTATGACCGCCGATGTGTGCGTGATCGGCGCGGGCGCCGGCGGCGCCGTGGCGGCCGCCGAGCTGGCCGAGGGTGGGATGAGCGTCACGCTGCTCGAGGAGGGGCACTGGCACGACCCGGACGGCTTCACCGCGCGTCCTCCCCAGATGCTCGCCAAGCTGTACCGCGACGCGAGCCAGACCGTCACGCTCGGGAACCCGCCGATCCTGCTGCCGCTCGGCCGCGGCCTCGGTGGAACGACGCTCGTCAACTCCGGCACCTGCTTTCGCACGCCGCCGTACGTGCTCGAGCGCTGGCAGCGCGAGTTCGGGCTCCAGGTCAGCGAGGAGTCGCTGAGGCCCTGTTTCGAGCGCGTGGAGGAGGCGCTTTCGGTGAGCGAGGTGACACCCGAGCTGGCGGGCGCCAACGCGGCCGTGGCGCGAAGGGGCGCCGAGCGGCTCGGCTGGTCACACGGCTATCTGAGACGCAACGCGAAGGGGTGCGTGGGCTCAGGGGTGTGCGCCTTCGGCTGCCCCACCTCGGCAAAGCAGCACACCGGCATCACCTACATCCCGCGGGCACAAGCGGCCGGCGCGCCGATCGTCACCGGAGCGCAGGTGGAGCGCGTGCTCGTCGAGTCCTCGCGCACCGGCGGGCGCTCGAGCCAGAGGGCGGTGGGCGTTACGGCGCGCATGGCCGGCGGCGCGCGCGTGCAGGTGAGCGCCCCGATCGTGATCGTGGCGGCCGGCACGATCCACACCCCGCTGCTGCTGGCGCGCAGCGGCCTCGGCAGAGCGTCCGGCCAGCTTGGACGCAACCTCTCACTGCATCCCGCGACCGCCGCGTTCGCGCGCATGGAGGAGATCGTCGACATGGCGAGGGGCGTGCCTCAGAGCTTCTATGTGGACGAGTTCGCCGGCGATGGGATCATCTTCGAGGGTGTCGCCGGACCGCCCTCGTATGCGGCCATGTCGCTGCCCCTGACGGGCGAGCGCCACGCGCGCGCGATGGCCGACTATCGCCACCTTGCACAGTTCGGCCTGATGGTGAGCGACAGCTCGCGTGGCAGCGTGCGCTCGGTAGCCGGCAAAGCGCTTATCCACTACGAGCTCTCGAACGACGACCTGCAGCGCTTCAGGACCGGCCTTGCGCGCATGCGGGAGCTGTTCGAGGCCGCGGGAGCTCGCGAGGTTTACCTGCCACTGCCGGCCGGTGTTGATCCCGTGCACGCGCGAAGGAGCGATCTGAAGCTGATGGCCTTCCATCCCCTTGGGACCGCGCGCGCGGACGCGCGCGCGAGCGAGGGAGTGCTCGATGGGGACCTGAAAGTGCACGGCGCGCAGGGCGTGTACGTTGCCGACGGCTCGGCCGTGCCGAGCTCGCTCGGCGTGAATCCGCAGATGACGATCATGGCGCTGGCCACGAGGCTCGCGTTCAGCCTGCTCGGACAGGATTTCGACCTGGACAACGACGGGCCCGGCAAGTCCGATGGCGCCCAGAAAACCGTTGCCGCCCCGGCCTGATAGGAAAGGCGGACACATGACACGCGAGGAGACCCGATGTCGTTCTTGATCGATCCGCCGCTGCTCTACAGCGGCGGCCGAACATACGAGCGCCTCACGCGCGATATGGAGCCGAGCCGAACCCGCGACGCGGCCGTGGGCGCCGCCTACATGGCCATGTTCTGGGGGATCAGCATCGGCCTGTATCTCGACCAGGGCTGGACGAAGCCGGTGTGGAGGATGTGCCGCGCGCAGTCGGGGCGCGACTGGATGCTCAACTCGGGCGTGCTGAAGATCGACTGGCGAAAGGCCGGCCCGCGCACGCACAGGGTGTCAGCCGCGATCTTCGCGACGTATCCGCTGTGGCTGTGGCTGGGAATGCGCCGCCGGAGCGCCTGAGCGCCGCGCGCATTCGAGCCCTCAGAGCAGCTGCTGGCCGATCAGGATGACGTTCATCAGTGTGATCGCCGCCGCGAGGGCCGCGCCCGCGAGGATCGTGAGGCGACGGTTGACGTGGACGCCCATGATCTCGCGGTTGCTCGTGAGCATCACGAGCGGAATGAGTGCCATGGGAATCCCGAACGAGAGCACGACCTGGCTCAGCACCAGCGCGCTCGTGGGGCTGACCCCGATCGCGAGCACGACGATCGCGGGGATCATCGTGACGGCGCGTCTCAGAAGCAGCGGTATCCGCACGTTGATGAACCCCGCCATGACGACCTGGCCGGCGTAGGTGCCCACGCTCGACGAGGACGCGCCCGATGCCAGAAGGGCGACGGCGAACGCGAGTGCGGCGGCGCCGCCCACGAGATGCCCGAACTGGGCGTGGGCCTCCGGGATGGTGCTCAAGCCCGAGAGGGCGGAGGTGTGAAACAGCTTGGCGGCGACGGCGAGCATCGCCATGTTCACCAGGCCGGCGAGACCGAGCGCGACGATCACGTCGAGCCGCTCGAAGCGCAGCACCCGCGCGCGCTCGCGGTCGTTGCGGCAAGGGGTGCGCCCGTTCGTGAGCGCCGAGTGCAGGTAGATGGCATGGGGCATCACAGTGGCGCCGATGATGCCCACCGCGAGGTATAGGGAGCTGCTGCCGTGCAGGCCCGGGAGCAGCCCGTGCAGCGAGCCGCTCGCGGACGGTCCGATGCGCAGCGTCTCGTACAGGAAGCCGAGGAAGATGATCCCGAGCAGCGCCGTGATGGCGAGCTCGAAGCGCCGGAAGCCGTGGGTCTGCAGCTCGAGGATCGCGAACGCGATCGCCCCGGTCATCACACCGGCGGGGAGCAGCGGGACGCCGAACAGCAGGTTCAGACCGAGCGCGGCGCCGAGGAACTCGGCGATGTCGGTCGACATCGCCATGATCTCGGCCTGCACCCACAACCCCCACGTCACCGCGCGGGGAAAGCGCTCGCGGCACAGCTCCGGCAGGTCGCGATCCGTGATGATCCCCAGCTTGGCGGATAGGTATTGGATGACCATCGCCATGAGGTTGGCCGCCAGGACGACCCACAGCAGCAGGTAACCGAACTGGGCGCCGCCCTGCACGTTGGTGGCGAAGTTGCCCGGATCGACGTAGGCGATCGCCGCGACGAACGCGGGGCCGAGCATCGCGAGCGTGGCGCGCAGGCGGCCGCGCGCGAGCAGCTGCTCAAGAGCGCTGGGAACGGCGACGGCGTCGGGGAGCGCGATCGCGCCCGCGGAGCCCTCGACGGCGACGGCGGGGGTCAGAGCTGTTTCGCCGGGCGTCATCGCCGCGCGTCCCCCGCGGGCTCGCTGGTCTGGACATCGATGCGCATCGCATGAAGCAATCCGCCGCCGAGCGTGTGCTCGCGTCCGTCGACCGACACGAGCAGCGGCCCGCCGAACGGTTGGCGTTCGAGCACATGGACGCCGCCGCCCGGAAGGATGCCCTGGGCGGCGAGATAGCGCAGCATCTCGGGATCGGAGTCGGACACGCGCACGAAGGTGCCCTCGTCTCCGGGCAGGAGTGTGTCGAGCCGGCGGGTCGGATGCTCCTCGAGCTCGAGATCGGCGGTCGGTATCGGGTCGCCGTGAGGGTCGATCGTGGGATGGCCGAGCTTGGCGGCGATCAGCTCCTCGAGCTCCTCGGAGAGGAAGTGCTCCAGCACCTCGGCCTCGTCGTGGACGCGGTCCCAGGGCATTTGGAGCGCCTCGGTGAGATACAGCTCGAGCAGGCGATGGTGGCGGATCACCTCCAGCGCGAGATCGCGGCCCCTCGCCGTGAGTCGCACGCCGCGATAGGGCACGTGGGAGATGAGTCCGAGCTCGTGGAGCTTCTTCAGCATCCCGGAGACAGACCCGCTCGTGAGCTCGAGGCGCTCGGCGAGGGAGTTCGTCGAGACGGGCTCGCCGCTGCGTGTTTCGAGCGTGTAGATCGCCTTGGCGTAGTCGTCGATCGCGGGTGATCGCATGGCGGCGAGGGTCGCGTCCCTCTCGCGCACACCCGCAGACTCGATCGATTCCTTGGCCTGCATGAAATCAATAATAAGGCATGCCAAAACTTTGTTCAAGTGGCGACATGAACTGACCACGGAGGGAACGAACTGGCCGCGCAGCCAACAAGGCCCCGTGGTGGGTAACATCGATCGGGTCCCACGAGCAGCGACCACGAAACATCGAGCAAGCCCCGCGAGCAGCGACCACGAAAGGCCCAGATGACCGCGACCGACACCAAGACGAACCCGAGCGCGAGCGCGAGCAAGGGGGACATCGAGAGCGCGTGTGTGCTCGACCGCGAGCACTGGGTGGACGGTCCACCGCACGAGCTGTTCAGGGAGCTGCGCAAGGGCTGCCCGGTGCACTGGACGAGAGAGATCAGCGAATTCCCCGAGGAGGGCGGCTTCTGGTCGGTGACCACAGCCGAGGACATCCACACCGTGAGCCGCGACTGGAAGACGTACTCCTCTGAGCTCGGGGGCGTCACGGTGGTCTCCTCGATCTTCCCGATCGAGCTGAGCAGGGCGATGTTCATCGGGATGGACCCGCCCAAGCACGATCGCGTGAAGGCGCTCTTCCAGGCGGGCTTCACGCCGAAGCGGATCGCGGCGCATGAGGAGGCGATCAGGGAGATCGTCACAAAGACACTCGACGGGCTCGCCGGGCGCGAGACGTGCGACCTCGTGAACGACGTCGCCCAGCCGGTCGTCTCGAGGGTGATCGGCAGCTTCATGGGCATTCCCGAGGAGGACGACGCGACCTGGGCGCGGCTGATGAACTCGACGCTCGGCGCGGGCGATGAAGACCTCAACCCCGATGGCATTGAGAGCGTCATGGAGAAAGAGATCCCCGAGATCTTCGAGCGCTGCGGTCGCATGATCGAGGACCGCCGCGAGCGGCCGACCGACGACTTGACGAGCGTGCTCGTGCACGCCGAAGTGGATGGGCAGCGACTCGAGCAGCACGAGATCGTGATGGGCTTCTTCTTGCTGGTCGCGGCCGGGAACGACAGCACGAAGGCGACCTACTGCAGCGGCATGAGAGCGCTGCTGGAAGACGACCAGCAGCGAAAGCTGGTGCTGGAGGACCCGGCGCTCATCACCGGCGCCGTGGAGGAGTCGCTGAGGATGTTCCCGGCGTTCGCCCACTTCAGGCGCACTGCGACCAAAGACACGGAGCTGGGTGGGAAGCAGATCAAAGAGGGCGAGCGCGTGGTGATGTGGTACGCGTCGTCCAACCGCGATGAGACCCGCTACGAGGACCCCGACCACTTCGACGTGACGCGCAACGCCGAGCACCAGGCATTTGGCGCCGGCGGCAGGCACTTCTGCCTCGGCACCGCGCTCGCGCGCCTGGAGCTGAGAATCATGTTCGAGGAGACGCTGAAGCGCTTCCCGAACATGCAGCTCGCGGGCCGGCCGAGGATGGTCGAGTCGGGGTTCATCAACCAGCTCAAGACTCTTCCGGTTCGCTTGAATCAGTAAGCGCGCCGGCACACCTCGCGCGCAAGCAGCGAGCGACGGGTATCAAGTAGGGCATGACAATGGTCCGCGAGCCACCGGCCTGCCAAGCAGGCGGTGAGCGAGCGATGAAGGAGGTCGAGTACCGCTACGCCTTCGTGTTCGCGTTGACGCTCGGGCTGCTCGTATTCGTGGTCGTGGCCCCGGCGAACGACTGGTCGCGCGCCGTTGGGCTGGCGTTGCAGTACGTCGCTCTGCTTGTCGTCGTGAACACATCGCGCGCGGGCAGGAACGTCCGTCGTTCGATCGCGGCGGCGGTCGGGACGGCCGCGGCAGTCACGGTTGTGCTCGAGGCGCTCGGCCTCCTGCCAATCGCCGTTCAGTTCGCGCTCAGCGGGCTGCTCTCAGCCGCGATACCGCTCGCCCTGATCGGAGGAGTGGTGAGGCTCGTGCGCTCGCGCGGCGTGACGCTGCAGGCCGTGGCGGGAGCTCTCGCTCTGTATCTGCTCGTCGGTCTCGTGTTCGCCTGGTGGATCGGCTTCGCGGCGAAGGTCGGCGGCACGCCGTACTTCGCCCAGGAGGCGAAACCCTCCACGAGCCAGATCGTGTACTTCAGCTTCACAGCGATGACGACCACCGGCTTCGGCGATCTGTCGGTGGCGACGAACTTCGGCCGCGCGCTCACGGTCGTGGAGATGCTGCTCGGCCAGCTGTATCTGGTGACCGTGATCGGCGTGCTGGTCGGCAACCTGGCGCGGCGTCCGAGGGAGTGAATCTCAACTCAGTAGCGAAGCAATGCGGCTATCGAGCCTGCGCGCTGCAGCTCCTCGACATGGGCTCGCACAATCAGCACCTCAACCGAGCGTGCGACGGCGCGCTCGATCGCCCGCTCGACGATGTCCTGGAGAGCGCGCATCGGCGCGCCGTCGATCGGGCAGCGCCCGCCGCTCACAGCCAGGTGGCCGCAGCGCGGGCAGATGAATCCCGGCGCCACGAAGCCACCCGCCACCAGCAGGGTGCCGACGCGCTCCTCGCCCAGCGCCTCGAGCGTCTCGTCCAAGCCCACAGACGCATGCCCGTCCGGCGCGATTCCCTCGCGCAGGCGATCGAGGGCCGTCTGCTCGCATGCGCTCTCATAGGCCTCGATGAGCGGCAAAGCACGCCTGTATGCCTGCTCCGGCGTGGCCCGCTCCACATCGATCTCGAAGTGCCCGGCAACCAGTCGCGCACGCAGGTCGGGATGCAGGTCGCGCTCTACGCGGGGGCGCAGCTCGGGCGGGCAGCCGAGCACGAGGTGATCCAAGGGGGTGCGCCGATGGCGCTCGAACAAGAGCTCACACGTCCGGGAGATGTGCTCGTCGATCTCCTTCTCGATGCCGCGCTGGTAGCGCGCCTGAGACCAGCCGCCCTGGCTGTGACGCCGGTGCACGTCGTCGAGAATGTCCTGCACCTCGACGAGCGAGTCGCGATCCCCTACGAATATGCGGCTTGCGCGGGAGCTGATCGTCAGCACGCACCAGCGCTCCGAGCGGACCATCTCAACGAGCGGACTCACGATCGGGCGCTCGTCGAGGTAGACGGCCGGAGCGACGCTGTCGGGCAGCGCGAGCACCTCGAAGAAACGGTCGTTCTGGCACGAGAAGACGGCGAGCCCACGGGCTCCGTCCACGGCAAGCCGATCGTCCGAGAGGAACCGCCGGACCCGCTTCAGCTCGCGCTCCATCTCGACACCCGGCTCGGCTCGTGCCCGCGCCGCCGCCTCCAGCAGCAGCGAGTCGAGCTCCGTTCGCCGGTCGGCAATATGGGTTGCGAGCGAGGGATCGAGGTTCAGGTAGAGACTGAGCACCGGCCGCCCGCCCGTGTCAAGCTCCACCAATCGGCTGAGCGCTTGGGGACTCACCGTCGCGTGCTGCATAGTCAAAGCCTCGCCGCCGCAAGTACGGCCGCGCATCCGCCCAGGCGCGCACAGAGATCGGCGAGAACTACTGAGAGCTTTGTGCACCCATCGGCAACGCGAAAGACAGATTCGAAGCGAGGGGCGGAGTTTTCTTGGGCGCATGCCACGCACGTGGCCCGAGCCGCACGCTAGGCAAGCCGGTCGGCCAGGAAGGCGGCGTTGCGAGGAGCGAAGCACTCCCAGTCGTTGTTGAGATAGACGAACAGCTCCTCTCGCCGGCGCCAGGCCCCCAGACGCCGCGCCCAGCCTTCGAGCTCGCGCTCGGAGTAGTTCCCGCGGTGCCCTCGAGCACCGTAATGGAGGCGAATGTATCGCCAGCCCGTCGTCGCCACATGCTCCTGGAAGGGGCGGTCCGGGTGATCGCCGATGACGAGTCCCGCGCCGCGCTCTCGCAGAAGCGCATAGACATCGGTCGTGAACCAACTCGGATGGCGAAACTCGAATGCGTGGCGCCCGGGAGGCAGCTGCGCGAGCGCATGCGCAAGCCGATCGTCATCGCGGGCGAAGCTCTCCGGAAGCTGCCACAGGACCGGACCGAGCCTTCGCTCCCGGGCCAGTGGCTCGATGCGCTCGTAGAAGCGTGCGATGCCCTCACCCACTTCGGACAGACGCTTTACGTGAGTCAGGTAGCGGCTCGCCTTCACGGCGAACAGGAAGCCGCTGTCGGTCTGCTCGATCCAGTGCTCGACCGTGTCGCGGGTTGGGAGACGGTAGAAAGTCGCATTGACCTCGACTGTGCGAAAACGCCGCGCGTATGCGGCAAGCCAGCAGCGTGTGGGCAGGCCGGCGGGATAGAACTGTTCGCGCCAGCTACGGTAGTTCCAGCCCGAGCATCCGATGTGCACGGGCTCCAACGACCTGCCACGCCTACCCATAGTTGCATGGGTACCCAGCCCAGCATAGGATCACGATCCAATGGGCAATGCAGATCAGATGCTGACGTTCGCGGCCTCGTGCGCTAGCGAGCTCGCCGCGCCGGGTTTGAGTCCGCGGCCGCGCCGTAAGGTGGCCGTGCTCGCCTGCATGGACACGCGCATCGATCTCTTCTCGATGCTCGGCTTGCGGCGCGGCGATGCGCACATCATCCGCAACGCGGGCGGACTGGTGACCGACGATGCGATTCGCTCGCTGAGCGTCTCCCAGCGGCTGCTCGGAACCGAGGAGATCGTGGTGGTGATGCACGAGAACTGCGGGTTGAAGGGCGCTTCCGAGGACCAGTTCGCGCAGCTGCTGGCGGCGGACGGCGTGCTGCCGGAGTGGCGGCTTGGGGCATTCGACGATCTGGAGGCGACGCTGCGCCACAGCCTCACCCGGCTGCGCTCCAGCCAGGAGCTGCCGTTGCGCGATCACATACGCGGCTTCATATTCGACCCGGAGACGGGAGCGCTTCGTGAGCTCGAGGCTCCAGCGCCCGCAGCGGGGCGCGCGCCTTGAGTAGCATCTCCTCGTACTCCTCATAGGGATCGGAGTCCACGGTGATCGCGCCGCCGGCGCCGACCGTCAGCCGGTCGCGATCGATGACCATGGTGCGGATGACGATGTTCAGATCGGCGCCGCCATCCAGCCCGAAGTAGCCGATGGCGCCCGAGTAGACCCCGCGCGCGCGAGTCTCCAGATCGTCGATGATCTCCATCGTGCGAAGCTTGGGCGCGCCCGTCATCGACCCGCCCGGAAAGCAGGCACGAACGGCATCGAGCACTCCCAGGTCGGGGTGAAGTCTGCCGCACACCGTCGAGACGAGCTGATGCAGCGTCGCGTATGACTCGATCGTCGTCAGGCTGGGGACGGAGATCGTCCCAAGCTCGCACACACGCCCGAGGTCGTTGCGAACCAGATCGACGATCGTGACGTTCTCTGCTCGGTTCTTGGCGTCGGCCGCAAGCTCCTCGCGCAGGGTCGCATCCGCGAATGGGTCGAGACACCTGGGCGAGGTGCCCTTGATCGGCTTGGACTCGATCGTCCGGTCTCGCCCGATCTTGAGGAAGCGCTCCGGCGAGGAGCACAGAACTCGCAGGTCGGCAAATCTCAGATATGCGGCATATGGGGCCGGGTTGGAGCTGCGCAGGCTTAGATAGAGCGCAAATGGATCGCCGCTGAAGGGGAGCTCGACAGTGTTGGTGAGGCAGATCTGGTAGCTCTCCCCCGCTCGCAGCCTGCTCTGACAATGCTCGATGTCGGCGATATAGCCGGAGCGGGAGCGGGCGAGCCACGGCTCCGGATCGAAGGCGACGGCGTGCGCCTCATCCAGACCTGAACACAGACTCGCCGCTGCGCTCATCGAGCCGGCGATCATCGAGTCCAACGATGTTGGAGCGATGGTCAGGGCATCCCATCCTCTCTCGGCATCTGCGCTCAGGCGGCCATGCGCATCATCGAGCCACGCTTCGGCTGCTTGCGCGCTGCCTTGATCTTGATTGCAGAGCGCCAGCAGCCAGGTCTGTCCGTTCAGATGATCGATGGCGATCAACCGCGTCGCCGCGATCAGGACAGCATCGGGCGAGGATGACACGTGCCCGTTCGGCGAGCCGCAGTCACTCTTGAGCTCATAGCCGAGGTAGCCGACATAGCCGCACGTGAAGTCGAACGGCAGCTCCGGACAGGGTCCGACCGCGCGTTCTGCGAGGCGTGCTTCGAGCACCTCGAATATGGAGCCGGCGATGAGCGTTGCGCCTCGCGACCCGCTGCGCGCCTCGACAATGCCGCTGCCCAGCCGATAGCTCAGCACCTCGCCGTGCGGGCCCCCGGCGTCACCGAGAAACGAAAACCGCGACAGCCCGGACTGGACGAGGCTGCTGTCCAGCCAGAAGGCATGCTCGCGCGCGGCGAACAGCTCGACGAACATACGCTGCGCATCGACCGCAAAGTCGAGCCGGCGAACCGCGAGCGACCAGCTCATAGAGCTGTCTGGGCGCGGTCCAGCCCAACCCAGCGAGACACGGGACGGATGCCGTGAAGCGCATTGATTGTCCATGACGGCAACGTGACGAGCTCATCGATGGAGCAGCGCTCATGGCTCACCTCGATCCCGAGCCTCTCCGCCAGCGCGACGATGAGCGTTCTGGTTACCGATGGCAGCACGGCCAGATCGACAGCCGGAATGCACAGCGTCTCGCCGCGCCACCAGACGAGCGCCGAATGAGCGGCCTCGAGCACTGTGCCATCGACGGTGTACAAGAGAGCGTCACCAGCGCCCGCCGCGCGTGCACGCTCCCGGAGCGCTGAGAGCGCCGCCAGGTCGGGACCCTTGATGCGGGGAGCAACGCGAGGATCGGGGTGCGGCGGAACCCATAGGGCGATCGGCCCGGCATTGGCCGGCGCGGGGCGCAAGCGCAAAGCCAACCGGGAGCACGCGCCGGCATGTGCCTCGACTCGGGGAAACCATCGACCCTCACGCGGCAGCTGAGAGCGAACCGCGGTCAAGAAGTCATTCAGCGCGCGCTCCGGGATCGATGGGAGAAGGCGTAGGCATGCTTGGCGGAAGCGCTGTTCGTGCAGATCCAGGCCGCGCACGAGGCCGTCCTCGACCAGCCAGGAGTCGACGACCAGAGGCTCGGCGCCGGAGGCGCCTTCGTCGGGGGTGAGCCCCTCATCCGAAACCCAGAGCAAGCGCTCGTCAATTGGTGGGGCCAAGTGCGCGTCAACGTGCGCGAATGAGCTCATGTGGAGATGATCCCGAAGTCGCACCTCCCGCGCATGAGCCGCCGAGGTGGCGGGTGCACTGCCGTGGCGTCTTCAGTCGTATCCCGCAAGCGATCGGAGCACGCGCAAGCCATGACTCACACGCCGGCGCACCACCAGCTCCGAACAACCGAGCTCCCTGGCCAAGTCCTCGTAGTCGCGACCCTCGATCACCCGGCCCCTCACGGCAGCTCGCTGCTCAGCGGGGAGTGAGTCGAGCAGCGCGAGCGAGTCGAGCCGCGCCGGGCGTGGCAGCTCATCCAGGCGCCGCTTGGCGTTCCCCGTTACATTGATGTGCATGGTGCTAGTATGAATAGCACAATGCTGGACCACATCGACCGCTCGGACCCCACGCCGCTGCACGACCAGGTCGCCGCGCAGATACGTCGCGCGATCGCCGACAGGGAGGCTCGGCCGGGGAAGCGCCTGCCGCCCGCTCGTGACCTCGCTGCGGTAATGGGGGTCAACACCAACACCGTCCTTCGCGCCCTGCGCGCCTTGCGGGACGAAGGACTGCTGGAGTTTCGGCGCGGCCTTGGCGTGCGCGTCAGTGGCACGCCACAGCGCGGCGCTGTCATCGCGCGTGCTCGCGAGCTTGTCGGCTTCGCGCGCCAGCAGGGCTACTCTCCCGAGGAGCTGATCACGATCATCCAGGGGCTCCGCTGAGCATGTTTATGCTGGTCAGTGACAGGCCGTCCCCTGCCGTGCCGGGGAACATGCCGGCCGGACCCGATCTGGGTGTCATCGAAGAGGCCCGGCGCCGTCAGCGCGCGCGTCGTATCCGGACCGCCCGCGTCGCTCTCGGTGTGGTCGCACTCCTCGGCATCGTCTGGGCGCTCAGTGGTGGAGCAGCGCATGGCGGTCGCGCACACGCCGGTGATGCCGGCCGCGCGCTCGCCATCGACGCAAGGAATGGTCGCCCGGCCTTCAACGTGCGGCTTTGGCCGATGCTGGAAACCGTGGGCCAGGCTGGATGGTGCACGGTGATCGAAGAAAACGGCGTCACCGGAGGTAGTGCCTGCGGGGGCGTGGCCACGGCTTCGCAGCCGTTCGTGATGGTGCAGGGCGACAGCGTTGGCGGCTCACATCAGTGGACTACGGTTGCCGTGACACTCCCGGAGGTATCTGCCGTCTTGGTCGAAGGCAGGACCGCTGCTGACAGCAAGATTCGCGCCCCAACAACGCCGCTGCCGGGGCTTCCCTACGGTCTGCGAGGGGCGCGCATCGTGACGCACGACGAGGAATCTCTCGGCCGCCTCCCCCGCAATCATCCGCCGGGCCCCAGGTCGGTGCTCCCCCTGAACGCGCAAGGGCAGCGCATCCATTACAAGCCGCCAAGCATTACCCCGTTCCAGGGAACCATCCAGTCCTGGCACTCTCCCGGCCGGCCACCCCGCGGAGCCTGCGAGCTTCGCGCGAGCGGCGTGCCGGGTCTCACCGCGCGCGGTGGGAGGGTCATGAGCGATATTCGGCCGTACCCCGGGCGGATCGTCGGCCACGCCTTCCTCCCCTGTATCGCCAATGTGTACCAACTGCAGCACGTGCCACTGAGAGCGATGGTCGTACTCGATGCCGCGAATCCCCGAGCACGCGCGGCTGCGCTGCCCGACTTCAAGCCCGTCCCCGGAGCGCCCGGGCTCTTCGCCGAGGGCGGCCTCACGGCAAGGCGTTCCGGGAACGGTTGGCTCATCGTCGGGCAGGGCGCCGGTCTCGCTCAACGCATGCGTCTCCTTCGCCACCTCACAGCGACCATCGAGCCCTAAACCGCGGCCCTTCGAAACCAGTGCTCTACCAGCCCCACAACCAATCCCCGAGCGACACCGCCGACAGATCTCAGATCGAGGGACACAACTAAGGAGGGACATGATGCGAATATACGTAAGACACACCAGATCCATGAGACGGCCGGTCCGCCGCTCTCTCGCGACGCTTTCCGTGGCAATAATGGCAACGGCGTGCGGAATGGTGCTCGCGGTCGGCGCTTACGCACGCAACCACCGAACGCGCCATGCACACGTTCATCGGCTCTCGGTCTTTGCCCATCCGCTGAAAAGACGCGCGCACGCGGCCTACGCCGACGCGAAAGACCTCCCCGCCGGCGCGGTTCTCGCGGAGATGTTCGGGAGCGCCGAAGTCTACGTGTCAGAAGAAGCCGGGATTCTGTGCCTCACGGTCATAGAAGCCAACTCGGCGGGGGGCGGTGCTTGTGGACGGTCGAATGAACTGCAGAATGAGGCCTTGCTTGACGTGAATGTCAGCTCCGGGCATGTTCGTATTGGCGTGTTGATGCCAAATGGCGTAAACAGCGTGACGCTGTTTGACAAGGACGGCAGGTCGCACCTCGTGAAGATCACGAACAACGTAGCCGAGGCTTATGACTCGAATGTTGCGTCGGTCCAGTACAAGCTGCCCGACGGGTCGACCCGCACAGAAAACATCCCTCCCCATGTGCTCAATCCATATCTAAGTTCATAGCCGCACGAAGTCGGCACCATTGGATCTGGACGAAGGGCGGATATGGAATCTGTATCCCCCTTCATCCAATCTTCCTGCCAGCCAGGAACGCGGTGAGCCGCTGCCCGTACAGCGCGGGGTCGACGTTCCAGGACTCGACGTGACCGGCCTTGGGGACGCGATAGTAGGTGACCCATCCGGGCAGGTCTTTGGCGAACGCGTCGCTGGTTGAGATCGGCACCAGCTTGTCGTCGGTGCCATGGAAGAGCAGGATGGGTAGGTGGAAGTCTGCCGTGTGACGAAGCGCGTCGAGGCTGCTCCAGTTCGCGTCGATCCGCGCGCCGATCATCCACTCGACTGGGATCACAGCGAATGACGGCAACCCCATCTCGTTGGCATTGAAGGAGAGGATCGACTTCCAGTCAAGCGCCGGAGAGTCGAGCACGAGGCCTGCGACGCGGCGCGCCAGGGCGGAGCGCTCCATGAACTGGGTCACGATTGCGCCGCCCATCGAGTAGCCGATCAGGACCAAGCGCCCCGCTCCGTGAGAGAGCGCATAGCGAACCGCGGCCTGCAGGTCGAGCCACTCGGTGAGGCCCATGTGATGCAACCCGTCGGGACTGCGTGGCGCGCCGCGGTCCCCGCGGTACGTGATCAGCAGGGCGGGCAATCCGGCACGGTGCAGCGCCGGCACGATGCGCAGGTCGTCTTCGCGATCACCGTTGATGCCGTGGACGACGATCGCCCAGGTATGCGTGCGCCCTGGAATCAGCCACGCCGGCATCGCGCCAAGCTCACTTGGAACGTTCACGTTGGCGAAAGCCATTCCCAGTGCCTGCCTGGGAGTGCCCGCGTAGACATCGGGGTCGAGCGCGACCTTCGTACCCGGCGCCAGTTGGCCGCGTATAGCCCTCACCCGCCGCGTCACCGTGCGAGCATTGCTGCTCATCACGCCTTCGACGATCGAGTGGCCGGCGGGCCAGTCAACGCCATACACCCCCGGACGCAGCGTGGCTTCGGATCGCGAGAGGATCATTTGGCCGGGAGAGAGCTCATCGACGGTCGCATCGGCAGGCAGAGGCGAATGGTCTGGGACCACGACCGCGGAGGAGAAGTACCAGCTCACCCCCGCCAACACCGAGAGCAGGACGAGCATGAGCAGGACGCTCCCAACAAGCAGCAGTCGCCGGTGCCGGCGAAGCCACGATCGGGTCTCCACGGTCGCTTCAGGGGCGGCGCTCACGCGGTGGGAGGCTACCAGCGGCGTTCAGGGCATTGGTATGTCGGCGGACCTTTTCGAGACAGGCTGGGAGATTGGCAGTCGCTGTTGTTCATCCGGCGCATGCGCCGGATGGGGGGCCGCACATGTGCGGCCCCCTCCGGTCCTTGCATGCAAGGACCGGCCGGACGGTGCATGCACCGTCCGGGACAGGGCCGCATGCGGCCCTGTCTTCCCCGAGAAGATGCGAGTGCACCCGCGACCGCGCCTCAGACAGTCGTCTGCTATGCTATGGGTGTGCCGTTAATCGTTGGAGAAGCACTGAACCGTCGGGCCGACCTGCAGAAGCGGGTTGCACAGCTCCAGGACCGCCTGTCCAATTGCGTGCTGGCCCAGGAGGACGAGGAGCCGCCCGAGAGCCCGACTGAGCTGCTGGCCGAGCTCAATCGGCGCTGCGACGAACTGCAGGGGCTGATCGCCCAGATCAACCACACCAACGCGCGCGCGCAACTCGCGACCGGTGAGACCGTCACAGAGGGGATCGCACGCCGCGACGTCATCGCTCTACGCCAGGGCGCGTTGCGCACCGCGATCAAAGCGGCCACGGGGGCCCCGGGCTTCGGACTGACGCGCTATAGCCGCTCTGAGATCAGGATGGTGCGCCATGTCAAGGTTGCTGAGCTTCAGGGCCGACTCGATGCGCTTGCCCAAGAACGACGTGAGCTGGACAACCGGCTACAGGAATACAACTGGCAGGCGACACTTATGGAGTGAAACAGTCGGTAGCCGACAGGAGCGAGCGTCGAGGCCAGCGGCCGGCCAAAGGTCGCACAATTCATAAATCCTTGGCAGGAGCGCCGGGGCAGGCGCAAACGGAAGCCCGAACCCAGAGCACCGTCAGCCCAGCAACCCGCAACTCACACCAGGTATCGCGGATCGAGCATCACCTGACGCTGACTTGCCGGTGAGGGTGGGTAAGGGGACCGTGTGATGACTGCCAACACCAGCGACAAACGAACGACTACGCCCTCGATCGGAATGCAGTTACCGAAAGCGAAAGACAATAAGGCAAAGCAGGCCGTGCGCGATATCGATTACCAGCAGCTGCTAAATGCGGCACATGTACCAGAGGACGCCGGCGAGCACGCCGAAGCACTGCGAGGAATACTCCTGCGCATTCCCGACGGTTGGGGACGCTGGATTTCCTGCGATCGCGGCTGGTATCCGCTGCTGGCCAGGTCGAAGCGCTGCTGCCCTCCCGACTCCCCGTGACGTCCCTCGGGTCTCGCGATCGCCGCGCCCAGTGGAGCAGGCGCTGGCACGTCTACGACTCGATGCTCGCCCGGCGATGATCACGCAGGGCTATCTCGCACGCCACTCCCGGGGTCGTAGCGGCATAGCCGATCCTGCGTTGCTCGATGTCGCCCAGGACTACGCGCTCAAGCACCTCTACGACCAGGGCGCGTTCTAGCTCGGCATCGTCCTGAAGGCGGCACCTCGTTGCAGAAGATGTCCGTACGAACATCCGCAAAATCGCGTTGTCCGTACGCTCTCTGCCAACCTAGTGTATGAACATCCGCAAAAAACGGTACTATGTACCTCTATGCCAGGCCGGGTCTTTACTGAGATTCTCGCGCTTGCCACCATGCAGAACGGCTTCGTGCGCACCCGCGAGGTACGCGAGCTGGGCATCGACCCGCGCCGCCTGAACGACTACGCCCGGCGCGGCCTGGCCGAGCACCTCGGTCGGGGCTTGTACCGCATCGAGCTGGTGCCGCACGGAGACTTCGACGAGTTCGCGCGGGCTACCCAATGGCCGGATGGACGCGGCACGCTGAGCGGCGAGACAGCACTCGATCTCCACGAGCTCTGCGACGTAAGCCCGGCTCACATCGACATCACCGTCCCGCGCGACTACCGCACCCACCGACAGGTACCTGCGCATTACCGGCTGCATCGACACGACCTCGCCAACGACGAGGTGGCCCAGCTGCGAGACGTCCCGATCGTCACCCCGGCGCGCGCGATCGCCGACGGCATCGAACTCGGGCTGCGACCCACGCTCATCGGCCAGGCCATCGACACCGCCGCCCGCCAGGCGCTCATCACCGCCCAGCAGGAGGCCGATCTGCGCGCCACGCGGGCTCAGGGCGCGGTATGAGTGAGCGTCGCTACGACACGCCGCCCAAGAACAAGGCCTCACTGGAGCAGCGCCTGCGCAACCTCATCGGCGATGACGCACTGCAGCTGCGCGCCCGCCGCCAGATCGGCTACATCGCCGTGATCGCCGCGCTCGACACCCACGCCCGCGACGAGAACGGTGAATCGATCTTTGCCGTCAAGGGCGGCGTCGCCGTAGAGCTTCTGATGGGCGAGGAGGCCCGGGCGACCAAGGATCTCGACGCGGCCGTCCGCGCCCGGGGCGAGCAGATCGAGTCCCTGCTGCGAGACGCCCTGGCCCGCGGCTGGGACGGCTTCAGCTTCCGGCTGGTCTCATGGGAGCCGATCCACGACACCGCGGCCTGGCGCGGCGACATCAAGCTGCAGTTCAAGGGCCAGCCGTTCTCCACGGTGCAGTTCGAGGCAGCGCCGGCCGAAGGCGACGCAGGCCGCGGCACGCAGCTCGTCGACAACACCTTCGTAGACGTCGCCGCGCTCGGCCTCTCCCCAGTCGACGAGCTGCCACTTGTCACGCTCGCCTACATGCTCGCGCAGAAGCTCCACGCCTGCACCGACCACTCCCTCCCCCATCGCGAGAACGACCGCGCCCGCGACCTGATCGACATCCTCCTCGTCCGCCGCCTGCTCGCCGACGACGAGTTGCCCGGCGTGCGCCGGGCGTGCATGGAGATCTTCCGCCTGCGCGACAAGCACCCGTGGCCGCCGTCGGTCACGGTCCTGCCAGAGTGGCCCACAATCTATGCGGGCGAGCTGGCTAAGACGCCCGGCTTCACGCCGGCCGAAGTCGAGCAGGCCGCAGCCGATGTGGACCGGCTGATCGCCGAGATCGACGGGGCGTCGTGACCGCGTCGCGCTTGGAGGAGCGTGTGGGATGACGCCGAGATCGTCGTCAACATCGAGTTCACCAAGCCCGGCATGGCTCTCGACGAAGGAGCAGGCCCGAGCGCTACTCGATCTACTGGCCGACTATGTGTAGAAGCTCGACAAGAGCGACGATAGGGTTATGCGCAGCGCATCACTGCAGCAGCCAAAGCGACCCGCGGCATTCCGCCAGCAGCTCGGTGCCGACCCACTCCTGTGCGATCCGCTTTCCATCTTCGAGCACCGCTGCCGAGGAGCTGCGCACATCCTCGGGCAACCACGGTGTCAACCTGCGCACTCGATACTGGGATGGCGGGTTTTCGACCGGCGCTGGGCGGCCATGTGCGAGCAGAAGCCGATAGAGCACGGCCGCGGGCTCAATCGTCGGCAGGCCTGCGTCAGTGGCGAGGCGGCCTGCGCGCACGGGGATGTCGAGACCGTCGACATCGAGATCCCCGAAGTAGAGTACGCGGCGCGGGCGCGTCTGCAGGTCGGCGAGGTAGGTGACAGAAGCTCGGAAGTGAGCGCCTGCGCCGTAGACGACGACACCGACCTCGCTGTCGCCCGGCAGCATGCGGCACAACGAGACATAGGTGTGGTGGTTCTCGACCACCAGTACGTCAGATCCACAGCCGATGCGTTGAAACACGAACGGCGGATGGATCTCCTCGCAGCGTAGCTGCGCCAGCGTGAGACGACCCTGAGCGAAGAGCTGGCCACCCACCAGCGCCTCGAGGCGCTTCTCGTCGCCGAAGAGCTGCAGCGAGCGCTCACGGAGCGGGACGATCGGACGAGCGGCACCACCGTCGCGGAGGAAGGCGTTGGCGGCGCGCAGGTCCGCGAGCGTCTGCTCCTCGAGTGAGAGCTCGCTCGCCCAGGCGAGCTCTGGACGCCAGGCGACGCCGGCGCCCGAGACGCGCCGGGACGCGGGGGGCGGGCGGTCGATGCGCACGAAACGCGGCAGCGCCGGCTTGGCGCTGCGGTCGTAGGAGCGCGCACTCGGCAGGTGCAGGAGACCGGCGTGAACGAGCTCATCGATCACCTCGTGCAGACGGGCCCGCCGCTCGGGCGCGTGTTCGAGCGAGGGCTCGGCGGCCACCAGCAGCGCCTGCAGCTCGGCGAGCGTGAGCCGTCGCCTGGTCCAGCCGTCAAGCTCGCGCGCAAGCGCCGCCGCGGTGACGCCGAGGATGGGGCTGCTCAAGGGGACCCGCCGGAGCGCTCGTGCACGACGCGGGCCACATCGAGATAGCCGCTCCCGTCCTGCGCGGAGCGCCCGTTCAGCAGGGCGGCGCGCAGGCTGTCGGCGACACGGATGCGTTGCATCCCGGCGCGCATGTCGAGGTCGTTGCGCAGGCGCACCACACAGGGGAACTTCGAGAGCGCGTTCGTGTCGAACACGCCGGTCGTGTAGACGAGTTGGACCCCCACACGGTCGGCGACCTTCAACTGGATGTCGAGCAGGTACTCGGCGCTGGCGGTGCCGATCGGGTTGTCGAGGAAGAGCACGCCGGCGCGCGGCCGTTGGCGGCCGCGCGAGGTGCTGCGCATCGCCGCGAGCGTGCAGTACAGCGCGATCGCAGCCGTGAGACGCTGACCACCGGAGAACTCGCCCATCGCGGTGACCGGTACGCGTTCGTCGCGCAACACCGTGTCGGGCTTCAGCAGCGTCACGCGAAAACCGCGGGGATCGATCGCTGCGCGGACGCCGCGCAGCAGCATCGTCATGCCATCGCGGTTTCGCTCGCCGCCGTCCCTGACCGACGAGTCGAGGACCTCGCCGAGACGCTCGAGCAGCACCTCATCGGAGTCGGGTGTCTCAAAGTCGATGCGCAGGAACTGCTTGCCCGACCAGTCACCGAGGTCGGCCGGAAGCCGCGAGGCGCGGCCCGCTTGGCGCAACGCGTTCAAGGCGGTCTGCACAAGCGCGGCCAGACGCTCGAGCAGCAGGCGGCGGTGCTGTTCGATGGACGCGAGCTCCTTGGCCACCTCTGCGGCGCGCTCCTGCAGGTGCGGGATCAGCTCGTCGCTGCGTCGGGCGAGCGTCGCGGCCTCGTCGCGGGCGAGCCGCTCACGCAGGTTGCCGCCAGCCATCGCCTCGAAGGCATCGTCAAGTGCGAAGTGCGAGACGCGCTGTGCCAGCTCGCGCACCTGGGTCTCGGAGGCATCGAGCTCGCTGCCTGCCTCCCGCAGCGCGCCGGCAAGCTGCTGCGTGAGCGTCTTCGCCTCTTCGATATCGCCAGGAAAGGCGGCGAGGCCGCTGAGGGCCGCACGGTCGAGCTCGTGGCCACTGGCGGCGAGCGAGTCCGCAAGCGAGTCCTCGTAGGAGCCGATGACCTGAGCGCGCGACTCGGCCTTCGTCGCCTGCTCCTGTGCCTGGCGAGCGGCCCCGTCGGCGGTGCGCTGTTCCTCGAGCGTCCGCACGCGCTCAGCGTCGAGACGCTGCTGCAGAGCGAGCGCATGGTCGAGGTCGCGGGGGATCAGATCGCCGGTCAGTTGTGCGCGCGGGCCGCGTCCGGACTCGTCGCGCGGCGTTGCCCGGCTGAGCTCATCCTCGCGGGCCTTACGCTCGGCGATGCACTGCGCACGACGCTCCTCGGCGCTCTCGGCCTCACGGCGGGCGCGGCGCTCGCCCTCACGACGACCGGTGCGATCGGTGGCTCCGGTGAGCAGCTCGGCCGCGCGTGCGAGCTCGTCGGCGTCGTGCTCCTGCAGCCGCGCCCGCAGCTCGGCCTCCGACGCCTCTGCCCGCCGGTGCTCGGCTGCCAGCTCAGAGCCGGTGGTGGCCTGCTCCAGAAGGCGTGTGGCGAGCAGGTATGCGTCGCGCAGGTCCCCGATCGGCGCGTCCGGCTGTTCGCGCACGACGTCCTCGCCGACGCCCTCCACGCTCTCCAGAGATTCGGAGAGGCGGTCCGCCCGCCGGCGCTGCTCGTCGGCCAGGCGCGCCTCCTCCTGCATCGCCTCGCGGTGCTCCTGCGCGGCGCAGGCGTGATGCGCGTAGGCGTCGTCCGCTGCGCTCGCCGCCTCGCGCCCGTTGCGTACCGCCTCGCGCAGCTCGGGCTCGGCGGCGACACGTTCGCGGAAGCCTTCGAGACGGGGGCGTGCTTCGGCAAGAAGCCGCTGCTCGGCGCGCGTGTCACGGGCGGCGGCCTCGCGTTGGGGACGCTCGGCGGCGAGCGCGGCGCTCTCGTTGTGCAGCGCCTGGGCCCTGGCGGCCGCTTCGTCGGCAAGCGCGCGCTGCTCAGCGGCGGCAGCCGCCATCTCCTCGAGCCGTCCCTTGGGGCAATCGGTGAGAAGATCCTCCATCTGCTGGCGCAGTTCGTGGTCGCAGCGATGGTGATCGTCGAGCTCGCTGCGGCGCTCAGTCACCCGTGCGAGCCGTTGCGCTCGCAGCTCGAGCTCGTCCTCGCCGGCCTGCTCGTCATAGAGGGCGACGTTCGGAGCCACGACGTAGCGCTCGGGGGCCGTCTCGATGGCGCCCGCAAGCTCTGAGGAGTCGCCGAGCACAAGCACGATGGTCGGCTTGAGCGCTGCGTTTGCGAGCGCCGCTTCGGCGCGCTCGCGGTGAGCGGGATTGGTCAGCACGATGCCGCCCACGAGCTCAGGCGCGTGGCGCAGCAGCCGCTCGTGCTCGGAGCCGCCGACCGACTCGGCAAGATAGTCCCAGCCGCAGACGGCGGCGATCCCCTCGCGCCGCAACGTTTCGACCGCCCGCTGCGCATCGTGCGCGGCGGGGAGTCGGCCGGTCTCCTGCAGGGCTTGCGCGGCGCGGCGGTCGTCGGCGGCCTCGAGCTCCAGGCCGACGATGTCGCGCTCGGTCGCGGCAATTGCCTCGGTGAGCGCCCGGTGCAGCGGGTCGGCCATCCGCCAGAGATCCACCTGCTCCACCGCCGAGAGCTCGCGCAGACGCTCGGAGCCCGCAAGCCGCTCTGCGCGGTCACGCAGCTTGCCACGTTCGTTCTCCAGGCGCGTCTCCTCACCGGACGCCAGCTCCTGTGCCAGGCGAGCGTCCGCGATCTCCTGGCTCAGTGCCTGCAGCCGTTTGTCGATCGAGTCGATGCGCTCGCTCGCCTCACGCTCGCGTCGTTCGGCGTCTCGCTTACGCTCCTCAATCGCCGCCAAGCCATCGACTGGGCTCTGAGCGCGCAGTATGAGATTGGCGGCAACGAGCCGCTCACGCTCCGCGCCGATCTCCTCCAGACGTTTCTCTGCGGCGGCGAGCTCCGCACGCAGCCGTCCCGCGTCCTCGCGAGCCGCGCCGGCGGCGAGGTCGTCGGCCTTGGCGGCGTTGTCGCTGTTCGCGGCCGTCTCGTCCGCGCGCTGCGCCGCGGCGCGCGCGTCGTCGATGAGCGCAAGCAGCGCACCGGCATAGCTTCGCGCCGCGGCCGCGCGGCGCTCGCGCAGCGGCGTCGCCTCGCGCTCGGTATCCAGGAGCTGCTCGGCGAGGGCCTTGACGCGCGCCGTGGCGGCGCGCCCAGCCGCGAGCGGCTCGGCCGCCCGCCATGCGGCCAGCTCGTGCTGCGCCGCCGAGCGGGCGCTGTCGGCTTCGGCAAGTGCCACCTCGGCGTCCTTCAGTCGAAACTCCGCGGCGCGGCGGCGCAGCTCACGCAACTGCTCCTGCAGCTCGCGGCTGCGAGTGTCGAGCGTGCGGGCCCTGCCTTCCTGCTCCTCGACCCGCTTGCGCAGGCGCTCGTGTTCGCCGGCGGCCGCGCGCGCCGCAGCGGCGAACTGACTGTGTGCGTCCTGCGCCGCGCGCTGCGCGTCGCGCAGACCGGCGGCGGCAGTCTCGCGGCGCCTCGCCGCAGCGGCGAGCGGCGTCAGCCGCTGCAGCGCGCCTTCGACGAAGGTCTGCTCGAGTTGCAGGCGCTCGCGGTCTCGCAGCTTCTCGGCATATAGATCGACGTTGGTGGCGAGCTGGTTCGGGCCCTCACGGTCTGTGACGGCGCCAAGCAGGAAATCGACGAACGCCTCGTGGGTACGGAAAGCGAACATCTCGTCGGCGTCGCCCTCGTCAGCGTTCATCTCCCGCTGGTACTTGAACAGCTCGGGATCGAGGCCGAGGGCGTCGAGATGCTCGACCCACTTGTGTTGCACGTCGGTCCAGACGAGATCAAGCTCGGGATGGGCGCGGTTTGCCTCTTCAAGCTTTTCCTTGTATGAGCCGAACTGGCGCTTGAAGTGCGACCCGTCGCGCTCGGCACGGACCGGCAGCGTCTCGAGCGTGAGCGCCTCATCGGCAGCGCGCAGCGTGTACCACGCCTCCCGCAAGTTCTGGGAGTCGGAGGAGTGCTGGCGCCTGCGCCACTCATAGACCTTGCCGGTGAGCAGTCGCTCTGGCAGTGCCTGTCCGTCGCCGGTGACCGCGCGCCACTCCAGCACGACGTGACCCGTGTCCCCCGTGAGCACGAAGTTCTCGAGCGTCTTGGTGTTCGAGTTGGCGCCAAGGACAAGCCGGCGTCCGGGCAGCAACACTGAGAACATCAACTTGAGCAGCACACTCTTGCCGCCGCCGTTCTCGAGAAACAGCACCGAGCCGCGGGCCGGATCATCGTTGCGATCGCGAAAGTCGAGCAGTACGTCCTCGTAGCGAGCGCCCTTGGGCCCAATCGACTGCAGCATGACGCGGTTGAGCTCGTACATGGGGCTACCAGCGGGACAGGCCGTTCTCGGAGGTGATGCGGTCGAGCTCGAACCAGACGTCTTCGCGCGCGAGCTCCCGAACATGGATGCGATAGGCCGGGGTCGGCTGGTAGGTGCCGCCGAGCGCATCGGAGATCTTGCGCATCAGCCCCTGCTCGGTCAGCGCGACGAACGCCCTCGTGATCACCTGGCGCGTGGCGCCTGACCATGCCCGTCGATCCTCGGTGGCGGCTGCCTCGGGTTGGCGCGCGTACATTCGCCAGGAGCGCTCCAGGCCCGGATCCTCCGCCGGCGGGTCAAGCTCCTGCTCGGCGTGGCGCTCGTCGAGGCGGCGACAGAGGTCGCGAAGATACTCGTCGACCTCGTTGACGGCAACGCGCGGCGCATGCTCTTCGTCCTCGAGATCGTCGGGCCGCGGAAAGCTGGTGGCCGCGATGGCGAGTTGCGCGAGCCCGTGCAGCACTCGCAGGCGCGGATTGCGCTCGCGTGTGCGGCGATAGTAATCCTCCATGCGCATCGCGAAGGCCGAGCCTTCACGTGCGCCCAGCACGACACCCGCGGCCTCGGTGACGTCGAGCACGTCGAGCCCCATGCCGTTCGCCACGGCGCGTACCGTGCGCGCAAAGCTGTCCTGCTGGCGGTAGCGACGCACGAGCTCGCGGTAGTCTGGGTTTTCGATCGGCCGCACCTTGGGGCGCAGTCCGTGGGCAACGAGCTGCGCGGCCTGGTCGGTGTCTTCGGCGAGGCTCACGTGCGCACCTCGGACAGATGGGCGGCGACATCCAGACGAGCCAGGAGCAGATCGTCGCCGCAAAAACTTGGCCCAGCCTGCCCAGCGGAAGCGACAGAGAGGTCCCCTGGCGCGCTACCGCTCAGACGCAGTTGCGGTGGCAGCAGTGTGCCATCCGACCACGCGAGCAGCAGGGGGGCGTCGTCGCCTGCGCGCAGCTGCGACTCGAGCGCGGGCGAGAACGAGTGCAGAGCGAGCAGCGCAACGAGATGCGCCGTGGCGGGCGAGTGATCGAGCGCTTCACCCAGCAGAGAGCTGAGCCTCCTCGGCTGCGAGTCGACCTGCGCAAGCACGGCCTCAGCCACCTCGCGCACGGGCTTGGGGAAGGCCTCGTAGGGCGTCAGCTCGCGCAGCTCAGGCTCCAGCAGCTCGGCGCCGAGCTCGGCGCGCTCGCGGGGCGGGGCGAGGAGCTGGGTGATCAGCGTGCTCAGGCGCATGATGCGCTGCGGCCGCGGGCTAAGGACGAGCTCGAAGAAGCCGACCGCCGGGGCGTCGGCGTCGAGGAGCGGGAGTGAGAGCACGGGCAGCAGCAGCTCGCGGGTGATGTCGCGCAGACGCACGCTGGCGGGCGGCGCAAAGACCTGGCGTTGTTGCTCTAGGAGAAAGATCTGGCGCGCCTCCATCAGCTTGCGTTGCAGGATCATGTGGCGGTTCTGGCACTCCTCGAGCAGCTCGATCAGGCTCGCAGCGTGTGCGCGCCGCTCAGACTCCTGTGCGCGGTCGCGCGTCTCACGGATGTTCTCGGCGATGCGCCGCTCGACTTCGAGTCGCTCGCCGATATGCGCCAGCGCGCCGTCCAGCCGCGGCGAGACCTCCCCCGCCCAATCGACAGTCTCCAGGTTGCGCCTGGTGGCGGCAAGGTCTTGGCGAATCTGCTCACCGAGCTGGATCGTTCTGTAGCGGGCCTGGAGGGCAGCGTATTGCGCCTCGGAAAGCCGGCCGCGACGCACGAGGTTCTCGAGCTTTGCCTCCGCGGCCGCCTGCGCAGACTCGACATCGGTGTCCAGCGCTCCGACCAGCACGTTGATGGCAGCATCAGTCGCCCGCAGATAGACGGAGCCATCGGCCGCCTGGCGCTCGACAAGCAGCTGAAAGCCGAAGCTGCGCCGCACGTACTCACCGTTCCAATCTCCGTATTCGACCGTGAACTCCCGCTGCGAGCTCGTGCCGATGAGCTCGTCGAGCACCCACTTGCAGACCTCTCGATGCTCAGCGTCATCGCGCTCAGGCGCCTGCCGGCCGGCATACGGGAGCATCGCCTCGATCACCGCCTCGTGCGCCGCGCCGCGATCGAAGTCCATCTGCACGGTGACGGTGTCGATCGCCACGAAGGCCAGCCCCCAAACGGTGTAGGCGCTGAACTCGCCGTCTCGCACCCGACCCTTGTTCGCCTCCAGATGATGCAGCGGCACGGTGCACGCCATCGCCTTCGCGCGCCGAGCGAGCGCCTCATCGCCAAATGCAGTGTCTGCGTCGGGCGGCACGTAAGGCGCCAACTCCGGCTCGAGGGCAAGCTGCATCGAGACCTCGCCGTTCTCTCTGCTACGACCCATGACGTGGATCTTGCCGAATGAGCCGGTGGTCAGACGTCACGCACCCCTCTCAGACGCCGCAGCCGCACCGCTTTCGGACGCGCGGAACCAAAGAGGCCACCGTCCCGCTGCCCATCCCGGCGCAGAGCAAGCTCTATTTCATCGACCCTCTGATCGCAGGCTTCCCTCCTTACACGATCGCGCGCTCACGCCACCCGACGTCACCAGCCTGTCGGAGCGACAGCTCGGTGCCCCGACGCCAGGCTCACCAACGCCAACTCGCCAAGCGCGTCGGAGTCGCCGAGCAGCAATCCAGCGCTGGGAGACCAACGACTACAGCGGTGTCGGCGTCGATCGCCTGCAGGAGATCGCCGACGCGCTCGGCGTGCAGATTCACGGGACGATCACGTACAGCAGCGCGGCATAGGGACGACACACCCATCACTGCCTGCCGGTCAGAATCGACCACGTGCGTAGCGGAGAGATCAAGCCGTAGCCAAGGGCCTCAGACAACCGTCATAGCGGGGGCGGGATTGATACGCAAACCCGCGACCGCATTCGCCTACCGCATCGGGGAGCTTTGGCGCCTCTGAACCGGCCGGCTGCGCTTGCTTGTCTCAGACAACGAGGCTGCCGACAGGGTGCCGCGCTTTTGGCACCCCGGGCCGTTGTGCAGCGATCGCTTCAATGCACCCCCCTTAATAAGCGTTTCGCCAGTATCGTTTAGTAAGCTGTACGCGTGGTAAGCGATCGAATGCCAGCCTGCCCGCCGCGGCCGCAGGCGAGCGCCCGGGCCGGCGAGTTTCGTCTTGCGCAAGACGGTCCCGACGGCTTCTGGGCCTTTCATCCGAGACCGCTGCCGCCCGATCCGCCGCTGCGGGTCGATGTCGCGATGCAGACGCTGCTGGACCGTGCGAACCAGGCCCTCGGCCGGCTCGACGGCGTAACGCTCCTCCTGCCGGACCCCGACCAGTTCATCTACACGTTCGTCCGCAAGGAGGCCGTGCTCTCCTCGCAGATCGAGGGAACCCAGTCCTCGCTCTCGGACCTGCTGCTTTTCGAGCACGACGCCGCACCCGGAGCGCTCATCGAGGACGCCGGAGAAACCGCGAACTACATCGCCGCGCTGAACCACGGCCTCGCCCAGATCGCACGGCCGGGTGCGCCGCCGCTCAGCGCGCGGCTCCTGCGCGAAGTGCATGCCCGGCTGCTGCGCAGCGGCCGCGGCGCCCGCAAGGCGCCCGGCGAGTTTCGCCGCACGCAGAACTGGCTCGGCGGGAGCCGACCGGGTCTTGCTCGCTTCGTACCGCCGCCCGCCCCGGAGGTCCCTCCGGCGATCGCCGCCCTGGAGCGCTTCACCCACGACGAGCCGCAACCCACGCCGATCCTCATCAAGGCCGCGCTCGCGCACGCCCAGTTCGAGACGATCCACCCATTCCTCGACGGCAACGGCCGGGTCGGCCGTCTGCTGATCACGCTGCTGCTCTGCTCAGAGGGCGTGATGCGCCGGCCGCTCCTGTATCTCAGCCTCTTCTTCAAGCGCCGGCGCGAGGACTACTACGCACACCTCGAACGCGTGCGCACCGACGGGGACTGGGAGGGCTGGCTGCGGTTCTTCCTCGAAGGGGTTATCGAGGTCGCTGAATCGACTACCCACACCACCCGGCGCCTGGTGGCGCTGATCGAGTCCGACCGTCGCGCGATCCACTCGTTCGGCCGCGGCGCGGCGACGGCGCACCGCATGCACGACCTCGCGGCGCGGTTCATCGTGCTGGGCGCCCCTTCGGCCGCTGAGCAGCTCGAGCTCACGAGCCCCCCGGTCTACGCCGCGATCGATCGTCTCGAGCAGGCCGGCATCCTGCGCGAGGCCACCGGCCGGCGACGCGGCAAGCTCTACGTCTATGACAAGTACCTCGCGATCCTGGGCGAGGGCACCGAGCCCGAGGAGTAGAGGCGAGCTGCCGTCGCGCGGCCAACCTGTCTCGCAACGTCGCTTTACAGCCCGGCCATAGCTTCAGGTGTCTCAGCTGGTGCTCGCACTCACGGGCGACGACTAACCGCCGAGGGAGCCCCAATCGGGCGAACCGCAGGCAGCGGCACCACCACCGTCTGCCGGCGCTGCTCCTCATCCTGAGCGGCGGGGACGCTCATGCTTGCTTCAGGAACCTCAGATAGAACGCCGCGAATACCAGGACTATCCCGACGTTCACCATCAGGCGCTCCCAGAACCGATACCTGAAGAACAAGACGTCCACGCCGACCACGACGGCTACCAGCCCGAGCACGTAAAACGCGACCCATGCATTCCTCCCCATCCTTCCATCCTAATGTCGTCCCGAGGGTGCGCGGCGGCTGTCGGACATGCCAAGCGCGCGGAAGGGACTAGCCGCGCATCTCCGCGTTGATCCGCGCCGCCTGGCGCGTGAGGTGGTCGCGCTCGGCGAGGTTCGCGGCGGCGGCAGCCGCCTCGGCGTACAGGCGGGCAGCAATCGCGGCGTCGCCGCCATGCTCGTGCAGGTACGCGGCGACCGCGGAGTAGCGGGGCAGCGCCGGGTCGAGCTCGGCGAGGGCGGCAAGACCGGCCCCGGGCGCCGTCGGCCTCCCCGACGGCGACGGCGCGGTTCAGCCGGACGATCGGGCTGTCGGTGAGCCGGACCAGCTCGTCGTACCACTCGACGATCTGCACCCAGTCGGTCTCCTCTGCGCGCGGCGCGTCGGCGTGCAGCGCGGCGATCGCCGCCTGGGCCTGGAACTCGCCGAGGCGGTCCTGCGCGAGAGCCGTCTGCAGGATCGCGACGCCCTCGGCGATCAGCGCCGTGTCCCACCGGCCGCGGTCCTGCTCGGCGAGCGGGACGAGGCTGCCGTCCGCGCGGGTGCGCGCGGGGCGGCGGGCGTGGTGCAGCAGCATGAGCGCCAGCAGGCCGGCGACCTCGGCTCGTCGGTGCGGGCGTGCAGCTGGCGGGTCAGCCGGATCGCCTCGGCGGCGAGGTCGACGTCGCCGGAGTAGCCCTCGTTGAAGACGAGGTAGAGGACGCGGGCACGGTCCGCGCGTCGCCGGGCGCGTCGAAGCGGACCTCGGCAACGGTGCGCTTGGCGCGGCTGATGCGCTGGGCCATCGTCGCCTCCGGCACGAGGTAGGCGTCAGCGATCTGGCGGGTCGTCAGGCCGCCGACGGCGCGCAGCGTGAGCGCGACCGCCGAGGCCGGCGTCAGCGACGGGTGCGCGCACAGGAAGTAAAGCTGCAGCGTGTCGTCGACGTCAGCGACCGGGCCGGGCGCGGGCTCGGCGGCGACACGCTCCTCCCGCGCGCGACGTGACGCGTCGGCCCGCCCAGCGTCGAGGAACTTCCGCCACGCGACGGTGACGAGCCACGCCTTCGGGTCCGCGGGCGGTTTGGCGCCCCAGCCGCGCAGCGCCTCGAGCAGACCTTCCTGCACGGCGTCCTCGGCCGTCGCGAAGTCGGCTCCGCGATGCACGAGGATGCCGATGACGGCGGGGACGAGCGACCGCAGGGCCGCCTCGTCCACCGCCGGCACCTCGCGCGTCACTCCGTGACCGTGGGCGGCTCGGCCATGAACGGCCGCACCTCGAGCCACTCGTGGATCGGCTTGCCGCCGGCGCCCGGCGCGGCGGACAGCTCGCCGGCGAGCTCGACGGCGCGGTCGTAGGACTCGACGTCGATGATCATCCAGCCCGCGATGAGGTCCTTCGTCTCCGCGAACGGGCCGTCGGTCACCGGCGGACGGCCCTCACCGTCGTAGCGCACCCACGCACCCTCCGGCGCGAGCGCCTGCCCGTCGACGTACTCGCCGGTGCTCCTCAGCCGCGCGGCGAAGTCGTGCATGTACTGAATGTGGTCCGTGATCTCCCCGGGCGTCCACTGGTCCATCGGCACGTTGTTCACCGGCTCCGGGGCGCCGCGGTAGTGCTTGAGCAACAGGTACTTGGCCATCGTCTGCCTCCTCTGGGTTCGGGGCCATTGTGGCCCGGTTTCGTCAAGGAGACGGAGCCGACATCGAGATTTCGACATCGGCGACGGACCACGAGGACCGTTAGTTCAACTCGTCGCCTCGCACCCCCTTCAGATAACTCGTCAAGGAGCAGAAGCTGCTCGAGCCGATGCTCGACTTCCTCGCCCGCCGCGTCTTCGGCCCGGACGGCCTGCGCCTCCTACACGACGAACTCGCTGGCGCGACCGTCT
This sequence comes from uncultured Solirubrobacterales bacterium, assembly GCA_963714635.1. Classification (GTDB taxonomy): domain Bacteria; phylum Actinomycetota; class Thermoleophilia; order Solirubrobacterales; family Solirubrobacteraceae; genus Palsa-744. Next base: position 639,378 of record CAVQPM010000005.1, on the reverse strand, counting down.
CAAGCTGGCAGCAGCACGGCCCCGAAGCCGAGCGCCTCGAAGAGGATCTGGGCAAGCTCGACCGCTCGCTGCGCATGCAGTCCCTACGCCTGGAGGAGCACGAGGACCCCAACCACCCGATCGTCGCGCTCGCTTCAGAACGCATCGTCGAGCTCACCGCACGCAAGGCCGCCGTCACCGACGCGCTGAGCGCGCTCAAGACCAAGCGCCCCGCCGGCCACGACCCCGACGAAGTCCTCGCGATGCTCGATGCCGTGCCCGACCTGCGCCCCGCGCTCGCGACCGCCACCGAGGAGAAGCTCGCCGCGATCTTCCAAGCCTTCGACGTCGAGATCACCTACGACCGCGACCAGCAGACGCTCAAGCTCGCCGCCACGATCACACCCGAGCTGCTCCCCGATCTCGAGCCCGACGAAAACGACCGCCCCGAAGGACGGTCGCAGATTAACGGCATAGCGGGGGCGGGATTCGAACCCGCGACCTTCGGGTTATGAGCCCGACGAGCTACCAGACTGCTCCACCCCGCGTCGCATCTCATGTTCTAGCAAAGATCGGCCCCTGGGTGAAGGGGTGGCGGCGTTCTGTCGCAGACCCCGCCCTTGCCTCTACGATGCCCCGCTATGCGCGTCGCAGTGGTCGACATCGGCACAAACTCAACCCGCCTGCTCGTCGCAGATGTCGATCCACAGGCGGGCTCGCTGGTCGAATTGCACCGCGAGTCTCGTGTCACGCGTCTCGGCGATCGCGTCGATGAAGACGGCACGCTGTCCGAGGAGGCGATCGAGCGGGTCTTCTCCACCCTCGCTGTCTATCGAGCGACGATCGACCGCTTCGGCTGCGACGCCAACCTCGCCGTGCTCACCTCCGCGGCGCGCGACGCCTCCAACGGAGTCGAGTTCACCGAGCGGGTGCGCTCCAAGTTCGCTCTCAACGCGCGCATCCTCTCCGGCGACGAAGAGGCCCAGCTGACGTTTCTCGGCGCGATGAGCGACCACAGCTCCTCGCCCACCGAGCCAACGGTCGTCATCGACATCGGCGGGGGCTCGACCGAGTTCGTCGTCGGCGCCAACCACACGGCCTCCTTCCATGTCTCGGTGCAGGCCGGCGTTTTGCGGATGACCGAGCGACACATCCATTCCGACCCACCTTCCCCGAACGAGCTTCAGGACCTGGCGGACGAGACCCGATCTGTCTTTCTCGCCGGCCTGCCCGCCGAGCAGCGCGTTCGCGTGACCCGTGGAATAGCTGTCGCGGGCACCGCCACATCTGCGGCCGCGATCGACCAGGAGCTCGATCCCTATGACCCCGAGCGGGTTCATGGCTACCCGCTGCTGCTCGCAACCGTCGAGCTCCTGATCGCTCGTCTCGCCGACATGACCGAAGCGCAGCGCCGCCAGGTGATCGGGTTGCATCCCGATCGCGCTCCCACGATCGTCGCGGGCATGATCCTCCTCGATGAGGCCATGAGGGCGTTCAGGCTCGACCAGATCGAAGTGTCAGAGCACGACATTTTGCGCGGCGGGGCCCTTCGCCTCGCCGGCATCGATTGAGCCGGACTACCCGCGCCTGCGCGAAAGCGCTCAGGCGAGGTTCGACTTGCGCGGATATGCGACCGATGGATCGGTCAGCACATTCACGAGCGCCGGCTTGACTGCCGCGAACGCTCGCTCGAGGGCGGGCCGCACGTCCTGCGCGCGCTCCACCAGCTCCCCGTGCCCACCGAGGGCTTCCACGACCTGGTCATAGCGCGTCGCCGGACGCAGATCGGCCGCGACCGAATACCCGTACAGGAACTCCATCGGATGCTTCTCGAGCGCCCAGATCCCGTTGTTGCCCATCACGCCGACCACGTTCACGCCGTGCCGTGCGAGCGTGTCGAACTCCATTCCCGAGAACCCAAACGCGCCGTCGCCGAGCAGCAGCACGACCTGGCGGTCGGGCCGGGCGAGCTTCGCCGCCAGCGCATAGCCAGGCCCGGTACCGAGGCAGCCGAATGGCCCCGGATCGAGCCAGCAGCCCGGTTTGAAGCTTTCGATCACACGACCCGCATACGACACGAAGTCGCCGCCGTCCCCGATCACGATCGCGTCGCGGTCGAGCGCCCTCCCAAGCTCCGCATACAGGCGCATCGGGTGCAGCGGCGCCCGCTCGTCCTCGAGCTCGGCGCGCTCGGCCTCCCTCTTCTCCGTCTCAGCTGAGCGCAGATCGGCGATCCAGCGCGCGCTGCCCAGAGCCCTTGCGCCGGCGGCGACCTTCAGGTCGCGCAGAGTCTCGCTCAGATGCCCATACAGCTCAGCCACCGGCTCGCGTGGATGCCTGCGCTGCGGCTCGGCGACGTCGATCGCAACAACCGAGGTCTCATCGCCAAAGGAGCCGCCGAAGCCGAGCCTGAAGTCCATCGGCACGCCGATCACGAGCGCCACGTCCGCATCTTTCAGCGCCTGCGAGCGGGTCCTTGAGAAGAACAGCTCATGGTCCGCCGGCACGCATCCCCGTGCAAGCCCATTCAAGAACACGGGTATCCGCAACGTCTCGACCAGTTCCAGCAGCGCCCGCTCCGCCTCTCCCCAATAGAGATCGGTACCGGCCATCACGACAGGACGCTCGGCCTCCGCGAGCAACCGAGCCGCCCGCTCGATCGCGTCGCCTTCAGCCCCCCTCGCAGCCTGCTCGCCACGCTCGCGCCCCGTCTGGCGCTCGGGCGCCGTCATGAAAACGACATCGAGTGGGAAGTCGATGAAACTCGGCCCTCCGTGCGGCGCTTGCGCCGCTGCGAGCGCATCGTCGATGAGACCCGGTATCTCCGCGGTGCTCTGTGCGGTGCTCGCAAACTTGCAGAGCGGGCTCACGAACGGCACGTGATCGATCTCCTGAAGCGATCCCTGCCCCCAGCGCATCGCGGGCGCCCGCCCGCCGAGCACCAGCATCGGCGTATGGTTGGCCTGCGCGCTCGCGATCGCGCTCATCCCGTTCGTCACGCCGGGGCCGGCCGTCAGCGCGCACACGCCCACCTCTCGCGTCACCTTCGCCCATCCCTCGGCCGCAAACGCCGCCGTCTGCTCGTGGCGTACATCGACGATCTCGATGCCCTCCTCTCGGCAGCCGTCATAGATGGAGAACAGGTGTCCACCCGAGAGCGTGAACAGCTTGCTCACCCCGTGCGCCTTCAGACGGCGCGCGACCAAGCGTCCACCGTGGAGCTCCGTGACCTGCTCGGGCTGCTCTTGCGTGCTTTGCGCGGACATCCGAGCCCGCGACTCTATCTGAGCGCGACATCGGACATGCCCGGGGTGGGACTCGAACCCACACGCCCTTTCGGACTATCGATTTTAAGTCGATGGCGTCTACCAATTCCGCCACCCGGGCGAGCTTGGCCAGTGTACGTGAGCGATTGTGACGCTCGCCCGCGGGTACGAGCGGCGCGATGGGACGAACCGGACCGCCACCGACCGGCGTGCGGCCCCCGCGCACGATCCACCGCGGTGCGGCAAATCCGCAACTAGCCCCCTGGTACGGTGTTAGAAGAGGCAACAGCAGCGAAAGGACCGCCGTGGAGGTCTCAGCACTAAAACCGACCGCTGTGCCCGGCCTGCGCGGCCCAACCGCCCTGTTGCGGCTGCAGTCCGATGAGCGGCTGATCACACTGGTCCGCCGTGGCCACCACGCCGCCTTCGAAGTGCTCTTCTCGCGCTATCGAGCGCGTCTGCTCGCCTTCTGCCGGCACATGCTCGGTTCGCGCGAGGACGCCGAGGACGTCCTCCAGGAGGTGTTCGCGGCCGCCTTCAATGCGATCCTCGCGGACGAGCGGGAGATCAACGTGCGGCCCTGGCTGTATCGGATCGCACGCAATCGCTCACTCAACCACCTCCGTCGCGCAAGCGCCATCGGAGTGGACTCGATGGATGTGCATTTCGCCGAGAACGGCGTGTCAACGGCGGAGAAGGTCATGCGGCGCGAGAGCTTCCGCCAGTTGATCGGCGACGTCCAGCAGCTGCCGGAGACGCAGCGCACCGCGCTCTTGTTGCGGGAGATCGATGCCCTCTCCTACGAACAGATCGCACAAACCATGGAGACGACGGTGCCCGCCGTGAAGTCCCTGCTCGTGCGTGCTCGCATCTCGCTCGCCGAGGCGGCCGAGGCGCGCAAGCTCACGTGCGAGGAGGTGCGTCTCGAGCTCGGCGAAGTGGCCGAGGGCCTCGTCAAGATCAGCCCGCCGGTCCGTCGCCACGTGCGTGACTGCGAGCGCTGCCGAACGTTCCGAAAGCAGCTCAAGGACAACAACGTGGCGCTCGCGGCGATGCTCCCGGTCGGACCACTGTTGCTGCTCAAGAAGCTCGCACTCACCAAGCTCGGCTCCACGGCCGGGGCCGGGGCCAGCGGCGCTCATGTAGCCGGCGGGGCGGGAGCCGCGGCCGGCGCCGGCGCGGCCGGAGGCGCGCCGGCGACGGGAAGCCTCCTGACCGCCGGTACGAGCGCTCTCGCCACGAAGGCCGTCGCTGGGCTCGCGGTGGCCGCGATCGTCACGGCCGGCACCGTCGAGGCCGACCATTCGACAGGCCAATCTCATCACCATCACGCTGCCGTCGCAGCCGCCAACTCGCGAGGGTCGGCAGCTGCTGTGAGCGAACCGGTCGTGACGGCTTCGAGCTCCCAGCCGATAACGGCTGTCCTCACGACACATGCCGCCGCCGTTCACCCTCGCAAGAGAAAGACTCACGCGCTCGCGAGAGCCAAGGTCGCCATTCCGAAGACCCCCTCGGCGCCGACCCCGCCCGATGCTGCGCCGGCAGCGGTGTCGGATCCCACAGCATCCAAGCCGGCTGTCACGAAGCCGGCGCCCCCTGTCACGCAGGTGACCACCGAGACCACCCAGCTGCCTTCGGCGACTCAGACGACCGGCTCCGCGCCACCGCCGGCTGCTGAAGGCACAACGCCACGCAGCACCGAACCGACGACCGGCGATCCCACGCCGGGCGAAGCTCCCCCACCGACCCAGACGACAACGACGTCCTCCTCGCCGACTCCGCCGTCCGAAGGCACAGAAGCTCCGGCCCCGGAAAGCGGCGCAACGAACACGACGACCTTGGAACACACAGCCGCCGGCTCCCCTGAACCGACATCGCAGGGCTCCGCTGACCCGCCCATAGGCGACGGCGCTCCCAAAGGCGCGCCCGAGTCGCGCTGAGCGTATCTCTGACGTCAGTCATCCAGCTGTCAAGCGGGCGAACCGAAGCTATCCGAACGCGAACGTCTTCAGCGGCCGTTCAAGCACGCCAGAGCTGGCGACGGGCTTTGAGACGCTCGCCGGCTCCGAGCTCAACATCTCTATGACGACGCCGTCTCGCGCCTTTGCCGAGCTCGGTAGCAGCATGACGTCGCGCCCATACATCGTTCGACCCACGATCTGCGCTCGGTACAGGATCTGATAGCCGGCCAGCGTCGAGCTGACCCGAGTCTTACCCTCGCCTTCGAAGCGCACGCCCGGAAAGCGCCGCGCGAGGGTCCGCTCGTAGCCACTGGCAAACAGCGGGAGCTCACCTGTCACGCTCCCGCTGTAGCTCGCCACGTGCAGCGGCGCCACTTCATATGACGCTTGGAGTCGTCCCTGCGAGTTGCGAGCGACTCTCACATATCCCCCCGGCTCGGGGGCCGTGCGATACAGCCCCCTGTACTTGAAGCTGAACGGCACACGACCGCCCTGCGAGTATTCGGCGTCCAGCAGGGTGAGCACCATCCCGATGATCGCGGCGAGCAGACCGACGCCGATCGCGACCACGATGGAGCGCGTCAGGCGACTCGCCGCGCGCCAGCGGGGCGCGAGCAGCCCCCCGAGGGTCGGCCCGTACTGGGACTTCAGCCCTAAGGACGCCATCGAGCAGACCCTCTCTCGCCCGTCACTCGCCTATCGAGAACAGGGCCTCCAGGTCATGCCTGGAGAACGCGGCGAACGCGACCATCGTTTGGGTTCGCGCGACCCCCGACAGCTTGCCGATCCCATTCGTAACCACAGTCGCGAGCTGCTCGTGATCGGGGACCCGCACAATCGCGACGAAGTCCCACTGGCCGGTAACGGAGTAGGCCTCGGCCACGCCCTCAACATCCGCGAGCTCGCCGCCGAGAGTCGAGAGCGCATCGCGCTCGGCCTCGATCAGCACAACCGCGTGTGTCATCGTCATCGCAAGTCCTTCTCGCGAGGCCGGACACGCTCGTCGGGCCGGGTCCGCTCGCCAGACACGCGCACGCCGGCGTCATGCCGGCCGGTTGGGATCACGACGAGCCTCATGGCGAGTAGGTATCGCCGGGCGCAAGCACGATCACCTCGGTGTCGCATTGCGCCTCGACATCGGCCTTGAAGGCATGCGCGTCGGTCTCGATCGGTGGGAACGTGTCGTAATGACAAGGGATGACCCGCTTCGCGCCGATCAGCTTCGCGGCCTCCACAGCATCATGACGATCCATCGTGTAGTGACCCCCGATGCACATCAGCGCCACATCGATCTGCCCAGCCTGTTTGGCGTTGAGCGCGAGATCGGAAAACAGGGCGGTGTCTCCTAGGTGGTAGATGGTGGTTTCGCCGAAGCGCACGATCACTCCCGTCGGCGTGTTGACGGTACCCCTCGGGGTGGTCGACGTGTGCCACGCCGGCACCAGCTTCGCCGAGCCCCACTCGAGCTCCACCGTCCCGCCGATGTTTGGATCGTGAACATGCGCCAGCCCCTCGTCCATGAGCTCGTTCGCGATCTCCACGATCGCGACCACATGCGCGTCTGTTCGCTTGGCGATCGAGACCGTGTCGCCGACGTGATCGCCGTGGCCATGCGTCAGCAGGATCGCGTCCGGGCTCAGATCGTCGGCGGCCACCGCTGCCTTCGGATTGCCCGTCAGGAACGGATCGATCAGAACCGAGGTGGCGCCGTCGCTGAGCTCGAACGCCGCGTGGCCGAGAAAGCGGATCTGCATATCAGTGCTCCTCCCTTAAGGACAGCCGGCAAGACGCTTCATGATAGGTCCGCGCGAAGTTCGAGCGGTGGATAAGAGTTCCGCTCTCCCCTCACAAGGACCTGACCCTGCTCAGCCCCAGGCCCAGCGTGAGCCCGAGCGCCGCACCGGTGATGCCCGCCAGCCAGCTCACCTCGGGACGCGCGAACGGCATCGCAAGCAGAACCGCGGCGATCGCCGCCGTGCCGAGCAGGTCTCCCTCGTAGTAGCCGCCGGCGCGTGCTGTCCGCAGGTCGGAGGCTGCCCATGCCGCGAGCAGCGCCAGCGCGGCCGCATTGGCGCCGGTGACGACCGGAAATGCGTACACGGCCTCGGCCGCAAGCGCTCCCGTGACGCTGGCCGCGAAGAACAGAGCGAGTACGACGACCGGCCCATGGCGACGCTCGAGCAGCGCCCCGTAGACCGCCAGGGCCAGCAAGGTCGCGAACATGAAGAGGCCGGCGGAGAATCCGGACCCGTAGACGAACTGGCTGGTCAGCAACCGCCACCAGTCGCCGTGCAGAGGGCCGGCCAAGATGAGCCTGCCGAGGTTCACGTAGTCGCCTTGCGAGGCGACCCAAACGCCGCAGCTCGCCGCCACCAGTGCGATCGTCGCATACGGGGGAGAGTCCGCGCGCACTCCGGCGATCTCTCCGCGCCGCAAGCGGCCGAGCGAGCGCCGAGGCCATAGCTTGCGCCGTAGCGAGCCCGACCTGCTCTCACGCGGAAGCTTCGGCGCGCGGCGACGCAGGCGGTTGCCGCAATACGGACACTCGGTCACGTACGGGCTGACCTCCGATCCGCACTTCTTGCATACCACGAACAGATCAGCACCCGAGGGCATCAAGTTCATTCTACGGGGCCCACTGCGCTCGGCCCGCCGGCCCCCGATATGTGCTGCGGCGATAGAGTTGGGACTATCCCCGCCGCTTCCAAGCAAGCGCCGTGCGGGCGCTTTTCGCGAGGCGCTATCAGCGACTGCCAAAGGAAACCGATCGATGCAACTCGGCTACGAGAAGAAGCTCTACATCCTCGCCTTCGACCACCGCGGATCGTTCCAGAAGAAGTTCTTTGGCATCGAGGGCGATCCGGACCCGGAGCAGACCGCGATGATCGCCGACGCCAAGCACCTCATATTCGAGGGGCTGGAGCGCGCTGTGGCGGCCGGAGCCGACCCTTCGGTGACAGGAGTGCTCGTCGACGAGCAGTTCGGCGGGTCGGTACCCAGCGAAGCGCGCGCGCGCGGCCTCAAGCTCGCCATGCCCGCGGAGCGCAGCGGCCAGAACATGTTCGACTTCCAGTACGACGATCAGTTCGGCGAGCACATTGAACGTTTCAACCCCGATTTCACGAAGGTGCTCGTGCGCTACAACCCCGACGGCGACGTCGCGGACAATCGTGATCAGCTGACCAAGCTCAAGAGGCTGTCCGACTGGCTGCACTCGAATGACCGCAAGTTCCTGTTCGAGCTGCTCGTGCCCGCCGAGGACGCTCAGCTGGAATCGGTTGGGGGCAGCGCCGACCGGTATGACTCGGAGCTTCGTCCCGAGCTCATGCGCCGGGCGATCGAAGAGATCCAGGATTTCGGCATCGAGGTCGACATCTGGAAGATCGAGGGCGTCGATGGGTGCTCCGACTGCGAAATGCTCGCTGCGCAGGCGCGTGCCGGTGGGCGCGACGGCGTGGTATGCGTTGTGCTCGGTCGGGGCGCCGACGACGCCAAGGTGGATCACTGGCTCGAGCAGGCAGCACCTGTGGATGGCTTCGTCGGCTTCGCGATCGGCCGCTCGATCTGGTGGAACCCTCTCAAGGAATACGTCGACGGCAAGATCGAACGCGCCACCGGCGCCGCGCAGATCGCCGAGAACTATTTGCGCTTCATCAAGGTTTACGAGCGCGCCGAGGGACGCACCCCCGTCGGATAGGAATAGTCAAATGTGGCTGTTTGGAGAAGGTTTGACGGATGGCTCGCCGTTCCTGGCAAGGACGCAAGGAGCGTGGCGTGCTAGGCACGCGAGCGACTGAGGACGCCGCCAGGGAGGGCGAGACACCGTCATGCGTATGAGGCAGAGTTTGGCCGAGCTCGAGCAGGCCTTTGCCCGCGAGATCTCGATGGAGCGCCACCGTCGCGCTTCGTTGCGGAGAACCACCGAGCAGCGAGCGATCAAGCGCGAGACGGACCGCCGTCACAAGCGCGGATCGGTTCGCTTCGTGCTGCTCGTCCTCACGTTGATCCTGACCGCGACGATCGTCACCGTGGTCATGTTCCGCACGCTGTATCTGCTGCTCAGCTGACTGCCCTAGGGCTCGTCAGGACGGCTCGCTCAGCTTTCCGAGAGCATCCTCGACCTCGACGCGCGCGTCCTGCCCGGACGGCGTCTCGCCGGAAAGCTGCTCGCGCCTGACCTCGACGTAGATCTCGGTGCGGAATACGGGTACGTCTTGGGGAGCATGAATGCCGATGCGGACCTTCTCGCCGGCCACCGACAGGACAGACACCTCGATGTCGTCGCCGATCATGATGCTCTGGTTGGGCTTGCGCGTAAGAACCAGCATTGCTGCACCCTTCGCCGTAAACATGGACAAGCGCGAGATCGCCCCCGGCCTCGCCCCACGTCAAGCATAGTGTCCCGGCCGACCGAACGTGAGCGCCACCCGAACCGGCATGGGTGCGCGGAACGGGGTTTGTCCCGTCGCGTCGCCGTGGAGTTGCTCACGCTTAGAGGCTGTCTCAAAACAGACGGTGCGTTCGGGGCGGTCCTGGACCAAGCTGGGCGACGCGGGACGCCGCAGCGCGTGCTGGTAGCACGTGCAAGGCGTCACGTGGCGATCCAGCGCCGTGTATCAGGGGCGCATCCGGGCGTGCCGGATGTTTTGAGACAGCCTCTTAGGCGAAGGACCCCTCGGAGGTGCCTCCCACGAGCATGCGCTAGTCTCCCGAACCGGTCATGGCTCGTAGATCCCTGCGTCCACATCTCAACCAAATCCGGAGCTGGGTGCGGCAAGGCCGTACGGATGCATGGGTCGCTCACCAGCTCGAGGTTACGGTGCAGGAGATCGAGCAGTTCAAGCGTCAGAACGAGCTGATCGGTGATGAGGCGCCAGGCGACAGCGTCAGCTCCACCGCGCTCTATCCCGAGGAGGTCGACCTCAGAGCTGAGGACGATGAGCTGATCGCGGCTGAACTGGAGGCCGCGATGGAGGCCGAGCGCGCAAAGGCGGAGGCGGATGCCGAAGCGGATGCCGAAGCGGAAGCCGAAGCGGATGCCGAAGCGGAAGCGGTAGCGGAGGTCGACGAGGACAGCACACCGTCGACTACGCGCCGTCGACGTGGGCGTCGCGGGCGCAGATCGGGATCCGGCAGCTCAGCGCCGCTCGAGGGCACGTTCGACCACGGCGAAGAGGGTTATGGCCTGTGGTTGGATCCCGCCATCCAGGACAACCCGATCTACGCGGAGCACTGGGCCGGACACAGGCCCGTCGCGGTGACCGTCGAAGAGGATCAGATCGTGATCCGCCGTATCGGCAGCGACGATTAGTCAGATCTTCAGGCGATATCCGGCAGAGCGCCTCGACTATCGCTCGGCCGCCAGCACCCGGCCTCCGGCATAGTCGGCAGCCTCTCGCAGATAGCGAGCGAATGCGGCATCGACCACGGTGCCGGTGTCCCACGCCCATGGCTCGGCTGGAGCGGTCTCCACCGCGAGCTGCAGGCACCACGCGGTACCGCGCTCGTACAGATCGACCAGCTCTTCGGCGGAGAACCTGCCACCGAGGCGCCTGCGCAGCTCTGCCACGAGGGCATCGGTCACGAGCTGCAGGGTCCTGGCTCGCTCGGCTGGAGCTTGCGCGAGACGCCGCTCGCCCTGATGCCACTGGGGGATGGCGCTATCGATGCTCGACACGAAAGCCGAGGCTAGCAGCGACCCTCAAGTGGCCCTCAGTTCGCCGGCAGGCCGCTCACTACATAGCCCTGCTCGTCCGGACGGATCATGCCCAGACGACGTGCCTGTGCCTGAACGGCGCCCTGACCTGTCAGGGCGCCGTGTTGGCGCAGCAGCATGCGGTTCTGACGTTCGAGCGCAGCGAGGACCCCGCTGTCGTGCTTGGACTGGCGCCATGTCGAGAACATGGTGATACCGGCGCTCAGATAGAGGTAGACGATCGCCGCCATAACGCAGAGCATCGCGATGCGCCCGAGCTTGTCCCACCGAACTCGTGCGGGCCGGGCGGCGGGAGCCGACGTTCGAGCACGCAGAGGTCTCGAGCTCGCATGAGCGGCCGCAGGCATGCGACAGCATTCGTCACCGCCATCCAACCTCCTGCTGGGCGAAGGCCGGAAGAGGGTGACGCGCTAGCTCAACCGCGGAAACACGGAACGACCCGGGAACTCGGCGTCCGCGCCGAGCTGCTCCTCTATGCGCAGCAACTGGTTGTACTTCGCGACCCTGTCTGAACGAGAGGGCGCACCCGTCTTGATCTGCCCGCAGCCGGTGGCAACCGCCAGATCGGCGATCGTGACGTCCTCGGTCTCGCCAGAGCGGTGGCTCATGACGGCGGTGTAGCCCGCCTCGCGCGCCATTGCGATCGCCGCGAGGGTCTCTGAGAGGGTGCCTATCTGGTTGACCTTGATCAGGATCGAATTGGCTACTTTCAGCTCGATGCCGCGCTGCAGGCGCTGTGTGTTGGTGACGAACAGGTCATCTCCGACGAGTTGGACGGTCGACCCCACACGCTCGGTGAGCGTCTTCCAGCCGTCCCAATCCTGCTCGTCCATGCCGTCCTCGATCGAGACGATCGGATAGCGCGACGCGAGATCGGCCCAATAGTCGGCCAACTCCTCAGCGGACAGGGTGCGGCCCTCGTGCTCGAGCACGTAGGCGCCATCGCGATAGAGCTCGCTGGTGGCAGGGTCGAGCGCGATCGCGACGTCGCCGCCCGGCTGGAAACCCGCAGCCTCGATGCCCTCGACGAGCATCTTCAGGGCCTCCTCGTTGGAGGAGAGATCCGGCGCGAAGCCACCCTCGTCCCCCACAGCGGTGGAGAGACCCCTGTCGTGAAGAGTGCGCTTCAGGGCATGGAATACCTCGACGCCCGTTCGCAGGCATTCCGAGAACGAGGGCGCGCCGCATGGGACGATCATGAACTCCTGGAAGTCGACCTTGTTGTCGGCGTGGACGCCCCCGTTGAGCACGTTCATCATCGGCACCGGCAGCACACGCGCAGCCTCCCCGCCGAGATAGCGCCAGAGCGGCATGCCTTCCTCCGCTGCCTGCGCGTGAGCGGCCGCGAGCGACACGCCGAGGATCGCGTTGGCTCCGAGCCGCGCCTTGTTGGGCGTCCCATCCAGGGCGATCATCGCGTCGTCGAGAGCCCTCTGATCGGCGGCGTCCATGCCTGCCACCGCGCGCGCGATCTCTCCAGCGACGTTGGCGACCGCGCGCGATACGCCCTTACCGAGCCAGCGATCGCCCCCATCTCGCAGCTCCGTTGCCTCGAACTCGCCGGTGGAGGCCCCGGAGGGCACGGCGGCATGTCCGTGGGCGCCAGAGCGAAGCGCCACCTCCACCTCCACTGTCGGGTTGCCCCGGCTGTCGAGTATCTGACGGGCGTGGACTCTCTCGATCTGGCTCATCGTTGGGTGATCTCCTCGCGAAATTGCTGGGCCGCCGCGCGCAACGCCAGCTCAGGGTCGATATGCATGCGGCGCGCCTCGTCCACCAGCGCGAACAGGCGATCGCCTATGGACCGAAAGGATTCCTCATCGTCGCGCTTCGTGTCTGCCGGGGGGTGAAGCCCCGCGGAAGCGGCTCGTCGCTGAAGCTTGCGCGCATACAGAAGCGCCGGAAGATTCTCGGGAACCTCGCCGAAGACGCCCCGCTCGCGTCCCGGCTCATCGGCCTTGATCTCGTCCCAGTTGCGCAGCACCTCGGCTGCATCCGACACCTCCGTCTCGCCGAACACATGCGGATGGCGGCGGATCAGCTTTTGGCGGCAGTGCTCAGCCACCTGTCCGAGATCACCGGCGCCGCGCTCCTCCAAGAGCAGCGCCAGAAAGCACACCTGAAAGAGCACATCGCCCAGCTCGTCGAGCAGCTTGGCGTCGTCGCGCAGATGCGCCGCGTCGGCAAGCTCATACGCCTCCTCGACCGTGTGGGGCACGATCGAGCGCTCGTCCTGCTCGCGGTCCCAGGGACACTCGCGACGCAGCCGGTGCGTGAGCTCATCGAGAGCTATCAGCGCCTGTGCGTTCTCGGATGCTGACGCCCTCAAGATGTCGCCGGGTCATAACCCCCGGGGAAGGGCTATTTCTTTCCGCTGGGCGCCGTCGACGTGGTGGTCGGCGGAGTGCTCGTCTGCGGTGTGGCGGTCCCCGTGCCCGTGCTTGGGAACGCCGGGGTCTTGGGCGCCTTGTAGGACTTGCAGTCCTGAACGACGTAGCCGGTGCGACATTCGGTCCGGCCGGTCCACTTCTTGCGGAAATTCTTCACGAATTCGCTGAGCGCCTTCTGCTGGCCCTGGGCCGTCAGCTGCTGCTGGATCGTGGACTGCACCTGAGAAAGCGCCTGCTGGCTGGCGGGCAGAGTCTTCTTGACTTCGAAGATGTAGTAGCCAAACGGCGTCTTTATCGGACCGCTCAGCACGTTGAGCTTTGACGAGAAGACCGCTGTGTCGAGCGCCTTCTCCTCCTGGCCCTTGACGACGCCGGGAAGCGATCCGCCTTTGGTCTTGCTCACGGGGTCGATCGAGTCATTCTTGGCGACGCTCGCGAAGCTCTTGCCGGATTGGACTTCCTGCTTGGCTTTTTCAGCCTGCGCCTGAGTCTTGGTGAGGATGATCAAGATGTTGCGGCGTTCCGGCTGACCGAACTGAGACTTGTGCTGTTCGTAGTAGGCCGTGATTTCCTTCTGGCTCGGCTTCTTGCCGGCGTTCTTCGTGACCTTCTGCTGGATCTTCTGCGAGAGCATGTCGAGCTTGACGCGAAGCAGCAGGTCGGAGATCGTCTGGCCCGAATTGGCCAGGAACTTCTGGAAATCGGCTTCCTTGGGGAACTGCTGGCTCTTGATCTGGTTGAACTGCTTCTTGACTTCGGCGTCGCTGACTTTGACACCCTGTTCAGAGGCCTCGCCGAGCACCCAGTTGGAGGAGATCAAAAAGCCGAGCACCTGTTGCTTGAGGGCCGTGTACTGCTGTTCGCACTGCGACTTGAGCGCCGCGGGCGTCGGCTTGGTCTGGCCCTTGGCGGGCTTTGGAGCGGTCGCTTCCAGGTGGGCGATACACGCCGTATAGGCCGGGGGATCGGGCACGACCGGCTTGGCGGCGGTCTTGCCCGCCGCCGCGGGTGAGCTGGAGGATGCGGCTACGGCCAGCCAGTGGTTGAACGTGCTGGTCGTGATCGCGTTGCCGTTCACGCTGACGACGGCGTTGCCGGGAATCCCCCCGCACGCGGTGAGCGTCACACCCGTAAGCAAAACGGCGCCGAGCGCCGCGATTTGACCCGATAGTTTTCGCACGACGCGGGCACTCTAGCGGATCGCGCCCAAGCTGTGCTTAACCACTTTCTTAAACCTTGCTAAGCCACTGGAACCGCTTCCCGCGTCAGCGCCAGTAGAACATCGGCGGCTCGCACGACCGCGGGAAAGCGCTCCTGGCCCTCGCGCGGGACGCGCACGGAGACCTCTGAGCGCCCGGATTCGTACAGGGCTCCGGGAATCTCCTCGCGCAGGCGCTTGGCGCGCGAGGAGTCGAGCTCGATCGGCGTGACCGCAAGCCGGTCGCCCTTGAAGCTGACGACGCGGGCGCCGGCATCACCGAACTTGATACGCGCGCGCTGCAGCGCAAGCAGGTTTGCCAGCGGCTCGGGCACGGGCCCGAAGCGATCCTCGAGCTCCTCTCGCAGCTGCTCGACGTCGGCCACCTCCAGGGCGCCCGCGACGCGGCGATGGATCTCGATCTTGGCCTGCTCATAGGGAACATAGTCGGCCGGCACATATGCATTGACATTGACATCGAGACGGACGGGCTCCGGCAGATCCTCGTCGGTCTCGGCGCCGTCCCGTCCGGCGTGACGGACGGCCTCGTCGAGCATCTGCATGTACAGCTCGAAGCCGAGCGCCGCAACATGACCGGACTGCTCGTCGCCGAGCAGGTTGCCGGCCCCACGAATCTCCAGGTCACGCATGGCGACCTTGAAGCCGGCGCCGAGCTCGGTGTAGTCCGACAGCGCCGAAAGGCGCTGGGCGGCCTCGGGAGTCAGGGCCTCCGCCGAGTCGTACAGCAGGTATGCGTAGGCGCGCTCGCGGCTGCGGCCGACGCGCCCACGGATCTGGTAGAGCTGCGCCAGACCGAACGTGTCGGCATGCTCGACGATCAGGGTGTTGGCCTGCGGGATATCGATCCCGGACTCGATTATCGAGGTGCACACGAGCACGTCGAAGCCTCCGCGGAGGTAGTCCATCATCACGGCCTCGAGCTCGCCCTCGCCCATCTGGCCGTGGGCGACGGCGAAGCGGACGCCGGGACAGAGCGCGCGCAGACGCTCGGCCGTCTCGTCGATCGTCTCGACGCGATTGTGCAAAAAGAAGGTCTGTCCCTTGCGCTCGTGCTCGCGCATGATCGCCCGCTTGACCAGCTCCTCCTCGTACTCGCCTACGTATGTCTTGACGGGCCTGCGTCCCTCCGGCGGTGTCTCGATCACGGAGATCTCACGAAGACCGGCCAGCGACATCTGCAGCGTGCGGGGGATCGGCGTGGCCGACATCGAGATGACGTCCACCTTGAGCTTGAGCTGACGGAGCAGCTCCTTCTGCTTTACGCCGAAGCGCTGCTCCTCATCGACGATCAACAGGCCCAGATCCTTGGCCCGAACATCGCGAGAGAGCACGCGATGGGTGCCGATCAGTATGTCAACGCCTCCCTGCGCGAACCCTCCGAGCGCCTGCTTCTGCTCGGCGGCAGTGCGAAAGCGCGACACGTGCTCGATCGTGAGCGGGTAATCGGAGAGCCGCTCGGAGAAGGTTCCGTAGTGCTGCTGGGCGAGAATCGTGGTTGGAACCAGCATGAGGACCTGCTTGCCCTGCGTGGCCGCCTTGAACGCGGCACGCAGCGCGACCTCCGTCTTGCCGTAGCCCACGTCCCCGCACACGAGACGGTCCATCGGACGCGGAGCTTCCATGTCGGCCTTGACGAGCTCGATCGCCTCGAGCTGGTCGGGCGTCTCGGTGAATGGGAAGCTCTCCTCGAACCGTCGCTGCCAGTCGGAGTCGGGCTCGAACGCATGGCCAAGGCGCCGACGACGCTCCGCATACAGGCTGAGCAGCTCGCCTGCGAGCTCCTGTGCGGCGCGGCGCGCCCTTGCCTTCATCGCGTCCCAGCGCGAGCCCCCGAGCTTCGACAGGGGCGGATGGCCGTCCAGGCCGCCGGCGCCCACATAGCGTGAGATCTTGGCGAGCTGATCGGTGGGGACGAACACCCTGTCGTCGCCCTGGTATTCGAGATACAGGTAATCACGCGTGACCCCCGCGACCGTGCGCGTCTCAAAACCCGCGAAGCGCGCCACGCCGTGGTCTTCGTGAACGACGATGTCGCCGGTGCGCAGCTCCGTGAAGGAGCGAAGCGCGCCGCGCCGCGCACGAGCGCCCGCGGCGCCCCCATCCGGTGTCGTCTCGCCCGCCCGCTCGGCACGCCGGCGGCGCAGAAGACGGTGCTCGGGGAAGATCGCGAGCTTCAGAGAGGGCGCTATGAAGCCCTCCCGCAACGATGCCGGGGCAAAGCGCAGCGAGGGCTCCAGCGGAGCACGGGTGGGGTCGAGATCCTCGCCGAGCCAGGAGGCTTTGAGGCGCCCGAGGTTATAGGCAGCACGCTCGCCTTCGCCGCGCCTCGGAAACGTGACGATGGTGCGATAGCCCGAACGGACAAGCTTCTCTAGCTGGGGCTCGGCTTCGGCGAGCGAGCGCGCCGCCGCCTCAGCGCTCTGTGCCCGCAGCTCGAGCTTTTGGTCGGCCGATAGCGAGGACAGCCAGATTCGCGCGCGGGCGGCGACGGCCGACTGGACATCGCTGGGGCTGACATAGAGATGGTGGGCGTCCTCGCTCGCGAATGCGGCGCACACATCGGTCCAGTGATCGCGCAACGCGGGAGCGAGCTCCTCCTCGGCCGCCACGATCAGCTCGGCATCGGGGCCGATGAGCTCGAGCATCGCCCCGAAGCGCTCGACCGGAAGCAGCTCGGCGATATCGGGCCTGCCGGACCTCCCGTCGTCCTCTCCCCCGTCAACACCTTCGCCCGCTGTGCCCGGCCCACCGAAAGCGCCCGTGGCCGCCGCGATCTCCGCGAGCTCGCGGTGCTCGGGCGCAAGCTCGGCGGCGGGGGCTATCTCGACCTCCTCCACGTCGCCGAGCGAGCGTTGCGTGAACGTGGAGAACCAGCGAAGCGATTCGATCTCGATGTCGAACATGTCGACCCGCACGGCGCGCTCCTCCGTGGCGGGAAACACATCGAGCAAGCCACCGCGCAGCGCGAACTGCCCGCGCTCGGAGACCTGGTCGACCCGCTCGTAGCCCGCGGCGGTGAGCTCGACGGCGCACTCCTGCAGGTCGAGCAGCTCACCGACCCGCAGCGTGAAGGAGTGGGGCCGCAGCTCGGGATCGGGGACCTTCTCGGAGAGCCCCACGGCGGAGATCACGACGACCGGCGGCTCGGAGTCCGCGTCGGGTGCGGCGAGCAGAGAGTCGAGCGCGGCGATGCGCAGACCGGTCAGGTGCGCGGGGGGCGTGAGATGGGACTCGTAGGCGACCCCCCTCGACGGGTACCAGCGCACCCGCCGGGGCGCCAGCCAGGCTCGAAGGTCGCCGGCGAGATCGCGTGCAGCGCGGTCATCGCCGACGACAACCAGGGTGGGGCGACTGGCGTTGCCGTCGGCAAGCGCCGCGATCGCGTACGGCCGAAGCGAGGAGGACACGAACGCACGCCCACCCTCGCGCGCCAATTGCGCACCGACCGGGTCCTGGTCGAACAGGCCAAGTAGCGATCGAAGCGCCATCTCAGCTCTTCGCCGTCGATTTGACCAGCAGGATCGGAGCGCTCAATTGAGAGACACGCATCATTCCCTCTCACCTAGCACGATGCGCTCGACGGCCTCGCATGCGCGGTCGATCAGCCCGCCCACCTGCTCATGTGACTCGCGGAAGCGGCCGAGCACATAGGAGGAGACGATCTCAGGGTCGGTTGATGCGGGACGACCCACGCCGACGCGAACGCGCATGAAGTCAGCCCCGCCAAGCTCGCGGCGCAGTGACTTCAGGCCGTTGTGGCCGGCGAGTCCCCCGCCGAGACGCGTACGGACCTCGCCGAACGGAAGATCGATCTCGTCATGGACGACGACTACGCGCTCGAGCGGGAGCTTGAAGGCGCCGCGCGCCGGGCCGACCGAGCGTCCGGCCTCGTTCATGTAGGTCTGCGGGCAGATGATCGCCACGCGCGGGCGCAAGCCGCCGGGCACCCCGACGCGGCCCTCGGTTATGCGTCCCCGAAAGCGATCCTTGGGCCGGGACAGCTCCCAGCGAGAAGCGAGTTGCTCGGCGACCATGAAACCGACGTTGTGACGGGTGGAGGCATACTCGCGGCCAGGATTGCCCAAGCCGACGATCAGCCAGTCGATGGCCGGACCGCCTCCGAACAGCTTCAGCAGCTACTCCTCTGAGGAGGAGCCGCCATCGCCTGCCGCAGACGCCTCGCCCTGACCCTCGGCGGCCTCGCCGACGAGCTCCGTCTCGGCTTCGATTTCAGCCTCGACCTCGGCCTGGAGGCGCGGCGCCGAAAGGGTTGCGATCACGATCTCCTGGTCGTCGAGAAATGTGACGCCCTTCGGAGCGGGTATCGCGCCGAGCGCAAGCGTGTCGCCGATCTGCATCTCACCGACCTCGTGCACGATCGACTCGGGAATCGTCGTGGGCAGCGCTTCGATATTCAGCTCCCGGGTGAGATGCTCGAGGATGCCGCCTTCCTTGACTCCGGGCGCGTCTTCGACTCCGACGAGCTCAAGCGGCACAACCGCATGGATCGGTTGATCGAGACGGACACGCAGGAGGTCCACGTGGATGGTCTCCCCACGCACGGCATGGCGCTGGGCCTCCTTGAGCACGACCGGGGCGGGCTTGGCGCCGTCGATGACGAGATCCAGAACCGCCCCGGCGCTGGCCAGCGCGAGGCGCAGCTCGCGCGCATCGACGTCGAAGCTGAGCGGCTCGGCGCCACCGCCGTAGAGCACGCCGGGCACACGCCCCGTATGGCGCAGCCGGCGGACGGCACGGGAGCCGTGCGGTTGGCGGCTTGCCACTGCAAGCTTGGCTGTCTCGGTTGCCATTGGAATCGGTAGAAGAGAGGTCGTGCGCGGACGGACTTGGTTACGCGGACGGGGACTTTAGCAATCCGCTTCGTTTGCGATAGGCGCGCTGAGCGAGAGCAGCGTGACATGAGTGCCCGTAAGGATGCTGCCGGTGCGTCTGACGCGAACGCACTGCACGACGGGCAGGCGTCCGATCACAGTCCAGGCGACACGCGTGTTGCCGGCTGCGCCTGTGAGGGAGTATGCGGTGGAGGAGGTCAGCGAGAGGATCTTCACGGAGCCTGAGCGGCGCAGGCGCTGGGCGTCGGCTCGTACCGTCGCGGCGCACGAGGGCGTGGAGCGGCAGCCATCGAGTCGCGCCAGCGCGAGCTTTGCGTCGCCGGCCGCCTCGGCCTGGAGGACGGCGAGGATGTCGTCGCGTTCGACGTTCTCAACAGACAGGAAGCGTGCGAGCAGGGCGCTGATCGCGAGGAACAGGATGAGCGCGCCGACAGCCAGAGCGATGCGCCGGCCACGCGATATGCGGCTCAGAACGTGTTTGGGAAGTGGACGTGTGCGGCTGGCGAGCGCCGGATCAAGGGATGCGAGGACGCAGGGAGCCGGAATAGTGGTGCTATTGCGGCGACTGAGGACGAAGCAGCGCGCCGATCCGCCGCCGCCCAGACGTGCGCGGACGCTTTCCAAACACGTTCTCAAGACAGCAGGGACCTGGCTGCCGCGCGACGGGCGGCCGTTCGATGACCTTCCGCTTTCACGACCCTCCTGTCGCAGACCCGTTTCGGCGGTCAAGACACTCAGAACAGCTGGTTCTCGCCGCCGAATACTTCGCTGACGGAGTCGTCGGTGAAGATGCGGCGGATCGAGTCGGTGAG
Source organism: uncultured Solirubrobacterales bacterium (assembly GCA_963714635.1). GTDB lineage: Bacteria > Actinomycetota > Thermoleophilia > Solirubrobacterales > Solirubrobacteraceae > Palsa-744. The sequence continues at coordinate 619,182 of CAVQPM010000005.1, read as the reverse complement.
CAGCTCGGCGCATGGCAGCACACGGATGTTGGCGGGACCGCCCTGGCGCGCGGGGATGGTGTCGGTGACGACGATTTCCTTCAAGCCCGACTCGGCCAGGTTCTCGAAGGCGCGGCCCGATAACACGGCGTGGGTGGCGGCCGCGTAGACGCTCGTGGCGCCCGCGTCGAGCACGGTGCGCGCCGCCGCCTTCAACGTGCCAGCCGTGTCGATCATGTCGTCGACGATGACAGCGGTCTTCCCGGAGACGTCGCCGATCACGTAGCCGATCTCGGCGACCTGCTGGGCGGGGCGCTCCTTGTCCAGAATCGCCAGCTCGGCGCCGATGATCGAGGCGAACTTCTTGTTCAGCTTCACTCGGCCCGCATCGGGCGCGACCACCACCAGGTCGGAGAGGCCTAGATCGGCGAAGTACTGGGTGAGCATGAAGAGGGCTGTCATGTGATCGACCGGCTTCTGGAAGAAGCCCTGGATCTGACCGGCATGCAGGTCCATCGTGAGCACGCGATCGGCGCCCGCCGCCTCCAGCATGCGGGCGACCATGCGGGAGGAGATCGGCTCACGCGGGGCCGACTTCTTGTCCTGACGCGAGTATCCAAACCATGGTGTGACGGCGATCACGCGGTGCGCGGAAGCTCCGACCGCGGCGTCGATCATGAGCAGGAGCTCCATCAGCGAGTCGTTGGTGGAGACACCCGTGTCGGGATTGCCGCAGGTGGACTGCACGATGAAGACATCCGCGCCGCGGATCGACTCCTCATAGCGACAGTAGGCCTCGCCGTTGGAGAAGGTCTTGAGCGTCACAGGCCCGATGTCCACGCCGAGCTTCTCGGCGATGTCGAGCGCGAGCTGCGGGTTGGCGCGCCCCGAGAAGAGCATCAGCCGCTTGTCGTAGTCGATCGGCAGGCTCGTCGGAGACAGCTGTGTGCGCGTGTCGATCGCGCTGCTCATGTCAATCGGGAGTGTAGAGGCACCGACCGTCACGAACACCGCCGCCGCTCAGAAATCCCGCTCATCGCCATTTTCGCCGGCATCGCGATGCTCGGCGTCCGCAAGGCGGCGCTCGGTGTAGCCCTCGACGTTGCGCTGGCGTGCACGCGCCACACCCAGCGCCCCGGGAGGGATGTCCTCGGTGACCACCGAGCCCGCCGCTGTGTATGCGTCGTCTCCGACCAGGACCGGCGCCACGAACGATGTGTCGACCCCACCCCGCACGCGACTTCCGATCGTGGTGCGGTGCTTGGAGCGGCCGTCGTAGTTGGCGGTGATGGTGCCGGCGCCGAGATTGGTGGAAGCGCCGATGTCGGCGTCCCCGATGTAGGAGAGATGAGGGATCTTCGTGGCCGGGCCGACGTCCGAGTTCTTGATCTCGACGAACGTGCCCGCCTTGGCGCCGTCGCGAAGGACGGCCCCGGGACGAAGATAGGCGAACGGCCCGACTGTGACGTCATCGTGGAGCACAGCGCCATCGAGCCAAGACATCCGGATGCGGACACGATCGCCGATACGCGAATCGATCACGGTCGTGTGAGGCCCGACGACTGCCGCCTCTCCGATGAGGGTGGCGCCGCGAAGCGCACAGCCCGGCTCGATGAGTGTGTCCTGACCGATCTTCACATCCACGTCGATGACCGAGTGGGCGGGATCGACGATCGTTACACCGGCGAGCATGTGGCGCTCGCATATCGCCCGCTGAGCGAGGGTGCGTACACGAGCGAGCGCGACGCGATCGTTGACGCCCAACACGAGCCGTTCATCTTCGACGACGTGCGCAGCGATATGAGCGCCGTCGGAGCGCAGAATGTCGAGCACCTGAGGCAGATAGAGCTCGGCCTGGGCATTGTCAGCCGTCAGGCGGGGCAGCGCATCTAGCAAGGCGGAGCCGGCGAACGCATAGATGCCCGTGTTGACCTCGCGTATCTGCAACTGCTCGGGCGTGGCATCACCCTCCGTCTTGGTCTCGACCACGCGCGCAACCGATCCGTCGGCGTCGCGCACGACACGGCCATAGCCCATCGGATCCTCGAGCACCGTCGTGGCCATCGTCGCGCTCGCCCCGCCGCCGGCATGAGCTTCGAGAAGCTCATCGATCGCCTCGGCGCTGACCAGAGGGACGTCACCGCTCAGCACGAGAACGGGCGCATCGGGCTCGATCGAGCCGGCGGCAGCGCGCACGGCGCCGCCCGTGCCGTCGGATTGCGCCTGCACCACCAGCTCTACCCCCTCCGGCAGCACGCTCTCGAGCGCCCGCGCGGGCGAGTCGACGACCACGACGCGACCCGCGCCCGCGGCGAGAGCGGCGCGAACCGGCCACAGAATCATCGGTATGCCGCACAGCTCGTGCAGGACCTTGGGCGTGCTCGAGCGCATGCGCGTACCCTGGCCAGCGGCGAGGATCAGGACGGTCGGGGGGGTGGCCATGGGCAGACTTTAGGCGAGTACGAGCATTCCGCGCATCCGAGGCGAAGCACCCCGTATGGCGCGTGCCGCGCTGACGCGCCGGCCTGTACCAAGGTCATAGTCGGGGACGAGAGCTGAAGGTCTTACTGGGGGGCAGGGATTCGAACCCCGATTCTCAGGACCAAAACCTGATGTCCTGCCATTGGACGACCCCCCAAAGGGCTTTACATCGTCGCACGGGATGCTACCGACGCATCCATCGTGCGCGCCTGAGACAATTGCGGCCTTCTCACAGCTAGGGGGTTGAGATGAAGCGGAGCGCGAACACCGCTGTCGCGACGATGCTGCTCATCTGGACGAGCATGCTCGCCTGCGGCGGCATGACGGCCGCGGCGTCGGGCGTGAAGGGGGCTAGAGCAAGGCGCAGGCAGTGTCGGGGCGCTCATCTGGTGCCAACCGGCGCCAACCTGTCTCGGGTGCTCGCGGCGACGTTGTGCCTGATGGACCGGGAACGCGAAGCGCACCACGTAAGCGCGCTGCGGTCCAACGGCTATCTGCAGAAGATAGCCACAAGACAGGCCGATGACATGGTGATAGGACACTATTTCGGTGACAACTCCCTGACGGGGATGACGCCGTGGCAGCGCATCACGGCGTCGCGCTACGCGCATGGTGCGCCCCGCCTGGCCGCGGGGCAGAACATCGGCTGGGGCACCGGCAGGCTCGCGACGCCCGCGGCGATGGTGGCTGAGTGGATGCGCTCCCCTCCACACCGCGAAATCATGTTGAGCGGCGCCTACAGAGACGTCGGCGTGGGGGTGGCGCCGGCCGCGCCGCACAGGGTGGCGAGGGGCATGCGCGGAGCGACCTACACGGCCGTGTTCGCCGCCAAAGGCTGACCCCATATTAGCCAATCAGGAGCGTCGCTGCCCGCGATGCGGGACGCGACCGGCGCGGGTGCCGTCCTCGAAGGCCGGGCCGCGCGCCGACGATATGCCGAGCACGCGCATCGCCTTGAGCCCGAGACTGAGCTTCTCGCGCCCGTCGCTCGAGCTCACATCGAGGCCGGTCAGCTCACGAATGCGCTCCAGGCGGTAATAGATGGTGTGCCGGTGGGTGAACAGCCGCTGCGCCGTCCCGGCGACGTTGCCGTCAGCCTCCAGGAACGTGTCGAGCGTCTGGAGCAGATCGGTCTCGTACTGCTCGTCGTAGGCCAGCAGCGGCTCGACCGTCTCAGCGTAGAAGCGCTGCAGCTCACTCGGATTCTCAGTCATGGCGCTGAGCAGCAGGCGGTAGGCCCCAGTCTGCTCGAAGGCCAGCACGGCCTCCTCTGCGCTGCCCTCAACAACGTTGGCCGCCAAGAGCGCTTCGCCGAAGGCGCGGGGAAGCTCGAGCGGATCCTGCGCGATGCGACTGCGGCCGAGCGCAAACGTACAGCCGGAGAGAGCGCTCTGCATCTCGCGAAGGACGGCCTCCGCCACCCGCGCCGCCGAAGGCTCATCGCCGCCGGGAATGACGAGAACGATCTCCACGCCGGCGACGCCCTCGCGCTCCGAGAGGGCGGCGATCGAGCGACCGACGGCGGCGCGCGCCCCCCGCTCGGCTACCGTGCGGGCTCGCGCGCGCCAGCCCTCCTCGGTGGGAGCCTGGGGGTGGGCGCGCGCGACGATCACGGCCGCGCCTGCCTGCAGATCCAGCGACAGCTCGCGTGCCCGCGAGAGGACCTCCTCGCGATCAACGCGCTCGCCGGTGAGAGCGCCGCGAATGAAATCGGCAGCGGCGGCCTCCGAGGCGACATCGGGCGCGCGGACGCGCTGCACCTCGGAGGCGATCATCGTCAGGAGCAGCCTGCGCACGAGTGGGCTCGGCTCGCTGCGCGCGCGCATGTGCAGCGAACCGACGACCGCGTCCGCCACCCGCAACGGCAGGCTGACCACACCGTCACCGCCGGCGTGCAACGAGCGCTCCTCGGCACTCGAGCGTGCGGCGACCGCTATCGCGGCGCCAGAGGAGTCCGTTACGAGCAGACTCGCGTCCAGCGCACGTGAGGCTGCGCGCACGACCTCGGGCAGCCCGGCGCCAGACTCGACAGCCTCGGTGACGGCGTCAAGTCCGAGTAGCTCGGACATCAGCTGGCTGCCTTTCCGGTCAGGTGATCAACCCCAGAAGTACACGGCGGCAAGCGCGCCCAGCACGCCTGCGCCGACGAGCACCGCGAGCACGTAGAGCGAGAGGACGCTCGCCGCAAGACGCTCCCACAGGCGCGAGTAGGAGCTCCATGCAGGGACGAGGATCAGGCCGGCAAACAGGGCAAAGCCGAACACGCCCGCACAGACGACGATCAGATCGGTGGTGGTGCTTGTGCTCATTGGTGTCTTCTCTGTCGATGACGCGCCGCGGGCATGGCTTCCTGCGAGCAACCCTCGTGCGAGCCACCCTCATTGTTGCGTACAGGGGCGAGCTCAGCCAACCCGGTGCACGCGCGCGAAGTTGCGATCGACGGGCTCGGCGACGATCGGCGCTGGGTCGCGCTCCCCCAGCCCCGCCGCGGCCCGTCGTGCCCGCTCAGGGCCATTGGCGCGCGCGAACAACCCGATGACCGTGGGGCCTGAGCCGCTGACGAGCGCCGGCTCCGCGCCGGCCTCTCGCGCCTGCTCGAGCGCCTGCTCGATCGTCGGGCACAGCTCGATCGCGGCCGCCTGCAGGTCGTTGTGAAGCAGATCGTGATCGCTCGGCAGCGCAGCGCCCAGCTCGAGCGCCATGCGCAATGCGGAGCGACGCTCCGTCAGAGAGCTCGCGTCGCGAGCGAGGCCGAGCCGATCGGCCACGCCGTACACCTCGGCGGTCGACAGCTGCGAGGAGCTTGCCAGCACGAGCACGCCGAGATCGGACACGGGACCTGAAAGCTCGGTCAGCTGCTCCCCCGCTCCGGTCGCAAGCCAGCGTCCGGGCAGGATCTGCGCGGGCACATCGGCCCCCAGCTCACGGGCGAGCTCGGCCAGCAGCTGCTCATCGCCAAGGCCGGATGCCGCATGCGCGAGACGCAGCGCCGCTGCCGCGTCCGCCGATCCGCCGCCGAGCCCGGCGGCCACGGGGATGCGCTTGTCGACCTGGAGCCGCACCGGCGCCGCATTCCAACCGCTCTCCTGGCGGAACCGCGCGAGCGCACGAGCCGCCAGGTTCTCGCCGGAGACTCCGGGGCAGATCACCTCGTCACGATCGGCGCCCGTGGGGGCGGATTGGAGCGTGAGCTCGTCCGCCAGGGAGATCGACTGCATCACACTCACGATCTCGTGCCTGCCGTCCTCCCGCGTGGGACCGACGAACAACCCGAGATTGATCTTCGCGGGTGCGAGCGTGCGCAGCGGCAGGGCCATGGGGGCGGACGCGGCGGTCATGGCGCCGGGGCGCTTGACGGACGGGCCGCGGGTCTACCGGCCGCCCGCGCAGAATGAAAACGGGTCACAGCCTGAGGACGGGTCACAGTCCGAGCTCCCGCGCCAGAGCGACGAAGTCCTGGGGCGAGAGGCGCTCGGCGCGCACGTCGGCCGGATGGCCGAGCCGCAGCAGCGCCTCACGTATCTGCTCGCGCTCGCGCGACACGCCCTCCAGCACGAGCGAGCCGGCAAGCGTCTTGCGGCGATGGGCGAACGCTCCGCCCACCAGTCTGCGCACCTGCGGCGTGGCGGCCGCTTTCGTGCGCACGATCTTCACCAACACCGAGTCGACATTCGGCACCGGCGCGAACACCGTCCGCGGCACGGCCCGCACGACCTTGACATCACCCGCCAACTGCGCGAGCACCGAGCTGATCCCGTAGGTCCCGCTTCCTGGTCCCGCCGCGAGCCGCTCACCGACCTCACGCTGGACCATGACGAGCCACAGCCCGATGGTCGGCAGCTCCTCGATGGTGCGCAGGACCACCGAAGCGGCGATCCCGTAGGGAAGGTTCGCCACCATCTTCGTCGGGGGCGGCGCCATCGCCGCGAGATCGACACGCATCGCATCGCCCCACCAGAGCGTCACGTTCTGTGAGCCCGCGACGCTCTGCTCGAGCCGCTCGCGCAGTCGCTCGTCGATCTCCACCACGTGCACCCAGCGCACGCGCGGGGCGAGATAGGCGGACAGCACACCCTCGCCGCCCCCCACCTCCAGGACCACATCCCGCTCGGACAGCTCGCTCTCGCGCCCGATCACTCCGAGGATGTTCGGGTCGCGCAGGAAGTTCTGACCGAGCTCCCGGGTGCGCCGACCGGGCCTCGAGATCCGCGGCGCTCGGCGCGCCCCACCACTTTCGCCATGCCCGCGAGGTGCGACCATCACCATCGGAACACTCGTGCCGCATTGCGCTCCACCGTCGCGTCCAGCTCCGTCAGCGACACGCCGCGCAACTCGGCGATGAAGGCGGCCGTGTGCATGACGAACGCGGGCTGGTTGCGGTGCTTTCGCACCACCTGGGGAGTCAGGTAGGGCGCGTCCGTCTCCACGAGCAAGCGCTCCTCGGGCACTGCCTGCGCGGCCCCGGCAAGATCGGCGGCGCTCTTGTAGGTGACGTTGCCGGCAAACGAGATCGTGTAGCCGCGATCGAGACACTCCTGCAGGCGAGGAGCCATCGAGAAGCAGTGCAGCACGACGTCCACCCCCTCCGCCTCGGCGGCCAGCTTGGCAAGGGTCTCATCGTCTGCGGACCGCGTGTGGATCACGAGCGGCTTGCCCGTGTCGCGCGCGAGCGCGATCTGTGCCGAGAAGGCACGCTCCTGGTCGGCGCGCGAGGCGCCCTGCCGGTAGAAGTCAAGACCCGTCTCCCCGATCGCCACGCAGCGCTCGTGCGCGGCCAGCGCTCTCAGCTCGGCGAGGTCGGCGTCGTCGAAGCCATGCGCCTCGTTGGGGTGGCGGCCGACGGCCGCGTACACCTGAGGGAACGCCTCGGCTGCCGCCAGCGCGGCACGACACGAGCCGCCGGTCGTGCCGACCGTGACCAGGCGCGTTACGCCGGCCGCCTCGGCCGCGGCGAGGAGCTCCGCGTCAGGCGGCTCGCATAGGTCGAGATGGGTGTGGCTGTCGATCATGTTTTTCTGTCAGCTGTTCGTAGTCGCCTCGAGTGAGATGGCTCCGCTGACTCTCCTATGAGGAGCGCAGGCGGCTCGCCCAGGATGCTCGCCATGCTCAGCGGAGCAACCCCCGATGCGAGATGCGTGCCGTCACGATGGCGCAGGATCGGCCTGCCGATCGGGCTCGTCGATCTTGGGAAACAGCGGCGGGATTGCTTTGACGGCGCGCAAGCCGCCCCTGCCGAACGCGGCATTCGCGAGCGAGACATCGTGGGCGCCCAGCGCCGTCAGCACCTTGCTCGTGCTTTCGGGTAGATAGGGATGAAGCAGCACCGACACCGCGCGCAGCCCCTCCGCCAGAGACAGTAAGACGCGATGGAGATCCGCCGCGCGCGCTTCGTCTTTGGCCAACCGCCACGGCGCCTGCTCCTCGACATATCTGTTCAAGCGCCGCACCAGACTCCAGGTCTCCTCGAGCGCACCTGTCAACTCGACGCCGTCTAGCAGTGCGGCGACTCGCTCCGGCAATCCCTCGAAATCGACGGCGAGCTCGTCGTCCAGCGTGCCCAACTCGACGCTCCCATGGTGATATCGCACGATCATCGACAGTGTGCGATTGACGAGGTTGCCGTACTCGTTGGCAAGCTCGCTCTCGTAGCGCTGCTCGAAGGCGGCAGTCGAAACCGAGCCGTCCTGACCGAAACGAACGTCGCGCAGCAGATAGAAGCGCAGCGCGTCCGAGCCGAAGCGCTCGATCACCTCGAAGGGATCGAGCACGTTGCCGAGCGACTTGCTCATCTTCTCGCCCTCCATCAGCAGATAGCCGTGCACGAACAGGCGCTTGGGCAGCTCGATCCCAGCCGCCATCAACAGCGCGGGCCAGTAGACGGCGTGGAAGCGAAGGATGTCCTTGGCGATCAGGTGAACGTCGGCGGGCCAGAACGTCTCGAGAAGGTCAACCCCAGCGGACCCCGACCCGGCCGGGGCGGGCGCGTAGGACAGGGCCGAGTAGTAGTTGAGAAGGGCGTCGAACCACACATAGAACACGTGCTCCTGGTCCCATGGCACAGGCACGCCCCATGTCAGCTTGTGCCTCGTGAGCGGCACATCGCGCAGTCCGGAGCGGATGAACGAGAGCGCCTCGTTGTAGCGCGTCCTCGGCGCGACGAAGTCCTCGCGCTCGGAGTAAAGGCGCTCGAGCGGCTCCTGGAAGCGCGAGAGCGCGAAGAAGTAGTTGTCCTCCTGCTCGCGAGTGAGGGCGATGTGGTGGATCGGGCAGCGCTCGTCCTCGTCGATCTCGTTGTCGGCCTTGAAGTCGGCGCACTTCGGGCAGTACCAGCCCTCATATGTGCCCATGTAGACGTACCCGTTCTCGTGCACCCTTGCGAGCACGTCGCGCACGACCTGCATGTGCTCGGGATCGGTCGTGCGGATGAAGAAGTCGTTCGACGCCCCGATCTTGGGCGCAAGCGCTCTGAAGCGCTCTGAGTTGCGGTCGGCGAGCTGCTGCGGATCGATGCCGAGCGCGTGAGCCGCATCGGCGACAGGCTCGCCATGCTCGTCGGTGCCCGTCAAGAAGAACACGCTCTCCCCGCGCTGGCGATGGTGGCGCGCGAGCACATCGGCGGCGATCGTCGTGTACGCGTGACCCAGATGGGGCGCGGCGTTGACGTAGTAGATCGGCGTTGTCACATAGAACGACACGGGCGTCAGGCTACTCGGGTCGATCTGTGAGAGCCTCGTAGAGATCGTTGACGCTGACGCCCATCAGCTCGCTGACGACGGCCGCTGCGGGGCGCGGCCTGGCGCCTGCGTCGACGAGCTCGCGCAGCACCCCGACCGCTCGCTCGAAATCCGCGCCGCTGCCGGCCGGGAGCGCCCCGATCACGAGCACAACCTCGCCACGGGGCGGATTCTCCCTGTAGTGGTCGGCGAGCTCCCGCGCGCCGCCGCGACGGACTTCCTCATGGAGCTTTGTCAACTCGCGGCACACGGCCACGGGACGGACCGGATCGCGCTCGGCCAGCACCGTCAGGGTGGCCACCAGTCGCCTGGGGGCCTCGAACGCCACCAGTGTGTCAGGCGCATCCAGCAGCATCTGCTCGAGCTCGGCCTGGCGGCGCGGCAGAAAGCCGACGAAGCACCATCGCTCGACGGGCAGCCCCGACGCCACGAGCGCAGTCAGGACGCTGCTGGGCCCCGGCAGCACCTCCAAGTCCACACCGGCGCGCAGGCACGCGCGCACGAGCGCGTAGCCGGGATCTGAGATGAGGGGCATGCCGGCGTCACTCACGAGAGCGACGATCGCGCCGCTCTGGATGCGGGAGAGAAGCTCGGTGGCGCGCTCGCGTTCGTTGTGCTCGTGCAAGCTCACGAGCAGGCCCTCGATCTCGTAGCGGTCGAGCAATGTGCGCGTGCGGCGTGTGTCCTCGCAGGCGATCACATCGGCCTCTCGCAGCGCATCGAGCGCCCGCAGCGTCACATCTCGGAGGTTCCCGATCGGGGTCGGGCACACGATGAGCCGACCAGGGCCATTGCTGGGGACTGCGTCATGCGAGGGGGTCATCCGGCAAATATAGGGTCCACGAACCCATAGGCTCCGCTGATGGCCCCCAACGACAGCGACAGGCCTCACTACACCCGCTACCGCGCAGGATGGCGTGCGTCCCGGCACGAACAGGAGCACTGGGATGCCGGCGTGGGAATCGCTTATCGCGGCGGTCGGCGCAAGGACGAGCATGGACGGCGCTCGGGCGCGCGCATCACCCCCAAGCGCGTCCTGCTGGGGCTCGTGGCGCTCGTGCTCGGCTGGCTGGCGCTCTCTCTAGTGCTTTTTTTGGTTAGCTCCCATTTCGAGCGGATCTCCCCACCGTCGGACGTCTCAGGGGTGCTGCAAGCGGCCGGATTCCCGCTCACCTCCGCGAACAACATCCTCGTGCTCGGCTCCGACCGCCGGCCGAAGGGCAGCAAGGAACCGGGGGCCAACACCAGCGGCCCGAGCCGATCGGACACGATCATGCTGATCCGCACCGGAGGCGGGCATGCGGCGCGCCTGTCGATCCCGCGCGACACGGTCGTCGAAATCCCGGGTCACGGGCTGCAGAAGATAAACGCCGCCTACGCCTTCGGTGGACCGGCTCTGTCGATCATCGTGATCGAGCGCTATCTGGGCGTTCCGATCAACCACGTGGTGGAAGTCAACTTCGAAGACTTCCCGGCGTTGATCGACTCGATGGGGGGCGTCGACTACACCGGCGGCTGCGTCTACTCGCGCGTCGACGGCGGCTTTCGCAACGGCGGCTACACGTTGCGCCTGCACGCAGGAGCCAATCACCTGGACGGCAGAGCGGCGCTTGCGCTGGCGCGCACGCGCGAGAATCTGTGCGCCCCCTCGCAGACCGACCTTCAGCGCGAGGAACACCAGCAGGCTTTGTTCAACGCGATGAAGACGCGACTGCTGTCGCTCTCCAGCATCGTGCGCCTGCCCCTGATCGCCTGGAACGGGCCGCCCGCGATCATCTCCGACATGAGCGGCCCGACGCTGCTCGGGCTGTTCGGGGCGCTGGCGATGACCGGCGCCCCGCCGACACAAGTGCTGCGCCCGTCCGGCACGATCACGCTGCCCGACGGAGAGGCCGGATTGACCGTCTCAGAAGCGCAATGGAAAGAGGCCGCCGCGAAATTTCTCGCCGGCTGAGGAGATCGTCTAGGCCGCCGCGGTCGCCTTGGCGCCGTCGGTTTTGGCGGCCGGCTTGGCACTCGACTCGCTCTTCTTGGCGTCTTTGGCGGTGTCGCTGCCCTTGGAGTCGCCCTTCGACGAGGAGTCTGAGCCGCCGCTGGAACCGGAGTCCGCGGACGACGACGATGCCTCCGAGGAGGCCGCCGTCTCACGCTGACGCTTGCGCGTGCCGTAGTCGGTGTTGTAGAAGCCTTTGCCCTTGAAGTGGACCGCGGGCGCGTGAAACACCCGCTCGACGGGCACTCCGGTGTCCGGGTCCTCTTTCAGAGGGGGGTCGCTGAACGACTGAAGCACCTCGAAGGTGCTTCCATCGGGACGCCTGTACTCGTAGATCGGCATGTTGAAGCGGGATTATAGGAGCGCCGATCGTCCTCGGCAGGCGCATCGACCGGGCCGTGACTCGGCCGGCCGGCGCGATGACCAGCCGAACGTCAGTCGGCGAGCAGGGCCCGCACACAGACGATGCCGGCGCGGATCGTCTCCCTGAAGTCGCGCTCGGGCTCGTTGAGCATGCGCAGCGCAAGGCCATCGCCGATCGAGAACAGGATCTCTGCCACCGCCTGCGGCTCGGCGTGCAGCTGCAGGACGCCGGCCTCCTGGGCGGCGGCGAGCAGCCCGGCGACACGCTCTCGCGTGTGCTTGACCAGGCCCGCGTACTCGGCGGCGATATCCGCATTGCGGCGCGAGAGCGTAAACAGCTCGAACACGAGCGTCACGAGATCGGGGTCCTCGCTGATCGTCTCCTGCAAGTTCTGAGCCATCAGGTCGATGAAATCATCGGCGGTCTGGGCTCCCGCCACACGCCGCTCGAGCTCTTCGATGCGCAGCTCGCAGTCGCGCCTCGCCGCCTCCGCGAGCAGCTGCTCCTTGGTTCCGAAGTAGTAGTGGAGCAGGCCCCGCGATACCCCCGCCTCGCGGGAGACGTGATCGAAGGTGGAACCGGCGACGCCGCGGCGCGCCACACTGTGGCGCATCGCCTCGACGATGCGCTTCGCCTTCTCGCCAGACAGGGACCTGGAGGCGCCGCTTGCGGAGATCTCCTCGTCACGTGCAGGCCGGCTCGTGGCGAGGGATCCGCTCGACTGCTTCGTCGCGGTGAACGTCATGTCGATTGAGCCGGCGATCCAGTCTTCACGCGGAGGCGTCCGCCGTGACGGGCACATCCTGCGCGGGCATGGTGGTGGAGCTGTAGTCGAATTCCTCCTCGGCCCCGAACAGCAGGTCGAGCACCTTCGAGCGGAGGCTCTCGCTGAGCGCCAGCGCGAGCGCCCCCCCGACGATCATCAAGAGCAGCGCGCGACCCAGCCCACCTTTGCGCCGGGCCTTGCGCGACGGCTCCCGCAGCGCTGTCGAAGCATCGCGCAGCGCCCTCGCCGCATCGCGCAGTTCACGCTGAAGCTTGCGGTCCTCCATAATGGCCTTGGTGGCGGGCTTGCCGTTGAAGGCACGACCGTAGGCGCCACGCGCCGCGCCATACGCCGCGAGCAGGTTCGCGCGCAACTCCTCATCCTCGATCAGGCGCTTGAGGTACTCGTTGCCCAGCACTGCCTCGCCCGCCTTGCCGATTCTTTCTTTCGCAGCCATTTCGCCACCGCCTCTGATGAGAGCTTTGCCGATCAGGTCCAATATACCCCTGATGATCGGCTCCGCGAACCCATGAGACAGCCGGTGGAGCGCTCGAGCGGGCGCCCCGGGCGCGCGAGGAGCTAGGCACGTGCCGAGCTTTCAGGCAACCGTCGCCTTCCTGGGGGCGCTCTTGATCGCGGGTGCGCTCATCTCGGGCCTGGCCCAGCGCTCTTTTGTGTCGCTCGCCGCGCTGTTCGTGCTCGCCGGCTTCGCCGTCGGCGACGGCGGCTTTCAGTGGATCAGCTTCAAGGCTCAGTCGGGATTCGTAAGGGATCTCGCATTCGTCGCGCTGATCGTGATCCTCTTCCGCGACGGCCTGGAGGTGGAGGGTGAGATGCTGCAGAGCGCATGGCATCTCCCCTTGCGCAAGCTCGGGGTCGCGATGCCGCTCACGGCGGGCATCGTCGCTGTCGCTGCACATCTTTTGATCGGGCTCTCATGGGACGAGTCGCTGCTGCTCGGAGCGCTGCTGTCCCCGACGGACCCGGTGCTGAGCTCCAACATCGTCACCAACCCGCGCGTTCCGCGCCTGATACGCCACTCCCTGAACCTCGAGTCCGGCCTGAACGACGGACTCGCACTGCCCGCTGTGCTCGTCTTCCTGGCTGCGCTCCAAGCCGACTCACAGCATTTCGTGTGGTGGCGATTCATCCTGCAGGACATCGGACTTGGGCTGCTCTACGGCCTCGCCATGGGATGGCTGGCCGCTCTGCTCATGCCAGGGCCGGATCGTGGGAGGGGCGTGCGGCTGGGGTGGTCGAGTGCCGAGCGAGGCAAGGACGCAAGGGCGAAGACTTGGTGGCGCCAAGTCGAGCCCGACGACGCAGCATCGCGAAGGCAATCGGCCGCATCCAGACGTGCGGACCTACCGCGATCCGGCCCCAGCGAGAGCACGCGCCCGCTCGAGCCGGCGATCCCCGCCCATCAGAAGTCGCTGTACGCGCTCGGCGTGGCGTTCGCCACATACGGCGTCACCGTGCTCTTCCCGCCCGGTAACGGCTTCATCGCGGTGTTCGTCGCGGCGATCGTGCTCGGCGTGCGACGCCCCGATCTGCGCCGGCACTTCGAGCAGCGCGCCGATGAGATCGTCGAGATCGTCAAGCTCGGCATCTTCGTCGTGTTCGGGTCCCTGCTCACACTCGACGCCCTCACCAGCGAGGGCTGGCCGGCCCTCGCGCTCGTGGCTGCGACGTTCCTGATCGCGCGTCCCCTCGCCGTCTGGATCGCGCTCGCGGGGACCAGCACCGACCCCCAGACCCGTCTGTTCATGGGGTGGTTCGGCCCGAAGGGCATCGCCACGATGACGTTCGCGCTGCTCGTGCTCGACCAGCGCATCGCAAGCGGGCAGCGAATCTTCGACCTTGCCGCGCTGGTCGTGTTCTGCTCGATCATCCTTCACGGCCTCACCGACACACCGGGGGCGAACTGGATAATCCGTCATGCGCAGCGCGCATCGGAGAAGGCCGAGCGGTCGAGAACGATCGGCCAGGCTCGATCAAAATCGACATAGACAAAGGCAGCGCCGCATGCGGCCCGGAACAGCAACATGATCAGGCGTGCAGCGCGGCCTGCTCTTGCGCTGAGGGAAACGCCCACGCGGCGCGCGAGCGGCGCTCCTGGCGGAAGACGAATCGAAGCTGCTGGGGAGGCGCCAGGCTGGCCTCATAGGGACGGAAGGTCGAGCAGGGCTCTGGCTCCTGCAGCGCGCATAGGAGGTTGCGATGGAAAAAGCAATCCTCGCAGCTGACCTTGCGCACGGCGCGCTTGCTCTGCTTTCTCGACACGGCTCCCCTTCGACTCGTGGTCTTCACCGGCTCGCCACCCGGCCGCCACGCATCAAAGCATTCGCCCTCGCGCCCCGCGCGGCCCCTTTCCGCAAATCGCAGAGAAATGACGTCATCATCGTGGGGATGCGCATCCTCATCACCGGAGTGAGCGGCTTCGCCGGCGCGGCTCTGCTGCCTCGCCTGCTCGACGAGCGCCATGACGTGCGCGCGCTCGCGCGAGATCCCGAGCGTGTCCAGCAGGCGCTCGCGCAGCTCGATGGACCGGCTCTTTCGGACTTCGAGCTCATCATCGGTGACGTCCTCTCCGTCACGAGCCTTCGTCGCGCGATGAAGGACGTCGAGGTCGCCTACTACCTGATCCACTCGATGGAGCCTCAGCTGATCGATGTCGCGCCCGCTTCACCCCGGGACGCCGGTGGACGGCGAGACCCGGCCGAGCCCTCTCCACACACCTTTGCCGCACGCGAGCGTCTCGCCGCCGAAGCCTTCGCCGCCGCGGCGCGCGTCGCGGGCGTCCGGCGCATCGTCTATCTCGGGGGTCTGCAGCCGACCGGCCACGCGGCCTCGCCTCATCTGGCCAGCCGCCGCGCGGTGGAGAGGATCCTGCTCGGCGCAACCGAAGATTCGATAGCGCTGCGCGCCTCGATCGTGATCGGCGCGCGCTCTCGCTCGTTTCGCTTTCTCGTGCGCCTGATCGAGCGCCTTCCGGTCCTGATGCTGCCGGCCTGGCGGCGCTTTCGCACGCGGCCGATCGATGAGCGCGACGTGGTCGATATGCTCGCCGCCGCCGCAACCGTTCCAGCGATCACCCCTCGAAGCCTCGACATCGGCGGACCCGACGTCCTGACATACGGCGAGATGGTTCAGCGCATCGCCGAGCTGATGCTCCTCGACCGCCCCACGATCGGACTTGACGTCAACATGACTCAGATCGCAGCACGCATCGCCTCCGTGATCGCCGATGAGAGCCCCGAGCTGATCCTCCCGCTCATGCAAAGCCTCAACTGTGACCTTCTCCCCGCCGATCACCATGCAGCCGAGCTGCTCGGTGTGGAGCTGCACTCATTTGACTCCGCCGTCGAGCACGCTCTGTACGAGTGGGAGCTCATCGAACCGCTGGCCGCCCGATGAGCACAGTCACCTCATCGGTCGAGATAGCAGCCACTCCGCAAGAGGTCTGGGACGCGGTGATGAACCCTTCGCGGCTGTGCGAGTGGGTGACCATTCACCGCAGATTGCGCCACTGCGACGACGGTCCACCGCGCGTCGGATACCGCATGGATCAACAGATCCACCTCAGGGGAGTCAACCTCGACGTGCACTGGGAGCTAGTCGATTGCGTACCGTGTGAGCGCGCGGTCTGGGAGGGACACGGCCCAGCCCACTCGCGTGCGCGCACCGAATATATGTTGCGCTCCGTCCACGACGACGCTACGCGCTTTGACTACCGCAACGAGTTCCATCCCCCGCTCGGCGTCCTCGGTGCGCTGGCAAGTCGAGCGCTTGTGGGGGGCATGCCGGCACGCGAGGCAACCCGCACGCTGGAGCGTTTGCGGGGTTTGCTGGAGCACTGACCCGGCCTCGCAGCGGCGCGCGTGTACCAGATACAGTGGAATTCAGCTTGCACAGCGATTACGCGACTGGCAAGTTGTGTAATGTTAAGCGCAAATCCATGCCCTCCGACCGGGGGGCTCTATTCACTCCAGTGGACAGGACACAATCGTGACTGACTTCCTTGATGAGAAGCGCCGAGAGATAAGCGACCGTTTGGCGGAGCTGAAGCCGCTGATCGACGAGTACAGCCGGCTCGAGGCCGCCGCGAAGGCACTCGCGGGTGTGGGTGGTCCGGCCCCAGTCAGCGCTGCGGCCGCGCCGGCCCGTCGCGGACCGGGACGTCCCCGTGGTTCCAGGACGCGCAAGACGACCACACGGCGGGCCGCGGCGCCGCGGGCAGCAACCACCGCAGCAGCAGGAGCGACCGCGGCGACAACCGCCGCTCCCCGTCGCCGGGCGGGACGCCGCAAGGGCAGCGGCACACGCTCGGCCCAAGCGCTTTCGTTCGTCGCCGGCCAGCCGGGCATCACGATCCCCGAGCTGGCCGCCAAGATGGGCATCAAGCAGAACTACCTCTATCGAGTCCTGCCGGCGCTTGAACAGGAAAAGAAGATCAAGAAGTCCGGTCGCGGCTGGCACCCGGTCGGCTGATCTAACTTGAAGCTGGCATAACGGCCGGGCTCGCCATGTGCGGCCCGGCCGTTATTCGTTAAGCGCTCCTACTAGATGAGTCCCTGGCCCTCGACGGTGGCGCGCTCGTCCTGCAGCTCGGAGAGCGAGACATCGATCTTCGAGCGCGAGAAGTCGTCGATCTCGAGGCCCCGCACGATCGACCACTCACCGTTTGCGCATGTGCACGGGAAGCCCGAGATGAGACCCTCGGGCACCCCATAGGAGCCGTCCGAGACGACACCCATCGAGACCCAGTCGGTCGTTCCGCCGACCCAGTCGCGCACATGGTCGATAGCCGCGTTCGCGGCCGAGGCGGCGCTCGATGCGCCGCGTGCCTCGATGATCGCCGCTCCGCGCTTGCCGACGTTGGGGAGAAAGTCGTTTTCGATCCAAGCCTGATCGTCGACGACCCTCGCCGCCTGCACGCCACTCACCTCGGCGTGGAACAGGTCGGGGTACATCGTCGGCGAGTGATTCCCCCAAACGCCCATCTTCGACACGTCGCTCACGGTTGCACCGACCTTGTTCGCGAGCTGAGCGACCGCCCGATTGTGGTCGAGGCGCATCATCGACGTGAACCGCTCGCGTGGGATGTCGGGAGCGTTGTTCATCGCGATCAGGCAGTTGGTGTTGGCGGGATTGCCGACCACGAGCACCTTCAGGTCGCTTGCCGCTCGGTCGTTGAGCGCTTTGCCCTGGGCTGTGAAGATCTTGCCGTTCTCCCCAAGCAGCTCAGCGCGCTCCATCCCCTTCGTGCGCGGCCGCGAGCCGACGAGCAACGCGATGTTCACGTCGTCGAACGCATCCTCCGGGTTGTCGTGCAGGTCGAGGCCCGCCAGCAGCGGGAAGGCACAGTCGACTATCTCCATCGCCACGCCGTTCAGCGCGCCCATCGCCTGTGGAATCTCGAGCAACCTCAGGTCCACGGGCTGGTCAGGGCCGAGCAGCTGGCCGCTTGCGATGCGGAACACGAGGCTGTAGCCGATCTGACCGGCCGCGCCGGTGACTGTGACACGTACGGGATTGCTCACGGGTTTCAGCTCCTAGATCGTGGATATGTTGTTCGAGGCGTATACGGGCTTGGGGATCATGCTCAAACCCGAACGATCGCCTGCTCGAGATTCTCCGCAATCGATGCGAGAAACTCCTCCGTGGTCTGCCACTCCTGGCCTTCCCCTACGAGCAGCGCGAGGTCCTTCGTCATGCTTCCCGCTTCGACCGTCTGAACGCACACGTGCTCCAACTCGTGCGCGAACTCGCTCACGGCGGGCGTTTCGTCCATCCGCCCGCGGGCCTCGAGCGCGCGCGTCCAGGCGAAGATCGATGCGATCGGATTGGTGGAAGTGGGCTTGCCCTGCTGATGCAGGCGATAGTGCCGGGTGACGGTGCCATGCGCGGCCTCCGCCTCGACCGTCTTGCCATCCGGGGTCATCAGCACGCTGGTCATCAACCCGAGCGAGCCGAAGCCCTGCGCAACCGTGTCGGACTGCACGTCGCCGTCGTAGTTCTTGCAGGCCCACAAATACCCGCCCTCCCACTTCATGGCGGCGGCCACCATGTCATCGATGAGCCGGTGTTCGTAAGAGAGTCCCGCCGCCTCGAACTCCTCCTTGAACTCCGTCTCGTAGATCTCCTGGAAGAGATCCTTGAAGCGGCCGTCATAGCGCTTGAGGATCGTGTTCTTGGTCGACAGATAAACGGGATAGTTGCGCTCCAAGCCGTAGCGCAATGCCGCGCGCGCGAAGTCCCGAATCGAGTCGTCGAGGTTGTACATCGCCATCGCGACACCCCCGCCCGGGAAGTCATACACGTCGAGCTCAATCGGCTCGCTCCCGTTCGCCGGTGTGAACGTGAGCGTCAGCTTGCCCTCGCCTGGGACGACGAGATCGGTCGCTCGATACTGGTCGGCGAACGCGTGCCTTCCGATCACGATCGGCTTGGTCCATCCCGGCACGAGCCGCGGTATGTTCGAAATCACGATCGGCTCGCGGAAGATGACCCCGCCGAGGACGTTGCGGATCGTGCCGTTCGGCGAGGGATACATGCGCTTCAGCCCGAACTCCTTCACCCGCGCCTCGTCCGGGGTGATGGTCGCGCACTTGACGCCCACCCCGTGGCGCTTGATCGCCTCGGCCGCTTCGAGCGTAATGCGGTCGTCAGTGGCGTCGCGGCTCTCGATGCGCAGGTCGTAGCGGTCGAGCTCGATGTCTAGGTAGGGCAGGATCAGTCGCTCCTTGATCAGCGACCAGATGATGCGCGTCATCTCGTCGCCGTCGAGCTCGACGATCGGTTTCTCCACTTTGATCTTGGCCATGGGCGCTGGTCCTCGGGTAGCTGAGGCGTTGGGCATTGGAGGGACGCAGCGATGCTATCGCGGGCCGCTTACAGGCCGCTGCCACGATCGGGGTAACCTTCAAGGCGATGGCCACCACAGTCCGTCCGTCCATGCAGGGCTCGCCCGACGTCGCGGCGGCACGTGGGACGCACGAGGTCTTCAACCAGGCGTCTCCCTTCGAGGGCTTCGACCTCTTCTGCTCAAACATGGCGCTCGTGGAGGCCGTGCAGCGCGAGGGCGCCGGCTGGATCGACGAGCAGGCAAGCGAGGTCGGGCGCTTCGCCGGAAGCGCGGAGGCGATCGAGATGGGGCGCCTCGCCAACGAGAACACGCCGGTGCTTGCAACCCACGACCGCTTCGGGAACCGCATCGACGCGGTCGACTATCACCCCGCCTACCACCATTTCATGTGGGCATCGATCTCCCATGGGCTGCACTGCATCCCCTGGACCGAGCGGCGCGGCGGCGCGCACGCCGCGCGGGCCGCCGCGTTCATGACCATCTCCCAAGCCGAGGGCGGCCATGGATGCCCGATCTCGATGACCTGCGCGGTCGTGCCGAGCCTGCGCAAGCAGCCCGAGCTGGCCGCGGCATGGGAACCGCTCCTGTTCTCGCGCACCTACGACGCGCGCCGAATCGCGCCCGCCGAGAAGGACGGCGTCACCTGCGGGATGTCGTTCACCGAGAAGCAGGGCGGCTCGGACCTGCGCGCGAACACGACGACGGCGCGCGCCATCGGCGCCGGCGGGGCGGGCGGCGAATACGAGCTGACCGGCCACAAGTGGTTCTGCTCGGCGCCGATGTCCGACATGTTCCTGATCACCGCGCTCACCCCCGAGGGCATCTCCTGCTTCTTGCTGCCGCGCATCCTGCCCGATGGGAGCCGCAATCGCTTCCACATCCAGCGCCTGAAGGACAAGCTCGGCAACCGCTCCAACGCCTCGGCGGAGATCGAGCTGGACGGCGCGTGGGCGCAGATGGTCGGCGAGCCGGGGCGCGGAGTGGCGACCGTGGTCGAGATGATCAACCACACCCGCCTGGACTGCACGCTGGGATCGGCCGCCGGGATGCGCCTCGGCGTCGCGCTGGCCACCCATCACTGCTCCGGCCGCTCCGCGTTCGGCAAGCCCCTGATCGAGCAGCCCCTGATGCGCAACGTGCTCGCCGATTTATGTCTCGAGTCCGAGGCGGCGACCGTCACGGCGATGCGCCTCGCGCGCGCCTATGACGAAGCCGAAGCGGATGCGCTCGCCGGCGGCCACGACACGCAGGCGCAGCTGTTCAAGCGTTTGGCGACCGCGGTCGCCAAGTACTGGACCTGCAAGCGAGGCCCCGCGCACGCCGCGGAGGCGCTCGAGTGCCTCGGCGGCAACGGCTACGTGGAGGAGTCGGGTATGCCGCGCCTGTATCGGGAGATGCCCGTCAACTCCGCCTGGGAGGGCTCGGGCAACGTGATGTGCCTGGACGTGCTCAGGGCGATGGTCAAGCAGCCCGCCTGCGTCGACGCGTTCATGGCGGAGCTCGAGCTCGCCGCCGGCGCCGATGAGCGCTTCGACTCTCATTGCAAGCGTCTGAAAGACGAGCTATCGAGCTTCGAGGACGCCGAGCGTCGCGCACGGCGGATAGTCGAAAGCATGGCGCTCGCCCTTCAGGGCTCGCTGCTCGTGCGCCACGCCCCACCCGCGGTCGCGGATGCCTTCTGCGCTTCGCGCCTGCAGCGCGATCGGAGCTCCGAGTACGGCACGCTCCCGGCCGGCGCCGACTTCGAGACGATCGTCGAACGCGGACGTCCGCACGCGCATTGACACACCGGCGTCCCGGCGCCCGCCACTGCCCCTCAACCCACGCCCTGGGGCCGACTGATCGCGGGCCCTAACATCCCTGATATGGCAGCAAGGAGACCAATGCCCGTTCGCGGCAGCATTCAGCTTGCCCGTATCTTCGGCATCCGTGTCGGCGTCAGCGCTAGCTGGTTTCTCGTGCTCGCGTTCTCGATCGTCTACCTGTCCGGCTACTTCCACGAAATCATCCACGGATCCCAGAGCACGGCATACGCGGTCGCCGTCGCGGGCGCGCTCGGCTACTTCGGCTCGTTGATACTGCACGAGCTCGGCCACGCGCTCGCCTCCCGGCGGCTCGGCATTCCGATCCTGGGCATCGACCTGTGGTTCTTCGGGGGTCTTGCCCGGCCCGCGCGCGATGCGCAGACGGCCGGCGAGGAATTCAAGGTGGCCGTCGCGGGTCCCGCTGTGACACTCGCGCTGCTGGTGGTCTTCACTGCGGCGACACAGCTGGCCGGCGGTGGCGGACGTCAGGCGACCGACGCGCTGCTCGGGCGAGAAGGCGCCACGATCACGCCCGCCCTGGCGTTGTTGTGGTGGCTCTCGATCATCAACGCCATCCTGCTCGTCTTCAACCTCGTGCCGGCCTTTCCGCTCGACGGAGGACGCATAGCTCGCGCGGTGATCTGGTGGCGCACCGGCGATCGCCATCGCGGCACGCGCATCACCGGCCGTGCCGGCCAGGCGCTCGCGATCGCGCTCAGCCTGTTCGGCCTGTTCGGCTTGGTGAGCGGCAACGGCTTCGGTCTGATCACGCTCGTGCTCGGACTGCTTCTCTACCAGGCCTCCGGCGGGGCGGTGGCGCAGGGCGCGCTCGGTCAGCGGATCCAGAGCGTCACTGTCGCCGACATCATGGATCGCGAGCCGGTGACGATTCAGGCCGAGCTGCGGGTGCTCGACGCGCAGGAGCAGTTCTTTACGCGCTACCGCCGGCCATGGTTCGCGGTCGTCGACCATGCGCGCCACTTCATGGGCGTCGTGCGCTCGGAGCGCATCGACGAGGAGATCGCGGCCGGACGCCCGGCGCTTTCGGTCGCCGACGTGCTCGAGCAGGATCTGCCCGTGGAGATCGGCCTCCAGGAGCCGCTCGAGTCGCTGCTGCACAGCGAGGGCCTCGGCCGCCTCGGAGGGATGGTCGCCGTCGACGCCGATGGAGTCTTGAGAGGGGTTGTCACCCTCGCCCAGATCCGCCAAGCGCTGCGGCCGGCGGGCGGGTCTTGAACGCTGGTAGATGTGGATGATCCAATTGGCCCGTGATCCCATAACCGGCGTAAGCTGATCCCATAACCGGCGGGCATGCCCCCGCGAGGCCGGCCGGGCGCGGGCGGCGGCACTCGTTATAGAGTCTCGACCGACGCAAGCTCATTCTTCTCCTCGACTATCTCAAGGGAGCTCATGCCGGCACATGACGTCTTGATCATCGGCGCAGGCCTCGCGGGCCAGCGTGCCGCCCTCGCCGCCGCGCAGGCAGGCTCGAGCGTCGCGATCGTCAGCAAGGTCCACCCCGTGCGCTCACATTCGGTGGCGGCCGCGGGAGGGATCAACGCGGCGATCAACGTCGCCGACGACTGGCGCTCGCACGCGTATGACACCGTCAAGGGCTCCGACTTCCTGGGCGACCAGGACGCGATCGAGATCATGTGCTCGGAGGCGCCCAAGGAGGTCATGCACCTCGAGCACATCGGCGTTACCTTCCACCGCAACGAGTCGGGCGAACTTGACCTGCGCGCCTTCGGCGGCGCCTCGATGAAGCGCACCGCCTACGTCGCCGACATCACCGGCCAGGCGATCCTGCACGTGCTCTACGAGCAGCTCATGAAGCACCACGAGCAGGTGGTGCGCTATGAGGAGTGGTTCGTAACTTCGCTGCTCCAGGACGACTCCGGGCGCTGCTGCGGGGTGGTTGCTCGCGACGTGCGCTCCGGGCGCATGGAGGTCTTGAAAGCCAAGAACGTGATCCTCGCGTGCGGCGGGGCGGGGCAGGTGTACCACCCGACCACCAACGCCCTGATCGTGACCGGCGACGGCATCGCCCAGGCATACAGGGTCGGCGCGCCGCTGATGGACATGGAGATGGTCCAGTACCACCCGACGACGCTCGTCGAGAACGGGCTGCTCATCACCGAGGGCGCACGCGGCGAGGGCGCGACTCTGCTCAACTCCGAGGGCGAGCGGTTCATGGAGCGCTACGCCCCCAACAAGATGGAGCTCGCCTCGCGCGACGTCGTCTCGCGCGCCGAGCAGACCGAGATCCTCGAGGGCCGCGGGGTGGGCCCGCGCGGGGAGGGCATCTACCTCGACATAACCAAGGTGCCGCGCAAGCGCACGCTCGAGGCGCTGCGCGAGATCGTCAACATCGGCAAGGACTTCGCCGGCGTCGACATAACCCGCGAGCCGATCATGATCCGCCCGGGGGCGCACTACATCATGGGCGGCGTCAAGACCGACGTCAACGGCGCCACCTCCGTCGAGGGTCTCTACGCCGCCGGCGAGGTCGCATGCGTGTCCGTTCACGGCGGCAACCGCCTGGGCGCCAACTCGCTGCTCGACACGCTGATCTTCGGCAGGCGGGCCGGCGAGCACGCGGCCGCGCGATCGGCTCAGATGGCGATGCCGCAGACCTCCGAGGCTCGCCTCCGCGATGACATGGCGATGATCGACGCGGTCCTCGCCCGTCCGCGCACGGGCCGGCGGGTCTCGGAGATCAAGAGTGAGCTCGGCGAGACAATGAACCAGTACGTCGCGGTCTATCGCGAGCAGGCCGGCCTGGAGAAGGCGCATGAGATCGTCAGGCGCCTGAAGCAGGAGTCCCGTAGCGCTTACGTCGACGATCACGGGACCGTCTTCAACCAGGACGTGCTCGGCGCGATCGAGCTGGGCTACATGCTCGACTGCGCCGAGGCGATCGTCGTCAGCGCGATCGAGCGCAAGGAGTCGCGCGGCGCCCAGTTCAGGACCGACTTCCCCGAGCGCGACGACGCGCAGTGGCTCAAGCACATAGACATCACGGCCGGATCGGATGGCCCGGTGATCTCATACTCGCCGGTCACGATCACCCAGTGGCAGCCCGAGGAGAGGAAATACTGATGCACGCACCACCTCTCCCCCTCCCAATCCCTCTGCCGCACGAGCACAAGGAGCGCGCCTGATGGCCGAGACGCACCGCCCGCCCGAGCAGTTCACGCTGCGGCTGCGCCGCTACGACCCCGAGTCCGGCGATGCCCCCTACTGGGACGAGCACACGATCGAGCTCGAGCCGCATCGCTCGGTGCTGGAGGGCATCCTTCAGGCCAGGGCGAAGTTCGACGGATCGATCGGGATCCGCTGTTCCTGCCGGGCGGCGATCTGCGGCTCCTGCGGGGTGCGCATAAACGGCGAACCCGGCCTCGCCTGCCACACCCACCTCGATCATGCGCGCGCGTCCGCGAAGGACGGCGTGATCGAGGTCGAGCCGATGGGCAACATGCCCGTAATCAAGGACATGATCGTCGACATGGACGCGGTCCACTGGAAGAAGGTCAAGCGCGTCACGCCCTGGCTCATCAATGAGGGCCCGCAGCCCGAACGCGAGCACATCGTGCCGCGCGAGTCGATGGTGGACATCACCCAGACGATGGCCTGCATCCAGTGCGGGGCGTGCGTGTCCGACTGCCTTGCGATGGAGGTCGACCCCGGCTTCATCGGGCCGGCGGCATTGGCGAAGGCGTACCGCTTCGTCGGCGACCCCAGGGACGAGGAGCAGCGCGAGCGCCTCTTCGATCTCTCCCAGGATCCGCAGGGCATCTACGACTGCACCCATTGCTTCAAGTGCGTGCAGGCCTGTCCCAAGGACGTCAACCCGATGGGCCAGATCATGCGGCTACGACGGATCGCCGGCTCTGATCAGCACATCGTCGACCAGAACAACGGCCATCGCCACGAGGAAGCGCTGACGACGCTCATCAAGGACTATGGCCTGCTGCACGAGGCGGAGCTGCTGCCGCGCTCCTACGGCGGCAACTCGTGGTTCGGCAAGTTTCATCCCGCCGCGGGCAAGGAGCTGCTCAGCTCGCTGCCGATCGTGCTGCGGGGGCTCCTGAAACGCAAGATGAACCCGAAGATCGCGATGCTCGGCCACAAGATCGGAAAGCAGGACCTGAAGGCCGTAAAGAGGATCTATGAGACGGTCGAGGGCCGCCCGCAGCGCTATGAGCTGAACCTGTACATCAGCGGCTTCGACGAGGACGACAGCGAGCAGGTGCCGGTGTCCGCCACCGTGGGCGAGGCGACGCCCTCCGCGTCGCGCCCGGAAGGGAGCTAACCAATGAAGGTCGCCTACTGGCCCGGCTGCGTGAGCCGCGGCTTCACCCCCGAGCTGCACGGCTCAATGGCAAAGGTCGCGCCGCTGCTCGACATCGAGCTGGTGCAGCTCGACCGCGCCAACTGCTGCGGGTGCGGAGTCATCGCAGAGCACAATCAGGAGCTCGCGGACACGCTCAACGCGCGCACGTTCGCGCTCGCTCAGCAGGTCCAGGGCGCCGAGCTGATGATGAACATCTGCTCGACCTGTCAGGGCGCTCAAAGCGAGTGCCAGGAGCGTCTCGACGCCAACGCGGAGTACAGGGCCCACGTGAACGAGACCCTCGCCGAGGAGGGACTCTCCTACGAGAAGGGCCTCACCAACAAGAACTTCCTGTGGCTGCTCGTCGAGGAGATCGGCCTGGAGAAGCTGCGCTCGCTCGTGCGCCGGCCGCTTGAGAACCTCAAGGTCGGGCCCTTCTACGGCTGCTACATCGTCAGGCCGCGCGATCGCCTCGGAATCGACTCGGAGAACCAGCGCGATCAGTACCTCGAGCAGGTGATCGAGGCGCTCGGAGGCACCGTGATCGAGTACGCCGGCATGCGCAAGTGCTGCGGCTTTCCGATCATCACGATGAACAAGCAGGCCTCGCTCAAGCAGGCGGGCATGCACCTGGGCGATGCGCTTGACGCCGACGCCGACTGCCTGGTGACCCCCTGCCCGCTGTGCCACCTGAACCTCGACATGCAGCAGCCGCTCGCCGAGAAAGTGGTCGGACGCGAGCTGGGCATGCCGGTGCTCCACCTCCCCCAGCTCGTCGGACTCGCGCTCGGGCTCGAGCCGAAGGAGCTCGGCATGAGCCGCCATATAGTCAAGCCGACGTCGGTAATCGATTGGTCGACATCGGTCGTGGCCGCAGCGGCCTGAACCAATTGTCGCCGCAGCCGCGTAGGCTGCGCTCGTGAAGATCCTCACCGTCGTCGGCAACCGCCCGCAGTTCATCAAGGCCGCGGCTGTGTCGGGCCTGTTGCGGCGCGAGCACGAGGAGCTGCTCGTCCACACCGGTCAGCACTACGACGACTCGCTGTCGGCGATCTTCTTTCGCGAGCTGGGCCTCGATCGCCCCGATCGCGAGCTCGGGATCGGGGGCGGCTCCAACACGTCGCAGACGGCGCGCATGCTGGCGGCGCTCGATCCCCTGCTGACCGAGCAACGCCCGGATGCGGTTCTGGTGTACGGCGACACCAACTCGACCCTCGCCGGCGCGCTTGGGGGCGCGCAGCATGGCATCCCGGTTGTGCACGTCGAGGCCGGGATGCGCTCATACGACCGCACGATGCCGGAGGAGCTCAATCGTGTGCTCACCGATCACATGAGCCGGCTGCTGCTCTGCGCCTCGGATGTCTCCGCGGCCAATCTGAGGGCCGAGTCCGCACACGGCAAGGTGGCGGTGGTCGGCGATGTGATGGTCGACATCGCGCTGCGGCTTGCGCCCACTGCGCGCGCCATGAGCGAGGCGCCCGCCGCATATGGGCTCACGCCGCGCACATACCTGCTCGTAACCGCACACCGAGCCGGAAACGTCGATGCGCCCGATCGGCTCGGCGCGCTCGTCGAGCTCGTGAAGGCCATGCCAAAGCCGGTGCTGTTCCCTATCCACCCGCGCACGCGTGAGCGGCTGCTGGCGGCAGATCTGCTCGATGAGCTGCGACAGACCGAGGGTGTGACGCTCACCGAGCCGCTCGGCTATCTCGAGTTCAGCGCTCTGGCGTGTCAGGCGAAGGCGATCCTGACCGACTCGGGCGGCGTCCAGAAGGAGGCCTACCTGGCGGGGGTGCGGTGCATCACGCTCAGATCGACCACCGAGTGGGTGGAGACGGTCGAGCTCGGCTGGAACACGCTCGTCGATCTAGACACGACCGCCGCGCTGGCCGCGCTGGAGACGCCACTGCCGCAGGAGCGCCCACCTCTGTACGGCGACGGCAAAGCGGCGGAGCGGTGCGTCGCTGCGATCGGCGAGCTGTAGCGTCCGATGCAATCGGCCAGCCGTGAGGCGCCCAGCGATTCTTAACATTTTTGTTTTCTTGAAGAATTAGAACGAAAACTGCGGCAAATCCGCGACTGCGGAAAAGGCGCCAAGGGTAAATCTGACGTATCCACGATCGAGCACGAATCAAGGTCGCTCGTGGGTCTCTTCGGCCTGTGCCAGTCCGAGTAGGCGAAAGCGACCGGAATATCAGGCGGAGATGCAGACTCGAGAACACCACGGACGGCGAGACGCGCCTGTGACGTCCTTCTTAGCGCAAAGCCTGCGCACGCGCAAGCGTCCGCTCGCGAGGCCGCCGACACAGCAAGACGCCCTTGCCGACGAACGGCGCCGAGTGGCGAGCGAGGTGCACGACCTGATCATGCAGGAGCTGTCGCTTGCGCTCGGCAACGCGCGAGCCCTGCTTGACAATCCCAGCGCGGCGCCTCAAGCAAGAGTCGTCGTGAGCGCCGGAGAGCGTGCCCTGGATGGCGCCCGCAGCGTCCTCGAAGGCCTGACAGACCACCACCACCACCACAGGACTTTGGTGGAGGCTGTGCGGGCGAGCGTACACGCCGCCGCCCGGCACCTCCATGTGACCTTTGAAGCCAGGCAAGTCCCCACAGGCGTAGATATCGAGGAGTCGACGCGTGCCGCGCTCATACACATTGGTCGCGAGGCTGTGACCAATGCCGCCAAGCACTCAGACGCCCAATCGGCTGAGGTGGTCCTGACATACGGCAAAAGCTGGCACCTGAAGATCCGCGACGACGGGCACGGTTTCGACGCGCGCGACAGGCACCGGGGCTTCGGCCTGGCGAGCATGGCCGAGCACGCGACCGCGCTCGGCGGCTCGCTTGAAGTCAGGAGCATCGCAGGCGAGGGCACAACGGTCGAAGCGATCCTGCCGTGAGCGACTCGCCCACGACGGTCATCGCCGACGACCACGCCGTGTTCCGGGCAGGCGTGCGGATGACGCTCACACGCGCCGGCTTCAGGGTGGTGGGCGAAGCGTGGGATCGAAACGGGGCTATAGACGCCGTCCTGCAGGAGCGCCCACAGGTTTGCCTGTTGGACATCTACATGCCCGGCGGCGGCCTGGAGGCCGCCCGCCGGATCACACAGGCCGCGCCATCGACCCACGTTGTGATGCTGACCGTCTCCAACAGCACCGAGGACCTACTGGCCGCGCTGCAAGCTGGAGCCGTGGGCTATCTGCCCAAGGACATTCCTCCCGACCGGCTCCCCGCGACGCTCTGCGGAGTCCTCAGGGGGGAGGCCGCTCTGCCGCGCGCGCTGGTGGGTCGAATTCTCGAGGAGCTCCGCGACTTCACGGCTCCTGCCGCACACGAGCCGCATGCCGGCGAGGTAGACCTCACCCCGCGGGAGTCCGAGATCCTCAGAATGCTGGCAGCCGGCCTCACAACAGGGGAAATCTCGAAGATCCTCTCGCTCTCCCCGATCACCGTGCGGCGTCACATCTCAAGCGCAGTGGGCAGGCTCGGCGTCGCCAACCGCGCCGCCGCCATGCGCGCGATCTGCGCGGCCGTCCCGGGCCCATCGGGCGGCGTTCGCCTCAACCACAAAGAGCGGGCCGTGAGCGGGCCTGCCTGCTAGAACCCCGCACGGGCCGGATGCCGCGCACCAGAGGCGGCTACGGCAGAGCTTCAGAGGACGCCACGGGGAGCTTTATAGGAGGCCCGATCGCACAGCGTAGACGGCTGCCTCGACACGGCTGTGCACCCCGAGCTTCTCGAAGATGTTGGTCACGTACTGCTTGACGGTATGCCTGCTGATCGAAAGCTGTCGTCCGATCGCCGCATTGTCAGCTCCGTCGGCAATCAATCGCAGCACCTCGATCTCCCGCGCCGTGAGCGCGATGCCATCCGTGGACGGCCCACCGCCCGGAAGACTGTCGCTCCGAGTCTGTGCCACCAGCGCCTGCATCACCTCACGCGACAGCGCCGCATTGCCGCCGGCGGCCTGGCGTATGCCGATGGCCAGGTCATCGAAGCCCATGTCCTTGAGCAGATAGCCGCACGCGCCCGCGGCCAGCGTCTCGATCACGTCGCCGTGGTCGGTCGACACGGTAAGGATGACTATCCGGATAGCGGGGTCATCGGCCACCATCCGGCCCACCGCCTCATTGCCGGATACGCCGGGCATGCTCAGGTCGAGCACGACAACGTCCGGCGCAAGCTCGCGCGCCAGCCGGGCTGCTTGCGCCCCGTCCTCGGCCTCACCCACGACGACCATGCCGTGCCCCTCCAAGACGCCGCGCAGACCCTCCCTGAAGAAGGGGTGGTCGTCCGCGAGCACAACCCTGAGAACATCATCGCTTACAGACACGTCAGCGGAAAATAGTCGAATCGGGCGCTTCTTGTAGTCGAGACAGACCGTTGTATGCAGGCGTGCGGCCCATCGTCTGCTTTTGACCCCGCGCGTCTCGTTGACCATCACTTGCGATCCGTCTAGACATCGCCTTTGCCACCGGTTAGACGTTCGTCTGCGTTGGCCAGCCTTTCGTCTGCAAGTATGGCAGACAGGCGTCTCATATTTCTAAGACCGTCGTCTGAATCTGCCAGACGGTCGTCTGCCACGATTTATGAATGAGTGAGTTTTTCAGTGCAACTGCACAAATTTGGCGCTTGAACCGTTACACTCCCGTTCGACAACGCTTGCTCGAACGGTGAAAACGAACGTTCGAGGTTGTCGCAGACGGGTCGGCGCTGAGAACCGACCACAACTGCCGTCAGGGGGAATTCGATGTACAAGCTGATCGCGCGCCGCGTTGTGCCCGTGCTCTTGCTGGGGTTGTTGCTCATCTTCGGCGCGCAGGCAGCAATGGGCGCCCATCATGCCGGCAGCACTGCGCACCGCGCAAGGCACCACCGCAAACACCGCCGGGCCAAGCACCGTAACCACGCCAGACAAGGCGCCTTCTACGGGACGCACATGCACCCGGGCCATACTCATCATTCGCGGCACAAACGGCGTGTGACATCGAAAGTTCCCCTGTCTCACGCGGCTGCCACACAAGCGCTGCTGATCGGCGATACGACGGTGGAATCCAATGCGGGCTATCTAAGTTCAGGCCGCGCAAAGGCGTTCAATTTTCACGCGCGACTGTCCGGCACGTCGGCTGTGATGCAGCTCTATCTCGACCCGGCCAACACGGCGGGCACCGTGATCGTGGGCATCTACAGCGACGCCGGCGGCCACCCGGGCTCGCTGCTCAGTACCGGCCTGAGCCTCGCTTCGCTGGCGGGCACGTGGAACCCGATCTCGGTCACCTCCGCTCCGTTGGTGGCCAAAGAAAGCTACTGGCTCGCGACCCTCGGCCAGGGCGGGACACTCCGCTTCCGCGACCAGCGGTATGGGTCCTGCAAAAGCGAGACGAGCGCCCAGGGCACACTCAGCGCTCTGCCGACTTCGTGGCGCACCGGGAGGACACACTCGAACTGCCCTGTGTCCGCATACGTGACTGGATCGAACCCGGTCTCAGTCGAACCGCCGAACGAAACGATCCCCCCGCCGCCGCCCCCGCCGCCGCCGCCGCCGACCGCGAGCTTCACGTATAGCCCGAGCTCCCCGGTGACCGGGCAGGCGGTCACGTTCAACGCCGACGGCTCCAGCTGTTCGGACGGCCCATGCACCTACGCGTGGTCGGACGACGGCGGCCCCACGCAGCCGAGCACAACCCTCTGGCCGCTGGGCACCGGACAGACACTCGTATTCACCTTCCAGGAAGCCACCACCAAGTACGTACGCCTGACTGTCACCGACGCCGCGGGACAGACCGCCACCGTCGAGCACAACGTCGTGGTGAGCGCAGAACCTCCGCCCAACGAAACACCCCCTCCGGCCACATCTGCGCCGGTGAACACAGCAGCTCCCACCATCACGGGCACCGCGACTGAAGGTTTGACGCTGTCTGCCAGTCAGGGCGTTTGGTCTGAGGAACCGACCTCGTATGCCTATCAGTGGCAGGACTGCAACGGCTCGGGCGAAAACTGCGCAAACATTGCGGGCGCCACCGTATCGAGCTACAAGCTCACCTCGGCTGATGTCGGTCACACGCTGCGCGTGGTCGTGACGGCCAGCAATGCCGTCGGCTCGGCATCCGCTACGTCGGCTGCGACCGCGACAGTGGCGATGACGGTAACGAGCCAGGGTTGCACGACAACGATCAGCTCAGGGCTGCAGAGCGCGATCGCAAACGCGGCGGCGGGTTCGACGATCTGCCTGAACGCGGGCAACTACGGAGCGATCGAAGTCGATTCGTCGAAGTCGAGCACGGTCACGATCACGCCGGCTGGCGGGGTGGCTCGATCCTCGGTCGTCTTGGGCTACACGAACGTGCGCGGCTCGGCACATCTGACTTTCAAGAACCTCACGGTCGGCGGCGCGGTCATCGGCGTGCCCGGTGGGAGCCCTGCGACCTACATCACGTTCTTGGAAGACAACTTCACGTCGAGCCTGTGCATCCACGTCCCGACCAACGCCAACATCCACGCCACGGTCGAATCGAGCCTCTTCAACAAGCTCGGGGAATCATGCACGGAAGGCAGGATCGGCGTGACCGGCGATAACGTCAGCCACACGGTCGAAGACGGTGTGGTCATCGCTCACAACATCATCGGCCACGGCGGCTGCGCCGATGGCGTCATGCAGAACGGCGGCGCTGAATACACGCAGATCGGACCCGGCAACGAGTTCGTCGAAATGAAGGAGGGGAGCTGTGTCCAGCACGTCGACCCGATCCAGTTCTACGGCGCGCACCACACGAAGGTGCTGGACAACTGGTTCCACGGCAACTCGACGGGGATCATGTCGCCGGACGGCAACGGAAGCCCGATGATCGTGGAAGGCAACGTGTTCGACACCGACGGTGAATATCCCAATCAGGTGGTCGATGGCGGCGGCGAAAACGACGTCTTCAATCACAACACCTTCGGCCACGGCGCCAGCATCCGGCTCGGCAAGGGCAATACCGCCAACTTCTGCACGAACACGACGATCACGAACAACGTCCTGACCGGGGGGCTGAGCTTGACCGAGGGCCAGACGACTGCCGGCTTGGAGATCGACTACAACCTGTCATCCGATTCGGCCGTGGTCGGTTCGCACGGCCTTACCGGCCTGCCGACCTACGTGGCCGGAGGTTCGGAGCCGTCAACGTGGACAGGCTGGCAGCTCGCGAGCGGTTCGCTCGGGCACGTAGCCGCCGGCGACGGCACTAACATGGGCAGCAATTACTTCGGTCCTTAGCGTATACGGCCGGAGGCTCAGCCTTCGGCGAGCCCCGGCCTCGTGAGGTGCACTGGGCCTCGAGACGTCGAGGCGTGACCGGGCCTCGAGACCTGCACGGTGAGCTGATCAGCGCGCAGGCCTTCTCGCCCACACCAGCCATTGGTCGACATGCTCGACGGTATAGCCATGAGCCTGTAGAGCGTCGTCGATGTCGAGTTCGCCGCGCCCGCGATGGTGCCACTCCATGACGATGTTGGGAGCGAGATCAGGAAAGCGCCCATCGGCCAGCAGTTGCCACTCGCCTCCCTCGATGTCGATCTTTGCAAGGTCGAACGAGCCGAGCGTGAAAGTATCGATCACCGGCACCGTGATGGTCGCATCTTGCCTGCTGTCTGGACCGGCAATACGCGAGTTGGCTGCCAAGCCCGCCTCAAACTCGACATAGCCCTCGGCAGTTCCAGCGAACGCCTCGACTATATGCACAGGAAAACCGTTGCGTGTGACGACCCGTCGCAACGCACGCAGGTTGTCCGGATCCGGCTCGACGGCAACGATCTCCTCTGCGCCCAGTTTCATGAGAGCGTAGGCGGAGAACAGCCCGATATTGGCTCCGAGGTCGAGGACGCGGGTCGCTGTCATCGGCAGCCGTGGCTCGTAACAGCGACGGCTGAATATCTCAGCCATGATCTCCTTGTCTCGCTCGTTTCGAAGCTGCAGCTCGAAGTCAAGTCCTCGCAGGGCCCACTTTGCCCTGAGCCTGGTTCCGAGCCTCATGTCTTGCCCCGGCTCAACAGAGCGCGACCTCGTCCCCGTCGCCGACCTGCAGGCGCATCGCACGCGGAACCGAGAAATCCCTGAAGATCCTGACCTCGCGGCCAACCACGCTTGCAACCAGGCGACCGCCCACGTGAAGGATGCTCGCTCCCGCGAAGATGATCGAGCGCTCGATCTCCGCTCCCTCCACATGGACCCGCTCGCCGATCGAGGTATGCGGGCCGATGTAGGAATCGACGATGTTGGCTTCGGCGCCGATGATCACAGGCCCACAGACGACGCTCCCGGTCACGGATGCCGTTGGGTCGATGAACACGCGCCCCTCGAACCGGTTGCCGGCTCTCTGGGAGGCGGAGACTTGGTGCTCGAGGACATCGAGCACAGCGCGGTTCATGTCGAGCAGATCGAGGGGATCGCCGGCGAACGCGCGCCACTCGCTCACGACGCGCGACTGAAAGTGTCCGCTCTCGCACGCGATCAACGAGTCGACGAGCGGCGCCGGCTCGAGCTTCCGGGCGCTCGGCGCCATGACCATGTCAGCGCTGCGCAGACGGTCGAGAACACCGGGACCCAGCATGCACACACCCGCCATCCCGAGAGCCGCGTTGTCCGGATCCAGCTCGGACACGTGGAGCATCCGCTGGGTCGCAGGTCCAAGGGGTTCTGCATTCCGAGCGCCTTGGGCAAGCAGCGCCAGGATATCTGCGGCACCCTCACGCACGATCTCCAAAAGCGGCCCCAGCGACTGCCCAAGCAGACCGTCGGAGCGATGCACGATCACGGGCGCTTCACCCGCGAATTCGGCGACCGCTCGCAGCGCATCCGTGGGGTCGTCCTGAAGATCGTCGTGAACCAAATAGCGCACTTCCGCCTGCTCGGGGCCGTCACTGTCGATGCAGGCCGCGATGTCGTGGATCAGGCCAGAGGGTGTGAGCACCGCTATCTCCACAACCTGGGCCGCTACCAGAGCGTCGAGCACATGGCAGATAATCGGCCGATTGGCGATTCGCTGCAGCGATGTGGCGTGTGTCGCATCCAGCCAGGGCCCGTTCGCCCTTACAGTGGGGTCAATCAGGATGACTCCCCTGCCGTGCACACACATAGAACGCGTTGAACGCGCTGACACTCGCACGCCATTTCGCCACCACGGCGCCGAACCCGAATGCGCCTCGCGCGCGAGCGCTCAGCTCACGACGCACGAAGGCGCGAAAGCCCGGCGCTCCGACACGGGGCGTACCGGTGAGACCGGCCCGCACATAGCCACCGTGAAACGCCAACCCCGAGAGGACGATGGGGCGCTTCGACATCATTCTGATCGCGCGCAGCGAAATCCATGACAGCGGGTAGTGCGTGATGTAGGCACATTCGCCGTGCCGGGCGGCGCCCCGCAAGATCCCGCCGACGCTTGCACATGTGCGATGGTGCCGCGCAATCAAATCAGGCAGCGTTCGGGTCCCAAAGCCCTTCATTCGCGCTCGGACCTCGTCTATGGTGTCCCAACCCAAACGCTCTTCGATGCCGCCGATTGCGTCGAGGCAATCTAGCGTGTAGCACTTCAGTGCCCCGCGCACGTGGTAGTCGCTCGCCCGATCCTCTCTTCCCTGACGTCCGTCTCGCTCTCTGAGCGTGCCACCAGCCAAGCCAAGGGCCGGTTCGCTCCCAAATGCGGCGAGCAGCCTCTCAAAATAGCGAGGTGGGAGCTCGATGTCGCCGTCGAGCTTGGCGATATGGGTGAATGTCCTCCACGGCACACATGCGAGCCCGACATTGAATGCACGCGCCTCGGCGGCCACGGCGAGCCGGTCCCTGCCTATATCCATTCCCGGAGGGGCTTGGCTGTTCATGACCAACATAAACTGCAACCGGGATGCCAGCCGCGAAAGGACCTGCGCGGTCCCATCGGTGGAGCCGTCGTCCACGGCGACCCACAGGTCAGGAGGGCGGGTCTGGGCCGCGAGCGCAAGAGCGGTTCGTTCGATGTGCGGCGCCTCGTTGCGAACCGGCGAGACCACAAGCAGGCGCTGGGCCTTATCCGGTTCAACGTCGGTCGCTGCTGGAAGCTTGCGCCGTGCCGGTTTCGCTCGAGGCCACATTTCTCTGCTCGCGTCACCCTGCATTTGCCAGCAGCTCGACAAGCTGCGCGTTCAGACCCTCCAGCGAGCGCTCAGCCGCGAACGCCGCTGACACGCGTGCTCGCCCGCGCCGTCCCATCTGCGCCGCCGTATCGGGATGGGCCGCCAGGTCCACGATCGCGGCAGCGACCGCACTCGGATCCTCGGGCGCCACCAGCACGCCTGAGATACCGTCCTCGACTATGTCTTTCACCCCACCGACGTTCGTCGCGACAACAGGCAGGCCCCGGGCAAGCGCCTCCATGATGACCAGCGGCGTCCACTCATCGCGGGAAGGCGCGATCAGGATGTCAGCAGCATCCAGGTGCGTGCCTGTATCGCTCACCTCGCCGACGAACTCGACCTTCTCCGCCACACCGAGACGCTGAGCCTCAGCGCGCACCGCATCGGCGAACTCTCTATCCACTTCGCGCCCAACCAACTCCAGTGTCGCCTCGATGTTCAGCTCCCCCAAGCGAGCGAGCGCGCTCACTGCGATGTCCTGCCCCTTGAGAGGATCGACTCCGCCGATCAGGCAAAGCCGCAGGGGCGCCCGGAATCCGATGGGCTGGCGGATCGGTGGCGAGGAAGGGATGGTTATGCCCTCAGCGAGTTGAACGATTCGCGCACGGCGGCCACGGCGAAAGTAGGGAACCAGGCCGTCTGTCACAACGATCACCGTGTCGGCGAGTGCCCCATACAAGCCGAACAAGAGTGGCGCGAACCGTGACTTGGGCACATCGCGGGCATGAACGATCACAGGGACGCGAGCAAGCTTCGAGCCAAGCACGGGCGCTAAGCACACGGTGCTGTTCGTCAGCACCAACTCGACTCCGAGCCGGCGGATGTGCCTGGCCATGCGAAGCGCGTCCAGGAACGTCCGCGCCAAGCCGCGGATCCAACGCCATCCGGAGTCGCTCCAGATCGGCAGCGTCGCGGCTGGCGGTACGAGCTCGCCGTATGAGGCAAAGCTCGAGCGCAATGGCCCCGCAGGCACGGATAGGAGGATCTCGAATCGGTGCCGGAGATAATCGGCCTCCAGCAGCGCCATCCGCTCGGCTCCGCCGGTCTTTGCGCTGTGAACGGCCAGCAGTATGCGCGTACGTCTTGCGCCATCGCACCCACCGCGGCCATGGGTGAGGAGCTCGGCGGAGGTGAGTCCCATCGCTGCATGAACTCTTCGCTCCGGCTGGAACTTTCGCGTGTCAGCCTCGTCGAAGCAGCGGCTGCACGCGGTCACGCCCCTCGACAAGGATCCGCCTAGTCAACGGCCATGGCCGCACGCTCCCCGATCTGAGCTCTTCTTCCAACGCGTGATCGGCCGCCAGTGTCAGCTCGATCTCTGTGCCCGGCTGCACAGGCAGCAAGTCAGAGCTACCCAGTCCATCCTGAAACGTCATATCGACAACTCCGC
Organism: uncultured Solirubrobacterales bacterium; assembly: GCA_963714635.1. Classification (GTDB taxonomy): domain Bacteria; phylum Actinomycetota; class Thermoleophilia; order Solirubrobacterales; family Solirubrobacteraceae; genus Palsa-744. The sequence continues at coordinate 582,320 of CAVQPM010000005.1, read as the reverse complement.
CTGGATGGACCACCCGATGGCAGCCGAAACCACCGAACGGCTCGTCCACGATGACGCGCACCGCCCTGACGCCGTCAGGGACCGCCACCTCCACATGACGAGCGTGCACGCGCAAGAGGAGGGTCTCGCCGACACGACGGGTGGCATAGTTGCGGCGCGCTATCCGGCCGACGCAACTCCACTCCACGTCGCCAAGGGCGTTGATCTCTTGTGCAGCCTGTGAGAGGACGTCGAGTCCGTCAGCCATGTCTTTGTGGTGTCCATAGAGGATCAAGGGCTGACCGAGCAGCGCGCGGAAGGCGAGATCGTCTCGGGCGCCGAGGATGCTGTGCCTGGGGAGCACGGGAAGGCCTCCCGCAACCAACTCCGCGGGGCGCCATCCGGCGAGCGGCGTTGGCGCCGGCAGGCCATCGCGCCACGGAAAGGGGCGGCTGATGCATGCTGCCTCCATCCCCAGTCGAAACATCGCCCTGAGCGCGGCCTCCGAGCAAGCGCCGTGTGGCGGCGCCATGACACGGTCGACCCTGACCTCTGCGCGACGCTCGAGCTGAGCAACGCGTCCAAGAGCTTGCCCGATCGCCGCCTCGGCTTCTCGGTCCGTTCCCAGGCGGCCCAACTCGCGTGCGACGTGGTCGTTGCCGTGCATGAGCAATGAGAGCTCCGACTGGTGATCTTTGAACAGCGATGCCGCATGTCGATTGACAAGCCACCCATCGAGGGGAACCGTCGCGAGGGCGACGTGATAGCCATGTTCGGATGCGTGGAGGGCGAGCTCGTCGTAGTTGATGAATCCATAGGAGCGCCAGTGGAGGTTGGGATCGTCGACCACGAAGCACGCTCGCAACGGGGGAGGCGTCCAGCCCTGCGCCGAACAAAGTCGCCACAGGAAGCAGAGCACTGGGAGCAGTCCCATGAAGCGACCCGCACGCAGATGGTCGCGCAGAGACTCACCCTCCCCCAACTCGGGGATGGGGTAGGCGCTCATGGCAATCCATACCGGACCCTGGCTGGACTCCCACCAGACGGCGCGCCGGCCACGGGCCGCCAGAATACGGCTGAGGTCCGGCCTTGTGAAGGGGATCTCCCCAACTGAATCGTCCTCTGGGATGACTCGTCCCCTGAGCGGGCGAGGCAACTCCAGGTCGCCGGCGAGCGCTACCGCGCCAGCCGATTCCCGCTCCCCAGCCCCGCAGGCAAGAACCAGGCGAGGGATGTCCGTTGGCGCCTCCTCGAGCCGGCCGGGATCGAGCACCAATGCGCCATCAAGTTCGTGCACAGGGCTCCTGGTCACTTGCTCGAAGCGCACCGCGAGCGCTCGCTCAAGAGCGTTCAGGAGCCCGTTCACAGCAGGGCCGGACGGCCCGGAGTACACACCTATGCGCCTGCGCGCTGGATCCTCACCGCCGTCTTGCGCAACCGATCCTGTCATTGAGCGAATCACTGGCCATGATTGCAGCGACCCACCGCGGTCACGTCGGTGGAAGCCCGCAGTACGGATCGTCGTTTGTCCATTGTGACAACCAAGCGGCCTCCCGCGACCGATGGTACGGGCCAGTCGACTTCTAGGCGTGTGGTCATGCTCCTGGAGAACTTCACCTATCCGGAGGACACTCGCGTTCGCAACGAGGCAGAGACGCTGGCGGCCGCCGGATTGAGAGTAACGGTCATCGCTCCACGCGGCTCCCGGCAGCCCTCGCGAGAGAGCCTTGGCGGCGTCGAGGTACGCCGCTACCGAACGGCGTGGGCCGGTCGCTCGATGTGGACCTATGCCTGGGAGTACGGCGTGGCTCATCTGCAGCTCGTGACACGGTCGCTCACGGCCCTGCTGCGGGGCGCCAGTATCTTGCACATCAACGGTCCTCCTGACACGCTGGCGGTCGCCGGGATGATCGCTCACATGGCTGGAGGCAAGGTCGTCTACGACATGCACGACTCGGGGCCGGAGCTGTTCGAGGCAAAGTTCGGCTCATCTTTTGTGGTGCGCATACTTGTAGCGGCGCAGCTGATGGCGATTCGCTGCGCCGACCAGGTGATCGTGACCAACGACAGTCAGCGGGACCTGGTCACCGAGCGCGGAAAACGCCCCGCTCGCGACGTGACGGTGGTACGAAACGGCCCACGCATCGCGGAGTTTCCAGATCCTGCCGTCGGGCGCTCAGACACCCTGGCCGATCCGCGGTTGATCTATGTCGGGACGCTGGACGTTCAAGACGGTGTCCTCGAGTTGGCCGACCTCATGTCCGAACCTGAGCTGGCAGCTGCACACCTCACAATCGTGGGTGATGGCCCGGCGCGAAAGGCGCTCGTGGCGCGGATCCGCCGGATGGGCGCCTGGGATCGCGTCACGTTCACCGGCCACGTGCCACACGAGCGGGTCGCCAAGCTGATCTCGGGAGCGGACATCGCCGTCGATCCGGCGCCTGGCACAGAGTTCAATCATGGCTGCACGATGATCAAGGTGGTCGAGTACATGAGCGCCGGGCGCCCGACCGTCGCTTACGACCTGCGTGAGACTCGCAGGGCGGCAAAGGGTGCGGCGGTGTATGCGCCATGCCGGGATCGTCAGGCCTTCGCAGGCCTCGTCTGCGATCTCGCCCGCGACTCCGAGCGCCGGCTCCTCCTCGGCCGCCTGGCGCGCACGCGCGCCGCCACTCTGACATGGGAGCGGTCAGCGGATGCGCTGCGCGACGTTTACCGGCGCCTTGCCTGAACCGACGGCGATCCCGGCCGCGGTCCTGTCCGCTCGAAAGAACGAATTCCGACCCTCCGTTAACTGCACTGACCGGCACACCATCGCGATGGAGCTGCGAGGTACAGCGTGAAGACACTGATCACAGGAGGGGCGGGCTTCATAGGGAGCCACCTCGTACGAGAGCTCGTCCAGCGCGGTGATCAGGTCGTGGTGCTCGACTCGCTGGAGGAGCAGGTACACGGCAGCAACGCACCGAACCTACCGGGGTCGGTTGAACTGATCGTAGGCGACGTCGGCGACCCCGCGGCGGCCGATCGCGCGCTCGCCGGCGTCGACCGGGTCGTCCATCTCGCAGCCGCCGTGGGCGTGGGCCAGTCGATGTACGAGATCGCGCGCTACACCGAGCGCAACACGATGCAGACCGCCGTATTCCTGGAGCGCGTGGTAACGCAGCGTCCGTTGCCGCGACGCTTGGTCGTGGCATCGTCGATGTCGATCTATGGCGAGGGCGAGTACGAGTGTTCCCGGCATGGTCGCGTAGCGCCACCCCCTCGACCCGAGGAGCAGTTGCTCGCCCGCCAGTGGGAGCTCTTGTGTCCTTATTGCAACAGTGAGCTGCAGCCGGTGGGCACCTGCGAGGCCAAGGCGCTGATACCGACCTCGATCTATGCGATCACCAAGCGCGATCACGAGGAGCTGTGTCTCGTCACGGGCGCCGCGTACGGCATTCCCGCGGTGGCACTGCGCTTTTTCAACGTCTACGGGCCGGGCCAGGCGCTCTCCAACCCGTACACCGGAGTTGCTGCGATCTTCGCCTCGCGACTGCTCAACGGGCGCCCGCCGATCATCTTCGAGGACGGTAGGCAGTCACGCGACTTCGTCCATGTCAGCGACATCGTGCGGGGGATCATGCTTGCGCTGGACTCCGATCGCGCGGTCGGACATGCGATCAACCTGGGAACTGGGCGACCAACCGCGGTCGTGGAGATCGCGCAAGCGCTTTCGGCGGGCCTGGACACCGATGTCGAGCCGGTCCGCAACGAGCAGTACCGGGCGGGGGACATTCGCCACTGCGTGGCCGACCCGCGGCGCGCCCACGAACTGCTCGGCTTCGAGGCGGCCACGACGCTGGAGGATGGGATGAGAGCCCTGGTTCGGTGGCTCGCCGACCAAGAGGCGGTCGATCGCGTAGACGACGCCACCGGCGAGCTTGCCGCTCGTGGCCTGGCCCGCTGACCAGCACACGCCGATGCGAGCTCTGGGTGAGGAGGTGTCGAACCGGGCCGACCTCGCAATCGTGATCGTCTCCACCAACGAGGCGCACTGGCTGGAGCGCTGCCTACCGACCGTGCTCGACCATGCCGGAGGCGCCAAACTGGATGTGATCGTGGTCGACAACTCCTCGACCGACGGCACCCGCGAGTTGGTGGAGTCGAGCTTCCCTGCGGCGCGTGTGGTGAGCTCTCCCAACCGGGGGTTCGCATACGGAAACAATCGTGGTATGGAGCAGGCTGCCGCGCGCTACGTGCTTCTGCTGAATCCGGACACAGAGATCGTGCAGGGGACGATTGGCGAGCTGATCTCGCTGCTCGATGCTCGCCCCGAGGTCGGCCTGGCAGGCGTTCGCCAGATCACCGCGGATGGCACCCTGTGGCCGACGATTCGCCGCTTCCCCAGCGTGACGCGCGCGCTTGGCGAGGCATTCCTCTCCGAGCGCTGGCCGGTCCGTCCCGCGTGGGCGTGCGAGCGCGTGCTCGACCACGATGCCTACGAACGCGAGGGGGAGTGCGATTGGACGTCGGGCTCGTTCATGCTTGCGCGCCGGGAGGCGCTCCTGAGCGCCGGACTGCTCGACGAGCGCTCGTTCATCTATTCCGAGGAGCCCGACCTCTGCCTGCGTATCAAGCGCGCCGGCTGGCAGGTGCGCCACCTGCCGCAGATGACGATCGTTCACCACGCCGGCAAGGGAGGTGTGCGGCCGCGGATGGTCGCTCAGGATGCTTATGCGCGCAAGCAGTACGCGCACAAGCACTTCTCGGCCGGTTATCGCGGTCTCTACCTGTCCGCTGTGGGTCTGCGCCACCTGATCCGTGCCGCCTTCCCGGGCGCCGCCGCAGACGCACCGCGTCGCCGGGAGGGCGCGCGCCGCGCCCTGCTCACACTCGCGGGTCGGGTTGATCCCCCGTTCGGCCCCCCGCCCCCCACTGCCGTCGATCCGCGCCCGCAAAGAAACCAGCCCGGCGGTCGTTAGTTGCGATAGAGCAATGACGCCGTGGTCGGCCGGCAGGCCGCTGCGACGAGCACCCAAGCACGGCCCACGAGGAACCCGCCCAATGGAGTTCGCCCTCATACTGCGAGAGCTCTCAGCCCGCCCGCGCCTGTTGGGGGTGGCCGCAATCGTAAGCGTGCTCGCGGCGACCTTCAGCGTGTACCGGCCCGACGGCCTGGGGCTGAAGGCTCGCTCCCTGCAGTACTCGAGCGCCAGCACCCATGTGATGGTGGACACGCCCTCATCGGTCCTTGGCAACCTGAACCAGTCGTTCACGCCGCTCGACGCACGTGCCACGGCATACGCCAACTTCATGACGAGCCCAGCCGTGTTGGGCCTGATCGGCAAGCAGCTCGGCATACAGGGCAACCAGATCTATGCCGCCGGGCCCGTGGACCCGCTTGTGCCTCGCACGGTGCAGGAGCCGACCGCGATCCAGCGCAATGTACAGATCACAGGCGAAGCCGACCCCTACAGGCTGAACTTCAACAACGACCAGAACCTGCCGACGATCGGCATCTTCGCTCAGGCGCCGACGACCAAGCAGGCGGTCGCCCTCGCCGATGCGTCTGTGAGAGCGCTCCAGCAGTACATCGCAGGTGTGGAGAGCACCGAAAACATCCCACCCAAGGACAGGGTCGTGATCCGCCAGCTTGGCGTGGCGAGCGGCGGTGTGGTCGATGGCGGGATCGGCAAGGCACTTGCCACCCTCGTGTTCGTCGGCGTCTTCCTCTTGTCTTGCCTGGTACTGCTCGTCGTCCCCCGTATCCGAAATACGTGGCGGGAAAGCACCAGGCTCGCTGAGTCCGAACACGACATCCGAAGCGGCGGCGAGCCCCCCGAGCAAGCACTCGCCCAGTCGCGGATGTTTGACGAGGACACCTATCGCGAGATCCCATCGCCGATACACAGCTGATCGTGCAGGACGCGTTTCCGCACACGCGCAGGCCATTGCCGTGGCTCCTTGCCGCCTTCGTCGCAATGCTGTTCCTGATTCCGGTAGATGCGGCGGTCGTGAACGTGCACTTACCGATCGGGTCTGAGTTGGAGCGCTTCGCGATCGGCGGGCTCGTCATCGCGTGGATATGGTTCGGCGGAGACCAGTGGGCGTTCATGCGCACAAAGCGATCGAAGCTCTACGCGACAGCCGCGTGCGCCTTTCTCACTGTGGCGGTTGCCAGTCTCGTGCTCGACGCCCCGCGGATCGCCGACGTCGGCGAGTTCACGCTCGCCGAGAAGCGCCTTGCCCTGCTGGGATCGTTCCTGGTGCTCTCGTGGTTTGCGCTCACCGCGCTCAGATTCGAGGACCTGCGCGGTTTCTCGAGCTATCTGATCGGGCTCGCATCGGTGATGTCGATCGGCATGCTCATCGAGCGGCAAACTGGATACAACGCGTTCTACATCTGGAGCGGCTTCATCCTCAAACCGATCGCGACGGTGGCGCCGTCGCCCACGAACATCCACCCGGCGTTCGGCACCGATGGTCGCGTTGCCGTCTATGGCCCTACGCTGAGCGGGCTTGCGGCCGCCGCGATGCTCGTAATGGTCATGCCGTTTGCGCTCGCGCGCATGTTCGAGAAGAGATCGCGCCGATCGTGGTGGCTCAATGCGACGGCCTTCGCGCTGATGCTGGCGGCAGCAGCGGCAACCGACCGCAAGACGGCCCTGCTGGTGCCGGTCGCCGTCGTGATGTATCTCGCCGTCTACCGGTTTAGGCAGATCATGCGACTGGCCCCCATCGGGCTCGTGACACTCCTGCTGCTCGTCCACCTGGCGTCGCCAGGAGCGTTGGGCACGCTGTTCACGCCCGGGGCGGGCCTGGCCAGCAGCTCGACGACTCATCGCATCGGCGACTTCACCGATGTCGCTCCGGACGTAGTGGCGCATCCGGTGCTGGGGCGCGGGTTTGGCACGCTCGATCCGGAACGGCCCGACCTGTTCAGGATCAACGACAACGAGTACATAGACGAGATATGGGAGGTTGGCGTGGTGGGCTTGGCCGCCTTCATCTGGATGATCCTGGCCCCGGTCTTCACCGCGCGACGGGCCATTCGCAGCCGGGACTCGAGCGTCGCATCCCTAGCACTGGCGGGCTCCGCCGCCTGCGTCGCGTTTCTCGTGGCCAGCGCTCTGTTCGACGCGCTCTCGTTCCCCCAAGCGCCCTATATGTTCGCGCTGATGGCGGCGATAACGGTCATCGCCTCCGCAGGAGGAGAGGGGACGGTGCAACCGGCCAGGGAGCGCCTTCGCGGGCTCGCACGACAGCCGCCACGCACTCTGGCAGAAGCCTCCTAGCCGTGAGGCGCTATGAAGCCGACAGAAGCCTCCTGGCGATGAGGCGCCGTGAAGCGAGGCGCGTGCTTGTGATCGCGCCCGGAGAGCTGGACGAACATATAGCCGGCCCCGAAATCCGCGCGGTGAGCTTTGCCAAGGCACTGAATGACGACTTCGATGTGACCATTGCGGCGCGCTCCGGGCACGCTGAGCACGAGGGCATCCGCGTCGTCCCTGCATCCAGGCGCCGACTCATCCAGGAGGCGGCGCGTCACGACGTGATCATCTCCGCGTGCCTTGCTCCGTACCTGCTCGCGTCGCGACGGGTGCACAATTTCATCGCCATCACGGATCAGTACGATCCCCTCGAGCACGAGTTGGCGACGTTAAGGGACAGCCGCTCGCGCCGGCGCGAGCTGCGCGCCCATGCCGCCATTCGGGCGCTGCAGCTGCGCCACTCCGATGCCGTGCTCTGTGCAACTGCGCGTCAACGGGTGGAGTTGCTTCGACTCGCGGCAGAGACACTGTCCCACCGAGTGCCGTGGCCAGACCCGGTAGTGATCCCATTCGGCATCCCGGATCCACCGCCACTCTCGCAGCGCACCCCGTTACGTGATCGTTTTCCCGAGATCGCTCCCAGCGACACGCTGGTGCTCTGGTGGGGAAGCGTCTGGCGATGGCTCGACGCCGAAACGGCGATCCGTGCCATCGCGCACATCGCGCCGCAACGAAGCGACGTCAAGCTCGTCATCACCGCCGGGCGGCGTTCGGGCAGCAGCGCCGAGCGCATATTCGACACCGCGGCACAGATGCGCACGCTGGCGGCGCGACTGGGCGTGCTGGGACGTTCCGTGTTCTTTCTCGATGCCTGGATCCCATACTCCGAGCGCCACGATTACCTGCGCGAGGCCGATATCGGGCTGACTCTCCATCGCCACGCCGCAGAGGCGAGGCTCGCTGCGCGATCTCGCTATATGGACTACCTCTCGGCTGAGCTCCCGTGTGTGCTCGGTCGTGGAGACGAGATCGCGCAGGAGTTCGGAGACGCCGGCTTTGCCACGTTGCTGGAGAACCCCGGACACGAAGCCGTCGCCGAGGCGCTCCTGAGGCTCGCCGACCATCCCCGTGCGCTCGCGGCCGCGCGCGCGGGCGGCCACCGCCTAGCGATCGAGCGGCGCTTCAGCGCCGTGGAGGAGAAGCTGCGCATCGCTGTCTCCGACGCATTGAGTGCGAGCCACTCCTCCGCCCGCCGGCTTGCGTCACTGGACCTCGTTGGAGGCGTAGGCGGCTACTACGCGCGCCGGCTCGTGGACAGGCTCGTAGCCACCGTCTAGCCCATAGGAGTCAGCGGGCCTGCTGCTCTCATGGCACTGTCGGGAGCCGCTTGAGCAACAGCTGCAGCTGCTCACCGGCGGTGGCCTGCAACAAGACGGCATAGCCGATGGTGCCGAGCAGGCCGCATACGAGCGAGCGCGCCACCCCTCCTGGGACCGCCAGGGCGACGACGTACGCGCCCCCGAAGCTGGCCACGGCCAAAGTCACGAACCGGATGCCGTCTCGCACAAGCTCCGAGACCAGCCGAGGAAGCTCCTTGCCGCCCTCGAGGATGAGCATGAACGCCACGAACGCCACAGGTGCAACGCACATGGCTCCGACAACTCCGCTGAGGCCGAAGACCGTGCCGAGGAGCGCGGTGACGGTTAATTGTGCGGCTACCAGTATCGGGGCGCACACATTGACGATGACCGCCCTACCCAGCGCGAACATGACCGGAAGCAGCAGGCTGGTGAGTTGCGCGGCGATCAGCCATGGCGCCAGCAGCAGCGCGAACTGCTGAAGGGCGGCCACCTGACTGGCCGGAAGGCTCGACGGCAGCAGCGTGCCGACGAGGGGTGCGCCGAATGCCACCAGCCCTCCCACGGCAGGAGCGCTCAGCAGCATCGCGTATCGGAATCCCGGAGGGACGGTACCTGAGAGTATGTCGGGCCATTCGCTTCGGGCGCCGCGAGTCATGTCGGCGACACGAGCCATTCCGAGGACGAAGCCTGTTCCTGCCACGATGTAGCTGACGAACAGGTAGGCGTAGGAGAGGATCGTCGCGTCGCCCTGGTGGTAGTGACCCGCGAAAGCCAGCGTTATGAGGTACAGGCCGTTGAACGCCAGGTAGATGCCGGTGCGGCCGAGGATCAACAACGCACACGCAAGCAGCCGCACCGGGCGCAGCGCGCCGGTGGGCCGCGCCGCCTGCGCGGCGCCGTCCGAGCGGCGCAGGCCGAGCAGGATGACTGCCAGCGTGACGACAGCCATCGCCAGCATGGACCAGGCAAGTGTGAGCAGCCCGGCGGTGCGCTCCACGGCGAGAAAGCTCGACAGGCCGGCCAGCGCGCCCGCGCCGTAGGCCGCGGCGATGGAGTGAAAGCGGCTGCGCACCGCTAGTACAGTCGCGCCCCCTGCTGCCCACAACTGCAGAATCATTGCCACTCCGAGGATCGGCAGCGCACGTTCCGTCACGTGGCGCGCCGCGTGGCCAAGCCCTGGGGCCAGCAGCGCCGAGACAGGACCCGCCAACGGTACCGTCGCGATGAGCACGGGAAGCGCGATCGCCCCGAGCGCGAAGCCGAACTGCGGTCCGCTGACACGTGGCTGCGCCCCAACCAGAAGGGGTGGCGAGGAGACGCGCAGGCTCTGACTGAACGTGCCGAAGATGGCGTAGAGCGCGAGCGCGGCAAAGAAGCCGTCGGTGCGGGCATTGATGCCAAAGGCGCGCAGATACAGGACCGCCTGGAGCGCCGACGCCCCCGCCATCGCGAACGTGGCCGCAGCCATGACCTTGCCGGCGCTCGCGTGCTTGGAGCGCAGCACGGGTGTGTCCGCGACGCGTTCGGTCGGCGGCAAAGGCTTGGCGAGAACTGTCGCTGGAGCTACCCTCAAGTGCCTGTGCCGAGCTTGTAGTGCGCGAGGATGGCTTCGGCGCTTAGCGTCATGTTGTAGAGCGCGACCTCATCCAGCGTGCCGGCGCCGAACAGCGCTTCGCCGTTGCGGGACATGAAGCTCAGCGTGGAGTTGGCGAAGGCGCCGGCGCCCGTACGGCTTTCGGTCTTCATATACGGAACCGGTTGGCCGTCCACATACGGTGTGATCTCAGTCGCGCCTTCCGCCGTGGTGTCGAGCACGAACGCGTAGTAATGCCACACCCCGGCGCTCGGTCGCGCAAAGAACGCGTTGTTGCGAGACCCATTCAACCCAAGGCCGACGGCGAACGTCCCCCCAAGATCAGAGGCATCGGGATCGACGAGGAAGCCGCCGGGATATTGATTGAAGTTCGGCGTGAGCTCCATCGCAAGCGAATCATTGTTTTCGAACTTGTCCCACTTCAACCAGAACTCGATCGTCAGCTTGCTCGTCCCAGACAGGCTCACAGAGGCCTGCGTGGCGCCGGTGACGCCATCGAAAGCCGCAGCCGTATCGCTATCGCCCGCTAGCGCCCCAGGCTGACCCAGCGCGACCGATCCCACGCTGCCCAAGATCGTGGCGGCGTCGCCCCCGACCGTGTCCGCGAGCTGAGAGCCGCTCGTCTGATCCAGACGCCAGTAGTGGAGCAGGCCGGGGGTCCCCAGCACAGCTTCCTCATAGGGACCGGAGAGGGCTTCCTGCACCGTGATCGTGCGGGTCGCCGTGGCGGTGCTGCCGTTGCTGTCGGTTACCTGCAGGCCGACTGTAACGGTGCCCGTAGTCGTAAATGCGTGCGTGATCGTCGCCGAGGAGCCCGCATCCGTCTCATACGCGCCATCGCCGTTGAAATCCCACTTGTAATCCACGATTGACGCGCCACCCGACCCCGAGGAGCCCGAGGCGTTGAAGGTGATCGACTGGTTGGCGCGGACGACCAACGGTTCGGTCGTGAAGGAGGTCGTGGGCGGCGGGCCGGGATTACCGGAGCCGATCTCATAGTGTTTGAGGATCGCTTCGGAGCTGAGCGCCTGCCCGTACAGCGCGACCTCATCCAGGGTGCCGGCCCCGAACAGTTTTTCCGCGTTGCGGGACATGAAGTTCAGCGTGGAGTTGGCGAAGGGACCGGCACCCGTGTGGCTTTCGAGCTTCGTGTAGGCAATCGGCTGGCCATCGACGTAGGGAGTGATCTCCGACGCGCCGGCTGCCGTTGTGTCGAGCACAAACGCGTAGTAGTGCCACACACCTGCACTCGGGCGCGCGAAGAACACGTTATTGCGCGAGCCGTTCAGCCCAACACCTACAGCGAACGTCCCTCCAAGGTCCGATGCGTTGGGATCGATGAGGAAGCCACCAGGACTTGCGTTGAAGTTCGGCGTGAACTCCATCGCAAGCGAATCATTGTTGTCATACTTGCTCCACTTCAACCAGAACTCGATCGTAACCTTGCTCGTCCCGGACAGGTTCACCGGCGCCTGAGCAGCGCCCGTCACACCATCGAAGGAGGCAGCCGTATCGGCATCTTTCGCGAGCGCCCCCGGTTGACCCAGCGTGACCGATCCCACACTGCCCGAGATCGTCGCACTGTCGCCACCCACCGCGTCACCAAACTGAGAGCCGGTCGACTCGTCCAGCCGCCAGTAGTGAAGCAGCCCGGGAGTAGCCAGCACAGCTTCTGCGTATGGACCAGAGAGGGCGCCCTGCACCACGATCGTACGGGTCGTCGTCGCGGTGAGCCCCTTGCTGTCGGTCACCTGCAGGCCAACGGTCACAGAGCCCGTGGTCGTGAACGTGTGCGAGATCGTCGGCGACGAGCCCGCATCGGTCTCGTACGTTCCGTTCCCGTCGAAATCCCACTTGTAGTCCACGATGGACGCGCCGTTCGCAGCCGAGGAGCCCGAGGCGTTGAACGTGATCGACTGGTTGGCATGGACGAGTGAGGGTTCGGTCGTAAAGGAGGCAGTGGGCGCCCAGATGACAGCTTTGCCGGAGCCGACCTCGTAGTGCTTGGCAATCGTTTCAGAGCTGAGTGTCTGCCCGTAGAGCGCGACCTCGTCCAGCGTGCCCGCGCCGAACAGCCTTTCGGCGTTGCGGGACATGAGGTTCAGCGTGGAGTTGGCAAAGGCGCCGGCGCCCGTGTGGCTTTCGGTCTTGGTGTAGGGGACGGCCTTGCCGTCAACATAGGGAGTGATCTCCGATGCGCCCGCCGCCGTGGTGTCGAGCACGAACGCGTAGTAATGCCATACACCCGCGCTCGGGCGCGCAAAGAACACGTTGTTGCGAGAGCCGTTCAAGCCGAGCCCGACGCCGAACGTCCCACCCAGGTCAGAGGCGTTGGGATCGACGAGAAAGCCACCGGGGTGTTCGTTGAAGTTCGGCGTGAACTCCATCGCAAGCGAATCATTGTTTTCATACTTGCTCCACTTCAACCAGAGCTCGATCGTAAGCTTGCCCGTGCCGGACAGGTTCACGGGGGTCTGCGCCGCGCCTGTGACACCATCAAAGCTTGCCGCCGTGTCGGGATCGTTCACCAGCGCGCCGGGCTGACCGAGCTTGACCGATCCGGCATTGCCCAAGATCGTCGCGGTGTTATTCCCCACTACGTCGGCAAACTGCGAGCCGGTCGACTCGTCCAGGCGCCAATAGTGGAGCAATCCCGGCGCATTCATCACGGCTTCCGCATAGGGCCCTGAGGGCGCGCCCTCCACCGTGATCGTGCGAGTCGTTGTCGCCGTGCGGCCGTTGCTGTCCGTTGCCTGCAGACCGACCGTCACCGATCCCGTCGCGGTGAACGTGTGGGTGATAGTCGGCGAAGTGCCCGCGTCGGTCTCATACGTGCCATTCCCGTCGAAATCCCACTTGTAATCCACGATTTTCGCTCCGTCGATCGCGTAGGAATTGGATGCGTTGAAGGTCACGGACTGGTTGGCATGGACGACCGAGGGTTCGGTCGAGAAGTCGGCCGTGGGCGGGCCTTCGGCGCCGTCGAGAACGATGCCCGTCGGCGTCTGCGGCTGGACACCCATTTCCGAGAGGATGTTGTACGTCGCCTGCTGGATGCGTTTGTCCGATGATTCGACAGGAGGGTCGTTGAAGCCTTCGGTTGACTGGTTCTGGAAATGCGGGCCCAAACCCCAGGACCACTGGATCGTGCCGGCGGAGAATAGGAGCGCACCGCTGGCCGCGCGATACTTGACCGACTCCGTGTAGGGTGGCTGACCGGGGGGCGGCGTGGACCCGAATTCCCTTCCGTAGTCCTCGATCCACTCCGTACTGCCGGGGAATTCCACGAAGGTGCGGCTCACCTGGATCACGCCGGGCGGCTGGAATTTGAGATACCCGGGCTGGCTCGGAACGCCTTCCCACTCCCAGCCGATGAGGTTGGTCCCGATCGTGGCGCCGGTTTCGGGGTTGATTCCTGTGTTGCGCCAGATGGAGTCGCCCGCGTACTGTTTTGCGCTGTCGACAGGCGGCACCGTGAGGCCATAGCTGGTGTTCGTCAGCGTGTCACCGACATACATGACGCCGAAGATCGAGTTCTCGGGTGTGTTCGGCCCAGGACGACCTCCGGGCGGCGCGTTGGGCGATCCGGCAGGTTCGCCGGGGTCGCGAAACGTGGTCGTCGGCGATTCCGGGCCCGGGTCATTGATCCCGGTGGAGCCGTCCGCCACGGTCTTGTACGTGGTCATGCGCCGATGGCTGTTTTCGTACTGGACCTTCCAGTAGGCGGTGTTGCCGCTGAAGGCCGCGATGTTCACTCCGTGTTCTCGCGCGTTCTTGACCGCGGCGAGCTCCTTTCCCGACCAGTACTCGTCGTGACCGGAGATGAGGAAGATCTTGTGGTTGAGCAGCAGTTCCGGTTTTTCGTCGATCGCCACACCGTCGGTGTACGACACGTCGTAGCCCTCCTTCTCGAGCCAATAGACCATCGGGTAGTCGGCCTTGAGGAACCAGTTCTCGTCGCTTCCGGTGGCGATGTCCTGGAAGGGGCGCGCGAAGGACACCGAGAAGGCGCGGGGATAGCCGTTGGCGAGGTTGGGCGGCGAGGAGTTGTAGTTGTAAAGCGACTTGCCGCCCCACCAGTTGTACGCCTGGTAGGTGGACGTGGGAATCTTGACCAGGACTTCCGAGCCGGGCGAAGCGCTGTCTTCGCGCACGATGAAGATGATCTGGTTGTCATCGCCTTCCGGATCGACGATCTTCGCGAGATAGACGCCCGTGGTGCGCAGGCTGGAGGCGGGGATCGTGTACGTCGGTTCCCAATTTTCGCAGTTGACTTCGCCCGTCGTCTTGTTCATCGGTTCGCAGGAGAAGCCGTTGTTGACCGGGACTTCTTCGGCACTCGCCACGAGCCTGCCCCCCTTGCCGCCGTAGTAGCCCATGCGGAAGACCGAGATGTCCACGGTTCTCGCGTAGCCGGCGATCTTCAGCGTCACGCTCTGTCCGAGGTTGTAGCTCGTCTGGGTCGCGAAGCCAGTGAGGTCGTAGCTGCGGCCGTTGGAGATCTGCCATTCGCTCGAGCCCGGCCCCATGCAGTTGTTCTCGTTGACGATCGGATTCGAGTTGGGACACGTGACGGCGGCGGACGCGGACGCCGGCAGCGCCATGCCGGCCAGCGAGAGGGCAGTAGCCGCAGCCAGGACGGCCGCGCCCGGCAAGGCGCCCAGCCCGAAGGCCAGATGGTGCATCGGCGTGTGTGGCCTACGTCGCAGGACGACCTTCCTGAATAAGATGCAGCCACCGCCAGCGGCGGACAGGCCGCGTTGCTCTATCTGAACAACGACGCGGCGCCCGCCGCGCTTTCGCCGTCAGCGGCGTTCGAGGATCTCAAACGCCTGGGACAGCGGACCGCCGCTTGAGGAGCTGAAGTCGCCGAACGTGGCCGCGACTCGGAACCGGCGCCTGATGAAGGCGATCAGTGTGCGGTCGTAGTTCACGCCGATCCGGGAAGCGCCCCAGGCGTCGAAGCGCGCATTGCCCAGCGCCACGTATTTGATCCGCATGTGCTGCAGCCGAGCGATCGCGGCACGTTGTTCGCCGGTCGAGGACACATCCCCGGGCAGGAATGCGAGGTTGTAGAGGGCGGGCGGGCGGTTGACGAGGGCATACAGGCCTCCATAAGGAAGAGCGAGAATCTCCTCGCCGGCACGCGTGTGGTCGCGCAGGAAATCGATCGCGCCCTGCAGCGCGGGTGCCGCAGCGGGTGTGCTCCCGAACTCGCCGCGTGCGCTGCGGACCATCTCGGTGTGTCCGGCGGTCGTTCCTCTCGCCAACGCCAGCGCAAGCGAGAGAACCACGAGCCCAAAAGCGACCAGCGACATTCGTTTAGCACCGGGCCAGCGGTCGCCCACTCGCTCGTGGAAGATCGCGGCGAGCAGCAGCAGAGGCGCGGCGTAGTAAGGCGCGAACGTGTCAGTCGTGAAGCTGTCGTACACCCGCAACGAGAGCAGGCAGCCACACGCCAGCAGCGCCAGATCCATCGGCCATGATCCTGAGAACGGCGCTCGCTCGCGGCGGATGAAGCGGATCAGCGCCAAGACCGCCGCTGCGAGGGCAAGCGCCGGCAGCCAGCTCATGCCGATCAGCATGCGCTTTGACTCCGTCTGGACCAGCGAACGTGTCCCGGGAAACGCGTCGAGCACGCGTGAGACCCCGTCGAGCGCGAACAGTGTGAGGACCGCAAAGGCCAGCGGCCACGATGCGCGCAGGCGCCCAGCGAGACCGCTGGCACGGCGCCAGCGCAGAGCGCAGGCCACAAGGCTCCCAACCAGCGTCATGTACACCAAGCCGCGAGCGCCAACCGCCACGAGGCTCGAGAGGGTCAGTGGCGAGAGGTTGCGTTGATAGGCCGCCTCAGAGTGCATGAAGCCGACGGGGAGAAGGTTTACGGTGATCAGCCGCGAGAGGCCTGCTTCTCGCGCGAACATGCCCAAGACCCCGCCGGCGATCGCAAGGGCGGGGGCAAGCATCGGCCCGAGCGCGCGCAGCGCGACTCCTCGCCCAGACTCCCTCTGCAAGCCGACGGTGAAGGCGGCGATCGTGATCGCACCGGCCGCCGCGAACTCCACGCGAGTGAGCATCAGGATCCCAAACGCGACGCCGGCCAGCCACAGGCGGCCCCGCGTCAGTGCCAGCAGCAAAAGCAGGATGAACAGCAGCCCGAACGTCGCCGAGGTGGTGTTGGGCATGACGAAGTTCGCCCATCCCGAAAAGCCGACGACCATCAACGCCGTGGTCGCAAGACCAGCGGCGAGCGGCCGGACCCAGCTGCGAGCCAACACGTAGAAGGTGACGAGAATAGCCACGCTCTGCAGCAGCCCGAACAGGACCGCAGTCGACAGGCTGGTCCCGAAGAGCTTGAACGCGAAGGCCAGGCTGTACACGCCGGCCGGCCCGTAGAAATAGCGCACATCTCGGTAGGCGACCGCGCCGTGGGACACCATTTCGGCGACCGTCAGCTCCGTGCCGGTGTCCGTGTCGATGATCCCCCAACGACGCCAGGTCAACGCGAGGATGACGATCAGCACCGCGCCCAGCCATCCGATGACGAGCCTGTCCCCGACAGCAGCGTGGGCGTGTGGCACAGCGCTCAACACCGGCAAGCTGGGCGCCGCTGCCTGTTCAGGCGCAAGCCCGGGCGCGACTGAGGGAGCGGTGCTGGATCCCTCCATCACGTGCTTCCGAGGAGAGCGCTCAAGCGATGGACGGCTCTACCTCCGCCCGGAGTGGAGAGTATGAGAGAGGCTACGATCGCCTTCGCCGTGATCTTGTAGCGCAGCGATCGGCCGTACGCTAGACGCGCGCGATCATGGCGGCCTTCATCCAAGTGATAGCGGCCGATCTGACGCAGATCGCCGGCAAGCACCGCATTGGCGAGCGCGTGATCGTCGAGGTCGTTTGTGTACCAGCGATGGACCTGATGGGTCATCTCTCGCATGTCCAGAAGCCTCGAAGAGACGTTCGCGCCGTGCCGGCGAAAGTGGACCAGCAACCGCCGGTCGTAGTGGAACACCGCGTCGGCTGCCAGCGCCCGCATCCAGTACTCGTAGTCCTCGCACGCCAGGTCCTCGCGGAACGGGCCGAGTCGCCTGAAGAGCTCGCGCCGGATCAGCACAGTGGGCGCGGCGATCATGCAGGCTTCGAACATCGCACGGGTGAATGCCGCGTTGTCGAGAATCCCCTCGCCCGGCGGCCTGGCGTACTCGTGATCGGACAGGCCGAACTCGCGTGCATGCCCAAAGGAGATGTCGATCTCAGGGTGGGCATGCAGCGCCTCGCACTGCCACTCGAGCTTGTGTGGCTCCCACAGATCGTCGGCGGGGCACATCGCGATGTAGTCGCCGCAGGCGGCGGCGAACGCGCGGTTGTAAGCGGCCGACGGTCCGCTGTGGGGAGCGCGCAACACGCGTACCGCCTCTCCGAAGCGCTCAAGCTCCTGCACCGTCGCATCGGTCGACCCGTCGTCGGCGACGATGATCTCCAGTGGCGGGCGGGTCTGCCGCAGCACCGATTCGATCGTTTCCGCGATCCAGGCCGCGGCGTTGTACGCGGGCACGGCTACGCTGATTGACGGATGGGCCACGGCTTGCTCTCGATGGCATCCCCGCTGGGATCCTGGCTCGGCAGGATGTCGGGATGCTCCGTGGCACCCAACGTCTGGGCGGCCGTGGCCCTTCCGGCGCGCCGCGCCTTCGGAGCCAGACGGCCTGCGATGAGCGCGAGGTCAGACCAGGCTCTCGGAAACAACACGCGTACGGCGGCGGCATACGCGCAGAGGCCGGCCGCTCCGACGACCACAAGGTAGAGCGGAGTGCTCGCCCCCGTCCGGCCCATCAGCGAGGACGCGAGCAGGGACACGGCGAGCAACACCGAGCTCGAGATCACAGCAGCCTTCAAGTCGTGCAGCAGCTGGCCTCTCGGCATGTCGACCAATCTGTTCAACAGGAACATGTACGCGAAGGTCACGACGAGCTGGAAGGCGACGACGCCGATGCAGACCGCGATCAGGCCGCGTGATGAGCAGAGGAGCACCGTCGCCGCATAGGCAACCAGCTGGCACAGATTGAAGAGCGACAGCTCCCGCTGCCGGTTCGCCGCGAGCAGCAGAGCGGAGTTGGCGCCGTTCACCGTCATGGCGATGCCGGCGCCCGCAAGGATCTGGGCGGGCAGCACGGCCGGTTGCCAGTGCTCGCCGAAGAGCCAGGGTACGAGCCGCGGGGCGATCACGATGAACAGCGCGAGCAGCGGAATGACGACTGTGGCATTGGCGCGCACGATCCTCGCCCGTACCGCCCGCATGTCGTGGAGCTCCCGTATGCGTGAATAGACAGGAAGAGCGAGGCGGGAGACGATCCCGCTGATGCGGCGCTCCCCTTCCACGCTGACGGTGAACGCGCGGTAGTAGTAGCCGACTCCAGCAGCGGGCAGCCGCGCTCCCAGAATGGCGTAATCGATGTTGCGCTGGATCACCCATGAGAGCCCGGAGAACCCCGCGGGGAGCCCGAACGCGAGCAGCTCGCGCATCTCCTTCATGCGCGCTCGCGGAAGCGGCGGGCGAGCCACCGCGAGCAGCAACGCCAGCATTAGGACGCCGGACGCGAGCTCGCCGAACACGTACGACTTGGCCTGGAGACCCAGCACCGAGGCGAGGCCCACGGCGGTCAACGCGGAGACCGTCACGCCGCCCAGTTCGATCTTGCCGGCGGTCCGGAAATCAAGGCGCCGCTGCAACGTGGCAAGCGGCACGACCCGCACCCCCGCAAGCAAAAACAGAGGAGCGAAAAGCTGGAACAGGGCCGTCGTTTGAGCACCGAAGAGCGGCCCGACTATGAGCGGCGCCAGCACGATCGTGAGCACCATGAGCGCGAAGCCGCTCACGAGCCCGATGAACATTCCGGCCTGCAAATGCCGCCTTCCCAGCGTGCTTCGCTGGACGAGGGCGTTGCCGAGGCTCTCGGCGGCGAGCGATTCGGACAGCTCATTGACGATCACCGCGACCGCGAGACGACCGAATTCCGCGGGTGTGACGAGGTGTGCGAGCGCAACGCCGGCGCCAAACACGACGACTTCGGCGAGGCCACGCGCGATCGAGACCCAGCGTAGAGCGTCAAGCGTGGCGTCCTTGAGCCCGCTACGCACTTCGAGGAGTTGCCGCCGCCGGCGGCTCCTCGCCGAGCGGCGAGATCGGAGGCGGCTGGATGCGCCCGACGAGGTGGGCCGCCACCAGCCGCCCATACGCAAGGACGGTTGGCCGCAGGCGCATCTTGGATTCGCCGAGCCGGCGGCGCCAGTCGTTGATTGTGGGCACCTCTGCGACGATCGCTCCGGCGTTATAGAGCTTGAGCAGCAGCTCGACGTTGGCGGCGAAGCCCGGCTCACGCACGAGCAGATACCCGTATGTCTCGGCGGCGCGTCTCAGTGTGCCGGCACGGTAGACGCGGTAGAGCGAGGACAGAGTGTGGATCTCTCGCAGCCCTCCCACGTAGCGGAATGCATTTGACACCGCCTTGGAGGCCGCCAGCCGCCAGGGCGCCACGCCGATGATCCGTCCACCTGGTGCGTACACAGACGCGAGCACCACGTCATTGCCCTCCTCGAAGCGCTCAAGCATCCGTGGCAGGTCATTCAGATCGCAGGTGTTGTCTGCCTCGAGCGTGACGATGCCGTCGCAGTCCTGAGATTCACCAAGGGCCGCACGAAGGCCGGAGTTGATTGCGGTGCCAAGGCCACGATTGACCCTGTGCCGGACAATCGCCACCGGCACCCCATCGCGATACCCATCGATCACCTCGCTTGTGCCGTCGGTCGAACCATCGTCCACGAATATCACCCGCGCTCCGAGAGAGCGCACGACCGGCACCAGATCGGCCATCAGGCGCGGGATGTTCTCGCGCTCGTTGTATGCGGGGACGACGAACCGGATCATCGCCTATGCAGCTGCGCGGATCGGATGGGAGACCGGCATGTCGAGCAGGGTCACCGGCCGCGAGTTGGTGGCGGAGTCGCGCACGGCGAGCGCCGCAGCCAGCGCACGGCAGCCGTCGTGGGCTGACACAGGCTCAGGCGTGCCGTCTCTGACGCAGCGCGCAAACGCTTCCAGCTCTACCTGGAGCGGCTCCACCCGTCGCAGCGCGAAGCGCACGGCCGCGCCCTCGCCGACGCCGCGGATGCGCGCTAGGTCGTCCCAGCCGGTGGGTGTGGCCGAGGACTCCCTGAACCACACGTCCTGACTCAGGTATGACGCGCTCAGCATCCCCCCCTCCCCGATGACGGTCATCTCGCGACGCTTCTCCGGGGTCAGCCAGTTGACGTCGAGCAATCCCCAGGGGCCCTCCTCGCCGAAACGTAAGAGGCAGGCGATCATGTCCTCCTGCGTGGGGTGCATGCAGCGGCTGCCCTCGGCATAGATGCTCGTTATGTCCTTCCCGAGCACGAACTGCATTATGTCCAGGTCGTGCGTGGCAAGATCGATCGCCACGCCCGTATTGCGCACCCGTTCGGGCAGCGGGCCCACCCGGGTGGCGTGCACGCGGAATACCCGCCCGATACGCCCCTCCCCGATCAGCTCCGCGAGCTTGCCGACCGCCGGGTTGAAGCGCTCGACGTGGCCGACCATGAGCTTCACACGGGCCAGCCGCGCCGCGGCGGCGAGCCGCAGCCCGTCCTCGAGCGCGGTGGCGATCGGCTTCTCGACGAACACGTGCTTGCCGGCCGAGATCGCCTCGAGCGCGATGTGGAAATGGTCCTCGGAAGGGGCGCATACGCAGACCGCATCTATGTCGCGTCGCTGCAGCAGGTCGCTGTGATCCGCAAGCCAGTCGATCGGGCGCCGTCCAATGCGCTGGCGTGCGAGGTCCTCGTTCGGCTCGGCGATCGCCAGCAGGCGCACCCCTTCGACCCGCTCCCACGTCTCCACGTGGTAGGCGCCCATGCGACCCGCTCCGATCAGGCCGATGCCGAGATCCTCGACGGCTCTCATGCCGCCACCGCCGCTTCGGCCGCGACGCGGGCGACCACGAGTGCCGCGATGCGCTGCGCCGCGCACCCGTCGCCGAAGATCGGTGGGCGCTCAGAGGGCAGCGGAGCCGTGAGCGCCGCTTGGAAGGCGTCGGGATCGACGCCCACCAGCTCGTTCCAGCCCGTCTCAACGGTGTCGGTCCACTCCGTCTCCTCGCGAAGCGTCACACACCGCACTCCCCACAGGTAGGCCTCTCGCTGGACACCGCCGGAGTCGGTGGCGATCGCCTTCGCGCCCCGCTCGAGCTCGAGCATGCGCGTGTAGGGGACCGCCTCAAGGAGGTGCACGTTGCGCGGCGCCTCGAGCTCCCAGCTTCGAAGGCGCGAGGCGGTTCGGGGATGCAGCGGCATGAGCACCGACCACGGCGAGCGCTCGAGGCAAGCGAAGATCGCCGCCAGGCGCTTGCGCACGTCGGTGTTGTAGTTGCGATGGACGGTGGCAAGCAGGTAATCGCCCTGCGCGGGCCGGATCCGCTCGCGCCAGGACTCGAGGATGTCGCACATCGGGTCGCCGGTGACGTGTATCTCCCCCCCGACATGCTCGTGCTCGAGGTTGCGCCGAGCACCGGATGTCGGCGCCAGCAGCAGCTGTGAGAGCCGGTCGGTCTCGACACGGTTGTGCTCCTCGGGCATGTCGAGCCTGCGCGAGCGAAGGCCGGCCTCCACGTGCACGAGCGGGATGCCAGCCGCGTGAGCCGCGCGGGCGGCGGAGAGCGTGGCGTTGGTATCACCCCGGACGATCACCGCGTCGGGCCTCTCCTCTTTCAGCAGTCCGGCCAGCCTTTCCTGGCCGAGCGCCAGCTGCTGCTCGCGAGGGAGTGATCCGACCCCGAGGTTGTAGTCGGGGCGAGGCAGGCCGGTGGCGAGGATCTGCCGCTTCGAGAGCGCCTCGTCGTAATGCTGGCCCGTGTGCACGATTATCTCCCGCGCGATGCCCGAGAGCGCCGCCGAGACGGGCGCGGCCTGGATGATCTCCGGACGGGCCCCGACGACCGACATGAGGCGTGGGAGCCTTTGTGTGGCGCGGAGCCGGAAACCTGTGACATCCGGTGCGCGCATCGCTTTACCCTCAGGCCGCTTCCCGCGCCGGCCCCGGGATCAAGGCGAGGGGCATGCCGTTGGCACACAGCGAGGCGCCGGCGAGCTCCATTGCCGCAACGATCTCGAGACCAAGCGCAATGCTCGATCGCGGCTCGGCGCCGGTGCGGATCGCACGAGCGAAATCCTGCAGCTCCAGGCTGAGCGGCTCCTGCGGTTCGACGCGCGGTATGACCACGTCGCCGGTGCGATAGATCAGTTGGTGCTCGCCAAAGTTCGCGGGCGGCGCGAAGTCCATGCCGCGGTCGTACACGCGCACCGGCTCATCGGCCGCAGTGTCGTCGTATTGGACCATGCGCTTGCTGCCGACGACGATCATCTGGCGGACCTTGCGCGGCGCAAGCCAGGAGATCTGCAGGTTGGCAGTCGAGCCGCCCGCAAACGTGATCGTCAAGAACGCGGTCTCTGGGACGCCCTGCTGCAACACGCTGCTGCCCGACGCGGCCACCTCCACCACGGGCTGCTCGAGCCAGTAGAGCAGGATCGAGAGATCGTGGGGAGCGAGGTCGCAGACGACGCCGTCGCTTTGGTACTTGCCTAGATTCATGCGCGAGGAGGTGATGAAGTGGATGTCTCCGACCACTCCGGTCCGGATCAGGTCACGCACGGCGTTGACCGCCGGGCTGTAGATGAACGTGTGACCCGGCATCAGCACGAGATGCCTCGAGCTCGCAAGCTCGGCGAGCTCATAGGCCTCGCCGAGGCATGTGGCGAGGGGCTTCTCGACGAGCACATGCTTGCCCGCTTGCAGCGCCCGCTTTGCCAGCCCGTAATGCGTCTTGGGCGGCGTGGCGACTATTACAGCCTCGACCGCATCGTCACTCAGCACCGTGTCCAGCTCCTGGCGTGCACGCGCTGCCGGATGACGGCGCCGTACCGCGCGCAGCCGCGCCGGATCGCGGTCGCACAGCGCGTGAAGCCGAAACTCCTGGCGCTCGGCCACGTTACGCGCAAGGTTCGGGCCCCAGTAGCCGCAGCCCACCACCGCCACGCCAATCGGCGCCGGTCCGGCTATGACCCGTCCATTGCCGGACCGCTCAGCTGAAGGCGTCTGCCAGCCATCGAGCATCACGCGACCCCCTGTCTCGAGAACACGACCGGCAAGGTCTTCACGAGAATCTGAAGATCGAGCATCAGCGATCGTCGCCGCGCATACTCGAGGTCGAAGCACACCATCTCCTCGTAAGTGCGCTCGTTGCGGCCGCTCACCTGCCACAGGCCGGTGAGGCCCGGCTTCACCGCGAAGCGGTCCAGAAAGGATGCGGGGTAGTGCTCGACCTCATAGGCAATCACCGGCCGCGGGCCGACGAGCGCCATGTCCCCCCGCAGCACGTTCAAGAGCTGCGGCAGCTCGTCGAGGCTCCAGCGGCGCAGGAAGCGCCCGACGCGTGTCACGCGGTCATCGACGGAGAGCTTGTAGAGCCGCCGGCGGCTCGGCGCATCGGCTTGCGTGATGAGCGACGCGACATATTCGCGGTGGGGCGTCGTGTCTGCGCCCGCGCGCATCGTGCGGAACTTGAACACGGTGAAGGGCCGCCGTTCGCGGCCGAGCCGCTGCTGGCGGAAGAGCGCCGGCCCACCGGAATCGATGCGGATCATCAGCGCGATCAGCACGAGCAACGGCAGGCTGAGCGCGAGCACTGCCACGGCGACCCCGATCTCCAGCAGGCGACGGGAAACGTCGATGGCGCAACGGTGAATCCGAGCGATCACCACACGCCGAACGCGACGATCGAGCACGGCGCGCTTCTCCGTTGTCGAGACTGACGCCACCGTCCGATCAACGGGACGTCATCGGCGTATCTTGCGTGAAGGCAAGTACGGCCGCGACGATGCTGTCCAGCTCGGAAGCGCTCATTCCCGGGAAGAGCGGCAGCGAGCAGACGCGCTCGCTGAGGCGCTCGCTCACCGGCAGGCTCCCCGGACCGAGCCCCAGGTGGGCGAAGGCATCTGTCAGGTGAATCGGCGATGGGTAGTGGATCGCGCAGGCCACAGCCCGCTCCCGCAGATGCACGCGAAGCCGGTCGCGCGCATCGCTGCGAACGACGAACAGGTGATAGACGTGGTCGGCCCCGGGGAACGGCAGATCGACCGGCTCGACCGCCCGGTCGGGCGGAGCTCCGTCGCGCTCGCCGGCGAGCCGCTCGCGCAGCTGGCAGCCGAGCAGGCGGCGCTGCTCGTTCCAGCCGTCGAGCCGCCCCAGCTTGCGCCGCAGGACGGCGGCTTGGAGTGCGTCCAGCCGCGCCGTACCGCCTACGATGCGGTGGTGATAGCGAGGCCGCTCGCCGTGCGCGCGCAGCAGCCGGATGCGCTCGGCGAGCTCGGGCACGGCGGTCACGACAGCGCCGCCGTCGCCCCACCCGCCCAGGTTCTTGTTGGGGTAGAAGCTGAAGCAGCCGAGCGTGCCGAGCGTGCCAACCCGCCGGCCGCGGTAGCGCGCGCCGTGAGCCTGGCAGGCATCCTCGATCACGTGCACACCGGCCTGGTGTGCGAGCGCCAGGATCGGATCGAGATCGACTGTGGCGCCGAACAGGTGCACGGGGATCACGCAGCGCACCCGCGGCGTGAGGCTGCGGGCGACGATCTCGGCGGTGATCAGGTGCGAGTCGGGATCGACGTCAACCAGCCGCGGCGTGGCCCCCACCGCGCTGACCGCCTCGGCCGTGGCGATGAACGAGTTGGCAGGCACGATCACCTCGTCGCCGGCGCCGATATCGAGAGCGCGCAGCGCGAGCGCGAGGGCGTCGGTGCCAGAGGAGACGCCGACCGCGAAATCTGTTTCGCAGTAGGCGGCGAACTCGCGCTCGAACGCCTCGACCTCCTCACCGAGCGTGAACGCTCCGCGCTCGGCCACGCAGCGCACCACGTCCATAAGCTCCTCCAGCAGCTCGGGATCGGCGAAGTCAAGACGCGTGAACGGCACGGAGGCGCCGCCGGCGAGTGTGCTCGCCGGCGCGATGCTCACGATGCGACTCGCAAGCGAGCGCTATCGCTGGTCGCCGGCGCCGACCCGAGCCGGCGGAGCTCGCGCTGGAGGGCGCGGCGGCCGCGATGGTGCAGGCCGTGGATGGAGCTCTCGGAGCGGCCCATGCGCTCGGCTATCTCGGGCGGCGAGAGGCCGACGACGTGTCGCATGATCATCACGGTGCGCTGCTCGTCAGGAAGTGTCGCGAGAGCCGCGTGCAGATCGAGCGAGCGCTCGAGGGCATGCTCCTCGGACTCGTCGGTGCTGGCAAAGACCTCCTCGCTGGGCGTGCAGCGAGAGCGGCGGAGATGATCGAGCGCGACGTTGCGCGCCAGCCGCAACAGCCAGCCCGAGAAGGGGACGCCGCGGTCGTCGTACTTGACGATCACGCTGATCAGCTTCATGAACACGTGCTGCGTGAGGTCCTCGGCCTCCCGCTCGTCGCGAACGATGCTGCGGATGTAGCCGTAGACGTTGTCCGAGTAGCGCACATACAAGAAGCGCAGCGCGTCCCGGTCCCCCTCCTTGGCGCGGGCGACCGCGAGACGGGCTTCGCGGTCTGCCTCCGGTGAGTCATCGAGAGTCGTGCGGCAGCGGAAGCCGACGTGTCCATCCTCGACGTTGATGCGGCGGCGGAGCAGGGCGCTTGTCCAGTACGGGTCGCGGGTCTCCCCCACGCCGAATTCGGTGGGGGTCGGCTGCGATGATGGGGACCGCCGGCAGCTTCCACAATCGCCCGAGCTTCCCTATTTTCGTTCAGGCGATGAACGTCTGGATGGGCCGGCAGTGGGATGGCGAGCGTTCAGCGCACAGGGTCGCTGCGCGTCGTGAGAGCCAGCCGGAAGCCGACCTGTGCCCTGAACCGGGCGTTCACATTGAGGTGCCGGCGCGGCGATGCGGCGTCAGCCGGTGCGAGCCCTGAACGGCTCCTCGACGCCGATCGTCTCGGGCCCGGAGAGCTCGAACGCGCTGTGAAGCGCCCGCACCGCCCGGTCGACCCGATCGCGCGCGATCACGCACGAGATCTTGATCGGCGAGGTCGAGATCATCTCGATGTTTATGCCCTCGTCGGCGAGAACCCTGAAAACCTTCGCCGCCACACCCGGATGAGAGCGCATTCCCGCTCCGACGATCGAAACCTTGCCCATCTCCTCGTGGGCGATCAGCTCCGAGAGGGTCTCGCCCATGAGGGGCTCGAGCGCCGCACGCGCGGCGCGCAGATCCTCGCGTGGAACCGTGAAGGAAATCTCCGCACGACCGCCTGCGGAGGTGGGCTCGTTCTGGACGATCATGTCCACGTCCACGCCGACCTCGGCGAGCGCCTTGAAGATGTTTGCGGCCGCGCCGGGCTCGTCAGGAACGCCCACGAGCGTAAGCCGCGCCTCCGAAGTGGAGTGGGTGACCGCTGTGATCAGTGGTCGCTCGGGGTGGTCCATGCCTTCAGCCCTCCTTCTCGCTCTTCTTCCGTGACGACAATTGTACCAGGGCCATCCTCGAAGGAAGAGCGGCAGTGGATGCGCACCCCGTGGTTTCGGGCGTACTCGAGCGAGCGCAGCTGCAGCACTCCGGCGCCCGAGGCAGCCATCTCGAGCATCTCCTCAAACGAGATGAGATCGAGCTTGCGCGCGTTGGGCACGATCCGCGGGTCGGCGCTGAACACCCCGGGGACGTCCGTGTAGATCTCACATTCGCGCGCGCCCAAAGCGGCGGCAACCGCGACCGCCGTCGTATCCGATCCGCCGCGCCCGAGAGTCGTCACGTCGTCCGCCGTCGAGACGCCCTGAAAGCCGGCTACGAGCACGATGTGGTCCTGCTCCAAGGCGTCGCGCACGCGATCGGCGCGCACCTCGAGGATGCGCGCCTTGGTGTGTGATGTGTCGGTCACGATCCCAGCCTGGGAGCCCGTCAGCGAGATCGCTCGGTGGCCAAGATCGTGGATCGCCATCGCGCACAGCGCGCACGAGATGCGCTCGCCGGTGGAGAGCAGCATGTCCATCTCCCGCGCGTCGGGGGTCTGGGAGACCTCCTGCGCCATCGCGATCAGCTCATCGGTGGTCTTACCGCGCGCGGACAGCACCGCCACGACCTGGTAGCCCGCCTCGCGCTTCTCAACGATGCGCTTGGCGGCGCGTTTTATCCGCTCGGCGTCGGCCACCGAGGTGCCGCCGAACTTCATGACCACGATCTCAGACATCGCGCCCAGGCTACATAGATCGTCGTCCGACGAGCGCCTTGCCGAGCGTCACCTCGTCCGCGTACTCGAGATCGGCGCCGACCGGCAGGCCGCTGGCGAGGCGGGTGACCGTCAGAGTGGGGACGCGCGAGCGCAACTCTTCGGCGATGTGAAGCGCGGTGGCCTCGCCGGTCGTGGTGGGATTGGTCGCGAGCACGACCTCCCGCACAGCGCCCTCGCCCGTCGCGCCGGCCCCGGCCAGGCGCCTGTACAGCTCCTCGATCTTCAGGTCCTCGGGCTCGACTCCGTCGATCGGCGAGAGGGCGCCGCCGAGCACGTGATAGACCCCGTGGTACTCGTGCGTTCGCTCGATCGGGATCACGTCGCTGGGCTCCTCGACGACGCAGATCAGGCCGCGATCGCGGCGCTCGTCCTGACAGATCCGGCAACGCGGCTCGTCGGCGAGGTTGGAGCACACCTCGCACAGCCCGATCTTCTCCTTGACCTCCCTGATCGCGTCCGCCAGCCCGAGCGCGTCCTCGCTGGATGCGCGCAGAATGTGAAAGGCGAGGCGCTGCGCGGTGCGGTTGCCCACGCCGGGGAGCTTCGAGAGCTCGGTGACCAGGCGCTGGACAGGAGGGGCAAATGTGCTCATTGGATTGCGGCCATGACCCTGGATCGCTTGAAGATAAAGACCAGGGTAGGAATATATTCTTTATTGGATTGCCGATAGTAACTACATATTGTAGTCACTATTGTGAATTGAGTAAAAAGTATATATACCTCCACCCACATCGCGTCTGAACCAAACGAGCGAACCCACATCAAAGCCTCTACTAGATGATTGATTCCGTTCCGGGTGGGCGCCGGGACGCGGTCGAGGAGACATAACAAGGGTGTCGAAGGTCGGCGTTGCTCTGTCCAACGTCGACCACGAAAGGTGGGGACGCGTGACCGCCGATCTCGACACCCTCTTGACGGCACTTTACGTGCTGGCCGATGAAATCCTGCCGCGTCGTCCGCGTGCAAGACGCAACCCGCGGATCACCGATGCCGAGTTGGTGTGCCTCGCCGCTGCTCAGGTGCTGCTGGACTGCCCCAGCGAGCGGCGGTTTCTGCGCTTCGCGATGTGCAGGCTGGGGCACCTGTTCCCGTATCTGCCCAAGCAGCCCGGGTACAACAAGCGGATGCGTGCGCTCGCGCCGCAGATCGTCACGCTGCTGAACGTGATCGCGTTCTCCAGCCCGTCGTGGTGCGACGGCATACGGCTGCTGGACTCCACCCCGGTGCCCTGCGCAGCCTCCCGGGAGACCGTCAAGCGCTCGGAGTTCGCCGGGTATGCCGCCTACGGGTATTGCGCCAGCCATTCCCGCTACTTCTGGGGGTTCCGGCTGTATCTGCTGTGCGCCTCCGACGGGATGCCGATCGCGTTCGAGCTTGCAGCCGCGAACGTCCCCGAGCGCGAGGTCGCCGCAGAGATGCTGCGCCGCGTGGAGCTGGAGGGCTATACCGTGGTCGCGGACAAGGGTTTCGCCGGCGTGGACTTTGAGGCGCTGATGGCTGAGCTCGGCGCGATCTTCGTGCGCCCCGACCGCAAGGGAGAGAAGCCACGGTTCGGCAAACTCGGCGGCATCCGCCAATGGGTCGAGTCGATCATCGACACCCTCAAGGGCCAGCTTTCCCTCGAGCAGCACGGCGCGCACACCATGCCCGGCCTCATGACCCGCGTCGCTCAGCGCCTGCTCGCCCTCGCCGCAGGCATCTGGCACAACTACAAGCTCTGGGAAACCGGCCAGATCGATACGCCCAGCCGCAGCCTCACCGCCTACGACCACTGAACCCCACCCCAACGGAATCAATCATCTAGAATCCCGGCAGGCCGAGGCCGCCGAGCGCGCCTGGATCCAGGCCGCCGGTGACGGCGCCCATCCGCTCGGCCGCGAGCTCCTGAGCGAGACGCAGCGCCTCGTTGGTGGCCGCGAGCACCAGATCGCAGAGCATCTCGACGTCATCCGGATCGACGGCCTCGGGGGCGATGCTCACGGACTTGATCTCGAGAGCTCCCGAGGCGGTCACCGTCACGATGCCACCGCCGGCCGATGCCTGCACGGTTTCGTGCCCAAGCTGAGCTTGGGCGCTCTCCATGTCCTTCTGCATCTGCTGAACCTGCTTGAGCATCTGCTGCATGTTGGGTCGCTTCGGGCCGGCCACCTAGTCGCCTTTCTGTTGGATCGCACGCTCGTCGGTCAGCTCTTCGGCGTCGAGCTCGGACATCAGTCGCGCGAGGATCTCCTCCTCACCGAGCGGCTCGTCCCCCTCCGGCCCCTCGGCAAGATTTTCGCGCAGCTCGAACACGACCCGATGGGGCCTGCCGGTCAAGCGCCTCATAGCGTCGAGCAGGATCTTGCGATTGGCGGGGCTCTCGGCCGTGCGCTTGTGGAATGCGGCGCTCGCTCCAAACGCCAGCTCGAGCTCGCCTTCGCCGAGCATCGCGGGCGCGGCCTCGACCAATGCGGCCCCAAGCAGCGCATGCTCGGCCCGCACGGCCTCCAGCAGCGCCGGCCATAGCTCCGTCAGGTCACACGAGCGATCTGCCGGCCGGGCCATCTCCGCCGGCTGTTGCGACCCATCCACCTGCGCCACGGGCTCTGCGGACCCATCCACCTGCGCCACCGGTCCTTCCGGCCCATCCACCTCCGTCGTTGAACCCGCCTCTGCCGGCAAACCGGCCCCTGCCGATCGATCCACCCCCGCCGGTTGATCGCCATCAGCCGACCGATCGACTTCCGCCGGCACACCAGGCTCGGGTGTTGGGAGAGTTGACGGGGACGACAGTGGAGTTGGCGGGGCCGGCGCGGCAGACGCAAGCACCCCGCCGGCGATGGCCTGCTCCAGCCGCTCGATGCGGGTGAGCAGAGCGCGCGTCGAGCCGTCGGTCTGTGGCGCGGCCGCCTTGACGAGGGCGAGCTCGAGCTGCGTGCGCGGCTCCGCGCCGGCGCGCACCGCCTCAAGCGCCGCACTGAGCAGATCGAGCGTGCGCACCACCGCGGCGGCGCTGACGCGCCCGGCCTGCTCCTTCAGGCGCTCGTCCCTCTCCGCGGTGATGGACAGCTCAGGCGGGACCATATCCAGCGTCTGGACGACCAGCAGCTCGCGTGCCCTCGCCTCGAGATCGCGTGCGAAGGCGCCCGCGTCGCGACCGCCGTCCACGCATCTGGCGACGGTGAGCAGAGCCGCCCGCGCGTCCCCCGAGGCGATGGCGTCGAAGACTTCGGCGATCAGCTGCTCGTCGGCGATGCCCAGCACCGCGAGCACATCTCCGAGCGCGACCTCCGTGCCGCTGTAGGTGACCAGCTGCTCGAGCGTGCCGAGCGCATCGCGAAAGCTGCCGGTCGCCGAGCGCGCGATCGCCGCGACGGCCTCGGATGGGATCGCGATCTCCTCGGCCGAGGCGGTCCGCTCGAGCACGCTCGCGATCTGCTCGACCGTCGGACGCTGGAAGTCGAAGCGATGGCAACGATCGATGACAGTGGCGGGCACCTTCTGGGCCTCGGTCGTCGCCAGCACGAACACGGTGCTCGGTGGCGGCTCCTCGAGCGTCTTCAGAAACGCGTTCCAAGCCGCCTGCGAGAGCATGTGCGCCTCGTCCAGGATGTAGACCTTGTGGCGTCCCGAGACGGGTGCGAAGGAGACGCTCTCGCGCAGCTCGCGAATGTCCTCGACCGAGTTGTTGGAGGCCGCGTCCATCTCGATCACGTCGAGCGAGGTGGCAGATGAGATCGAGCGACACGAGTCGCACCGCCCGCACGGATCGATGGTCGGGCCATGCTCGCAGTTCAGGCTGGCGGCGAGGATCTTCGCCATCGAGGTCTTGCCCGTGCCGCGCGAGCCGACGAACAGGTAGGCGTGATGCACCTGCTCGCGCTGCACCGCATTGCGCAGCGTCCGCACGATGGCCCCCTGACCGACCACATCCGCGAACGTGCGAGGGCGATGTCTGCGGTATAGGGATTGAGCTCTACCGGCCACCCGCTGAGTCTACCCAGGGCCAGGAGCGGCTCAGAGCGGATAGCTTTGCAACGCATGCCAAACGCGATCGGACCCCTGATATCCCGTGCCCTGGCACGCGACCTCTCCTCCGGCGGGCGCTCAGAAGCATCCGGGAGAAGGGGCGTATACGTGGGCGCGCGCGAGCGCACACGGGGACGGCTCGGCGGTTGGGTACACGTCACCGCCGGGCTCCTTCTCGCAGCGGCGCTCCTGTGGGCGATCGCGGGCGTGGGGTTCGTCAACTACGACACCCTCTATGGCCTGGTGTGGGGGCAGCAGCTCTCGCGCGGGGAAGTCCCTCAGTACGGGCTGCCGATCGCCCCGACGCCTCACCCGCTGGTGGAGGCGCTCGGGCTCGGGCTCTCACCGCTCGGAGCGAGCGCCACGACCGACATCGTGGTCGCGCTCGCCTTCATCGCGCTCGCCGGCTGCGGATGGTTGGTGTATCGGCTGGGCAGCGAGTGGTTCGGCCGCGCCGCCGGCGCCCTCGCCGCGGCGATCCTATTGACGCGCGTGCCGATCCTCTCCTATGGGGTGCGCGCCTATGTGGACATCCCCTATCTCCTACTCATGCTCGGGGCCCTGCTCGTCGAGACACGGCGGCCTCGTGCGGGCGCGCCGGTGCTCGTGCTGCTCGGCTTCGCCGGCCTGCTGCGCCCGGAGGCGTGGGCGTTCTCGGCTGTCTACTGGCTGTATCTGGCCGTCCCCTGCCTCCGCGCGCGCGGCCTCCACAGCGCAGCGCTGCCCGGCGCGTTTCGAATGCCTCGCGCGGGATCGGACGTGCGCACGCCCCGCCGGCTGGCCGGCCTTGCCCTGCTCGCCGCCACGGCCCCCGCGATCTGGGTGCTCAGCGACCTGCTCGTGACGGGCGACGCGATGTGGTCGTTGACTAACACCAAACACACGGCGCTGACGCTCGGGCGCAAGACGGGAATCGGCAACGTGCCCGAATACATTCCCCGCCGCATCGGCGAGACCCTGCAGCCAGCGGTACTCGCGGGAGCAGCGCTCGGAGGAGCGCTCTCGCTGCTCTGGCTGCGCGAGCGGGCGCGCATCGGCGCGGCGGCCGGCGTGCTCGCCGTGCTCGTGTTCGCCGCGATGGCCGCTGCGGGGCTGCCGATCGACACGCGCTATGCGTTCCTCGCCGGGGCGATCCTGTGCGTCTTCTGCGGGGCGGGGGTCTTCGGGTGGCTTGCGCTGGCACCGGATGACAGGCGTCGCCGGCCATGGATGATCATGGGCGGGGTCGTGCTTGTGGCTCTGATCGCAACGCTGCCCGGCCAGATCGGATCGGCGCACCGCGAGCTCGGCAACCTGGCGCGCCAGCAGAGCATTCAGAACGACCTTCTGGCGCTCGTCGACGATGGAGCGATCGGGCTGAGATGCGGTCCCGTCGGCGTGCCCAACCACGCGCCGATCCCGCTGCTTGCGCTGCGCCTGGGAGCGCCCCCCGCCCAGATCGTGAGCGCCGAAGCGAAGCAGATCGAAAGCGGGACATACGTCGATCCGGCGAGCGTCGAAGTCGAACGCGAATACATCCTCGATCCGCACGACCCGCACATGCCCGTGTCGATCCCCCCCGGCTTCACGGAGGCGACCGGCAACCGTTCGTGGCTTCTGTTCAAGAAGTGCGCTTGATGGGATCGGCGCCGGCCCCTTCGGGCCGCGCCACGAAAATGAAGTGGACCGTGCACCCCTGCTCGAGGCCCCGGCCACCGATCGCCTGTCGCTGCGGGAGGCTCCGGATCGGGTGCTCCCGCTGCGCCTGCCGGTTACCGCTTAAGGCTGCTTCCTTCCGGACCTGACCTGGTTCACGAGCCGACACCGCGCGGGACCCGAACCATCGACGCCCCACACAGCGGAGCGACCGGGGCGAAACCCCTCAAAGGGGAGTTCAGCCCCGCTAGAGCGGATTGCGGGTTCAGGGCGCCGCTACATCCCCGCCTAGCACGGTCCGCGTTTGATCGTAGCGCCAACGCGACGATTTGCGTTACGCTGCCCAGCCACTATGACCACCAAGATTCTCAAATCCCACATATCCCTGTCCGCGTGCGCGCTGGCCGCCACCGCTCTCATCGCCGGATGCGGCTCCGGCGAATCGAGCTCGATCGTCCCGGGCAACGAGTCCGACGTCAGCTCCGTCCCGCACGTCAAGGGCGAAACGACACCCGCCGCGGCCTCGACGCCGGCGACGTCCACGGTCAAGACGCCCACAAGCGGACCGCTCTCCACCGAACCGAAGGTAACCCCGCCGGGCGGCGCCGCTCCGACGAAGCTCGTCGTGAAGGACCTCATCAAGGGCACGGGTCCCGAAGCAAAGGCGGGCCAGTCGGTCACCGTCAACTATGTCGGCGTGCTGTTCAACGGCGGCAAGGAGTTCGACGCCTCGTGGAAGCGCAGCGAACCCTTTACGTTCACCCTCGGCCAGGGCCAGGTGATCCCCGGTTGGGACAAGGGCGTCGCCGGCATGAAGGTCGGGGGCAGGCGCGAGCTGATCATCCCGGCCGAACTCGCCTATGGCAAGCGCGGCTCGCCTCCCACGATCCCACCGAACGCCCCGCTCGTGTTCGTGGTCGACCTGCTCGGCGTCTGAGAGCGCTGCGCCAGACGCGCCTGTGCACACGAATCGCCGTTCTGGCCACGGCCGGCCTGCTGGCCGGGTGCGGCTCGGCGGCGTCGAGCGGCCCGACGAGCCGTGAACTGGCGCTTCAGCGCAGCCAGCTGGTGCTCGTGAGCGAAGGCCTGCGCGCCGCTGAGGGTCAGGTTAAGCAAGAGCTCGCGAGCTCGCGAGTCGCCTGGCCGGCGATCGCGAACGGGCTGCCGCAGACGCTCTCGCCGTCATTGCGCCGCTCGGTGAGCCAAGCCAGTGTGAGCGCAAGCCGGCTCCCGGAGCCGCGCTTCATCACGCAGAAGGAACGCCTCACCGGCCCCGCCGCGGGCCTGGCGGGGATATGGGAAAACTACAGCCGCCTCGCCCAGAAGGGCTGGCAATTGACAGATGCCACCATGAGCACGATCGCGTCCGGCCCGGCGAGCGCCGCCGCCTTCGCCAAGGCCAACTCCTCGCTCTATATCGACGCGATCTACGACGCCCACTTCGACCTCTCGCTGCTCGGCAAGAGCCTGCTCGACGACTATCGCAAGCTGGGCGGACCGGGCGCTTTCGGCTCCAGGCTCACCCAGAGCGAGGTGGACGCGCTCGCCGCCGCCTACTCGATCGAAGCGGTCAGGCTCGAGCCCCACCCTGGCAAGGGCGCAAGCCAATAGAATCGAGCGTCCAGGGCGCGTAGCTCAGTGGGAGAGCGCTCGCTTCACACGCGAGAGGTCGCAGGTTCGAAACCCGCCGCGCCCATGCTTCGAATCGCCCGCAAGCCGGCATGAGGGAGGTTCGCAGCGCATACTCCAGCTGGTGCCCCACGTAGATCTCACCGTTCGCCTGCATCCGCGTGCCAAGCGCAATGTCATTGTGGATGAGCGCGATGGCGTTCTGCGCGTGGACGTCGCGGCGGCGCCCGTCGAGGGTCAGGCGAACATGGCTCTGTGCAAGTTGATCGCAAAGCGGGCCGGTATCGCTCGCGGGCGGGTCAGCGTGGTCCGCGGTGAGCGCTCACGCGACAAGATCGTGCGCGTCGAGGGTCTGGCGCTGGATGAGTTGCGCCGCGCGCTGGGTCTGACCTCAACGTCGCGTTGAGCGATCGCCTCCCCATCTCGCTGCGAGTGGAGGGCCACGAGCAGTTCGCGATCCTCCTTTGAGCTGCCCCGTAAGACTGGCCTAGTACTCCTCCTCGTCCTCTTCGACATCGAGCTCTTCGTCCAGATCGACCTCTTGCTCGTCTGGATCGAGATCGGTGTCCTCGGTGTCCCAGTCCTCGTCTTCGAATTCGTGCTCGGGAACCTCGAGCGTGGCACTGCGCGACATGGCGCTCTCCCTTGCTTGAGCGTGCGTTGATCGTCCCCTATCTATACCCCAATGGCGGCATAACGTCCCACTGGGACGCGCGAGTATACGAGTCCATCCGACAGGCCCTGCGCACGGCTGACGATGACTCACGACGAGTCATCGCGCCCTCACTTCAACAGCCGCGAGAGACGACGGTCCTTGAGCGTCTTGCCGCCTGTCTGGCAGGATGGGCAGTAGGCGATCACGTAGTCCTCGAAGTGCACGGGCCGAAGCGTCTCGCCGCAGCGCGGGCACGGCTCGCCCTCGTGGCGGTGGACCTTCAACGGCATCGGCAGCTTGTCGGGGATCGGAAGCGTCACGGTCCGCTCGTAGTGCTCGATCGCGGCTCCGAGCGTGCCGACGATCGCTTGCCGGAGCGCTTGCGCCTCCTGGTCACCGAGGTCATTGGCGCGCTTGAACGGCGAGAGCCTCGCCGCCCAGAGGATCTCATCCGCCCAGGATCGCCCGATGCCGGCGATCACGTGCTGGTCACGCAGCGCGGCGTGCAGGGGACGAGGGGCTTTGAGCAGCTCGTGCAGGGGCGGGGGACTGGGCCACGCCTCGGGACCGAGCGCGGCGAGCTCCGGCGCATCGTCGAGCTCTGAGCTGCGCAGCAGCTTCGCCCAGGCCGCCTGCTTGGAGCCGAACTCGCGCAATCGCAGCTCCTTCTCCTCGCCGTCGAGCCGAGCGCGGATCAGCAGACGCGATGTCCTGTCGCGGGGTCCGGCGCGACGGTCGTACAGCTGCAACCGACCGGCCGACATGAGGTGGATCAGCAACACGAGCCCACCGGACGCCTCGACGACCAGGTGCTTGCCGCGCCGCCCTATGCGCTCGATCGTGCGGCCCTCGAGCTCTGATAGCGGAGGATCGAACGTGCGCATCACCTTCACCCCCGGAGCCAGCACAGACTCGATCACGGCCCCCCGCACGGCCTCGTCGAGCCGACGAGCCGTTATCTCAATCTCCGGCAGCTCCGGCATACCCCAACGCTACTCAGACGGGGGCCCTGCCCGGACGATGATGGCCGCCCGCGCCGATCGACGCGGGCGGCCGGGACATCACGTTGCTTTGATAGGAGGACCGTTATACGCGACCCCCGCCGGGCTGCGCCAGCTCACTCGCCAGCTCGCGCCGGGCCTCGAGGAGCGCAGCGACCAGTAGCCGTGCGAGTCGGTCGTCACGACCGCGAGCGTGCTGTAGCGCTTGGCGTGCTTTGCCTTGACGAGCACCTTCACCCTGGTCGCGCCGGTCGCCGGTCGCACGAGCCCCCACAGCGAGTATCCACCCCGCTGCTTTGAGACGACGAGCGGAACCGGGAAGCCGTAGTAGAGCGGCTTGCGCTTGCCGTTGTGCTCGACAAGGCCGGTCTGGAAGCCGATGTAGCCGCCGTGAACGCTCGACCCCGGCGGGCCGCTCGACAGTGGATCGTCCCGGAACAGGTATTGCGAGAACCCGGCCACTCGTCCGTTGGCCCAGGCGATCTTCTCCGAGAGCGCGTCGAATTCGGCCTGCTTGGCGAGCGACACGCCGAGGATGCTGGGCTTGCTCTGCACGCCGTACTCGGTCAGATAAATGGGGACGTGAGCCGGGATCGCGTGTGCACGCGCGGCGCGGTCGAGCGCGCTTGACAGCCGCGAGAGAACGCCGATCGTCACATCGTCCGCCGGCGGGCGGTACGAGGGCCCCTGGCCTGTGGTGTAGGCGTGATGGGCGTAGCCGTAGGCGGGAAGCATTCCGCAGGTGCCCGACTTGCGGTAGTGGGTGTTCAGGCAGAGCGCTCCGCGCAGAAAAGCGAGCGGGGAGACGTCGTGCAGAAGCGCCCTGCGGCCTTCGCGGCGCACGTTGACTTTGTCGTAGCCGAACGGCGCTGTTTCGCCCATGAGCAGTTTCGGCTGCGCGATCCCGGCGGCCTTCAATCCTTCATAGCCGGCCTGGAACAGTCCCCGGTAGATGCGCGGCGATTCGGGCTGGTTGCGCCGGTTGAATTGAGGGAGCAGAAAGGCGGGGTGGTTGGGCTCGTTCCAGATCGCGAACAGCGAGGCCTCGGAGCCGTAGCGGCGACCGACCGCGGTCATGAACTCCCTGAACTGCGTGTCGTTGGGACGGGTAACGAGATCTTTGTGGCCCGCTGTCGCCCACTTCGGCACGGGCGAGGTCACGGTCAGCAGCACCTGCCATTTCAGTCGTGCCGCTTCTGAGAGCACCCAGTCGTACCCTCCCCACGAGTAGCTGTTGGGATCGGTCGCATCGAAGCTCGGGCGCCTCGAGCTGTTGGCGGCGGGCGCCACGCTGTGCCAGTAGAGCTCGACGCGCAGCGCTTTGACGCCCAGATGTTCGAGTTCCCCCAGCGCCTTGGAGCGCGTGGCCGGGTTCAACAGTTCGCTCGTGTCCTCGAAGAACGTGGCCTGGCCATGCGAAGCGCCGGCCTCACCGGCCCCCAGGCTGAGGGCGAGGGCCAGGCAGCCGAACGCGATGATCAGGAGCCGGCGGGTGTTTCGGATGGAGAGCTGAGCGTGTGTGTGGATTGGTGACATGGGGGCTTAAGACACGGTGTCAAGGACGATGTTGCGGTGCACGGGGACGAAGTTTTTGCGGTGTTAGCGGACTTGCATGCCCACCGGACGACGGCGCTGGTGCGCATCCCATGCGGTTGGGGCTCTTCGCGCCGTCGTGGCGCTTCTCGCCGGTGTAGCGTGCGAGCTGATGAGTGCATCAGTCGCGCCGGACGACATCGTATCCAGCCCGCGAGAGATCGTGCGAGGCGCACGCCCGCCCCTGCTCGTGCTGGAGCCGCTCGAGCGCTTCCTCGACGAGCACGGCCTCGGCCAGGGAGCGATCAGGGCCACGCCGATCGGCGAAGGCCACTCCAACGTGACGTATCTGATCGAGCGCGACAGCGGCCCGGAGATCGTGCTTCGGCGCCCGCCGCGCCCGCCGCTCCCACCCAGCGCTCATGACGTGCTGCGCGAGGCGCGCCTGCTGAGAGCTCTCGAGCGGACGCAGGCCCGCGTTCCGCGGGTGCTCGCGGTGTGCGAGGACGAGACGGTCATAGGGTGCCCCTTCTACGTGATGGAGCGCGTCGAGGGCGAGGTGATCGTCTCCGAGACGCCGACCGCCCTCGACACCCCCGAGCAGCGCAGGCGGATCGGCGAGCAGCTGATCGATGCGCTCGTGGAGATCCATGACGTCGATTGGCGGGCCGTGGGGCTGGAGGGCTTCGGCAAGCCGAGCGGCTATCTGGAGCGCCAGCTGCGGCGCTTCGGCGGACTGTGGGAGGTCAACCGCACGCGCGATCTCCCGGCGGTCGAGCGCGTCGCCGCTTGGCTTGCGGCTCACATGCCCGAGTCCGGCCCCGCGACGATCGTGCACGGCGACTATCGCCTCGGCAACACGATGTTCTCCTCGCAGGCGCCCGCT
Organism: uncultured Solirubrobacterales bacterium; assembly: GCA_963714635.1. GTDB lineage: Bacteria > Actinomycetota > Thermoleophilia > Solirubrobacterales > Solirubrobacteraceae > Palsa-744. The sequence goes on along the minus strand of CAVQPM010000005.1, from coordinate 543,474 downwards.
CGACTGGTGGCCGTGTTCGACTGGGAGATGGCCACGATCGGAGATCCGCTGGCCGATCTCGGCTATCTGTGCATGTTCTGGACGCAGGCCGGCGATCCGGGCGGTGGCCTGCGCGAGCACCTCGGCAGGGTGACGCGCGCCGAGGGCTTCCCGACCAGGGGTGAGTTGATCGAGCGCTACGAGCGGCTCTCGCGCCGCTCGATGACCGAGCTGCGCTGGTACACCACCCTGGCATTATGGAAGTCTGTGGTGTTCATGGAGGGCAACTACAAGCGCGCGATCGCCGGGATGACCGACGACCCCTACCTCAAGCAGTTCGGCGACGGAGTTGTGGAGCTCGCGCGCCAGGCGGAGGCGGTGGCGTATGGCAAGTGAGCCGCACAACGGCCATTCGGCCGGCGCGGCGCAGCAGCCCGTCCAGGCCGCCCCCGAGTCGCCCGCGGCGGCGAGCGGCAACGGCCGCAGGGGCCTCCTGATCGACTGGGGCGGAGTGCTGACGAGCAACCTGTTCGCTTCGTTTGGCGCCTACTGCGAGGGCATGGGCATCGACATGGCCGAGCTTGGCAAGCGCTTCGCCGCCGACCCCGAGGTGCGCGACATGCTGATCGCGCTGGAGAAGGGCGTCCTCGCCGAGGGCGACTTTGAGGTGCGCTTCGCGGCGATCCTCGACGTGGAGCCCGGAGGGCTGATCGACGGGCTGTTCGCAGGCGTGGCGCCGGATGAGGCGATGATCGGGGCGGTGCGCAGCGCCCGCCAAGCGGGCATCAAGACAGCGCTCGTGTCGAACTCGTGGGGCGTGCACCGCTATCCCCGCGACCTATTCGACGATCTCTTCGACGGCATCGTGATCTCGGGCCAGGAGGGCACCCGCAAGCCGGCGCGGCGCATGTACGAGTTGGGCGCCGAGCGCGCCGGAGTGGCGCCCGAGCTGTGCGTGTTCGTCGACGATCTCCCCTTCAACCTCGAGCCCGCGGCCAAGCTGGGCATGGCGACCGTCCATCACACCAGCGCCGACACAACCATCCCCGAGCTGGAACAGCTTTTCGGGATCAAGCTCTGATTTCCACTTCGCCGGGGCGCGCCGCCGCGTCCACGGCCGTCTCAGTCCCTTTTGCCCCGCCCGTACATGAGCTTGAAGAACCGCATCAGCATGCGCGTCGTCTTGGCCTTGTAGGGGAACATGTGGACCTCGCGCTTGAGCGCCAGGCGCGAGGTGATGACGATCGACTGCTGCGAGCAGTACTTGCGGATGCCGCCCGCTCCGTGACGGTGGCCGAGTCCGGACGCCTTGGCGCCGCCCATCGGCAGCTCGAGCGCGGTGTAGTTGATGAGCGCGTCGTTCACGTTCGCCGTTCCGGACTGCAGCCGTTTCGCGATCGCCTCACCGCGCTCGGTGTCACGCGTGAAGACGGACGCGCCCAGCCCATAGGGCGACTCGTTGGCGAGCCGCACTGCCTCCTCGGCGTCGCGCACCTTCATTATCGGCAGGGTCGGCCCGAAGGTCTCCTCGGTCATGATCTTCATCGTGTGGTCGACGTCGACGAGCACGGTCGGCTCGTAGAAGCGCCCCGGCACGTTCTCGACCGCCTTGCCTCCGGTCAGCGCGCGGGCGCCCTTGGCCAGCGCGTCGCTGACGTGGTCGGAGATCGTGTCCATCTGAGGCGGGAAGGTGATCGCGCCGACGTCGACCGAGCCCGGGCCCTTCGGCGTGCCCACGCGCAGCGCGCGAGCCTTCTCGGTGACCCGGTCGACGAACTGATCGTAGACCGGCTCCTCGACGTAGACGCGCTCGATCGAGATGCACGTCTGGCCGGCGTTCTGCATCGAGTAGTACACAGCGAGGTTCGCGGCACGCTCCAGATCGGCATCGGAGAGCACGATCATCGGGTCCTTGCCACCGAGCTCCAGCGAGCAGGGAATCAGTCGCTTGGCGGCCTCCTGCGCGACCATGCGACCGGTGCGGGTGGAACCGGTGAACATGATCATGTCGACGTTGTCGATCAGCGCCGCCCCGGTCGCGCCGCGCCCGGTGGCGACTCCGAAGACGTGCTCCGGCAGGCCGCATTCGCTCAGCGCCTGCGCCATCAACAGCGAGGTCAGCGGCGTGACCTCGCTCGGCTTGAGGATCACGCTGTTGCCGGCCATCAGCGCGGGGATGGCGTCGCCGAAGGAGTTCGTCAGCGGGTAGTTCCACGGCCCGATCACGCCGATCAGGCCGAGCGGGCGATAGCGAAGGATCAGCTTCTTGCCCTTGACGAGCAGCTGAGCCGATTTGACGCGCTCGTCGCCGAGGTACTTGGGCGCTGCCTTGGCCCAGAACCCGAATGCGTTGGCTGCGTAGGCGATCTCCGCGAACTCGGCGTCCTCCCAGGTCTTGCCTGTCTCCGAGACGATCGTCTCGATCACACGCTCAGAGTTGTCGATCAGCCACTTCTGGGCGCGCAGCATGACGCGAGCGCGCCCCTCGAAGCCGATCGCCTCCCAGGCGGGCTGGGCCGCCCGGCCGCGGGCGGCCATGTCCGCCACTGCCGCCGGGTCGAGCTCGGGAACGGTTGCGACGATCTGACCCGTCGCCGGGTTCTCGACCGGGATGTCGGCGCCCGCCTCGGCGGTCGGCGTCGCCCCGTTGTGCGTCTGCTGAGTTACCTGCTGCTCGACAATCGCCATCTCGCTGTCTCCCCGCTCTGTTCGCGTGCTCTTAGCGAACAAGGCTACACCCGATTTGGCTAGTCGGCCAACTCTATGGAAGCGATCCCGATTGGCTCGATCGGACGGTCTCTTCCGTCCGTGGGAGCCACCTCCAGCTTGTCCACGACGTCCATCCCGCTCGAGACCTGGCCGAAGACCGTGTGCTTGCCGTCCAGCCAAGCGCACTCCTGCGCGGTCACGATGAAGAACTGCGACCCGTTTGTGTTCGGGCCGGCGTTTGCCATGGCGAGCGCGCCGCGCACGATCTTGTGCGAGTTGATCTCGTCCTCGAAGGTGTAGCCGGGCCCGCCCGTGCCCGTGCCCTGCGGGCAGCCGCCCTGGATCATGAAGTCGCTGATCACGCGGTGAAAGGCGAGCCCGTCATAGAAGCCGTCAGAGGCCAGCTTGCGGAAGTTCTCGACGGTCTTCGGGGCGTCCTCGTCGAACAGCTCGAAGACGATCTCTCCCTCGGTGGTATGCATCGTGGCGCTTGACATTCGCCTACCCTACCCGCTGCGCGCTCAGCTCACGCCCGCTCAGCGCCTCGATCACACGGTCGGCCTCCTCGGCGGGCACCGACAGCAGCGAGAAGCGCTCGAGCACGCTGACGTCGCGCACGGCCTCACCGTCGAGGCCGGTGGCGGAGGTGACGGCGGCGACGATGTCGGCAACGTTCAGCCCGGCGGCGCGCCCGCCCCGCAGCATGAGCTTGACCGAGGGCTCGCTTCCGTCGCGGGAGATGTGCGGCTTGGAGTGCCTGCGCGGGCGCTCCTTCACCGGCGTCGGTGCGGCCTCCGCGCCCTGCTCCCACGCGGCGATCTGCGTGCCGATGTGGCGCTCGATCGCCTCGAGCTCGCGCTTTTGGCGATCCTCCACGAACGTGATCGCCCGGCCCGAGCGTCCGAGCCGGCCGGTGCGCCCGATGCGGTGCACGTAGGTGTCGGGAGAGGTGGGCACGTCGTAGTTGACGACGTGTGTCACGGTGGTGATGTCAAGGCCGCGGGCGGCAACGTCGGTGGCGATCAGGATCGGCACGCGCCCACCCTTGAAGGCGAGCATCACGCCGTCACGCGCGCCCTGGGACATATCCCCATGAAGCGCCCGCACGTTCATGCCGCGGTCGCGCAGCAGCCGGAACAGCTGGTCGCAGCGGATCTTCGTGCGCACGAACACGATCGCCTGGTCGGGCCGCTCGGCGCGAAGCACCTCCGCGAGCTTGTCGGGCTTGCCCTTGGCGTCGATGGGGAGCTGGAACTGGGCGACCGTATCGATCGTGAGCGTCGCCGCCTCGATCTTGACGAGCACCGGGTCGTACAGGTAGCGATCGGCCAGCGCCCGGATCGGGGGCGGCATCGTGGCCGAGAAGAGCGCCGTCTGACGTCCGCTGGGAGTCATCGACAGGATCCGCTCGACGTCCTCCAGAAAGCCCAGGTCGAGCATCTCATCGGCCTCGTCCAGCACGACGAAACGGCAATCGTGCAGCACGATCGAGTGGCGCGAGATCAGATCGAGCACCCGTCCCACGGTCCCGACGACGACATGCCCGCCGGCGCGCAGCTGAGCCTGCTGGGTGCGAATCGGGGCGCCGCCGAAGACCGCGACGACATCCACGCCGCTGCGCCCGCCATAGGCACGCAGGGCCTGAGTCACCTGGATGCACAGCTCACGCGTGGGCGTCAGCACGAGCGCCTGGATCTGGAGCTCGGAGGGATCGACGTACTGGACGATCGGCAAACCGAAGGCGGCCGTCTTCCCGGTCCCCGTCTGCGCCTGGCCGATCACGTCGCGGCCTTCGAGCAGCGGCGGGATCGCCTCCTGCTGGATAGGGCTCGGCGCCTCGTAGCCGATGTCGCGCAGGGCTTCGAGCGTCTGCTCGGAGAGGCCGAGCTCAGCAAAGGTCTTCGCGTTCATTCGAGCAGGCAGCTTACGCGCTCAATGCGCCCAGGCCGCTCCCGGCCACGCAACCCCGCCGCACATCTCATCGCAGACGGGCGCGAGCCGCCATGCGAACGACCGTCTCTCACAGCGAGGGATCGAGCAGAAGCTTGCCGCTGGTACGCCGCTCGCGCAGGTCGATATGCGCTTGGACGGCATCCCCGAGCGGGTATGTCCCCCCTACGATGACGCGCAGCTCTCCGCTTGCAGCACGCGCGAACAGGTCGGCCAGCGCCTCGGTCACCATCGCGGGGCGCTCCAGGAAGTGGAACAGGTAGAAGCCGACCACGGAGCGCGAGTGGCGCAGCAGCGAGCCGGTGCGGATCTCGTTCGGCTGTTGGGTGGAGATGCCGCACACGACGATGCGACCGAAGTGCGCGAGCGCGCGATAGGAGCGCTCGAATGCCTCGCCGCCGGCCATGTCGAAGACGAGGTCCACCTCGCGTCCTTCATTTGCCTCGATCAGGCGCTCGGTCAAACCCGCGGGCTCCGGGTCGACGGCGACATCGGCGCCGAGTGACAGAGCCACCTCACGGCGCGCGGCGCTCGAGGCCGTGGCAATCACGCGGCCCGCGCCGAGTGGGTGGCCGAGCTGCACGGCGAGCGAGCCGACTCCTCCCGCGGCGGAGTGCACGACCACGGACTCGCCTGCCGCGACGCGACCGGCCGTGCGATAGAGGTGCCATGCGGTCAGGCCCTGGATGAGAACGGCGACCGCGGCGTCGTCGTCGAGGTTGTCGGGGATCGGGTAGCAGCAATCGGCAGGGGCCGTGGCGTACTCCGCGTAGCCGCCATCGCCGGTGAACGCCACCACGCGCTGACCGGCCTTCACGGCTGCGTCCGCCGGTGCCTGCGCCACGACTCCGGCGACCTCCCCACCGGGCACCAGCGGCAGCGTGGACTTCTGCACATAGGAGTTGGTGCGCGTATGGGTGTCCGCGAAGTTGATCCCGGCCTTGCTCACCCTGATCAGCGCCTCGCCGGCCGCCGGCTCGGGCGTTGGAAGATCGACCAGGTTCAGCACCTCAGGGCCGCCGAACTCGGTCATCTGGATCGCGCGCATCGGGCAGCGGAGGCTATAGGACCCGTGGGGCGGCCCTCATATTTCGTGCGCCGCGCCGTCATGGCCCCACAAGCGTCCTATAGGGTCCCGCGCCGATGCCAATCACAGTCGTCGGATCGATCGCCTATGACGCGGTGAAGACCCCGTTCGGGGAGCGTGAGCGGATGCTCGGCGGCGCTGCCGTGCACTTCGCGCTGGCGGCGTCGTTCTTCGACGAGGTGCGAGTCGTGGGGCCGGTCGGCGAGGACTTCGGGGAGAGCGAGATCGACGTCCTGCGCAGGCGCGGGGTCGGCGTCGCCGACATCGAGCGCATCGCGGGCGGCAAGACGTTCTTCTGGCGCGGCGAGTATGGCTGGGATCTGAACTCGCGCGAGACGCTCGACACGCAGCTCGGCGTGTTCGAGGGCTTCGAGCCGAAGCTCTCAGACCAGTCGCGCGAGAGCGAGGTGCTGTTCCTGGCGAACATCCAGCCCGGCCTGCAACGCGATGTCCGGGAGCAGATGCCCGATGCGCGGTTCGTCGCGCTCGACTCGATGAACCTGTGGATCGACATTGCGCGCGATGAGCTCGTCGATGCGATCGAGCGCGTCGACTGCTTGATCCTCAACGACGCGGAGCTGCGCCAGCTGACGGGCAGGCCCAACCTCGTGTCGGCCGCGCGGGAGATCCTCAACTGGAAAGCATCGGGCGCCGGCGGGTCGGCCGGGGAGGGCGCGGGCGGACGCGGGCCGAGCGTGATCGTGGCCAAGCAGGGCGAGTACGGCGCGGCGCTTGTCACAGCGGAGACCTTCTTCGCGCTGCCCGCCTATCCGCTGGAGACGGTGATCGACCCGACCGGCGCCGGCGACACGTTCGCGGGCGGCTTCGTCGGCTATATCGCCGCCCACTCAGACCACGAGCTGACAGACGATCTGCTGCGGCGGGCGATGGCGCACGGCACGGCGCTCGCCTCGTTCAACGTCGAGGAGTTCGGCACCGAGCGGATCGAGCGCCTGGAGGGCGAAGAGATCTCCGCGCGCGTGCAAGAGCTGAGCGAGATCACCAGCTTCAGCGGCGCCCCACTCGCCCGCCTGCGCGGCTGAGCCGGAGGCCCCTCCAGCGGCGACGCCGTCGCGCGGTCCACGGGGCACACGAGTCACCAGCCCGGCCCGGGCTTGTGACGGCGGAGGGCTGGGTATACGATCGGAAGGAGTGGATGCCTGGACTTTCATCTGGTTGATGCTGATCTTGAAGATCCCGGTCGTGGCTCTCTTCCTGCTCGTACGCTGGGCCGTGCGCCAGGGACCGGATCCCGAGACGGCAGGCGGCGAGGACGGCGGCATAGGGCCGCGTCCGCGACCGCGCTCGCCTCATCGTCACCCGCACACCAGGCTGCCGCGCCCGCCGCGCAGGGGTCCCCATGGTGGATCGCAGCTGATACCTCCAGCGCGGGTGCGGACGGCGATGGCACGCGGGCGCCTCAGTCATCGCTGAGACATCGTCGGCTGACTGGCGGGTCGCACAGGCACGTGCCTCATAATCGGACAGAACAGACGAACAGCCGACTGGAGGAAGAGCGATGGGCGCCGAGACACAGACCAGAGACGCCAGGGCCGACGGCGCCGGGACGAGCGACTCGCTGACCGTCACCGACAATCGCACCGGCAAGACGTATGAGCTGCCGATCGTCGACGGCACGGTGAAGGGCCTGGACCTGCGCCAGATCAAGCTCTCCGACGACGACTTCGGCCTGATGTCGTATGACCCTGGCTACGCCAACGTCGCCTCGTGCCGCAGCGCGGTCACCTATCTCGACGGCGAGAGGGGCATCCTGCAGTACAGGGGCTACCCGATCGAGCAGCTGGCCGAGCGCTCGACGTACCTGGAGGTCGCATACCTGTTGATCCACGGGGAACTGCCGACGAAGACACAGCTGGAGGAGTGGACGCAAGAGGTAACCATCCACACGTTCGTGCACGAGAACGTCAAGGAGTTCATGCAGGGCTTCTGGCACGACGCGCACCCGATGGGGATGCTGCTCGGCTCGGTGGGCGCACTGTCGACGTTCTATCCCGACGCGAACGAGATCGGCGACCCGGACAACCGCCACATGCAGACGATCCGCCTCATCGCGAAGATGCCGACGCTCGCGGCGTTCGCGTTCAGGCACTCCAACGGCCAGCCCTATGTCTACCCCGACAACGACCTGCGCTACGCCGGGAACTTCCTCTCGATGATGTACAAGATGACCGAGCTGAAGTACGAGCCGGATCCGCGCCTGGAACGGGCGCTGGACGTGCTGTTCATATTGCACGCCGACCACGAGCAGAACTGCTCGACGAGCGCCGTCAGGGGCGTGGGCTCATCGCGCGTGGACCCCTACTCCGCCGTCGCCGCGGGCGTCGCGGCGCTGTACGGGCCGCTGCACGGCGGCGCCAACGAGGCGGTGCTGAGGATGCTGCACAGGATCGAACGCAAGGAGAACATCCCCGACTTCCTCAAGGGCGTCGAGGAAGGCAAGGAGCGGCTGATGGGCTTCGGCCACCGCGTCTACAAGAACTTCGACCCGCGCGCGCAGATCATCAAGGCGGCAGCGGAGGACGTGTTCGAGGTGACGGGCACGCGCAATCCGCTGCTCGACATCGCTCTCGAGCTCGAGAAGATCGCGCTGGGCGACGAGTACTTCATCCAGCACAAGCTCTATCCCAACGTGGACTTCTACTCGGGCCTGATCTACGAGGCGCTGGGCCTGCCGGTGGAGATGTTCCCCGTGATGTTCGCGATCGGCCGCACGAGCGGCTGGATCGCCAACTGGCTCGAGCAGGTGCAGGACTCAGAGCAGCGCATCGCACGACCCCGCCAGATCTACACGGGCGAGCGCGACCGCGAGTTCGTGCCGATCGAGCAGCGGGGCTAGAGCACGAGCGTCGCTCCGTGGCGGCGCAGCCACGCATGCGGCTCGCGAAAGCCGGGGAGCCTCTTCTCCAGCAGCGCCCAGAAGCGCGGGGAGTGGTTGGGGACCTCCAGGTGGCAGACCTCGTGCCAGATGACGTAGTCCAGCACCCGCTCGGGTGCGAGTAGGAGCCGCCAGTTGAAGCTCATGGCGCCGCTCGATGAGCATGAGGCCCAGCGCGTGCGCTGGGAGCGGATCGAGAGGCCGCTGTAGGAGAGGCCGGCGGATGCGACGACCTCATCCAGTCGCGCGCCGATCTCCGGGCGCGCAAGGCGGCGGTAGAGCCGCTCGACAGCAGGGCGGTGATCGCCGCAGGGCACGAAGATGCGCTCGCCGCGGATGTGCGCGCGGATGCGGCCGGGCTGGGGCACAACACTCAGCTGCCGGTCGAGGTAGGGCAGAAAGGCGCCGGCGGCGACGGGGGACTCGGCGAGAACGGTAGACGAAGAGGCAGAGCTCACGGTCGCAAGAGGGTACGCCGAGCGCCGGGTGAATGTTCGTCTTTCGGCTCGCGTTAAGCGCGCGCGCGAAGAAAGCCTTCCTTAACGCGCGCGCGCTTAACGCGACCCGAAAAAGAAACAACAGCCCTCCCAGCCCATAATTAGTCTATGGCCCACTCGATCGTGACGCTCCCGCAAGCGGTGAGAGAGCCCTATGAGGTGTACGTCAACGGCGTCCCTCAGCGCGAGGGCGCCGACTACATGGTCAAGGGCCGCACGCTCATGTTCGAGCGGGAGCTGCACAAGGACAAGATCTCAAAGCGCCGCTGGCTGCTGGGCGCGTGGGGCGTGGGGACCTACAAACAGGACGACTCGGTCGACGTGCGCTACGAGGCGGCCGACGGCTCGCCGCGGGTGGCCGAGGGACTCGAGATCGAGCCAGGGTAGACGGCCCGCTCCCACGGCCGCGCGAGCTTGAGCGCGCCGAGGATCGCGCGCGTGGCGGGGGAGCGGTTGAGCGTGTAGAAGTGGATTCCGGGCGCGCCGGCGGCGAGCAGCTCGGCGCACTGCAGCGTGGCGTAGGCGACGCCGAAGTCGATGACGGCCTCGGGCGCCGACTCGCGCGCGTGCAGCTCGCGGTGAAGGCCCGGGGGGATCGAGGCGCCGCACATGCTCGTCATGCGCTCGAGCTGGCCGATCTGGGTGATGGGCAGGATGCCGGGGATGATCGGCACGGTGATGCCGGCGGCGCGGGCACGCTCGACGAAGTCGAAGTAGAGCGCGTTGTCGAAGAAGAGCTGGGTGATGAGGAAGTCGACGCCGGCGCCGACCTTCTCGGCCAGGTGGGCGAGGTCCTCCTCGGGTGATGTGGCGTGAATATGCGTCTCGGGAAAGCAGGCGGCGCCGATCGCGAACGGGTATTCGGCGCGAATCAGCTCGACGAGCTCGCGCGAGTACTCGAGGCCGCCGTCCGTCTTGACCCAGTCCTCATCGCCCGCGGGCGGGTCGCCGCGCAGGGCGAGCACGTTCTCGATGCCGGCCGCGCGCATCTCGTCGAGCGTCGAGCGCAGCTGAGGGACGGTGGCGCCGACGCACGTGAAGTGCGCCATCGCCTCGAGGCCGTGCTCGGCTTTGATGCGCTTGACGATCTCGATCGTCTTGGCGCGCGTGGAGCCGCCCGCGCCGTAGGTGACCGACACGAACGAGGGCTCAAGGGTGCGCAGCTCCGAAAGCGCCTTGTCCAGGTTCTGCTCGCCGGCCTCGGTCTTGGGCGGAAAGAACTCGAACGAGAAGACCGGCTCGGGACCGGCAAGCAGCTCATCGATCCTCATCGCCGAAGCCTAACACTACCGTGTCAAGGTTTAGGGGTCTCCGCGGTGACGGGCCTCTCCACGTGGGATGGGCTACGGCGCCGAAGGCGCCTCCGCCGCGCGGGCGTTCGAAGTTGCAAACCATCTCTCGGGATCGCCAGGGATGCGCTCGGCCCGTCCGAGCGCCTGCAGATGCGTGAGCATGCAGAGCGCTTCCGTCAAGAGCCAGGGCGCGGCGTGGGAGGAGAGCTCGGCGTCGTACATGCGCGGCACGATCTCAAACGCGGTGAGCGGCCCATCGGCGATCGCGGCAGCGGCCCGGTCGAGCCGCGAGGCGACGAGCTCGCGGTTGCCGTCGATGTGGGCGCGCACGTCGGTGAACGTGCGCCCGTGCCCGGCGAGGCACAGGCGCGCATCGAGCTTCTCGACCACATCGAGCGAGGACAGGAATTCGCCGACCGGGTCTGGTGTGTAGGCGTAGTCGAAGTAGAGCGATACGCGCCCGAGCAGGTGATCGCCGGAGATGAGCAGGCGGCGCTCGGGTTGGAAGAGGCAGACGTGCGAGGGAGCGTGGCCGGGCGTCTCGTAAACGCTCCAGGGGCCGAGATCGGTCTCTACGACAACGCCCGGCAGCAGCTCGCGGTTGGGCGCGATGAGGCCGGAGATGCCCGTGTTGTCGCTCTTGCGCTCGGCGGCGAAGCGGCGCAGCGGCTCCTCGGGGACGCCGCTCTGGCGCGCGATCTCGATGCGGTGCTCCCACAACGCCTCCGGATCGGTCGCCATCGCGACGATGTGCTCGTATTTGGGGTGCATCCACAGCTCACAGCCTGTGCGCTCCACGATCGCGGCCGCCTGCCCGTAGTGGTCGGAGTGAGCGTGGGTGCAGACCACGAGGCGCACGTCCTCCACCTTCAGGCCGCACATCGAAAGCGCCCGTTCGAGCTCGGCCATCGAGCCGGGCCCGTGGTAGCCCGTGTCGAACAGGACGATGCCGTCACCGGCCTTCACTGCCCACGCGTTGCCATGCGGAACGCCCGGCCAGGGGAGCGGCAGGCGCAAGCGCCAGACGCCGGGCAGGACGCGCTCGCCGCGCCCAAGCTCGCGTTTGCGGGTAGCCTCGCTCACTGGGGGCGGAGACTACCTGCCGCCCGCTCCCACGGCCGTCGCCCCCGAGACCACACCAGCCGGCACGCACACGAGGGTCGCCTCGACAGGCGCGCCGATGACACCATGTGGGTATGGCCAAGCGAAACCGACCGCGCCGGACGATGAGCGCTCTGAGCAGCGACTACGCCGACGCCGAGGGCAACACGCTCACGCTACGCGGTGCGCTCACGATCGGCGCACGGCGGGAGTACTCGGAAACGCTTGCCGGAACGGGCAGGCCGGCCGCCACGCGCGAGGATGTCGAGCAGCGTGCTGTCGAGCTCTTGTTCGAGCGGCTCACGGTGCGTTGGACGATCGCGGGGGCGCCGATCGAGCGGCAGAACGACCTGCTGGCCCGCCTGCGCGCCTCCACGTCGGCCGAGCGTGCGTGGGTACGAAGCATCCTGCGAGAGCACTGCGCAGAGCACTTTCCGGATGTGAAGGTGCCTTAGCGCCGGCATTCGAAGCTGGGTCGGCCGGCAGTCGTACGTCGAGCACATCGGGCGCGCGGACGTGCGTAGACTTGACCGCGGACGGGGATCGTCACGAGCAAAGGAGGCGGGCACCCATGGCGGACGAGACCGAGAGCATCGCGAGGCGCTACTTCGAGGCGATTGGCGCGCATGACGTTGATACGGCGATCGCGCTGTGGTCGCCGGGCGGGCGCGAGAACGTGCGTGGGCAGATCGACACGACCGCGCCGGACGGGGTGCGCGCCTACATCGGTGGCCTGATCGGCGCGATGCCGGACATGCAGATGGAGATCGCGCAGACCACCACTGAGGGCGAGCGCTGCGCCGTGCACTGGCGCATGAAGGGGACGTTCGCGGGGCCCGAGGCGATGAGCGGCGTGGCGCCGACGGGCGATCCGGTGACGATCGAAGGGGTGGACGTTCTCACGATCTCCGACGGCCTGATCCAGTCCAACGAAGCCTTCCCCGACGGCTTGGGCTTCGCGCGCCAGGTCGGGCTCATGCCGGAGCAGGGCTCTGCCGGCGAGCAGCGGCTGATGGGCGCCTTCAACGTCAAGACCAAGATCGCCAACCTCCCCATGCACGAGGCGAAGCTGGTCGCGCAGGGCGTATGGGTGGTGCAGGGCCAGCCCGGCAAGTGCAACGTCTATCTGATCGAGGACTCGAGCGTCGGCGGCGTCACGATGTACGACGCGGGCGCGCGCACGATGGTCAGGGCCGTCGCCTCAGCGGGCGCGAAGCTCGGCGGCATCAAGCGGGTGGTGCTCGGCCACGGCCACACAGACCATCGCGGCAGCGCGCCCGCACTGGGCGTGCCTGTGCTGTGCCACCCCGACGAGGTCCAGGACGCAGAAGGGAGCGGCGGCTTCCGGTACTGGCCCAAGGACCTGGTCGGCCTTCCCACCCCCCAGCGCCAGATCCACAGGGCGCTGCACCGCTTCGCGTGGGACGCAGGGCCCGTGAAGATCGACTCCACGCTCGCCGAGGGCGATGAGATCGCCGGCTTCAAGGTGATCCACCTCCCCGGCCACGCCCCCGGCCAGATCGGCCTGTGGCGCGAATCGGACCGGCTGGCGCTGGTGAGCGACTGCTTCTACACGCTTGACATGTGGGGCAGGGGCTGCCCCCCGCATGTGCCGGAGGCGACGTACAACTACGACACCGAGCAGGCGAAGGCGTCGATCAGAAAGCTCGCCGAGATGGAGCCCGCGGCCGCCTGGCCGGGGCACGCCAAGCCGGTGACAGGAGATGTGCGCTCACAGCTGCTCGAAGCGGCCGAGAGGATGTAGGGACGGCCTCAGGCCGGCTCGCCAAGCAACTCCAAGCGAGGTCCATGGGCGCCGGCGGCTGAGACGAAGCGAGCGCTCGAGCGTGAGAGCACGAACTCCTGCAGCTCGCCGTCCTCGCCGCGCACGTGAAGGCGGCGGCCGTCGTCGCGGACGGCGACGACCGTTCCTGGCTCAGAGCCGCCGCCGAAGTGCTTGATGCGGGCGCCGGCGCCCACCTTCGGCACTGGTCGGGAGGGGCCTAGCATCACCGCGAATGCTAAAGGGAGGGCCGACCGCTACCGTCCGTGACGATGCGCCGCACCAAGATCGTCGCCACCATCGGGCCCGCCTCGCGCGACCCCTCCACGCTGCTCGAGATGGTCAAGGCTGGGATGGACGTCGCGCGGCTGAACTACTCGCACGGGACTCTCTCCGAGCACGAGGAGACCGTGCGCCGCGTGCGCGACGCCGCAGGGCGCGCCGGTCGGCCGGTCGCCATCCTGCAGGACCTGCCCGGCCCCAAGCTGCGGATCGGGCCCCTTCGCGAGGACATCGTCGAGCTGAAGCCCGGCGACCTCGTCACCTTCTCCTGCGGCGATGAGCGCGAGGGCGACGCGCGCCACATGACGATCACCTGGCCCGGGCTCGCCGATGCCCTGGAGAAGGACGAGATCATGTACCTCGCCGACGGCTCCGTGCGCCTGCGCGTGATCGAGACGCGGTCCTCGGCCGGCGAGGTCGACGCCGAGGTCGAGGTCGGCGGGGCGGTCGCCTCACGCCAGGGGCTCAACATCCCCGGGCCCGCCCACGCCCTGCCGTCGGTGCCCGAGGAGGACCTCGAGCTGCTCCGGCACGGCGAATCGATCGGCGTCGACATGGTCGCGCTCTCGTTCGTGCGCAACCCCGAGGACGTAGAGACCGTGCGCGCCCACACGCGCCTTCCCCTGATCGCCAAGATGGAGAAGCCCCAGGCGGTCGACTGCGCCGAGGAGATCATCCGCGCCGCCGACTGCGTGATGGTCGCGCGCGGCGACCTCGGCATCGAGATGCCGATCGAGCAGGTCCCGGCCGTGCAGAAGAAGCTGCTCGAGCTCGCCGGCTACCTTGCGCGCCCCTCGATCACGGCCACCCAGATGCTCGACTCGATGGTCACCTCCTCGCGGCCCACGCGCGCGGAGGTCGCCGACGTCGCCAACGCGATCCTCGACGGCACCGACGCCGTCATGCTCTCCCAGGAGACGGCGATCGGCGCCTATCCCGTCCAGGCAATCGAGATGATGGCCGCCGTCGCCGTCGAGGCGGAGAAGATCGCCCCGTACGAGCACTGGAACACATCGCGCGTGCGCCGTGCCAATGCCGACCCCGCCTACACGGTCGCCCACAGCCTGTGCGTCGCCGCGCGCGAGCTCGGCCTCGACGCGCTCGTCGTCCCGACGCTCTCCGGCCGCTCGGCGCGCCTGGTCTCGGCGCACCGGCCGACCGTGCCGATCTACGCGCTGTCCCCCGGCCGGGAGACCGTGCGCCGCTGCGGGCTGATGTGGGGCGTTCAGGCCTCCTCGATCCGCCGCCACGAGACGACCGAGGAGCTGATCGCAGACGCCGCCGCGCGTGTCGTCGAGCTGGGCTGGTGTGAGAAGGGACAGCGCGTCGGGATCACGGCGGGGCTGCCCAGCGGGCGGCCCGGAACCACAAGCCTCATCCAGATCCAGGTGCTCTAGCCCCTGGCGCCCACGCCGGTGCGCCCGTAGAACTCTTCCTCTTCGCGCCCCAGCTCGGTGACGGCCGCGTCCCCGTACATCCACTCGCGCGCGATCCTGTGCCAGTTCGCGCGCGCGTGCAGCTGTGAGAGCACGGCGAGCGTCAGCATCTCCATGCGCCGCCCGAACAGGTGCTCGGGGCGCATCGTCTGGTGGCGCATCTCCCTGAAGTGGCTCGAGCGCGGATCCGAGCTTTCGATCATCACCGCCGTCGCCATCTCCGGCGTGAGCTCCACCACCTCGTCCGCCGTCGTATACCACCAGATCGCGTCCTCGATGAACGCGAGCAGATGGTCCTTGTCGACCCGCTCGGGCTCGGGCAGAAAGCCCGACTCGGCCAGCAGCCTGTGCATCTCCTCGGCGTCGCCCTCCACGACCGCGCGCTGGCAGGCGAGCTCGAGCTCGACCGGCTGGTGGTCCATGCGCTTGAACAGCCCGAAGTCCAGAAACGCGACGCGCCCGTCGGCGAGCAGCAGGAAGTTGCCCGGGTGCGGGTCGCCCGAGAACTGCCGGTGCCTGTAAAGACAGCCGAGGAAGAACCTGAACACGATCTCCCCCACCCTGTCGCGCCGGGCCTGCGAGTAGCCCTTTACCTCCTCGAAGCCCACCCCCTCCACGAACTCGCTCACGAGCACCCGCTCGCGCGAGAGCGAGCTGATCACGTCGGGGACCAGGATGAACGGGTGGCCCTTGAAGATCCTCGCCAGCGCGCGCTGGTTTTGGGCCTCCAGCTCATAGTCGAGCTCCTCGGCGATCCGCTCCCTTATCTCGGTGGCGATGCTCTTCACGTCGAGCGCCGGGGTCATGCGCTTGAGCAGCCTCATGATCATGTCCAGGTTCTGCAGGTCGGCCCTCACCGCGGCCCCCACGCCCGGATACTGGACCTTGACGGCGACGTCCCTCCCACCCTCCCTCAGCGTGGCCCTGTAGACCTGCCCGATCGAGGCGGCCGCGATCGGCTCCTCGTCGAACTCGGCGAACACGTCGGCTATCGACTCTTCCAGGTCGTCCTCGATCACCTTGCGCATCTGCTTGAAGGAGACCGTCGGCGCGGCGTCCCTGAGCTTGGCGAGCTCGCGCTGGAACTCCTCGCGATGCTCCTCCGGGACGAGCCCCACGTCGAGGAACGACATCACCTGCCCGAGCTTCATCGCGGCGCCCTTCATCGTCCCGAGCGCCGATACGATCTGCTTGGCCGTCTCCAGCTGGCGCCTCGCCAGCGCCTCGCTCGCCGCCTGCTCGGTGCGCGTCACGTTCGCCGCGCGCGTGCCGAACTGCTTGACCGCCTCGCTGGCCGCGAGCCTCCCCACCGTCGCCGTGCGACGCACTCTCGACGTGGGGATCCTCTCGCGCGCCACGCTTACGATTCTAAGGGCGCGGCCTAATCGCGCATCTCGGCAGACATCGGCGAAATGCCGCCCTGCGACAATGGATCGGCCTCAGAACGTGTTCTCAGCGAGACTCGACGCGCGAGCCGGGCACGATGTCATCCGTGCCGTCGGGCCAGCGCACCCACGCCTTCTTGCCGCCGTCATAGTCGTCGGCGAGCAGTATCAGCGTCGCCGGCTCGCCGAGGGCTGTGCAGAGTCCGGAGCCCTCCGCGTCCAGCCCGCGCCACACGCGAATGAAGGGGTTCTCGTCCCACTCGCTCTTTACGGTCGTCGGGTCCGTGTGCCCCGGATAGATGGTCGTATCCCCCGGCAGCTCCATCAGGGTGCCCATGATCGAGTCCTTCAGATCCGTGTATGTCGTGTGACCCGGTGCCCTCACGCCGCCGACCGAGCCCCTGAACAGCGTGTCGCCGGTGAACACCACCGCCTCTCCCCCCGTGAACCCGCCCGGCCCCGGAGCTCTCGACATCGGCGCCGCTCGCCGGCCCGGCTCTGACACCAGGAACGAGAGCATCCCCGCCGTGTGCCCCGGCGTGCGCAGCGGCCGCACCTCGAGCGCCCCGAAGCGCAGCAGCTCGCCGGCCTCGATCTCCTCGATGCCCGCGCCGTCACCGCCGGCGCTCGTCCCCATGGCCTCGAGCGCTCCTCGCTCGAGCGGATGGATCAGCACCTTCATTCCCGGCCAGCGCTCCCGCAGCGCACCCAGCTCGCTCACATGATCGAAGTGGTGATGCGTCAACAGCACGTGCGTCGGCTCTACCTCCAGCCGCCGCGCCGCCTCGATCAGCGGTCCCGCCGGTCCGCCCGCATCCACGACGAAGGCCGGTCCCGCCTTCCCATCGGCCACCAGATAAGTGTTCGACAGGAACTGCTCGTTCATCACACGCTCGACGATCATCGAGGCCATACTTGCACGAAGATCGCCCTTCTGACCGCGCGGGGGAGCGCACGAATGGGCACCCGCCGCGACGGACACGCAAACATCGAGCTTGCCCGCAACCATACCGGAGGACCCATGCCGCTGATCCACACCTGCTACCGCATCACCGACATCGACCGCTCACTCGCCTTCTACGAAGCGCTCGGCTTCAAGGAGATCGGGCGGATCCCGATCCGCGACGAGGCCGTCAACGTCTTCATGAACCAGCCCGGCGACGGCGACATGCCTCGGCTCGAGCTCACATACAACTTCGGAGTCGACTCTTACGACCTCGGCACCGGCTACGGCCACATCGCGATCACCGCCGACGATCTCGACGCCACGCTCGCGCGCCTTGCCGAGCAGGGCATCGAGCCCGAGAAGCCGCCGTATTCCGTGCGCGAGGGCGGCTCACGGCTGTGCTTCGTCAAAGACCCCGACGGTTATCGCGTGGAGATCCTCGAGGTCTAGACCAGGGCACTGGGAGATCGCCCCTGGCCAAGGGTCGGCGCCCCGCTTGGCACAGTATCCGGACGGGTAACCAGGAACGTACTGCGTCCAAGGTCAGGAGGATGTCATGGCGGTCTTAATCGGAAAGCGCTTTGAGAGCCCGGACGAGGTTCGGGAGTTCACGGAGGGAATGGGTCGAGTGGAGCTCGTGGATCTAAACGGGAATGCCGTAGGCCGCGGAACCTTCGAGCCGGGCTGGCGCTGGTCGGTGAACGTGAAGCCGATCGCGGGTACCGACTCCTGTCAGGTCGGGCACATCGGATATGTCCAGCAGGGCCGCATGGCGCTGAGGATGGACGACGGCACCGAACGCGAGTTCGGCCCCGGCGACACCTTCCACATGCCGCCCGGGCACGATGCTTGGGTCGTCGGGGACGAGCCCTGTGTCTTGCTCGACTTCGGTGGCTTGAAGGGCTATGCCCAGCCCACGTGACGCACTGACTAGCTCTGGCCGGCCGCTCAAATCCCTATCCGAGGAGCCACACATGAACACGTACGTGATCCTGCGTCGCAGCGGTTGGCGATCACCGGAAGAGCTGCAGGAGGCTGCTGGACGTTCCAAGAAGGTCGGCGACGAGGAGATGTCTGACGACATTCGCTGGATTCGCAGTTACGTCTTGGAGGAGAACGGGGGATCGGTCGGGACGGTCTGCATCTATCAGGCGAGCAACCCCGAGGCGATTCGCGAGCATGCGTCCCGGGCCAACCTACCCGTCGACGAGATCATTCCCGTGGCAGATACGGTCATTGTCCGTCCCGATCCAGAGGCTGGCTCCGTATAGAGGGAGAGACAAAGACCCGGCTCAGCTCGATCAGGGAGGGGGTGTTTAGTTGGGTAGAACGGCCCGGCGAGTATCGAATCGAGATTATCGAGCAGGGCTGACGACCGGCGCCAGGGAGCGCTACCCTGCGCTCGAGGATGGCCGACACCGCCAAGATCGCCAAGAACCTCGAGCGCTTCGCGCAGGCCGTCGCGGCTCACGACCGCGAGAACCCGACGCACACCGCATGGGGGATCGGCCTCTCGCACTTCGACATGGAGCGCCTCGGCCTCGAGGAGGGCGAGGAGATCCTGCCGGGCATCACGATCCACGCCGACGGTGGCCAGACCGCGAACTTCAGGGTGCTGTGCGACGGTCAGCACGACGAGGGCATGGCTGAGACCGAGGCCGAGGTTGTTGAGGCAATCTCCACGCAGGCGCTCCCTGTCGTCTCACCGGGCGCGTTCCCGCGCGAGCTGTGATCAGCTGATGGGAATCAGCTCCTAGCCGGGAGCGGCACGCCGGCACGCGCCGCGATCGTCCCGACTAGCCGCTCGATCGTCGGGCACTCGATCCCGTGACGAGCCGCGGCGCGCAGGACCGCGCCGGGGATGGCGTCGAGCTCCGGGGGACGGCCAGCGGCTATGTCACGCTGCATGGAGCTGCCGAGCGTTGCGTGAGCGGCCGTCAGCTCCCCGAGCGGATCGCTCGTATCGATCGAAGCGCCCTCGGCGCGCGCCACGGCGCACCCCTCCTCGATCGCGCCGATCAGCTCGCCCCGCAGCTCAGGCGTAGAGCGGATCTCCCCGAGCAGGCGGTCAAACGCGCTTGTCGTGCAGGCGAGCGCATTGAGGCGCACGAGCTTCGACCACATCACCTGCGCCTCGCCTCCGTCCGCGGGAGGCCGCCCATCGCCATCGGGCCGATACACGCGCGCCGGCACGCCTGCGGCGACGAGCACCTCCGCAAGCCGCCCCATCGGCGCCCACATCGCCTCCTCGCGCGAGGCCATGTCCACCCGCAAAAAGCGGCTCGTATGAACGACCACACCGGGCTCCGGGCGATCGGCCTCCACGCGGATCGTGCCCGCCACGACCGTGCTCTCGCCGAAGCGCTCGCGCAAGGTCGTCAGGTGGTCGAGGCCGTTGAGCAGCGGCAAGACAAGAGCGGGAAGGCTCTCAACGCGATCCAGCGCATCCGCCAAGCCGGCCGCCTTGGTCGCCACGATCAGGACGTCGACCGGCTCGGCCAGCCGCGCGGATGCCGGCGGATGCGCCACGAAGTCCCCGAGCAGCACGCTCTCGACCCGCAGCCCCCGGCTCGAGATCGCCTGGCACGTTGACTCCCTCGCCACCACACGCACCTCTGTGCCGGCGCGATCCAGCGCGCCCGCGAGAAGGCCTCCGACGCCGCCCGGGCCGAGCACGGCGATCGTCATGGCAGCGGGTCGACGAGAACGCCGGGATTCATGATGCCGTTGGGATCGACGGCCGCCTTCGCGCCCCGCAGGGCCAGAGCGAACGGGTCGGGACGCTGGCGGTCATACCACGGCCTGTGGTCGCGCCCGACCGCGTGATGGTGGGTGATCGTGCCGCCCTCGGCGATCAAGACGTCTGAAACCGCCTTCTTGATAGCCGCCCATTGCTCGACCTCCTCGCCACGCTGCGCGGGAGCGAGCACCGTGTAGTAGGGGGCGGGGCCATCGGGGTAGACGTGCGTGAAGCGGCAGGAGACCCGAGCCGCGCCGCCGATCTCGGAGGCGGCCGCTCGGGCGGCGCCCATCACGCGCTCGTGAAACGAGGGAAAGCGATCCCATGTGACGGCCGTCTCGAACGTCTCGCTCAAGACGCCCATCGCGACGAAGATGTCCCTGATATAGGGGGCACGCAGGAACGCTTCACGCCACGCGCTCACACCGCCTGCTCCCCTCGATCCGCCGGCATCGCCCGCCGCGCCGGCCGCCTCTCCCGTAGAGCTGCCCGTGCCTCCGCGCGAACCGCTCCGCTCGCCAACAGCGCCGCCGTGCTCGGCGCAGATCGTCAGAGCGCGATCCATCAAGAAGTCGACCTCATGATCGCTTGACTCGAACCCGAGCACGAGCAGCGCAAAGCTGCCGTCCCCCGACAGGGTGAAGCGCGCCTCGTCGGCGTCGATCAGCCGGCAGTTGCTCGGATGCAGGCCGGATTGGCTGAGTGCGCGCACGCACTCGGCGCCGTCCATGAAGCGCTCGAACCGCACCCCCGCCGAGCGGCGATGGACGGGGCGCGGTTGCACGCGCACCCACGCCTTCACGATCACCCCGAGCGCGCCCTCCGAGCCGGCGAGCATCCGATCGGGAGAGGGGCCCGCGCCCGAGCCCGGCAGCCGTCGCGAGGTCCATAGGCCCGCCGGTGTGAGCGCATCGACCGACTCGACGAAGTCCTCCATATGAGTCCACACCGTGGCGAAGTGGCCGGCCGCGCGCGTAGCGATCCATCCGCCGAGCGTCGACAGCTCGAACGACTGCGGAAAGTGGCGCAGTGTGAGATCGTGAGCGGCAAGCTGAGCCTCCAGGTCGGGGCCCGCGGCCCCCGCCTGGATGAGCGCCGCGCGCGATGTCCGGTCGACCTCGAGCACTTCGCGCATCGCGCCCATGTCGATCGAGACCGCGCCGTTGTATGAGGAGTCGACGGCGGGCGTGACACCGCCGACGACGCTCGTCCCGCCGCCATAGGGGATTGCCGCGACCCGCTCTGCCGAGCACCATTCGAGCAGCCGCTCGACATCGCGCTCGTCCCGCGGCCTGGCCACAACGTCCGGCGGGTCCTCGAAGCGCCCGCGAAAGCCGAGCACAACGTCGCAGTAGGACTTGCCGAGCGCATGCGACGCGCGCGAGTGCACGTCCGCCGAGCAGATCTCCGCAAGCGCGGCGGGCGCCTGTATGCGCGGCGGCGCAAGCTCAACCCGCTCGATGCCAACCGGCTCCTCGACCTCACCCGCCGGGAAGCCCAGATGCGCGGCCAGGCCGGAGGCGGCGGCGCGAACCTCTTCGATGGAGGGCTGCTCGCTCTCCATGCCCCAACCCCAGTGCTTGCGTAGAGGGTTCATCACCACCACATCTTTACCGGTTCGGCCACTCATGGAGCTAGCCTTGTGACTGTCATGGTCACGAGGACGGACCCCACGACGAACGAGCTGCCGGAGATCCTGGCCCGCGGTCCATGGGAGCTGGACGACGTCATAACCCGCTGGCGGGCAGAACACTTCGAGCCCTCGCGCGAGCATGCCGAGGCGGCGGACGCCGAGATCGCCGGGCTGCGCGAGCGCGGGTCCCCGAGCCACGACGGGCTCGCCGGCCGGCTCATCGACTTCAGGGAGGGCCCCCGGGGCCTGGAGCTCGAAATGCAGCCACTGCGCTGGGCGCTTCGCCTGGTCGCGAACGACGCTTCCTCGAGCGTCGCCGCGCTGTGCGTGACCCGCTCGGCCGACGGGCGCTGGCTCGCCGGCCGGCGAGCACCATGGCTGTCCTCTTGGGCGGGGCGCTGGGCGCTGGGCGCGGGCGGGTCGGTGGACCTCGGTGAGAACCCGGCCGATACGCTCGTCAGAGAGCTGCGCGAGGAGTGGTCGGTATCGCCCGCGCGCGTCCGCGGGGAGGCGCTGATCAAGCTGCCGCATCGCCTGATCATGTTCGTCGGCCAGGCGTGGCTGCCGGAGGGGGCGGAGGTGACCCCCGACCATGAGCACGACGCACATGCCTGGTGGCCAAGTGAGATCGACGAGTGGCCCGAGGAGGCCGGGGAGAGCCTGCGCAGGATGGCGCGCTGGCTGTCGGAGTGACGTTCACGGCACTCAAGTGGACGTCGTTTGGCCACTCGTGCATATACATCTCTCTGCTGATCTGCGCGTTCGCGCTACGCAAACCCGAGCCGGCGACGTTCATGCTGGGATTGAGCCACGGGCTCCTATGGATCGCCATGTCGCTCGCGTGCATCACCGCGGCGCGCTCGAGGATCGTCTCCTTGCGGCTCGCCGTGGCGGTGGCGGTGCTCGGTGGGATCGGTCCGTTCTTCGGAAGCTTTGAATTCCTGCGGGAACAGCGCCGTCTCGTCGCGAGAGCTCTCGACGACTAATTCGAAGGGTTGGAGACAAAAGCACCGGATCGTTACTATTAAGCCGTGTGAAGAGCCGCGCGATTGGGCTTGCGCGGCGATAATCCGGCGGCCCAGCGCGCTAGAGTTGGGACCAGATGGCCCCCGGCACGACGATCAATGAGACGATCGACGTGGTGACCCCCGCGGCGGGTGAGTCCGTCACAGAGGGAACGATCCTTGAATGGCATGTCAAGGTCGGCGACTTCATCAAGGTCGATGACACCATCGTCGAGATTTCCACCGACAAGGTGGACGTCGAGCTGCCCTCACCGGCGAGTGGCACTGTCACCGAGATCCTCGCCGAGGAGGGCGACACGGTGGGGGTCGGTCAGGTCATAGCCCGGCTCAGCGTCGGCGAGCAGGGTGCGGCCGGCGCGCAGGACGGTTCGCCGGCAGCCGCCGGGGCGGGGACCCGGGACGGCGAGGCGAGCGGCGCCGGGACCGCGGAGTCTGCGCCCACCGGACCGGCGGCGGCGGCAGGGAAGTCCCCACCGAGCGGCGACGGCGCGGCCGGGCTGCCCGATGGCGTACGAGTATCTCCGGTCGCGGCGCGCGTCGCCGCGACGGAGGGGGTCGATCTGTCGAGGCTGTCGGGCAGCGGTCCCGGCGGGCGCATCGTCAAGTCCGACGTGCTCGACGCGGCCGTTCCCTCAAACGGGGGCGCGGGCTCGGCGACCAAGACGGCTGCCAACGGCGCCGCCGCCCCGGTCGCCGAGAGGGGCTCAAGGCAATTGCTCAAGGGCGGTGCGGCGATGCTCGCCCGCTATATGGACGAGTCCCGCTCGATCCCCACCGCCACCAGCTTCCGCACGCTCACCGTCACAACGCTCGAGGCGCGCCGTCGCGAGCTCAAGGAGGCCGGACGTAGAGTCTCCTTCACGCATTTGATCGCCTACGCGATCGTTCAGGCAGCCGCCGAGATGGGCGTGATGACCCATCACTTCGAGACGGTCGACGGCAAGCCCTATCGCGTCGACGACGGGCAGGTCAATCTCGGGCTGGCAGTCGACGTGCAAAAGAAGGACGGCTCACGCACGCTGATGGTGCCGGTGATCCTGGGTACACAGGAGCTCTCCTTCGAGGCCTTCCTGGCGGCCTATGACGAGCTCGTCGAGAAGGCGCGCACGAACACGCTCACGGCCGGCGATCTGGCCGGCGCGAACATCACTCTCACCAATCCGGGCGGCCTCGGCACGATCGCTTCGGTTCCGCGCCTGATGCCCGGCCAGGGCACGATCGTCGCAACCGGCTCGATCGCCTATCCCGTCGGCTTGGGGGCCATCGGGGCGCAGATCGGCGCGGAGAAGGCGATGACGATGACCTCGACGTACGACCATCGAGTCATCCAGGGGGCGGAGTCCGGTCGCTTCCTCGCGCTGATCGAGGCCCGCCTGCAGGGCGAGCACGGGTTCTACGAGAGCGTGTTCGACTCGGTGGGGGCCGCGCTCGCGCCGCCGCCGAGCACGCCCGCCCCGGCGCCGGCGCCCGTCCCAGCCGCAGAGCGCCCCGCGGCTCCCGGGCAAATCGGACCGGCCGACGAGCAGATGCTGCAGGCCGTGCAGGCGGCGAGCACGCTGGTGCACCGCTTCCGCAGCCATGGGCACCTGGCGGCGCGCCTGGACCCACTCGGCTCCGAGCCCGAGGGCGAGCCTCAGCTGAACCCCGAGGAGCAGGGCCTCACGCCGCAGATGATGGCGATGATCCCGGCTCGCGTCCTGCGCATGTACGTGCCGGGCGCGACGCTCGCGGAGGCGCTTCCCCATCTGCGCGAGACCTACTGCGGGACGATCGCATACGAGATCGAGCACATCTCCTCGCACCGCCAGCGCGTATGGCTGCGCGAGCAGATCGAGTCGGGCACATTCAGGCAGCCGCTGGAGGTTGAGCAGCGCAAGGCCCTTCTGAAGCGCCTGATCGAGGTCGATGCGCTCGAGCGATTCATGCACAAGGCGTATCTCGGCCAGCACCAGTTCTCGATCGAGGGGCTCGACATGACGGTGCCGATGCTCGACGAGCTGATCCAGCTGTCGGCCGCGCATGGCGCGCAGGAGGTCGTGATCGGGATGGCGCATCGCGGCCGCCTCAACGTGCTCGCGCACAACCTCGGCCGCCCCTACGACACGATCTTCGCGGAGTTCGAGGGCGCCTCGACGCTCGAGGCGGTCACGACGATCCCTCAGGGCGGGACCGGAGACGTGAAGTACCACCATGGAACCCAGGGTTCCTACAAGCTCCCGGACGGCGACGCCATCAGGGTCAACCTCGAGTCCAATCCAAGCCATCTCGAGTATGTGTCGCCGGTCGTCGAGGGCGCCACGCGCGCCGCCCAGACGACCCGCAGCGGGCCGCGTCCCCAGCAGGACACCAATGCGGCCGTGCCGATCGTGATCCACGGCGATGCGGCCTTCCCGGCTCAGGGCGTCGTGGCTGAGTCGCTCAACCTGCAGGCGCTCGACGGCTATCAGGTGGGGGGAACGGTCCACCTGATCACGAACAACCAGATCGGCTTCACGACCGACCCCGACGACGCGCGTTCCACCCGCTGGGCATCGGATCTCGCGAAGGGCTTCGACGTGCCGATCATCCACGTGAACGCCGATGACGTGGGGGCCTGCCTGAGCGCCGTGCGACTCGCGTTCGCCTACCGTCTCCAGTTCGGCCATGACGTGCTGATCGACCTGATCGGCTATCGCCGCTTCGGCCACAACGAGTCCGACGAGCCGGCCTATACACAGCCGGAGATGTACTCGAACATCAAGGCGAAGAAGCGCGTGTACGAGCTGTGGGCCGAGCAGCTCGTGGCCGACGGCGTCGTAACGCGCGAGGAGGTCGAGCAGCTCGGCCAGGAGGTGTGGGACAACCTGACGATCCTCCACCAGCGACTGAAGGCGAGGATCTCAGCGGCGGCCGATCACGGAACGATCGAGCAGGGCACCGGCGAGTACCAGCTCGACCGCTCTCCGAGCCCCGACGTGGGCACCGCGGTGCCCGCCGCACGCCTGCGCGAGCTCGGCGAGGCGCTCCTGCGTGCGCCGGAGGGCTTCAGCGTTCACCCCAAGCTCGTCAAGCAGCTCGAGCGCCGCCGCAAGGCCCTCGCCGATGATGGCGAAGAGCGCATCGACTGGGCGCACGCCGAGGCGCTCGCGTTCGCCTCGCTGCTCACGGAAGGCACACCGGTTCGCCTGACCGGCCAGGACACCGAGCGCGGGACGTTCAGCCAGCGCCACCTCGTGCTCCACGACGCCAAGACCGGACAGGCGTTCTGCCCGATCCAGAACCTGCCCGAGGCGCTCGCGCCGATGGAGCTCCACAACAGCCCGCTCTCGGAGCTTGCTTGCATGGGCTTCGAGTACGGCTACAGCCAGGAGGCGCCGGAGACGCTCGTTCTGTGGGAGGCCCAGTTCGGCGACTTCGTCAACTCGGCGCAGGTGATCGTCGACCAGTTCATCGCGTCAGGCCTCGCCAAGTGGGGACAGACATCGCGCCTCACCCTGCTGCTCCCGCACGGCTACGAGGGCTCGGGCCCCGAGCACTCCTCCGCGCGGCTGGAGCGCTTCCTGTCGCTCGCCGCGGAGGGCAACATGCGCGTCGCCAACCTCACGACGCCCGCTCAGTACTTCCACCTGCTGCGCCGCCAGGCACGGATCGCCAAGCAGCGCCCGCTCGTGATCATGACCCCCAAGTCGCTGCTGAGACTGCCCCAGGCGAGCAACACGGTTGGCGATCTGGCCGAGGACTCGCGCTTCGAGCCGGTTCTCGCCGAGCCCGGCATTCCCGAGGAGAACGTGACTCGCCTGGTGCTCTGCACGGGCAAGATCTACTACGACCTCGTCGGCCACTCAGACCGTCGGGAGGACGGACGCGTGGCGGTCGGCCGCGTCGAGCTGCTTTATCCGTTCCCGGAGCAGAGCATCAGGGAGCTGATAGGCCGTTACCCGAAGCTCGACGAGATCGTGTGGGTTCAGGAGGAGCCGCGCAACATGGGGGCGCGCGCCCACATGTTCCCGCGCCTGATGCAGATCATGTCCGATGAGATGCGCTTCGGCTATGTGGGACGTCCCGAGCGAGCCAGCCCCGGCGAGGGCTACCCGGCCGCGCACATGGCCGAGCAGAGCCGTATCGTCAGGACCGCGCTCAACCTCGACATCCCGATCTCGCAGTACCCGCGCAAGACGCCGGGAGAGCGCTGATGGCCGCTCTGTGGCGACGGTTCGTGATGGTCATGCGCCAGCGCCGCCGCAGGCGGCGCATGCGCGGCTGAGCGCTAGGAGCCCTGCCAGACCGGCGGGCGCTTCTCGGCGAAGGCGATAGAGCCCTCGCGGGCGTCCTGTGAGCGCATGACCGGCTCGGCTATAGCGGTCTGCGCGTCCCACATCTCCCCGGCGGTCCACTCCCACTGCTCCTGAAGGATGCGCTTTGAGGCGACGAGCGCGAGCGGGGCGTTCACGGCGATCTCCGAAGCGAGACGCATCGCCTCCTCGACGGCGCCGCCCGGCTCGGCCAGGCGGTTGACCAAGCCGACCTCAAACGCGCGCTCGGCGGTGATCGGATCGCCGGTGAGCGCCAGCTCCATCGCCACGTGATAGGGGATGCGCCGGGGCAGCCGCAGCAGCGCTCCGCCGGCCGCCACCAGCGAGCGCTTGACCTCGGGTATGCCGAGCTTGGCGCCACGCGCGGCGACGATCAAATCGCAGCCGAGCGCCACCTCCAAACCGCCTGCGACCGCGAAGCCCTCGACCGCCGCGATTAGCGGCTTGACCGATGCCCGCATCACGATCCCGGCGAAGCCGCGATCGCCGACCCAGGGCCGCTCGCCCGCGACGAACGCCTTCAGGTCCATGCCCGCGCAGAAGCCCTTGCCCGCGCCGGTGAGCACCCCGGCGGAGAGCGACTCCTCGCCGTCTAGCTCGTCCAGGGCCGCCGCGATGCCCTCCGCGACGGCCAGGTTGATCGCATTGCGCGAGTCGGGCCGGTTGAGAGTGATCAGCAACACGTTGCCGCGCCGCTCGGTGAGGACGGGAGTCGCGGCCTGTGCCTCGGTGGCCTGGGTGGACGTTTCGGTCTCGGTCATGGATGCGCTCCTCGGGGGTGGGCACACATCTTATGGCCGATCCTCGCAGGGCCTATGCCGCGAATAGCCGCAACTCGGGCTCGCGGTTGCCGCGCAGCACCTCTACGTCTATCTCGACGCAATCGATGCCGTGCGCGCTCGCGAGCACACGCGCCTGCGGCTTGACCCACTTGGCGACGAGCACGCCCCGGCACGAGGCCATCGCGGGGTCCAGCCGGATCCGCTCCAGATAGGTGGTGAGCTGGCGCACAGACTCCATCGTGGCGACCCGCTTGACCTCGATCGCCACCCACTCGTCCTCGGCGTCGCGGCACATCAGATCGACCGGCCCTATGTCGGTTGGCCACTCGCGCCGCACGAGCCGGAAGCCCTCGCCGCACCAGTGGGGCGCCGCCGCCAGCAGCTCCTGCAGTTCGCGCTCGAGTCCTTCCTTCTCGAGCGTCGCGATCACGTCGAGCTCGTGCTCGGTGTCGACCATGACCTCCTCGACGGCGATCTCGAGTCGCTCCTCGGAGCGGTGCTTGCGCGCGACCATGCGCGTCAGCGCGCCGTGTTGGTCTCGCTCCTCTTCGAGGACCGTTGGCGGCGTCATCCAGTTCAGCGGCTTGACGTTCGGGCTGCCGCCGTCGGCCCACACCATGAATGTGCCGTCCCCCTTGCACATCAAGAGGCGCACCGCCTGCGGCAGAACGGTTGTGGTGCGGCCTATATAGGTGACCTCACAGCGGGCGACGATCAAGCGCACCGCGGCACGGTATCGGGTGGGCCGGATCGCACACCGGCCGGCAGCGCGCGGAGCTTTGGTCTCTCGCTGTCCGCGCTCACTGGTAGCGCAGCGCCTCGGCCGGGTAGATGCGCGACGCGCGATAGGCG
Organism: uncultured Solirubrobacterales bacterium; assembly: GCA_963714635.1. Classification (GTDB taxonomy): domain Bacteria; phylum Actinomycetota; class Thermoleophilia; order Solirubrobacterales; family Solirubrobacteraceae; genus Palsa-744. The sequence goes on along the minus strand of CAVQPM010000005.1, from coordinate 514,807 downwards.
GGAGCGAACGTCGTGAGCAGCGCGACCGCGTATACGGCGACGAAGATGATTGCCAGCGTCACCCAGGGCACATCGAAGCTGAGGTTGCCCCAGCTGGGCTGTCGCGACGCGTCGTGGATGACGTTGTAGGCCACCGCGAGCCCCAGCACAGTGCCGACCACGATCGAGGTCGCCGCGATGAACGAGGACTCGAGCAGGAAGCTGAGCTGAACCATTCCTCGCCTGAAGCCGATCGCCCGCAGCACGCCGATCTGCTGGCGACGCTCGACCACCGAGCGGGCGCTGATCACTCCGAGCGCAGCCACGCCGACGATCAGCCCGAGCCCCATGAAGCCCTCGATCAGGCGATCGAACGTGAGTGAGGCGGATACGTTTTCCGACAGCTTCTTCGACAGCGCTTCGGCCTTCATGCCATTTACGAGGAATGCCGACTCCAGCCCGTCGGCGATCCTTTCGGGATCGGCGCCAGGGCTCAGCGCGAACAGGTAAGAGGTCGGCTGCACACGGTCGCCGAAGGCGCCCGAGAGGGTCTGCTGCGAGGTCATCAGGCCGACCATGTCGACCGGCGCCGTTTCGGAGAGCACGCCGATCACGCGCAGCGCGAGCAGCTTGCCGGTCTGAGGGTCGCGCACATCGACCGTCACGGGCGTGAACGACTTGTCCTCCGCGTGGAAGCCCTGCAGCCGCAGCCCCTGCGGGGCTCCGAAGTTGAAGTTCGCGCGATGCGGCACGGCGAACGCATCGATCACCGCCAGCCCGGGATGTTCCCGCAACGCCCGCCACACCTGGGCATCTGAGGCGTAGCCGCGCGCGCGCGTCGTCAGCCCGTAGGTGGTATTGGACAAAAAGGCGCCGTCCATACCGCGCACCACGTAGTCCTTGGCGGCGCTGGAAACCCCCCGCTGGCGCGCCTTGACCGGCAAGAACGATTGGCTCGAGACTACATCGAAATCTGAGGCGTTCAGACCCGGAGCGCTGCGCAACGCGGCCTGCATATCCGCGATCGGGCTGGCGGGAGCGGTTGTCGCCCGCACGTCGAAGCCGCCACCGAACGCTTCCAGGTCATTGAAGCCGTTCACGAACGATCCCGTCGTGGTCGCGCCCACGACCAGCGTGAACACCACGAGCGTGAACATCGCCAGCGTCACGCCTGTCCGGAACAGGCTGCGCAGCGGATAGGCGATCGACATCTTCAGGACGGGCGCCAATCGCCGGAAGCGGCCCAGCGACCACGCCAGCGCGCCGAGCAGGACGTCGGCGTTGTACATGATCGTCCACGTCGCCCCGATCACGATCATCAGGCCCGAGAGGATGAAGATCGAGAAGTCAACCGTCAGTTCGCCGAACAGCCAACGGCTGGTGGGAAGCACGAACCAGGCGACGAGCGCCAGGCCCGCGACAGTGCGCGCGAAACGATCGCTCACGCCGGCGACTCGCGCGAGCGGCACCAGGCTGAGGATCGTCAGCGAGACGCCCAATCCGAGTGTGATCCCGTTCTTGGCACTCACTCCGCTCCCCGCCAGCACGATACCCACGAGTACTCCGGCAAGGCCCGGCAGCCAGCGCCTGCGCCCCCGGGCCGGCGCGGGCGGCTCGGGCAGGCTGCGGATCGCGCTGACGATGTTCATACGGCTGACCCGCCAGGCCGAGAAGCCGACAACCATGAAGGTGAGCAGCACGCCGATCGAGTAGGCGACGAGCGTGCTGCGCAGGGTCACCGAGTAGCTGATGTGAAGAGAGCTCGTGGTGTTGAACGCAGAGGCCATCGCCTGCACCATCCCGTAGGCGACGGCCAGCCCGACCAGCACGCCGACCGCAGCCGCCAGCAGCGAGTAGGCGACCCCCTCGAACACGAACATCTGCACCAGATGGCCCCGGCGGGTGCCGACGGCACGGGCGATCCCGAGCTCGCTGCGCCGTTCGGCCGCGAGCATCACGAAGATCAAGAAGATCAACAAGATGCCCGCGGCGATCGAGAACGAGCCGAACGTCGTGAAGAACGACATGAAGGCCGCGCCCGTGCTGTCGGCCGCCTTGAGCGCATCCTGCTTGGACTTCTCGGTTTCCAGCCCAAGCGGCGCCACGACTCCTCTGAGCAGGCGCACCACCTGATCCGTCAGAGCGGCCCCCGAGACGGCGCCGCCGCGGTTCGAGACGAGCACCTGCTTGATCTCCCCCGGATGTTTGAGGAAGCTCTGCGCCGAGGACAGCCCGACGAGCAGGGCGGCCTTGTCGGTCCCCGTGCCGTCATAGCTGACGATCGCGCGGACCCTCATCGGCGCTGCCGATCCACCGGCGAACACCTGCAGCCGATCTCCAGGGCGAGCCTTCAGTTCCTCGGCCGCCTTCCTGTTCAGGTACAGCTCTCCAGGCGCGAGCGCATCCAGTGACACGGGCCTGCCATTCGCCCGGATCGTGCCGAACGCGCGCAGGTGGCGGCTGTCGCTCGCGAACAAGGTGACGCGCGGTTCGTTCTGGCGCGTCGTGAGGTCCTGCACCGCGACCGGCTCGACGATAGCCGGCGCCAACCCGTCGATCAGCGGCGAGCCGGCGACATCGCGCTTGATGCGTTCGAAGTAGGCCATCGGGAAATAGCGAACGCCGGTGGCCGCCCCGGTTTCGGTGCCGGGCAAGATCGTTTTGGCGGCGCTGGCCGAGACGGTCTCGTCCGTCTGTCCAAGCGAAGCGATCGCCGAGGAGCGGATCGTCTGGCTCATCGTGTCGCCGGTCGCAAGCGCTGCCGCGATGATCGCCGTACCGAGCATCAGGCCGGCCACGATCAGCGTGCTGCGCGCCCGGCGGCGGCCGATGTTACGTACGCCCAGGCGGAGGAACACGCGGTTGCGCGCCGCGAGCACGCTCAGTGCGCCGAGCGCGAGCGCGAGCGCGACAATCAGCACCACCGCGAGCGTGCCCATCGGAGCGCCGAAGAGCTTGCTCATGGCCGTGACTATCCCGTATGTGGCGCGGGCGCCTCGGCGATCGCGACGTCGTACAGCTCGCGTCCGGGCGATACTCGGAAGACGGTCGCGAACTTCTGCACCTGCTCGGCGTAGAAGCCGCTGCTCAGGCCCGCCTGCGCATCTTCGGCGCTCGCCCAGAAGGTGATCGCCAAGGCCTTGCCCTCCGGCGTGGAGAGCACGTATCCGCCTTCGTAGCCGGGCTGCTCGTGCAGGGCCGGCAGCACCGACTCGCGGTAGAGCTCGACCGCGGCCGGCACGCTCATGCGCACCACGTCGACCTCGGCGAGCGTGACCCTAGCGACCATCGATCGCCTCCAGCAGTTCCTCGTCCACTATCTGGCCGTCCATCATCCGCACGATCCGGTCGGTGGAGCGGCCGATCGCGATGTCGTGAGTGACGATCAGGAAGGTGAGCGCCTGCTCGCGGTTGAGGCGACGCATCAGCCGCACGATCTCCTCGGCGTTCTCGCTGTCCAGGTCGCCCGTCGGCTCATCCGCCCAAACGATCGCGGGGTCGTTGACGAGCGCGCGCGCGATCGTCACGCGCTGGCGCTGACCGCCCGAGAGCTCATCGGGCAGATGAGCCGCGCGGTCGGCCACGCCGACCATCTCGAGCGCGGCAAGCGCCCTCCGCCGCGCCTGTGCAGCCGGTACGCGACCCACCAGCAGCGGCAGCTCGACGTTCTCGACGGCCGTCAGCACGGGCATCAGGTTGTAGAACTGGAACACAAAGCCCATCCTGCGCGCCCTGCAATCGGTCCGCTGCTCGTCGGACATCTCACTCAGCGCCACACCCTCGATCGAGACCTCACCCGAGTCGATCGAATCGAGGCCCGAGAGGCAGTTGAGCAACGTCGTCTTGCCCGATCCGCTCGGCCCCATGATCGCCACCATCTCGCCGGAGCTCACTGAGAAGCTGACGCCGCGCAGCGCTTGGACCTCGATCTTGCCGGTGTCATAGCGCTTCTCGACGCCACGCGCGCTCACGATCGACTCGACGCCGCCCAACTCCTGCGCCGGCGCGACGGCCCCCGGCTGCCTGGTCTGCACTGCGGATGACAATCGAGCGTCTCCTTGCGTTGCCGTTCGGTCAGCCTGACGCTCCTCGCGCGCTCCGTCATCGTGGGAGACGGGCCGATGACCCGGGCGAACTACGGATTCTGGTCGTGGTCGCCCACGTCGCTCAGCGCATCGCGGAACTCCCGCATGCCCTTCCCGAGCGCGCGGGCCAGATCCGGCAGGCGCTTGGGGCCGAGCACGACCAAAGCGACAAGCGCGAGAAACAGCAGATGTACGGGGCTCTCGATGCCGATCGGGTCAGGCTAGCGGTCGGAGCTCGCGTGCGCTTTAGATACCGCCGAGCCGAGACATACCCTTTCTCGCGTCGTGGCCCAGGAAACGTCAGCGCAGCGAGGACGCCCCTATCCGCCCCCGCCGGCCTCCGAGCCGTTCTGGCCCGCGCAGGCCACGATCCTCGCGGCGATCGGCCTGCAGGTCGCCCTGCCCGACCAGCTCACCGTCGGGCCTCGCTGGCTGATCCCGGCGCTCGAGGCGGCGCTGCTGCTCGGCATGTTCCTCGCGACCCCTCGCCAGCTCGAGCACGAACACCCGCGTCGCCGCCGCCTCGCACTCGGGCTGACCGCGTTCGTCACCGCCGCCAACGTCTACTCGCTCGCGGCGCTCACCCACTTCCTGCTGCACCACAACCCTCCGGGCGGGGGTCGCCAGCTGATCATCTCGGGCGTGCTGATCTGGCTCACGAACTTCCTGATCTTCGGGCTGTGGTACTGGGAGATGGATCGCGGCGGGCCCGGCAGGCGCGCCGCGGGGCGCGATGGGCCTCCGGACTTCCTGTTCCCGCAGATGACCGACGATCGCATCGAGCCGATCAGCTGGCGTCCGCAGTTCATCGACTATCTGTACGTCTCGCTCACGAACGCGACCGCCTTCTCGCCGACCGACACCATGCCGCTCAGCCCGCCCGCGAAGGGCACGATGGGCGTTCAGGCGGTCGTGTCGCTCGTCACGATCGGCCTGATCGTGTCTCGCGCGGTCAACATCCTGGCGTAGACGTCTTTCGGACGGCGCGATATTGCGTCGTCGCCCGCTCGCGTGCCCGAGCCCGCGCAGCCCACACAGCCATCCTCACTTGCGCATATCGTCCCGGACGATGAGCCCGACCCTCCACGCTTCGCTCGAGCACGGCGAAGCGGTGTTGCGCTTCCCCTACGACGACAGCCTGCGCCGTCTGCTGCGCGCCATCCCCGGCCGCCGCTGGCACCCCTCCGAGCGCGCCTGGACGGTCCCGCTCGACTCCGAGAGCGCGGAGGCGCTGACGCGTCTGTTCGCCGGGCTGCGCCGGCCGCTGCTGGTCAGCGACGCGCTCGCGCGGGCGCTTGAGCGCCGGCGCGGGCGGCGCGATCCGCGCGAGTGTGTGCTCGACGTCGCGCGTCCGGATGAGAGCTGGTGGCTCACGTTCGCGACCGACTGCGCGCCCGGCATCGCCGCCGCCCTGCTCAAGCACCCCGACGCCTACCAGCTCCCGGAGATCGGGCGCGCGCTGATCCCGCTCGACGAGCGCGCCGCACGTCTCATGGCCGAGCTGCCCGACGGCGCCGAACGCTTGCGCGTGAGCAACGATGCGACGCACGCGCTCACCGAGGTCGCCCAGCGCGCGGCGGAGCCCGCGAACACGATGAGCAGCGAGGTGGAGCTGCGCCGCGACCGCCGCGGCGATCCCTGGATCTTGATCTGCGCACGGCACGCCCCGCTCGCGCGCGTGCTTGCCGCCCGCGCGAGCTTGCATTCGCTGGAGGGGCCCTCAGGAACCTTCGCGGTGGCCGCGGTCGAGCGCGACGCCGCGGCGATCGCCCAGCTGATCGACGACATCGAGCCGACACAGGTCGATCCACGCGCCCAGAGATGGCTGGCGCTCGCGACCGCCTGGCGCGGAACGGTCGACGTGGGCGGATCTCCGAGCAAACCCCTGTTCCTGCTGATCGGCGAGCCGGAGCGCCTGCCCGCCGAGCTGCGCGAGACGGCCGCATCCGTACCGGGCGGGGCGAGCCTGCCGCTGACGCTCCAGTCCTGGTGCGCGATCGAGCCGCTGCGCGCCCTCACAAGCCCCGCGGCGCAGCGGTGCATCGCCGCCCTGAAGGAGGGTCGCCCCGCGCCGCCCGCTGTGCTCGCGCTCTCCCCGACCCACGAGCAGCCGACCTTCGTGCTCGAGCCTGGTCACGACGACACACAGCTCGACGCCTTCGGCTCGCTGCCGGGCGTCACGCCGCGGATGCCACCGGACCGGCGGGCGCGAGCCGACGCGCGTGGCCGCGAGCACACTCGCCTGCCGGCGCTACGCGCCGACCCGTTCTGTGTCGCCGAGCTCGACCCGTTCCTGGCCGAACGCAAGATTTGGATCGAGCCGGACGCGCTCGTAGTCCTGCAGGAGATCCGCGAGCAGCACGCCCGCGCCGCCGGTCTGGTCGCGCTGTCGGCGGCGACCGACGCGCCGCTCGCGCTTCCCAGCCTTGGCGGCGAGCTGAAGCCCTTCCAGCGCGCGGGCGTGCGCTACCTGCTCAGTCAGCGCCGGGCCTTCCTGGCCGACGAGCAGGGTCTCGGCAAGACGATCGAGGCGTTGGCGACGCTCGAGGCCGACGATGCCTATCCGGCGGTCGTGGTGTGCCCGGCGAGCCTGAAGCTCAACTGGATGCGCGAGCTGGAGCAGTGGCTGCCGCACCGTCGCGCCCGGACATTGAGCGGGCGCACCGGCGAGCAGCCGCCGGCCGCCGCGGACGTCACCGTCGTCAACTACGACATCCTCGCCGCGCGCGAGCACGTGCTCGCGGCGTTCGCGCCGAGAGCGCTCGTGCTCGACGAGTCCCACTACTGCAAGAACGCCGCCGCCAAGCGAACCCAGGCCGTCGCCCGGCTGGCGGCCCGCGTGCCTGGCGACGGACTGGTGCTCGCGCTCACCGGGACGCCCGTGATGAACCGGCCGCCCGAGCTGATCTCCCAGCTGCGCATCCTCGGCCGGCTCGCCGACTTCGGCTCGGGCGCGCAGTTCGGACGCCGTTTCCGCGGACCGGACGCCCACGTGCGCCTGCACTGGCACCTGCGCTCACGCTGCTTCGTGCGCAGGCTCAAGAGCGAGGTGCTGCCGCAATTGCCGGCCAAGACGCGCTCGATCGTGCCGGTGGCGCTGGACAACGAGGGCGAGTACCGGCTGGCCGAGCACGACGTGATCGCCTGGCTGCGCAGCCGTCCGCTTGACCTGCGCGAGCTGGACGCGAAGGTGGCGGCCGCGCTGCGCGCGGAGCGGCTCGTGCGCCTGAACGCGCTCAAGCTGCTGGCCGCGCGCGGCAAGCTGCACGCCGCCCTCGCCTGGATCCACGACTTCCTCTCCTCGGGCGAGCGTCTGGTCGTTTTCGCCAATCACCGCGAGATGCAGCATGCGCTGGTCGACCGATTCCCGCATGCGCTGCACGTGCTCGGCTCGGACAGCCACCTCGCGCGCGACGGCGCCGTGCGGCGCTTTCAAGAGTCGGACGACGAGGACGCCCAGCTGATCGTCTGCTCGCTGGCCGTCGCCGGCCAGGGCCTCACGCTCACCAAAGCCTCCAACGTCGCCTTCCTGGAGCTGGATTGGACCCCGGCCAAGCACGACCAGGCCGAGGACCGCTGCCACCGAATCGGCCAGCCGGACGCCGTCAACGCCTGGTACCTGCTGGCGGCCGGCACGATCGACGAGACGATCGCCACGCTGCTAGAGCGCAAGCGCGCGGTCATCGGCGCGGTAACAGACGGACGGCCGGAAGACGACGAGGCAGTGATTGACGCGCTGGCGCGAGAGCTCGCCGGGGAGCCCTACCGGCACCTGCGCGCCGTGGCCTGACTGTTGTCGGGCGGCATGCCTACCATCTGATTGACATGTCCACGCGACTCGCCAACCCGCTTGCGGACGCGTCCCTGTCCGCCACAGAGCGCCGCGTGGTGGAGCGGCTGGTTGAGCGACTGCGCGAGGAGCTGGGCTCAGATCTTCACGCGGTCTGGCTGTATGGGTCGCGCGCGCGCGGCGAAACTCCGCATCCCGAGTCCGACATCGACCTGATGGTGATCGCCGACGGCAACGCCTGGGACAACGGGATGAGAGCGATCGAGCTGACCGAAGAGGTGGCCAGCGCCGAAGGTGTCAGTCCTGTGTGGTATTCGACCAACGTGGTGGACCGCGAGTGGCTTCGCGGCCGGCGCGAGATCCGCTCGTTCTTCATCCAGGAGGTCGACCGCGACAAGATCGTGCTGTACGGAAGCGATCTGGCGTGAGCCCGCGATCGACCGAGTTCATGGACCAGGCGCGCGACCGCGTCGCGCTTGCCCGTATTGCGTTCACATCCGGCCACCTAGAGGGTGCTGTCAGCGCCGCCTACTACGCGATGCTCTACGCTGCCCGCGCCGCGCTGTCCGAGCACGACGAATACGCACGCAGCCACAGCGGCACCTGGCACCTCTTTCACGACCGGTACGTCACCACCGGCGCCTTCGACCAGCACCTACACGCCCTTGCGCAACGGGCCCAGAAGACCCGCCAGGAAGGTGACTACGAAGCGGTCACACCCGACCGCGACCAGGCGGAGGGGCTCGTGAACGGCGCCGTCGACTTCATCGCGGCCGTCGAACGGATGCTCGACGTGGCCGCCGGGGACGGCGCCGCGAGAGACGAGCACTCCAAGTCGAGCGATCGCGGCTGAAGCCGCTAAGCCGCCGGGGTCATCCGCGGCTCGATCGCCAGCGCCTGCGCCACCAGGTCGTGGACGCGACCGTTCGCGCCCAGCTTCAGAGCGCGCTCGAGCGCCTTCAAAGAGCCCTCGCGGTCCAGCAACGCGAGCCGCAGCCTGCCCACACGCTCCCACGCGCTCGCGTCATTCGGGCCCCGCTCAGCCGCGCGGCTCGCGGCCTCCTCGGCCAGGTCGATCGCGCCGACGTCCTCGTAGATCCTCGCGGCAAAGCGGTGTGGCGCCGGTCGCTCGCCGTCGACACGCGCCCAGTCGCGAGCCGAGCGGGCGGCCGCCTCCATATTGCCGGACTGCCAGAAGGCCAGCGTCATCAGCCGCAGCACCCCGACATTCCTCGGTTCGGCGTCGCGCGCGTATATGAGCCGCTGTGCCGCAAGCGCATACTCGCCTTCAGCCATCGCCCGCTGTGCGGCCGTCATGAAGCGCTCGACTCGCTCATTCGCCGGATCGGGCTTTGAGAAGTCGACGAACTTCATGCTTCCCGCCGGCACCGTCCTGATGCCGTGGCTGAACTTCACCCTCGCCCACTGCTGTACATCCTGATCCTGCTCGCTGTCGCCCGTGAAGTAGATGCCTTCCACGGTCCCCACCCCCCACTCCGGATAGGAGAGGCAGCGCGCGTAGCGGTGCACGACCGAGTGGTCCGGGACCCTCGCGCCGAAGGGATCGTTCTTGGCGCGGTCGACCGCCTGTTCGCGGGCGCGCTGCTCGGCTTCATATGCGCGCCTGCCGGCCTCCTCGCGCGCCTGCCTGGCCGCGGCGGCGCTCACCTTCACGGCGTTGCGGGAGACCTTCCCGCCCCGGGATGTCTCCGCCAATCGCTCGAGCTGATCAGCCGCCTCGTTGATCGCCTTCAGGTGGCGCTCGTGCTCGAACTGCCTGCCCGCCGGCGCGATGTCCGGATGCCAGCGCTTGGCCATCCGCCGGCGCGCGAGCTGCACGTCGCGCTTGTCGAACGGCGGCTCGATCTCCAGCAGGAGTATGTGCTGCTCTATGTCAAGGACCACTCCGGGCATTCCCCCAACACGTTACCGGCCCCATCCCGGCGCGCCACGTGGCGCGCCGGGCCACGTGCTCGGCTCCCACGAGGGAACGCCCGACGGACGGCTCCGCCGTCCCATCCCCCGAACGGACCGCCGCGATAAGACCACGACCTCCTATCCTGCCGGGGAATGTCCTCGCAGTACATCTTCACGATGCACCGTCTGACAAAGACGCACCCGCCCGACAAGACGGTACTCTCAGACGTGACGCTCGCCTTTCTCCCCGGCGCCAAGATCGGCGTGCTCGGCTACAACGGCGCGGGCAAGTCCACGCTCTTGCGCATCATGGCCGGCCTCGACGAGGAGTACCGCGGCGAGGCGATGCTCGCGCCGGGCGCCACCGTCGGGCTGCTCGAGCAGGAGCCGCACCTCGACGAATCCAAGGACGTGAAGGGCAATGTCGAACAGGGCGTGGCCGCCACGCGCGCGCTGCTCGACCGCTTCAACGAGCTGGCCGCCGACTACTCGGACGACACGGCTGAGGAGTTCGCGCGGGTCCAGGCCAAGATCGAAGCGGCCGACGCCTGGAACCTCGACACCCAGCTCGAATACGCGATGGACGCACTGCGCCTGCCGCCGCCGGACGCTGAGGTCGGCAGGCTCTCAGGTGGTGAGCGCCGGCGTGTGGCGCTCTGCCGGCTATTGCTCTCCGCGCCCGACCTGCTGCTGCTGGACGAGCCCACCAACCACCTCGACGCGGAGTCGGTGGCGTGGCTGGAGCAGCACCTAGCCGAGTACAAGGGGACGATCGTCGCCGTCACCCACGATCGCTACTTCCTCGACAACGTCGCCGGCTGGATCCTCGAGCTCGACCGCGGACGCGGCATCCCCTATGAGGGCAACTACTCCTCCTGGCTGGAGCAGAAGCAGGCGCGCTTGGCGCAGGAAGAGCGCAGCGAAAAGAGCCGCGAGCGCACGATCGCGGCCGAGCTCGACTGGGTGCGCACCAACCCCAAGGGGCGGCGCACGAAGTCAAAGGCGCGCCTCGCCCGCTACGAGGAGCTCGTCGCGCAAGAGCGCAACGTCAAGCTCGACGAGGTCCAGATCCACATCCCGCCCGGCCCGCGCCTCGGCGAGAAGGTGCTCATCGCCGACTCCCTCGCAAAGGGCTTCGGCGAGCGCCTATTGATCGAGTCTCTGTCCTTCGACCTGCCCCGAGCCGGCATCGTCGGCGTGATCGGCCCCAACGGCGCGGGCAAGACGACGCTGTTCCGCATGATCGTCGGCGACGAGTCGCCGGACGCGGGCAGCCTGGAGCTTGGCGATACCGTGAAGCTCGCCTACGTCGACCAGTCGCGTGACGCGCTCGATCCCGAGAAGACCGTCTTCGAGGAGATCTCCGACGGCCTCGACCATCTCACGCTCGGAGATCGCGTGGTCAACTCGCGCCAGTACACGGCCGGCTTCAACTTCAAGGGCTCAGACCAGCAGAAGAAGGTCGCGAAGCTCTCGGGCGGCGAGCGCAACCGCGTGCACCTCGCCAAGCTGCTTCGCTCCGGCGGCAACCTGCTGCTGCTCGATGAGCCCACCAACGATCTGGATGTCGACACGCTGCGCGCGCTCGAGCAGGCGCTGCTCTCCTTCCCCGGATGCGCCGTCGTCATCTCCCACGATCGCTGGTTCCTCGACCGGATCGCCACCCACGTGCTCGCCTTCGAGGGCGACTCGCAGGTCGAGTGGTTCGAGGGCAACTTCGAGGCCTATGAGGCACACCGCCATGAGCGCCTCGGCGCCGCCGCCGACCGTCCTCATCGGATCACCTACAAGCGGCTCGTCCGCGGCTGAGACCCCGTTCGGGGCCCAGGCTGGCCGCACGGCCAGTATGCTCGCGGCTGCCATGGACAGCGTCTTCGATCGCGACACGGCCGTCACGCGCGAGGGCGACGGTCTATTCGCCGCCACCATCTCCCCCGACTGGCGTGCCGGAGTCGGCCCCCACGGCGGCTACCTCGCCGCGATCCTGCTGCGCTCGCTGATCGACGCCGTCGAGGATCCCGAGCGCTCGCCGCGCTCGCTCACGATCCACTACACCTCCCCACCCCAGCCCGGCCCGGTGACGATCCGCACGGTGATCGAGCGCCGTGGCCGCTCGCTGAGCACGCTCTCGGCACGCATGGAGCAGGACGGTGTGCTCGTGGCGCTGGCGTTGTCGGCCTTCTCGATCCCGTGGGAGGCTCCGGACGCCGGCGAGCTGCCGATGCCCGAGCTGCCCGGGCCCGACGCCGAGCGGCGTTCGACGCCCAAGCTCTTCGACGGCGCTCCCAAGTTCACGCGGCAGCTCGTAATGCAGCCGCGTGTCGGCGCCGTCCCCTTCGCGGGAAGCGGCGCCCCGATGAAGATCGGCGGCTGGATCGGGTTTCCCGAGCAGCGCCCCGTGGACGCGCCCGCGCTCGCCCTGTTCTGTGACGCCTGGTTTCCGCCGTCGTTCATCGGCCTCTCAGAGCCGGCCGTGAGCCCAACGGTCGATCTGACGATCCACTTCCGCCAACCGATCTCGCAGTCCTCATGCGACCCGGCGTCGCTTTGCCTCGGCATCTTCGAGACGCGTCTGCTGCACGACGGCTTCTTCGAGGAGGACGGTGTCGTCTGGGCCGCCGACGGAACGGTCCTCGCCCAGTCGCGCCAGCTCGGAATCATCATGCCCACCAGCAAACCCGTGCTGCAGCCGGCGCTGCAGGGCACGAATCGGAGCCGAACCTAAAGACGGAGAGGGCGATATACCATTTTGGTTGGATACTATCGTATTAACTATATGTAGCTCTTATAGTGAATCGCGAGAAAAATACATACATCCCCTATTCGTTGCATAGGAGCGCGCCATGAGCGATTACACCGTCAAGCACATCAAAAACATGGAGGCCGCCTACGGCGGTGGCTTCGTGAAGGTGCGCGCCTCGCTCGGCGTCACCTCATTCGGCATGCAGGTGATCAGGATGCCCGCGGGCTACAGCGACTACCCCCTCCACGACCATGCCGAGAGCGGACAGGAGGAGGTCTTCCTCGCCCTCAAAGGCTCCGGCTGGATCGAAATCGAGGATGAGCGCGTGGACCTGGAGCCCGGGGTGTTCGTGCGCGTCGGCCCCGCCCCCAAGCGCAAGGTGTTCGCCGGACCCGAGGGCATCGAGATGCTGGCGCTCGGCGGCACACCCGGCGCTCCCTATGAGATCGTCCAGGTCACCGAGCTTACGGTGGAGAGCCCGCCTCTCTCCGCCTTCGAGGACACGAGCAACTAGGCCACGCGAGCTTCGCCGCTGGCCTCGCGCTGGCCGAATCGGCGATTCGGCCAGCGCGAGGCTAGTGGGTCTCCCATAAACGTTGCACCTGGAACTCTGTCGTTCAGGCGGCGATGAGTAGTCGGCGCTCGGCTTTGATCAGGCGTTGGTCGCGGTGGGGTCCGTTGCGGTAGGTGATGTGTGCGGCCATCGCGCGAGCGAGGGCGTCCCAGTTGGGGTAGTCGGCGTTCTTGACGACGAACTCGCCGATCGCCCAGAAGTGGCACTCGATGCGGTTCAAAAAGCTCGCATAGGTGGGCGTGAACACGAGCTCGACGTTGCTTTGCTGGGCCCACTCGCGGATACTCGGGGTCTTGTGGGTGGAGAGGTTGTCAGCGACGAGGTAGATCCGCAGCCGCGGGTCGTAGCGCATTCTGATCTGCTTATAGAAACCGAGCACCTCACCAGCGTTCTTATGCTCACGTAGCCGCCCGTGCAGACGGTCGGCGTGGACGTCGTAGGCGCCAAACAGGTAGCGCACCCCGTTCTTCTTGTTGTAGGTCGCGCGTAGCCGCTCGGGTCGCTTCGCCGGCGCCCAGCCCGAGCCTTGGTGGGGGATCAACTGGATCGGGCCCATCTCGTCGAAGCAAACGACCACGCCGTCCTCGGGCTTGGCTCTGTAGAGCGAAAGGACGCGCTCGGCCTTCGACTGGAAGTCCGGGTCCGGGCTCCACTTCCACGAACGCGTGCGCTGATGGGAGAGCCCGGCGCCGATCAGCGTCTGGCGCAGCGCCTCCTCGCAGAGATCAACGCCCATACCGGCCAAGTGCGCCCGCAGCCTCGGCAGCGACCAGCGCGTCAACGGAACGCCCTGGTGGTCGGGGCGGGTGCGCGCGACCGCGACAACACGATCGCGCTGCTCGGGCGTCGTCTTGCGTGGGCGCCCGCCCCGGTAGTCAGGGTCAAGCGAACCGAACCCCTCCTCGTTGAACGCGTGGATCACCTTGCGCACATGCGACTCGTCGCTGCGCACCAGACCAGCGATCTGAAGCGCCCCCATCCCGGTCGAGGACGCGAGCAGAATCATCGCCCGCTGACGCTTGGACTGGTACTTGGCGCGCTTCGAGATCGACTTCAAGCGCGCCCCCTCCTCCCACGACAGTTCGCGCACGAACACCTCCGGCGGACGCATCACCACCTCCTGGCTCGGGAACACGTATCCCTGTTCGCCGTCAGAGGCAAGTTTCCGGTCAAACGTTTATGGGAGACCCACTAGCTCATTCAAATCGGCTCATCTCAAATCGGCCGAGCTCTTGCCGAGCAACTGGCGTGCAACGATCAGCAGCTGGATCTGCTGGGTGCCCTCGAAGATGTCGAGGATCTTGGCGTCGCGCGCCCACTTCTCGAGCAGCTGGTTCTCGCCGTAGCCGGCGCTGCCGCACAGCTCGACGCAGTCGAGCGTCACCTCCACGCAGGTCCTGCCCGCCTTGGCCTTGGCCATCGAGGCCTGAAGCGAGTTGGGCTTGCCGTTGTCGGCCATCCAGGCGGCCTGCAACGTCAACAGGCGTGAAGCCTCCCAGTCGGCCTCCATCTCCAGGAAGCGCGCCACCGCCGCGTGCTGGGCGAAGGCGGGCGTGGCGTAATCGATCTCGACGCCCACGTCGGCGAGGCGCTTGCGCGTCTCATCGAGTGCTGCCCTGGCCACGCCGACGGCCATCCCCGCCACGAGCGGCCGGGTGTTGTCGAAAGTCTGCATCGCCCCGCCGAAGCCCTGCTTGACGTCGATCTCGGGGTTGCCGAGCAGCGCCTCCTTGGGCACCCGGCAGCTCTCCAGGCGGAAGTTGGCGGTGTCCGAGGCGCGGATTCCCAGCTTGTGCTCCAAGCGGTCGAGCACCAGGCCGGGATTGGAGCGCTCCACGATGAACGACTTGATCGCGGACCTGCCCTTGGACCGGTCGAGCGACGCCCACACGACGATCAGATCGGCGCGGTCGCCGGAGGTGACGAAGATCTTCTCGCCGTCCAGCACATACTCGTCGCCGTCGAGCCGCGCGGTTGTGCGGATCGCGGCCGAGTCAGAGCCGGCTTCGGGCTCCGTTATCGCCATCGCCGCCCACTTGCCGCCATAGTGCGCCAGCTGCTCCTCGGTGGCGACCGACGCGATCGCCGAGTTGCCGAGGCCCTGCCTGGGCATGGACAGCAGCAGCCCCACGTCGCCCCAGCACAGCTCGATGATGCCGAGCACAGTCGAGATGTTGGTGCCGTTGCGATTTGAGCCGTCGCCGTCGCCGTTTGACTCGCGCCGCACGCCGGCCGCGCCGGCGCCGCCGATCGCGCTGCCGTCGTTCATGCCGTCGATCACCGACGCGAGCATGTCGAGCTCCTTGGGGTACTCGTGCTCGGCCGTGTCGTACTTGCGCGAGATCGGCCGGAACACGTTGCTCGCCACCTCGTTCGCCTGCGCGACCAGCGGCTTGAACTTGTTGGGTATCTCCAGGTTGATCATGGCCTGTCCTGCTCCTGTCTCGGCGGCCGCCTAAACGAGCAGGGCGCCCTCCATGACGCCCGCGGCACGCAGGTCGCGGTACCAGCGCTCGACGGGATGCTCCTTGACGAAGCCGTGACCGCCGAGCAACTGCACGCCGTCGGAGCCGATCTTCATCGCCTTGGCGGCGCACAATCGACGTGCCAGCGCCGCCTCGCGGGCGAAGTCCCTGCCCTGGTCGGCCCGGCTGGCCGCCCTGTATGTCGATAGGCGCATGGCTTCGGTCTCGATGCCGATGTCAGACACCGCGAACGCCACCGCCTGGCGGTTTGAGATCGGTTCGCCGAACGCCGTGCGCCCGTTCACATAGGGAATCACGTAGTCGAGCACCGCCTGGGCCGTGCCCACCGCCAGCGCGCACCATGCGATGCGCGCCCGCTGCACGCACTCGGCGTAGGCATCGGCGGGAGCCGGCACCAAGGGGGCGTCGACTCCGGGAGGTCCTTCGCCCGAGGCCCCGTGGCCGAGCAGCGCTCGAGCCGGCAGGCGGACGCCTTCCAGCACGAGTCGCCCGGTCGCCGCGGGCCGCAGGCCCATGGCAGGCTCCGCTTCCACGGAGAGTCCGGCCGTGCTCGACTCCACGATGAACAGCGCGGGCCCGATGCCATCCGCTCGAGCCGCGACCACGAACAGCTCGCAATCCCCGGCGCGGGCCACGAGCGACTTGACGCCGTCGAGCACCCAATCTCGTCCATCGTGGCGCGCGTGCGTGTCGAGCTGAAAGGGGTCGAACAGCGCCCTGGGCTCGAGCAGCGCGAGCGCAGCGGCCGGCACGTCCTCACCGGTGAACGACGGCAGGTAGGTAGCCTCCTGCTCGGCGGCGCCCCAGCGACCGATCGCCGTGGCGACGGCGCCTGAGGCGAGCGCGGCGTAGGCGATCCCCATGTCCCCGTGGGCCAGCGCCTCCGCGATCAGCACGCCGGCGACGGCGGCCCGCTCGTGCATCACCCCGCCAACCTCCTCGGGGACGCCCAGCATGTTCACGCCGAGCTCGTTGGCCTGCGCGAGCAGCTCGGGTGCGGCCGCACAGTCGGCGTCGGCCTCCTGAGCGGCCGGGCGCACCTTCCCCGCAGCGAAATCACGCACCGCCTCCTGGAGCATCTGCTGCTCGTCGTCGGGCGTTATGTCGAACAGGGCGCGCGGCTTGCTCGCCGTCTGGCGGGCGGGGGCGCCCAGTTTCTGGGCGGCCTTGAACGTCCGCGAGGCCGCGGTGGCCGAGCGGAAGCCGTACTTGATCATCGTGTAGAGGGCACGCTCCGCCGGCTTGCGGACCCGCACCCGGTCGAGCACGGTCGAGCCCGCCAGGCGACTCAGCGTCCGCAGACCGAAGCCCATGCTGCGCCCAGTGAGGTTCCGCTCAGAGCTCACCTTGGCGTCGCTCCCCTCGCGCCAACGGCGCCGGTTGGCCGCACGCGGCCTTCCAGATGGGTCCCGCCGCCCTCGGAGTCCCGCACCGCAAACTCGATCTCCTCACCCTCCGACGCGCTCGCGAACTGAACGCGCGCCGGCAGCAGGATCGGCTTGCGGAAGCGGACCTCGACACTGAACGCGTCCGGCAGGCGGCTTTCGAGCGCCGCCAGGCACCTCGCCTTGGTCCACATGCCGTGGGCGATCGCTTTGGGGAAGCCGAGCGGCTTGGCCGTCAGCGAGTGCATGTGGATCGGGTTGCGATCGCCCGAGACGGCGGCGTAGCGCCGGCCGAGGTCGTCGCTTAGGCGCCACTCGGCGGCGGGCTCCAGCTGGACTTGGCTCTCCGCCCGGGCGCTGCGCTCGCCGGTGCCACCGCCCCGGCGCAGCATCCGGCTGACGTCCTCCCAGACGAGCTCGCCGTCGACGAACGCCTCGGAGACGAGCGCGAAGGAGCGCCCGCGGGGGTGGGGCTCGAGCTTGGTGGCGCGCACTCTGATCTCGAGCTTCTCGCCGATCTCGATCGGCCGGTGCTTGACGATCCGGTTCTCGATGTGGACGAGCCCGACCGCGCCGAAGGGGAAGGAGCCGTCGGCCATCGCCGCCATGTGCAAGGGGAAGGCGAGCACGTGGGGATACGTCGCCGGCAGCTCGTCGCGCAGCGAGAAGCCGCACACCTTGGCGTAGGCGGCGACCTTGTCGGGGTCGGCCTGAACGCAGGTGAGCGTCATGTCGATGTCGGGGATCTCCTTGCCCCCACCGGGCACGAACGGCAAAAGAGAGGCGCCGGGGATCATCGACGCCGCCGCGCGCGCGTAGAGCGGCAGGATCGAGGGGGAGCTTTTCAAGGTGCGCGCCGCCATCACGCCCCCAACAGGCTCTGGCCGCAGACCCGGACGACGTTGCCGTTGACGGCCGCCGAGCCGGGCGAGGCGAACCAGGCGATCGTCTCGGCGACATCCACCGGCAGGCCGCCCTGGGACATGGAGTTCATGCGCCGGCCCGCTTCGCGGATCGCGATCGGCATTTTGGCGGTCATCTGCGTCTCGATGAAGCCGGGTGCGACCGCGTTGATCGTCGCGCCGCGCTCGGCCAGCACCGGTGCCAGCGCCTGCACCATCCCGATCACGCCGGCCTTGGAGGTGGCGTAGTTGGTCTGGCCGGAGTTGCCGGCGATGCCGCTCATCGACGACACGCACACGATCCGCCCGTTCTCGCGCAGCAAACTACGCGAGAGCAGCTCGTCGTTGATCCGCTCCTCGGATGACAGGTTGATCTCCATCAGCGACGTCCAGCGGTCCTCCGGCATCTTGGCGATCGTCCGGTCGCGGGTGACGCCGGCGTTGTGGACGACGACGTCCACGCCGTCTGCCAGACGCTCGGCGATCTGCGCCGGAGCGTCCTCGTCGGTGATGTCCAGCTCGATCGTCGCTGCGCCCAGCCGGCCGGCCACCTTTTTGAGGTCATCGCCGAGCGCCGGCACGTCGAGCAGGACCAGCTTGGCGCCGTCGCGGCGAAGCGTCTCGGCGATCGCCTCGCCGATCCCGCGCGAGGCGCCCGTTACCAGCGCCGTCTTGCCCTGCAACGGCTTATTCCAATCGATCACGCCGGCTTGGGCCACAGGGGCGCCGAGAAGGATCACCTGGCCGGACACATACGCCGAGCGTGGGGATAGAAGGAAGCGCAAGGTCGAGTCGATCTGCCCCTCGGCGCCCTCGGCGACGTAGACGAGCTGGACGGCGATACCTCGGCCGATCTCCTTGGCGAGCGACCGCGTGAAGCCCTCGAGGGCTCGTTGCGCGGTCGCCCGCCGTGCAGGCAGTCCACTCGGCGGCGTACCCAACACGACGATACGCCCCGAGCGCTGCACGCTCCTGACGTTGGGATGAAAGAAGCGCTGCAGCTCGACCAGTTGCGTGGAGTCGGCGATGCCCGTCGCGTCGAACACGAGCGCCTTGACCCGCTCTTCGCCCTCGCCCGCCCGAGCGGCGCCCGCCTCCTTCAGGACGCGCTCGACGTCACTCGCGAGCCGTCCGCCGGGCGCTCCGCCGATGAGGACCGGGCCGAAGACGGTGGGCGCTCCGGCGGTCTGGCGCTCGAGCCTGGCGGGTTGGGGCAGGCCGACCCTGCTCGCGACCAGACGGCCGGGCAAGGAGTTGACAACCTGTGCATAGCGGTCGCTCATCGTGCTCCTCCAGCGCTCTCGAGCACGGCGACGACGCCCTGGCCGGCCGCCGCGCAGATCGATATGACACCGCGGCCTGAGCCCCGCTCGTGCAGAGCCTTCGCCAGCGACGCGACTATCCGCCCGCCGGTGGCGGCGAAGGGATGACCGGCGGCAAGCGAGCCGCCGTTGACGTTGAGCCGCTCGCGGTCGATCGCGCCGAGCGGGTGCTCGCGCCCGAGACGCTCACGACAGAACTTCGCGTCTTCCCAGGCGCGCAAGGTGCATAGCACCTGTGCCGCGAACGCCTCGTGGATCTCATACAGGTCGAAGTCCTGCAGCGTCAGGCCGAGCCGGTCGAGCATGCGCGGCATCGCGTAGGCCGGCGCCATCAAGAGGCCCTCGCGCTTATGCACGTGATCGATGGCCGCCGTCTGCCCGTCGGCGAAGTAGGCGAGGATTGGCAGGCCGCGCTCTCTGGCCCACTCCTCGGAGGCGAGCAGCACCGCGGAGGCGCCGTCGGACAGCGGCGTCGAGTTGCCCGCCGTCATCGTCCCCTCCGATCCTCCGAACACTGGGCGCAGCTTGGCGAGCTTCTCGGTGCTCGAGTCCGGGCGCAGGTTCTGGTCGCGTTCCAAGCCGAGATAGGGGTTGACCAGATCGTCCATGAAGCCGCGCTCGTATGCGGCGGCGAGGTTGTGGTGGCTTCGCGCCGCCAGCTCGTCCTGTTCGGAGCGCGCGATGCCCCACTCGCCGGCCATGATCGCGCAGTGCTCTCCCATCGACAGGCCCGTACGGGGCTCCTCGTTGCGGGGGACCGCCGGCATGATTTGGCCGGGACGCACCTTCAGAAGATGCTTGAGGCGTCCGGCCGTGGACTTCTCGCGGTTGGCTTCCAGGAGGATCTGGCGCAGGTCCTCGTTCAGTGCGAGCGGAGCGTCGGAGGTGGTGTCCGCGCCGCACGCGATGCCCGTCTCGATCTGGCCGAGCGCGATCTTGTTGGCGACGAGGATCGTCGTCTCGAGGCCCGTTCCGCACGCCTGCTGCACGTCATAGGCGGGCGTCTCAGGCGCAAGGCGCGTGCCGAGCACGCTCTCTCGCGTGAGATCGCGATCACGCGAGTGCTTGAGCACGGCCCCGCCCGCCACCTCGCCCAGGCGCTCGCCCTGGAGCGAGAAGCGCTCCACCAGGCCATCCAGGGCGGCTATCAGCATGTCCTGGCTAGACGCGCGCGAATAGACGGAGTTCGAGCGCGCGAATGGGATGCGGTTGCCACCGATGATGGCGACGCGACGTGGCCGGTCAATCAAGTGCTGCCTCTCCTCAGTCGTAACTCAGGTGCGAGCGTGCAATGTCGCTGCACGAGACTACATCCACCGGGGATGCAAATAGTGCGATCGGTCACATTCCGCCGTTGCGGCCCACTGCGAGGGGTCGAGCGTTGCGACGCGGCCGAGCTCGACGCATCGAGGTGTTCGAGCGGAAAGACCCCGCGGCGCTCAGCGCGCGAACGACGTGCCGGCGTCCAAACGCAGCGCCGCAGCCGCGATCAGGCGCGCGGCCGCGTGGACGTCGTCGAGCTGCACCAGCTCTACCGGTGAGTGCATGTAGCGCAGCGGGATCGACACGAGGCCGGTCGGCACCCCGCCACGGCTGAGATGGACGGCATCGGCGTCTGTGCCGGTGTTGCGCCCGACCGCCTCCACGGTGAACGCGATCTTCTCGGCCTCACCCGTGTCGTGCAGCAGCTCGAACAGGCGCGGATTGAGCGTCGAGCCCCTGCTCACCACGGGCCCCGAGCCGAGCTCGTGCTTGCCAGCCTCCTTGACCTCGATCCCCGGAGCGTCCGTGGCGTGGGTCACGTCCACCACGATCGCCGCGTCCGGCTCGAGCGAGAAGGCGCTCGTGCGCGAGCCGCCGAACGTCGTCTCCTCCTGGGCGGCGGCCACCGCGACGATCTCCCAGCCGCTCGCCCCGCCGGCCTGCGCGACGAGACGCGCGGCCTCCAACGCGACGAACGAGCCGAGGCGGTTGTCCAGAGCGCGCGAGGCCACCCGGCCATTGGGCAGCTCCAGCAACTCGCCGTCGATCACCGCCACGTCGCCGATCCGCACCAGCTCGCGCGCCTGCGCGCCGTCCTTCGCGCCGACGTCGATGTGCAGGTCGCGCACCTCCGCCACCTTCTTGCGCTCCTCCTCGCGCAGGAGGTGGATCGGCTTCTTGCCGATCACGCCCGGCACATCGCCCTCGCGCGTGCTCACGACGACGCGCTGGCCGACGAGGATCTGAGCGTCCCAGCCGCCGACCTCCCTGAACCACAGATAGCCCTCGTCGTCGATGTGCGTGACGATCAGCCCGATCTCGTCGATATGGCCCATCACGATCAGCCGCCGCGTCTCGGGGGTATCCGTCCGCGCCGGCACTCGCGCGGAGGGCGTACCGACGAGGTCGATCTGGGTGTCCGCGCCGAAGCGCTTCGCCGCCGCACACCAGGCCGCCGTCGGCGCGGTCTCATAGCCGGAGGGCCCGCGCGCCGCGAGCAGCTCGCGCAGGGTGTCGGGAAGGCCGCTCACGACGCGAGCAGTTGCCGCAGCACGTACTGAAGGATGCCGCCGTGCCGGAAGTAATCGGCCTCCTTGGGAGTGTCGATCCGTACGGTCGCCTCGAAGCTCTGCCCGCCTGCCTTCACGGTGCAGGAGCGCGGCAGCCGGCCTTCGTTGAGCGCCGCGGCGAAGCCCTCGATCGCGATCGGCTCGTGCCCGTCCAGGCCCAGTGATGCAGCCGACTCCCCGGTTGGAAACTGCAGCGGGAGCACGCCCATCCCGATCAGGTTCGAGCGGTGAATGCGCTCGAAGCTCTCCGCGATCACGGCGCGCACACCGAGCAGGCTCGTGCCCTTCGCCGCCCAGTCGCGCGAGGAGCCCGAGCCGTACTCCTTGCCGCCGATCACCACGAGCGGGACGCCTTCGGCCGCGTAGCGCATGGCGGCCTCGTAGATCGACATCTGCTCCGGCTCAGACCCATCCGCCGCGGCTGCGCCGGTGGGCGGCCCGAGATGGAGCGTCACGCCGCCCTCAGTGCCTGGAGCGAGGAGGTTGCGAAGGCGGATGTTGGCGAACGTCCCGCGCATCATCACCTCGTGGTCGCCGCGCCGGGAGCCATATGAGTTGAAGTCCCTCGGCGCCACGCCATGCTCCTGCAGGTAGGCGCCGGCCGGCCCGTCGCGCTTGATCGAGCCGGCGGGTGAGATGTGATCGGTCGTTACGCTGTCGCCGAGCAGCGCGAGCACGCGCGCGCCCGCGATGTCCGCGAGCGGCTCCGGTTGGGCGGGCATCCCCTCGAAGTAGGGGGGCAGGCGCACATATGTCGAGTCCCCGTCCCACTCGAAGCGGTCCCCGCTTGGCACATCGAGGGAGTTCCAGCGCTCGTCCCCGGCGTACACCTCCCCATAGCTCTTACGGAACATGTCCGAGTGAATCGCCTGCTCGATCGTCTGCGCCACCTCGTGCTCGGAGGGCCAGATGTCTCGCAGGTAGACATCCTTGCCCTGCTCGTCCTGGCCGAGCGGGTCGCTTGCGATGTCAACGTTCATCCTGCCCGCGATCGCATACGCGACGACGAGCGGCGGAGAGGCGAGGTAGTTCATCTTCACGTCGGGATTGATCCGGCCCTCGAAGTTGCGGTTGCCGGACAGCACCGACGCGACCGCCAGATCGCCGGCGGCGACCGCCTTGGAGACCTCCTCGGGCAGCGGACCGGAGTTGCCTATGCAGGTGGTGCAGCCATAGCCGACGAGGTCGAAGCCGAGACGCTCGAGCGGCTCGGTGAGACCCGCCTTGTCGAGGTACTCGGTGACCACCTTTGAGCCGGGAGCGAGTGAGGTCTTCACCCACGGCTTGCTCTTCAGGCCGCGCGCCAAGGCATTGCGCGCGAGGATGCCCGCGCCGATCATCACCGACGGGTTGGACGTATTCGTGCAGCTCGTGATCGCGGCGATCACCACATGCCCGTGATCGAGCTGCGTTTCGGTTCCATCCTCGAGCGTGACGGGTACGGCCGTCGGCGAGGCAACCGCCGTCATGCCGCCTGCCCACTCTCCGGCAATGGCAGATTGGGAACTGGGGCTGTGACCGCCGGTCTCGTGCTTGCTCTGCGCATGTCCCGGCGAGGCGGTCGCGGGTGGATCACTCGAGGGGAAGCTCTCCGCCGAGGCCTCGTCGCAACAGTCGTAGTCGGGCACGAGCCCTTTCAGCGTCTCCTCGAACGCGCGCTTGGCGTCCGTGAGCGCGATCCTGTCCTGCGGGCGCTTGGGCCCGGCGATGCTCGGCACCACCTCGCCCAGGTCCAGCTCGATCAGATCGGAGAACGTGGGCTCCTCGGAGAGCTCGTCATGCCATAGGCCCTGCTCGCGCGCATAGGCCTCGACCAGCTCGATCCGCTCACGAGGACGCCCCGACAGCTCCAGATAGGAGATCGTCTCGGCGTCGATCGGGAAGATGGCGCAGGTGGAGCCGAACTCGGGCGACATGTTGCCGATCGTGGCCCTGTCGGCGATCGGCAGGCCGGCAAGGCCCTCGCCGTAGAACTCGACGAACATCCCGACGACGCCTCGCTCGCGCAGCATCTCGGTGACGGTCAGCACCAGGTCGGTGGCGGTCGCGCCCTCGGGCAGCGCGCCGTGCAGCTTGAAGCCGAGCACCCGCGGGATCAGCATCGGCATCGGTTGGCCCAGCATCGCCGCCTCGGCCTCGATCCCCCCCACGCCCCAGCCGAGGACGCCCAGGCCATTGACCATCGTCGTGTGCGAGTCGGTGCCGACGAGCGTGTCGGGATAGGCCTGCGCAGGGCCGTCCTGGGCCGACTCGTTCGAGAACACAACGCGCGCGAGGTACTCGAGGTTGACCTGGTGCACGATGCCCGTGTCGGGCGGCACCACCGCGAAGTTGTCGAATGCCCCCTGGCCCCAGCGCAAAAACGAGTAGCGCTCCTGGTTGCGCTCGAACTCGCGCTCGGCGTTGACCCTGAACGCGTCGCGCGTGCCGAACGCGTCGACCTGCACCGAATGGTCGATCACGAGCTCGGCGGGAACGAGCGGGTTGATCCGCTTCGGATCCCCTCCCATCGTGGCCATCGCGTCGCGCATCGCGGCCAGGTCCACCACCGCCGGCACCCCGGTGAAGTCCTGCATGAGCACGCGCGCGGGCGTGAACGCGATCTCCTTGCTCGGCTGCGCCTTGGCGTCCCAGCTCGCGAGCGCCTCGACGTCGGTCGCGCTGACCGACCCGTTGCCCTCCGTGCGCAGCAGGTTCTCGAGCAGCACCTTCAGCGAGAACGGCAACCGCGCGACGTCGAAGCGCTCTTGCAGCGCATCCAACCTGAAGATCTCATACTCGCGCCCCTCGATCGTCAGCGTGTCCTTCGCTCCAAAGCTGTTCTTCGACATGGGCATCTCCGGGCCGTCTATCGCGTGTGGGGTATGCCCCCAGTCTCGCAGAGCACCCCGGGCGAGCGCACTCAGCCGGTCTGCAGCGCGTCCCGCTGCGCCGGCGCGACGGCGCCGGTCACGCCGCCCTTGCCGTCGCGCTTTGTCTGGAGCAGGGCCGCGTCACAGACCTGCAGCAGGTCGTCGGTGTTCATCGGGGGATGCCACTCGGCGACGCCCATGGAGGCTGAGACGCCGTGCGAGCCGTCCGGGAGCTCGACCTCGCGCAACCGCGCGAGCGCGCGGCCGGCGGCGCTGATCGCGCTGTCGATGTCGGCGCTGGGGAGGATCACGACAAACTCGTCTCCGCCGTAGCGCGCGACGCGATCGAACGAGCGGAACTCGCCCACCAGCGCCTGGGCGACTCC
Source organism: uncultured Solirubrobacterales bacterium (assembly GCA_963714635.1). Taxonomy (GTDB): domain Bacteria; phylum Actinomycetota; class Thermoleophilia; order Solirubrobacterales; family Solirubrobacteraceae; genus Palsa-744. The sequence goes on along the minus strand of CAVQPM010000005.1, from coordinate 489,834 downwards.
TCGCAGGATCGCGTCGCCGGCCTGATGGCCATAACGGTCATTGACCAGCTTGAAGTCGTCGAGGTCGACGATGAGGCAGGAGAGACGCCCCTCCGATCGCTCGGCGCGGCCGATCTCCTCCGCGAGGCGGCGGCGCATCGCGCGGTGATTCATGCAGCCGGCGACGGAGTCCGTGCCGGCCTCCGAGCGCGCTTGGACCAGCGCGAGCGCTGTCGCACCGTGCTCGACGAGCGTGATCGCCTCCTCCATGGAGCTCTCGGGGAAGGGATCGGAGGCGCGCCGCACGAGCACGACCACCGCCTCGACGTGACCGGCGATCGCGAGCGGAACGAGCAGTGCGGACGCCACGGCGCCGGGTGGTGGCGGAGCGCTCGTTGCGACCAGCCTTGGAACGCTCGCGGTCAGCTCGCGTGGACCGATCGCAAGAAAGCTGCGGCCGGTGCTCGCCACCCAATTCACTCCGGGCGGGCGCTCCTCGCGGGGCATGGCGTAGCTGAGCCGTCCATCGCCCTCCAACAGGTAGACGACGACCGGCTCAGCCTGCTCGACGCTCGAGGAGAGGTGGTGTACCTGAACCTCCTCGGCGCCGAGTGACGCCATGAGCTCACGAGCAAGGCCGCTATAGATGGCCTCGCTGTCACGCGCGGCGCCGGCGATGAGGTTGAGACGACGTATTCCGGCGAGCACAGACGCCCCTTCAACCGCCGCCTCGCTGCCTCTGATCGCACCCACCCAAGCAATTTAGCGGGCATGGGCACGATGCGGTAGCCGCCGGCTGCGCTCAGCGCCGGTGGCGGGAATGATGTCTCCGGCTCCGGCGTCTGGTGCGATGCCGCTTACGGTGGAGTGTGCGAGGGCAATGCGATACGGAGATCTTCGTCCTCTGACGTATCACCTTGCCGTTCTGGGCGGTGATGATCGTCGGCATCACGAGTGGCACAGCGCGCAGGCGCCTGATCGTCCGGAAAACGTGGACGAGGCGCCCGTGCACGCGACGCGTGATCCGCTTGCGCTGTCTGATCAGCCTCTTGGGCGCGCACAGGTTGCCGTTGGCGGTGAGCGCGGAGAAGCTGCCCGTGGGAAGCCACAGGATGAAGCTCGACACGGGGACGTCGGGCAGCGCCGCGAAGGTCGAGGTGGTGATGCCCCCCGAGATGTTCGTGTGACCCACGAGGATCACCGTCACGCCGCTGCCGCTCAGCACCACGTCGAGGTCGGGGAAGGCGGCGCCCCCGTGTGAGACGAAGTACGTGCTGCCCATCAGCTTGCCGGGCAGCACGGGCGTCGCGGCGCGCGCTCCGCCGACGCGCGAGGCGGCCGGACAGGCCGCGGGATTGGCGTTGAACGTCGCTTCGGGACAGGCATGGTTGAGGGTGCTGAGCCGCGCGACCAGCTGCTTGGGCAGCTGGGTGGACACGGATGCGATGTTGGCGGCAGCGCCCGCCGGATAGGAGAGCTTGACGACGAGGCTCGCACCGTTGCGGCGCGAGGTGCGAGCGTCGCTCGAGACGCTGAACTTCGGATTGAAGGGCAGCGCGTCGCAGCCGCTCGCCTGGAAGGGAGTCGAGAGCGCCTGGGTCGCGCCGAACGTCGAGGTGAGCGTGGTGTTTGTCGCGAGCACGCCGCAGTTGGTGGGGTTCAACATGAAGCCGGGCCGGTTCGTGCTCACGGTGACGGTCCTCAGACGCAGCGGAACGCCGCCGACCATCGTGGGGATCGAGCTTGTGATCGTCACGCGCGCGGTATACGGATCGATCGAGATGCTCGCCCGCGTCACGATCGTGCCATAGCTGTACGGACCGATGTTGTTTGCGGGTACGGCCACCGACAGGCCGAACGGAGCGCCCCCGTATGGGCCCGTCAGGTACACCGGTCCGGACAGCGTTAGCGGGCTCGGCCCCGCCCCAGCCGACACGGTAGCGGTGCCGATCTCACTTGCCGCCGGGCAGGTTCCGAGCGCCGCCTGCGGTTCGCCGCAGAGCGTCACGGTGGGAATCTTGCCGACGAGCCCCGGGGGCAGTGTGACGCTCACCTTTGAGAGGTACTGGTTGCCGTCATTGCGCGCGAGGCTCAGCGTGAAGCCGGTCGCCGACCCTGCGGTCGCCGGAGCGCTCGAAGCGCTCTGCGTGAGCGCGAACGGCAGCGGCGACGGGCACGTGCCGCCTTTGCCGTCGAAGTCGATTGGGAAGGAGATGAACGGGTTTGCCGCCGGGTTGCCGCTGTAGGGCAACAGACTGCTCGCGCGCGAAGTGGCGGCGCCGCACACGAGCGGATTGGCCAACGGTGTACGTGGACCGCCGAGAGAGACGATGAAGTCGCTGAAGGGCACCTGTGGGTTTTCGAGCACGGCGGTCGTCAGCTGCCCGGTCCCGGCGTTGGCGCTGACCCTGCCTTCAAGGCGCACCGACACGCCGTAGTTGGGCGCCTCCGCGTCGATGAAGATGCGGTACTCCTGGCCCGATTCGGGATTCGTGCTCAATGGCTCGCCGACGTATACGTTGCCGGTCAAAACTTTCGCCGGCAGGTCGGGCGTTTCGATCGTATCCGTGCCGACCTGGGAGCCGGCTGGACATTTGATCGAGCTGGTCGTGCCCTTCCCGAACTCTGCGTTCGTGCACGCTTCAAGGCCGCTCGCAGCCGCCGGATTCAGCGTCATGCCTTCCGGGAGCGTGACGTGGGCGTCCTTCAGCGTCGAGGAGTCGATCGATTTGGAGTCGGCGATCTGGGGGACCTTGACTTCGATCGCGGCGGCGTCCGGCCGATCGGACTGCGTTGTCGAGGGTGTCACGTTGATTTCGGGCTTGAACGGGACGGCTTCGCAACCGGTTGCGCCGATGGGGGTCGCGAGATCAGGAGGCCCGGTCGTGAACGACTTCGCTTCTTCCGCGCCTTCGTAGGAGGCGACTTTCAGATACGTGGTCTGCGGGCCTGAGCAAGCGCTTGGCATCGTGATAAACGGCAGATCACCCCCCGAAAGCGAGGTCCCGAAGAAGATCAGGCGCGACTCGACCAGTTCGGCAAGCCCGTTGGGGATTTCCTTGATCGTGAAGAACTCGTGATAGTCGCCGCTCCAATCGATGCCGCCGACGATGTGCACGATTTCGCCGGGTATCGGCTCGAAGTCGGCTTCAAGTGGAGCACCTGCCCGTGGTTGCATGTTGTACACCGGCGCGCTGACTTCTGCGGGGATGATCGCCAGGACGTGGACCTTCAGCTTCGCTTCACCGACCTGGGTCTTTTCAGGGCATCCGGCGATGCTTTCCAGTTCGGTGAGCTTGCAGTAGGGAACGGCGAACGGATTGACGCTCAGGCCCGGCGGTATGTCGACCCGGACTTCCTTGATTTTCCCTTCAGGCGCTCCGGTCGTCGCGTTCGTGTTCAGCGCGAAGTCGGTGATCCCAAACGGCGGGTGGCCGGCAGCCTGCGTATAGAACTGTTCAGGCGTCGATGCTTCGCATCCCTTTTCGGTGCACGTCCCCGCTTCCCACTCCTTGATCCCGAAGTTGGCGCCGAGCGCCGCCGGCGCCTGCAGGGCGACCGTCGCGCAGGCGGACACGACCGCGCACAACCCAAGAACCCGACCCGTGGACCTCATCCCGTCCTCCTTTAAGGAACCCAAACCACGTTCGACCCGTGCGGCGCCAGGAAAGGCGCCTATGCGATGAATACAACCCGCCTATACCCGCAGCGATGCGGCCCTAACCGTCACTCAACGGATGGCGGCGCTATCTGAGCTCGACGGTGGTGAACGCGCTCGAGCTGCGACGCCCCTTGGACTTCGGCAGGAAGCCGACGCGCACGCGCACGAACAACGGGCTGTGGGCCGCGAGCGCTTTCAGGCCGGCGTTTGAGAGCGGGACCTTGAGCGTGGCTTTGCTGCTGGCTTTGGAGAGTTGCCTGTAGACCGTCTTGAGGTTGTTGCCGCTGCCGCTGATCCGCCCAGGTTCATACGTCTGCACTGTCAGGATCGCGGTGTGCCCGCTGACCCGGCGCGAGACGATCCTCACGGGGCAGTCCGAGACGGAGATCTTCGTGTTCTGTTTGATGACCTTGCCGTTCTGGCCGGTGATCGTCGTCGGCATCAAGAGCGGTTTCGTGCAGAAGGTCTTGCCGTTGCCGGTCACCGCCGAGTTCGCCCCGACGGGCAGTTTCATTTCGAAGCTCGTCACCGGCACGTCGGGGACCGCGGCGAACTTCGTCGTCGTGACGCCTTTCTTGATGTTGGTGTTTCCGACGAGGATCGTGGTTATGCCGTTGCCGGTCAGCACCATGTCGAGGTCGGGGAAGGCCGCGCCGCCGTGGGAGACGAAGTAGATGGGACCCGTCATCTTGCCCGGGACGACAGGCGTTATGGCAGTCGCGCCGCCGACGCGCGAGTCCTTCGGGCAGTTGAACGGATTGGCGTCGAAGACCGCTTCGCGGCAGGCTTTGTTGAGCGTCGTCAAGCGCGAGGGCAGCTGCTTGGGCACCGTCACGAGAACCGACTTGATATTGGCCTGCAGGCCCGTTGGATAGCCAACCTTGACGAACAGGCTTGCGCCGTTGTGACGCGAGGTCTTGGCGCTCGTGGACGCCGTGAACTTCGGTTTGAAGGCGAGCGAGTTGCAGCCCGTGGCCTGGAAGGGAGTGGAGAGCGCGTCGGTTGCTCCGAAGGTCGAGACGAGCGCGGTGTTCGCGCTGAGGACGCCGCAGTTGGTCGGGTTGATGAGGAAGCCCTGCCGGTTGATCGCGACGCTGAGCGTCCTCAGGCGCAGGGGGACGCCCTTCACGATCGTCGGGAGCTGGCTGGAGACGGTCACGCGGGCCGTGAACGGGTTCACTTCGATGGTGGCGCGCGTGACGACGTTGCCGAGGCTGAACGGGCCGACGGCCGCGTTGATCACGACGGTCATGCCGTACGGAGCGCCGCCGAACGGGCCGGTCAGGTAAACGGGCCCCGAGAAGTGAGCCGGCGTCGCGCCGGAGCCGACGGTGACCGTGGCCGTGCCGATCTGGCTGGCCGAGGAGCAGGTGCCCGCGGAGGCCTGCGGCTCGGGGCACAGCGGCACGGCCGGGATCTTCCCGACGAGGCCCTCAGGGAGCGTGGCGCTCACCTTCGAGACGTATTGGTTGCCGTCGCCGCGCGCGAGGTTGAGCGTGAAGCTCGTGTTTTCGCCACCGCCAGTCGGATGGTCTTCGGTGCTCTGCCCGAGCGAGAACGGCAGCGGGGAGGGACACACGCCACCGGCGTTGTTGCTGTCGACGGTGAAGGACGAGAACGGCGATTGGGTCGGGGTGCCGGTGTAGGGGACGAGGCTGGTTTCGGTCTTGGCCGGCCCGCACACGAGCGGGTTGGCGATCGGCGCGAGAGCTCCCGGCTTGAAATGGAGGATCGCGTCGCTGAAGGGCTGTTCAGGGTTATCGGCGAAGGTCGCCGTCACTCGACCCGTCGCTTCGTTTGGCACCACCGTGCCCTCGAGGCGCGTCGAGATGCCGTAGCGCGCCGACTCGGCGTCGAGGTACATCGTGTAGGGCGGGCCCGTGATCGGGCCGGATTCCGGGCCGCCGAGATACAGGTGGCCTGTGAGCGACCCCGGTGGAAGGTCCGGCACCTGAAGGGCAACCGTGCCGATTTCCGATTTTTCGGGGCACGCCACGCCGGCGGTCGAGCTGTGGATGCGCGCCTGGGCGGGCGTGCATGCTTCCAGGCCCTGCGCAGCGGCCGGATTGAGCGTCATGCCTTCGGGCAGGACGACGGTGGCGTTCTTCAGCTGCGAGTTGTCGAGGCTTGTCGCCGCGGGGTCGTGGGGAACCGTGAGTTCGGTCGTCACGCCGTCGGGGAGATCGGACTGCTTGGTTTCCGCGGTGAGCGAGAAGCCCGGTTCGAACGGCACCAGCCCGCAGCCGGTAAGGCCGATCGGTGGGGTGTACGTCCTGGTCGCGGTCGTACCGCCCGCTTCGCTGAGGCGCAGCCTGTTCGTGGTGTTGCCCGAGCAGTTGGTCGGGTTGGTTATGAAGTCCCCTTCGCCGCTGCGACCGAAGAACACGAGCCGCGAGGAGATCAGCGGGAGTGCCGGCGAGACGTTGATTTCGAAGTAGTCGTGGTAGTCGCCCGCGCCGGTGCCGCCTTCCTGCTTGCCCCATTCGATGAAGCCTTCGATCAACGTATGCGCGAAGTACTGAGCTTTTTCGATTGCAGGCTGACTGCCTTTGAAGATCGCGAACAGCTCGGCTTCGGTTAGCGCTTTGGGCAGTTCGAGCGCCACGCCGAACTCCGACGCGAGACCCTGGGACTGGACGAGGTTGTAGACCGCACCACCAATCGGGATGTCTTTAGGCGAGGTGGGAACATAGACGACGACCTTGTTCACGCCGATTTGGGTGTCGCTTTTGCACGCCGGCGCCGTATAGAGACCGCTGCCAGGCAGTGCTTCGGCGGAGCCGAATTCTTCGAGTGAGCACTGCGGAACGGCCGTCGGGTTTGTTGAGAGGCCGGGCGCGACGTCGGTCCTGATGTGCGTGACGGTCCCGGCGGGGACTTCGTTGGGGAAGGCGTTAACGCCTTCGTGTTCGGTGGTGACCTTGAAATGCGTGACGCCGAACGGCACGTGGCCCGCGGCCTGAGTGAAGCCCTGCGCTTCCGCTTCTGCCTGGGTGGGTTCCTTCGGGTAGGAGTAGGGACCGAGAGCTTCTTCTGCGCATGTTTCGTGCCCTTCCGAGCAGTTGACCGCCACGAACTTTTCTACACCGACGGCCCCCTGCGCCACCGGCGCCGACAGACCCGCGATCGCGAAGACCGCTACCGCAACGACCCATGCTCGAGCACCAAATCTCATCCCGTCCTCCCTCGTGAGGCCGTAACCGTCTTCATGGCCAATTAAACCCCCGTTTACCCGCTGCGATGCGGTACCAGTCCTCGGAAGTGCGGAAGATTGCGGATGGCCTACACGCGGCGCGTCCGTGCATTTCCGCAAGAAGACCACGACCCGCTACCGAGGCTAGAGTCGGGGGACGCGGGTAGGTTGCAGCCATGAAGCCACTCGATCAGAGGGACCGCTCTCGCCAGACGAGGAGAGCCGGCGCCAAGCGGGGCACACCGTCCGACGGAGCCTATCTGACCGACGGCAAGGCGCTGTTCCATGTCGAGCGCACGCTCGTCGACGGGCCGCAGGGCGAGCTGTTCGTCGAGCTCGAGGACTGCAGGACGCTTGATCTGATCTTCTGCTCGGCGCGGTCGGTGGCGGCGCTCGGCCTGCGCAGGGTGCAGCCGATATAGCTAGGATCGCCCGGTGAGCACCCGGGCCGGCGCCGAGGTCGTCGTCGAGGGCCTGAGCAAGAGCTTTGGGAAGATCAGCGCGCTGCACGACGTGTCGCTGCGCGTCGCGCCGGGAGAGGCGATCGTGATCACAGGGCCGAGCGGCTCGGGCAAGAGCACGCTGCTGGCGCTGATCGGCGGTTTGGAGCAGCCCGACTCGGGCAAGGTGCTGATCGACGGCAGGGCGCTGTGGCACGCGCGCGATCTGGCGCGCGAGCGCAGAGAAGTGGTCGGCTTCGTGTTCCAGAGCCACCTGCTGCTCAGCACGCTGTCGGCGCGCGCGAACGTCGAAGTGCCGCTGCTCGGCGCGGGCGTGCACAGGGCCGAGCGCCGGGAAAGAGCGCTCGAGCTGCTCGAGCAGGTCGGTCTCTCAAAGCGCGCCGAGCACGTGCCGGCGCAGCTCTCGGGCGGGGAGCGCCAGCGCGTGGCGGTGGCGCGCGCGCTGGCGAACGAGCCGAGGCTGCTGCTCGCCGACGAGCCGACGGGCGCGGTCGACTCGGCCACCTCCGAGCGCGTGCTCGATCTGCTGTTCGGATTGCGCGACAGGCTCGGTATGACGATGCTGGTGGTGAGCTACGACAGAGCGATCGGCGCGCGCGCCGATCGCACGGTGACGCTCGTGGATGGGCAGATCCAGCCCGCACCCGCGGCGGACGCGAAGTCCACCATCGCCCGAGAGCCGGCCGAGCAGGCTCCGAGCGCGCGGGCGCAAGGCCCGGGAGAGCGGTAAGGGTGCTGTCGATAATCGCGATGAACCTGAGGCGAAGGCCGACGAGGACAGTGTTCACCGCAGCCGGGATCGCCGTGGGCGTGGCGACGATCGTCGCGCTGCTGTCCTTCACACAGGGGCTGAGGGAGACCGCCGCGGGGCTCGTGCACTTAGGCGGCTCCGATCTGGGCGTGTTCCAGGCGAACGTGTCCGACCCGACCGCCTCGGTGCTGCCCGAATCGATGGTGGGGAGGCTGCGCGAACGACCGGAGGTCACGCAGGCGACGCCGCTGCTGTTGATGGTCGAAGCAATAGGAGGCGAATCGGCTGCGATCGCGTTCGGCGCCGAGCCGAACGGCTTCTTCTCGAGGAGCCTTGTGATCGTCGCGGGAGAGCGCCCGCGGGCGCAACAGAGCGAAGCGCTCGTGGGCGATCGCCTCGCGGCACGCCTGCATCTGCGCCCGGGCGGGCGGCTGAGCGTGACGGGACGCAAGCTGCGGGTGGCGGGCGTCTACCACTCGGGCATCTTGTTCGAGGACTCGGGCGCGGTGCTCGCCCTCCCGCTGGCGCAGTCTCTGAGCGGGAGGGCCGGCGAGGAGACGGCGGTGGCCGTGCGGCTGGCGCAGGGCACGAGCACGCGCAGGGCGGCGGCGGCGATCCAAAATGCCTTCCCGGGTACGCAGACGATCGCCGAACCCGACCAGGCGTTGCGAGCCGGCGCGAACGCGACGTTGATCTCGAAGGCGATCCTCGTGATCGTGGCGATCGCGATCATCGTGGGGGTGATCGGGGTGATGAACACGATGGCGATGGCGATCGCCGAACGCCAGACCGAGCTGGGGCTGCTCAGCACGGTCGGCTGGTCGCCGGCGCGCGTGGCGACGCTGATCCTCGGAGAGGGGATCGCCGTGAGCGTGATCGGCGCCGGCGCGGGCCTGCTCGTGGGAGTGATCGGCGGAGATCTGCTCGTGAGGGCGCTTGGGGTGAGCGGTTATGTGACGCCGTCCGTGACCGCATGGGGTCTGGGCCGGGGGCTGCTCGTGGGCGTGGCGATCGGAGTGCTGGGCGGCATATACCCGGCGTGGCGCGTCACTCGGATGACGCCCCTGAAGGCCCTCGCGGGGACCTGAGGCCGCTCAGAAGCCGAATACCCGGGCGCTCATCGCCCGGATGACACCCTGGACGACCCATTGGGCGACCCGGCGCCCGTGACCGAGCGATGGGAGAGCCGCGCCGCGCGCATGACGCGCTCGATGTCGGTGATCGAGAGCAGGCCGACCGGGGAGCCCGAGGCGTCCACGACGACGGCGCGCCCGACGCGGCCGAACGCGGGACGGGTGAGCAGCGCGGCGACGTCCTCCTCTTCGCCGATGGCGAGCTCGGGGTCGCGGTCGGCGACGTCGGCCACCGTGCGCGAGGCCCGCTGATAGGCGGGGATCTGCTCGAGCCGGTTGACGGCGATCACGCCGCCGAAGTGACCGAGCGTGTCGATGACCGGGAAGGCGGTGTAGCGGTAGGGCAGGAAGTAGTCCGAGCCGACCCGGTCGAGCGAGACGTCGAGCGGGATGGAGACGACCGGCGTGGACATCAGCTCGCGCGCGGGCACGCCGGAGAACGTCGCCTGGACCTGCGCGCTGATCGCCTGGGCGCCGGACGCGACGACCAGGAACAGCCCGATCACCGCAAGCCACAGCCCGCCCGCGTAGCCGGAGAAGAGCGAGAGCACGCCGATGGCGATCATCGCGTAGCCGAAGACGCGCCCGACGGAGGCGGCGGTCGCGGTCGAGCGCTCGAGGTCGCGGCTGTGGCGCCACAACAGCGAGCGCAGCACGCGCCCCCCGTCGAGCGGGAAGGCGGGAAGCAGGTTGAAGCCGAGGATGAGCACGTTGACGAGCAGCTGGTAGTCGACGAGCGCGCGCACGACTTCGGAGGTCGATTCGGGCAATGCCAGGGAGATCGCGCCGAACAGGAGCGCGACGGCCGCGGTTACCGCGGGCCCGGCGAGCGCGTAGCGAAGCTCGTCGTCCGGGTCGTGGGCCTCGTTGCGCATCTTGGAGACCCCGCCGAGCAGCCACAGGTCGATCTCCTCGACTTCGATGCCGTGACGGCGCGCGACGATCGCGTGGCCGAACTCGTGGAGCAGGATCGACAGGAACAGCAGCAGCGCCGAGACAAGGCCGAGCGTGTAGGAAAGCCCTGGCGAGATGTTGTTGACGACGCTCGGGAAATAGCTCGCTCCGAGCGACCATGTGATCAGCCCGACGATGATCAGCCACCAGGGACTGACGCCGACGGGGATGCCGGCTATGCGCGCAATGCGAAACGAGCGACCTGGCATGCCTCCACGCTAGACGCGCGAGCCTCAAATGCCCTCGGTGGTAGACCCTCGCGCGCTCGGTGGTAGGCCGGAAAGCGCCCAGTAAGAACTACGGATGGTCTGAGACCGCGCGCGGCGTGCGCGAGCGAGCGGTGAGCGCCCGCTCGACGTCCCGGCCGGCGTCGGTGAGCGTCCACTCGTTGGGAGCGCCGCGTCCGGGCCCGAGGCCCGTGTTGGAGACGAGCCCGAGCTTCTCCAGGCGCGAGAGCAGCTTTGAGATCTGCCCCTGGTCCTCGGCGCCTGAGACGAGCCCGATCTCCCTGTTGGATGCCCCGGGATGCGCGCCCACCGCGAGCAGCACGCGGACCGTGCGATAGGTGAGGCGTATCGGGAGCTCCTTGAGCGGGTCGCGAGCGCTCCCACCCTTCGCGTCAGGCGCAACGACCGGAGCCGGCCGCTCGAGCTCGCGCCGCGAAGCGGGGGATCCGAGAAACGGCAGCACGATCATGCTCATCAACGGGTTGACGAGATCGATGAGCGGCGAGCGCCTCTCCCCCTCGATGAGGCGCCCGTGAATGACGGAGAGAACGGCCCCGACAACGCCCTCCGCGGCAAGGGGCGGCGGTTCGACGCCCGCTTTCCCTTCAGCGCGCCCCTCGTCGACGGCGGCGATGACTTGGGCGAGAACATGCCCGCGGTGCTGGAGGACCTCGCGCCCCGCTCCCAGCGTCTCGACGATCACGAGCCGGCCCGTACCGGGGTCACCGTCAAGGAACGAGAGAAGCTCGATCAACCCAGCCCTGATCCGCTCCCGCCACTTCCCGGGACGCTCATAGGCGGAAAGGACACGCTCGGCAATCCGAGCGACCCCTTCGTCGAGCGCGGCGAGGAAGCAGTCTTCGCGGTCGTCGAACAGCTCATAGAAAGTGCGCCGCGAGACCCCCGCCCGCGCGACGACTTGGGCGACGGTCGCCCCCGCCAGCCCCTCCTCGCAGGCGACGCCGACCATCGCGGAGAGAATGCGAGCCCGCTGGATCTCGAGCATGTGCTCCGCCCCGACGGCAGTGAGCCCGTTGCGTCGAGGATCGACCCGCTTCTGAGCCGCGCCGTCGACCTTGTGGTTTCGTCGTGTGGCCATTGCTCGTGTACCTCGCCGGGCGGCGGTCTCCGAGCGTCGGGAGGAAGTGACGCCCGGAGACCCGCTCCGCCCTATTTCTTCTTCTTGCCCTTCCTCTTCTTGTTGTTCTTGTGCTTCGGCTTGGTCTTGACGCACCCCGTCACTTCGATCGGCGTGTTCTCATGGATCACAGCGCCGTTCTGCGCGTTGAACGCGGTCGGCATCACGAGCCCCGCGGATACGGTCTTGCGGACCTTGCGGGTGACGAACCGTGTACGGCCCTTGGAGCGGACCTTGACCCTCTTCTTCACGAACACCGTCCGTGTGGCTGAGCACAGGTTCCCGTTCGCCGCCAGGGCGGAGTTCGCGCCCTCAGGCAGGGTTAGTTCGAACGTGCCGACGGGAGCGTCGGGGATCGTGTGGAACGTGCTGCTCGTGATCCCCGCTTTGTTGATGAACGTTTCCGAATGCAGGTCCAGGGTCACGCCGTAGCCCTGCAGCACGATGATGAGTTCGGGGAACTTCGCGCCACCGTGGCTGACGAAGTACGCCGGACCGCTCAGCGGCACCGGAATCAACGGTGTCGTAGCCGTAGCCGACCCGATCCGCGACGCGGCCGGGCACGCTGCCGGGTTCGCGGCGAACACACTGTCAACACACGCCTTCTGCAATGTCGTCAACCGTGACGGCAACTGCTTGGGCAGGTCAACCTTGACCGACGCGATGTTCGCCTGAGACCCGAACGGCAGCTTCGGATAGACGAGCTTGACGTGCAGGCTCGCGCCCTTAGCCCGCGAGGTCTTCCCTGACGTTGAGACACTGAACTGCGGTTTGAAGCTGAGCCGCGCGCAGTTCGTCGCCTGGAACGGCACCGACAGCGCACTCGTCCCGCCTTCAGTGCTCGACAAGTTACCCGTAATGCTCAACGGATTGCAATCGGTCGGGTTGAACGTGAACCCGGGACGATTGATTGTCACGTTCACGTGCTTGATCTCGAGTGGGATCCCGTCGAGGATCGTCGGGATCTTGTACGGGCCTTCGTTGTCGCTCGTTACAGTCAGGTCGGCCGTGATGGGGTCCACTTCGATCTTGGCGCGCACCACGACCTGACCGAGGTCATAAGGTCCAGCCTTCGCGGGGTTGACGATCGACAACCCGAACGGAGCGCCCCTGTACGGGCCGGTCAGATAGACCCTTCCGCCCTTGACGCTGAACGGGTCGTTGCCGACGCCCACGCTGACGATCGTTTCGCCGATCAGGCTGTTCGGCCCGCACGTACCCGCGTTCGCCTGCGCTTCTCCGCACAGTTCCACGCCCGTCAACAAGCCCGATAGGCCGGGAGGCATTTTCAAGCTGACCGACTGCAGGGTCTGCTGACCATCTTCACGCGACATGGTCATCGTGAACGGGGTCAGACCACCCGCCTGGTTGCTCGTCGTGCCAGCCGCGAGCGACGGGTCGAACGGCAGGCTCGCACCCGGACAAGGCGTCCCGTTCGGACCGGAGGTGATCTGGAACGAGGAGGACGTGTTGACCGGACCGTTGCCGTCCCACGGCACGAAAACCGCCTGCGTCGTATACGTACCGCAACGCGACGGGGTCGTCAGCGGTGCGCGTGCGCCACCGAAGAAGTGCAGCTCGAGATCTTCGAAGGGCAGGTCGGGCGTATTCTTGAACGTCGTCACGATCTGTCCCGTGTCTGTCAGGTGAACTTCTCCCGTGAGCTTGACGATCGTGCCCGAGACCGGGTCTTGCGCGATCATGTACATCGCGACCAGGCTCCCGAACGGGTTCGCGTTCTGCGCCGCCAAATAGACAGCACCTTCCAACGCATTGGGCAACAAGGGCGTATTTATCTTCACCGTCCCGATCTTCGAGCCGCTGGGACAGAAGTTCGAGCCCGGCATCAACGGTTCGGGCATTTCCGGAGTGAACGTCGCCGTCTTCACTCCCGGTTCGGATTCGGAGTTGAATTCGCTGAAGCCCGTGAAGCCCGCGAGCCCCTCAGAGCACGCTTCAAGCCCATCCGCGCCCGCCGGATTGAGCGCGACGCCTTCCGGCAATGTCACCGTAGTGTCGCGCAGCGAGGACTCCGCCAGCCCATCGGGGTTGAGCGCCGCCTTCTGAGAGACGTGCACACCGACCGTCAGGCCTGAGGACGTGCTGCCATCGGTGGTATCCGGCGACACGGTGATCGACGGTGGGAACTGGAGCTTCGAGCAGCCGGTTAGCGCCAGCGGGTTGCCGGCGGCGTCCCGCGTGAGCGTGCTGGCTTCGACGAAGTGCCCCGGTTCCTGATAGGAGTCAACCGATATCGTCGACTTCAGCGGCCCCGTGCAGCCCGTCGGTAGAGTCAGGAACGCCTTGCGGTTTTCGCCGCTGCCCACCACGCCGAAGACCGTCAACCTTGACGTAACCAGCGGCTCGATCTGCGGGATTTCGCGCGAAGCGGCCCGCACCGGGTAGTTCCCACCGGCGTGGACGCCGGCGCCGATGAACACGTCGGGGACGATGAAGTCCCCACCGAGCTGTACGGCCACTCCAGGTGGGGGAACCACGTTATAGATCGGCTCCTGGATCGGGCCCTCGTCGGCGCGATCTCCGAATTCGACTTCCAGCACACCCACCTGAGATTCGGCCGGGCACCGGCTGCCGCCGTGGTTTTCGCCGAACACAGGTTCGATCTGCGCCAGCTTGCACTTTACTGGTGTTGCGTTGGGATCTCCGACCAGCCCGGGCGGAAGGTCGACGAGAATGTCTCTCGGCTTGCCGTCGGGTTGGTTCACGTACAGCGAGTCGGCGGTCTTTTCTCGTGGGACGGCGGCCGTGTTGAGTTCGATGTTCGTGACCATCTCATACGGGTGCGAGCCCGCCTGCACATTCGGCGTGCCGTCCTGATTGAGGAAGGAGATTTCGAACGCTTTGACACCGAGTCCGGGGCCCGCCGTCGCAAACCGCCCGCTGCTCGGGCTGCTGCCGCCGGCGCTGCTCGCGACAAGCCGGAAGTGATAGAGCTTTCCGGGCGCCAGACCGCCGATTTTCGCGGTCACCGCCACCGGCGCCGTGCCGGCTCCGATCTGGGCCGGCGTCTGGTCGCACGGAACGCTCTGGCCGTAGACCGTGACCGGGCTCTCGAAATCCTTTGGGCTGACTTCGTATTCGAACTGGCACGAGGTCACGGCCGCGCCGCGTGGGTTGACGGTGCCCTCCAGGATGGCCGCCGTCTTTGTCAGCCCGGTCGCGGCGCTCGTCGCGACGGCGGGAGTGACGGTACCGAAGACATATACATTGTGGGTGGCGGGGTTGGAGACGTAGATGTCTCCGCTCGCGCCGTTCACCGCTATGCCTCCCTGACCGGAGAGGCCGGAGAGCTGCAGCGAGCCGAAGCTCGAGACGAACGCGCCCGTGGCGTAGTGTTCGAATGAGCTTGGTATCTGACGCGACCCATTCATTCCGCCGGTGTCCCACTCGGCCACCGAGGACTGGTCATCGAGATAGAGGTGCCCGGTGGCCGGATCGACCGCGGCGGCGATGTCAGCTGAGCCTGGGTCGACGCGGCCCAGGCCTTCCATGTAGCCGCCGTGCTTGGTGGTGCAGCCGCATTCTTCCAGCAGGTACATGTCACCTGCCGGGCTGACGGCGAAGCCGTCCAGCGCCGGCCCTCTCGCACCTTCTGATCGGATACTCTCGTTGTAGTTGGACAGGCTCGTGACGAAGACGTTTGCCACCGCGTTGTCGAACAGGTCGACTCCGCGCCCGCCGAATCCCGACACCCGGAGATCGCCGTTGGCCTCGACGCCGAGGCCCCCGAGCACCTGGCCCGACAGCGGGCCGCCGATCTGGCCGATGTAGGCGCCGTTCGGGCCGAACTTGTCGACCACACCGTGGCCCGCATCCAGGACGTAGAGATCGCCGGCCGAGGGGTCGCTCGCGCTGGTCGAGTTGTCGAATGCGAGGGCCGCCGGGGTGTCTTTGACCGACGGGAACGAGAACGAGCCGGCCGGGGTCGACGCTCCGCTCAGCGCGTTGGACCCGAGCGAGGCGAAGTTGACCGGGTTGCCGTTCGCGTCGAACTTGTACACGGTGTCGGTGCCCAGGTCGGCGACGTACACGTCGCCGCTGGTTTCGTCGACCGCCAGGCCGTTCGGGTTCGTGAACGAGCCGAAGCTGAGCTTGAAGGGATGCGTTTCACCCGCGGCCATCGAGGAGGACGCGTCGAAGCCGATCGCCATGATCGCAGCGACCATGAGCGCAACTGCCGTTATGACTCTTCTTGACAGCATGATCACTTGCCCCTCTTGCTCGCGTTTGCCTTGCCGACGCCTTCAGCCCTCGACCGTGACGCTTTTGCCCCGTAGCGTTTCCGCGCCTGCCTTTCGCAGGCGAGGCGCTTGGTCCTGTTCCTCTTCTTTCGACACGCCTTCAAGGCCTGTGCGAGCTTCTGCGCGCGCGTGAGCGACCTCGTCTTTACCGACGTGAACACGGGCGCAGCCAGGTTCCCCACGCCTGAGAACGTCTGGCTCGACGGCGCGCCGTAGATCGAGGGTTGGGGCGCGACCGGCGTTCGGCACGCATCGGCGGTCGTGCAGGCCGGCGGCGAGGCCAAGTCCGGGAAGCCGCCGTCGACGCGTGCGTCATAGATGACGAGCGCTTCGGCGCTGTTGTCCTGTGGCAGCAGGCTCTGGCGGGTGAGGAAGAAGACGTCGTCACCGCTTTCGCCGGCGTCGAGCAGCACCGATCGACTGGCGCTCGTACCCGTCGAGATCAGGTGCAGCTGACCCTGCTCGTACTCGTAGACATCGAGCTGACCGTTGGTGTCGCGCGGCAGCAGCGCCTCCCACGTCTGGAAGAACACGCGACCGTTGTTGGAGAGATAGCGCGTCGTTATCCGGGCTTCATTTGTCATTGTCGCGCCGCCCGCGGCGGGAGGTTGCCCACTCGGGTCGCACGAGACGCACGCCAGCTGGTTGGAGGCCGCGCTGTAGAGGTAGATCTCCGGGTCGGGCTGTCCGCCGGCGTCGGTGTTGTCATAGCCGGTCAGGCTGAGGCTGGAGACGAAGGTGAGGTACGCGCCGTTCGACGAGACTCGCGCACCGCCCCCATTCAGGTCGCCAAGCGTAGCCTGCGATATGAACGTGGTCAGCCCGTCGTGCCAGAGATACACGTTCGGCCGGCCGGCCTGCGCGGTTTCGCCACGCTGGTTTGCCTGCGAGCCGGTCAGCGCGCCATTTGCGGCGAAGTACACCGACGCCCCGTCTTTGCTGATGCCCATCACGCTGGTGACTTCGGCATGTTGCGCCGGTGTCAGGTCGGTCAGCCGGCCATTGGTAAACAGATACAGGTTCGAACCGCTGCCGGACACCGTGTCGCCCGTGAGGCCGCTCGAGTCGCCATCGGTTAAGAACACCTGTGCGCCGTCGACGCTCGTCCCCTGCAGAGAGCCGCCGCCGCCGGGGCCCGCGCCGCCCTGCGTCTTGTCGAGCTGCACGGTTTCTTCGCCGTTGACGCGCACGTAAAGGTCACCGCCCACGGTGAAGAAAACGCGGGTGCCTTCCGTGGAGATCCCGGCAAACGAGCCCACCGCCGGGCTGCCATCCGGCAGCACCGTCACGAGGCGAAGCGCGCCGTCATCCCATTCGTACAGCTCTTCGACGCCCGCCGCCGCGTTGGTGGTCAACCGCGCGTTCTCGCTGAAGATCACATGGCCGAGGTCCACGGATGCGCCCCGCAAGTGTGCCGCCGTGGGGGTTACACCCGCGGGCGGGACATTGATCAACCGATAGGCGCCGGTGAGGTTGTCGCGCAGCAGCAGGTTTTCAACGCCCAGCGGTTCACCGCTTACTATTTCCAGGCCTTCGTTGCCACAGCCACCGCTGTACGGCGTTTCACCCGCCCTTTGACCGGCCCCGACTCTGAGGACGGCTTGCGTCAAGTCAGCGGAGTACGCACCGACTTTGTTGCCAAGCACTTCTCCAGGGCAGCGATCGCCCGCGTCAGACTGTGGCGGCACGACGTCTTCGTAGGACCAGCCGCCGGTGCCCCGCGTCGCGACGTAGTTGAGACCGCCTGTCTGCGCACCAGGCATGATTTCGGTAGAGAGGAAGGACATCCGTTCGCCCATTGGAGCCGCCGCGTTTTCGGGGAGCCCGCCCCCAGCAGCGCCAAAAGCGCGGCCAACCGTCGTTTCGGTGTCAGGCTGGGCGTCCGTGTTGCTGGGCGGCGTGACAAGCTCGTACGCGCGGCAATCCGGCAGGCTTGCTGAGAATCCGTTGCGCATCGGCTCGTTGGGACAGCCGGCTTCCGCGGCCGCCTCGGTCGTAAACGTCTGGTCGGCGCCGACGCTCGTCCCCAGCTCGTTGGTGGCCACAACACGGTAGTGGTACGTCGTTCCCGGCGCAAGCCCGCTGGCGGCGGCCCACACCGTGCGCGAGACGATCCCCTGTCCGACGTTTCCTTCGGGGAACGGCGTCGAGTCGCCATAGGCGCTGGTGGCGCCGTATTCGAACCGGTAGCTCGTCTCGAGCCCGCCCGGGTTGACCAGCGCGCCGAGCTTTGCTTCGGAGGTGCTCACTTCGGCGGCGAGCTCGTTGTCCACGCCCGGCGCGGTTGGTGGGCCGTAGACCCACACGACTTCTTTGATGCCGTCATTCACATACACGCGGCCATTTGATTGATTCACCGCGAGCATGACCGGCAGCGTCAACCCTTCGCTTCCGAACGTTCCGGCGCCGATGTCGGCGAGCTGAGCGCCGGCGGCGCTGTACTCGACGAGATGGAAGCAGGGTGGAGTGAGCGAGCCACAGAAGTCGGCGCTGTTGTGGACGATCGCGAGCACGTGACCCTGCGCGTTTAGCACGACGGACTGCACGCCTTCGCTTTTGATTTCGGCGACCGGCGCTCCGGCCGGGCTGAGCTCCTCGACGCGGTTGTTACCGCCATCGGCGACCCAGAGGTTCCCCGAGGAATCGACCGCGACGCCGGTCGGTTTGCTCAACGCCCCCGCGCCCGAGCCCGTGATTGTGTGCAGCAGCGTCCCCGCCGGGCTGTACTCCAGCACCTCGTTGGCGGGCACGACGGGCAGGTACACGTTGCCGGCGGCGTCCGTCGCGATCTGCACGATGGTGAACGGCCCGAAGTTTTTCGAGGGCGTTATCGAAAACGACGAAAGCTGGGCGCCGCTTGCCGGGTCAAAGACTTCGATCGTGGAGAAGATCGCGTTGAGGACGTACACGTCCCCGTTGACGGGGTTCACCGCGGCGCCGGCGTGGAACATCGCCCCAAACGGCGACGGCGGTGAGAGCAGCTTGCCGGATGCGTCAAACTTGTTGACGGGCGGCGGCGCGCCGGTTTCCGGATCGCGCAGGCCCGACACATACACGTCGCCGCTGGACTGATCGACGGCTGCGCCGATGCCCCAACCGGTTTGTGAGTTGAAGTTGCCATAAGAGATGAGCGCGGGGGGTTCGGCCTGAGCGACGCCAGCGAACAGCGCGAGCAAAACGACGGCGCACAACGCAAGCGCGATCGGCGCCAGGCGGCGCGAGCGTGCCACAGTGTCGCCACGTCCCCCGACGACCACGGTCCCGATACGGACCAAACTCGTTGACACTACTCGTTGGGCACCCATGTTCACATCCCCTCCTCAGAGAGACTCGGACAAGACCAAGCCCGCCTGTCCCGCGAACGCGGGGAGCCCGGGCAGCACAAGGCCGCCGCGGGCACACGACCCACGGCGGTGAACGAATAAGAAGCTGCGCGCCCTACGCGCGCACGTGAGATCTGACCGAGCCGTTTGCCCGGCGTTCCGCGAGGCGAGCCCGCGGCTTTGGTGGCTAGAGCGCCGGAACCGGCAAAGCCACAGAGAGAGAGAGAGAGAGAGACGCGTCAGCGCCGCTGACGCGTCCCGTTAAGGGACGAGTCTCGGCACACGGACTCTCAGTCACGTATTTCGACAAACAAACCACGCGAAGCACAACTCCCTCTCGTTGCGACCCGGTCCCTCTCCCAAGGTCCCCGTCAAAACGTTTGTTGTCGACCACGGGGCCGACCCAAACCCGACCTTATGTCTTGCCCGTCATCCCTACCGGATGTCCAGGCGCTTGCCACGATACACGAACCCCTGGCCTCATGTCAAGGGGCTGTTCATAAAGATCTGTGGCGGTAGAAAACAGGACTAGTAATAAAGGGCTGTGGATGACCCCCGGGCCTGCGGCTACGGCGCAAGCGAATCACGCTTGTACACATCTGGACTAAGGCTAGCTAACGGATGCTAGGATCGTGATATGACCCGCGTGGGAATGCACGATGCCAAGACTCATCTCTCCAGGCTGGTGGCGCGCGCCGAAGCCGGCGAGGACGTGGTCATCCAACGCAACGGCAAGCCTGCGGTGCGGCTGGTGCCAGTCGTGGAGGAGCCGCGCTCGCTGGCCACGGCGCGCGGCGCTTGGCGCGGTCGCGTGCACATGGCCGACGACTTCGACGAGCTTCCGGAGGACATCGCCGAGGCCTTCGGCGCCCGGTGAGGCTGCTTGCCGATACCCACGCCGCGCTCTGGCTGCTCGGGGAAGACAAGCGACTGAGCGCTCGCGCGGATGAGCTGCTCACCGACCCGACCAACGAAATCCTGCTCAGCGCGGCCGTCGTATGGGAGGTCGCCATCAAGCGATCGCTCGGAAAGCTCGACGCACCCGATGGGTTCGCGAGGCAACTGCTGGATGGCGGAGCGGTTCCCCTACCTGTCAGCATCGACCATGCGCAGGCGGTCCGCTCGCTGCCATGGCACCACCGCGATCCGTTCGACCGCTTGCTCGTCGCCCAAGCCGGCCTCGAAGATGCAGTCCTCGTCTCCGGTGACGAGCGGCTGCATCCCTATGGCGTGCGGGTCGCCTGGTAGCCCGACACGCTGGCCAAGTCATCCGCTTCGAACGCCCGCCGGGCCGCCCCGATCGGGCGGCCCCATCCCACCCCATCCCCGAAGGCCCACCGGCTACACTGGGCGGCTCTGCGCCCTTAGCTCAGCTGGATAGAGCGTCGGTCTACGGAACCGAAGGTCGGGAGTTCGAATCTCTCAGGGCGCGTCGTCCAAAACCCCCGGAAATCCGGGGGTTTTGGCGTTTCTGGAGCGTCGCGCTAGAGCCCGTTGCGGCCAAAGTGCTAACTGGAGTGCAAACACCCCGCCGGGTGCGCTCGCTGCGCCCGATGCCCGCGATGCGCCGGTAATAGCTGCGCTCAAGCCCGAGAAGGTGCCTGGACGGCTCGCGTGTGCTGCTCTCCTTTCGGCCTGCAGGGACGCGACCTAGCGACCACCTCGCTCGATATGCCCGATGATTGAGGGCATGAGCGGTGAGGCGCCGATGTTCGATCGGGCTACTGCGACGGCAGCGCACGAAGCGGGCGAGTTCTTCGCGAGGAGCACCGCTCCACGGCAGGTGTGGGCGCGCCGGGCGGGCGCCGCTGAACCGCACGAGGCGTTCTATCTCCCGCCCGACGGCGTGACTGCGGAGATTCGCAAGCTGTGCGCAGACCGCAAGCTCCTTTGTCCGGTAGCTGGATGCCCGGCGCCCGAGTTCATTGCGCGCGGCGGCCAGGAGCGACGCCATCACTTCGCTCATCATCCGGGCGCCGGCGTCGGTCATCAGGACCGCGAGGTATGGCTGCGCGAGGCGACCGCGATGCTCGCCGCATGGGCGAACAGCCACACGGGGATCACCGCTGTCGAGGACGACAACACCGTATCGGCGACCTCGGCTCGCTCAGGCGTGACGGTCATCATGCGGGTGATCTACGACGACGGGTTCGACCCCACCGCCGACTGCGAACAAGCCAATCGACAGGTGGTCGTGGGCCACACCCGTCGCTTGCTTCTCCCTCGCGCGGAATGCACACATGCACCGAACGCCTGGTGGTGCGGCGAGCCTCGGCTTGTCGGACAGCTCATCGGGGCGCAGGGGCACGCGGTCGCGGTCAACCCAGAGCAGCGGCGCGTCGCCACGCTGGCGAGCGCCGCGATTGCATGCCGCGCGGGTCTCATCCCAGACTCAGCTGCTCATTCGAGCCATCCAGTCATCGCGCTTGTGCACGAGCTTGAGGAGTGTCGTCTCAGCGAGAAAGGGATCGTGACCCCCGTACAGGAACGTTTAGATGCCTGCGTCGCCGAGGCAAAGCGGGAGGAACTTGAACGCGAAGAACAACTGAAGCGTCTTCTCGCTCGCCCCCGCTCATGGCAGCAAGCCGAGACGCCGACTCGCCCTGCCTGGCCCAGAGAGCTACCCAGCGAGCCTCGCAATCCGCACGCTCCTGAGCCCGTGCGTGTCGCGGAGCACAATACCCAGCGATCGCGCCGACTTAATATCGCGGCCCCTCGCCCACCGCGGCCCGGCGAGACTTATCCGGATCACGTCGAGCGCAACAGTCCGCCTTCGCCTTATGACTATCCGCTTCGAGCACGAGACATGCCTGAACGTCCGCCCGACCGCTGGGACGAGCTCGCGGATGACGTCAGCCAGATCTTTAATGGACGCCTCCCCGCCTTCTTGACCGGGGACATCGAGCCGGAGCGTGACGAGCCCGGCGCGCCCGATGTCTGGCGTGCGGCCCTGTATCGCATCTTCATCGTGCGTCGAAGAGGAGAGTCGATCAGCGAGCGGCAAGTGATCGGAGCCCTGATCTGGCACCAGTGGTACGCGGAGCGTCGCTGGAATGCCGCTGCGTGCGCCCGGGCCGCCCGGAGCTTCCTCAGCCGCCTGGGAGAGCTTGGCATGATCGTCCCAGCAGACGGGGGGTCCCGGTGGCGCGTCGTTTGAGAGCGAGTCCAGTCCCCTTCCTGAGCTGCTGCGACTCGGGCAACAAGTTAGGTCGGATGACGTTTCGTCGAGATGGCGTCGTCATCCTGCGACTGACCGTCATCCGCGTCAGACCCCGCTTCGGCGTCTCGCACGTCGCCGGAGATTAGCGTCAGCGGCGCGCCGAGGTCGCCGTCGAGCAGGTGCACGTATGTGGCGAGCGTGAACGCGGCAGAATGGTGGCCGAGCCAGCGCTGCACCTGTACGGCATTGCGGCCTTCGGCGAACAGCAACGTGGCGCATGTGTGGCGGAAAGCGTGGAATCCGACCCACTCAAGACCGACCTTGTTGCGAGCCGGCTCGAGGACCCGACGTGACACGTTCCCAGGCATCAGCGGTGAGCCGTTGCCCGCGGGGAACACGAAATGGTGCTCACCCGACCATTCGCTTGCCTGCCAGTGCTCTCGCAGCGCGGTCGCAATCGAGTCGTCGAGTGGGATGTCGCGCCGGCCGTAGCGGCTCTTGGGCGGTCCCAGGCGACCTTTCACGAGCGCACGCCTGACCTTCAAGTGCGGGTTGGCCTCGTCGAGGTCGATGTGTCGCCACTGAAGGGCTATGGCCTCGCTGATCCGCACGCCTGTGACGGACAAGAACCAGAAGAACAGATGCCATGTCTGCGGGAACGCGGCAAGCAGGGCCGCCAGCTCCTCGCGGCTCATCGCCTTGACCTCGTCGTCTTCGGGCTCCCCGCCGTCGCGCCTGTCGGGTAGATCCACGTCGCGGGCAGGATTAGAGCGGATCAGTCCCTCGCGCGCCGCTGTCGCGAGGCAGGCCCGCAGCGGCGTGACGATGTTGCGCACGGTTTTATCCGCGATTGGCACGCGACGCTTCTCGTCCTCCGTCGTCGGCGCCGGACGAGTCTGTTCGCACAGCCATGACACGAACTCGGCGATCTTCAACGGGGTGATGTCCGTCAGGCGCGTGCGCTCGGGGAAGTACTTCAGCACGTAGCGTTCCAACAGACGCTCGTACTCGTCGCGTGTGTTCTCGCGGAATCCGCGCCGGCCACGACCTCGGTGGCGCTTCACCCACTCGCGGGCATACTCGTGCAGCGTGATCTTGGAGCGTTCCTCGAACTCGCCGCGTTCGATGTCCGTGGTGCGTGCCGCCTTCTTGCGGCGCGCCTCATCGAGGGTGCGACAGGACTCCCAACGCTGCTTGCCATTGACGCGGTAGGGGAACACGTAGCGGCTCCCGCGCTTGTAGATGCCGGGGGTGCGTGTCTTTTCAGGCTTGGCCGCCATCACATCTCCTTTGCGTTGGCGTCAACCGTTCCGCGCGGCGTCGCGTGTCGCCCACGAGGCGGCGACACGCAACAGCCTTGCGGGCGCTTGCTCAGAATTCGAGCTCCCCTGCGCGCAGCGCCGCGCGGGAGGCGCACACGACTCGTTTGTTGATCTTGTTGATGAGCCCTGCGGCGTGCAGTTCGGCGATGGCGTCGATCGCGGCTACGCGGTCGCCGAACTCGCGAATCACCTCCTCGACCGTCCACGGCCGATCCTCGGCCACGAGTGCTGCGAGAACTGCCTGGGTGGTCCTATCGCTCATGGTTCCTCCTTGTAATCGGAGGCCCCGGGAGGACTGCTCTTGGCGAGGAAGCCAAGCCGCCAGGCTGGTAGCTTGACTGGCGCGCCGGGAGCCTTGAACTCTCGGTGCCACGGCGCCCGGGTGGTTACAGCCATCGCGGGCGCCAACTATTTTCTGGTGCTCGAAACCTATCATAGCCTGACCCGGAATACCAAGCAGCGAATCGCCATGAGCAAGCCCACCCGAGACACCGAGCTGGCCGCCCTCGGCCGTGCGCTGCGAGCGCTGCGCGACCAGGCCGGGATCACACAGGAAGAGCTTGCCGTCCGTCTGCAGATGGACCCGACGTACATCTCCCGCATCGAGCGAGGCCGACGCGGCGTGCAGTGGCTCACCGTGCAGCGATTCCTCCACGCGCTCGACACCGACCTGCACCAGCTCGCCGACGCCCTCGACGTCCAGGAGCACTCGACCAAGAAGGACTGAATCGAGCACGCCGCACTGCCATCGTCGACCGTGCTCGCGCGTCATCTATCTCGCCCTTCGATGTAAGAGTCGAGGTCATCGCGATGCAGCAGCACGCGGCGACCGTCACGGCGCGGATGGAGCTTGCCGAGCGCGATCAGGTCGTAGATCCGGTCCTTCTTGCAGCGCAAGCGCTCGGCGGCGTCAGCCACGTTCAGCCACGGCGATACGTCGTCGGCGTCGTTTGGGATGAGCGCGGCGGCGTGCCTAGCGATCTCCGCGAGCTGCTCGTCGGTGAGCCTGACAGTCAGCTCGATCATCGCGCGAGCCCGCTCTTGGTCTGCGCTTCGTGGCGTGTCGAGTTGGCGCTCACGATGTCTATGACCGCGAGCCGCCGAAAACGACCAACGACTTTGGGTCACGGCGAAGGGAGCTGATTCGGCCCCGCGCCGCCCCTATTGGCTCTGGGCTTCGCGTTCGCTCCTGCGCGTTTCTTCTTCGTTCTTCCGTTCCTGTTCGCGGTTTTCGCGTTCGCTCTGTTCGAGCTGCTCCTTGCTTTCACGTTCCTGCCGTTCGTTTTCGACCTTCTGCGTTGCTTCTTCCTTCTTCCGTTCGGCTTCTTCCTTGCGCTGCTGCCGTTCGTGTTCTTCGGTTTCCCGCTGTTCGCGTTCGGATCTTTCCTGTGCTTCGCGCTGCTTGCGTTCGCGTTCGATCTTGACGCCAGGGCCTTCCTTTTCGACCCAGCCTTTTGCTGTCAGGCTCGCGCAGAACCGATTGCCGTAGTCGTGTTCGCCCGTGTCGCGGATTTCGATCAACTCGCCGCCCTGCGTCATCGAGCACACGAGGTCGCTACCTTCGACATAGCTACCCGGCGGCACGACACGCCAGAACTCGCCACTTTCCTTCGCGACTTCCTGGTTCAGCCGTGTGCACGCCTGCGGGCCAACCCCATAGAAGGTCGCGCGCATGTTGTGGTTCGCCGGCCCCGTCGTACAGGCAGCGCCCGCCGGCGTCGGTTCCGGGTTCGTAGGTTCCGCTTCAGTCGCACCCGCCACCGGCGTCGAACTAGTCGATCCGCCGCCCAAAGCCTCCGCAATCCCGCCTACCGCTACCAGGGCGAGTAGCAGCGCAAGGGTCACTGACGCGATCCGCCTGCGGCGGCTCCCCCACAGCTCTCGCTTGAGCCAATCCATGTTGACCTTATCGTCAGCCCATACCAGGCGCTTGACTCGCCTCGCGGATCGCATCCCGTGGTGAGCCGACTACGCCCTTGAGAAGGTCGAGCGGGCGGGCGGCTACCCTCCCGTCCACTCGGCCGGTGGCGCGCCTGGCTTCCACGCCTTGGTGACGCCGCCGCCTTCTTGGCGCAGGGTATGGGCGTAGTCACCCAGCTGGGTGTGGAACGCGAGCTCTTCGCGCGGGTCCACTCCCGTGTCGTCGATCTCCGAGCGCCAGGTGGCCAGCGCGCACAGCGTCTCGACGTGCGCCTCGTCGCTCCACCACCGATCTTTGAGGTGCGCGAGGACCCTGGGGTAGCGGCCGTGCAGCGCGACGATCTGACCCCACATCTCCGCGCGCCAGTCCGCGCTGCCACCGTAGGGCTCAAGCCACCGCGCACGCTCCCTGTTCTTATGGCCGGCGAGCACGGGCACCACGCGGATGGGCCTGACCTTGCCGTCCATGGCGGCCTGCGCGATGCCGTTTCGGACGAACTGTCCGGCGAGCGTCGATGGTGGCTCGCGCGCAGCGGCGGCCAGCTCTTGTAGCTGGGTGGCAAGCGGATCGGGGAGCACTACCTGGATCTTGTGGCTCATCGTGTTCGCTCCGATGCTGGTCTTGGTTGGACGATGCGGTGCAGGGTCCGCGTGATCCCCGGGAGGCGTGCGCGGTTCGGCGCGATCGTGCGTTGCGGGCGATCAAAGCCCGGCCCGTACTCCGGGTCGGGCAGCTCGGGATACGCGAGCGATGGTGTTTGCGCGTGGCTTCGGCTCATGCTCTCGGCAAGCCGCTTGATCCGGTCCGTGTCGTGCCCTTCCGTCCCGAGGTCCTCGCGAGCGAGGTACCAGTCGGTGCCTTTGCGCGCACGCGAGGCCTCGACGTAGGCGGGCTCCTTGCTGGTCTGCCAACTCCCTGTCACGACGAGCGTACGGGTGACGGTCGCACCCTGCGCGCGATGAATGTGCTGCGCATAGCCGAGGCGCACCTTCGCGAGGTCATCGCCCGCGAGGACTCGCTGCTGGCCGGTCCGGTCGAACTCGATCAGCACCTCCCCGGCCGGCGTGACCTTCAGGACCTCGCCGCGCTCGCCATTCTCGATCCGCGTCATTCCCTGTTCGTGGTGCTGGTCGATCATCGCGATCCGATCACCCTCACGAACGCCGTAATGAACGCCAGGTACCTCGACTTCCAGCTCGCCAAGCTCTCCGCGCTGTGAGCGGTAGTGCTGAGCGCGGGCGTTCAGCCGGTCGATCTCCTTGTTGGAGGCGTCGGAGATCAATGCGACCTGCTCGATCGGGAGCGTCTCGGTGAGGCTCGCCCAGCTCTGGACTGCGTGCTCCACCGCCTCGTCGCGAGTGTCGGCCATGTGCAGGCGACCTTGGGAGTGGTAGTAGGCCATCGCTCGATCCGATCTGCCTGCGCGCAGGTCGGCCCACGCGCGCTGTTCTCCGGGATCGAGGGTGCGTCTCACGTTCGAGAGCGCCGCGCTCGGCGCGATCTCTGCGAGACGGTCGAACATGCCGCCCGCACCGATCGAGGGGAGCTGCGCGCCGTCACCGATCACAACGAGCTTCGACCCGTGGTTCGCGACGACTTCGGTGAGACGGTCAAGACGCTCGGTGTCGGCCATCCCGGCCTCGTCGAGATAGATCGTCGTGTGCTCGTCGATCTCCAGCCGACCGCGGCTGACTCTCGCCACGAGCGCATCGAGCGTCAACGTCTGGCCGGCCAGGGCGGGGCTGTCCTGCCCGAGCCGCTGCGCGGTCGAGCCGGACACGGCGATCCCGAACGTCACGTTGCCGGCCAGCTGCTCGGCTCTGGCCGCGGCGTCGATCACTACACCCTTGCCCACCCCAGCAGGGCCAATAAGGACCGCGCCGCGCTCTACACCCGTGATGAGCTCAAGTGCCTGGGCCTGCTCGCCTGAAAGTTTCCCGCCGATCCGATCGGCGACCTGTTCGCAGGCGATGATCCGTGCCGTCTCTCCAACGTCGCGTCCGGCGCTCTCTGCCAATGTGGTGAAGCGCCGCTCAATCGCCTGCTCTCGCGCACGGACCGTGAGAGTCGTCATCAAGCCCCCCTCCAACGGCAGGATGCGCCTCTCACCGATCATTCGCGTAGAGAACGCGAGCGCCTCACTCGGCAACAGCTCGCCGACCGACTGCTCCAACAGCACAGCGCGCAGCTCGCTCACCGTGAACGTCGCGGCTCGCTCGGTCAGGCACTCCTCCACACGATCCTCGAGCGGGCGCTCCCGTTTCGGTGTAAAGGTTTCTCCGCGTATCCGCTCCGACTCCGGGCCGGTGAAGTCATAGCGCGCCGCCGTCTCGGTCCAGACCTGTTGCAGGTCAGCCCGGGTGACGAGTACCTTCGCCTTGCGGTTCTCGAGTTTCAGCGCCCGCAGCTCGCCGCGCTCGGGCGCACGACCCCGCCTGGCACGGAAACGCTCGGCGGCACGCGCGACCTCGCGGCTGCGCTTGGAGAACGCATCGATCAGACCGGCCGGCACGCCGGCGATCTCGAAATAGCGACCATGCTTGCCGGTCCCCGACTCGATCCGATATCCGCGCCCGGCGAGCTCTTGTGCGAGCGCCGAGCGGTAGTACGCGCCGACCTCTCGTGCGCAACGGAAGATCGGCCGGGATGCCACCGCGACGATCCGCCCGTCATCACGGACGGCGCTCGTGACGACGACATGGCTGTGCAGTTGCGGGTCGGGAGCGTCGCCGTCCATCACGCCCCGGGCAGTCGTGTGCCGGTACTCCGCCGCGACCAGATCAAGCGCCTGCTCCTCGACGACCTGGCCGCTGTAGCGACGACGCACCGTCGGCACCACGCTCGTCAGGTGACTCATCGCCTCGGTGACCGCCGCGGCGTGCGCAGCCTCGATGCTCCGGCGCTGAGCCTCGTCCCCGAGCGCCCAGATAGTCGAGACCGACTTCGGCGCGCTGAACGTCAGGTCGATCCCTCCCCCGCGTCCACCACCGGCACCCTCCGGTCGCAGCCAGTCGCCGGTGCGCGGATGGCGACCCTCCATCAGCGCGATGAAGTCCCTGCCCTGCACCGTGCTCCCCTCGATCCCCAATCGCGCAAGCGTCTCGGGCGAGGCGATCCACTTGCCGGGAGCCTGCGTCGGCTCGCCCTCGGGGCTCAGGTAATAGTCCCCGCGCTCGGGCACGATCGTCTTTGACTCCAGGTAGCGGGCGTACCCTCCGGCTTTCGCGGCACCAATGCTCGCAGCGGTCATCACGCTGTTATTGACCACGAGCCCCTCGAAACGACCAACGAGTTGCACAGCGCTCACACAGCGCTCGCTTTGGCGTGCATGTGGTCTATTCGGGCCGGGAGTTGTGCGGCGGGCGCGCGAGCCCGTGAGCGTCAGCGAACGGCGAGCGAACAGCCCGCCAGAGCTGCGAGGCCGGCAGCGCGGCGCCGGGAAAGGTGGGAGAGCTTCGCCGCTACGAGCATGAGCAGTTTCCGTATGCGAGGGAAACGAGAGGCAGTGGCGTTCGTAGACCTGCGACATGCTGGCTTGCGTGTCCGCAGCCAACCGCTATTCTGACGGAAGTTCTATAGGAAGTCTGGTAGGATGTTTCAAGCGACGTAGAGAAACCGATCATGACCCGACACAGCGCTGCCCATCGCATACCGGCCGAACATGTCCCATCGCCCGGACGTCCCGAGGCGCTCTATTCGCGCATCGTCGAAGAGGTCCGCGACAGTGGTCTGAGCACGGCGGACATCGCGCGTATCGTCGGCGTCGCTGAACGCCAGGTGCGCAACTGGACTTCCGCCAGTCACGCTCCCAGCGGACGCAACCGCGATCGGCTTCTCGAGCTTCACTACGTGACCCGCATGCTGCGGGACCTCTACACGCACGAGGGTGCCGAAATCTGGCTGCACGGCCGCAAGCGCAGCCTCGCCGGTCGGCGCCCCGTGGACATGCTCGCCGAGGACTCTTACGAGGAGGTCATCGACGCGATCGAGCGGCTGCAGGCGGGGGCGATGTGAAGCACGATGAGCTGCTCGCCGCCATCTCCGGCTTGGACCCGATCCGCATAGAGGGCACATTCGAGCGGCACACCTCGCTGCGCTGGGACGAGTTGAAGGGAAGCGCCGCCGGAGGACGTTGGGGGGCACGTCGCGCCCACGAGGTTCTCTACCTTGGACGCCCACGCGAGAGCGTCGTCATCGAGGCCTATCGACACCTCGTCGACGACGAGCTTGACAACGCCGGAATGCTCGCCGCGAGCGTCGTGGAGCGACGCGTCCTTACCTGCAAGGTGGGCATTCCCAACGTCCTTGACCTTCGACCGGTCTTGACGCGAACAACCCTGACGCTCACCGACGCGCAGTTGTTCTCGGACGTCGGTGACTACACCGCCTGCCAGGCGATCGGGGCAGCCGCCCACGAGGCTGGCCTGGCCGGCCTGATCGCGCCTTCCGCAAGCGAACGCGGCGAGACGCTCGCCCTGTTCCCCGCCAACCTGGCAAGCGAGTACGTGCTCGAAGTCACCGCCCGCGACATATGGCGAGGACTCCCACCCGATCCGCGACGACTGCGACTCGTCGAGGAGGCCGGCTGACGCGAGGCTGTGGAAGTCCACGTCGGCCCGGTTTCTGATTTATCGGCCGCGGTCGATCTGGGGCGCCACGCGATCCGGCTTGCGTGTTCGATCCCAAGGGCGACCGCGGTCCCGCGCCACACCCCAGGGAGATGCCACGTCTCGGTGAATTCGAAAGACGTCATCGAGGCGGGCGCGCAGCTCGATGAAGTCGCGGCCACGGGCGGGGATTGACCACAGCAGCGACGCTAGCGAGTAGATGTCGCCGCCACGGGGTTTGCCGTCGGCGGTGGGACAGCCGTAGCAGACCCAGCCCCGCTCCGGGGTGTCGTAGACGTGCAGGCTCGGGGTGCTGTCCAGGTGGAAAGGGCAGGCGATCTTCCCGTCGCGGCCCGGCGCCACGCCGGTCAGAAGGCGGACGTAGTGCGCGGGCGCTATCTGCTGCAGGGGATCGTCGCGGCGGTGCTCTCGCACACGGCGCTGTTTGCGTCCGGGGACTCGCTCGATCGCCGGGAGAACGCTGAGCAGCTCGGCGAGCGTGTAGCGGGCATCCGGTCGGTGCGCGAGCAGGCTGACCCGGGCGGGCGGGTCGTGCTTGTGGTTCAGAGTGCCCGGCGGTCTCAGGACGCGCGCGATGTCGACGCAGGCGGGATCGCCACCGAGCAGACGCGCGATGCGACGGTTCGCGCTCTCGACCTGCGGGCCTGACGCGCGCTGATTCAGCCGCCAGTAGACGTGCAGGTGGTCGGGTGTGCCGGAGGCGACCTCCATCGTCGGCGGGCACTCGAACTTCGCGAGAGCGAGCTGCGTGCCCGAACGATCCATGTCGATGTAGAGCAGGTGCGAGCCGCTGATCGCGTGCTTGCCGCCATCGCGTTGACCATCGCGAAACGCCACGCCGACATAGACATCGGCTCGGGCTGCGAGGCGCGTGATCAGATGCGCGGCTTCGCTCGTTCGCTGCGCGGGGACGAACCGCCGGCTCATTCGCCGCTCGCCTGTTAACCAGCGGATATCGAAGAACTGGTCGGGCGCGGGCGAGGAGCCCGCGAGCAACTGCAGGTAGGCGAGCAGCTCGCCCGACGGCTTGCGCTCGCGGCCTTGCCCTATGCGAGAGCCAACGCTCATGAGGGATCGGCGCTCCCGCCCCGCATAACGGTCCGTGCCACCGTGTCGGAGGCACGGACCGCAGCGGATGCTCAAGCGGCGATCGGCTCCATGGCGTCGGAGTCCGGCTCCGGCTCGGGCTCCCGGTGGCGCGGGCTGAGGAACTCGATGTCGTAGCCGATCACGCGGTGCTCGTGGCGCTTGCCCGTGTCGGTTTCCCACTCACCGTGCTCGATGCGGCCGTCCACCGCGATCTTCGAGCCCTTCTTCAGGTATCTCGCGCACACTTCGCTGCAACCGCCGTACACGCTGAGGTTGATGAACCCGACCTCCCCCTTGCGACCCATCCCGTCGACGGCGAGACGCATCTCGCAGACGCTCGTGCCGTTTGGCAACGCGCGCAGCTCCGGGTCGCTGGTCAACCGGCCGGTGCAGAAGTACTTGTTGAGGTTCATTGCTGTCTCCTTTAGTCGTTGATCGAGGAGGGCAATCCGTGTGCCCTCGCGGTTACTGACCGCGAAGGGCGCTGGACGACCAACGAGTTCTCAGGAGACGCTCCGACTCGGGACGGGACGCGCGCGGGCGAGCAGCGGCGAATGACGCGGCCCGCTGCAAGTCGTTGGCCGTTTTCGCGTGCTCGCGGTCAACAACGGTGATGAGACGCTGCGCAACCCCCACCCCGACAGCGAGGACGCCCTCGTGAGGGTTCAGACGCCTGGACGGCGACCCGCGGCGCGGTTGCTCATCGGCGCGACCGTTCTCGGCCTGCTCGCGCTCCTCGCGAGCGGCGTGCTCGCGTGGTGCTGGACGCAGGCTGCTCTCCTGGTCGAGCTGCACGGCCCGATGCACTTGAGCCCAAGCGACGCTGATCGCGCGATGTGGCGTCTCTTGCTCGGCGGCGGATGGCTCTCGCCGGCGAACGGATTCCCGACGCTTGCCGAGCGCCGGGCTGCTCCTGGGGCGTGGGCTTACGCGCTCGTCGTGACAGTCTTCCTTTCACTCCTGGCCCGCGTCGGTCTGTACCTGTACCGGCGGGTGCGTGCGTGGCGTGCCGGGTCGCCGCTCGCACGCGATCAGCGCACGCTCGCTCGCTACGCGCTCGATCATGGCTGGGTCGCCTCGCGGACCTGGGCGTTGCCATCCGACCTGCGGCGCCTGTGGGTGTCCCGCCCGGTGTCCGGGCGGCCGTATCTCGGATTGATCGGGAAAGTGCCTGTGCGGATGCTCGCGGCCGAGGTGGAGGTGCAACCGACGATCGTCGCTCCTCCCCGCGCGGGCAAGTCAAGCGGATATGTCGTCCCTTGGCTGCTCGACCACGACGGCCCGGCGCTCGTGCTCTCCACCAAGCGCGACGTCTATGACGCGACCGCCGCCCATCGTCGCCGGCTCGGACGGGTGTGGGTGTATGACCCGTTCGGGGACGAGCGCAGCGCCGGGTTCACGCCGCTGGTCCCGGCAGCCACGTGGTCCGGCGCGATCCGTGCCGGCGAGGCGCTCGCGTCCGCAGCGCACCCCGACCAGGCGAACGCCGCGAACGAGTTCTGGGACAAGGAGGCCGCGTCGATGCTCGCCCCGTTGCTGCACGCCGCCGCGCTCGCCGGAACGGGCATGGCCGAGCTTGTGCGCTGGCTCGACTCGCGGGACTTCCAAAACGCCGTCGCTGTGCTTCAGGCGTCCGAGGCTTCGGCGGCCGCGGATCAGCTAGAGGGCGTTGGTCGTCGTGACGAGCGAAACCGTGAGACGACCGTCATGAGCGCGCTGAACCTGTTGCGCGCCTACCGCTACCCGCAGGTCGCCTCCGCCGCACAGCACGATCTGACGCCCGAGCGATTCCTGGACGGCAGAGCGAACACGATCTATGTGGTCGCCGCCGGTCACGACCAAGATGCCCTGCGGCCGGTCATCCTCGCGCTACTCGCCTCGATCTACGAGGCCGCGATCGTCAAGGCCCGCACCCGCGGGGCGCTCGATCCGCGTCTGTTCATCCTCATGGACGAGGCGGCGAACATCGCGCCCGTGCGCAACCTCGCCTCCTGGCTGTCGCAGTGCGGGGATCACGGGATCGTGATCGCCACGATCTGGCAGTCGATCGCGCAGATCGACCAGCGCTACGGTCGCGC
The DNA here is from genome assembly GCA_963714635.1 of uncultured Solirubrobacterales bacterium. Lineage (GTDB taxonomy): Bacteria > Actinomycetota > Thermoleophilia > Solirubrobacterales > Solirubrobacteraceae > Palsa-744. The sequence continues at coordinate 456,554 of CAVQPM010000005.1, read as the reverse complement.
GGCACGCGACGCAATCTGCGCCGCGTCCACCGCCCAAGTGTTCCTGCCACCGCTGGTCGAGCCGACCAGTACCGGGTACTTGACGGAGTTGCTCGGCGAGGAGCCGGTTGCCAACGCATCGAGCAGCCGTTCGGGACAGACCCTCAGCAGCTCCCAGCGCAAGGCCGGTCCCGCACCGTGGCTGCGACAGATCGAGCGCGGCCGCGCGATCCTCGTCTACCGGGACCTGCCACCCGCGATCGTCCGGGCGCCGGGGTGGTTTGAGGATTCGCGGTTCACAACCCACCTTCAGCGTGTGCGTCGAGCCCGAACCGTCGCTGCCCCATAACCAGAGAAGCGTTACTCGACCTTCCCCTCACGTTGACCCCGAAGGTGCACGTGGAGAAACGCCAGCACGCCGGTAGCCGCGAACCAAAAGAGGAGCCCAGCCAGCACAACCAGCAGCGCCCTCCGATCACCTGACGCACCGACGGCGGCACTGAAACCTATACACAGCGCGCCGGATACGAGACCAAAGTCAGCCATTGCTCTCCAAAAGACAAGAACATCACTGCGCTCACCGTCGCGCTCGGCATTGCCGCACATGGCCACGCTTACGACCGCTCCCGCGGCGATGCCACCGCCCCAGGCAAGCATAAGCAAGGAGTGGCTCATATCGGTCATTGCTGCCTTTAAACCGAAATAGCCGGCGGCGGTCGTGATGGCGGCGACGCTGATAGCGGCACTTCGCAGCCAGGTACTGCGGTGTGAATTGATTGCTGATCCGGTTGAGATCATCGGACGTTGACTGGTTGTAGCCATTCTCTACTCCTTGACCGTGGAATAAGCTAGTCTGCCGGCGGTTGATAGTGACCGCCGATATCCATTTTCCGGATGGCCCGGACACGGGGCGCGTCTAGGACATAAGGGAGCATTCGGAGACTGTCTCTTGGTCTCCGAGCAATCTCAGGGCAGGGAGCTGGCCGGCTGCCGTTTGCGGCCACGGTTTACGGCTCCTGAAAAATTCGTTGGTCGTTTCGCGCTGCTCGCGGTCAGTAACCGTGATGAGCGAGACGACCACGACTTCAGAGCAGGGCGTCCGGCGCGCGTACACGCCCGGTAAGGGAGGGCTCGCCGGGCGTTTGACGGTCGGCGAATATGTGGGGCAGGTTGCGGCGGAGGCGGCGCAGGCCGTGCGGCGCGCGGGGCTTCGCCCCGGCCTCGATCGTTCATTCGGCTGCTCGCCTGATCTGTTCGGCCAGGTCGTTGCGCAAGACCCGCCCGCGGGCAGCGAGCTGGCGCGCAACGGTCTCGTGACCCTGTATGTCGCGGCGCCCAGCGTCGTTCAAGCCGAGGAGAACGGCATTGGTGGCGTCGATGAGCAGTCACGGGTCCCGGAGCCCGTAGACGTTCCGAGCGAGCAGGACACGCTCGAGTGGGACCCCGTGAGCGTCGCCGACCCCGCGCAGCCGAGGACGCAGAGGCGTACGAGGGGCCTAGCGAGGAGCTTGAGCGGCCGGGCGCTGACGAGGGGTGTAGCGGGCCGGACACTGAGCGTGAGCGGCCTGACGCTGAGGAGGAGTGTGAGGGGCCTGGCGAGGAGTGGGCAGAGGATGAGCCTGCGTACGGGGAGCCTGGTGAGACGTGGGCTGAGTATGAGCCTGCGCACGGGGAGTTCACGGCGCGTGTGGACCACCGGCTCGCCGAACCGGTCACAGGCGGGCGAGGCGGATCGCGGCGCGCCTACCCGTACCGAGCGACCGGTGGCGTCCGTGCCCGACCGGCCGAGCACCCGTGGCTTGTCAGTGTCGTGGGCGGGATGCTGGCCGTGTGGGCCGTCGTGGGCGTCACGACGATGCTCACCGGACACCGGGTGAGCGCCGATCGCAAACGCGTCGCTCCCGCCGTCGCTCAGCGCGCAACTGCACCTCCACCTCACGCCGGCGCGCCGCAGGGTTCGACCGCCGCGCAGGTGGGGAGCGCCCCCGCACGGACGATCCCGGCCGGCGCGCACCGCCGTCTCCGTGTCAGACGCGTCTATACGACGGCCGCGCACGGCGCGTACCCGTCAGCGGTCGTCGTGCGCCGGCAACGACGTGTGCATCAGCGTCGTCGCTGCGTCGCAGGCAGAGGCGACCGCACACGCCTCGCCCGTCACGCCGGAAGAGGCTGCAAGCGCACCTGCGCCTGCCGTCACGCCTTCGCAGGCGGCGGTGCAGGAACGGTCGAGCGCTGAAGAACGCGTGGCGATCGAGTTCGGTCCGGAGCGATGAGACGGGTCGCATTTCACCGTGAGGTTTGGCAATCAACACCAAAGGAGGTGGGGCTAGTGATGGCGCTCACGTCACGACGGGCCGAGGCCCGTGCACACAGAAGGGCAGTGCGAGTTCTGGTCGCGGCGGGCGGTCTGGTCGGGTTGCTCGCCGGGGTCGCGATCCTCGCCGGGCTTCCCGACGGGCATGTTCATGCGTTGAACGCGGCAGGGGCGTTCAAAGGCACGCCGATCGGTGGCGTGCAGCAGTTCGTAGAAAAGCTCAAGGGCAACATCGTGTGGCTCGGCGGCACCGCGATGGGGCTTGTGATCGCGGTCGTCGGGATCATGTTCATGGCGGGGCACAGCCGCGCGCACGACATCGCGATTCGCACGATCGCCGGTCTTGCGATCCTCGCGTCGATCAGCGGGATCGTGGCGTAACGGGGTCGTGAAGCTCGTGCCTGTCGCCCTTCTCGGGTTGCCCTCGCTTCACGAAATCATCCAGGCGATCGCGTCTGGGTTCTTCGGCGCGCTCGCGCACGCACTGGTCCCGAGCTGGCTTGTGCACGGGACTGTCGCGATGATCCAGCATCTCGTCGCGCTGCCGGACCCGGCGAGCTGGACACACGTCGGTCAGTTGCAGGGCGACATGACGTATCTCGCCGCGATGCTCCTGCCCGTCACTTTGGCGGTCAGCACCGTGCGGTATTGGCTTGTGGGGCTCACCGGCGCGGCGCACCCTGTCGGTGCGGTGAGCCGCTGCGTCGGGGTGACGTTCGTGCTCGTCGCCTACCGCTGGTTCGTGGAGGAGGCGGTCGCGGCGACCAACACGCTCACGCACGGCATCCTCGCTCTGCCCGTCGTCAGTGACGGGTTGCAGCGCATCATCGGCGTGCTGTTCGGTGGCGCGCTGCTCGTCGGCGCCGGGGGCGTGTTCGGAGCGTTCCTGGTGATCGTCGGCGTCCTGTTCGCCGCGAGCCTGTTCGCGTTGCAGGTCCTTCTCACGGTCCTGCTCGCACTGTTGATCGTCTGCGGTCCACCGCTGATCGCGCTCTCGACTATCCCCGAGCTCTCGCATTTGGCGCGCAGCTGGGCGCACGCGCTGCTCGCGGTCACGCTCGTACCGCTCGCGTGGACCGTGCTGTTCGCGACCGCTGGAGCGCTCTGTTTGGACGCGACGAGCTTCACCGGCGGCGCGGGCGGGCTACCGGGTCATGTTGTCGCGGCGTTCGCGGGGCTCATCACGTTCGTGCTCGCGGTGAAGCTGCCCCTGATGCTGATCGGGGAGATGCGCCACCTCGTCAACCCGACGAGCATCGCGCGGGCCGGAAGCAGCGGCAGCGGCGGGACGGGGCACAGCACGATGCCCGGCACGGAGCGAGTCCGGGCCGCGCACGCACGGCTGCGCAGCACCATGTTCGACGGGGTTCCTTCGCTCGGGCGCAGCGCGGGACGGGCAGCGGGCGCGCTCGGCGCTCCCGAGGGCGGTCCGCTCGGCGCGGCACGTCGCGGGCTTGCCAAAGCGGCACACCGCAGCGGCATCCTGCCCGGCGCGGTCGCCGGCGCTAGTGGGGGTGGCGCCGCGGGCGGCGCGCTGGCCGCAAGCGCGGTGAGCGGTGGAGTTGGACGCAACGGACGGCGTGGTGTGCGTCAGCGGTTGCGCGACGCCGGGGTGATCCTGGCGAACGCTCCACGGGACGCCCGGGCGGCGATGCGGGCCGCCTCACGCAAGGCGGACGGGTCGCCACCGCGCGGGGGCGCAGCGCGTGGACCGGCACGCGGCCCCAAGGCTTCACTCGGTTCGAAGGGTGCGAGCGCGACCAGCACCGGCGGGACACCGGCACGCGTGAGCGGCGAGCCTCCACGCCGCGGTCGGACGGGTAAGCAGCCGTCCCAGGATGCGGGGCGATCGGAGCGCACCCCACGCGGACGGCCGCAGGGGACTCCGTCGCGAATGCCAGACGCTCGCAAGGCTCCCACGCCGGCCCCCCGGCCTGGTTCTGAGCCGCATCCTCGGTCTGACGGGGCATCGCCTGCGAAGCCACCGAATCCACCACGGCGCGACTCCGATCTTGGGAGCGGGTCGTGATTCACCGTACGTTCCGTTCGCTGGACGAGGCGCCGAAGCTGGTTGGGTTCACGCTGCGCCAGTGGGTCGCGCTGATTCTCGGCACGAGCGCCGTGCTCGGCGTCGTGTACGCGGCTCACCTGCCGACGAAGGCCGCAATCACATTGTGCGTGTTCACGATCGGTCTGCCGGCCGCCTTGACGTATGTCTCTGAGAGCGGTGGCCTGCAGCTCGGCGGACTGTTGCGCGACATGGTCCGTTGGCGTTTCAGTCGCCACGTCCTCGCGGCCGGGTCGGGGGAGCTGTTGGGGGTCGCGATGATCGACGGGGACGGGCTGCTCGTGCGCGAGGACGGCGTGTACGTGCGCTATCTGGAGGTCGCGCCGGTCAACCCGCTCGTCATGGACGCGGATGAGGTCGAGCGGGTCTCTGGCGCGTTCGCGCAGCTCGCCGCGCGGCTGCCGGACCGTCAGGGACTGCAGCTGTACGTGCAGGGCATCCCGCTTGACCTGGAGGAGATCCTCGCCGATGAGACACACCGTTGCGAGCAGGCAGCCGGCGCGGCGCAGGACACCGGTGAGCACGAGCGTGCCATGGCGATCCGGCGGTTGGGGATCGCTCAGGAGCAGTCGATCCGCACGAACGCGCTCACGGTCGCACCGGTCACATTGCGCTTTCTGGTCATCTGTCCCTGGCAGCCTGCGAGCCGTCCATTGCTGGGCGCCCGCCCTGGGCGTCGCGCGTTACGTGTGAAGGCGAGCGTTCACGAACGGATGCTCCGCGAGTCACTGCGCCACACGGACGGGGTGCGCGGCGACCTTGAGGCGATGGGTATACCTGCCCGGCCGCTGAGTGGCGTTGAGGTGCTCGACCTGTTGCACGACCGCTTCGATCCGGACTCGCACTGTAGGGGCGAGCCGCCTGCGAGCTTCATGCGCCCGGAGGCGATCGGAGCATTCATTTCGGGCGAGCCGGTCGAGGACGCGAATCTGCGCGCGGGGATGCTCGCACAGGCGATCTGCACAGCCCCGATCGACCTGAGCGAACGCGACCATCTGCGCATCGGAGAATCCGCGGAGAGGGTGTTCTTCGCATCGCTCGCACCGGAGCAGACGTGGTTGGGGTGGCTGCTTCACATGATGGGAGCACCACGCCCGTTCACGGTGAGCGTGCACGTCCAGGCAACAGAACGCTACCGCGAACGGATGGCGCAGAAGCGCCGCTACAAGCGCATCCACGGCGTGAACCGCGGGATCGAACAGCGCGGACGCCCATTGGGCCCCGACGCTCGCTTACAGGAGGAGGAGGCTGCGGAGCTGGGCGAGGAGCTCGCCAGAAGCGCGGGCGCCGGGATCTACCAGGTGAGCATTTACGGCTCTTTGCAGGAGCCGGGCCCTGACCCGGACACGCAGACGCTGCGCGAGTGTTGCGAGGCGAGCGGCCGCGACGTGACGATGGCGTGTGATGCGCGGATCGCTCACGGCATGTTCGCGCAACGTTCACTGTGGCAATCCACACTCCCGTTGGGGCGTGATGTGGCTGCTCGCCGGCGCCGGTATGTGAGCCGTAACGTCGGGGACACGTTCCCGTTGTGCGGGACGAGCTGTGGCAGCCCGAACGGCATCCCGCTCGGCTATGCGATTCCCGGCCGCACGTTGGAGCGTCTGGACCCGTTCGATCCCGTGCACCCCAACCACCTGCTGCTCGTGAACGGGATGAGCGGGGCGGGGAAGACGATGACCGCGATCATCCTGTTGATCCGCTCACTCGCGCAGGGCGCGAGCGGGTTCATCATCGACCGGGCAGGCCATTTCGATTTCCTGGCGAGCCTGATCTCCGGCGCCGCAGCGCTGCAGGTCGGTGCTGGCGCGCACGCGATCAACTCTTGGGACGTGCCTGACCCGGCGCGGGTCGGCGCGGAGAAGATCGACTATCTGCTCGCGTTGCATGCCCTGCTGCTCGGCGAGCATCACGCCGGGCGTGACTCCTATGGCCTGACGGACCTGGAGGCGAACCTGCTCGGCCTGGCGATCGGCGAGGTGTACGCGCGCTGCGCATTGACGGGTGAGCAGCCGCGCGAGCTGCTGTTGCAAGAGGAGCTCGAGCGCCGCTACCACCACGAGCGCCGCGAAGGGTCCGTCGGGATCGCCGAGGCGTTGCGGGACCTCTCGATGCGCCTGAACAACTATGTCGGTGACGGTCCCTACGCGTATCTCGCCGACCGGCCGACGACGATCCCTTCCGGCGCGCCATTGGTCGTGTTCGACACGCGCTCGATCCCGGACGCGAAGGCCGCGGCGGCGCTGTTCGTGATCTGCGAGCACGTCAAGTCACAGATCGCGCAGACCCGCACCGTGCACCTGTCGGGCGATGGTCCCAGGCACGTGTGGGCGGGGCGCACGTTCCTTGTGATCGACGAGGCGTGGAAGCTGATCGAGCGTCCCGCGACCGGACGCTGGTTCAACGAGTTCGTCCGCCGTTCACGCCACTACGCGCTGTGGCTGATTGCTATCAGCCAGCAGCTGTCGGATTTCGATTGTGAGCACGGCAAGGCATTGTTGGCGAACGCCGCGATGCGCCTGTTCCTGCGCCAGGAGACACGCGAGCTCGCCTACGCCAAGGAAGCGTTGAAGCTCTCCGAGCAGGCGATCGACGCGATCTCCACATTGAAGACCGTCAAGGGTGCGTTCTCAACCGCGTACTTGATGAACGGGACGCGCGGAGAGGGAACGCTGCAGATCGGTGTCGGACCGCTCGAGTACTGGATCGCCAGCTCCGACCCGGCACGAGACGAGCACGTCCGCCGCCGCGCCCTACGCCAAGCAGACGGAGACGGCTGGGAGGCGCTACGGCTGCTCGCCGACGAGGACTGGCAAGAAGAGGCCGCGAGCGATCTCCAGGAGGCCTCTTGATGGGGGCAAGGATTGCGATTGGCCTCTTGCGCAACCCGACCGTCAGGGCGACGCTCGTCGCGTGCGTGTTGCTGCTCATCTGCCTGCCTGTGCTCGTCGCCGCAGGTGTCGCCGGGCTGTTCGCGCAGACGGCGAAGGGCGCGTGCGGAGAAGCGAACACGGGAGGAGTCGACACTCCGGCTGGTGGCGGGCCGCTCGCGGCAGGGTTGTACGCCGCGCCGCTGCAGCTGAAGCCGGGGCGTTGGTATGAAGTCGGCGCGACCGAGTACGGCGGGCCGGGCGACGGGACCTCAAGCGACCACGGTTCGATCCCCGACCCCGGCCAGTCCTATCTGCCCGCGCATCCGGACACGTTCGCTGAGCTCTCGGTGCTCGACACGAACCCGGCGAACCACGGGTCGTTCACGTTCGCCGACGCCAACGCCCTGAACAACCTCCCCTACCTCACGCAGCTGCGCGTGGCGCACGCCGGGCATGAGGCGATCCTCGCCAAGCGCGACGTCGGCTACGGACAGGGGCCGGGACAGTTCATCACTAACGGGCAGCCCTACCGCCTGGATGTGTGGTGGCAGGCCGCGCAGACACTTCAGATCACCAAGAGCGCAGTGAAGATCGCACTCGCGCCGCAGACCGGGTCGGGCGCGACGCTCCAAGCGCTGCCCGGCTCAAGCGAAGCCGGCAGCGGCGAGGAACCCTCCGCGAGCGCGTGCCCTGCCACCGAGGGCGCGAGCAGCATCCCCTTGCCGCTGACGCCCGGTTCGCAGACGAAGATCCTGCCCAGCGGCCTCGCGGCTGCCGGCGAAGCAGCACCCAGCCAGGTCAAGTGGATGGTCGCCGCCGGGAACCGCCTGTTCGGAGCGAGCTACCTGTACGGCGGAGCGCACGGCACCTCCCTTGACAAGCTGCAGAGCGCGTATGACTGCTCCTCCGCCGTCTCCTATCTCCTGCACTGGGGTGGGGTGCTCGGCGCGAGCGCGCTGGACTCAACCGAGCTTTCAAGCTACGGACTGCCGGGACCCGGCAGGTACGTCTCGATCTACGCGAACGCCGCGCACACGTTCATCTACGTCGCCGGGCTGCGCTTCGACACGGTCGAAGACCCCGCGTATGACACGGGACCGAACTCCGGCAAGCCCGGCCCGAAGTGGCGCGTATCACCCACCGTCCCCGACTGGTCCTCATGGACCGTGCGACACCCACCGGGACTGTGAGGAGAACGACCGTGAGACGACTGCTGCCCATCTTCGTCCTGATCGCCAGCCTGGCGATCACGGGATGCACGAACCCCGACGCAGCCACGGCGCCGACGGACACGTCGTCGAGCAGCTCCCCCAGAACGCGGGCGAGCCGCCCGCCCCGCCGCCACCCGCGGCGGGCTCGCAAGGACCGGTCGCGGTGCAGGCGACGCCGGAGAAGGCACTCGAAGCGTTCGCAGCGCTCTACACGAACTGGACGTACAGGACGCTCACCGAACACCAAAGGACGCTCGCCGCGATGTCCGTCGGCGCCGCCAGGCTGACAGAGCAGCAGGGCGCCGCGTCAAGCCAGAACGACACGACGATCGCTCGCGGACACATCTACAACCACGGGCAGCTCGTCAGCATCGCCCCCGACCTCGCCGCGACCGGCTCGTGGGTGATCGTCACGCGCGAGCAGACCGGCGGGGACACGCAATACGAAGGGCTCGACGCCGCTTATCACGTCACGATCGCCAAGCTCGCGAGCGTGCCCGGCGGCTACGCGGTGGAGCAATGGCTGCCGCAGAGCTGACCAAAACGCCGGTTATTGCATCAGCTGCAAGCCACGCAGCGCGCGTGTCCGACCTGCGGCGCGCGTGGCTCGGGGCGTATGGCGCGATCTGGGTCGCGACGCTCACGAGCGCTGTCATCGTCGCGCTGTCCGGCGCGAGCGTCAGAGCGCTGGTCCGTCATTGGCTCGGGCTGCATCTGGATCCCGGGGGGAATCCGGCGCCGAGTGTCGCTCGCGTGTTCGCGCTCGTGGCGCACAATGTTCCGATCGCCGCGTGGCCGCTGTTGCTCGGCGTACTGGGCGCTCATCGTCACCGTCTCGCTCAGCGCCTCGCGGACATCCTCGTCGTGGCGTGCATGATCGTCAACGTCGTGCCGGCGGGCGCGGCGCTCGGTGCCGCGGGTAGCGCGCTGCTCCCGTACATACCGCAGCTCCCGTTCGAGTGGGCTGGGCTCGCGCTCGGCGCGAGTGCGTGGCTCGTGCAGCGAAAACGGGCGCTCACCGTCGCCGAAGGGCTCGCCGTGCTCGCGATGACGACTGGCGTTCTGCTCGTTGCAGGCGTGTTTGAGAGCGTCGTGGCGCCGCACCGCTGAGCCGCAGCTCGCGCCCCGGACGAATTGGGAGGGGGGTCAAGGCGCGCGTGGGATCGACATGCAGGTAGAGGTCGTAGTCGAGTCGATCAGGCACGGAGGTGGCGGACATGGACGTTCCGGCCGGCAGAGACGGGCAGCTCACCTTTGAGCGCATCGGCCAAGCGCTCGGGGAATGGCAGGCCAAAGAGATCCGGATAGCCCGCGGGTTCACGGAGTGCAAGGGACTGTCCACCGAGCAGATCGAGGACGTCTACCAGGAGACGGCGCTCGCGCTGCTGGATCGGACATATCCCAGCGAGGAGCAGCTTCGCAACGCGCTTCGCATCGGCATCAAGCACCGGGCGCTGCACTCCCACCGCGACGAGCGCCGCCATACGGAGATTCTCGAGGAGAACGCGCCGCAGATGCAGCTGCTCGCGCAGCTACCCGGGAACGAACACGCACCCGAGCACCTCACGCTCGCCCGCGCGGACCGGCTGATCGTGCAGGAGTTCCTCACCGAGCTGACAATGACCGAGCGGCACGTGTTCGCGCTGCTCGCCGACGGGCTGCGACCCCACTTGATCGCCGCGAGCCTCGGGATCGCGTTCAACGAGGCGCGCAACGCCACACGCGCCTGCGAGCGAAAGCGCGAGCGCTTCCAACTGCTGTATGACACGGGACGACTCTGCGGGTACCGAGCCGCGACGATCCGAGCGCTACAGGAAGGACGGGAGACGAGCGAGGAGCTTGCCGAGCGCGCGTTCGCGCACCTTGAGAGCTGTCAGCGCTGCTGCACCGAGCACCAGACGAACGCGAAGCGTCTGCGACGCGCCTTCCGCGATCAGGCGACGATCCTGCTGCCGCCACTGCTCGCCAGACGGCTTGGGTGGTTGACCCGGCTCGTACGCCGTGTCCGGCACGTACGCCGGAGCGTCAACCAGCACGCGACGGCCGCGCAGGGCTCGGTACACCAGCGCCTCGCCGCACAGTTTGCTCGCGCTTATATGAGCGCGAAAGCCTCGACGGTGATCGCCACCGTCGCCGTAATGGCAGGCGGAGCAGCCGGCACGACGCATGTCCTGGGACGCCGTGTTGCGAGCCCACAGCACGGCGTGGCGGTCAGCGCGCGTCCTACGGCGACCGGCAGGAGAACGCGAACGATCCGTTCGACGGTCTCTCATACGCCAATCGCTCAGCGACATGCGCGTCATGCTCACCGGAGGGCGCCGGTAACGCGCGAAGCGAACAGCCACAGCGAACCAGTGGGCACTGCGTCTGGAGTTATCCCGAAGCGACAGCGACCAGGGGTGGCGGCTTACCGAGACCGCGCGGCGATCGAGTTCGGGCCAGAACGAACTCCCCCTGTTCACGCGCAAGGCACGCTTCATGGCTAGGCTGCGCGCGCAGTCTTTAAACGCAAAAAGGCCCTCGTGGCCTACAGCGCTGGCGGGCGACGACGGATGCCCCGTCACCCGGAGGTGACGGGGCGTGTGCCGTTCGGGTTGGGTTGGCTGTGCTCGGTGGCGGCGGTCAATCGCCGTCGTCTTCGGGGTCCCACGGGGACAGCTCGAAGCCGGGTGGCGCGGTGATGATCGCGCCGAGGGGATTGACCACGATCTTCCCTTGCGCTTTGCACTGCTCGATCGTGTCGAGCAGCCTTTCCTCGATTCGGATGTCCGCGGCGTAGTAGAGCGTCGCCTCGATATAGGGACAGCGGGCCCACGCGCGGCAGATCGTGGTCAGCCGCTCCCTGTCCTTGATCGTCAGCTCGACCTCCACCGCGATCGGCGGGGGCGGCGAGCCGCCGGGCTTGGTGGGCGGCCAGATCACTATGTCGGGCGCGTGGGATCGCGTCTGGCCGTGATCGCGGTATTCCACGGTGGCGAGTCGTCGTTCGTGCTCTGACTCTTCGCGGTGAAGCTCGCGCTCCGCGATCACGCGATGGTCGGGGTAGCGGCGTTCAAGCGCGCCTGCCACGCTCGCGCACGCGATCATGTGACGCGCCTCCTGGATCTGGATGCCACGCCAGCGCATCCCTTTCGGGTAGACGTAGGCGCCGGTGAGCGTGTGCTTGCGCGCCAAGCTGCGACCGGCGACTGTCGAGGAGTACAGCGGGGAGTAGCCGACGAGCACCGAATGGCTCTCAAGGAGCCCCAGCTCGACGGTCTCCTCCAGGATCTCCCGCGCCGCGTCGGGGCTGCACCCTTCGCGTTCGACCAACGCCTCGGCGGTGATCGCTCCGAGCGCGTAGGCCCACGCGACCGTCTTAGCCTGGCGCATCACCTTCTCAGGAACGTACGTCGCGCTGCTCATCGGGCGCTCCCCTCTCTGAGACGTGAAGGCGGCGTGCCGCGGCGAGCGCGGCTTGCACGGAGGAGTACACGACATCCAGGCGCAGGCGGCCGTTGTAGGAGGTGCGGGCCCGCACCTCCACGCCAAGCGCCTCTCCCCACGCCCGCGCGACCGCGCCGAGCTCGTCGGGATCGTCGTGCCAGCGCTTCCCGCGAGCCACCTTGGACGCAGACGCAGCCCCACCGTCGTGCTCGCGCGCGCAGGATTCGAGCGTGCGCACGCTCCACCCCTCCGCGACCGCTTCTCGAGCGAGGGCTGTGCGCACGTCGCGGTCCTCTGCGATCAGCAGCGCCCGCCCGTGACCCTCGCTCAGCTCGCCGCGGTCTATGAGGTCGAGGATCTCCTGCGGGAGCTCGAGCAGTCGCATGAGGTTGCTGACGGCGACACGACTGCGCCCGACGCGCAGCCCGACCTCCTCGCGTGTGAGGCCCAGACCTTGCACGAGGGCTACGCACGCGCGGGCCTCCTCGATCGGGCTGAGGTCCGCCCGTGCCATGTTCTCGATCAGCGCGATCTCGAGCGCCGCGGCGTCACCGAGCGCGCATATCAGCGCGGGGATCCTCGCGAGACCCGCGATCTGGGCGGCGCGCCAGCGGCGCTCACCGGCGATCAGCTCATACGAGCCGTCGGGAAGCTGGTGCACGAGTATCGGCTGCAGCACGCCGCGCTCGCTGAGCGAGCCGGCCAGCGCTTGCAGCGCGGTTTCGTCGAAATGATGTCGCGGCTGTGAGCCGCTCGGCTTGATCGACTCGACCGGCAGGTCTCGCAGCTCGATGCGCCGCGAGAGGCTCGCCGGACGACGGTGTGGAAGCGTGTGACTGCGACGCGCCGTCACGGCTGCGGTGAGCGAACATCGATGATCGTGTTTGGGACATGGTTGATCCTTTCGATCGGCCGACCGATTGGCCGGCTCGGTGAACAAAAAAGACGGCAGCCGAAGGGCCACCGTCTTTGGTGAGGTGAGACTCGGGACGCTCGCGGGGGGCGAGCTATGAAACGTTGATACGTCTGAAACGGCCAGGGGAAACGAGAAGTGAGGCGGCGAGCATAGCGCCGTGCCGGGAGACGAACCGGCGCGGCGCTCGCCGCCGTGCAGCCGCCCTCCTACCCGTTGTGCAGTTGCGCTCAACGACGGCGTCCGTGTAGCGAGCGACGCGCAGTCGCCCACGCTGATCGGCACAGGGCGACTGCGCTAGATCACCCACGCCAAGAGGGGGGACTGCGCCCTACGGGCGCCCGACTGCGTCCAGGGAGGGCCAGACTCACGAACGCTCGCGCGCCAACTTCGGCTACTCGCGATCGGCGACGGCGACGAGGCCAAACAGCCTTCCTCGGCTCGACTGTTTACTTCCCGCCGGCCGTCCCGCCGCCGAGGTCGAGTCGGATGGGGATGGTGAAGGGAGGTGCGGCCACGTAGCAGCAAGCGCCGCCTGCTCCCACTATGCAAGCGATAGAGAAGGAGTCAGAGAGTGTCGTCAAGGAGCATCAACCACGTAGTGCTGACGGGTAACTTGACGCGGGATCCGGAGCTGCACGTGTTGCCTTCGGGCACGAGCGTCTGCAAGATGCGGATGGCGTCCAACTCGCGCAGGCGGGAAGCAGCGACGGGGGAGTGGGTGGATAAGCCCAACTTCTTCGACGTGGCAGTGTTCGGTCCACAGGCGGAGACGGTCGCGAAGTACATGTTCAAGGGCCGTCCGCTCGCGCTGGAGGGTCGTCTCGACTGGCATGAATGGGAGACGAAGGACGGCCGCAAAGCCCAGGATGTGAGCATCATCGCCGAGGTGGTGCAGTTCATCGGCGATCCGGCGCGCACCGGCGCCTCGGTGGACGCCGATGATGGTCTGTCGGTGACGGACGGTGACGCTGGGCTCGACGCGTCGGATATCGCGGCTATGGCCGCGTTGAGCGAGGCGACGGATGAGACGGTCGCTGCGTAGGTGACGAGCTGTTCCGCCGGCCGGCGCGTAACGGTGAGCGTCGGCCGGTGGAACGCTTCATTCGAACGCCTCGCGCCGACTGTGAGGGTAGGCGTCGGGACCGTTTTCGCCTGTAAGCAGACCGCGTGCGGGTCCGAGTGTGAGAGCCTTGCGCATGTGGGGTGCTTGGATCTGCTCGGAGCCCCCGAGATCGGCGATGGTGCGGGCGACGCGCAGCGCTCGGTGCGCGCCACGGACGCTGAGCGCGCCGCACTCGCGAGCTAGGGAGAGCATCCCTTCACCGCGCTCTTCGAGCTTCGCGTACTCCCGCAAAAGGCGCACGTCCATGTGCGCGTTCATAGCGATCCCGTGCTCTACCAGGCGGGCCTGCTGACGCTCTCTGGCGTCCATCACCATCTCTTGGGCGCGGGCGGAGCTTGTCAGCGAGCGTCCTTCGCGCATCTCGGGCTCGTCGTGGGCGAGCTTTGGGAACAGGTCGATCCGATCGAGCAGCGGGCCTGACAGTCTTCGACGGTATCGGGCGAGGGAGAGTGGGCTGCAACGGCAGCGCCCGGGGATGTCCGCGTAGCCGCAGCGGCACGGGTTGGTCGCGGCGACGAGCATGAACCTTGCCGGGTAGGTCGCGTTGTGCCGGGCGCGCACGATCGTGACTGTGCCATCCTCGAGCGGTTGGCGCAACGCGTCAAGCGTCGGTGGAGCGAACTCGGCGAGCTCGTCCAAAAACAGCACGCCGTGATGGGCGAGCACGACCTCGCCGACCCAACCCCTGCGCGCACCGCCGATCAGGCCTGCGGTCGTGACAGTGTGGTGCGGCGCTCGGAACGGCCGCACGTACTCCAAGCGATCAGGCACATGCTCCGAGCCGAGCGTGTGTATGCGCAGCACGTCGACCGCCTCGCCCTGCGTCAGGGGCGGCAGGATCGACGGTAAGCGCTGCGCGAGCATCGTCTTGCCCGTGCCCGGCGAGCCGCGCAAAAGGATGTTGTGTCCGCCGGCGGCGGCTATCACGATCGCTTCGACTGCTTGGCGCTGGCCGTAGACGTCGGCCAAATCGAGGATCGGCGTTCGCTGAGGGCAGTCGTCCTCTGCGGGCGGGTTCGGCAGCGGGTCGGGGGGGCCGCCGTGCAGTATCCGCACAGCGCTCTGCAGACGCTCAGCCACGGCGACTTTCAAATCCTCGACGAGCATCGCCTCGCGTGCTCGTGCGCCGCCGACGATCACCTTCTCGAACCCGGCCTGCCACGCCCCTTGCGCGGCCGCGAGTGTTCCTGTGCAGGCGCGCACAGCGCCGTCGAGGCCAAGCTCACCGAACAGGACCGCTCGATCGAGCGTGTTGGCAGGCAATTGACGGCTCGCGGCGAGAACACCGCACGCGATCGCCAGGTCGAACGCGGGGCCGACCTTGCGCACATCGCCTGGAGCGAGGTTCGCCGTGATCTTCGACGGCGGGAATTCATAGCCGCAGTTGCGGATCGCTGCACGCACACGGTCGCGCGCCTCGCGTACACCCGCATCGGCCAAGCCGACGATCCGGAAGTCGGGTAGGCCCGCGCCGATGTCGACCTCGACCGTGACCGGCCGCGCCTCGAACCCGTCGATCGCGAACGTATGAGCCCGGGCGAGCATCACTCATCACCTCCTGTGAGCGTCCGTGCCGCCTGGCCTTGAACGTGAGCGTGGCGGATCGCAACGCGCCGCTGTCGGCAATGCTCGCAACCATCCGTGCCCTGCACGCACGCGCGCTGACTCTCGCCATCGTCCCAGCCGCCGTGCGAGACGCTCCCCAGCAACTCGATCTGCTCGGCGATCACGCTGACCGCCTCCTGCTCGCGAGCAGCCGAGGACTCCCAGCGGGTGCTGGCAAGCCAACCCACGACCATCACCCGTGATCGCCGGTGAATCCTCGGCGCGATCTCGCTCGCGAGCGCCCCCAGGGTCACGATCTGAAAGCAGCCCGCGTGCTCCTCCGTGCTCTGCACCGGGTGTCGAGTGGCGTTGCACTGCAGGCGTAGAGCGCACACGGGACCGAACATCCGCGTTGCGCGCAGCTCGGGATCATTGAGGATGGTCCCGCTCAAAAGGATCTTGTTGGCATCGAGGTCCGACATCGCTGATACCTCCGATTCATGGTCTATCGACTTCGGCGCATCAGACTAGGCCGCGCTTGGGACGGTTTTTTATTTCGAGCCACAGAAGCTCCTCCCCGCGAGGATCGATATACGAGGCTTTCTCGACGCGGTGTCCCGGTCGATCGCGCTCGTCGTAACTAGAGGTGTGACCTTCGGAGCGAGCACGGATGAACGCGAACACGCGTTTACTCACATTGTGAGGTTTATAGATTGTGAGTAACCGTAGGTGTGCAATAAATGCAAGGCCGTGCGTTCACACTGAACGACGCCTTGAGCTTTTCCGATTGGCCGAATGTTCGATGGCGCCGCTCAGCCATCTCCGTTATCCATATCACCTCATGTCCACGCGAATAGAACATGGGACAGTCATCATGGCAAACCTCGTCCGAGCGTCGTACTCGATGCGTCGCATCGCACTCATAGCGCTGTGTGCGTCGTCGTCGATCGGGGCGGCTTCTGCCTTCCCGGCAAGTGCGATTGCGGGCACATATCCGATGTACCAGTGCGCTGCTTCACACCAGGGCGTCGCGGCGGGATGGTCGGTGTTTCGTTCCACCACCAACGCGAGCGACGTGCTGCAGAACAGTTGCGCGAGCGGGGGCGCGATCGAAGACTACGTCTTCAGTCACGGCGAACCGGGCGCTGTGGAAGAGAACGGCAGCAACGGCAGCCAGGTCGGGATCGCCGTCGATGTTCCCTCCGGCGCTCCCAACGTGAGCATCTCGGCGATCAGCGCCAACGTGCAGGTCTCCTCGGTCACCGGCAACGACGCGTTTCTAGGGTTCACCTCCGCCGGCCAGGGTCTGGCTGGAGCCGCGGAGATACACAACGGCGGAAGCTCCTACGCCGCGCAAGACAGCTGGACGCTTCCGGTCGGAGCGCGCGACTTCCAGGCGTACGTCAACTGCTCGACCGACGGCAGCAACACCAACTGCCATTTCGCCGAAGCGTCGCACGTCCCGGCTCTCTCGAACATAACCCTGACGCTCGTCGACACGCTCGCGCCGACGCTGAGCGCCATCTCCGGGACCCTCGCGACCGCCGCCGCGCAGGGATCGACGGTCAGCGGATCGCAGAGCCTCGGCTTCACCGCCAATGACGCCGACAGCGGCGCGCTATCCTCGACGCTCACGCTCACCCCGCAGGGCTCCGGAACGCCCTACACGCACACGACGAGCTTCGCCGCGCAATGCACGTATGAATCATGGAATGCCTGTCCGCTGACCCAGAACGTGAGCCCGTTCTCGGTGCCGACGGCGACCTTGAAGGACGGCACATACGCCGTGGCGCTCACCGCCACCGACGCCGCCGGGAACCTCACAAGCCAGTCCCTGGGGACCGTCACCACTCACAACGCACCGACGATCTCGAGCGCCCCGGCGATCGCCGGCAACCCCGAACCCGGCCAGTCGCTCAGCGTGAGCGCCGCGAGCTACGCCTCCGATGCACAAGCCGGCAAGGTGAGCAGCACCGATCAGTGGCAGCTCTGCGACTCGGCGGGCCAGAACTGCGTGGCGATCTCCGGTGCGAGCGGCTCCTCCTACAACGTCGTGAGCGCCGACGAAGGACACATGCTCCGCGTCAAGGAAACGATCAGCAACAGCGACGGTGAAACCTCGACAGAATCGGCCCCGTTCGGCCCGATCCATGCCAACGCGACCCAGGGCAGCTCGAACAGCTCCACCGGGGCGAGCACGGGTAGCGGCGGCTCGACCACCTCGACAACATCGACAGCGGGCAGCACCACCGGTGGGTCGACGGCCGGCGCGGGCGGCACAGGCGGCACCGGAGGAGCGGCCGGCCAAGTCACCCTCACGCTCGCAAGCCCGCTCCTGCAGGGCAGCACGAGCCCGTGGCAACTGAGCCTCACCGTCGCCCCGCGAACCGTCCACAGGGGCACGAGGATCACTCTCAGGGGCGTCGTGAACACCAGCCCGCGACCGGCAAGCGGCAAGCTCGTGTTCCTGCGCGCCCGTAGCGTCAACACGGCCTGGAGGCACAAGGGTCATAAGCGCCGCAGGGTGCGCGTCTACACGAAATGGATCACGTTCCTGGAGCTTCGCACAGGCCCCGACGGTCGCTTCACAGGACACTACCGGTTCCGTTTCGGTGGGCGGCACGTCTACCAGTTCACAGCCATAGCCCCACAGGAAGGCGGCTTCCTCGATACGACGGGCAGCTCCCGGATCGTCACGATCACGGAGAAGCACTGAGCCGGGGATCGGTGGAGGGCTGCTCAACGCCACCGCTCACCGCGGCGTGCGCCTTGCTCCACACGCGGCGCAAGTGCCACGCTCCCGGGGCGGCTCCGTGACGCAGCATCCATTTCGTGAAGGCGCTCTGCACAACCGCGGGCTCGCCGCCACTTTCAAGCCATGCCCTCAACACGTAGCTCGCCTGCGCGCTCGAGTCGTGCAGCTCGAGCCAGCGCACCAGCGCCTCCTTGACGAGCTCGCGCTCCCCGCCCGTGCTGAGCCACGCGTCGTACAGGAAACTCGCCGCCGCGCGTCGGCCGTGCAGGGGAATCCACTCCCGAACCGGCTGGCGGACGAGATAGTGCTCGCCGCGCGCCCGCAGCCACGCGACGTACACGAACTGGGCGTCCTCGATCGTGCTGTTGACCTGAAGCCACTCGCGTAGCGGCTCGCGAACGAGCTCCACGTCGTCGCTTGCCATCAGCCATGCGTGGTAGACGTAGCGAGCATGGGGGTGAGCGGCGTGATGGGCAAGCCACCGTTCGATGCGCGCCCTGACGCTCTGCGGGTCTCCACGGGCTGAGAGCCAGGCCCTGTAGACGAAGCTCGCCGCGACGCTGCCGCCGTGCGCACACAACCATCGCTCCACGGGCTCGGCGATCGAGCGCAGTGCACCGCCATGGTCAAGCCACGCTTCATACAGGAAGCTCGCCATCGCGGACTGCCCGTGCGCGGCAAGCCACCCCAGCACTGGCCGTTCGATCCTCACGAGCTCACCGCTCGCCGCGAGCCACTCCGTGTACACCCAGCCCGCCTGCTCGACGCGGTCGTGCTTCGCCAGCCACCGGGCGAGCGCTCCCGCGACCCGACCGGGCTCGCCTCCCGCCCGCAGCCACTCGACGTACACGTGATGCGCGTCGGGCTCATCGGCGTGCACGAGGAGCCAGCGGTCGATCTCGACGACGAACGCCAGCGGATCTTTCGTGGCCATCAGCCACGCCACGAGCACGAAGCGCGCCGCGGGGTCCTCGCCATGTGTCGCAAGCCACCGGCCGATCGCCTCCTGCACGACGGTGCGCTCGCCCTCAGCGGCCAGCCACGCCGCGTACACGAACCGCGCGGCGTCATCTCCTCCGTGGCGCTCGATCCACGCCCCGATCGCCCGGCGCACGACCTGCGGCTCATGCGTCGCTGAAAGCCACGCGCAATAGACGAAGCTCGCGTCGCGTCTCGCGCCGTTGGCGCGCAGCCATTCGCGTAATGGGCCACGAAGGCGATCCGGCCCCTCGCGCGCCAGGCGCTCAGCGAACTCCGAGGCGACGAAACCCTTCTCGACCTGCTCGGCGACGCTCGCGGGCGCCATCACGCCGCCACCCGCATGATGCTCGCGCCGTTCGCGCTGCGCCACGCTTGCTGTACGTGCCACGCCACGCCGCTGCCCTGGTGCACGGCCATCCAGCTCGCGTACGCGTCCTTGACGAGCATGGGCTCGCCACCGCTGCGAAGCCATGTCTGCAGGACGAAGCCCGCCGCTGCGCTCTGCGCG
Organism: uncultured Solirubrobacterales bacterium; assembly: GCA_963714635.1. Taxonomy (GTDB): domain Bacteria; phylum Actinomycetota; class Thermoleophilia; order Solirubrobacterales; family Solirubrobacteraceae; genus Palsa-744. The sequence continues at coordinate 436,855 of CAVQPM010000005.1, read as the reverse complement.
TATCGCTCGAGCCAAGGCTGCACGTGATCACGGACAACTTCGGGGTCGCCGCCGAACCGGAGCCACGGCGCGAGCACGAAGCTCGCTACGAACGTCTCGCCGTGCGCCGCAAGCCACCGCTCGATGGGACCGGCGACGAGCCTCGGCTCCCCACCGTGCCCGAGCCACTCCTCGTATAGGTGGCTCGACCCGGGATCTGCCGCCCACACACCCAGCCACCGCTCGAGCGCCAGTGCGACATGCCCGGGCTCCCCACCGTGCTGCAGCCACGCCACGCACGGCCAGCACGCCTCCTCGATCAGGGCGTGACGATCAAGCCAGCACGCGAGCGAAGAGGCGATCGGCTCCAGCTCGCCGCCGGCTCTGAGCCACTCGACATACACGTAGTGGGCGTCGGGCTCATCGACGTGTGCGGCAAGCCAGGCGCCGATGGGCTCGGCGAACGGCCGGACGTCTTTCGCGGCCATCAGCCACGTGACGTACACGAACCGCGCTGCCGGCTCATCGCCGTGTACGGCGACCCACCGGCCGATCGGTCCCCGCAGGAGTGCAGGCTCCCCGCCGGCCGCGAGCCACGCCGTGTAGACGGCCCGTGCGTCCTGCGCCTCGGCGTTGCCCTGGAGCCACTCGCGGATCGAATCATGCACGAACGCGGGCTCGCCGCCGGCCCTCAACCACCCCTCGTAGATGAACGCCGCACTCGCCCGCTGATCCCGCTTGGCCATCCACCGGCGCAGCGGCTCGCGCAGAAGCTCACGGTCTTCGCTTGCGAGCAGCTCGCTGAACGTGGGCCGGAACGCCTGGCAGGCGCCGGCCGGCTCGATCGTCGCCGTCGTGGACATCGACCCAGACTTGCAAACGACTGGGACGGAATTTTTCCACGGACCCCTCAGCGGCCCCCAGCGGCCCGCCTCACCCCACCCGAGCGAACCCACGCCGAGACGCTCCCGAGCCTCTGCTGCAAATGCCAACGGTTCGACTCCAACTGACACGACCACGCCTCGCGCGTCGCTGTGCGCGCGAGGCGTGCCGCTGGTTACGTTTGTTGTGTGTTTAGTTTCCTGCGACTGCCCAGGTGCCGAAGAACCCGACGAGTCCGCTGCTTTCGACGCGGCCTTCGACGTTGAAGCCGAACGGAGTGACGCCTTCTAGTTTTGGTGGTTCACCTGTCTGTAGTACGTTGAGTTCCAGTTCGGCGAAGACACAGAGGTTGCCTGGTTCGGCGACGGGATCGGAGACACTTCCTGAGCATCCAGATTTGGCTACGGGCGTTTCATTTTCTTTGTAATAGTGGGCTGTCGGCGTGGATGCGAGTGGTATGTTCAAGCTGACGGCGGTCGCAATTGGCCCTCCCGCAGAGCCGTTGCTGTCCTCTGCGCGCCACACGCCCTTGAGCATCGCGCCTTCCGGCAGGACGCAACTGGCCGTCGAGCATACGCCTTCCGGGCCAGTGTCGCCCTTGGCGCCGGTGTCGCCCTTCGCGCCCTTTTCTCCTGTCGCGCCCTTTTCGCCCTGTAGCCCTGCGGACCCATCTTTGCCCGCCGGACCGGCCGGTCCTACAGCACCGACGGGGCCCACAGTTCCTGCCGGCCCCACGGCGCCGGCCGGCCCCGCAGCGCCGTGCGCACCGTTTTTGCCCTTAAGCGCTTTGAGCACCTTCGGGCTGATCTGTTTGGTTGAGGTGATCAAAAAGTGGTGATTGGCGGCGAACGCGCCGCCCGCCATCGCGAACACGAGTGCGAGCGTCATCGCGACGTTCGCGTACGTGATGCGCCTGCGTATTATCGAGAACATCTACATTCCTCCCTTGAGGTCTTGAGTCCATAAGCCGCAATTTCGAACGCGGCGCCCGGCACTGCGGTTGGGTTGCACAGCCGTCAGCTCCTCTTCCTGTGCGCCCCCTTCCTGTGCCGGACGCCCGTGCGCGCGTTCCCAACAGTCCCGTACCTCTTCCGCGCGCCGCGCCTGCATGCCGCGCGCTTGCTCCTGGGCTTCCTTGCACACGCCTTCAATGCGCGCGCGAGCCGCTGGGCGCGAGTGAGCGTCTTGGGCTTCACGCTGCCGGTGGGCTTGGGGAACGCGACGGGCGGCACCGGTAGCTGCGCGAGGATCGGGGACAGTGCAAGCACGGCGGGCAGACCGGCGGTTGTGAACGTGACCGGCGCCCCGTACACGGTGTGCGAAGCGTTGTCTATGTAGCCGCTGGATACCGCGATGCGGTAGGCGTATGTCGTCCCCGGTTGCAGGCCCGTGAGAGGCAGCCGCTCTTCGATCGCGCTGCTGCCCGCTCCGGCGGGCCCGGAGGACGCCACACCGTACTGCGTGCCCGCGCCGCGGTCCACGCCGACTTCAAAAGCATAGGTGGCGGGCAGACCATCGGGGTCGACGATTCCCGCGACGGTCGCCCCGGTGGCGCTAAGCGCACTGTAAGCGCCGGTGTGCGCTTCTGGCAGAGGCGCTGGAGCGGTCGTGAAGACTCCCTGCTCAAGCTGCGAGCCACCGTCTTCGTTGACCGCGCCTTCACCGTACTGGCTTATCGCGTTCAGACGGTACTGGTAGCGGGTAGCGGGCTGCAACCCTGTCGCTTCCAACGCCACGCCGAGCTTGCCGTACACGCACTGCGTTTCCCCGCCGACCGTGGCACAGGGGGCTTCTTCGGCGCCGGTGACGCCCACCCCGGCGCACGTTTCGAACCGCACGCCCCGCGGGCATCCTTCGAGCGTGACCCCGGACGCGTATTCAAAGAAATATTCGCCACCGGCGTTCTCCGGGTTCACTTCGCTTTCCATGACGGCGGAGGACGCTCTGACGAACGCGACGGTGGGTTCCCCGACGCTCCTCGGCGGGACCGATACCGTGGCGAAGGAGCTCCCTGACGCCGGCTTGCTCGTCAACGCTTTTTCCGGCGGTTTCACGTTATTGTCGTAACCGACGAGCCTGTAGCAGAACTTCTGGTTCGGCCTGACCCCCGTTTCGATCGGCGCGCTCACACCCAGCAGCGCGCTGCCCGTAAACCCGCTCTGAACGGGGGTTTCAGACCCAAACGCGCACGTCCTACCCCACTGAAACCACACTTCCGTCCCGGGCACCGCAAACGGGTTCACTTCACCCTCCAAGCTACAGCTCAACGTCACACTCGTTTCAACCACACCGCCAGGCGAGCATCCGACGGGCCGCGCCACGAGTTCAGCGACACTCACCGGAGTGTAAGCCACCACCGACACTTGGGTAGTAGCATACAATTCCCCCGCATTATTGAAGGAGATCCCAGCGCTACCACCAGGAATTGAGAATTCTGTGATTTCTTCACCGGTACCGCTTTCCAGAAGGACACCGTGCCAGCCGTAACCTCGTTCGTAGACGCTCACCGCGAGCCGGCCCGATCCTTCAAGCGCCAGTCCATCGATTCCGAGTTCAGCGCCCGCGTGCGCTGCGGCGACCGTGAACTGTTTGATTTCTTTTCCAGTCGGGTCAAACTCGCGGACAATATTGGTGCTCGTCACCGTCCCTGGACTTGTCGCGTCGCCAAGATAGACGTTCCCCGCTTCATCTACCGCCAATGCCAGCACCTGGCTGTTCGGTTCAGAGGATACCGCTGTGAGCGGGATTTCTCCAACCTGGGTTCCGCCTTGGTTGAACTCCTGCACACGGTGTTCGTCGCCTACATACAGCCACTCTTCAGCCGGTTCCGCAGGATTTGGGCCCACGGCCAGGAGATTCCCCGCGAACTGCTTGAAATTAAACGCTCCGGGTTCGGTGCCGCCGATCGGCGCCTGTATTCCGCTCTTGCATTTGTCGCCGGTTTTGACCGGACAGATGTTTTCGTTGGCTGTTTCGTGGTTCAGGTGCGCTGTTTCGTTTACTTCCTTGCCGAACATGCGCAGGAACACGCCGGTGGCGGTGAACTCCTCAACACGCCAATGACTGACGTCCACGACATATACATTGCCTGTCACGGCATCGACAGCGATACTCTTCGGCGACCCAAACTCGCCAGAACCCGTACCTTCGACCCCAGCCTTACATTTGTCGCCTGGTTTGACCGGGCAGATGTTTTCGTTGGCCGTTTCGTGGTTCAGGTGCGCTGTTTCGTTTACTTCCTTGCCGAACATGCGCACGAACGTGCCGTTCGCTTCGAGCTCTTGCACACGGCGGTGGCCACGGTCCGTTACGTAGATGTTCCCGCCTGAACCGACCGCGACACCTTCCGCGTATTCGAACCCGTTGGTGATCGTGTGGTTCGGGATGAGCTTGACCGGTGGTGTGCTCGCGGCTGCCGTGGCCGTGAGCGCGAGCAGCGCGAGCAGCGTGGCGAGGACGGCACGCGGGACTGTGGTCTTTGTGTGCGTGGCGATCATCGGTGCGTCCTCCTCTTGGTGCACCCGGTTACTCTGATCTGGGTGTTCTGCTTGAGCACCGTTCCGTTCTGGGCGACGAACTCGGTTGGCATGACGAGGGTCGTGGGCTTGGTCTTCTTGACCTTCTCGGTCTTGTGGACGACGTGGCCGTGGCGCTTGAGCTTCACCCGCTTCTTGACTGTCGTGGTCGTGATCGGCTTGCACAGGTTGCCGTTGGCTGCCAGGGCTGAGAACTTGCCCTCCGGCAGGTAGAGCTCGAACGTCCGCACCGGCACGTCGGGCACCGTCTTGAACGTGCTCGACGTGATCCCCTTTTTTGAGATGAACGTCGAGCCCGTCAAATCGACCCGCACACCATCACCCTGCAACACCACGATCAACGACGGGAACGCTTCGCCACCATGCGAGACAAAGTACACAGGACCCGACAAGCCCACCGGCAACAACGGTGTCGCAGCCCTAACAACCCCCACAATAGAAGCAGCCGGACAACCAGACGGATTAGATTCAAACGTAGCCGCGGGACAAGCCTTCTGCAAGGTGGTCAGCCTGGAAGGCAATTGCTTAGGCAATTCAACCTTAGCCATCGCGATGTTAGCCTCATTACCAACAGCATTGGCCGGATAACTCAACTTCACATCAAGATCGGCGCCATCGGCCCTCGAGGTCCTACCTGACGTGCTGGCCGTAAACGCCGGTTTGAACGACAGGCTCTTGCACGCGCCGACCGCGAACGGGCTGGACACGCCGGCGACCGCGTCCTGAGAGCCCGAGACAGACGCCGTGATCTGCTGCGCGCCACAGTTCGTCGGGTTGAACATGAAGCCCGGACGGTCGATGTTGACCGTCACCCGTTTCAGGCGCAACGGCACGCCGAAGACGATCTGCGGAACCGCGTACGGGCCGGTTTCATCGGTCGTGACCCTCGCCGTCGAATCCGTCGGGTCGATGTCGATACGGGCGCGCACCACGACCAGGCCAAGGTTGAACGGGCCCGCCACCGCGTGCGTGACGATCGACAGGCCGAACGGGGCGCCATCATGCGGACCGGTCAGATACACGTTCCCTTCGATTTCAAACGGGTGCGATCCCGCGCCCGAGGCGACCCTGGCCGTGCCGATCTTCGACGCCGTGCACTCCCCGTAGACGCCCGGATCGTTCGCCTGCGCTTCAGGACAGAGCGGGACGCTCGAGAGCATCGCCAGCAGGCCCGGCGGAGTGTGCAGCTGGATGCCCTTGACGTACTGTTCGCGGTCAGAGCGCGAAAGGTTCATCGTGAACGAGCTGAACTGGCCCGCCTGCGGCGTCACCGTACCGGCGGAGAACCCCGGAGCGAAGGGCTCCGGCGAAGCGCACCCTTCCACCCCGTAGGACGAAGAGGGCGTGGCGTCGCTCGTGCCGGACACCAGAGCGCCTTCCGGCGTGATCCCCGGAGCGCTCCAGGGCGTGAAGCGGCTCGTCGTGACGGCGGGACCGCAGACGGCGGGGTTGGCGAGCGGCGCGCGCGGCCCGCCGTTCAATTTGATCTGCAGTTTGCTGAACGGCAACTGCGGGGTGTCCGCGAACACCGTCGTGAGCTGTCCCGTCGCGGGATTCGCCGCGGTATCGCCGACGACCTTCAGGTTCACTCCGGCGTCGGCCAGCGCGCCCTTGCCGCCGAGTTCCAAATACAGCCTGTAGAGTTTCCCGTCGAGCGCATCCGTTTCCGTGCACGCAGGTTCCCCGCTGCCACCGCATTGCGGGCGCGCGAGATAGACATGGCCTTCAACCGGCGCACCCAAAAGCGGTGTGAACGCCTTGGCGGTACCCACGATCGACGCGTCAGGACAATGACCCGCCGCTAGTTGCGGTTCGCCGTTCAAACCCAGTTCTTCGCCTTCCGGTCCCATTTCCCCAGGAGCCAACGGTTCCCCACGCCCGTTCAGACCCGTCGGGATATCGATCCCTTCGGGACCGGTCGCGTCACAAGCCTGGACCCCGTCGACCACACCCGGATTGACAGACAGCCCCTCCGGCAGCGTGACCACGGAGTCGCGCACCTGCGGTGTCGCGTTCGCTTCGGGCGCCAACGCCTGCGGGACTTCCAATTCCACGCCCAATTCGACCGGTTCGTCGGCAAGCAACGTGTTCGGGCTCACTCCAACCGAAGGATCGAATCCCAAAGCGTTACAGCCGGTAGCCGCGGGCAACACCGGACTCGGACCCTCCCGGTAGACACCCGGTTCCTGCCACGAATCAGCCTGCACCGTCGAGTTGACAGGACCAGCGGCGCAATCCGCCGGCATGGTCAGAAACGGCGCCATCGGATCGCCGCTGGGCACACCGCCCGCGCGCCCACAATCTTGTGTGGCTGTCTGCCGGTCACACTCCAGGCCACGTGAGGGATCGTGACTGGGATCGGCGGGAACACCCCAAAACGTCAAATCGACACCGACGATCGCTAGCGTCGACGGCACACCGTTGCTCACGACCGTGAGACCGTACCCCTTCGCCGTACGCACAACGTGCGCGGTCAACACCGGCGTGACTTTTTGGGCGTTTTCAAGCCCGAACTCCGCCGACTGGCCCTTTTCAGGCGTCAGATTCACGATCGGGCCGGTCCATTCTTCACCACCGATCGGGCTGTCACCACCGGCGAAATGGAGATGATACTCCCCCACCTGAGTATCGGACCGACATGGTTCGCCGGAGCCCAGGAGCACCGTGGAAGAACACGTGTGCGTCACCGTCGGATTACCCAACAAGCCGGGGGGCAGGTTCACGACCACATCCTTGACGTTCCGCGTCGGCGCTACGGCATGTTCATTACCGGTAACTTTAATGATTTCCGTTTCGAATTCCAGTTCGGTGGTCAAGCCCCATGGGTGCCCGCCCGCCTGCGTGAACGCGTACGGGACGCTCACGACGCGGTGGATGTGTTCGGGGCCTTCCACGACTTCGTGTTCCGCGTCTGAGGTGAACATCGCAAACCGCTTTACAGCAAAAGGTTTTGCTTGCACAACAGCACCCGCTGTCGAGGCAAAAACGGCCAGCAGCACGCCCGTCAGCGCCACCAGGCCAGGCAGGACTCCCAAGAATCGCCTACTCATCGCCCGTTCCCCCCCTTCGCAGATCCAGAGATCCGCACGCGTCGTGCGGAAGACTTGGCCCGCCTCCCATGCTTGCTCTTGCGCGCAATCTTCTTGTGCTTTCTCTTCCTCTTAGGCTTAGGCTTAGCCTTCGTCTTGGGTTTGCCCGCCGGCGGCGCGAAATTGCCGCCCGGGGCCTGCAAGACGCTCCCCGCGACCAGCAGCGGGGCGGGATTGGTCAACGGCCCCTGACACGCATCGCCCGAACACGGCTGACGTTCAGCTTCAGGCGCCGGAAACCCGCCACCCAAGCGCGCGTCATACACATCCACCTGACCGTCCGTGTCTTCAGAGACCAGTCCCTGCGTCGTCAAGAAAAACACGTCCCGTCCAGACGGAGAAATCACAGCCTGCCGATCCGACACAAGCGCATTACCACTGGAGATCAACGACACCACACCCCCGTCACCCGATCCCGGCGCTTCATGCCATTCATAGATGTCCGACAGACCGTTCGTAGCCAGCGACGACAGCGGCTGGCTCGTCCCAAACACGATCCGCGAACCGTCTTCACTGATCGCACGGCTCGCCATTTCGTACCCGTCGTCCACGTGGGCGCTCTTGTGTCCATTCAACGCGATCGTCGCATCGTTCACCGCGCCGCTCGCGTTGCCGTCGGCGCCAAACCCGTCTTCTCCGAGCGAGACCCGCACGAGCGTCCCGCCGGCCGCGTCATACCTGTAGATGTCCTTCGCGGTATCCCTGTCGCCCCCGAGCAGACGGCCGTAGCTGGAGAACACGAGATACCTTCCTGGTTCGCTCGCGCCGACACAGGCCGCCGGATCCGGCTTGTAGCATTCGTTCACCTGCGCTTCGGGTCCTGCCCCCCAGAGGAGGGTGTCGTTGTTCCCGTGCTCGCCTTCAGTCAGATCGAGCGGACAGCGCGAGTCTTCGACTGTGCCCGAGAGCCCCGGACCGGAGCAGAGATCGGCGATAAACGCGACATGACCCGTCGGATACTGTTCGTCGCGCTCGTACACATACAGATTTTCCGCGCCACTTAGCGGCAGTTCTTGTTTTGCATTTGCTTCACCAGTCAGAACGCCACGAGCAACGAAATACGCGTGAGTGCCGTCAGGCGACACCTTCAACACACCCTGCACGCTGGCGGCTTCGTTGACGATGGAGTCCTTTGAGAGGCGCGTAAGCGACGTTATTTCCTCGTTTGCCACTTCGCACTGTGGCTCGCCGGCCGGACAACCGATTGTCGCCATATATAGATCCTGGCTGGTATCTTCGTCTTCTCCCACGAGCTTTGCGGGCGTCGTAAAGAACACCCGCGACCCGTCGCGTGAGGCACCCACAAAATCGGCGTTCCCTCGCGTGTTTGCCCCTTCGCACGGCACTTCACCCGCGACATGCGGAGCCGCAAGGCCAATGCAGCCACCAAACGGTTCACCGGCATCCAGGGATCTTGATATTTCGAGCGTTCGCTCCCCGTCCAGCCGTACAAATAGTTGATAGGGCCCGCCCTGTTTTTCTATGCATGTCGTAAAGAAGATGATCTTGCCGTCGTCCGCGACCGCGTTATATTCATTTATCAGAGACGCAGGGACATAACTGATACCCGCGCCGAGATTGGCTTCGCAACTTGATTTCAATACTTCGGGCTGGTTGTGCGCGCCAAGTTTGTTATTTGCCCCCACCACGCTCAAACTAGGTGCACCTGCTCCCGCCGTCTTGAGATCGTAAAGCTTTGATTCGGTGCCAACTGTTTCTTCAAGCAGATTATTGGCACCGTTAACCATTATATGAGAGAAATCTGGGCTGGCACCAGCGTATGTCAGCTTCTCGGGTTCGTGGTCCAAGGCTTCCAGCGCCATACCCGCGACGCTGAAGTATTCTTCGATGTCCGGCATCCCGAGGTCGTGGAGGAGAAACTCGTTTTCGGTACCTTCCCCGGAGGCGACACTGTCATTAGGCGCCTTGATCGTCAGCGTGATCGAGGATTCGAGCGTCGATGAGAAGTCGCGAGCCTGGAAGAAAGGCGCGTTCGTCTGCGGCGGCACGCCCGACATCGTCGACCACTCCCCCGCTCGCCTGTGTGCGACATAGCCGCCTATGGCGGTCGAGCCCCAAGGCGCACCGGCAAACGTGCCGAGCGACCCGTACGCAACGCTTTCCCCGTCCGGAGCGGTCGCGTCGATCTCCGTGACGGGCGCACCACCCTTGAACACGGGGCTGACCATCTCATACTGCCGACCTTCAGGAAGCGCAAATGCTGTAGTTGCCCAACTCAAACATATGCCTAGAGTTACAATAAACCCAAGGATAGAGCTAAACCTTTTGGTCATTACCCCTCTACCAACCATTCTTAGTCAGACAACTAATGAGATGAAGGACGACAGGCCCAGTGAGGCGAGAGAGAGCCTTTACTTGTTTACTTCCTTGTTGACTACAAGGTTGTGGTTGGGCGCCAGCCGTGGCGGCGAGGATGCGTGCGTGGTGGCTCATCGCTCGCTGGCTCCGTGGCTTTGGCTGCCTTCGGTGTTGGCGCGGATGCTCTGCGCGATCCGCTCGCCGTTCTCGGTGAGCGTCCACGCGTTGGGGGCGCCCTTGCCCGGACCGAGACCAGCGTTGGTGACCATCCCTGCGCGCTCCAGGCGACCGAGCAGCTTCGAGATCTGGCCCTGGTCTGCGATCTCGGCGGTGTCGGCGATCAGACGGTTTGAGGCTCCGGGATGCTCGGCGCTCGCCATCAGGACACGCACCGTCCTGTAGGTCAGGCGCATCCCGGCCTCTTTGAAAGGGTCCCCGAGCTGGGTGCGCTCGATCGCCTCCGAGGAGGGCGCTGGTGTGGCGCGTCCTAGCTCGCGTCGTGCGGCACCGGCGCCCAGGTAGGGCAGTACGATCATGCTCATCAGCTCATTGGTCAATGCGATGAGCGGCTTGGACTTTGCTTGCAGGAGCCGGGCTTGGATCACCGCGAGGACGCCACCGATGGTCCCCTCCGCCGCGAGCGGAGAGATGTTCTCTGCCTTGCCCGAGTTGCCTGCCGTGCGCCCTTTGGGTGTGCCCGTAAGGGTGCGGCCTTGATCGACGATCCGGGTGAGGCGCGCGAGGATGTCCGTCCGGCGCTGCGCGACCCGCGGACCGCTTGTGAGCGACTCGCACACGAGCATCTGTGCGACGTTCGGCTGCTCATCACAGAAGGCGAGCAACGCGACGAGGCCCGCTCTGATCCGCTCCCGCCAACCCTTGTGGGATTCATACGCCGGGATGACCCGGTCTGAGGCGAGCGTCACTGCACGCTCAAAGGAGGCGAGCAGGCAATCTTCGCGGTCATCGAAATGCTCGTAGAACGTGCGCCGGCTGACACCGGAGCGCTCCACGACATGAGCGACGGTCACGCTGCCCGCCCCCCGCTGCGCGACAACGTCGAACGTCGCGCTGACGATCCTGGCGCGCTGAAGATCGGCGAGCTGCTCACGGACCACGCCGTTATACGACTGCGCGGCACGCCCGGAGCGGCCGTCGCGAGCAGGAGTCGAGGCTCGCTTACCGGGAGCCATCTCACCGGCCCCTCCCCGAGAGTGCGGGTAGGACGGACCCCTGGACGCCCAAGAGCGCAGACGCCCAAGTGGAGATGGCGCCCAAGGGATTCCCGTCCAGCAGAACGGAGACAGGGTCTAGTGCGACCGTTCCGCGTGGGTACGACACCTTGAAAGGCACGCCAGCCCCGCATACACGCGCACGCACGCGCGTAGACGGCGAAGAGGCAGTGGCACGCCGAAGCGTTATGAGCCTCACGAGGCCCACCCCCCTGTGGGGGGCTCGCCGGTCGCGCCTCGCAAGGAGGCGAGTCGCGCTAGAGCAGCGGCGCCGGCTGAAGCAGAGAGAGAGAGAGAGAGAGAGACGCGTCAGCGCCGCTGACGCGTCCCATTAAGGGTGCGTCAATGGTACACGGACTCCCGGTCACGTTATTCCCCAATGAAACCACGCGAACTACAGCTCCCTCTCAGTTGCGACTTGGTCCCTCTCCCAAGGTTCCCCGTCTAAAACGTTTGTTGTCGACCACAGGGCCGGCCCAAACCAGTCTTATGTCTCCCCCGATTCCAAGTCGGATCGAGGCATAAAGTGTTTATACACGACCACGCTGTTCGTGTCAAGTACTTGAGCAAGAATCTTTAAGGAGCCGCGCGCGAGGCGCCACGAACCCGCCGGCGTCGGGGCTTTCGAGCACGGAGGGGCGCAGCCCAAAGCGCGGGTTGAGGCGCAGCGACAAAGAACCGTCCCAGCCGCGGGCTAGCTTCTCGGACATGACTTCAAGCAGCGTGCAGACCGAGGTCCTGAGCGTCAGCGAGTACTCCGCTCGCTTGGCGCGAGCCGTGCGCTCGGTCGCCGGCGCGATCATCGAGGGCGAGGTGCAGCGCCCCAGCCGCTCCGCGAGCGGAGTCCTGTGGTTCTCGCTGACCGACGGCAACGCGACGCTCTCCTGCAAGATCTTCCGGACCGAGGCTTCCCGCTTGGAGCACACTCCCCGCGAAGGCGATCTCGTACGGGTCACCGTGGAGCGTCCCGACCTGTGGGTCGCTTCGGGCAAGCTCGACCTGATCGCAAACCAGGTGCGCTTGACGGGCGACGGTGAGCTGTTGCGCCGCCGCGAAGAGCTGATCGAACGCTTGACGGGCGAAGGATTGTGCGATCCCGCTCGCCGCCGACCACTGCCCACGTTTCCCCGGGCGGTCGGCGTGATCGCCGGGGAGGGCTCGCAGGCGATGAGCGACGTGATCCGCGCCCTGAGCGACCGCTGGCCCGCCGTGCATGTCATCACGTGCCCCTGCACCGTCCAGGGCAAGAGCGCGCCGAACCAACTGATCGACGCGCTGGCACGTTTGCAGGCCCATCCGCTCGTCGAGGCGATCGTGATCGCCCGCGGCGGCGGGTCCGTGCAGGATCTCGCCTGTTTCGACGACGAGCGTCTCTGCCGGGCTCTGTTCGCGTGCGAGAAGCCGGTGCTGTGCGCGATCGGGCACACCGACAACAATCCCGTCTGCAACCACGTCGCGTGGTCCGCGTTCACGCCGTCGCGCTCCGCTGAGCTGCTCGTCCCAAGCGCCGCTGCGCTGCGCCGGGAGATCCACAGTCTCGGCGAGCGGCTCGACAGGACTCCCGAGCGCCTGCGGCTCGCAGCAGAGCGCGTGCGAAGCGCAGCGCAACGGATCGACCGCACGAGCATCCTCGCGGTGTGGCAGCGCGTCGAGCAGACCGGAGCGCTGATCGCAGAACGCGCCAAACGCCGCATGACTCACACCCAAAAGGACACGGAGCACGTGCTCGCGCTGATCGCCGCACGCGACTTCCGGCGGCGCGGCTGGCTGTTGGCGAGCACCGGGGACGGCGCTCCCGTGCGAAGCGCAGCCGCGCTCCAGAGCGGTCAGACGATCGAGCTGCGCCTGCACGACGGGCACGCCCAAGCACTCATCGACACCGTCAACCACGAGACCCAGGCGAGCATGCGATGACCGACACCACACAAGAGCAGTCCGAGCTGACGTTCGAGGCGGGTTACGCCCGCTTGCAGCAGATCGCCGCGCGCCTTGCCGCACAAGACGTCCCCGTCAGCGAGATGTGCGACCTGTTCGCGCAAGGAAAGGGCCTGCAACACGCGCTGCTCGCCTACCTCGACACGCAACGCGCCAGGGTCGAGGCGATCGAGCAGGGCGAGGGGATACCGGCGTTTCGGATCAACGCCGGTCCCACGGAGCCTTCTGAACAGTCCCAAGCGCAGAAGCCGCTGACAGTCCGATCTCCCGCTTGATCTCAAGCGTGCCCGGGATCCAGGCACAAGGTGCTCGTAGCCGAGCACCACTCCGACGATGTCAGCCGCCTGTGCCGTGCTCCTACTCGTCGTGTTTCCCCAGCCCGAGCTGTCGCTTGCGGCGAGCCGCGACCTCGCGCGCGTCGCTCGTCACCGGCGAGCCGGCAGGACGAGACTGTTGCGCCCGCGTGCCTCCCTCGCGTTTCTCTCGTCCGCGCTCCCGCCAAGCGTCGATCGGTGAGCGCTTGACGAGCGATGGCGGGAGCTGGTGGCCCGCGTGCTTGATCCGCTCTGCGAGCTTGCTGTCGAATTCGCGCTCCACGGAACGCTGCTCACCACGCGGCAATCGCGGCTCGCCCACACCCTGCGCGTCCTTGGCGGCGCGGTTCAGCTCGCGTCTGAGTCTCAGCTCGCGGTCGATCGCCAACCGTGAGGAACGCTGCCTTGCCGGGGAGAGCCGCTCGTACTCACCGCGCTCTTGGCCGATCAGACCCGACAATGCCGCATAGTCGCGGCGCTGGCCGATGGGGCTCGGCGCGCCGTTGTCAGGCAGCGCGGCCTGGAGATCGAGCCAGCGCGCGCGCTGCTGGTGCTGCTCCGCGGTGTACGGGCGACCGCTGAGGCGCTCGGCGCGATCCCCCTCGCCCGCGAGGCGGCGCGCCTCGTTGAACGCCTGCTGCTCACCGGCGAGATCCCCCTCCAGGCGTTTGGAGCGAAGCTCGAGCTTGGCTGCACGCCGCGTATCGCCCTTCGCAAGCGCCTTCTCGCGCGCGGAGCGCAGGCGGGCCAGGCGCCCGCGCCGCTCTGTCAACCGCGACTGTGTCGCGCCGCCATCCGCGAGCAGCGTCTTGGCTGCCTCGTGCTCCCCCTCCAGGGAGCGGCTCACCTGCTCGTCGGCCTGGTTGCTCGCGCGCTGTCGTGCCGCGGTGGTCCGCATGCGTCTCTGCTCAGGGTCCGGCGCCGGATGCGAGAGCTTGCGTTTGGCCCAGCCCGCCAGGCGACCCGCCTCCCTCGCGCCCATCAGTGCGGAGGGCAAGCGCATGCCCTGTACCGGCGACGCTTGACGTTCCCCCCTCGTGAAGCTCAGGATCTGGTGGCGGTGACGGAACACGCCCCACCACAACGTCGAGATCAAAAGCCACTGGATCCACCAGCCCAACGACTGCAAGCTCAAGAGGATTCCCATCATCAAGAGCACCGTGCCGAGCAGGAACGAGTAGATGAGTTTCGTGGTGACCGCGCCGAGCAGACGCGTAGCCCAACCCCGGAAAGCGGCCCTTCCGCCGTCGCCGAGCGCGGGAGCGAGCACCGCGGCCGGTGCGAGCAGCAGGTAGAACAGGCTCATGATCGCGGCGGAGAGCAGGCGCAGCGCGATATGCCAGAGGACCATGATCATGCCGAGCTCTCCGAGACCGATCAGCAAAAGGCCCTCCGCGCGCGGCCATGTGCCGTTGTCCGTACGGAATTCGGCTTGCTTGGCGGTCGGACCGCGGCATTTCGTAGCTTCGCTTGTCCCGCACAAGACGTGCAGCAGCGAGCTCGAGTCGTTGATCGAGTTGCGCTGCCCCTGGTTGGCCGGCAGCGCGAGGAACAGCTGGCCGTTGGTTTGCGCGCTGCGCAACAATTGCGCGCTCTGACCGAGCGCCTGCTCCTGTTCGGCGCCCTGCGCGCAAAACGCGATCGGACCGGTATTCAAATGGCAGCCGCCGCGAAACGAGTCGATTGCGGCCAACCTCAAAGCGGCCGCGTGAAGCCGCGGGTCAAGCCGCGCCGGATCCTCACACCAGCGCACGTCACCGAACTCCATGTAACACCAGGGCGCGCTGACTCCCGCGCTGAACACGTTGCTCAAACCGCCCGCCAACGTCCGTTGCGCGTGCGTAGGCGTTCCCGCCGCCACCGCCCCGAGCGTCCCGAGACTCGCCTGGTTGGCCCACGCCCCGAGCGCTCCCACCGTTCCCGTCGGGTTGGCGATCACACCCAGGCCGCCCGCCATCATTGCGAGCATCACGAGCGTCTCGCCCAGCGTCTGCGCGACCCGCCTGCGAACCAGACCGTTGTACGCGACGAGCACCGAAGCGACCGAGAGCACGACCACCAGCCACGGCTGCGTGAAGACAGTCTGCGCTTCGCGCAACCCGCGCGCGACACCACTCATTACGGAGCTGTCGAGCAGGTCGACCGTGAAGGACCATTCGAGCGCCACGACAAGCGCATGCACCACCCACACCAATCCGATCCACAAAGGCGTGATCAACAAGTTCTGCACGGCTGATGCGACAGCGCCGCTGCCCAGCCCGAACGCGCCCGTGTCGATGTGCACGTCAAACGCGTAGTTGCTCGTCGGCGCACCCGATGCCTGAAACCCCGACGTCCGGCAGTTGCGCCGGGCGCCCGCCGACAGTTCGCCAGATCTCAAGCACAAGGGACTACCCAGACCGTTGGCGACCAGCGGGTCCCCACTGCTCGACGGGGCCGACGCCGACCCGTCCTGCAGACCGCTCCCAGCCCCCCGCGCCCAGAGGCGGCCCGGACGGCGCCCGCACAGACCCGGAAGGCATCGGCGCGGCGCCGGCGGGCGAGCCCGGAGAGGCGGCAGGCGCGGTAGGACTCGACGATCGACCGTGAGCCGCGTCAGGGGAGTGCGCGCGAGGATGAGCGTGGCGGGCGACCGGGCCGTGTGCGCCCGGCACACCGGTTCGGTGGGTGACGATCACACTCGCGTACGCCCAGCCCCCGCCGCCCGTAAGCGACACGAACAGGCACCCGGCCAATGGAACCATCGCGAAAGCCCGCCTAAGCTGCCAGCTCGCCATACTCTCTCATCCGGCAGGGGTGGCCAAACGGGACCAGGTCGCCTAAAGAAGAGGCGTCGGCGGGCCCGTGCTGGACACCTGCTCAATCACGACGCTTGAGCATTGGCTGCGAGACTCACAGCCGAAAGTGCAAACAAAGTGCAAACAAGGCCCACACCCCTCGGCTCCAAGCGACACGAGCTTTAACCGAGAATCGCCAGCAATAGAGCTAAATTGCGGATCGATGCACCATGTCACGACACACACCGTTTGGTCTACGGAACCGAAGGTCGGGAGTTCGAATCTCTCAGGGCGCGTGGTTTGGTCATGAACCCAGACTCGAACCCCGTCGACGAGTTCGCCGCGTGGCAGATCGAGCTGCACGGGCACCGCGTCATCTACCACATGGCTGGGAGCGGGCCCCCGGTCGTGCTGATCCACGGGATGCTCAACTCCTCGCGCCACTGGCGCGAGGTGGCGCTGCGGCTGGCCGAGCGCCACACGGTGATAGCGCCCGACCTGATCGGCCACGGCGACTCGGCCACGCCGCGCGGGGACTACTCGCTAGGCGCGCACGCCTCATCCATTCGCGACCTGCTCGCCGTGCTCGGCGTCGAGCGCGCCACGATCGTCGGGCACTCGCTCGGCGGCGGCGTGGCGATGCAGTTCTTCTACCAGTTCCCTCAGCGCACCGAGCGCCTAGTCCTCATATCCAGCGGCGGCCTCGGCCACGAGGTCAGCCCGCTGCTGCGCACAGCGAGCCTCCCGGGCTTCTCGCTGCTCGTCTCGCTCGCCGCCCACCCCCGCCTGCTCTCCGCGCTTCACAGCGCGGGCGAGCGCCTGCGCGACTCGGGCTCGCGCCATGCCGTCTACCTTCAAGCGATCGTCCGCGCGCTGCGCCCGCTCGAGCGCCCCGACGCGCGCAAGGCGTTCCTGCACACGCTTCGCTCGGTGATCGACGTGCAGGGCCAGCGCGTCAGCGCCACGGATCGGCTCTACCTCCTCTCCGGCATGCCCACGCTGATCGTGTGGGGCGAGCGCGACAACACGATCCCCCCCGCCCACGGCCACGCCGCGCACCTGGCCGCCCCCGGCAGCCGCTTCGAGAGCATTCCCCGCGCGGCGCACTTCCCGCACCTGGAAGACCCCGAGGCGCTCGCATCGATCCTGCTCGACTTCATGAGCACCACCGACCCCGCCCGGCTCGAGGACGGCCGCTGGGGCGAGCTCGTCTCGCCGCGGGCGCCCCGCAGCCGGCGGGAGATCGACTCGATCGTCTGACGCCGAGCAAGCGCGATCGCCTCTGGCGCCGCTTGTCTTCGACGCGGCTCAGGGCGTGACGATCGCGAACGAGGGATCGCCCTCGTCGAGCAGGCCGAGCAGCTCGCCCAGCTTCGCCCCATCGCCCTCGATCGAGATCGCTCCGCCCGCGAACAGCTCCCCAAGATCGCCCTCGCCCAGCAGGATCGCGTCGAACGCGACGCGCGTGAGTGTGAGGGTCGCGTGCGCGTCCTCCGCGAGATGTCCGGCGAGCGTGCTGAGCACACCGTGGCGCATTGAGACCGTCCAGCGCTCGTCCACGTCGGTGAAGTGCCAGGCGATGACGATCTCGCTGTCCCACGCACGCGGGCCGTCCAAGCGCGCGCCCATCGCATCCCACAGCTGCTCGATCGAGAGCGCCTTCGCGACATCCGTGCTCGCCACACGCCGTCCGCGTCCGGGGGTGGGCGGCGGTCCCTCGCGCAGCTCGTGCGCGCCCACGAGATAGAGGTTGCGCCACACCGCGCTCTCCGACTGATAGCCGAGCTGCTCGAGCGCTTGCGCGTGCAGCTCGCGCGCGTCCCGGTGATCGGGCTCGGCGAACACCGCATGCGAGCACAGCTCGGCCGCCCAGCGATACTCGCCCCGCTCCAGCGCTTCGCGCACGTTGGCGAGCAGCGGCTCGATGCCGCCCGCAAGTTGAACATAACGCTGCGCCGCTTGCACGGGGGGCAGGGGATCGAGATGCGCCGGGTTGCCGTCGAAGAAGCCGAGATAGCGCTGGTAGACGGCGCGCACATTGTGGCTGACGGTTCCATAGTGGCCGCGACACGCCCATGTGCGCGCCAGGCTGGGCGGGAGCTCCACCTCGGCGGCCATCTCGGTGGGCGTGAGCCCACGGTTGGCGAGCCTCAGCGTCTGATCGTGCAGGTAGCGGTACATGTCGCGATGACGCTCGAGGTGCTCCAGCACCCGCTCTTTGCCCCAATGCGGCCAGTGGTGCTGGGCGAACATCGTGTCCGTCTCCTCGCCGAACAGCTCCACCGCCTCGCCCAGATACTTGGACCAGCGCAGAGCATCGCGCACGATCGCCCCCCTCGGCGTGAGCACGTTGTGCATGCAGTTCACCGCGTTCTCCGCAACACACAGCGTCTTCAGGTCGGGCAAGTGGAAGTTCATCTCCGCCGGCGCCTCACTGTCGGGAACGAGCTGGAACACGAAGCGCACGCCGTCGATCTCCTCCTTTTGGCCGGTGCGAGAGACCTCATGGGTCGGAGGTATGAGAGTGATCGAGCCTGACGACGTGGTCTTGCCGATCCCCGCGTCCACCTGCCCGTGCGGCCCGCGCGACAGGCCCGGGGCGAACATGTAGGAGGCGCGCCGCCCCATCGCCGTGCCTGCGAGGACGTTCTCCGTGACCGCATACTCCAGAAAGTGCGCCGGGGCCCAGATCGGAATCTTTCCCGCGCGCACGTCCTCCTCGGATACGACGCCCTTCACCCCACCGAAATGATCGACGTGGCTGTGGCTGTAGAGCACGGCGCTCACCCTTCGCTCGCCTCGATGGGCGCGATAGAGCGCAAACGCCGCCGACGCGCACTCCATCGAGATGAGCGGGTCGATCACGATCACCCCCTCGCGCCCCTCCACGAGCGTCATGTTCGAGAGGTCATAGCCCCTGACCTGATAGACGCCGGGCACCACCTCGAACAGCCCATGGATGTTGTTGAGCTGGGCCATCCTCCACAGGCTCGGATGAACAGTGTCGGGAGCCTCGGCATCCGCCGCGATGAAGGCATACGCATCCATGTCCCACACGACCCGCCCCCTCGCGTCGCGCACGACAAGGCCATCCGTCGTGGCGATCTGGCCTCGAACGGCGTCCTCGAAGTCCTGACGATCCTCGAAGGGCAGCTCCCCCAGCGCGCGGGCATGAACCGCGCGGGCGTGCTCACTGGCGGCGCCGGATCCCCCCATGCGCGGATTGTGCCAGCGGTCGAAGACGACACATCATAAAAAAGAAGCGGAGAGGGAGGGATTCGAACCCTCGAACGAGGTCAACCCCCGTTACGCGATTTCCAGTCGCGCCCGTTCAACCGCTCTGGCACCTCTCCATTGATTTGCGATGCTCGCGCGGACCCTGAAGGCTACGACACACCGGGCCTTCCCGTTGGTAGGCTCTCCCGCGACGATCGATCGCGCGCGACGCGACCGCAACTCGAACGAAAGACCATCACGTGCTCATCGCCACCAGCGCAGCAGTCAGCAAGGACATCGGCCTGCTCGCGACGTTCCTCGGGATCGGCGTGATCGTCAACCTGGTCGTCGTCTTCATCGCCATCCAGGTCCGCGGCGAGCGCCACCAGAACCAGCAGCGCCACTAGCGCTCTCTACAGCACGTACACCGGGGTGCCCACCGGTGAGCGCGCATACACCGCGATCACGTCCGGGATCCTCATCCTCACGCATCCGTGCGAGGCGTCGTGACCGATCGTGCCGTACTCGCTCGGATCGATCCCGTGGATGCCCGCGCCGCCGTCGAACGCCATGAAGCGCGCCTTCAGCGGGTCTTCGGGACCGGGCGGGATCACCTTGCCGGCAAGCGCGCCGGCCCACGAGTCGTGCGGCACGTACCACGGAGGGTTCGTCTGCTCCCACTGGATGTGATAGAGGCCCGCGGGCGTTTCAAGACCTTCCATTCCGACGGCGATCGGGTAGGTGTTGGCGAGTTTCAGGTGGCTGTAGAAGCGCAGCTCGAACTTGGCCCTGTCCACGACGATATAGGCGGGATACTTCGCCGCCAGCTCACGCGTCGTGACCTGTGCCTTGATCGTATGCACCGGCACCGTCAGGTTGCGGCTCGCCGTCGCGCTCGTCAGCGCATGCTCGACACGACCCGAGAGCGTGTGAGCGTCGACGGTCAGGCCGGGCCTGTCCTTCACCTCCGTGAGCCCACCCGCCGTCGGCTGCACGCTCGCGTCGCGCGCAGGCCGATCGACGGCGGCGCGGACCTGCGCCGCGAATTCGCGTACCGACTGGTGTGAGTAGCGCACTCGTAGCGCCACGTTCTCGTCGACGCTTTCGCCTGTGATCCCGCGCCACGTGCGCGTGAAGATCGAGCCCGAGCGGCTCGCCTTTAGAGCTTCGTCGACTGTCGCGGCCAGATCCACAGTGAGGCCGGCTTGACGCGGGGTGATCTGCCAGTCGCGGCCATCAAGGCTCGCGGTGATCGGCCTTTCCATCGCGCCCGCCACCTGCCGTTGCACCCTCGCCCTGGCAGCGGCGCTGCTCAGGCCCCCCACGTCGATCCCGTCGACCTTCACTCCCTTTGCGATCTGATCGCTGCGCGCGTGGTCATACGCGTACATACCGAACACGAGCACCACCACCAACCCGAGCAGGCCGGCGACCGGTGTAAGCGGAGTGCGTAGCCCAACTCTGCTCATCTCGCCCCGCGCGAGCCCTCCGGACGGATTTAGGGGGTCACGACGAGACGATTGTACCCGAAGTCACGAGCCGCTCACCGCAACCGTGAGGATCCCGTCGTGAACGCTTCCACCGGCGTCGCGCCCGCCGGCCAGCACCACCCGTTCGCCGAGCGTCACCGCGGCCATGTCCGACAGCGCTTCGGGGAGCACCCCAACGGCCTGGACCTGCCCGTTCGGTGACACGGCCAGAATCCGGCGCGTCTGGCTGTTCTGTGAGGCGCCCCGTCCGCCGAAGATGAGCATCCGTCCGTCAATCGCGGCGGCTGCCGCGTGCGTCACGGGGTTCGGAAGCCGTCCGATCGGAGTCAATGATCCGCTCAGCGGATCGAAGGCGTAAATGTCCGCGCTCGCCTCTTCGCCGCTCGTTCCCCCCGCGATCATAAGCTTGCCGCCGAGACTTGCCACCGCCGCATAGCGGAGAGGCTTCGGCAGGGTCGCGGCCACGTGCGCGGCTTCGCCCGGACGCCAGGCGAGAATCGTGCGCAGCGGCGTCTGGCCCGTATAGCCGCCGACGATGTAGACGGTATTTCCGATTGTGGCCGTGGCCACGTCCGATCCCGGCGTCGGCAGATTTCCCGCCGGCGCGCTCGAGCCGGTCGCCTGCACGCGCGTGATCTGCGAGAACGACGCGACCACCCCGCCGCCGAACAGGTAGGCGCTCCCACCCACGAAGCTCGCCGAGGCATCGTGCAGGGCCGCTGGGAGCGTGCCGATCTTGCGGGCCCCGCTCGCCGTCGCGCTGACGATGTCCGCGGTCGACGCTTCGGCCTGGCCGATGCCACCGAGAAGCAGGAAGCTCTGCTGGGAGATTGCGACCGCCGCCGCATCCTGAATCGGGGCCGGCAGCGTGGCGCTCTCGGCGACGGACACGCCGATGCGCCCGCCTCCATTGACCTTCGACGCTCCGCTCGCAGGCTTGGCCGCTTTTGCCCCGTGCGTCGCGGAGCCGCCTTTGCCGCCCCCCGTCGCGAGGACGATCACGATCAAGACGACCCCACCCAGAGCGAGCGCCGCGGTCGCTCGCCTGCGTTTGAGCCGGCGTTCCCGCTCGACTCGGTAGCGAGAGCGCTGCGAGCTCATCGCCCGATCCGGGGCGACCCGTCTGCTTCAAGGTTTCTCAAAGCGATCGAGACAGTCCTCAAGGGTGCACCACCGCCGCGTAGTCGGGCAACCCGTGCGGCCCCGCCGGGACGAAGTCCATTCCGTCCGGCGTGTTGACGTAGCCCGGGGCGGTTCCCGGCTGGTCGGTGTGCCCGTACTGCCACACGATCCTCTTTGTGCGCGGATCGATGATCACCACGCGGTCGCGATAGTCGTCGTTGACGGCGATGTCGCCGTTGGGGAGGGGCATCGCCAGCGACGGATGGTCCAGGCGCCCGTAGCCCTGTTCGGGGCCGTAGCGCCACAGGATCCTGCCGCGACGGTTGAGGATCAGCACATGCCCCGGGCTCGCATAGTCGGCGAGCAGGATCCTGCCGCCCGGCAGCGGCTGGGGATCGGACGGGTAGCTGACGGGCGCCTTGAAGGAGAACACGAGCCTGCCTTCCGGTGAGAAGTCGTCGATCCAGCTTCCCTGCACCTCGCTGACGAGCACCCCTCCACCCGGCAGCGGGGTGTCGCCGTTGACCGGTCCGAGATAACGGGGCGGTTCGTGACGGCAGACGCCGGAGGTCCCGTACTGATTGACGATCGCGTGCGCCCTGATCAGCAGGACTCTGCAGTTGTAGGCGTCCGCCACGGTGAGCGAGCCGTTGGGCAGCATGTAAGCGTCGTCGGGCGTGTGCAGATGGGTGCTGTCGGAGCCCGATTCACCGGGATGGCCGAACAGCACCTGCAGGCTGTGATCGGCGAGCGTGACCTGCACGATCGCGTGGTTGTCCTCCTCGTTGCTGATGATCGCCGCTCCCCCCGGCTCGACGAAGGTGTCGTCGTCGAAGATCAGTTTGCGGCCCAGCGCGAGGTCCGCGGCCGTCGGGTAGCGGAAGACGACGCCGTGCTGCGGGGTGACGATCAGGATGCGATCGTTGCCCCTGTCCGCGATCAACAGATAGCCGGGCAGCCCGGGAAGCTTCGACGCCGCTTCATAGGCAGTGGCCGTCCCCGGCTGAGGCCCGACCACGTTCTGCGGGGCCCACAGCGCGGCCAGGCCACCGAACACAGCCGGGGCCAGCGGGCCGCCCGGGACGATCGCGGGCGCCGGCGGCTTTGCCGAGCGAGCCTGCTTGGAGCTCTTGCCCGCCGAGCCCCCTCCGCACGATGCGATCCCCACGACCAGCACGATCGCACCCGCCAGAGCGACGGCCGCAAGGCGGCGGCGGCGCTGCATGCGCCTGCGGCTCTGGGTGCGGCGGCGCTCGCGCGCCGGTCTCGGCGAGGGGGCTCGCGTGGTTTTGCGGTTGCGGTCGGTCATCCTCGGCGTCACGCGCCGGCGACCGGCGGTCGCGGCACGCTCACACCTGCATCTAAACGGATCCCTAAGACGCTATGAGACTTCGCTCATCGCCGCGCCGGTCAGGCCGCTGCCGTACTCTCTACGCGCGATGCGCGCCGTTCAGATCAGCGAGCTCTCGGGGCCCGACGCGGTTCGCATCGTCGACGCGCCGGCGCCCGAGCCCAACCACATGCTCACGCCGGGCGAGGGCGTTCTCATCGACGTCGTCTCGGCAGGCGTGTCCTTCCCCGACGTACTTCAGACTCGGGGGCTCTATCAACTCAAGCCCGACCTCCCGTTCATCCCAGGGTGCGAGGTCGCGGGAACGGTCGTGCACGCGCCGGCGGACAGCGGCCTCCAGACGGGTCAGCGGGTCGCCGCCTTCACCGTGCTCGGCGGCATGGCCGAGCAAGCCGTGGCCCCCGCCTATCTGACGTTCGCGCTCAGCGACCGCCTCGACTTCGCCCAGGGGGCCTCGCTGATCCTCAACTACCACACCGTCTACTTCGCCCTGAAGCTACGCGGTCGCCTGAAGGAGGGCGAGCGTGTGCTCATACACGGCGCGGCCGGCGGCATCGGCACCGCCGCGCTTCAGGTCGCCAGGGCGCTCGGCGCATCCACGATCGCGGTCGTCTCGAGCGATGAGAAGGAGAGGGTCGCGCGCGAAGCCGGCGCCGATGAGGTCGTGCGCTCGGACGGGCCGTGGCGCGAGCAGGTTCTCGAGCTGACCGGCGGGGGCGTCGACGTCGTGCTCGACCCGGTCGGCGGCGATCGCTTCACCGACAGTCTGCGCTGCCTGCGCGAGCAGGGACGCGCTCTGGTCGTCGGCTTCACGGGCGGCGCGATCCCCGAGGTGAAGGTCAACCGCCTCTTGCTGCGCAACATCGAGGTCGTCGGCGCGGGCTGGGGCGCCTACGTGATGGGCAATCCGCAGCGCAACCGCGACAACGGCGAGGCGATCGCCAAGATGATCGAGAGTGGCTTCATCGAGCCGATCGTCGGCGCGCGCTTTCCCCTCGAGCAGGCCGTCGAGGCCTTCCGCACGATCGACGAGCGCCGGGCGCTCGGCAAGGTCGTGCTGGACGTGGGCTAGCGAGCGGAGGGGGAGGGATTCGAACCCTCGTCGGACCAATCAGGCCCGAAACGGTTTTCGAGACCGCCGCATTCAACCGCTCTGCCACCCCTCCAGGGGGACCGCGCCTCAAGGCTACTAGCGCTCGCCGACGTTCGTGTGGATCACGACATCGGCGAGGTCGGGGATCCGTCGGCGCAGCTCGTCCTCGAGCTCGCTCGCGAGCCGGTGGGCGTCAATTAGGGAGGTTTGGGGAGCGACTTCGAGAGTGAGGAAGATGACACGACCGCCGGGCGTGCAAAACAGCCTCACCCGTTGTTGGAGGGTGGCGGTTCGCTCCATGACGATGCGTTCGATCTCGCGAATATCGTCAAGCCGGCTGCCGCTGTTGTCGGGACCCGCGATCAGCGGCCGCTCGAGCGGCTCCAGATGTGTCTGCACCTCGCTCACGTTGGGCCGATCGCGAATTGTCCGTTCTACGCGTTCGGCGACCGCAAGCGCGGAGCTCAGGTCGAGATCGGCGGGGAACTTCAGGTGCAGCGAGACGCTGGCCGTCCCATCGTGCTCATAGATCGTGATGTCGTGCACTTCCTTGACCAGCGGCTCCGCCAAGGCGATTGCGAGCACCCGGTCCCGGAGCTCCAGGCCGCTGCGGCGCGGCTCGACGTGTACCACGACGTCGCTGCCGGGCAGCGCGCCCTGGATCGTCTGCTCGATCAGCTCGGCGGCCTGATGGCCCTCGATCACGGCATTGCCCGGCGGGACCGCGACGATCACATCCGCGAAAAAGCGTCCCGCCGACTCGCGCAGCCGCAGCCGCACCAACTCGATGTCGGGCTCCAGACGCGCGAGCGCGCGCTCGGCTGTGTCTCTGGCCTCGCTCGGGGTGCGGTCCATCAGCACATTGGCGTTCTCCACTAGCAGCCGTCCCGCGGCGGCGAGGATGATCACCGCGATCAGGAGCGCGGCGATCGCGTCGGCTCCGGTGAACCCGGCGCGCACGAGCAAGAGCCCGACGAGCACCGCCGCTGAGCCGGCCATGTCAACCGCGAAGTGGAACGCGTTCGAGCGCAGCGCAGGGCTCCCATAGCGCCGTGCGGCGCGCAACGAGACGATCGTGCGGGCAAGGTCAACGCCCAACGCGACCGCAATGACCACGAACACAAACCAGTGCGTGTCGGGCGCGCCATGGGGAGACAGCAGACGCGTGATCGCCTCGACTGCCACGATCACCCCGCCGGCGACGAGGATCGCCGCCTCGCCAAGAGCTCCAAGGTTCTCCGCACGCCCGTGCCCATAGGGATGCTCGGGATCGGCGGCCTGCCCGCCCAGTCGCACGGCGAAGAACGTGAGAATCGCGGCGAGCACATCCCCGCTTGACTCGATCCCGGCTGAGACCAACGCAAGGCTGCCGGCTATCAGCCCCACTCCGAGCTTGAGGATCACAAGCGCGCTCGCGGCGAGGATCGACACGAGGGTCGTGCGTCGCTGCGCCGCCGCCCGCTCGCCGACCTCGATCATCCGAGGAACACTATGGCGATACCTAACGCCGCGATGCGAAGAAGTCGCTCAGCAAGGCGCCACACTCCTCCGAAAGCAGTCCACCAGCGACCTCTGGCCGGTGATTGAGGCGCCGCTCCGAGAGCACGTCGAGCACGCTGCCGCAGGCGCCCGCCTTGGGGTCCTTCGCGCCGAACACGACCCGGGGGACTCGCGCAAGCACGATTGCGCCCGCGCACATGGCGCATGGCTCGAGCGTGACGTACAGGACCGATTCGAGCACGCGCCAACTTTCAACGACGCGGGCCGCCTCGCGCAGAGCGATGATCTCCGCGTGGGCGGTCGGATCCTGGCGCAGCTCGCGCTCGTTGTGAGCCACCGCGATCACCTCGCCGCCGTGAGCCACAACCGCTCCGATAGGCACGTCCTCGTGCTCGGATGCGCGTTCGGCCTCGCGTAGCGCGAGGCGCATGAAGTACTCGTCGCGTGGGAAGAAGCGGTCGCTCATCCGAGGTGGTTGGAGGACGGTTCCACACACAGTGCAACCTTTGGTGGCCTCAACACATCATCATTACCGAGGAGCCCACTTGCCGCCGACCGCCCGCCCCCAACCAATCCGCACGAGCGGCAGCCGGCCGAGGACGCTTGCCGCGACGGCGGCGGTCCTGATCGCGTCGCTCCTGCCGGCATCGAATGCGATGGCGTCATACGCGCCCAACGAGGTGATCGTGAAGCGCTTGGGGTCGATCGAGCGCGTGACGGTGCCGGCGCACTCGAGCGTCGAAGCGACGCTGGAGCGATTGCGCAGCGAGCGAGGCGTGCAGTGGGCCGTACCCGACTATGTGGCGCACGCGTCCGGCGAACTGATCCCCAACGACACCGGCGAAGGCAATACGCTCGGCGGGTGGCAGGGCATCCAGTGGAACTTCGACGGACTGTTCGGCATCAACGCCCCACAGGCCTGGGGCAACGTGGCCGAAGAGGGAGCGCCGGGCGGCAAGGGCGTCGTGATCGCCGTGCTCGACACGGGGGTCGCCTACGCCAATCGCGGCCATTTCCGCCGCTCACCGGACTTCAGCCGGTACGGGTTCGTGCCGGGCTATGACTTCATCGCGCGCAACAAATACCCCAACGACCGCAACGGCCACGGCACCTTCGTGGCCGGCACGATCGCAGAGGCGACGAACAACCGCCTCGGCCTGACGGGGCTCGCGTTCGCCGCGAAGATCATGCCGGTGCGAGTGCTCGACAACGCGGGCGAAGGGGACGCTTCGGTGATCGCCGAAGGGATTCTCTTCGCCGTGAAGCACGGAGCGCAGGTCATCAATCTGAGCCTCGAGTTCTCCAGCGACGTGACGGCGGCCGACGTCCCCGAGCTGACCGGAGCGCTTCGCTACGCCTACCGTCACGACGTGGTTGTGGTCGCCGCGGCCGGCAACGAGGGAAGCACCGCCATCCCCTATCCGGCGCGCGGACCGCACGTGATCGCGGTGGGCGCCACCACCGAACACGGCTGCCTGGCCGGCTTCTCCAACTACGGCCGCCACATCACGCTCGTGGCGCCGGGAGGAGGCCCCGACGCAAGCCTTGCCGGCGATCCCAACTGCCATCCCGAACTTCCCGCGGGACGAGACATCTTTCAGATGACCTTCACCGGGTCATCGCCGAGCGTATTCGGGTTCCCTCCGGGCTACGAAGGCACCTCGATGGCGGTTCCGCACGTCGCCGCGACCGTGGCGCTGATAATCGCCGGGAAGGTTCTCGGCCCCAAGCCGACGCCCACGCAGATCATCGCGCGCCTGCGCGCGAGCGCCCGGCCGCTGGGAGGGCCACAGGACCAGTCGCTGTATGGGGCTGGCTTGCTAGATGCGGCGGCGGCGACGGTACGCGGAGGGCCGGGGGCAGCGGCGACCGCACGTGGAGGGCCAGCGGCAGCCAGATAGGCGTCGGCCGCGCATTCGAGTCGGTGAAGCTCCGATCGCCGAAGGGAAGCCCTCAGGCGCCGCCCTCAGGCGCGGCGCCCGACGGGTAGTCTCTCAGGCACCGTGGCCCCGCGGCCCAGCATTCGAGCCTTTCGGAATCGACGGGCGGTTGAAGTGCTCCGCGCGGTATGCCGCAGGCGCTCGGTGGTGCTCGGCTATCACGGCGTGGCGATCTCGCGCGTGACGGACGATCTCAGCCTGCTGCAGGTGCATCCCGCGCGGTTTCGCAACCAGCTTCAGCTCCTGATCGCCGCCGGGTTTAGGTTCGTGACAGTTGAAGAGCTTGCGCTGCTTTCGCGCGGTGGCACCCCGCCCCCCGGCCTTGCCGCCGTCACCTTCGACGATGGCATGCGCAACAACCACTCGGTCGCGCTCCCCATCTTGCGCGATCTGAAAATTCCCGCGACCGTATATGTCACCGTTGACTTCATCGGCGGCACAAGCCCCTGGGTAGGACCACACGGGGACAGGTTGATGCTGAGCGAAGATGAGCTGCGCGACCTCGCTCGCTCCGGGTGGGAGATAGGCGCTCACACGATTACCCATGCCGATCTGTCGATGCTCGACTATCACGCCTGCCTGCACGAGATAGCCGGCAGCCGCGAGGCCCTTGAAGGCATCGTGGGACAGCCCGTCAGGACGTTGGCATATCCATTCGGGCGCTATGGCGCTGCCGCGATGGCCGCATCAAGGGATGCCGGCATGCTCGCCGCAGTGACCACAGGCTCCGGTGTCTGGACGCCGTACGAGATGACGCGCGCGATGATCGGCGCAGCCGATCCACTGCCCGTGATCCTGTTGAAGCTGACAGACCGCTACGAGCCGCTGCTCGCCACGGCGCCGATGAAAGCGCTGAGAGCGTTCAGCAGAAGACTGCGTGAGACGATTCGGCGCCGGCAGGAGCGGCCGGATTGAGCCTATGACGCGGGTTATGCTCTTCCATCAACCGGTCGACGGGGGCGTTGGCCGGCACGTCGCCGACCTCGCCACCGGGCTCAGTGCAAGAGGGCACGATGTCGTGTTGTGCGGACCGGCCGCACCGTCCTCGCTGGGATCGGGCCATGCACACGTACAGCTGAGCATGGGACGCGCGGTATCGGCGAACGACCTGCGCAGCGTCGCGCGCTTTGCGCGGATCGTGCGCCACGTGCGTCCCGACGTGATCCACGCCCACAGCTCCAAGGCAGGCGCGATCGCGCGACTCGCACGACCGCTGCATCCTTCCATCCCTGTTATCTACACCCCCCATGGATACGCGTTCGACGGCCATTTCTCGCGACCGCTCGAGCGCCTTGCGTATAGAGAGATCGAGCGGCTCCTCGCACCGATCGCGACGCGTGTGGTGTGTGTCTGCGAGGCCGAGGCGAAGCTGGCGCGCGCGATCGGACCGGCGCGCCGCGTTCGCGTCGTGTACAACGGCATCGAACCCACCGACGATCGCCGCCCGGACCCGCGCATCGCCGCTTTGGCCGAGCATGGCCCGGTCGTCTGCGCGCTGACGCAGCTGCGCCCGGGGAAGGGACTCGAGACGCTGATCGACGCCATGACGTCCGTACTGGCCCGTCATCCGCAAGCGCAGCTCGCGATCGGGGGCGAGGGCCCTGAGCTTCAACGTCTCCAAGCCCGTACAGCCCGAATGGGGATAGCGGATCGGATTCACTTCTTCGGGATGAGCTGCGACCCGCTTGCGATGCTGCGCGGCGCCGACATCTTCGTGCATCCATCGTGGGCCGAGGCATTCCCATATGTGGTTCTCGAAGCCATGTGGGCGCGATCGGCGATCGTCGCCAGCAATGTGGGTGGAATAGGCGAGGCGCTGATCGATGGACAGAGCGGAATCCTGGTCGCACCGGGCGAGAGAGGACCGCTCGCGGACGCGCTGAGCGACCTGCTCGAGGACCCCCTCCGCCGCGCGCACATGGGTGAGGCCGCCGGCGAGCGCGTACGACGATGCTTCACCTTGGCGAAGACAGTAAACGGGGTGCTCACCGTTTACGGCGATGTGATAGCTTAGTCAATCGGACATTTGTCCAGGCGCTGGTCGCGTGTTTAGGGGCACGCGACAGTTGTACGAAACAGTGCATGAAGCGTAAAAGGGGACAGGTCGGCTTCAGCCGCCCGGGCTGTCGCTTGCCACGGCAACGGAGCAGGCTCGTCCCATTTTTCACAACGGACGGCGGCCGCACCGCTAGGTGAGTCGCAAGGCAAGGGATCTTTCCGGGTTTTTCCGTGGATCGCCATCTACCGAAGGAGAGCTACCGAAGGAGAGGGCGATGACCACGCCTCGTGCAAGCCGTTTGTCACATCGCAGCATTGTTTATCTGTTCGTGGTCCTATGGGGATCACTCGCCATCGCCGTGGCCGTGGCCGCAGCGGCGGCTCCAGGTCAAGACCAGGGGCGCTCCATGCCGGCAGGTGCCCGCGCTCAGTCCTCCACAAGGCAGACGCTCGCCTCCGCGACGCGTGCCCGCCGCAAGGCAATGCGCGCTCTGGTGAAATGCCGCCGCAAGCATCGCCACCGCTGCGCCGCCCAGCAGCATTCCCTCGCGCGCGCGACGCAACGGCTCGCGAGATTGCAAGCAATGAGCATGCACCAGGCTGGATCCCTGGCAACCACGCAGCGTCGCAAGACATCGAAAAAATCATCCGCTCCCAGCGAAGCACCCACGCCTACGGAATCCCCCTCCTCGGAATCCACCTCAACCTCATCTCCATCATCAACCACGTCATCGACGACGACCACCACCACGCCCCCGTCGAGCGTGGAAGCTCCCCTGCTCACGGTTACGGGCACGATCTACTACGTATCGCAAAGCGGATCGGACTCCAACGCAGGCACCAGCCCCACTTCGGCCTGGAGAAGCGTCAGGCGCGTCGACGAAGCAAGACTGCAGCCCGGTGACGGCGTGCTATTCGAAGGCGGCGCTACGTTTGCAGACGAAACCCTGATGCCGAAAGGCTCAGGCGCCGCAGGCCACCCGATCGTGTTCGGGTCATACGGCGCCGGCAGCGCCGTTCTCCCTCAGGGCGTCTGGTTCAAAGGCCTCAACGACCTCGCCTTTGAGCATCTCGTCATCGGCCCGGAAGGGAATCTGCAGGGCACCGGCGACGAAGTCACAGTCGAGTGGTGCTCGATCGGCAACGACGGCTTGGCGATCAACGCCACGGGCGCCAACAGCAGACTGGGTCATCGATGACAACATCATCGAACACACGGGCAACTCCGGTTTGCTTCTCGAAGGAGACAACTTCACGGTTTCAGGCAACCTGATCGCCAATACGGGATTGGACAGCTCCATAACGTATGGCAAGCACGGGATCTATCTCAAGGTGAGCAACGCCACCGTGACCGACAACACCATCACCCACTTCTCCGACGATGGGATCTCTGCGCGCGATCGCAACAGCATGATCTCTCACAACCACATAAGCGACGGACCGATCGGCATCGCTTGGTTTCAATACGACGCGAACGCCGGAACGAGCTACTGGACCGACAACACGATCACGGAAACGACCGAAGCCTCCGTCTATGTCTCGCCTTCGGACATCGGTGGCCAAACCCGTGAGAGCTTCGTGATCACCGACAATGCCTTCCGCAAGGCCTCTGGCGCCTATCTCGATCTGCACCCCACGTCGGGGACCTACACGGTCGCGGAAAACGCCTTCGAATAAGGTGCCATTGACGGCGTCCTGGTCCGGCGCGCCGGAATCCCGGGGTGGGAGCGTTCCGACGGGATAGAGTGCTCGTCTGTGTTGTGGCGCCATATAGATGTGGCTCGGCGCCGCCCCTTCGGGAGCGACATCCTGGTCCTGGGCTATCACGCCGTCAGCGACCGCTGGACATCCGACCTCTCGGTTCGCCCTGTCGCGCTCGAGCGGCAGCTGACCACGCTCGTGCGGCGTGGATACCGTGGGGCGACGTTCCTGGATGCCATCACCAACTTGGGCTCAGGACGAACCGTCGTGGTGACGTTCGACGATGCCTACCGCACGGTGGCGGAGCACGCGCTACCCATCCTCCGGAAGCTGGGGTTGCCCGGGACCGTGTTCGTCCCAACGCGGTTCGCCGAGGGCGAGCGGCTCGCGTCATGGCCGGGCGTCGACATGTACACCGAGGGTCCCCACGCCCAAGAGCTCGAGGTCATGAACTGGGAGGAACTGCGGTCGCTGGTGGCCTTGGGATGGGAGATCGGATCGCACACCTGCTCACATCCGATGCTCACGCGACTGGACGACGACGATCTCACTCGCGAGCTCGCCGAGTCGCGAAGGGAATGCGAACGCCGGCTCGGGATCCGCTGCCATAGCCTGGCATATCCGTACGGCGACACCGACGCGCGCGTGATCGCGGCTACCGCACGCGCCGGCTACACAGCTGCGGCAGGGCTGCCGCTCGCGCACCGGCTGCATCGCTCCTCGCGGCTGAACTGGCCGCGCATCGGCGTCTTCTTCGGCGACGGCCCGATCCGCTTCGAGGCGAAGATCTCGCCCGCGGGTCGCCGTCTTCGAACGTCCTTCTCACGGGCGCTGCCTTGACGTTGCGTGCATATCTCACGAAGCCTCAGGGGATCATGGATATCGCGACGTGCTGCTAGTTCGTCATCCAGATCGCTATCCGACAGAGCGAGCGTATGTGCTCGATGTCGTTCTAAGGGACTTTCTCGGACTCTCCTGGAGGGCCCTGCCGGAGCAACGTGAGGATGTGGCGATCACGCTCGAGGGCGATGGGGAGCATCGATCTCGCACGCTGTCGCTCCCTGACATCTTGTTCGGTACGCCTCAGGCGGATTGGCTGACAGTTCGCAGCCTTCCTCGCCGTCCGCTTCAGCGGTGGAAGGCAGGGCGCTACGGCGATGCGGAACCTGGATTCACCGACGGAATGCCGGTTCTTTACCCAAGCGCCACGCCGAGCATTGGGCGCTCCAGCGAGACCGCTGACAGGATCGCGCTTGACATCGACATCTTCGGAGGAATCTTCTTCCAGCTCACTCGCTATGAAGAGATCGTGCTGGCAGAGCGGGATGTGCACACCCGATTCCCGGCTCATGTCTCGCTCGCATGCCGCGAAGGCTTTCTGGAGAAGCCGCTCGCAAACGAATATGTCGAGCTCCTGTGGTGGGCGCTCAGTCGCGTGTTTCCCGGTCTGCGCCGCCGCCGGCGGACATTTCGGCAGCTGCCGAGCCACGATGTCGACTGGCCTCTGATGAGCGACAATAGAGCGTCCCACATACTGAAGGCGGCAGGCGGCGATCTGCTCCGCCGCCGGGACGCCAGGCTCGCTCTCAACCGGTTGCGCGGCCTGGTGGCCGGCCTCTCCTCAAACCCCGATGTGGATCCCTACAACACGTTCGAGGCCATCATGCGGGACAGCGAGCACGCTGGGCTCCAAAGCACCTTTAACTTCATCGCGGGGAAGGGCGATCCGAGATTCGACGCGCGCTATTCGCTTGCCGATCCGTGGATAGAGAGGCTGCTGAAGCGCATCCATGAACGTGGGCACAGGATCGGACTTCACTCGAGCTATTGGACGTTTCGCGACGCGGCGCTTCTGAAGAGCGAGCATGAGCAGCTGCTTCGCACGTGCGATCGTCTGGGCATCACACAGGCCGAGTGGGGAAACCGGCAACACTTTCTGCGCTGGGAGAACCCGACCACCTGGAGGGCGTCGGAGCAGGCCGGACTCGCCTACGACTCCTCCCTTGGCTTCTCCGATCAGGTTGGATTCCGTTGTGGCGTGTGCTACGAATATCCAGTGTTCGACCTGCTCGCACGACAGCGATTGAAGCTGCGTGAGCAGCCGTTGGTGGTGATGGACATGGCGATCGTCGACGCATCGGACGGCACGGCGAGCGCAAACGCCATCAAGCTCGAGGAGCTGCGCCAGACATGCCGACGATTCAACGGCGACTTCACGCTGCTTTGGCACAATTCGCGTCTGATCGCGCAACGGGATCGTCAGCTCTACCGGTTAGCCATGACGGCAGGGAGCCGCACGGTGGACGGCCCGAACGCAGTCGAGCAATCCACGTCGTGACCACGGAGGCCGCGTCGAGCAGCGAGCGGGAAGGTCCCCAAGATCGGTTGAGCGGCGCGTCGACCTCGTCGACCAGCGACAGCTCGACTCGCAAGAGTGAAAATCTTCTCGCCGCTTCCGTGAAGCTCAATGTTGTCGGCACCGGCGCCTCGGCATCGATCGGCTTCGTTACATCCGTCCTCTTGGCGCGCTTGCTCGGCCCCTCGGACCGAGGGGTGCTGGCGGTCATGCTGTCCGTCAGCGCTCTGACGCTGTTCATTGGAGGTATAGGCGTGCCATGGGCCATGGTCTATTACGCAAACAACCGCGATGCGCGTGCCCTGTTCGGAAACAGCCTGCTGCACGCAGGCGTGCTTGCGGCAGTGGTCGTGCCGGCCGCGTGGCTGTTGCACAACCAGCTGGCGCACGCGTTCACGCACGGTCAGAGCGGGCTGACGTGGGTGCTCGCGGCGGCGTTGGTGCCGATCACATTCCTCAATTGGACCACTCACAGCCAGATGCAAGGAATGCTGCTCTTTGGCCGCTACAACGTCTTTCGAGTCATCTCCAAGATGACTGAAGCGCTCTGTATCGTCGCGCTGCTCGGAGCTTTGAACCTCGGCGTCGCGGCCGGACTGATTGCCGCCATGATCTCATCGGCAGTGATGATCGGCGGCTCTTTGAAGCCAATATTGTCGTACGGCCCTCCCCGGCTGGACCGCACGCTGCTGCGCACAACACTGCGCTACGGCTCGCGAGTGCAGATTGGCTCCATCTTCGAAGAAGCCATCGCCCGCGTGGACATCCTCATCCTGCAATTGTTCAAGCCACTGGCCCAGGTCGGTTATTACGTGGTGGCACAGGTGATAGCGGAGCTCGTGCTGCTGCTCACGCTCTCATTCCAGCCAAGCGTAATGTCGCTGATGACGCACTATGAGGGGGATCCACACCAGGCAACCACGAGCGCCGATGCGGTGCGCCATCATGCGATTCTGGCGACGTTCGCCACTGTAGCCAACGCGGGGCTTGGGACAGTGATCATCCTGTTCGCATACGGCGCGCAATACAGCTCGGCGGTGGTACCGATGCTTGTATTGCTGCCGGGCATCTGGTTTCTGGGCACGGCCGGTGTGATCCGCTCAGATCTAAGCGGACGCGGTCATCCGGGCCTGGCATCCAAGCTCGCCGGCGTAGCGACGATCGTGACATTGATCGCAGACTTCGCGCTGATCCCCCCCTTGGGCGTAATCGGGGCAGCGATCGCATCGGTGATCGCGTACACGACCTATGGCATCACCTCTTTGATAGCACTGCGTCGCGTGAGCGGCATTTCGATGAGGCGCATGTTGGCGCCCACCCGTGCGGACCTAACAGCGTACCGGCGGGCCCTGAGTCAGATCGTTGCCCGCTCGAGGAGATGACCGCGCGACGCAGCCGACGCTCGCTTCGATGGCCCGTATGAAAGATTTGCGCACCGTCATCTGATCGACGGAGCATCTGCGATACTCGGCACCTATGAACGAGAGCTGGGCTAGGGGCGACCGTCGTATATGGGCGGTCCTCTGGCGCGGGAAGTACCTGATCGCCATCTCCACGATCGTCATGATCCTGCTGGCCGTCGTGTTGACGCTGCGCTCGGAAAAGGTCTATGAAGCGACTGGGATCATCCAGGTCAGCGTGCCCAGCCAGAACAGCGGGCAGGAAACAACCTCGACCAACCAAGCCTTGGCGCAGAACTTCGCCACACTGCTCGTCTCCCCGGGCTTTTTGAACGCGATCCGGCCCAAAGTAGCCGGCGGACATTTGACGACGAATGAGCTGCAGGGGCGGCTCAGCGCAAGCGCGGTCAAGGAAACGGCGCTTGTGGAACTTCATGCCACCGGGCCCTCGCCGCGCGCGGCGCAGACGCTCGCCTCTGAAGTCGCCGGCGAATTCCTGGTCGAATTACAGAAAGAAACCTACGCCCAGACCGCTCGCCAGCAAGCCCAGATCCAAGCCACGATCGCCAACCTGAGCGCGGATGTCGCCAAGCTGCGAGGTTCCTCGACAGCCAACGTCCCACCCACCTCCGAGCAGATCGCATCATTGGAAGCGTCCCGGCAGGCGCTCACGACTCAGAGCGCCGGGTTGGTGGCCAATGCTCTCGCGCGCGGGACGAGCGCCAGCCTCTCGGCTGCGCCTGTCGCATCGGCGACTCCGGTCAGGCCAAGGCCTTTGCTCAATCTGCTCGCGGGCCTGTTTCTCGGGCTGGTCGTCGGGGTCGCGCTGGTATGGCTGCGCGAGCAGCTACAGCCATGGCTGCGCTCGGCCGATGAGGCGACGGCGGTGCTCGACGTCCCACTGCTCTCCTCGATCCCGTTGAGACCGGCGTTGAAGGAGCAGGACCCCATCCTCGAAGAGTCCTATGAGATCCTGCGCGCAAATCTCTTCGCTGCGAGCGACGCCAGCAGACGGCTGATCACGGTGATCGGCCCAAACCCGAAGGTTGGGAAGACCGCCACTGTCGAAGGCTTGGCGCGCGTCGCGGCGCGAGGCGGACGCAACGTTCTGGTCATCGACGGCGACATGCGCGCCGCCACACTCTCGAGCAGACTTCTGCGCAGGACCCCGTCGAGATCGGCGCCGTTGGGGAGCTACCAGGGACTCGGCGATGTCCTTGAAGGAACCGCCATGCTCGGCGATGCGCTGATCGCGCTGGAACCGGGACTAACGCTGCTGTCCACCACGCCCATATCCGCGAACCCCTCGAGCCTGCTGTCGAGCAGTCGCATGCGTGCGCTGTGCGCGGAGTTGCGAGAGAGCTTCGACATGGTGTTGATCGACTCACCCCCGTTGGTGGGGCTCGCGGACGCGCTGATCCTCGCCTCCGTCTCCGACGCCGTGGTCATTGTGGCGCGCGCGGGCCTGACCAAGCCAAGGGATCTGAGCTCGGTGGCGAGCAGCATGCAGCAGAGCCAGACTCCGATCGCGGGGCTGGTGATGTTCGAGGAGCGACGGGTGAGCGAGTACTACTACCCGTCACAGCACGACAGGTCGGCTGTCAAGCGCGACCCTGCGGTGCTGCCCTGATCGAGCGACGTTCGAGCGCGCTGTTCATCGGAGCCGCGCTGCTCCTGCCGCTGCTGTTGCTTCCCGTACTTCAACGGCCCACGATCGCATTTGGGCTGGTCGGCCTCCTCGTTGCCGTGCTGCTCGCGACGAGATCTGTCGCATATCCCTTGGCGCTCGTGGGAGTGCCAAGCATAGTCACAGCAATCGCCGGCTCCAATCCTCTCCCAAAAGGCGCGGTCACGCTCATCTTCGCGGTGTGGGTCAGCACCGCTGTCGCGATCGCGCTGGCGCGTGGAAAGCACGCGTTCCCAGCTCGTGCTTTCCTGAAGGCGCCCGTCCTGCTCGCGTTCGGGCTGCTGGGGCTGATGCTGCTTCGCCTCGGCGCCTCGACCGACCAGGCGTACGGCGCCACCAAGGTTCAGCTCTATTTGGCCGACAATCTTGTGTTCCTGCTGGGCGCCGTTTTCGTCGGCACGAATAGAAGCGATCTACGACTCCTGCTGTATCTCGTGCTCACGGTGGCCGTCCTCACCGCATCGCTCATGCTCGTCAAGCTTCTCGCCGGGTCCGCCGTCGCCGCCGTCGGAGGCCGCTTCTCGCTCAGCGCCACCGAATATCCGATTTACCTCGGACGCACAAGCGCTGAAGGGCTCATCATCGCCTTCTATGCCGTGCTGGCAGCGATCACGGTCCGCGCTCACCTGATGGCGATGATGGCGATTCCCCTGCTTGCCGCCGCGCTCCTGGCCGCCGGCTCACGAGGACCGGTCCTCGCCCTGGTGATCGGCTTGATGACGCTACTCGCGCTCACCGCCTCAAACCGCCTGATAAGGCGCCGGATGCTGCTCCTTGCCGGAGCGCTCGTCGCGACGGCCCTGGTCGTGCCGCTCGTTGTCCCAGGCAGCGTGATAACCAGATCCCTGTCGGCGGTCCTGGGTGACAGCGCCCACGGACTTTCGAGCAACGGCCGTCTTGTCCTATGGTCGCAGGCGTACACAGCCCTTGAACAACATCCGTTCGTCGGCATCGGGACCGGCGGGTTCGCCGCTCTCAGCGCCGAAAATCCGTACCCTCACAACCTGTTTCTCGAGGTCGCCGCTGAGCTCGGGCTCGTCGGGCTGGCGGTGGTCATCGCGCTTGTCGGATCCCTCATCGCAAGCTTGATCTCAACTTGGCGTGCCACAGCAGGCAACGGCCGACTCGCGGCCGCTGTCGTTGCGGCACTGTTCGTCAACGCGCTCGTCAACGCGCTCGTGTCCGGCGCCATCCAGGACAACTTTGAGATCTGGATATGGGGTGGAGTGGGAGTGGGCATGGCCGCACGCCTAGCCGCTCGACGGCTGCAGGCCCAAGACGAGGAGGCGAGCCTGTGGCAAGCTTGGTCATGATCAGCGACGTCGATCTCGACGTTCCAGACGCCACACGCACCCATACGCTGGCGCTCGCCGGCGGCTTTGCCTCCTGCGGCCTGTCCGTCGATTTGGTCACGCGCGGGCAGGATCCGCTCATGGCCGGTGTACAACACCATCGTGCGAGCGGATCCGAGGAAGCTCTCATGCCTCGCGTCATATCCATCAACTGGCAAGCCATCCGCCTCCTAGTCAAACGTCGCCGGTATGGCTTCCGATGCTACGTGCGATACAAGTGGAGCAACCTTCCGTTATTGCTCGTCGCTCGGGCGCTGCGCTATCGCATCGTGACGGAGGTCAACGATGTGGAATATGGCAAGGGGTATATGTCGGAGATTCCCATCCCAGTCGACTACCTCAAGCGGTTTGCCGCAATGGCGATGGGTCGACTTGCGCAGCGTGTGATCGCCGTGACGCCACAGATCAAGGCACTGCTTGCGAGGGAGTTCCACGTACCCGCCGCGCGCATAGCGGTGCTGCCAAACGGAGTCGACACCGAGTCTGTCCGGCCGGTGCCACGCGCGGACGCGCTGCGCCGGACCGGGCTCGATGAGAACGCGCGCTACCTGATCTTCTGCGGACGCTTCGCCTCGTGGGCGGACTTCGACATCATGCTCGCCGCATTCGCACTGGCTTTTAAGCGCCATCCCGATCTACGACTCCTGCTGGTAGGCGACGGCGAGGAGCGTGACGGAATAGAACGAACAGCCGAGAGCCTGGGAGTTCGAGATAAGGTCATCCTGACCGGATTCATCTCAGACCGGGACAGAATCCCTGATCTGATGGGGGTCGCGACGGTGGCGCTGATGGCGCACCAGACGGCCTATGTAGGGCGGATAGGAGTAAGCCCCACCAAGCTCGCCGAGTACATGGCAGCCGGTCGCGCGATCGTCGCCAAGGACGTTCCCGGTATCAAAGAGGCCCTTCAGCGCAGTGGCGCCGGATTGGTGGTCGGTGAGGACGCGCAGGAGATGGCCACCGCCATCGAAAGCCTCCTGGCGGATGGCCGCGCCGACATCATGGGTGCGGCGGGACGACGGGCCGCCGAACAAAGCTACACCTGGCGGTCGATCGTGGCT
Organism: uncultured Solirubrobacterales bacterium; assembly: GCA_963714635.1. Taxonomy (GTDB): domain Bacteria; phylum Actinomycetota; class Thermoleophilia; order Solirubrobacterales; family Solirubrobacteraceae; genus Palsa-744. The sequence goes on along the minus strand of CAVQPM010000005.1, from coordinate 397,525 downwards.
CGTACGCTGTCACTGTTCGAGTCCTCGTGATCTGTGAATGATGGGCTCCCGCTGCGATCCTGCCGATCGCGCGCGCGGGTACCACGGCAGAGCTCCAGGTAAAGCTGCTCCAAGCGCGTGACCACCACACCCAGATCGAACTCGGCGCGCTGCCTGTCGCGCGCCTGCGTGCCCAGTTTGTCTGCCAGACCACCGTCGTCAAGCAGTCGCCCAATGGCGCCCGCCAGCGCGAGCGGATCGTTGGGTTCGACAAGGAGTCCGTGAACACCGTGCTCGATCATCTCGGGAATGCCGCCTACCGAAGTGGCCACGATCGGAGCGCCGCAGGCCATGTACTCCATGAGCGCGAGCGGGCTGCCCTCGTGCTTGGAGCAAAGCACCGCAACGTCGAGTGCACGAATGACGTCGTACACGTCGATGCGGGGTCCGAGAAGCTGCACGCTCTGACCAATGTTCAACTCTTCTATCAGTTCATTGAGTGGGCCCTCCTCCGGTCCTTCCCCGGCGATCACGCACCTTATATCTCTGGATTCGCCGCACAGGAGAGCGATTGCCCGAATCAAATCCGCATGTCCCTTTTCCGGCACAAGCCGGCCAACCGCGCCTATGAGGGCCGTCCCCGGACTGGCGCCGAGCTCTGCGCGGATGTCGCGCGCTGTCGTGGGGATGGGATCGATGCCGTTGGGCAGCACCCGTACGAGCTGAGGCGCCATGCCCTCGATCTCGATGATCTGTCTCCGGTCGTGCTGAGAGACGGCCAGGACAGCGTCGCCCCGCGCGACCACGTGGCGGTCCAGGAATCGTCGCACCGGCTTGCCCTCGAAGGCCCACCCGTGCTCTTGGTTGATGACGATCGGCACCCCCGCGAGCCGCCCCACTATCGTCCCGGGCACGCTCGCCCTCGGCATATGGGCGTGGATTATGTCTATCGACTGGTCCCGCATGAATCGACACAGTCGCAGCCACGGGACCACCGCCAACGAACGCCTGCGCTCCAGTCTGAGCACATGAACACCTGCTGCTCGCAGCCGCGCGACATCCTCGTCGGTTGCCGCCGAGCACTCAGGCTCGGGCGTCCTTGTGAGGCATAGATAGCGGCGAAACGACGTGGGATTCAACCTCATGGCGAACTCGTACGCGATTCGCTCCGCCCCCCCGGTCCCGATCGCGAGGTCCCGCGTCAATGTCAAGACGCGTATCCGAGTGTCTCCGTCTCTGCCCGAGGGCACGATGGGCCTAATGATGACAGCCACTAGCATGCGAGCATGACCGCGGTCCGCGTGATCGACGATGTCGGGCAGATCCAACCCCTGTCGATCGAGTGGGATGCGCTCGCCGCCGAGAACGGGCTGCCCCTGATGTCGGCGGATCACATCGCCGCCTGGTGGCGGCACCTCGCTCCACCGCGGGCAGAGCCTCGCATAGTGACTGTCCGCGACGCCGACACGCTGATCGGTCTTGCTCCGTTCTATGTCGTCAACGGCAAGCGAGGCGCGCCGGTCGAATATCGCCTGCCTGGAGCTGAGCTGGGAGGGCGGATATCGCCGATGGCCACGAGCGGACGCTGCCGAGACGTGGCGAGCGCCGTAGCGCAAGCGTTTGCGACGATGCGACCCAGAGCTGACGTGGTCGTACTCGCAAGCCTGCCGATGCGCTCTGCCTGGCCTGAGGGACTGCGAGCCGCCTGGCCCGATGACGGCACCCCGCTTCTACGTCAGCGCCGCATCGAAGATGTTCCAGTGGTGTCGCTGGTCGAGCCGTCCTACGATGATTGGCTAGCCGGCAAGAGTCCCAATTTTCGAAGTCAAATGCGGAGATTGCGCCGTCGCTTCATTGCATCGGGTGGCAGCGTTCGCACCAGCACTCAAGACACCATCCAAGCAGATATTTCGACGTTCATACAACTGCACAGCATGCGTTGGGCCAAGCGCGGCGGCTCAAACCTGGACGCGATCGCCGATCGACTGCCGGCCATGCTCGAGGACATCGGGGTCTCGCATCTGGAAGATGGTCGCTTCCGAATGTGGCTGTTGGAAATCGACCGTAGACCGATCTCGGCTCAGCTGTTCAGCGCAATCGGCGATCACGTCACGTATCTAAACGGGGGATGGGACGACCGATTCGCAGAGTACAAGCCGCCTATGCTCTCGATCTCCTATGCCATCGAAGAAGCATTCAGGCGTGAAGAGGGGCAGCTGGATCTGGGTCCCGGAGCACAACCGTACAAGCTTCGTTTTTCCGACAGCAGCGATCCCGTATCGCTGAGGCTGCTCATGGCAAGTGGACGGCGCCTGCCGGCAACCTGGGCGCACGTGGCGCCCAGGTTGGTGGGCTACTCGCTGCGCGACTTCGCCAAGCGCAATCTGTCGTCGCGGCAAATCCACCTGGGCAGATCGTTGTGGCACCGCATTCACACACGATAGTTCCGCCGCAGACGGCGAACGGGGTCGATTCACCACCGCGGGGCCATCCCACAAGGCGTTGCCGCCCATGCGTGCATTGATTCTCGAGCAGGGCGACGTTCGGGGCGCGGTTGCCGCGGCCCGTGCCCTTGCCGCCGATGGGTGGATCGTGGGCAGCGGCGCGCCGGTGGCGCATCCTTTGTCCGGGCGCTCGCGCGCGGTCGCCAGACATCACCTCGTGCCGTCGCCGGCGGCGGGAGCTTCAGCATTCATCGAAAGTGTCAATCGGGTAATCGCCGACGGCGAATACGAGGTCGTGTTCAGCTGCGATGACATGGGGGTCTTCCACCTATCGCGGCATCGAAGCGAGCTCAAGGCCACGTTCCCCTATGGGGAACATGCGGGGTTGATGCGCGCGCTTGACAAGCTCGAGCTCATGCGGGAGGCGCGACGTGCGGGACTCGCGGTGCCCGAGACCGAGACGGCCGACACAGCGGAGTGGGAGGGCCTCTGCGGGCAGGCCGATCCTGTCGTGGTCAAGCCCAGATTCACCTTCGTCGACGGCGTCGAGGATCGCATCGGCCCATGTGTGGCAACGGACAGGGACGACGTTCGGACCATCGTACGGACGATGCACGAAGCGGGAGCGCAGCCGATTGTGCAGGAGCGCCTCGCTGGCCGCCTGATGGCCTTCACCGCCTTGACCGACAGGCAGGCGCACGTAGTCGCGCAAACACAACAGGTTGCCGATCGCATCTGGCCACCGGGTGCAGGTGTCAGCGCGCATGCTCACACGGTCGCGGTCGATGAGCATCTCGCGGCGAGCGTCGCGCGGCTGCTCGAGCGGCTCGGCTGGTTCGGACTGGCAAATCTGCAGTTCATCCTTGGCGAGGACGGCGTTCCGCGGCTGCTCGACTTCAACGGCCGCTTCTATGGCTCGCTCGCACTGGCGGTGAAAGCGGGGCCCAACCTGCCCTCTATGTGGGCACGGCTGGCAACCGGCCGGGCGTTCGACACCCCCCAACAGACACAGACCGGTGTGCGATACCAGTGGCTGGCTGGGGACCTACGTGCAAGTCTCCTCGCGAGCTCCGGAGCGGCGCGCCTCGGCGCGCCTGCCGGCAGCCTGATCCGCGCAACGAGGGCGACACACTCGCTCTGGCGAGCGTCCGATCCGTGGCCGGCAATTTCCTACTACAGCCAGAGCCTCATCAGGTGGATACGGCGACCCTCATAGACAAGGCGACGCCCGAGCACGTGCTGGTGATCGGATCGCTGCCGCCGAAGGGCCGCGACCTCGACCTGCTCGTGCGCCCACTCGCTGAGACTGCGCTGACGAGCGTTCTCGCTGCCGGCGGCTTTCATCGTAGGGGCCACACCTGGGCACGCTTCAGCGATTGCGAAGCCAACGTCGTCGAGCTGATACCGGCCCGCTCCCTGGAACTTCAGCCAGAACAGCTTGATCAGCTCTATGCACAGGCGCGACCGATCGAGGACCTGACCTCGGTGGTAGGCCCGGCGCCACATCATCGGCTTCTGCTGACAGCGCGCCGCGTCGCCGCCGAAGCGACGCTCAGGTCCAAACAGCGAGCCCTGGCGGCCGAAGCCGATGAGGCGACGTGGAGGGAGGCATGCGAGCTTGCCCCCGCCTGGGGATGGGCGGAAGAGTTGGCGGAGCTCCGGCGCGCCCTCGATGGCTCGCCTCCGACCTATTGGCGCCCGCGCTCGCTGCTCATACGTGCGACCGGCTACAAACCAGGTGCCTTGATCGCACTGTCGGGGCTGGATGGGTCGGGCAAGAGCACACAGGCCGAGGGGCTGGTGCGCTCTCTCTCCACACTCGGTTACCCAACGGTGGCCGTCTGGACGACACTTGGGGGCAACAGAATGCTGGACCGCCTGGCGGCGCCGGTGCGCGTTCTGCTTGGCCCGAGCGCCCAACAGGAGGGCAGCGAGCGACCGCCGGCCGGCGAGGACGAGGATCGCCTCACGCGATTGCGCGAGCGGTGGCCGTGGCTGCACGCCGCGTGGGTCAACTTCGTTGCCGCGATGAATGCCTGGTGGCACGTGCGGGCAACGCGTCCCCATCTCATCCGTGGACGGATTGTCGTCTGTGACCGCTACGTGCTCGATTCGATCGTGCAGATGCGCTACCGCTATGGGGCAAGCCGTCATTACCGGATGCAGCTCGGCCTGATACGGCTGCTCTCACCAAAGCCCTTGCGCGCCTACCTGCTCGAGGTAAGCCCGGACACCGTTCACACTCGAAACGGCGAGTACACCCACTCGCAGATCGAGCTTCGGGCTCATCTGTACCGGGAGGAGTACGCGCGTCTGGGAGTCATCCGCCTCGATGGCGAGCGCTCGAGGGAGGAGCTCTGCGCGCAATTGGCACTCGAGGTGTGGGGGGCGCTCGCCGAGCGCGATAGCGCGTAGGGCCGGGCGATTGGCTGGACAGGATGGAGCACCGCCCACCCGCACAGGCCCTTGACTTGTTGCTTCATGTCAGATGCGTGGAAGGACGCCGCGCTTGAACGCGGCGTTGAGCGAGGGGGTACACGGACACGCGGCGCCTCGCAGATGCGCAAGCCCGAAGGAGTCCTCGATCAATCGCAGCAAGGAGTAATGGTCGGCGAGACCGTTGAGGCGGTAGCCGACGCGTACCTGAGGGCCTGCGAGGATCAGTGGCACGCGCCCACCGGATGCGCGGCCGCAGCAGCCGCTTTCGCTCGTCCCCTCATCCCATACGATCGCCAGCACGCCGTGCGTGCCGAGTCCTGCGAGCAGGTAGGGAACGAGATGCGCCAGGAAGCGGTCGACACTCGCATCCGAGCAATCGTGGCCATCGTCGCACAGGTTCGGGCTTATCCACGCGAACGGCGGCAGCCGGTCGCGGCGCAGGTCGGAGGCGAGCTTGGAGAGCGGCACGACGTTGCGGCAGCGCGCCGGGTTTGAAGCGATCTGGTTGAAGTACATGAACGGGTCATGCTTCTTTGCGTAGCCGGCTGTCGAAGAAGCGCCCGACCAGCACGGCCGCGGAAGCCCCTCCATATAGGCTCGCCATCCGATATGAGCACCCTGCAGCTGATCGACGAGCGTCGTACCGTGCGCTTCGCAGTCGGTGCAGTCGCTCGATATCCCCAGCGGATCGCCGGCGATCAGAGCGATGTAGTTCGGCAGCGAGGGATGCGTGATCGCGTGGTAGTCGTTCGCCAGCGCGCCTTTGCGGGCGAGCGCGTTCACGTACGGCGCTGAGCCGTCGCCGATCACTTCACCGAGCTCGCGGTTCTCGAGCACGATCACCACGAAGTGCGAGCGCGCCGAGCGCGCGATATGCGCCGGACTGCTCGGCAGCTTCAGGGGCTCGCCAGGGCTGCTCGCCGAGCCGCAGCCGGCGAGTGCCCCACACGCCAAGAGCGCCGCGATCAGAGCCGAGCCGCGCATGAAGCAAGAATGCCACGCCCGACGGGAGTCGAGCGTAGCTTCGTGGCCCTAGGTTGTCCTGATTCCTAGGTTGTCCTGATTATCAGCACCGAGCAGGGCGCGTGATGCGACACCTTGTTCGGGACCGACCCCAGCAAGAACCGCTTGGCGCCCGTCATTCCCTTGTTGCCGACGACGATCAGGTCCGCTTCGCGCTCCTCCGCCACGTCGAGAATCGCATCGGCGGGGTCTCCCTGGCGCGGGTAAACGTTTACAGCCACGCCTGCCTCGCGTGCTATCTCGGCGGCGCTCTGGAGCGTCGCATCCACGTCCTCTCGCGGGTTGATCGCCCATTGCAGGTCCTCGGGCGCGTCGCGGCGCTCCTCACGCAGACGTTGGGCCGGAACAGGCTCATAGGCGCTCACCAGCTCCAGCGTGGCGCCCACGGACTTGGCGAGATCGACCGCTTGGCGCACCGCCTGGCCGGCGGTGTCCGACCCGTCCGTTCCAACCACGATCGATGTGAACATGATCCTCCCTTGACGCCGGCTCGAACCTTGAAGCGACTGCGTCGCGAGTCGATCATATCCGCCCGGTGACCTGGAAAGGTCGCCTCCTCAACGCGCAGCCGCGTATACACGCGTCCCATATCGTTCTTCAGGCACGTGATCGACCTCCACTTCCACATCCTCCCCGGCATCGATGACGGGCCGGCGACCGTCGAGGAATCCATAGCGCTGGCGCGCGCCGCGGCGGCAGGCGGAACACGCGTGATCGTGGCGACGCCGCACGTCAGCTGGAGATATCCCAACGACGCCGAGACGATCGCCCAGCTGACGGGGGAGCTGAATGAGCGCCTGCGCTTCGAGGAGGTGGCGATCGAGGTGAGGACGGGCGCTGAGATCGCAACGACCCGTGCCGGCGAGATCGAGCAGGAGGAGCTCTTGAGGCTGCGGCTCGGCGGGGGCCCGTGGCTCCTGCTCGAGCCTCCATTCACGCCCGTGGTGACCGGCCTTGACAGGGTGGTGATGGACCTGCTGAGCCGTGGGCACAACATCGTGCTCGCCCATCCGGAGCGCTGCCCGGCACTTCACCGCCGGCCCGAGCTGCTCCACGAGTTCGTCGACGCCGGCGTCGCGACGTCGATCACCGCCGGATCGCTGACAGGCCGCTTCGGTGGGGAGGTCCGGCGCTTCGCGAGGCGGCTTGTGGACGAGGGCCTCGTCCACAACGTGGCCTCCGACGCCCACGACCTGGTGCGCCGGCCACCCAGCATCGCCGGCGAGCTCCAGGAGGCGGGGCTCGGAGCGCTCGCCGACTGGCTTTCGCTGGCCGTACCGGAGGCGATCCTGAGCGGCCGGCCTCTCCCTCCCCGTCCACTCGGCACGACGGCTCCCTCGCAATCTCGCCGCGGGCTTCGCTGGCTGCGGCGCGTGAGAAGCTGAGGATTCGCCCGGCGCCCGGACCGGCTACATGCTCAGGCGAGCTTTGTGATCGCGATGATCATGCCGATCAGGACGAACAGGACGATCGCCGCTTGCAGCCAGATCCATGTTGGTGACACTCGCGACAGACTACCCGCCACCCCCTGCTCGGCGCACCGGGATGCCGGCACGGCGCACTATCGTATGGAGAGTGGCAAGCGGGCTTCGCAAGCTGGCGATCACGCTGACACTCGGTGCGGCTGGGTTCTCACCGCCTTTCTCAGCGGGCGCAGGGGGCGCTGAAGTCGTCCACCTACCAGTTGGCGGTATCGGCGCCGCCGGCGAAGCGAGGCTCGGGAGGGTCATCCCTCCCCCGCTCGGAGGCGTGAACGTCGCCGGGCCCGGTGACTCTCCTGCGACGGTCGATCGGGCACTGGCTGCCGCCAATGCCCTTCATGCGCGCTTGGTTCGCGTCGAGATTCGCTGGTCGGATCTCGAAACCCAGAGCGGCAGGCTGAGCCCCCACGCTCTCTCGTTGACCGACCACTTCATCGCTCGCGCGGCGGCCGAGGGGCTGCGCACGGTGGCGCTTGTCGAAGGGACTCCTTGCTGGGCATCCTCGGCGCCGGCCTCGCTGCTGCGCGCATGCAGACCTGGACGCAACAGCAGGGCGAATGCATGGCCTCCCCGCAACCCCGATGCATACGGCTCATTCGTCGCTTTCCTTGCCGAGCGGTATGCGTCCAATCTCGCGGCGATCGAAGTGTGGAACGAGCCCGACCAGGCGAACCAAGCCTATTTCGCGGGGCCCGACAAGGCGCAGCGCTATGCCGCCCTGCTGCGCGCCGCATATAGCGCAATCAAGCGCGTCAGTCCCAGCATGCCCGTGCTCGGCGGGTCGATCGTCGGGTCCAACGGGGCCTTTTTGAAGGCGCTCTACGCCGCCGGGATCAAGGGCTATTACGACGGCCTCTCGGTCCACTTCTACAACCTGGTGCTCGCCTCGCTTCGCTCGATCCACGAAGTACAGCGCGCCAACGGGGACTCAAAGCCGGTGTGGCTGAACGAGTTCGGCTGGAGCAGTTGCTGGCCGCAGCAGCGCATCCAGCAGGAACAGGGCTGTGTAACGAAGCAGGCGCAGGCGACGAACCTCGAGAACACGTTGCGCTCGCTCGCGCGCACCCCATGGGTGGCGGCGGAGATCGTGTACGAGCTGCAGGGATCACGCCGCGCGGACTTCGGCGTACTCACCCAAACAGGCGCACGCAAGCCTTCCTTCGCCGCGCTGCGCAGCGTGCTGATCTCACCGTTGGGCAGACTCAGTCCGATAACCGTGCACCTTGCGCGCCGACACGGGCGCCTCATCGCAAGCGGCTCGGGGCCGGTCGGCGACTACATGCAGCTCGAAGCCTTCCGCGGGGCCACCCGCCTCTACAGAGCGTTGTTCACACTGGATCGCTTCAACCGTTACTCGATCGCGCTCCCCGGAGTCTTGGGCACGAGCAAGCTGCGCGTGACGGTGTTCCAGTATTGGATGGGCGCGGCTCGCGCAGCCCACGCGAGCATCTGAGCTTTGCGACGCTCATCTGACGCTCGGACCGCAAACGTCCGAGCGGGTCAATCGGCGTTACGGAACAGCGCGAGGAACGTGAGCAGCACGATCCTCAGATCCAGCGCCAGCGACCAGTGGGCGATGTAGTAGTTGTCCAGCTCCACACGCTCGGCCAGCGAGGTTCTCCCGCGCAGTCCGTGCACCTGCGCCCATCCGGTGATGCCCGACTTGACGCGATGGCGGTCGCCGTAGCGAGTGATGTCACGGCGGAACAGCTCGACGAACTCCGGACGCTCAGGGCGCGGCCCTACCAAGCTCATGTCGCCGCGCAGCACATTGATCAATTGAGGCAGCTCGTCGAGCGACGTCCCCCGGAGGATACGCCCGACGCGCGTGCGCCGATCCCAACCCTCGGTGCCGCCCGGAGCGAGGTCGTTTTCGGCCAGCGCCCTGGCGTTCTCGGTGTCCGCGCCGCCTCCGGGCACAGCGAACCCTGGGGCAATGAGCATCGAACGGAACTTATAGAGATCGAATTCGGCGCCGTCGCGGCCGATGCGCCGTTGCCGGAAGAGGACGGGCCCGGGTGAGCTGAGGACGACGGCAAGCGCGAGGAGCGCGATGATCGGCGACAGCAGGATCAGCAGCACGGCGGCCGAGATGCGGTCGATTGCGTGCTTGACCGCGAACTGAACGCCCTTAGGGTTGACACCCGAGAAAACGAGCAGCGGCAGACCACCCACGACGTCATAGCCGACCCTGTCGTTGATCGTGTCGAACATGCGCGGCACCACCGACACCTCGATCCCGAGTTCCTGGCAACGCTGAATCAGGGGGCTGATGCGGGCGTCGGCGACCGACGAGAAGGCGACGATCACCTCGCCCACGCCCGTGCGTTCAACGACCCGATCGAGATCCTCGGCGGTGCCCAGCACGGGGACTTCGCGGAGGCCGACCTCGGCCACCGGACGGGGGTCATCGTCGAGGAAGCCGATCGGAGCGAGCCCATACTCGGGGTGGTTCTCCAGGCGCCGCGCCACCTGGGAGCCTACGACGCCGGCGCCCATGATCAACACGGGCCTACCGACAAGCCGGCGCCGGCGCGCAAAGCCCTGGGTGAGGCTCAGGACCACCCGACCGACGCCGATGGCCAGCAGAGAGAGGAGCCATGCACGGATCCACGCCGTTTGGCTCGGCGGATTGTCGTTCATGAGCATTCCGGTCGCCGCGACGAGCATCGCGGCGATCGATACTGCGCCGAGGACGGGAACCATCCTGTCAAGGATCAGCGCACGCAGGCGCGTGCGGTAGAGCCCCCGTAAGAACAGCAAGACCATGACGAGCAACGGCATGGCCAGGAGCGGCACGTCCGTCCCGGAGGCGCTCAAAACAGCGTTGGCGCCGCCGAGCGCGATCGCGACGGCGACGCACAGCAGCACGAAGTCGACGACGGACCGCAGAGCCGCCCAACCTGGACCCTCCAGAAGCCACTGGAGCAACCCGCTGAATTCGCCGAGCTCGATGTGGCGCGGGTGAGGAGGCAGATCGCGTCGGACGACCAGTTGGTCTGTCAGCCGCAGCGTCGTCGATGTCTGTTGTGAGATCCGCATGGGTTCAGATGGCTGAGGGACTTCCTGTCCTCTCCCGTGGTCGGTTTCGCGCTATCGCTGCAGCCGGGCAAGATGGACGGTCGCCGCACCCACCGCGAGGAGGCCGACGATCAAGGCGGCGAGCGCCGCAAGATCTACGCCCGCCAGACCGAGGACCGAGGCGCTCGCCGAGGTCGTTCGCAGCGCCCTGGGGTAGACAAACGTCCCGCCGACACGCCCCGCGCCGGCACGATCCGCGCCCGCGGCCGATGATGAGGTGCTGACATCCCGGCCGCCCGCCGGCCGGGCTCCGCCGGCGGAAAGCGCCATTGGCGAGCCGCTTTCGGATGGCGCCACCTTCGAGCTGTTCAGTGAGGAACCGACCCCGGAGGACGGCGCCACCATCGATCCGCCCGCCGATCGGGCGGCGCCGGCGGAGGGACCGCTCCCGCCACCCGCCGGCACGTTCACGAGGGTCGATCCGATGATCGTCTGTTCGCCGGCGCCGGGCCCTCCGTAACCACTGAGCAATGTGCTTGCAGCCGATGTGTCGACGAACCCGAATGCGCCGAGCGTCACTGCAAGCGTCACCACCGACACAATCCTCGCCCTGACCGCCCTCCTGGCCGGATCGCCCGTTGGCTGCCTCGTGCGGCTCGAGTGACGCCGCGCCCCGCCTGCAGCGCGATCTCTAGTGCCTGTGCCAGTGCCGTGCCACATACATATCACCGTCGCCCCCAGGGCCATTGGTGCCCAACAATCAATCCCACAACCCCTCTTTGGGTTACAGCGCGATATCACTGGGACCACATCTCAAGCTAGCGAACGACCGCTGCGGTCTCTCCGCAAAAAACCCACGTATGTATGTGGGAACCCGCGAACTTCACAGCAGGCGCCGGGCTTCACGAAAGATCTCTCGGTTGAGCGTCTGCATGTTCACGCGACCCCCGGAGGCTTCGGCGAGCGCCCTGCGCGGAATCGCATCTCTCGGGTTCAGGCGCACGGCGCGCTCGAGCAGTTGCAAGGCGCGCGTGCGCAAACCGAGATCCGACGTGATCGCGCCCAGCTCGAGCGTCGCGTAGGCATCGTCCGGCACGCGCTGGAGCGCCAGCGAGAACTGACGCTGAGCCCTCGCATAGTCACCAAAGCGCAGCGCGATGCTGCCGGCGACGGAATACGGCTGAGCACTGAGCGGGTCCAGCCTCGCCGCTTCGTCGAGACGCGCGTATGCCACAAGCGGCGCGCGTGGCCAGATGCCCGCGGCGCTCTGCGCCAGCCGAGCGCTCAGCCAGGGCGCGGCCAGCGACGCAGCAGCGGCGGCCGCTACCGCGACCGCACCCACGGTCAGCGCCATGCGGCCGGCTGCGTCGATCCGCCTCACGCGAGTCTGGTCAGCCGCCTCCATTGGCTTGGCCGGCGCCCGCCTCGCCAGCGGCCCGCGCGGCTGCAGCGAGCAGGCGATTCCAAGCAGCGCGAACGCGGAAGCGCCGAGACCGGCGAACTCCCAGAACCAGTCAATCGAGCCATGAACGGCCCAGTAGCCGAAGCCGCCGAGCGCCGCGGCCGCGACGGTCCGCTCGAGCGGCCCGGCGCGGCGCATCGCGACCGATCCCGCGAGGAGCGCTGCGGCGAGACCGATGAACGCGAGCACGGCCCCGACCACACCCGTTTGGGCGAGCACGCGCAGCTCCACGCTGTGCGGATAGCGCGGCGTCTCTTCGCTGCGTCGAGCAGCGAGATATTGCTGAGCGAAGTTGTCGGCGCCGATGCCGAGCAATGGATGGGCGGTGAACTGTTCGAGCGAGACTCGATAGAAGTCATAGCGATTGCTGCCGAGGCCGCTGAGCAGCCGCGGGCCATCGCTCCTACTCGTGGAGTAGCCGCCCTTGAAGCTGTGCCAAGCGCTGCGCGCGCGAGCCACCGGATCCCCGGCGGCGACGAGCCCGACCGCGATCGCGGCAAGCAACGTCGCCGCAGCCGCGACGCTCAGGCCGCGGCGCATGCCACGGACCGCCGTCGAAGAGAGCAATCGACGTTGCTCGACCATCGCGCCGAGCGCGACGAGCAGGCCGGCGAGCAGCGCCGCCAGGAACATCGCCGCGAGCGCCGCGTCGACGGCGGCGTATGGGCTCTGACCGGCGTCGATGCGTTCGCCGACGCGCAGCACAAACGGTGCGGTCACACCGATCGCCAGCGCGATCGGCACAGCCGTCGCGAACGTGCGCAGCCGCTGTGGGATGAGCGCGAACACGAGCACGAGCATCACCGCCGTCGCGTACAGCGATCCCCTGCTCTGGCTCAGCAGCGCCACGTCGGCCAGCACCACGGCGCCGCCGGCCAGCAGGCCGCGCAGGCCCCATGGCAGCCTGGCGCCCCGCGCGAGCAGCAGCGCCGGCCAGAAGGCCATCAGCCATTGAGCGGCCGCCGCGTTGGGATAGCCCGACGGGTAGATGAAACGGTCACCCGCGAACAGGTCCCTGAAGGCTGCGCCGCCGGCGCCCCACAGGCGCAGCGCGACATAGGCGCTGAGCGTGATCATCGCCACGGTCCAGACGGTGAGAAGCAGCGCGGCGCTCGCGCCACGCCCGCGCCACAGAGAGAACAGCGCGAACGCGAGCAGATAGAGCAGCGTGCGATTGGCCCCTTCCCAGGCGTCGGCCGGCACACCGGCCCACAGGATCGAGAGGAAGCTGAGAGCCGTGTAGGCGCCCAAGCATGCGAGGGCGACCTTCACCGCGGAGGGCAGCTCCTTGATAGGAGGCGGGACGGCGAGCAGCGCGATTGCGAGCAGCACCAGCACGATCAGCCCGCCGGGCGCCCAGTGCGTCACCGGGTAGCCGGCCTGGCTCGTGGCCCACACGATCAGAAGCGCGATCGCCATCAGCGCCGGGAGAGCCGGCGGACTCTCACGAAGAGACGCCGTCAGCAAGCGCCGTCGCGTCATCGGCACCCAGGATAATCGCCGCCGTGCCCATGACCCCGCCCAAGCCTCTTCAGCCAAGCAGCGAGCAGCTCGTCGACTTCTATGAGGCGTCCTACGCCCACGAGGGCGAGCAGGCTCAGCTGTACGAGCGTTGGCGCACACTGGGAGCGGTCGGCAAGGCCGACCACGTGATCGAGCTGTGCGACCGAATAGGCGCCCAGCCGCAGAGCACGCTCGACGTCGGCTGCGGCGATGGGGCGCTGCTGTGCGAGCTGGCGACGCGAGGATTCGGCGGGCGCTTGCATGGCCTGGAGATCGCTCAGGCCGCGGTCGCAATCGCAAGCGCACGCTCGGGTATCGACTCGGTCGAGCTCTATGACGGGCGAGATCTGAGCTGTGAGAAGCGCCGGTACGACCTCGGGATCGTCTCGCACGTGCTCGAGCACGTGACCGAGCCCGAGCTTCTACTCGCCGAGGTGGCCCGCGTCTGCAGGACCGTGGTTGTCGAGGTGCCGCTCGAGCACAACCTCTCGGCCCGCCGTGCGGCCAAGCGCGAGCACTCGGCGGAGGTGGGTCACCTGCAGCATCTGAGCCGAGCCTCGATGCGTGCGATCGTCGCGCGCGCCGGCCTGCATCTTGCAGCCGAGCTGGAGGACCCGCTGCCGCTGCGCGCACACACGTTCTTCGCCGTGAGCGCCGCCGCGCGGGCGCACGCACGCGTGAAGTGGGCGGTACGCACGAGCATGCACCGCCTCGAGCCGTGGCTGGCACGGCGTCTGTTCACCGTGCACTACGCCTGTATCTGCACCCCTCCGGCCTGAAGCCGGTCTCGCCCAAAGGCCATCGGGATTCGAGACCCGGCCTGCGAGCCTACGATCAGCACGCGCATTTCCGGGCACATCGACGTTCCTTTCGGTAGATTTGGGGGACTGGCTGTACAGCCAAATCACGGTTCGAATAGGAGCAGGCACATGGCGAGCACCGCGACACCCGCGCACACGACCGACGGCAACCTTGGAAGCCTGCCGACCGACGCCATCTCCTACGAGGACCTGTACGCGCGCTGGGAGCGCGGGAACTGGAGCGCCACCGAGCTCGACTTCTCGGAGGACGCCAGGCAGTGGCGCGAGCAGTTCACCGATTTCGAGCGCAAGGCGGCGCTGTGGAACTACGCTCTGTTCTTCTGGGGCGAGGACGCCGTTGCCGACAACCTCTCCCCCTACATCGATGCGGCGCCACTGGAGGAGCAGAAGTACTTCCTGACGACCCAGCAGGTCGATGAGGCACGCCACGCCGTCTTCTTCAAGCGCTTCATGCAGGAGGTCTGCGGGATCGGCGACGGCTCGATGGCAAGCGGCTTGAACGCGATCAAGCCGCAACTGACACCGGGCTTTCGCAAGATCTTCGAGCGCCTGGACACCATGGCCGACGAGCTGCGCGCCGATCGCTCCAAGCCGAAGCTGGCGGCGGCTGTGACGCTCTACCACATCATCGTCGAGGCCACCCTCGCCCAGCCGGGACAGCACATGATCTGCACGTACCTGGAGGAACGCGACCTGCTGCCCGCGTTCCGCAAGGGCATGGAGAACATCGCGGCCGACGAGCAGCGCCACATCGGCTTCGGCGTGAAGCTGATCTCCGATCTGAATCGCGAAGACTCGCGCGTGCCGGGCGCCGTGGCCGGGCTGCTGCGCGAAATCACGCCGTATCTCGGCCAGGTGCTCATGCCCCCGAATTGGGACGAGCGCTACCTGACGTGCTTTGGGTACTCATTTGACCGGATCGGTCCCGAGGGCGCACAGTCGATGCAGACGAAGCTGCGCTCCGCCGGACTGCCGATCGAGGAGCTGCCAGGCCCGCCGGTCCTGCCACCGGGCCTCACCCTCGAGGAGATCTCAAAGCGCGGGAGGGCGCTCGCGCAGGCGAACATCATCGGCGTGAGGGAGGCTCCGTCCAAGCGCGACGAGGAGACCGTGGCGCTGCTGTTCGACACGATCCGCCGCCAGGTCAACCCGCGTCACGGCCTGAAGCGCCCGACCACATTCCAATGGGAGTTCACCGACCCCGATGTGCCAACCTGGCACCTCACGGTCAACAACGGATCGAGCGTCGTCGAGGAGGGGGCTGTGGCACGTCCCGATCTGCGCCTGAGCGTCTCATACCAGGACTGGGTGGACATCGTCGGCAACCGCCTGAACCCGATCAAGGCATTCGCGACGGGACGGCTTCGACCGAAGGGCAACCCGCTCGCGCTGCGGCTGGTGCCACGGGTCTTCCCGCGCGAGTAGCGCCTTCTCACGAACCAGTCAAGGCCTTGCAAAGGCAGATGGCGCATCCGCGCCTATATGCACGACCCTGGCTGGATCCGTGGGCGCTGTCTCGCCGGCACTTCACCCAGGAAGAGAAGAACCGCTAGGTCGACCTAGACCAAGGTGGGGCGCGTGCCGGGCGCGCGCGATCAAGACTCAAAGGCACCGTTATGAGTCGATTCAAGCGCATCCTCGACAGCACCCGAGATATCACCGTGTGCGAGCGGGCGGTGCTCGCGGATCGCCCCCTCTCGCGCATGCGGGGCCTGCTCGGCAAGCGCGAACTGCCGGCCGGCGAGGGTCTGCTGCTGACCCCGGCGCCCGCGATCCACACCGGGTTCATGCGCTTCGAGATCGACGCGCTGTTCCTCGACAGGGACCTTCGCGTGTTGCGGATCGTCGAGCGGCTTCCACCGTGGCGCGCCGCGCTCGTGCGTCACGCCCGATCGGTGCTGGAGCTGAGCGCGGGCGAGGCTGCGCGCACAGGCGTCGAGGTGGAAGATCAGCTCGAGCTCGTCGATGAGGGCGACGCGGATTCCGCCACGGTTACGGAGCCGCCGACCTCGATGAACGTGATGGTGCTGTCCACCGACCGGCGCTTCCGCGAGCTCGCCTCGCTGCTGCTCATGCGCCGCGGATGCACGGTGACGGTGGGAGCAGACGGGCGCAAATTGACCGAGCGCCTGGAACGCGACGACACGGAAGTCGTGATCATCGACGCCGAGCGGTCGCTTGCCTCGGCGGCGCGCCTGGCCGGCACGATCGACGCTCTCGGTCGCCCGGTCGGCATAGTCGTCGTGAACGATCAGGCCGAGGCGGACCTGACCAAGTTCCAGACGGTCCCCAAGTGGGGCTCCTTCGATCGGCTGTTCGGGGCGGTCGTGCAAGAGCGCAGCCGTCGCCGGCGCCGGCGCCGGCGCACGCATGCCGAGCGACATGGGAATGGTGAGCTCTCTTGAACATCGCCGGAGCGAAGCCCGCCTCGGCGCGCCGGCGCAGAGCTCATCGCCGTGCCCGGCGTGCCGGGCTCGCGCTCATGGTGGTGTCGCGCCTGTGGTCCACCACGACGCTCACGCCGGCGATCCTCACGGGTGGCCTTGCCGCGCCCGCGGCCGCGCTTGCGCTGCCGCCGGCCGGCGAACAGAGCTCAAACGAACAGCCCAGTCCGGCGGAATCTTCGCCGCCTATCGATGAATCCCCACCCCCGACCGAAGCTTCGCCGCCGACCAATGAAAGCGGACCGCCGGCAGAACCCCCTCCGCCCGCCACGCAAGCCCCGCCGCCCGTCGCGCAAGCGCCGCCTCCGAGCTCCGAAACCCAACAGCCCAATACCGCGCCGGCGCAGGGCCCGGCGAGCCCCCCGCCCGCGTCCGAACCGCCGCCCGCCTCCGAACCGGCGCCGGACGCTTCGACAACCGAACCCGGCGAGACGCCTCCACCCCGTGCTCCGGGAGCGGTGCAAGCCATCACGGCACAGCCCATCAGCCATGGAGATGCGGCGCACACGCCCATCGAGGGTCGGCGGGGCACGATTGGCAAGCGATCCGTTGATCGGCGCCGGCCCGGCGTCGCCCCCGATGTCGACGCACCGAGCTTTGAAGCGGGCGCGTTCGGCATCGCCGCTCCGGTCCCCGTTCCCGCAGGGCTCACGGGCGGGCTCACTCAACCGCCGGCCTTCTTGATCGACATCTACAAGCAGGCGGGCGGGCTCTACCACGTCCCTTGGCGCGTGCTGGCGGCGATCAACGCGATCGAGACCGACTATGGCTCTGACCTCTCGGTGTCCTCACAGGGCGCCATCGGCTGGATGCAGTTCATGCCCGACACCTGGCGTCTCTACGGGGACGGTGGAAATCCGTATGACCCGCACGACGCGATCTTCGCCGCGGCGCGGCTGCTGGCCGCCGCGGGCGCCTCACACGACCTGCCGGGAGCGGTCTTCGCGTATAACCACGCCGACTGGTATGTAGCGGCGGTCCTGTGGCGCGCGAGCACGATCGACACCCCACCCTCGCAACACGTCGAACGGAGCGGTTACTCGCTTCCGCTCGACGCCCCCTACATGCGCCAGCTCGGACGGACCGACGACGGAGTCGACATCGAGACGGCGCCCGACGGCGCCCCCGTCTACTCGATCACGCCCGGGGTGGTCGTGGCGGTCGCCGGCGACCCGGCCGGCTTCGGTCCCAACTATCCCGTGATCCTGGTGACCGCCGGGCCGCTGGCGGGCAATTACGTCTACTACGGCCACGTCGCCGCAAGCCTGGTCCTACCCGGACAACGCGTGAGCGCCGGAGAGCCGATCGCCATCGTCGGGCATACCGGTGACGCCGCGGACCTCGGCCACGGTCACATCGAGATCGGCTTCTGCGACTCGAACGGCAACCCGCTCGACCATCACGGCGTGGAAGCATGGACCCCAGCCGGCCAGGCGATGCGCTGGGTGCTCGAGTCGCTCTCCTCGCGGTTCGGGATAGCCAGCCCCTGAACACGACTGCCTGTTCTCAAATAACCGGATCGATCCGGTTATTGAGAACTTTACGTTTCCTGGACGCGTCGTAAATTTCTTAACGTAGTTTTCACTACAATCAAAGTATGGCGCCTGCGGAAGCCGATCCCATCGCAGTAGGTACGCCCGAGGCTGACACAGGCAAAGCAGGCGGCGCGCCGGCAAACGATGGCTCCGCAGCTTTGACGGACGCGCTCAACGTCGCGGACGAGCACACGCTCACCGAGATTTACGAGCGCCGCCTGGCGCGGCTCGGCTTCGATATCCACGACGGGCCGCTTCAGGATCTGACCCTGCTGGGGGAGGATGTGCAGCTGCTGCGCCGGCAGCTGAGCGACGTTCTGCAGCCGGACGTCAGGCCGATCATGCTTGGGCGGCTGGACGACCTCGATGCGCAGCTCGTCGCCCTGGAGTCGGGCCTGCGCCGCATCTCCACGTCGTTGCAGTCTCCGCTGACCACCGAGCAGTCGCTGGCGGAGTCGCTTGGCGACATGGTCCGCGGCTTCGAGGCGCGCAGCGGGATCGAGCCCCTGCTGCAGATAGAGGGTGACCTCGATGGCCTCACCGACTCCCAGCAGATGGCGCTGCTCAGCATCACACGCGAGGCGCTGAGCAACGTGCGCGAGCACAGCGAGGCGTCAGAGGTAAGCGTCTCGGTTGTGGGCGGCCCGACGAGCATCGAGCTGACCGTGATCGACAACGGCGCCGGCTTCGACGTCGAGGAGACCCTCGTAAGAGCGGCCCACGAAGGGCACCTGGGTCTCGTCGGCCTGCATGAGCGCGCGCGCCTGCTGGGCGGCTCTTCTCAGATCGACAGCACCCCCGGGCAGCACACGAAGATCTCGGTCGCGTTGCCGCGCTGGCGACCCGCGCCGCCGCAGACCCAGTAGCCGGCGCTGGGCCTACCGGCTGTGCGCTCTCGCGCGAGCGACGAGCAGACCGAGCAGCCTCGAGTCCATCGCCGGCGGGACGGGCTTGGAGGAGTGATATGTGGTCAACGTCACCACATCCTGCCCGGAGGAAAAGAACGTCAAGTCCATATAGAGAACAAGCGGCGTGACACGCGAGCTGACAACCGCCTGGTAGGCGACGCTGGCGTCGGAGCCGGGCACGGTGCTCGCGAGACGCTGGACGGCGACCCCGCGAACGCGCACACGACCTTTCGACAGCGCGCGGTGAAGCGTTCGTTCCATGCAGGCAAGGTCCATTTCTTTGGCCTGGGAGAGAATTAGGCGAGCCGCGACTGACGTGGGCAGGACCGCCACGCTCGAGAACGCCGCGAGCGCGTGATATCCGCTCCCCGCGGAGAGCTGGTCCGACACCGCGGACGCCCAGGGTCGTAACGCGCTGCGGTGTGCCGCTGGGCGAATGCGGTCCCGGGTACGCGCTCCGTGAGCATTCGACGCCGGCGTCGCTGAGCCCTGCCGATCCGCCGGACGAGCGCATTGGAGATCACCAGTCTTCTGGCCCTCCTGTGTATCGAGTGCATGCGCAGCAGCTTTGAACTCGGGAAGGTCGCCGGCTCGAAGTGTGATCTCGCGCGCCACGGCGCCCGCACGGGTGCGGGCGATCGAGGTGTACGCAAGCCGGGCCGGGGGATCTCCGGCGCCGCAGCCTGTTGTGGCGCCGAGCAGCGGCGCCGACGCGAGGAGCGCTGCAATCGCCGGGCTGAGCTTCATGGATCAACCACCGCCGAGCACCGTGAGGATGTGGGAAAACGCGGGGTATAGCAGCACGACGAACAGCGCTGGAAAGATCAGGAAGATGAGCGGGAAGAGCAGCTTGACCGGCGCCTTCTGGATGCGTTCCTGAGCGTGGGTGCGCCTGCGCTTACGCGTCTCGGTCGCGAGGTTGCGCATCATCGCGCCGATCGAGACGCCCAGCGACTCGCCCTGGGAGACCGCACGTACGAACGAACGCACCGAAGGCGTGTCGCAGCGCTCACGCATGTTCTCGAGCGCCGCGTTCGTGGAGAGTCCCATCGTCTGCTCTCGCAGCGTGAGGCGCAGCTCCTGGCCGAGCGGTCCGTCGAAGCGCTCGGCAACCAGCGACAGCGAGCTCGCGAAGCTGAGGCCCGCCTCGACGGTCGCGGTCAGCACATCGATCAACTCGGGCAGGGCTGCGTCGACTCGATCGAGCCGCCGCTGACCCCGGCGCCTGATGGCCGTCGCGGGCAGCAGCCAGCCGAGCCCAGCGAGCGCACATAGCGCGGCGATCGTTTGCGTCGAAACGGATCCGCCGAGGATCGTCAGAGCCAGGATCACGGCCGGAAGCCCGAAGGCCGCCGTCAGGCGTAGACCGTGGATGGCCTCGACAGAGCGCTCGTAGACGCCTGCGGCTAGCAGCTCGCGACGCTCGAGCGGCTTGAGAACACCGATATGGGCCATCCCCCAGCGCCCGACGACCTCGGCGAACGCGACAAGCGCCCTCGATCCGGGAGCGGCGCGCGTCGCGGGCTCAAACCCCCCTGCGAAGCCATAGACCTCGATCTGCCGCATCCGGCCTTCTGCGTGCAGGCGCGGCAGCGCCAGCGCCCGCAACAGCAGCGCGACCACACCGCCTACGAGCATCAATCCGATAACGAACATTGCGGTAGTGCCCATCACGCCTCCACGTTGACAATCGCCTTCATCACCAATGAGCCCACGACGACCATGCCGGCCGCGACGAGCAGCAACAGCAAGCCGGTGGACGTATCGAACAGCGGTCGCACATACGAGCTGTCCTCGAGCGAGATGATCAGCAGCAGCCCTGGAGGCAACAGCGTCACGATCAAGCGCGACAGCCGCGCCTGAGCTGTCAGCGATTGCAGTTCGCGGCGCAGCTCCACGCGCTCGCGCACGCCCTCCGCGACGTGGTCGAGCACGGTCGCCATGTTCCCGCCCGTGTGCTCGTGCAGCGCCGCGACGAGCGCGACCTGCTTGACGTCGTCGCTGGCCATGCGCCGGGCCATCGGCTGGAGCGCATCCTGGAGCGGCACTCCGAGCTGCTCGTCGGCGAGCACGCGCTCGAGCTCCGTGCGCATCGGCTCGGCCGCCGAGTCGGCGATCGTGCGCAGGCCACCCACGAGGCTGTGGCCGGCGCGCATGGCGGCGGCGGCCTCCTGCAGATGGGAGGCCAACTGCTCGCCGAACAGCCTACGCTGGCGCGCGAGGCGCCCGTTCACAATCGCGAGTGCCGCCGCCGGCCCGAGCCCGAGCGCGGGGATTCCGAGCAGGGCCGCGCCCGTCAAAAGCCATACGACGGCAGCAATCATGACCGATGCGGCAGCGGTGGCGAGCAGCACTTCACCGGCCGAACGCTCGACGCGCGCGACCTCCAGCTTCTCCTTGAACGCGCTCCACCAGGCCCTCCCACCGAAGAGATCGTCCACCCATGCCCCCGCAGGGCCGGCGGCCAGCGGCTCTCCAAGCGGGGTCTGCGTGGGAGGCATCGCCGGCGCGGTGAACCGGCCCACCCGCGCGCGCAGGCCGTGACGGCGCAGGCGCGGGCCGAGCAGCGTGAGCAGCGCAAGGGTGAACAGGAGAGCGCAGGCGACAGCGACGATCACGAGCGCAGTGGTGCTCGCCCAGAAGGAGGGGTGATGCGCGTGCGCGCTCATGCGTATACCCCCCGAGCCCGCGACGCGCCTCCGTTCGGCACAGCTGGGGCGGGGAGCCAGGCGGGCAGCGGCACACCGCGGCGTTCGAACTTCTCGAGAAACGTCGGGCGCAGTCCGCTCGAGAGCAGCGACCCCACGAGCGTGCGCCCGGACGCGGCCGCGTCGACGCGGAACGTGAACAGCTCTTGCAGCGTGATCACGTCCGACTCCATGCGCTGCACCTCGGTGATCGCGACGATCTTGCGCGAGCCGTCGTGCATGCGCTCCAGGTGGACGATCAGATCGAGCGCCGCGGCGATCTGCTGGCGGATCGCTCGCAGCGGCAGGTCGTAGCCCGCCATCATCACCATCGTCTCCACGCGCGCGAGCGCGTCGCGGGGAGCGTTCGCGTGCAGCGTGGAGAGCGAGCCGTCGTGGCCGGTGTTGAGCGCCTGCAGCATGTCGAGCGCCTCGGGGCCGCGCACCTCTCCCACGACGATGCGGTCGGGGCGCATGCGCAGCGAGTTGCGCACCAGGTCGCGGGTCGTGACCTCGCCCTCGCCCTCGATGTTCTTCGGCCGGCACTCCAGCCGCAGGACGTGGCGCTGGTTGAGCTTCAGCTCGGCCGCGTCCTCGATCGTCACGATTCGCTCGCTGTCGGGGATCGCCGCCGACAGAGCGTTCAGCAGCGTCGTCTTACCCGCCCCCGTGCCGCCCGAGATGAGGATGTTCAGGCGCGCCTGCACGCAGCGCTCGAGCAGCTCGCGCGTCTCGGGCGTGAGCGTGCCGACGCCCACCAGGTCCTCGAGCCTGAGACGCTCGGCGCCGAAGCGGCGGATAGTCATCAGAGGCCCCGACAGCGATAGCGGCGGGATCACCGCGTTGACGCGACTGCCGTCGGGCATGCGCGCGTCGACCATCGGCTGGGACTCGTCGATGCGCCGCCCGACCTCGGCGACCATCTTGTTGATGATGCGGCGCAGGTGCGACTCGTCGGTGAAGCGCACCGAGGTCCTGTGCAGAAGGCCGTCGCGCTCGATCCACACGTCGAACGGCCCGTTGATCATGATCTCCGTGATCGTGTCGTCACCGAGCAGGCGCTCGATCGGCCCATGGCCGAGCACGTCGTCGCGCAGCTCCCCGATCAGACGCTCGCGGTCGTCTTTGGACAGGCCGGGCTCTCGCTCCAGGCGCACGCCGATCTCGCTCGTGATGCGCGCCTCGATGACGTCCTCGCCGACATGGGCTCCGAAGATCTGCTTGCCGAGATCCTCGATCAGTCCCAGGTGCACACGGTTCTTCAGCTCGGCGAACGGGTCATACGGCAGCTGCGCCGTCGCGCCCTCGGATGCCAGTCTCTCGTGCAGCTCCATCGCGACCACCTCTCAGCTCCGTTTGAACAGGCGCCAGCGCCTGCGGGCGCCGCTGGGCGCCTCCTCGTCGGCTATGTACATCGCGGCAAGCGCGTGGAAGGCGCGCGCCGCCTGGGAGCGGCGGCCCGCCAGCGCGATCGGCTCCCCGCGGTTGACCGAGCGCGTCACGTCGCGGTCGCTCGGCACGAGCACCGTCGGCTCGCGGCCGAGGATCGCAACAACGTCCTCGGAGGAGATGCCGACCCTGCTGTCGGCGCGATTGAGCACGATTCGCACGCGCGCGGGGTCGTACTCCATCCGCTCCAGCGTCTGAAGGCCAAGCCTCGCGTTCTTGAGCGACAGGGAGTCGAGCATCGCGACCATGCACACCTCGCTGCACGCGTCGACCGCGCCGATCACCTCCGGGGTGAAGCTCGGAGGCGTGTCGAGGATGGTGAATTCGTGCGACTCGCGCAGCACGGGGTACACCTCGTCGAGGAAGCCGGGCGTCACGACGCCGGCCTGGTCCGGGCGCGCGGGCGCCAGCAGCGCTCGCACGCCCGAGGCGTGCGCGGGCATGAAGTCCGCCAGCTTGCCCGCGTCGAGCGAGCCGCCCGCGCGCACCAGGTCATAGAGCGTGCGCTCGGGGGTCAGGCCTAGCGTAAGGCCGACGTCGCCGAACTGCAGGTCGAGGTCGACGATCGCCACCGTCCGGCCGGCCATTGCGAGCGCGACCGCGAGATTGGAGGCCGTCAGCGTCTTGCCGCTGCCGCCCTTCAGGCCCAGCGTGCAGATCAGCCGCCCGAGCCGCCGATCGGTGGCCGCCGGCGCGCCTCGCCGGCGCGCCAGCGCCTTTTCGAGCGCGAACACGACCTGCGGCGCCAGCTCCGCCGACGGCGGATGCTCGCCGTGCGCCGGCAGCGTGATGACGTCCTCTGCGCCGCGGGCGATCGCATCGGCGGCGTGGCCGTTGCCGGAGACGGGCGCCAGCAGCACGACCGGCCGCTGCGGGCGCATGCGCGCGGCATGGGCGATGTAGTCGCCGACCGCTGATGTGTACTGCCCGCAGGCGACGACCAGAACGTCGCCGCCACCGCCATCCGAGCCGAACGAGTCGAGCTCCAGGTAATCGACGACCCGCAGCCGGGTGCTGCTCGACATCAGCGTCTCTACGAGCCCCCGGTCGGCATGCGCGTCGAGCGCGACGAGCGCCTCCAGATATGAGCTCATCGCCCTAGACCTCCGCTCGATACGCCGCCGCGCAGCGCCTGGAGGTCATACGTCTGCTGTGTGCTCGGTTCGGAGGCGTTGGAGCCACGCAGCACGAGCCACACCTTGCCGTGGTCGGAGGCGAGCGCGAGCGCGCCCGCCTCACCCACCTTGACCTTCAGCACGACGTCGGCCTGCTGACCGGTGGCGCCGCCGAGCCCGCCGCCCGAGCCCCGATCGAAAGCGAGCACAGGCACGTTGGAGGCCAACAGCATCGAGACGGCGCCGGAAGCGCCGCCATTGCCTTCCAGGTCGGCGTAGACGTCGACGCGGTCACCGGCCTGCGCGACGCCCTGAAGACCGTGGCTTGCATCGAGCGGGACCGACATCACGCGCTCGTCTGGCGCGAGCTCTGAGACGTATCCGCCGCTGCTCGTGAAATCGCTCGCCGTGAGCTGCTGGCCGGGATTGATGTCGGCCACGGCGACCTTGCCGTGCAGCAGAGCGGTATCCGCGATCGCACCGGCGGTTACCTGACTGCCCGCCATGCTCTGCACGTGGAAGAGCTGCTGTGAGGCGATCACGTCGCCGGGGGTGCCCTTCAGGATCGTCCCGTTGGCGACGAGCACGGTCTGCGCGCCGGCGCCGCCCTGGACGCTCTGGCGGTAACGCGATGCGGCGTACACCAGGATCGCCGCCGCCAGCAGCGTGCAGAGCGCCGCGACAGCAATCATGCCCCGCCGTGTGGAGAGCAGTTTGCGCCAATCGCTGCTTGCATATCTGTTGCCTGTGAGTTCCATAATCGACCTCTCCTTTATCTGGTGAGCACGGCCACGCACTCGCCTAGGGAGCTCGCGACGCACTTTCCTTCCCCGCTGACGCCCAGCGGATTGACGTACTTGATGAAATGACCCACAATTTCGGCTTTGCCGGGGCTGGGGTCCGATTTGCACTTATCACCAGAGAATCCCGTTACATAGAATGCGGCAAAGTTCTGGATCGGGACCTCTTCCCTGCCGAGCGTGGAGCGTCCTTCGGCGTTGATCGTCCCGTACGGGATGATGAAGAGCTGGACGATCCTCGAGTCGTCGCTCGGGATGATCGGAACGCCACCATTGTTGTTGTTCCGCCAGTTGTTTTCACAGTAGAATTTGGTTCCTGGTCGGTTTTCGATGCGTTCGTCGATCCCCTGCCGGGTCGGGCCGACATCCTTGCCGGGCAGGCCGACGGTGAGACATTGATATGGGCTCGTGTTCACAGCGCATTCAGGGTCTGTCGTGTTGATCGCGTACGTACCCGGGCAGCCCTGTTCGAGCTTTTCGCGGTATTCGCTTCCGGACGGCGAAGCGGGCGGCGGGCAGCCCGCTCTGACCCCCTGCTCGCCTTCGAAGCGCAGCTGGCGGAGCGGGTCGGAGTATCCGGCGGCGACTTCGAGGTTGCCACCGACGTCGATCGTGACCGTGAGCCTGTGGGTGCAGCTGTTCGCATCCGCCGTCTCACACACCTCAAACGCGTCAGCGTCCTGCGCAAGCCCTCCGGCTTCCCAGATCCATGCCCCGGCGATCGTTCCCGAGTTGTGTTCCCAGTTCGCGCTGTATATGCGTTGGACGTCCGCGATCGTCGCTTTGGTGCTCTTGGCTTCCGATGCGCACGCGGATTCCTTGGCTTTGGGATCGCACCGGACGAGCAGGCTGACTTCGTTCGAGCCGCTGGCCGACGCGAGCTTCGCGGCTCCCGTCCACAGTCCGGTTTCCGAGTTGTAGGCGAGCGCTTCCTTTTCCTGCGTCCCATTGACGATCGGCGTGACGGTGACGCCCTTGGTGCTGGCGCTGCCGTAGTCGAGCTTGGCAGAAACGGTGAAGGTGCAGCTTTCGGTCGAGGTCGAGAAGTATCCGTCGCTGCAGGTGAGCGGCGACAGTGTGACCTGGCGAGCTAATGGCGCTTCGAAGGTGCCTTTCCCTTCGTTTGAGTAGCCTGCGACGTGCATAAGCGGACCGCTGGTCTCGTCGAAGCACTGCACGTAGGTTTCGCCGCATTTGGTGTGTCCCGCGCTGCCGCTCAATGCGACCATCACGCCAATGTGTGCGGTGGTCGTGTTGGTCTTGTCGATCGCCACAGAGACCGGTTCGCTGTTGCTCCAAACCCCCTGGCCCTGGGCGTTCGTGCTCGTTTGCGTGAGCAGAGCACTGGCTAGCACTTCGTTTCCTTTGTCTTCGTTGACGAAGTATGCCTTCGCGGCGACGGGGGCCGATTGAGCCACCGCCAGCGGCTCAAATCCTTCACCGGAGGTCTCCTGCAGGATCTCCACCCGCGCGTGCGCGTTGGCACGGGGGGCGCCGAGGCTGAGCAGGCGGAGATACCAGGGCAGGTTCGTCTCCGTGACCTTGACGTCGACCATCTCCGCCGCGCAGGGATTGGTCGGCTTGACGGTGCTGTCGACAGGAGAGGGCTGTTCGTAGTACGTGGGCGAGTTGATCAGCTCGTGGATGTTTGCCTGAGTCGTCCCGCCGAGCTGCGTGTTGTAGAGCGGGGACGTGGATGTAACGGTTTCACCGGTGGGCGTGGTGACCGAGGCGGCTCCCGAGTACTGTCCGGCGGCCGAGTAGATGGTTGTGTCGTTGCACGGCTGGAAGCCCTGGGCCGCCGCGAGCGCGCCGGCGTCGGCCTGCAGCTGCAGGTGGCGCGCGTGATCGAACCAGTCGCCGACGTCGACGACAAAGGAGAGGAACAGCACGGCCACGGGCGCGAACAGCGCGAAGAACACGAGCACCGCGCCGCGCTGCTCGCGCGTCGCACGCCGAACATGGGTGCCCATCAGTCGCCTGCCGTGTAGGCGGAGGGCGCTTGTGAGTCGCCTGCCGTGCCTATGAGGCCGCGGATTCATGAACATCCCGCCGCGTAGAAGCTGTTCGTCGGCGAGACCTCGATGCGCATCGTCGCCGCGCCGGTGATCGTGCTGCTGGCCCCCACGCCCAGCAGCGGCAGCCATTTGAACGCGGCGCGCATGGTGACCTTCACCGGTGCGCCGACGGCGGTGCCGTTCGGGTATTCCACGCAAACAGTGGGGGGGGCTTCGACGTCACCGGTGCCTTTGCGCAGCTCTGCGCTGTCGGCTTCCGAGCGCAGCCATTCCGCAAGCGATCCGCCCGCCCCCGGCGGCACCTGATCGACGGCCGCGTAGCGGGCAGCCACGTTGGCGAGGCGTGTCTCGTCCTGGGTGTAGTTGAGGGCCCGCCCAAACCAGAGGATGCCCATCACGATGAGCAGCAGCACGGGCAGCACAAGCGCGAGCTCGACCACTGCCTGGCCGTCCTCGGAGATGTGGCGACGGCCCGCAGGCGACACGCGGCGAAAACACGATATGTATGAGGTGACCATTGAATTTTCGAGCGTAGTGAAGGTCGTTTGAATGATTCCCATCAACATCGACTGTCTTGATAGGCGAACTAGTGACTGATATTTCGTAAGCGTCGGCTTGGGACTGACTTGAAGAGCGAGTGAGCGCCACCCGTGATCTGGGCGAGCGGCGCCCACCCACGGCCCGTCAGAGCTTTTCCTCGATTGCCTTGAAAACCGATTCGATGCCTTTCGGGCCCGTAGCCAGCGCGGTCAGCGCACCAACCAAAGCAACCGAGACAAGCGCGATGATCAGTGAGTACTCGACCAGTCCCTGCCCCTCCTCGCCCTTGAGCTCGAAGGTGAGCATCCGTGCGTGACAGCCGTGCACGAAGCTCATGAGATCGTTCCACATACTTTTTCACCTCCTTCCATCAGCCTCATGCCCCTGCGGGCGGTTTACAGGTCTGAGGCTGGACGGCAGTATGAGCCGCGATCTCGCTTCGAACGGTTGGCCTTGCCTTCCCAGCATCGTCAGCGATCGTAGGCCCGCCGCGCGTGCGTCGCTACGAGAAAAAGGGCTAGTTGGACCTAGACCTAGGTGGGGGACTTCTCGGAAGCTCGAGCGCCGACACTGTGCACACGGCATCGCTCGCGCTCAGTCACACAGTCACTTCGAGATAGGAGCCCACCATGAGCCAACCCCTCCCCACACTCCTCCTCGAGGCATTTGTCGCCATCGTGCTCGTGCTGCTCGCGGCGATCGACATCAGGCGCCGCATCGTGCCCAACCGGATAGTGCTTCCGGCCACCGCCGTCGTGCTGGTGGCGCGCTTGGCGTTCTCGCCCGGGGATACGGCGCAGTATGCGCTGGCGGCGCTGCTGGCAGCGGCCTTCCTGTTTCTCCCGCGACTGCTCAACGCCAGCTCGATCGGCATGGGCGATGTCAAGCTGGGACTGCTGATAGGCGCGACGCTGGGCTGGGGAACCGCGCCGGCGCTCGCGCTCGGCTTCCTGCTCGTGTTCCCCGTCGCGCTCGTGATCGTGATTCGCGGCGGCGTTGCGACGGCACGGCGAGCGACGCTCCCGATGTGCCCATTCCTGTCACTGGGAGCGCTCGCAATATTGCTCGGCTCCGGTCTGCCAATCGGATGATTTGCGGAGTTACCCCGAAGGCAATGTGGGGAATATCACGTACTAGCCGGCTTGATCGTGCATTAGCCTTTGGCCGGCTTCATCCACATACGGTGTCCGATTGAGGGACAAGGACGTGACTGCATGGGTACGTTCACCCACAATGCCGGTACCGGCCGAGCGTCAGGGGGGCCGCCTGCGCCGTTGAAGGTCCTGATCGCCGACGATCATCCGCTCGTCTTGATCGGAGTACGCAGGACGCTCGAAGCCAACGATGACATCGAGATCGCGGGCGAGGCGCGCTCGGGCAACGAGCTGCTGGCGCTGATCGAGCGCCGCCGTCCCGATGTCGTATTGATGGACCTGCGCATGCCCGACGTCGAAGGCGAGTCGTGCATCGCTCAGATCGTCGAGCACTGGCCGGACGTCAAGATCGTGGTGCTGTCCGCCAGCGACGATGCCGTATCGGTGAATGGCGCTCTCGCCGCGGGGGCGCGTGCTTATGTGGTGAAGAGCGTCCACGCCTTCGACATCGCCTCGGTGCTGCGTGAGATCCGCTGCGGCGCCGTCTACCACGCGCCGTCCGGCGGCACGGTCAAGCCGTGCGAGACGGCCGTCTCACCGGCGCAGTCGCTCACCGAGCGCGAGACGGCCATCCTGGCCGCCGTCGCGCGCGGACTTACGACCAAGTCGATCAGCTGCGAGCTGTGGGTGAGCGAGCACACGGTCAAGTTCCATCTGACCAACATCTATCGGAAGCTCGGCGTTCCCAACCGCAGCGCCGCCGTGCGCTTCGCGCTGGAGCACGGGATCGCCGCGTAGGAGCAGCTTCGGCGGGCTCGCTTCGGCACGCTCGCGACGCCGACGGCGCGCAAGGACATCATGTCCGTGCCTATTCGAAGCCGAACTCGCGGGAGCCGGCGCGCCGCCGGCCACCCGGCGGCCGCGGCGCCACAGGGAGCACAGCGGCCAGGGAGGCCCGCTCGGGGCCGAACTCACGCGTCGCGGAGGCGGCCGAGGCCGAGCGATGTGCGGAGCGCAGTGGCCGCGCGCGCCGCATCGAAGCCCGCGTATTCCGATGCGGATGTTGCGGGCGCGCCGCGAAGGGGGCATGGAGTGAGCCGTTCGCGATCGATAGCCCCGAAGCGGGGAGCGGCCGGTGGGAGCTGCCGTGTGCGAGTCCGTCAACGACGGTATAACCGCCGCCGAACACGATCAGACCGCCGATCGCGAACTTGAGCGCGAAGGACCCGCCCAGCCCGCTCCAGCCCGCGCTTACGCTCCCCGAGACCGGGACGCCCGATCCGCGACCGGCGATCGACGCCGTCGCCCGCGCCGCGACGCCGACACCGCCGGCGAGCGCAAGCGAGATCGGCAACGGCGGGAGCACTACCGCGAGGCCGCGCAGCGAGGCGACGTGAGCGCGGCAGGGGGGACATTCGCGGCAGTGGGCCATCGCCAGCGCGTAGCGATCTCCGTCGGGGTCGAGCATCCCGAAGGCGAGGGCCCGCATCAGCGATGACTGCTGCTCGCACCACTGCTCGGCGGCGACCGTGCCGAGCAGCTCCCCCACCTTGCCGGCGACTCCGGGGCGGCTCGGCGAGGCGCCGTCCATCAGCTTGCGCATGCGCGCCTCGCTGATCCCCATCCGTGCCGCGGCCTCAGCGCGCGAGAGGCCCTGCAGGTAGCAGAGCGAGGCGACCGTGCACTCGCGCTCGCTCAGGCGACTGCGCAACCCCTCGAACAGGTGCTGCAGCTTCGCGCGAGCGTCAAGCGTCGCGGCGATGTCCGGATCGAACTCGACCGACTGCGCCTCCACGACATCGGCAACTGGATGACGCGTGAGCGAGTCGCTCTCGTCGAGAGCGCGCCTGAGCGTGGCGACGACCAGCCACGCCCCGGCATTGTCGACCCGCTCGCCCTCGAGCAGGGCCGCGTACAGGCCATGCCACGCCTGCGCGTAGCAGGCTTCCAGGTCGGCCGTGTTCAAACGGACCGCATGGCCGCGCAGCTTGAAGCGCACGACCGCCAGGACTTTCGAGCGCAGCCCGGTGAACTCCTTGGCGAGCAGGCGCTCGGCGCGATAGCGGCGCAGGGAAACCGGACTCATGACTGCGGAGACTAAGAATCGTACGAACTGATTGAAAGAGATCCGGACGAACGTCCGAACATGAGCCGGAGGCGCACCCGCGCCCAATGGCCCCGTGCCGACATCCGTTGCAGGGCGCATAAGACAAGCGCCGGGGCCACCCCGCCAGCTACGCTCATCGCATGGCGAGCTCGCTCCCACATGCAGCTTCAGCGACCCCGCCCCGCGCGGAGGTCCTCGGCGTGCCCCTCGCCGTATCCGACTACGACGAGGTGATCGCCTGGATGGACGCGATGGTCGCCTCTGAGGCGCGCGGCTGGCTCACGGCGGCCGCCGTCAACCTCGTGATGTCGGCGCACGACGACGCCGCGACGATGAAGGCACTGCTGGGGGCGTCGCTCGCCGTGCCCGACGGGCAGCCGCTCGTGTGGGCGCTGCGACTGCTCGGACACGGTCGCGCCACGCGGGTGTACGGACCGGACCTGATGGAGCGCTGGTGCGCCCGTGCGGCCGTCACTGGGACGCCGACATACCTCTACGGCGGGCGCTCCGAGCAAGCGCTCGAGCTGCTCAGCGGCCGGCTGCGCGAACGCTTCCCCGGACTGCGAATCGTGGGGGGCTGGTCCCCGCCGTTTCGCCCCCTCTCCGAGCGCGAGCGCGAGGAGGCGGTGGCGAGGATCGACGACTCGGGGGCCCAGGTCGTGTGGGTGGGCACGGGCCAGCCCAAGCAGGAGCTGTGGATGAGCGAGATGCGCCCGCTCCTGCGCGCCCCGCTGCTCGTTGGTGTCGGCGCCGCGTTCGACTTCCACGCCGGCATCGTCTCGCAGGCCCCTGCCTGGATGCAGCGCAATGGCCTGGAGTGGCTCTACCGCCTCTCGCGCGAGCCGAGACGGCTGTGGCGGCGCTACGCCTCGCAGAACCCCCGCTTCGTGGCCGGCTTCGCGCGCCAGTATCTGCGTGAGCGCCGGTAACCTCTCGCCTTGAGATGACCGATTCACACAGCACGGCCGACGTCGCCGTCGTCGGCCTCGGACGCGTGGGACTGCCGCTCGCGCTGTCGTTCGCCGACCGCGGCCTGAGCGTTATCGGCATCGACAACGACCCCGCGCGACTTGCGTCGGTGGGCGAAGGCGTCATGCCTTTCGGCGAGACCGGCACGCAGGAGCTGCTCGAGCGGGTCGCCGCGACGGGAAGCCTGTCGCTGTCGGAGCGCGTCGTGGACGCAGCGCAGGCAAGGCACATCGTGATCACGCTCGGCACCCCCTCGTTCTCGCACATCGAGATCGACATGCGCGACATCCGCTCGGCGCTCGATGACCTGCTGGGGGCGCTCGCGCCCGGGCACGCGCTCACGCTGCGCTCGACCGTGGCGCCTGGGACGACCGAGTTCGTGGCCGGCTATCTCGCCAAGCACAGGGACTTTCAGGTCGGCGAGGACGTGTTCGTCGCGCACGCGCCCGAGCGGATCGCCGCGGGGCGCTTCCTTGCGGAGATCGACTCCCTGCCCTGCATAATCGGCGGCGTCGGCGCCCGCTCGGGCGAGGTCGTCGCCGAGCTGTTCGGGGTCTTCGACGCGCCGATCGTGCAGACCACGCCGGTGCAGGCCGAGCTCGCGAAGATCTGGACGAACATCCTGCGCTACACCAACTTCGCGCTGCCGAACCTGTTGATGATGGACTGCGAGCGCTATGACGCGAACGTGTTCGAGGTGATCGACCTGATCAATCGCGACTACCCGCGCGGGGGAATCGCGCGGCCCGGCCTCACCGCTGGGACCTGCCTGCGCAAGGACTTCGCCTTCTCCGAGGAGCGCTCCAACGCGCCCGGCATGCTGCTCGCCGTCTCGCGCGTCAACGAGTCTGTGCCGCTGTTTCTGGTCGAAGGGATCAAGCGCAGGATCGGCTCGCTCGCGGGTCGCAAGATCGCCGTGCTCGGCCTCGCCTTCAAGGCCGACACCGACGACGAGCGCGACTCGCTCGCACACAAGCTGATCCGGCTGCTCGAGCGCGAGCTCGCGGACGTGGTGGCCCACGACCCGCACGTCCCCACACCGACCGTACCGTTCGAGGAGGCCGTCGAGAAAGCCGACGTGGTGGTCGTCGCTGCCAACCACAGCGAGTTCTGCGAGCCGCAAGCGCTCTCCACGATCACCGAGCACGCCGGCGCGGACTGCCTGGTGATCGACCCCTGGAACTGCTGGGGCACGGGACAGGTCTTCGCCTACGCAAGCGAGCTCTCCACCCTCGGGGCTCCCAGCAGATGAGCCGAGTGCTGGTCACCGGTGGCGCCGGCACGATCGGCGCCGCGGTCGTTCGACGGCTGCTGGGCGACCCCGCATATGAGGTGCGCGTATCCGACCAGCGGCCGGCGCCGCAGTGGATGCGCGAGGGCTGCGAGGTCCACACGGGCGATTTGCGGGTGCTGGAGCAGGCCCAAGCCGCGACCGATGGCTGCTCGCACGTGATCCACCTCGCGGCGATCGTCGGCGGAATCGCCAACTTCCACCGGCTGCCTCACACGCTGACCGAGGTCAACAACGCCCTCTACAACGCCGTCATCCGCGCGGCCCTCGACCACGAGGTTGAGCGCTTCACGTACGTCTCCTCCTCGATGGTCTTCGAGCGGGCGACCGAGTTCCCCACGACCGAGGCGCATCTCCCCGATTGCCCCACGCCCGAGTCCGCCTACGGCTTCTCCAAGCTCACCGGCGAGGTCTACTGCCGCGCCGCCCACGACGAGCACGGCCTGCCGTTCACGATCTGCCGGCCGTTCAACGCCTACGGCCCCGGCGAGGCGCCCGACCCGGAGCCGGGCATCGCCCACGCGGTGCCCGACCTGATCAACAAGGTGCTCTCAGGCCAGCGACCGCTTCAGATATTCGGCTCGGGCGAGCAGACGCGCACGCTAACGCACGTCGACGACATCGCCGACGGGATCGTCACGGCGATGAGCTCACCGAAGGGGCTGCACGAGGACTTCAACATCTCCGCCTCGCGCGAGCTCACCGTCGCGGAGATCGCCCGGATCGTGTGGGAGGCGTGCGGCGAGGACCCCGACGCGTTCGAGCTCGAGCACCTGCCGAGCTTCACCGTCGACGTGCCGCGTCGCTGGCCGTCGGTCGAGAAGGCCAAGCGGCTCTTGGGCTGGGAGGCGAAGATCGAGGTCGAGGAGGGGATTGCCTCGACGGTGGACTGGCTGCGCGAGAGAGCGGCCGCCACCGCCTGAGGTCTATTACCTCCAGCGCTCCAAGAGGTCATCCTCGCCCACCTCGCGGGTTTGGCGCGCCGGCGTTCCCATCACGACGACGCGCGCGGGCACGTTCTTCGTGACGATCGCCCCCGCGGCCACGAAAGCCTCCTCGCCGATCTCAACGCCCGGCGTGAGCACCGCGGCGCCACCCACCCGGCAGGCGCGCCGCAGCGTTGCGCCGCGCAGCTGCATATCCGGGCCGTGCCGCGACATCGTGTCGTCGTTCGTCGTCATCGCACACGGGCCGACGAACACGTCGTCCTCGATGACGGTGAAGGCCGTCAGATACACGTTGGTCTGAACGCGCACTCGCGCGCCGATCGCCACGTCGTTGTCGACCACACTCCCGCGTCCGATCACCGAGCCCGGCCCGATGCGCGAGCGCTCACGCACGTACGACTGGTCGCCGATGATCGCCTCCTCCTCGATATTCGCGCCCGCGAACACAACCGCACCCGCACATACCGTGACGCGATCACCGAGCACGAGACCGCCGACCTCGCCCTTCGCGGATGAGCCGCGGGCGAGGCGCGGGCGCTTGCCAAGCACGGCGTGATCCTCGATCACGCAGCCGTGTCCGATCACGGTCCCGTCATGCACCACCACATGCGCCCCAAACGAAACGCCGTCGCCGATCTTTACGTTCTCGCCGAGCACGAGACCCGGCGCGCGCTCGCTCACAGCCGCACCACGTTGCCGACGCTGTAGGAACGCGTCACCCCGCGCAAATCGAGCACTATCCGTGCACGCTTGGCGACCGATTCGTGGTCAACGCCTGGATGGGCGGTCACGATCAGCGCGAGATCTGCGTCCGCGACGATCTCATCGAGGGGCGCGCTCTCGAGCTCGAGATCGTTCAGCTTCGGCACATATGGGTCGTGATAGCTGAGCTCGGCGCCGAGATCGCGCAGCAGCTCGACGATCTTCAGGGCGGGCGACTCTCTCGTGTCGCCAACGCCCGGCTTGTAGCTCACGCCGAGCACGGCGATCCGCGAGCCCCTGACGGCTCGGCCGGCGTCGTTGAGCGCGCGCTGGACCTTCGCCACGCAGTGGTAGGGCATCTGCGCATTGACCTGGCCCGCCAGCTCGATGAACTCGGTGCTCATGTCGAACTCGCGCGCGCGCCAGCTCAGGTAGAAGGGGTCGACCGGCAGGCAGTGCCCGCCCATCCCCGGGCCCGGCTCGAAGCGCATGAACCCGTAGGGCTTGGTCGCGGCGGCGTCGACGACCTCCCAGATGTCGATGCCCATCCTGTCGGTCAGCATCGCGAGCTCGTTCACGAGCGCGATGTTCACCGAGCGGAAGATGTTCTCCAGCAGCTTGGTCAGCTCGGCCGCCTCGGGACTCGACACGCGCACGATCTCGTCGCACACGAGCCCGTACAGCTCCACGGCCCGCTCGGTACACGCATCGGTCAGACCGCCCACGACCTTCGGGGTCGTGCGCAGCGTGAAGTCGGTCCTGCCGGGATCGACGCGCTCGGGAGAGAACGCCAGATTGAAGTCCCTGCCCGCCGCCAGCCCCGACTCCTCGAGCAGGGGGGCCACGCGCTCGCGGGTTGTGCCGGGGTATGTGGTGGACTCGAGAACCACCAGCTGGCCGGCCTTGAGCACCTCGCCCAGCTCGCGTGCGGAGTCGATCAGCGGCGTCAGGTCGGGCTCCCTGTTGGCCGTGAGCGGAGTGGGCACGCAGATCAGCACCGCCTCCGCCTCCGCCAGCTTCGCGTAGCGGGTGCTCGCCGAGATGCGGTCGAGCGCGTCGTGCAGGCGCTCGGATGAGATGTCCTCTATGTAGGAGGTCCCCGACGCGATCGATTCGATCTTGCGCGCGTCGGAGTCGACCGCGATCACCTCACAGCCCTCTTCGGCGAAGGCGACCGCCAGCGGCAATCCCACATAGCCGAGGCCGATGATCCCAACCGTTCTCATCGCGACCGGGAGTTTACGGCTGCGAATCGATATCCGAAGTCCCTTGGATGCGGATGCCGGACGGAACCTCAGGAATGCCGACGAACCCTCAGGCGCGGGCCGCGACGTCCTGCTGGGCGCGCAGGTCCGCCTGCACCATCCTGTCGACCAGCTGCTCGAAGCTGAGCTTCGGCTCCCATCCCAGGCGCTCACGCGCCCTCGTCGGGTCTCCAACGCTGACGGTCTGCTCGCGTGCGCGCACCAGACCCTCATCGACCCGCAGATAGCGCTCCGCCGAAAGGCCCACGCACGCGAACGCCGCCCGGGCGAGATCCTCGACCGTACGACCGACCCCGCTTGCGAGCACGTAGTCATCGGGGTGGTCCTGCTGCAGGGCAAGCCAAGCGCCCCTGACGATGTCCCCCGCAAACGACCAGTCGCGTATCGCCCCGAGATCGCCGAGCGTCACGTGATCCGCGAGTCCGAGCTTGATCTGAGCCGCGGCGCGCGTGATCGTGCGCGTCACGAACTGCGGCGGGCGGCGCTCGGACTCGTGGTTGAAGGTGATCCCCGAGCACGCATACAGGCCGTCATGGGCGCGCATCGCTCCGACGAGCTGATGCGAGGCGAGCTTCGCGATCGCGTACGGCGTCGTCGGCCGGCACGGCGTGCTCTCGCGCTGAGGGGTCTCCGGGGCGTCGCCGAACATCGCCGCGGAGGCCGCCACGAACACGCGCGCCCGCCTGTCGGTGTCGCGAATCGCCTCCAGCAGCGCGGCCGTGGAGCCCGCGATCGCGCGCAACGTCTCGGCCGGGCGCTCCCACGAGGCGGGTATGAAGGATGGGGAGGCGAGGTGGTAGACCTCGTGGGGCATCACCCTCTCGATCGCCAGCCGCAGGCTTCCCGGATCGAGCAGGTCGCCGCCGATCAGGCTCAAGCGGTCGCGCAGGTGCTCCGAGCAGCCGAGCGAGCGCTCCTCCGGGTCGCCGTGCACGAAGCCGCTCACCTCATAGCCCTTCTCGAGAAGCAGCTCAGCCAGGAACGAGCCGTCCTGGCCCGTGATCCCGGTGATCAGCGCGCTTGTAGCCTGCGTGTCGATGGCGACCATGCTGCCCGCAGCTTCTCACACGCCGGCAGACGGAGCGTCGGAGTAAATCCGCGCCAGGCCGCGCGCGACGACCGCCGGCGCGCACCGCTCGCCAACCCGGGCCTGCCCGCGCCGGCCGGCATCCTCGTCGCCCCATCGCCGCTCGATCGCGGCGGCAAGCGCCACCGGATCGCCGGGCTCGACGAGCGCCTCCTCCTCCTCGACGAGCTCCGCCAGCGCGCCGATACGGCTCGCTACGACGGGCACGCCGGCGGCCATCGCCTCGGCGGCGGCCATGCCGAACGTCTCGCCCGATCGCGACGGCACGATCGCGAGCGCCGCGCCCAAGCGCAGCCGGCCCAGCTCCCCGTCGTCCACCCGTCCCGCGAATCTCACATCATGGCCCGCCGCGCGCGCCCTCAACGCGCTGAGCTCGGGACCATCGCCGGCTATCACGAGCCGCACACCCGCCCTCCGGCACGCGTCGATCGCCACGTCGATGCCCTTCTCCGGGGCGAGCCTCGAGACGACCAGCGCGTATGCCTCGCGCCCCGGCGCGGCGACATCGGCCGCCACCGCCACCGGCGGCGCCAGCACGTGCACGCGCTCCCACCGAAGCGGCGCCTCCAACTCGCGCAGCCGCTCGCGCGCGAAGGAGCTCGGCACGATCACGGCATCGGCCTGCTCGGCCATGCGGCGCTGCCACAGCGCCAGCGCCGCCCCGTACGCGAGCCCCTCGGCGCGCGAGCCGCGGCAGTTGTGGATGACGCCCGGCAGCGTGTTGCGCCCGTGACAGCGCGTGCACTGCACGCCGCCGGTGAAGCACACCCCGTTGGCGCACACGAGCCGGTACTGGTGCAGGTGCAGCACGACGCGAGCGCCCGCGTCGCGCGCAGCCGCGAGCGCGCGCCAGCCGAACGTGGGGTTCAGGTTGTGGGCATGAACGACGCGGGCGCCCGACAGGCGTATCGCCTTGGCCACGTCACGCGGCGCGATACCGCCCCACAGAAGCCCGCGCGCCGCGCTTGCCCGCCCGATGGCGGCCGAGTCGCGGCTGAGCATCTGCGCGGGCTCTCCCAGATGCTCGCGCACGAGCTCCAGCAGCTGCTCCACGACGCGCTCCTCGCCGCCGGTCGTGCGATAGCGATTGTGCAGGAAGAGGATCATCGCCTGCCCAAACCTAGACTGTCCAGGTCATGGCTTCCAGCTCCACGGCTCCCGTCGCGTCGATCGTCATCCCAACACGCGCGCGCCCGCGCTACCTGGAGGTGGCGCTCGCCTCGATCTCCCCGCAGGCCGCCGGCGCCGGGGCGGAGGTGCTCGTGATCGACGACAACGGCCCATCGGAGGCCGCGCGTTCCCTCGCCAGGCGCTTCCATGCGCGCTATGAGCCTCATCCGCGACCGCTCGGCCTCAACGTCGCGCGCAACACGGGAGTCGAGCGCTCGACCGGCGATCTCGTCGTGTTCGTCGACGATGACGTCGAGGTGCGAAGCGGCTGGCTGGAAGCGCTGCTCGAGGCCGCGGGTGAGCACCCGGACACAGAGGTGTTCACCGGTCCGATCGTGGCCCGCCTCGAGGGCCGGCCGCCGCGCGGCTGTGGAGGAGAGAAGCCGCCGATCACCTCGCTCGACCTCGGCGCCGCGGACGGGCCCGCTCCCTTCGCCTGGGGCGCGAACATGGCGATCCGCCGCGGCGCGCTTGCGCGCGTGGGCCCATTCGACGTCTCACTCGAGCACGGCGGCGACGAGCAGGAGTGGCAGGAACGGTTTCGCTCGGACGGCGGGCATGTGCTGTACGTCGCCGGCGCGGCGCTCGATCACCGTCGCAGCGCCGAGGACTCGCGCCTGCGCTCGCTGTGCCGCGCCGCGTTTATCCGCGGGCGCGCGGCCCGCCGCTTCGACGCCTGGCGCCGTGAGGCTCCATCGTGGAACGCCGAGCTACGTACGCTGCTCGGCTGCGCCGGCCACGTAGCGGTCCGCCGCTGCCCGGCGGGGCTGGTGATGGTTGCTCACAGCCTCGGTCGAGTATTCCAAAACGCGGTGGCCGCGCCCGCGCGCGCGAAGAAAGGCTCTCTTGACGCGCGCGGGCGCGGTGTCGCCCAAAACGAGAACACAACAGCCGCCCCATCCGATGACTTCCTCTCGGGCGAAAGCGGAACGGTCGGCGGTCTCGACGGCCTGCGACGAGCCGTTCTCGACCTGAGCGCCGATGCGCTTCAGTGTGTGTCCGGACGCCGCCTTCGCCTCGATGGAGCCGCCCGCCGCCGCCCGCCCGCCAGGCGCGTGCTCGTGCTCGGCGTCGCGCGCCCCGAGCATCGCGCCCTCGTCGCGTCGATTCGTGGGGAGCTGGCCAGCTCGCGCCACAGCGTCGAGCTGCGCTTCGCGCCGCCCGGCGAGCACGGGAAGTTCGAGAACCTGAACCTGCTGCTCGGAGAGGAGCAGGATTCCCTCGAGCATGACTGGCTGCTCGTGATCGATGACGACGTCGTGCTGGGGCGCGGCTTCCTCGATCGCTTCCTGTTCCTTGCCGAGCGCTTCGAGCTGGATCTCGCGCAGCCTGCGCACCGCCGCGCCTCGCACGCAGCCTGGCGAGTGACCCGCCGGCGCCCGGGTAGCGTCGTGCGTGAGACCTGCTTCGTCGAGATCGGCCCGGTGACGGCGTTCGCGCGATCCACGCTCTCAACTCTGCTGCCGTTCCCACAGCTGCGCATGGGCTGGGGGCTGGACCTTCACTGGGCAGCGCTCGCACGCGAGCGAGGGTGGCGCTGCGGTGTGATCGACGCCGTCCCCATCCTCCACAGCGCGGCACCCGCCGCGAGCCGCTATTCGCGCGAGCAGGCGATCGCAGAGGCGCGCGCCTTCCTCGAGCGCCGCCCCCACCTCAGCGCCGTCGAGGCCCAGCAGACACTCGCGACCCATCGCCGCTGGTGATCGCCTACACCCACACCTCCACCGCGCCCCCGCAGGCGGCGTGGAGGGAAGCATGAAGGTGGCCGTGGTCTCCGAGTTCTACCCGCGCCGGGGCGACCCGGTGCTCGGCATATGGGCGCACAGGCAGGCGCTTGCCGCGCGCGACGCGGGGGCGGAGGTGCGAGTGCTCGTGCTGCATCGGCTCGTGCCGCCGCGCTCCTCCCTCTCGCACGGTCCGCTGCACTTTGCACGCGCGCTCGCGAGCCTCGTGAGCGAGCCGCGCAAGCAGACCCACGACGGGCTCGACATCACCTATGTCCGCTACCTCTCACCACCGCGCTCGCGCACATATCACGCGTGGGGCGCCTGGTCGGCGCCAATGCTTGCGCTCGCGCTGCGTCGCCTTCACCGCTCCTTTCCCTATGAGCTGATCCATGCTCACAACGCGGTGCCCGCCGGCGACGCGGTGAGGCGGGCGCGTATGGCCGTGCCGCTCGTGGTGTCAGTCCACGGCGGCGACGTCCTCTACACGGCCCCCCGCAGTGAGCGTGGCCGCGCAGCGGTTCAGCGAAGCTTGGGCGCCGCCGCGCTGACGCTTGCGAACAGCCGCACGGTCGCGCAGCTGGCCACCGCAGCGGGGGCACGCAAGACACGGGTGGTGCATCTCGGAACCGATCTGCCCGTGGCAGGGGGCGGTGCGGGCGCACGGCGCGATCAAACGCCCTCGCTCGTGACCGTCGGCCACCTCGTCGCGCGCAAGCGCCACGCCGACGTGATTCGGGCAGTGGCCGTTCTGGGCGACCGCCATCCGGCGCTGCGCTATGTGATCGTCGGCGAAGGCCCTGAGCGGATAGCGCTCGAAGCGCTGGCAAAGAGGCTCGGAGTCGATCGGCGGGTCGAGTTCCGCGGCCAGCTGCCTCCCGCGCAGGCGCTCGAGCAGGCAAGAAGATGCACCCTGTTCGCCATGCCCTCCACCGAGGAGGCCTTCGGCGTGGCCTACATCGAGGCGATGGCGGGGGGCCTGCCCGCGATCGGCTGCCGCGGCGAGCCGGGCCCCGAGGAGATCGCTGCACTGGGCGACGGCCTCATCCTGGTCCCGCCCGGTGACATAGAGCGCCTGGTGCAGCGCATCGACGAGCTGCTGTCCGATCGCGATCGGCTGCGCGAGGCGAGCCTGCACGCGCGCGAGACGGTCGCTGCGAACTTCACCTGGCAGCGCTGTGGAGAAGAGACCGTCGCCGCCTATGGGGACGCCCTGCGATAAGACGACCCGCTGCGATGAGACGACCGACTGCGATGAGACGACCGACTGCGATGGGACGGCGCGCTGAGTCGCGGGATGCGCTCTGAAGAGCTCCGATCTATGAAGCCCGTCCTGTTCGTCACCGGCCATGCGCCCCCCTATCGCGTCGGGGCGTTCGAGCGGCTGCACGCACAGGAGCAGGTCGAGCTCGCGCTGTTCGGCGGGCGCCTGGCGCACGGTGGGGGAGCCTCCGCTCTCGATTTGCCCTTTCCCCACCGGCACGTGCACGAGCGCGAGGTGCATGCGCTCGCCGCAAGCGGCCGCTACCGCGCCGTCGTCGTACCGACGGGGGGACGCGTCGCGATGGCCGCCGCCTGGGCCGGAGCCCGCCGAGCGCGAGTGCCGCTGATCCTGTGGGCGTCGCTGTGGGCCCATCCGCGAAGCGTCGCCCATGCTTTCAGCTTCCTGGCCCTGCGTCGCCTATACCGCTCGGCGGACGCCGTCGTGACGTACGGACCGCATGTGAGCGACTACGTGCGCGCACGGGGCGCGCGCAACGTGCACGTCGCTGCGCAATCGGTCGACAATTCTTTCTGGAGCTCCCCCGATGTGGAGAAGCCGCGTCATCCGGCGTGGCCGGCCCGCACAGAGGTGAAGTTCCTGTTTGCCGGACGGCCGGCGCGGGAAAAGGGATTGGGGGTGCTCACAGAGGCCTGGAGTAGATCGGGTCTCGGTGCACCTACCGCCGCGCTCGTCCTCGTCGGCGCGGGATCCACCCCCCCTTGGGTCCCCGCCGGCGGCGCGGTGGTCGGGATCGATCCGGTGTCAAGCGAGGAGCTGCGCAACTTCTATGCGGCAGCCGACGTTCTGGTGGTGCCATCGATTTCCACGCGAACCTTCCGCGAGCCGTGGGGACTGGTGGTGAACGAGGCCATGAATCGCGGGCTGACAGTCATCGCAAGCGATGCGGTCGGGGCCGCCGGCGGCGGTCTCGTGCAAGATGGACGCACGGGACTGGTCGTGCCTGCCGGCGATCCCTCGGCGCTGGCCGCCGCGCTGAGACGGGTGGCCGAGGACGCCGATTTGCGCGCCCGTTTGGGCGAGGCCGGTCGTGAGGCTGTGGCCGCCTACACGCACGAGGCATGGGCCGAGGGCTTCTCGAACGCATTTGCAAGCATCGGCGTATCGCTTGGAGGGTGAGAACGTGTTTCGAAAAGATCGGCACGCCCGGATGCGCCCCTGGTACACGGCGCTGGATCGCCACGTGACGCCTTGCACGTGCTGCCGGCACGCGCTGCGGCGTCCCGCGTCGCCCAGCTTGGTCCAGGAACGCCCCGAGCGCACCGCCTATTTCGAAACACGTTCTGAGGCGTCGAACGCATCGACCGGATCCCGCCATATCTCAACCATCCGACCCATCGGTTCGCTCGGCCGACCCGTGGCCTTGGTAGCGTTGCGTCTCTTGGAGCGGGTCCGGGGCACACTGTCGAGCTCTCTGCTGCGCCAAATCGGCCTGGCGGGCACTCTCGTCCTGCTCATCGCCGCGTCGCCGGCGCGGGCGAGCGAAGCGACGAAGATCATCGAACGGTGCACACACGGAGAATCACTCCGGGGCTTCAAGCAGAGCGCCTACCGACAGGCGCTCGAACACATGCCGACGATCGTGGCCGAGTACAACGACCCGTGCGTGAACATGATCCGTAAAGCCGAGCTGGCGGCGGCCGGTGGCGGGGGTGGAGGAGCACAAGCAGGCGCGGGAGCGGCGCCCGACACGCCGATCCCGCTCACCCCAGCGGAGGGCAAGGCGGTCGAAAGCGCGCATCGCAACGGCGCGACGTCCGTTCCCGTCGGAGGAGGCATGCCGATCCGCCCGGGAGTGGTGCACGCCGACGTCGCCTCCGCGGTGAACAAACTGCCGCACTCCCTGTTCGCGGTGCTCGCGTTCCTGATCGCCTGTGCCCTGGTACTACTAGGTGGAGAGGCGCGTAAGCGTGTCCATGCACGCCGCAACGGCTGAGCATCCCCTCACGAGCGGAATCGCCCCCGAGCCGGCCCGCGCGCCGTCGGCTCCCGCGAGCCGAGTCGCGTATCTCGGCACGACCGCCGCCGCGACGCTTGCCCTCGCCGGCATCCTGTGCTTTGCCACATTCCTCGCCGGCGGAGGATTGAACCTTGCGCCGATGACGACGCTCGAGATGACGCTCACGATCGTCGCGGGGCTGATCGTCGCGAGCGTGATCGTGCTGGCCCCGGCCCGAGCGCCCAGGTATGGGGCCTGGCCCGTTGGAGTGCTGCTCGCGCTGACGGCCCTCACCGGTCTTTCGGTCGTATGGTCGGTGGCGCCCGACTCGAGCTGGCAGGACGCCGGCAGGCTGCTCGCCTACAGCGCCGTCTTCGCGGCGGCCGTAGCGGTGGCGGAGATCCTGCCCGGGGGATGGCGGGCACTGCTCGGCG
The DNA here is from genome assembly GCA_963714635.1 of uncultured Solirubrobacterales bacterium. Classification (GTDB taxonomy): domain Bacteria; phylum Actinomycetota; class Thermoleophilia; order Solirubrobacterales; family Solirubrobacteraceae; genus Palsa-744. Next base: position 353,845 of record CAVQPM010000005.1, on the reverse strand, counting down.
GCACGATCCTCGCGGCCTTCGTGGTGTGCGGATATGCGCTCCTGACGAAGGTGCTGCCAGACCATCTCGACGCGACGGACACATACGCACGGCTGCAGGCGCCATACGGCTACTGGAACGCGACCGGCCTGACCGCCGCGATGGGCATCGTCGGCTGCCTGTGGCTGGGGGCCAGGCGATCCGGGCATGCTCTGCTGAGCGCGCTCGCCTACCCGGCCACCGGGCTGATGCTCGTCACGTTGATGCTCGCCTACTCGCGCGGGGCGCTGATCGTCGCGGCTATCGGCATCGCACTGTGGCTGTGGCTCGTGCCGCTGCGCCTGCGAGGCGCGCGAGTGCTGATCGTCGGCGCGCTCGGGGCAGGCCCGATCGTCGCCTGGGCGTTTGCCAAGCATGCCCTCTCCCAGGAAAACATGGAGCTGTCCGCGCGCACCACAGCCGGACACCAGTTGGGAGTGCTCATAGCGGCGATGCTCATCCTGCTCGCGCTCGCGGGGATCGCGATCGGCTTCTTCGGGGCAAAGCGCGCCCCCTCGATCCGCATGCGGCGCAACGTGGGCGCGTTGTTGGTCGCGCTGCTCGGGCTCGCGCTGCTCGCCGCCGCAACCGGCCTTGCGGCATCCAGGCGTGGACTCACCGGCACCATCTCACACGATTTCTCCTCCCTGACCGACCCGAACGCGCCGGTCCCACCGAACACGCCGGGACGCCTCACGGCGATCGCCAGCGTCAGAGCGCGCTACTGGAAGGAGGCGCTCGAAGTCTTCGGAGCTCATCCCGCGCTCGGGGCCGGTGCGGCCGGCTATGAAACGGCTCGCCTGCGCTACCGCAAGGAGACGCTCGACGTCAAGCACGCGCACGGCTATGTGGTCCAGACGCTCGCGGATCTCGGCATCGTCGGGCTTGCCCTGTCGCTCGCGCTGCTGGCAGCCTGGATGGCGGCGGCGGGTCGCGCGACCCACCCGCTGAACCGGCGCTGGCTCATGCGCAGATCGCCCTTCTCGCTGAAGTGGGCTCACATGCCCGCCGCCTACACGCCGGAGCGAATCGGCATGCTCACCCTGCTCTGCATCGTCATCGTGTTCGGGGTCCACTCGCTGGCCGACTGGGCCTGGTATATCCCCGGCAATGCGCTGGTCGCGCTACTGTGCGCCGGATGGCTCGCGGGCCGCGGTCCGCTTGCGGCCGGCGATCCGGGGCCGGTGGCGGGCGTCGAGAGCGCGCCGGCCGGATCGGCCGGCCTGCCTGAGCGGCCGGCGCCGCGTGGCCTTCCCCGCTCCTGGCGCGAGCTTGGCGCCGCCAGGAGCGCGCTGGCGGGCGCCGTGATCGCGGGAGCGCTGCTGGCGGCGTGGACGCAGTGGCAGCCACAGCGATCGGTCGCCGCTTCCGAACAGGCGCTCGCGCTGCTCAGCCGCCATCCGGCCGCGGCGAGCTCGGCGGCGCAGGCGGCCGTCGACCGCGATCCCCTCTCGGCACAGGCGCTGTTCACGCTGTCCGCCGTCGAGCACGCGCGCGGGCAGAGCACGCTCGCACGGTCCACGCTCGAGCGCGCTGTGCGCCTTCAGCCGAGCGACCCCCAGACGTGGCTGGCGCTCGGTCAGTACGACATGACGGCCGATCCGAGCGCCGCGGTGGGCGAGCTGCGGGCGGCCGTCTACCTGGACCCGGAGTCAATCCCCACGCAGAACGCGTATGTGGAAGCGCTGCGCGCGATGACAGTTCGGGTGGAAGCTCAGAAACGCCTGCGGCCCGCCGCGGCCAGCAGGACGCGGCGGGCGCCGGGCAGGCCGCCCGCGCCACGGACGACGACGTCCTCGAAGCCGAAGTCGTCGAGCAGATCGGCGAGCGCGCGGCGCGTGTAGAAGCGAAGATGGTCTGAGCGCGGATCGAAGTGTCGCGCGAAGCGGCTCGGGCGCAGCGCGAGCCACAGCATCAACAGCTGGCCATGGTCAGGAGTGCTTAGCAGCAACAGGCCCCCTGAGCGCAGCACGCGGCGCAGCTCGGAGAGAAAGGCGCCCGTATCGTGGACGTGCTCGATCGTCTCGCCCACCCACACCACGTCAAAGCTCGAGTCCTCGAGCGGCAGCGGCGCATCCGGCTCGACGAGCCGCGCGTCGAGGTCGGGATGCCTGGAGCGGGCGCGTCGCAATGCCTCCCGCGCGACGTCGACCGCGACCACTTCGACGCCGGACCCATGGAGCAGATCAGCGAAGTAGCCGGCGCCGCAGCCGACGTCCAGGGCCCGCATCGGCGCATCTCGGCCGCGCCGCTCGCCTCGCTCGCGCTCAGCGAGCACGTGCTCGAGCAAAAACGATCCGCGAATACGCGCGTCGCTCGGCTCGGCCCCTGCGGGCACGCCCTCCCACACGCTCTCGTAGTAGTCGCGCGACGGCATGACCGCAAGGCTACGCGCGCGGGCGTTCGTCAGTAAGCGCCGCGCTGCATCAGCACGGCGGGAATCGTCTTCAGCAGGATCGCCAGATCGAGTGCCAGCGACCAGCGCTCGAGGTAGATGAAGTCGAGGTGGACGAGGTCGTCGAAGTCGAGCTCCGAGCGCCCCGAGACCTGCCATAGACCGGTGATGCCCGGGAGGACGAGGTAGCGCTTGCGGTGCCAGTCCTCGAGCATCTCGAAGTCTCGCTCCGGCAAGGGCCTTGGCCCGACCAGCGACATCTCGCCGCGCATGACGTTGACCAGCTGCGGCAGCTCGTCCATCGAGAAGCGGCGCAGGAGCCGGCCTACGGGCGTGAGACGCGGGTCGTCGCGGATCTTGAACAGGGCGCCGTCAGCCTCGTTGAGCTCCTCCAGCGACTTTTGGTGCTCGTGGGCGTCGCAGTACATGGTGCGGAACTTCAGGCAGGCGAACGGCAGCTGGCCGATGCCCGGGCGCATCGAGCGATAGAGCACAGGGCCGCGTGAGGTGAGCTTCACGGCGATCGCGATCGCGCTCAGCAGCGGGCTGAGCGCGAGCAGGAGCAGCGTCGAGACGACCACATCGAAGGTGCGCTTGAGCGCGAAGTCGATGCCCTCGAAGACCGGCGGGCCGAGCTCGAACAGCGGCACCGACTGACCGGGCACGAACTCGGCGCGGTGGACGAGGATCTCCATCGTGGACGGCGCGATGCGCACGCGCACGCCACGCCGGTGGCACTGGTCGACGAGCTCGACTGCCTGCTCCTGGGGAAACTCGGGATCGGCGATGATGACCTCGTCGACGCGCTCGCTGACGATCAGCTCGTCGATGCAGTCGAGCGTCCCGAGCGCGCGCAGGCCGTTGGGCGGCAGCGGCTGGGGTGAGATGAACCCGACGACGTTGATCGGCGAGTGCGGCGCCTTTGTGAGAGCACGCCCCACGTCTCCGACGTGGGAGCCGGTGCCGACGAGCACCGCGCGACGCTGGTAGCCGGCGGCCCGCAGGATGGCGCCGGTGAAGCGCTCGTAGACGTAGCGCAGAGAGGAGACGTAGAGCAGCGCGAAGATGAGCGAGCCGTAGAAGATGTAGTAGCTCGAGAAGTGCTGCCCGTCGACGATGGCAAAGCCGAGCGCGACGACCGTGACCTGGAACAGGCACGCCATGATGCGCGCGAGTCCGGGGCGCTGCGAGCGCTCCGCGTACAGCTGCGAGCGAGCGAACAGCAGCACGGTCAGCAGGTAGGCGAACGCGAGGATGCGCTGGGTCTCGTGCAGCACCTGACCGGTGTCCAGCCGGCTCAGCACCACCGCCTTCAGGCTGAGCGCGGTGACGATCGCGAGCCAGATCCCGAGCAGATCGAGCGCGAGCAGCGATACGACCCGCAGCGACCGGCGGACGGTGTCCCAGCGCAACAGGAACGAGAGCGCCGGCGGGCGCTTGCTGCGCATGTCGCGGTCGGGGCGCACGACGGCGGGCGCGATCCCGGAAGCCGCCTCGGTCTCGGCATGCGCCGTAGCGGCCGGCTCCGAACCGCGGATCGCGGCTGAACCGCGGGTATCGCCGGTCATCCGCTCGGGGCGGTCGGTATGCGGCGCGTTCGGGGAACGCACTCCCATCTCGCCCTTCACAACTCTTTAGGTTCCCAGATGTAGCGGTCGCGACGCCGTCAGCCGACCAGCTGCTCGACGCCGGAGCTGTCGATAGTGCGGCGCAGGCCGTCGCGAAGCGAGACCTCTGGGGTCCATTTGAGCAGCTCGCGGGCGAGGGAGATGTCGGGTTGGCGCTGCTTGGGATCGTCGACGGGCAGGGCCTCGTAGATGATCTCCGAGCTCGCGCCGGTCACCTCCAATACGGCTTCGGCCAGCTCGAGCAGCGTGTACTCGTCGGGGTTGCCGATGTTGACCGGTTCGTGATAGCCGGACTCGGCGAGCGCGATCAGGCCGCGGATGAGATCGCTGACGAAGCAGAACGAGCGCGTCTGCGACCCGTCGCCGAACACTGTCAGTGGCCGGTTGGCGAGCGCCTGACGCAGGAACGTCGGGATCGCGCGGCCATCGTGCGGGCGCATGCGCGCGCCGTACGTGTTGAAGATCCGCACGATCGCCGTGTCAACGCCCTGCTGGCGGTGGTAGGCCATCGTGAGCGCCTCGGCGTAGCGCTTGGCCTCGTCGTAGACGCCGCGCGGGCCGATCGGGTTGACATGACCCCAGTAGGACTCGGACTGGGGATGCTCCTGCGGATCCCCATAGACCTCGCTCGTGGATGCGAGCAAAAAGCGCGCGCGATGACGCTTGGCGAGCCCGAGCGTGTGATGGGTGCCATAGGAGCCGACCTTCAGCGTGTGGAGCGGCAGGCGCAGATAGTCGATCGGCGAAGCGGGAGACGCGAGGTGGTAGACGAAGTGGACCGGCTCGTCGATCTCGTAAGGGTCGATGATGTCGACGTTTACGTGGCGAAACCGCTCGGGGTCGCGTATGTGCTCGATGTTGGCGAGCGATCCGGTCTCGAGGTTGTCCACGCAGATGACGCGCTGGCCCCGGGAGAGCAGCTCGTCGCAGAGATGGGAGCCGAGGAAGCCGGCGCCGCCGGTGACCAGACAGGTGGGCACTGCCTGAGGATAACCTCTCACCGATGAATGAGTCAGACGAGAAGTTGACGGTCGCCCCGATCGTGGGGCCCGAGGACCCGCGCAGGTTCACCGACTCCGGCATCGAGATCGAGCCGCTGTACACCGAGGAGGACCTGCCAGAGGACCTCGACCTGGGCACGCCCGGCGAGTTCCCCTACACGCGTGGAGTACATCGCGAGATGTACCGCAAACAGACGTGGACGATGCGCCAGTACGCCGGATACGCCTCGGCGAAGGAGTCCAACGAGCGCTACCGGTACCTGCTGTCGAAGGGCTCGACGGGTCTGTCGATGGCATTCGATCTGCCGACGCAATTGGGCCTCGACTCCGACAACCCGAGATGCCTGGGCGAGGTCGGCAGGACGGGCGTGGCGATCGACACGATCGACGACATGAGGACCGCGTTCGACGGTATTCCGCTCGACCAGGTGTCCACCTCGATGACCATCAACGCGCCGGCCGCGTGCCTGCTCTTGCTGTACGAGCTGGTCGGCGAGGAGCAGGGCGTGCCCAGCGTCGAGCTGCGCGGCACCACCCAGAACGACGTGCTCAAGGAGTACATCGCGCGGGGCAACTACATCTACCCGCCTCAGCCCACGATGCGCCTCACGACCGACCTGTTCCAGTACTGCAACGAACGGGTGCCGAAGTGGAACACGATCTCGATCTCCGGCTATCACTTCCGCGAGAAGGGCTGCTCCGCCGTGCAGGAGGTGGCGTTCACGCTCTGCTCGGGGATCGCATATGTGACCGCCGCGATCGAGAAGGGCCTCGACGTCGATGACTTCGCGCCGCGGCTGGCGTTCTTCTTCAACGGCCACAACAACGTCTTCCAGGAGGTCGCGAAGTTCAGGGCGGCAAGGCGCATGTGGGCCCACATCATGCGCGAGCGCTTCGGCGCCAAGAGCGAGAAGTCGACGATGCTGCGCTTCCACACCCAGACCGGCGGCGTGACGCTCACCGCCCAGCAGCCGGAGAACAACATCGTGAGAGTGGCGCTGCAGGGGTTTGCGGCCGTGTGCGGGGGGACCCAGTCGCTGCACACCAACGGCTTCGATGAGGCGCTCGCGCTGCCGACCGAGCGCGCGGCGAAGATCGCGTTGCGCACCCAGCAGATCCTCGCGCACGAGTCGGGCGCGGCCGACACGGTGGATCCGTTCGCGGGCTCATACTTCGTCGAGTCCCTGACCGACGAGATCGAAGCGCGCGCGAACGAGCTGATCGCCAAGGTGGACGAGCTGGGCGGGTCGGTCAACGCGATCCAGTTCATCACCGGCGAGATCGATGAGTCCGCATGGGGCTATCAGGAGCGCTATCGCATCGGCCAGGACATCGTCGTCGGAGTGAACAAGTACGAGGAGAACGACGTCGAGGTGCCGGACCTGCTGCGCGTGGACCCGCAGTCCGAGCGCGAACAGGTGGAGCGGTTGAAGGCGTTCAAGGCCAACAGGGACCACGCGCTCGTGGAGAAGCGCCTGGAGGAGCTGCGCGAGGCGGCGCGAGGCACAGACAACCTGCTGCCGGTCATCCGCCAGGCGCTCAAGGACCGCTGCTCGCTGGGCGAGGTGTGCGGAGCGATGCAGGACGTGTTCGGCAAGTACGCGCCGACGTTCTGATCTTCGTGGTATGACGACCCCGCATGCGGGGTCGTCACCGGGGTCGCATGCGACCCCGGTTCGAGGACGTGCATGCACGTCCTCGCCGGGCGGCGCATGCGCCGCCCGGGCACAAATAGTCATGCGCTGTCCCGGTTCGACACGAATGCGCCGGTCGGACAAATAGGATCCGCGGCCATGGCCGTGGCTGCATACGACGTCGTCCTCGCCGTCCACATCCTGGGCGTGGTGGTGGCGTTCGGGGTGATCTTCGCCTACCCGATCATGTTCGCTCTCGCCGCCAGGCACGACCGGCGCAGCCTGCCGCTGATCCACAGGATCGAGACGGTCGTGGACAGGGCGCTCGTAAACGGTGGACTCGTCGTGATCGTGGGCGCCGGCATTTTCCTCGCCGGCGACGGCCACCACTGGAAAGAGTTCTTCGTGCAGTGGGGCCTGGGCGCCGCGATCGTGATCGGAGGGCTCGTCGGCGCCGTGATGATCCCCGCCTCCAAGCGCGCTCAGAAGCTTGCCGAACGGGACCTGGCCGCTGGGGGTGAGGACATGAGCGAGGAGTACCGCGCGGTGACGCGTCGCCTGGCGACGGTGGGTAGCCTGTGCAGTGTGCTCGTGGTGCTCACGATCCTGTTCATGGCCATAAAGCCGTAGCGCGCCGCCGGTCGGCGTTACCCTGAATGGCATTATGAGCGAGGGCTATCGAGTCGCAGTGGTGGGCGCCACCGGCCAGGTGGGGACCTTGATGCTGCAGCTGCTGCGCGAGCGGGAGTTCCCTGCGCGCGAGATAGTGCCGTTCGCCTCCGAGCGCTCCGCGGGGAGGGAGATCGAGGGAGTTGGCATCGTGCGAGCGCTCACCGAGGAGAGCATCCAGGGCTTCGACCTCGCGCTGTTCTCAGCGGGTGGATCCACCTCGGGCGAGTGGGCGCCCCGCTTCGCACAGGCGGGGGCAGTGGTCGTGGACAACAGCTCGCACTGGCGCATGAGCGAGGACGTGCCGCTGGTCGTGGCCGAGGTCAATCCGCAAGCGCTGGCGGGCCACAGCGGGATCGTGGCGAACCCGAACTGCTCGACAATGCAGATGGTGGTGGCTTTGAAGCCCCTCTACGACGCCGCCGGCATCGAGCGCCTGGTCATCTCGACCTACCAGGCCGTCTCGGGCACCGGCAAGAAGGCCGTGGACGAGCTGCTCGACCAGTCACATGCACTGCTGCACGACATGGAGCCCACGGCGCCGGCGGCCTACGCCCACCAGATCGCCTTCAACGCCCTCCCGCACGCCGGCAGCTTTGCCCCCGGCGACGATCACACCGACGAGGAGCGCAAGCTGATGGGCGAGACGCGCAAGATCCTCGGCGACGACTCGATCAGGGTCAGCGCCACCTGCGTGCGCGTGCCGGTCGTCAACGGCCACTCGGAGGCCGTCAACGTGCAGACACGGGACGACCTGTCTCCTGAGCGGGCGCGAGAACTGCTCGACGCGGCGTCGGGCGTCATGGTCGTGGATGACCCCTCCCAAGCGCTCTACCCGCTGGCGACCAAGGCCAGCGGCCACGACGACGTGTTCGTGGGACGCATCCGCCGCGACCCCGGCCACGAGCGTGCGCTGGACATGTGGATCGTCGCCGACAACCTGCGCAAGGGCGCGGCCACGAACGCCGTGCAGATCGCGGAGCTGCTGCACGAGCAGGGGCTGATAGCACCACGAGGCGCACGCGCCGCCGCGTAGCACTGGGCCGCAGGCACCGATCGGGCGCGATCTTGTGCGCACCGCGACGCGGAAGGAGTATCGCCGCGACGCTCGAACCTCGGAGCGATGAGCGTCTCGACGGAGGTGCAGCGCACGCTTGTGAAGTCCCCGCCCGAGCTGTGGGCGGAGCTGAGCGACCCCGAGGCGCTAGGCCGCCATCTCGGCGAGCTTGACGGGGTTCGCATCACGCGCACCGAACCGGAGACGCTGCTGGAATGGGAGGCGGAAGGCGCCAGCGGCGAGGTGCAGCTGAAAGCGTCGGGCTTCGGCACGAAGGTAGTGCTGTCGCTGACACGCGAGCTGCCCGAACCCGAGTCGCCGCCTGAGCCTGAGCGTGAGCCGGTTGTCGAGCCCGAGCCGGTCGCCGCGGAGCTCGAGCCTGAGCCTGCCGCGGAGCTCGAGCCTGAGCCGGTCGCCGCGGAGCCCGAGTCGCGACGCGGATTCTTCGCTCGCCTATTTCGTCGTCGTCGCGCGGAGCAGATCGTCCCCGACCCCCAGATGGATGCCACCCCCGTGATCGAGGCCGCGCCGGTCACGACGGACGAGCCGCAACCGGAGACAGCTGAGCCGCAGGCTGACCTCGTCGCGGAACTTGCCGCCGTGGAAGCCCAGATCGCCGAGCAGGCGACCGATCTCCTCACCGGCGTGCTCGACCGTCTCGGCGCCGCGCATCACAGGCCCTTCTCGCGCGGATAACATCCGCCGCCGGATGGCAACCGGCTCGCACAATCGATCCTCAAGCGCCGCGCGTGTGCAGACCGCGCGCGCCAAGGACAGGCACGCGCCGCGCCAGGCCGCGCCCGAAACCTACGAGGAGAAGCTCGCCCAGCTGACCGAGCTGCGTGAGGCCGCTCTGCACTCGGCCCCTGAGGCCGAGGAGAAGCAGCACGCGCGCGGCAAGTACACGGCGCGCGAGCGAGTCGAGAAGCTGCTCGACCCGGGCTCCTTCCAGGAGCTCGACACGTTCGTCAGGCACCGCACCTACGAGTTCGACATGCAGAAGAACCGCCCATGGGGAGATGCGGTCGTGACTGGGCACGGCACGATCGACGGCCGTCGGGTGTGCGTGTTCAGCCAGGACTTCACCGTGTTCGGCGGCTCGCTGGGCGAGGTGATGGGCGAGAAGATGTGCAAGATCATGGATCTCGCGGCGAAGATCGGCTGCCCTGTGATCGGCATCAACGACTCCGGCGGCGCCCGCATCCAGGAGGGCGTCATCTCGCTCGGGTCCTACGGCGATGTGTTCCTGCGCAACGTGCGCTCCTCGGGCGTGATCCCGCAGATCAGCCTCATCATGGGTCCCTGCGCCGGGGGGGCCGTGTACTCGCCGGCGATCACCGACTTCATCTTCATGGTGAAGGAGACCTCCCACATGTTCATAACGGGCCCCGACGTGATCAAGACCGTCACGGGCGAAGAGGTCGAGTTCGAGGAGCTGGGCGGGGCGATGTCCCACAACACGAAGTCCGGCGTCGCCCAGTTCGCCTCAGAGGACGAGGACGCGTGCCTGGAGGACTGCCGCTACCTGCTGAGCTTCCTGCCCCAGAACAACCTTCAGAGCACTCCGCGCGTGCAGCCGACCGATGATCCGCAGCGCATGGACCCTGAGCTCGACCATGTGGTGCCGGACAACCCGAACAAGCCGTACGACATGCGCGACGTGGTGCGCCTGATCGTCGACGACCAAGACTTCTTCGAGGTGCACGAGCACCACGCCAAGAACATCATCTGCGGCTTCGCCCGCCTTGACGGGCACGCGGTCGGAATCGTCGGCAACCAGCCCAATCAGCTGGCGGGCGTGCTCGACATCGACGCCTCCGCCAAGGGGGCGCGCTTCGTGCGCACCTGCGACGCCTTCAACATCCCGCTGATCACGTTCTGCGACGTGCCGGGCTTCTTGCCCGGGACGGCCCAGGAGTGGGGCGGGATCATCAGGCACGGCGCAAAGCTGCTGTACGCGTTCGCGGAGGCGACCGTGCCGAAGATCACGATCATCACGCGCAAGGCCTACGGCGGCGCCTATGACGTGATGTCGTCAAAGCACCTGGGCGCGGACTTCAACTTCGCGTGGCCCACCGCCGAGGTGGCCGTCATGGGCCCCGAGGGCGCGGTGAACATCATCTACAGGCGCGACATAGCCAAGAGCCCGACGCCCGATGAGCGGCGCAAGAAGCTGATGGACGACTACAAGGCGCGCTTCGCCAACCCGTACACGGCCGCCGAGCGCGGGTACATCGACGACGTGATCATCCCGCACGAGACGCGCCCGAAGCTGATCGCGGCGCTCGACACCCTGCACACAAAGCGCGAGCCGGGCCCGAAGCGCAAGCATGGAAACATCCCACTCTGAGGCGGCCGCGATCGTCGCGGCACTGGAGCGCTTCATGCGCGATACGGCGCCTGCGCAAATGCCCCCGCCGGCAGGGCCCGGCCCGTGGATGCGGACGGCTATGCTCGAAGGCGTGGGACGCTGGGACCTGCGCGACGAGCCGGACCCATGGATAAATACCTAAAAGCCGCTAGGATTTAGCATCAATAGCTGCGCCGTCTGTTCGCAACCCGAGCATGGGCGCGCTCCGCACCGCCCGGAGCGCAAGCCCCAACCAGGAGGACCTACGTAGATGGAGCCAGTTTCGATTCCCGCCCAGCGGCCCGCGAAAAAGGGGTCCCTCGAGGATCCGGAGGTTCTGCAAAACGTCCCGGGGCACATCATCCCGATCCTGCAGCGGGAGTACGACGACTTCAAGACCGAGGCCACCCAGTTCCTGGCGGGCGATACCGACGAAATTGAGTTCGTCAAGTTCCGCCTCAAGCAGGGCGTCTACGGCCAGCGCCAGCCGGACGTACAGATGATCCGCTGCAAGCTCCCGTTCGGCGGCATCACGGCGAAGCAGATGGACAAGTTCGCCGACGTCGTCGAGAAGTACGCCCCGCTGCGCAAGGGCCACATCACCACGAGGCAGAACATCCAGATGCACCATGTTCCCCTGCTCGACGCCGAGAAGGCGATCAGGGAGCTGGGTGAGGCGGGCCTGTCGAGCAGGGAGGGCTGCGGCAACACCGTGCGCAACGTCACCGGCGACCCGTGGGCGGGCGTGGCCAGGGACGAGCTCTTCGACCTGACTCCCTACGCGGGCGCGTACGTGCGCTACTTCGTGCGCCACCCCACGACGCAGGGCATGCCGCGCAAGATCAAGACCTCCTTCGACGGCTCGCCGCGCGACCGCGCGATCAGCGGCATCCACGACGTCGCCTTCCGGGCGCGCGTCCAGGAGATCGACGGCAAAGAGGTCCGCGGCGTGCAGATGCTCGTCGGCGGGGGCACCTCGATCATGCCGCGCGTGGCGCCCGTGCTGTACGAGTTCGTACGGCTCGACAACGGCGACTACCTGAAGATCTCAGAGGCCGTCTTTCGCATCTTCGACCGCCAGGAGTGGCTGCGCGTCAACAGGGCGCGCGCGCGCATCAAGGTGTTCGTCGACAAGTACGGCATCGACGAGCTGCGCGCCCAGGTCGAGCAGGAGCTCGAAGGCGACTGGGTGGCGGAGCGCGACTTCTCGGTCGAGGATCGCCTGTTCATCGACGATGAGGGCGAGGCGGCCCCGGCGCCGCCCGCGAGCTATGGCAGCCCGAACGGAGACGTGTCTGAGTTCGAGCGCTTCCGCGAGGCCAACGTGGCCGCGCAGAAGCAGGACGGATACGTAACGGTCGAGGTGAAGATCGTGCGCGGCGACCTGACCCCGGAGCAGTTCAGGGGCCTTGCTCAGATCATGCGCTCCCACTGCGGCGGCTACGCGCGTACGACAGTGCAGCAGAACCTCGTGCTGCGCTGGGTGCGCGAGGAGAGCGTCTACGACGTGTGGCGCGCGCTCGTCGACCTTGGCCTCGGCGACGCCGGCTCACGGGAGATCGGCGATGTCGTCTCCTGCCCCGGCACCGACAGCTGCAAGCTCGGCATCACCAGCTCGATGGGCCTCAACAACGCGATCGAAGAGCGCATCGAGCAAATGAACATCACCGACCCGCTCACGCGCAAGATCCACATCAAGATGAGCGGCTGCCCCAACGGCTGCGGCCAGCACCATCTCGGCGCGATCGGCTTCTACGGCGCCTCGATCAAGGTCGGCGAGCACACGATCCCCGCGTACATCCCCCACGTCGGCGGCGTATGGGAAGGCGGCGAGGTCGTCTTCGGCCAGCGTCTGAAACTGAGGCTGCCGGCCAAGCGGGTCCCGGAGGCCGTGGAGCGCTGGATACGTCATTACGAGGCCAACCGCGAGGACGGCGAGGAGTGGGGCGCGTTCGCGGAGCGCGTCGGCACCCCCGAGCTGGAAGGGCTCGTCAAGGAGCTGTCGATGCCCGCCGAGTTCGGCCTGGAGACGATGAACACGTTCATCGACTGGAACCGCGATGTGCCCTTCCAGGTGATCCGCGGCGAGGGCGAGTGCGCGGTCTAGAGGCCGATACGCCAGCGCGGACCGTCGCGACCCAGGACGAGATCGGGCACAGCCTGAGCGACACCCTGCGGGAGGCGGTCGAGCGCCACGGCGAGCGGCTCGTGCTGCTGTGCTCCTTCCAGAAGGAGGAGTCGGTGCTGATCGACGAGCTGCTGCGCATCGGAGACGGGCGCAGCCCGGTGCGCATCGCGACGATCGACACAGGTGTTCTCTTCGAAGAGACGATGCAGACCTGGAGAGCCTTCGAGGAGCGCTTCGGGATCTCCGTGGAGGTCCACGACGCGAGCAACCCCGGAAATCCCTGGACGGGGCCCGAGCACTGCTGCACGCAGGCCAAGGTGGCCGCGCTCGAGCGCGCGCTGAGCGGCGCCGAGGGCTGGATCACCGGCATCAGGCGCGAGCAGGGACCGACGCGCGCGAGCGCCCAGCTCTCGGAAGTGGACGAGAAGCGAGGGATCCGCAAGTACAACCCGCTGGCGCTGTGGACCGAGAAGGATCTGTGGCGCAGGATCAGCGAGCGGGATCTGCCGTATCACCCGCTGCACGACTCCGGCTACTCCTCGATCGGCTGCGCACCCTGCACCCAGCCGGGCGAAGGCAGGGAAGGTCGTTGGATAGGGACCGACAAGACCGAGTGCGGGTTGCACATCTAATGCTCGGCATAAGCCCGGAGATCATCCTGTTCGGTTTGGGCGTCGGCATCTTGATCGGCCTGACCGGCATCGGCGGCGGATCGCTGATGACGCCGCTGCTGATCATCGTGCTCGGCGTCCACCCTGTGGTGGCCGTCGGGACCGACGTCACCTATGGGGCGATCACGAAGACGCTCGGCGGCTACAGGCACCTGCGCAAGGGCACGGTGGACCTCGGCGTGTCCAAGTGGCTGGCCTATGGCGGCATCCCGGGCACGCTGATCGGAGTGGTGCTCGTGGATCGGTTGCACAAGGCGTATGGCAAGGGCTTCGAACATGCGCTGATCGGCTGCGTGGCGGGGGCACTCGTGATCGTCGCCTCGGTGGTGCTCCTGAGGACGCTGCTGATCGCCAATGTGGACGAGCGCGAGCAACACAGCTACAGCTTCACCCGCCGCGCCGGGCTGGCCGCGACGGCGCTCGGTTTCGTGCTGGGCGTGATTCTCGGCATGACCTCCGTCGGAAGCGGCGCATTGATCGGCGTGGCGATGATCGTGATCTTCAGGCTCACGCCCCAGAGAGTGGCCGGCTCGAGCGTGTTCCTCGCCGCGATGCTGCTGTGGATGGCCGGAGTGGCGCACATGGTCAGCGGGAACGTGGACTATGGCCTGATGGGCAACATCCTGATCGGCTCGATCCCGGGCGTGTGGGTGGGTGCGCACTTTGTCAATCGCGTGCCCGCGCAGGCGCTGCGCGTCACGCTGGCCGCGGCTCTGCTGGGCTCGGCGCTCGCGATGGTGAACAACGCGGGCGGCGACATCCCGGTGTGGGTGATCTTCGGCGCCCCGCTCGGAGTGGGTGTCGCCGGCCTTCTGAAACACCTGCGCTCGCTGCCCGGACAGCGGCGAGAGGCCGCCGCGGCAGTGGCGGCCAAGTCGGGGATCGCCGCCCCCAGCGCCGGATTGACCGCCCCGGAGCGGCCGTGAGCGTCGCCGAGCGGCCACAGCTGAGCCACCTGCGCGCCCTGGAGTCCGAGGCGATCCACCTGATGAGGGAGGTCGCCGCCGAATTCGAGCGTCCGGTGCTGCTGTTCAGCGGCGGCAAGGACTCGATCGTGATGCTGCGGCTCGCCGAGAAGGCGTTCAGGCCCGCTCCCTTCCCTTTCCCCCTGATGCACGTCGACACGGGCCACAACTTCCCCGAGGCGATCGAGTTCCGCGACAGGCGGGTGGCCGAGCTCGGCGAGCGACTGATCGTCGCAAGCGTTCAGGAGTCGATCGACAGTGGAAGGGCCGTCGAGGAGACGGGACCGCGCGCCTCGCGCAACCGGCTGCAGACGGTGACGCTGCTCGACGCGATAGCCGAGCACGGCTTCGACGCGGCATTCGGCGGGGCAAGGCGCGACGAGGAGCGCGCGCGCGCCAAGGAGCGCATGCTCTCGTTCCGGGACGACTTCGGCCAGTGGGACCCCAAGAGCCAGCGGCCCGAGCTGTGGAACCTCTACAACGGGCGCATCAAAAAGGGCGAGCACGTGCGCGTGTTCCCGCTGTCCAACTGGACCGAGCTCGATGTTTGGGAGTACATAGACGAGGAGCAGCTCGAGGTCCCGTCGATCTACTTCGCACACGTTCGCGAGGTGTTCGAGCGCGACGGCATGCTCTACGCCTGGCGCGAAGGCACCGAGCTGATCGAGGGCGAGACGGTCTTCACCGAGACGGTCCGCTATCGCACCGTCGGCGACATGAGCTGCACCGGCGGCGTGCGCTCCACGGCCGCCACCCTGCGGGAAGTCGTGACCGAGATCGCCGCGACGCGTATCACCGAGCGCGGCGAGACGCGTGCCGACGACCGCGTGAGCGAGGCCGCCATGGAGGACCGCAAGAAGGCCGGGTATTTCTAAATGACGCTCGATCTTCTCCGCTTCACGACAGCCGGCTCGGTCGACGACGGCAAGAGCACGCTTATCGGGCGCCTGTTGTACGACTCAAAGCAGGTGTTCGAGGACCAGCTCGACCACGTCGCGGAGGCGAGCATCCGGCGCGGCGGCGATGGGACGCTCGACCTTGCCCTGCTGACCGACGGGCTGCGAGCCGAGCGTGAGCAGGGCATCACGATCGACGTGGCATACCGCTACTTCGCGACGCTCAATCGACGGTTCATCATCGCGGACTGCCCGGGCCATCAGCAGTACACGCGCAACATGGTCACGGGGGCCTCGACAGCCGATTTGTCGGTGATCCTGCTCGACGCGCGCAAGGGCGTGCTCGAGCAGTCAAAGCGCCACGCGTTCATCAGCGCGCTGCTCGGCATCCCACACCTGGTCGTGGCCGTGAACAAGATGGACCTCGTCGATCACTCGCGGGAGCGCTTCGAGGAGCTCGTGGCGGAGTTCGGCGGGTTTGCCGAGAAGCTGAACGGCATCGGGACGGGAACGGGCCTGGGCCGCGACATCACGTACATCCCAATCTCGGCGCTGAACGGCGACAACGTCGTGGACCGCTCGGAGACGATGGGCTGGTATGACGGCCCGACGCTGCTCGAGCTGCTCGAGCAGGTCGAGGTGGCGTACGACCATCCCAACAACAGGCCCGCGCGCTTCCCCGTGCAATGGGTGATCCGTCCAGCGCAGGGCAGCGACTACCGCGGCTACGCGGGTCAGATGGCAAGCGGCGCGCTGCGCGCCGGCGAAGACGTCGTCGTGCTGCCTGCCGGCCAGCGGACGAGCATCGCCGCGATCGACACCTACGACGGCGAGCTGACAGAGGCGCTGGCGCCGATGTCGGTCACGCTGAGGTTGAGCGACGAGGTCGACGTCTCCCGCGGGGAGACGATCTGTCATCCCGAGCAGGCGCCGACGGTGGCGCGTGAGCTCGAAGCTGACATCTGCTGGATGACAGACCAGCCCCTACGCCAGGGCGGCCGCTACATCGTCAAGCACACCACCCGAGAGGTCACGGCGATCGTGGACGAGCTGTGCGACCACGTCGACGTCCATACGCTCGAGCGCGCCAGCGCGCCTGCCGAGCTCGCACTGAACGACATCGGCAGGGTGCGGCTGCGCACGAGCGCACCGCTCGTGTTCGACCCCTACGAGCGCAACCGCCGCACCGGCAGCTTCATCCTGATCGACGAGGCGTCGAACAACACCGTGGGCGCCGGGCTCATCCAATAAGGTTCCGGCCCCGATGTTCTCGAAGGTCCTTGTAGCCAACCGCGGCGAGATTGCCGTGCGCATCGTCAGAGCCCTGGAGGAGATGGGCATTTCCTCGGTCGCCGTCTACTCCGAGACCGACCGCGACGCGCTGCATCCCAAGCGCGCCGATGAGGCCTACAACCTGGGCGACGGGCCGGCCGCCGATAACTATTTGAACGTCGAGAAGATCATCGACGCGGCCAAGCGCTCGGGCGCGCAGGCGATCCACCCCGGATACGGCTTCCTCGCCGAGAACGCCCCATTCGCGCAGGCGTGCGAGGACGCCGGGATCGTGTTCATCGGGCCCCCGGCGAGCGCGATCGAAGCGATGGGCTCGAAGACGAGGGCGCGCGAGCTGATGCAGAAGGCGGGCGTGCCGATCGTGCCGGGGACGACCGAGCCGGTGGCCACGGTCGCCGACGCGCTGAAGATCGCCAAGAAGGAGATCGGCTTCCCCGTCGCCGTAAAGGCCGCGGGCGGCGGCGGCGGCAAGGGCTTCAGGGTGGCGCTGACCGAGGATGAGCTCGAGGGCGCCTTCGAGGGCGCCAGCCGAGAGGGCGAGAAGTTCTTCTCGGACCCCACCGTCTACCTGGAGCGCTATCTGCCGGACCCCCGCCACGTCGAGGTCCAGATCCTCGCCGACCGCCACGGCAACGTCATCCATCTCGGTGAGCGCGATTGCTCGATCCAGCGCCGCCACCAGAAGGTGATCGAGGAGTCACCCGCCCCCGAATGGGTGGTCGACGAGCAGCTGCGCGCCAAGATCGGCCAGATCGGAGTCGAGGCGGCACGAGCCGTCAACTACGTCGGCGCGGGCACGATCGAGGGTTTGCTCGCTTCCCACGAAGACGCGCCCGCCGAGTACTTCTTCCTCGAGATGAACACGCGCGTGCAGGTGGAGCACTGCGTGACCGAGATGACGACCGGCATCGACATCGTCAAGGAGGGAATCCGCGCAGCGGCGGGCGAGCAGCTGAGCTACACACAGGAGGATGTCGTGCTGCGCGGGCACGCGATCGAGTGCCGGATCAACGCCGAGGACGCCTCCAAGAACTTCGCGCCGGCGCCCGGCAAGATCGGCGCCTACTCCGAGCCGAAAGGCCCGGGCGTGCGGGTCGACTCCGGCGTTGGAGCCGGCGGAGAAGTGTCGCCCATGTACGACCCGATGGTCGCCAAGCTGATCGTGTGGGACTCAGACCGCGCGCAGGCCACGAAGCGCATGATCAGAGCTCTCGAGGAATACGAGATCGAGGGACTCAAGACCCTGATCCCCTTCCACAAGGCGCTGCTCGCCACCGATCAGTGGGCCAAAGGCGAGACCTGCAGGGATCTGCTCGAGGACAAGACCTGGCTGAAGACGCTCGCGTTCGAGAAGCCCCCGCCGAAGGACGCGGGCGAGGATGAGCAGGAGAAGGTCGAGCAGACCTACACCGTCGAGGTGTCCGGCAGGCGCTTCGACGTGCGCGTCGTCGGCCCTCCGCCGGCCGGCATGGGCGGCGCGGCCACCATGAACGGCGCCTCCGTGTCGGCGCCACGGCCCAAGCGCACGGAGCGAAAGTCATCGAGCGCCGGCGGTCCCGACACGCTTGAGTCCCCGCTGCAGGGCAACATGTGGAAGGTGCTCGTCAAACAGGGCGACACGGTCACCGAGGGTCAGCTGTTGTGCATCATCGAGGCGATGAAGATGGAGAACGAGATCACCGCTCACAAGGCGGGCACGATCATCGAGCTGCCGATCGAGGAGGGCGCCCCGATCGCAGCCGGCGCCCCGATCGCCACTATCAAGTCTGCTGACTGAGCGACGCCAGATCCCTAGCGAGAACCTCGAGCGCCCGCTCGGCGTTCAGCACCGGGCCGTGTCCGGGAACGACATGCTCAGCCTCGGACACCAGCGGGCGCAACCGCTCGAGCGTCTGGATGTAGGCCGCTATCGAGCTGCTCTCACCGATCTGGGGCGGCTCGACCGTGGAGAGATAGTCGCCGGCGACCAGCACCCGCGCCCAAGGAGCAGAGACCGCCATGCCGTCCTCTGTGTGGCCCTCGGTTTGATGCAGCTCGAGCTCCTGTGTGCCGATCTCGCAGCGCCCCGGCACGGCCAGTGCTTGGATCTGCCCGAGCATGAGCGGATGAGCGCGTTCGATGTGGAACTGCTGGTCGAACGCGCGCAGCTCACGCTGGGCCTCACCGGGCGAGCGAGTCATGCGCTCGACCGTGCTCGCGGCGCAGCCCAGCGCGGCATCGGGAAAGGCAAGCCGCCCGAGCAGGTGATCCCAGTCGGCGTGCGTTGCGAGTAGGCCGCTCAAATCCGGGAATTCAGCCTGGCGCAAGAGAGAAGGAAGCATCTCCAGCTCTTCGGGCAACACCGGCGAGTCGATCAGGAATGCCTCCTCGCCGGAGCGCACGATCGTGCAGTTGGTCTGCCAGATCGCGCTCGTGGCTACGAGCACGTCGGGGTGGAGGGAGACAACGCGCACGGATACTGAGGAGCCGGCGCGGAGAGCGCCCGGGCGCTAGGAGACCCCGAGCAGCTTGGCGGCCTCGCGCAGATTCGGAACTTCCGCGGTCGGCTTGCGCTGAGAGGACTCGAGCGTCTGCTTGTTGCGGTTCACCCAGATCACGGGGATACGCTGCTTCACGCAGGGGGTCACGTCGGAGTGATGGCTGGCGGCGACGTGGACCCAGCCCTTCTTGGAGCCCAGACGGCGGGCGCACTCGACGAAATGGGCGGGTTCCGGCTTGTATGAGCGGACCTGCTGGGCCGTGACGACGAGCTCGAAGTCCATCGGAATGTGCCGGCGCGTCTGGCCGAGCAGCTTGTCGTCGACGTTTGAGATCAGCCCGAGCTTGTGCTTCTTGGCGAGCTTTTGAAGCTGCGCGGGCGTTTCCTTGAACGGCTTCCAGCGCTGCACGGAGTCGGGAAGGAAGCCCGAACGGGACGGCTCGAGCGGCCACTCGAGCCGCTTGGCGATCTCCAGGGCGGTGCGGCGCAGGACCTCGGCGTAGAGCTCATACGAGCCGGCCTCGATCTCCTGGGAGATCTCGTGAAAGAGCGGGATCAGGACGTTGCGGTCGATCTCGAAGTCGTCGCGGGCGGCCTCCGCGGCGAATGCCTCGTAGATGCCGGTCTCCCAGTCGATCAAGGTTCCATAGACGTCGAATGTGACGAATGTGATGTTCTTGGGGATCGCCATCGGGCGCGCATTATGCCTCGCCGACGGGCCCCCGCGCGTTGCGCCCTCTTCGGTAGAGTGCGCAGCCGCGCATGGATCTGCTCGAGTACCAAGGCAAGCAGCTGTTCGCCCGGCACGGCCTGGCGGTGTCGGGCGGCAAGGCCGTCACAACCGTCGATGACGCGGTCGCCGCGGCGAATGAGGTCGGCTATCCGGTCGTCGTCAAGGCGCAGGTGCTGATCGGCGGGCGCGGCAAGGCCGGCGGGGTGAAGCTCGCGGCGAATGAGGAAGAGGCGCGCGAGCACGCGGGCAACATTCTGGGGATGGACATTCGCGGCCACACCGTCAGGACGCTGTGGATCGAGCACGCGAGCGATATCGCGAGCGAGTACTACGCCTCCGTGCTGCTCGATCGGCAGGCAAAGCAGCCGATGGTGATATTCAGCGTCGAGGGCGGCGTCGAGATCGAGCAGGTCGCCGAGACCCACCCCGACAAGCTCGTCCGCCATCACGTCGACGCCCTGACCGGCCTCTCGCGCGAGGAGGCCGTCGAGATCGCGACCGAGGGCGGCGCCGACGCCGATGTGATCGAGGGCGTTGCCGACGCGCTCGTTGCCCTGTACGAGGTGTGGCTGGCCGAGGACGCGACGCTGGCCGAGATCAACCCGCTGATCGTCACCCCGCAGCGCGAAGTGAAGGCGCTCGACGCGAAGGTGTCGCTCGACGGGAACGCGCTCTACAGGCACCCCGAGAACCAGGTACTCTCAGACGGCGAGAACGAAGACCCGATCGAGCGCAGGGCCAAGGAAGAGGGCGTCCAGTACGTGAAGCTCGATGGGGACATCGGCATCCTCGGCAACGGCGCCGGCCTGGTGATGTCCACGCTCGACGTCGTCGCCCAGGCGGGCGGCAGTCCCGCCAACTTCCTCGACGCCGGCGGTGGCTCCGATGCCGCGAAGATCAAGCAGGCGGTCGAGCTGATCCTTGCCAACGACGCGGTCAAAGCGGTGCTGTTCAACATCTTCGGTGGGATTACCCGCTGCGACGAGGTCGCCAAGGGCCTGATCGCGGCGTTCGAGGAGATCAAACCGAGCGTCCCGTTCGTCGTCCGCCTGGACGGCACCAACGACACTCAGGGCCGCGAGCTTCTTCAGGAAGCCTCACTGCCCAACGTGCACGCCGCGGCCACGATGAACGAGGCGGCCGAGAAGGTTGTCGCACTTGCAGCCGGCGCGCAAGCCGGCGCGGGAGCAGCCGCATGAGCGTTCTGGTCGATGAGACGACCCGCTTGTGCGTGGCCGGGATGACCGGCAAAGAGGGCTCCTTCCACACACTCAACAACCACCGCTACGGCACGAACGTGGTCGGCGGAGTCACCCCCGGCAAGGGCGGCCAGGACGTCGAGGGCATCCCGGTGTTCGACAGCTGGGAGCAGGCCACGGCCGAAGCCCAGCCGAACACGGCGATGATCTTCGTGCCGCCGCGCTTCGCCGCCGACTCGATCCTCGAAGCGGCGGCGGCGGGCGTGGAGCTGGTGATCGCGATCACCGAGGGGATCCCGGCCCATGACGAGCTGCGCGTGTACAACACACTGAAGCGCGATCACCCGAACACACGCCTGGTCGGTCCGAACTGCCCTGGGATCCTTTCGCCGGGGAAGGCGAACGTGGGCATCATTCCCGCCTCGTTCTTCAAAGAGGGCAACGTCGGCGTGGTGTCGCGCTCGGGGACGCTCACCTATCAGATCGGCAATGAGATCGCCCAGGCGGGCTTCGGCTGCTCGACGATCGTCGGGATCGGCGGCGACCCTGTGCCCGGCTCGTCGTTCGTTGACATCCTCGAGCTGTTCGAGGCCGATGAGCAGACCGAGCTGATCGTGCTTTCCGGCGAGATCGGCGGTTCGGCCGAGGAGGAGGCGGCCGAGTACATCTCAGACTCCGTAAGCAAGCCGGTCGTCGCCTATATCGCCGGATTCACCGCACCGGCCGGCAAGCAGATGGGCCACGCGGGCGCGATCGTGTCCGGCTCGGCCGGCACAGCGGCGGCCAAGGCGCAGGCGCTCGAAGCCAAGGGAGTGCGCGTGGGCCGCACTCCGACCGAAGTGGCGGAGATCGCGGTCGAGATCCTTGGCGCAGTCGCCGCCGATCGCTGATCGACGCGGCCGCTGATCGGCCGGGCCGTCACCCCCGAAAGATCTCTCGATCCCCCAACTGCCGGGAGCACTCGGAGGCAGCCCACCTTGGGGCCTATCTCGCTACGCTAAGTCCTGTGGACGAGGAGGTCGCAAGGACCCTGGGGGAGCTGGAGCTCAAGCTGCGAGAGCTCGAGCGCGAGCTGACCTCGATCGGGCAGCGCCAGGCAGAGGCAGGCGAGCCGCTCGCGCCTGCGCTCAGCGGTCCCCCAACCCCACTGCCCGGCAGTCCGCCGCCGCTGGGCGGACCGCGGACGGGCCCGGCCGGCACTCCGCCTCCGCCGCCGATCGGCGCGCCGCCGGGGCGGCTGGTGGACGAGGCGATCGAGTCACACCGCGCCTTCGCGCCCGAGGCTTCGATCGAGATCCGGCCGGCGTTTGATCCTGGCGAGGCGATCGAGCAGCGCTTCAGCATGGAGGCGCGCGAAACCGTGTACGGCGAGATCCCGGCGACAAAGGACAGGCATGAAGCGATCGACATCGCCGAGCTCGTGCGCTTCAAGGAGACTATGCAGCACACGCTGCAGAGCCTGATCGACGAGTACAGCAGGCTGCTTTCGCTGCAGCCTCCGGCGAACGACTCCTGAGAGCCGTCCTCCTCTAGGCTTCCGCAGCGATGCCGACATCGACCATCTCCTTTGCGCGCGGGGCCCCCTCGCTTGACATCATCGACGTGCAAGGCCTCAAGGAGGCTGCCCTGCGCGCCTTCGAGAGCGACCCCGGCGGAGCGACCGCCTATGGGACCTCGATCGGGTATCCGCGCCTGCGGGCATGGATCGCCGATAAGCACGGCGTCGAGCCGGAGCGGGTGATCGTGACGAACGGCTCCATGCAGGCGGACGCGTTCCTGTTCGAGCATCTCGTCCGAGCGGGCGATGAGGTGGTCGTGGAGCGCCCTACATATGACCGCACGCTGCTGTCCCTGCGCGAGCGCGGCGCGAGAGTGCGCCCTGTGCAGCTGCAACCCGACGGAATCGACACCGATGAGCTCGCAACGCTCCTGAACGAGGGCGTAAAGCCAAGACTCGCGCACATAATCCCGAACTTCCAGAACCCGGCCGGATACACCCTCTCGCTCGCGAGGCGCGAGGCGCTGATTGAGCTCGCGCGCGAGCACGACTTCACGATCTTCGAGGACGACCCATACGTGGATCTGCGCTTCAGCGGCGAGACGCTTCCCACGATGCTCTCGATGGATCCCGAGCGCGTGGTTTACGCCTCGTCGTTCTCGAAGACCGTATGCCCCGGCATCAGGGTCGGCTATCTGGTCGGGCCTGCCGATCTGATCTCGAAGATCGCGAGGATCGCGACGAACACATACATCTCGCCGAGCATGGTCTCCCAGGCGATCGTGCACGAGTTCTGCGCCTCGGGCGCGATCGAGCGCTCGATCGAGACCGTCAAGGCGGCGCTCGCCGCGCGTGTGCAGACGCTCGCGAGCGCGCTGCGCAGGGAGCTTGCAGACGCGGAGTTCGTGACCCCTGAGGGCGGCTACTTCATGTGGGTGACGCTGCCCGAGGGCACCGATGTGAACGCCCTGTTCGACGCCGCCGCCGAGCGCGGGGTCGCATTCGTGAAGGGAACAGACTTCTTGATGGAGGGAGGCGAGAACACGATGCGCCTCGCCTACTCGGGCGTGACGGTGGAGCAGATCGGCGAGGGCATAAAGCGCCTTGCCGACGCCTATAGAAGCCTCTGACTATCTGCCGTAACGTTTTCCGAGGACCAGCTGCTCGGGCAGGGCGGTGCGCTGTGGCGGCGAGGGGTTGGCGATCACCGACACCGTCTCGGCGACGCTCGGCGTGAGGACGCAGCGCATACCGTCCGCCGTCTCGACGATGACCTCATTGGCGTCGCGCGCGACGAGCGTGCCCTTGAGCCCGGGCTCGATGCCCGACGCCTTCAGGTAGCGGAGCAGGTCCTCGGCCTCGTTCTCGAAGCGCACGATGCGCACCGACGCGCCGACCTGTGCGTCCGCCAGGGGCACGCCCGGCAGGCGCGCGCCGGCGGCTATGGGGTGGCCGTGGGGACACGTCTTGGCATCGCCGATCGCGGCGAGCATGCGCTCCTCAAGGACGGGTGACATCGCGTGCTCGAGCCGCTCGGCCTCCTCGTGGACCTCGTCCCACGGCACGCCCAGCACGTCGGTGAGGAAGCGCTCGATCAGTCTGTGCCTGCGCACGATCCCCTCGGCATGGGACTCGCCGGTGGGGGTGAACGCGATCGCGCGGTCCTGTCCGCGCGTGATGTAGCCGTCGCGTTCCAACCGACCGATCATCTCGTGGACCGTGGGAGCCGACAGCTGCATCGCGCGCGCCACGTTGGCGCCTGTCATCGGAAGGCCGGCCTCGTGCAGCCAGAAGAGGCTCTGCAGGTACTCCTCCTCAGCGACCGTCGCCGTCGTTGTGCTGTCTGTGCTCACAGGTTGAGCCTATCGTGCGTCAGCTCGACAGCTGGTCGAACGTGCACTCGCGAGGGGGCTTGTCCTCGCGCCAGCGCCGCAGCTTGGCGCCATGACGGATGCGACCGGCTGAGACGTGGTCGAAGTCGATCTCGACGACGAGCTCGGGGCGCAGCGCAACCCACTCCAAGTCGCGTCCCGCGCTCCAACGACTCGGATCGGCCGAGCCGCGCTCGCCCGTCTGGAACGGGGCCAGGCGCTCGACGAGAGCGCGCTTGTCCTTTGCGGTGAGACCGGAGCAGTGACCGACGACGCGCAGCTCCCCGTCGTCGTAGAGGCCGAGGATCAGAGCTCCCACGGTGCGCTCCTCCTTGCCCGGCCGCCAGCCGACGACAATCGCGTCGATCGTGCGGGTGCGCTTGATCTTGACCATCCCGCGACGCTGGCCCGGAAGATAGGGAGCCGAGCGCTCCTTGGCGATCACGCCCTCCGCCTCGAGCAGCCAGCGCTCGGCCGCCTCGGGAGTGTCGACCGAGGAGACCAGCTCGAGTGGGGCCTCGTCGAATCCATCCTCGCCCAGCAGGATCTCGAGCGCCGCGCGGCGCTCGGCGAACGGGCGCTCCAGCCATGAGCGCTCGTCTCGGGCGAGCAGATCGAAGGCGATGTAGACGGCCGGGGTCTCCGCCGCGAGACGCTCGATTCGAGAGGCGGCCGGGTGGATGCGCTGACCCAGCGCGTCGAAGTCCTCACGCCCGTTGGCGCCGCGCACGACGATCTCCCCGTCGAGCACATAGCGGCCGGGGGGAAAGCGCAGCTCGGGGAAGTAGCGTGCGAGCGGGCGGCCGTTGCGCGACTGCAGGAACAGCTCCTCGCCGTCGACGAACGCGACGGCGCGAAAGCCGTCGAGCTTGACCTCGTAGGAGTACCCGTCGCCCATGGGGAGCGTCTTGCGCGAGAGCGCCAGCTCGGGCGCGATCGGTGGTTGCAGAGGCAGGGTCATCCCGATCGACCGCGCCTTCTCCAGGCCGGAGCGACTTCGTCCGCGCACCGTCGGCCGCTCGAGCACATCAGCTGCGCCTGCCCTTGGCCCTGCTCGGCTGCACCCGCCGCGGCTCGCCGTCCTGCTTGCGGAAGTGGGGCGGCCAGGGAGCGTCGCCGAGACCCTCGCGCTCGTCGCGCGCCGCCAGCTCCAAGAGCGAAGCGAGCGAGCCTGGGTGCTCGTCGATGTCAGCGGAGGGATCCCCCCGCTCGCGCAGACGCGCGGGCACCGTGTCGAGGCGCAGTTGGTCGGGCTCCACATCGGAGACCTCGTCCCATTCCAGCGGACATGACACGAGCGCGTCGGGGACCGCGCGCACGGAGTACGCGGAGGCGACCGTGCGGTCGCGGGCGTTCTGGTTGTAGTCGATGAACACCCCTTCGCGCTCCTCCTTCCACCAGCGGCTCGTCGCCTTGCCGGGCATGCGCCGCTCGACCTCGCGGGCGAGCGCGAGCGCGGCGCGACGCACCTCACCGAAGGGGTAGTCGGGCACGATCCGTACGAACACGTGCATCCCGCGCGAGCCGGACGTCTTCGGATAGCCGCGAAGCTTGTGCTCTTCGAGCACCTCCCGGACGGTGAGCGTCACGTCGCGAACCTGGGCGAACGGCAGGCTCTCGTCGGGGTCGAGGTCGATGCGCAGCTCGTCGGGACGGTCGAGGTCTGAGCGGCGCACCGGCCACGGGTTCCAGTCGATCACGCCGAGGTTGACGCCCCACACGAGATGGGCCGCGTCATTGGGCACGAGCTCGCGCGCGCTGCGCCCACTCGGGAAGGTGACGGTCGCCGTCTGCAGCCAGTCGGGTGCGCCGGAGGGGACACGCTTCTGGAAGAACGGCTTGCCCTCAACACCCTCGACCCAGCGCTTCATGACCGTGGGCCGCTCGCGCAGGTGGCGCACGACGGCGGTCTCGCACTCGATGTAGTAGTTGACGAGGTCGAGCTTGGAGTGGCCGGGCTTGGGGAAGTAGAGCTTGTCCGGTTTGGAGACGCGCAGCTCGTGGCCGCAGACGTCGAGGATGACGTGGTCCTTCTCGTCGGCCATACCTTGAAAGGATGACCGACCGTGATCTCACACACAGTGCTCGTGCTCGCCGGCTCGTTCGGAGAGCGACTCGATGCAGAGCGCGTCGCGGCCGCGATCGGCCGGGGCCTTGAAGAGAATGGGCGCCTTGAGTGCGACCTTTTCCCCGTCGAGCGGGAGAACGACGTGAGCAGCGGCCCAGGCACTGGAACAGGGCGTTCCAGCAGGAGCGGCCAAGCCTCGCTGCAGCTCGATGCCCTCGACTTCGACCGTCGCATGCGCGCTGCACGGGCCGTCGTGATCGCAGACGCCCGCCTCGACGATCGCGCGCTCGCGGGCACCATCGCGTTCGAGGCCGCGACGCGCGCGCGGCAGGCGGGCGTCCCCGCATATGCGGTCACCGCCGAGAACGCCCTCGACCGTTTCGAGGCTCGTATCGTCGATCTTCAGGTGATCCTGCAAGCCCGCACGCCGCGCGCATTGACCGCTGCCGGGAGGAAGCTCGCGCAGTTGGTGTAGCCGCTCGCGTCCGGCGCAGCCCCTCGCGTCCCGGGCAACTCCAGGAGGCGCAGAGCGTCACCTCGCGACGGCCGAAAGCCGAGCAAGCCCGGTAATTACCCGCACGTCACTTGCTGCGGAAGATTTGGGAGGTTGACGCACAGCCCACAGGGGCGCTAGTGTCGAGCCATGCACGATGTCGCCGTCGATGCGCCGACGATCGCCACCGGGCAGGCGCCCGCTGCCGCTCCGCCCGCGGGCGCCGACTTCGAGATCGTCCCGCGCGCCGGGCTGCCGATCGTCGCGGTCGTGCTCGGCCTCTTGATCGCGGGGATCGCCGTCAACGAAGAGTGGCCGCTCACGTTCCTGCACGTCGTCGGCGGCGCGGCCTGGACGATCATCGACCTGTTCCTCGGCTTCGTGCTCGGACCGATCATGGGGAAGCTGTCGATACCGGCACGCGTCGAGCTCACCAAGCGGCTGATGCCGAAGATGGTGCTGATCATGCCGACGGTCGTGACGGTCACGCTCGCAGCCGGCTGGCAGCTCGCCGTGCACCTGGGAACTGTGCAGTCGAGCTTCGACCTGCACGGCTGGGTGGTGGCCAGCTACATCGTCGTCGGCGTCATGGCAATCATCGCGCTCGGGCTGCTCGAGCCGGCGAACATCGCTGTGCTCGTGGAGCTGAAGAAGCACCGGCCCAATCCTGAGGTGATCGAGAAGCTGATGAAACGTTTCATCTACACCGCCGGCGCGACCGGGCTGATGCAGGTCGCGACGCTCGTGATAATGACCAAGCTGGCCTCGGGATGAGCGAGCGCCGCCTCCCGCCCGTCACGCAACTTGCCATGACCTCGCTGGCGCTGATCGTCGCGGGCGGCATCTATCTGGCCTCGCATATACCCAACCCGGTGCCGCTGGCGCCGGCGATCGCGCTGCTGGCGGCCTCCGCGCTGCTGCTGGCCACAAACCTACTGCTGCTCGCCCGTGTGAGCGACTTTCCATGGCGCCGCTTCTTCGACGTGGCGAAGTGGGCGCTGCTCGCCTACACGATCATCGCCGGGATGATCGAGTACGCGTTCCTGCGCAACCACCTCAAAGGGGGCGCACTCGTCGTGCTGACGCTCTCGCTGGTCGTGTTCGCCGTCCACGTGCCCACATTGATCGGCTTCACGGTCGCGCGCTTCTACGAGCCGGAGTCCGCGCCCGGACCCGCTTAGACCCGATCGCAGCCCTACGCGTGCACGCCGCTCCACCGGTGTACCGCTAGGCTCGCCGGTCAAATGTCCGCGGAGCCCGTCCCAAGCGCAGCACGCGTACCGCGCACACGTGCGCTGCAAAGCCCCGTGGCCAAGCGCGCGATCGTGATCGGCGCAGGATCGTTCGGCACGGCGCTCGCCGTGCTCCTGGCACGAGGCGGTCTACGGACCACCTTGCAGGCGCGCACCGCCGAGCAGGCGGCGGCCCTCGAGGCCGAGCGCGAGAACCGAGCGTACCTCCCGGGCGTCGAGCTGCCGCCCCAGCTGCGCATCGAGCCTGCCTCGGCCGGAGTCACGCGCGCCGACTACGTGTTCCTCGCCGTTCCATCCAGTGGGCTGCGGGAGGCGATCTCCTCACTGGGCGCCGCCGGACTCGGACGGCGCACATCAGTCGTCTCGGTTGCAAAGGGCCTTGTCCCGCCCGACGGCCAGCCGCCGACCACTCTCCTATCCACGCTGTTCGGCGCCCAGCGAATCGCTTGCGTCGGCGGGCCCGCCCATGCTCAAGAGATGGTCCGCTCAGGCGCAGGCCTTGTCGCCGCGTCCAGCGACGAGGAGCTGACAAGAGCGCTCGCTGGGGTGTTCACGCGTGCCGGCGTGGTGTGCGAGCGCTCCAACGACCCGATCGGAGTGGAGCTCGCGGGCGCAGCCAAGAACGCCGCGGCGCTCGCCGCCGGCGCCACCGAAGCGCAGGGCCCGAATGCAGCCGGCGCGGCGGCGGGACACATATTCGCCGAGGTGTGGCGCTATGCGGTTGGGTTGGGCGCCCGACCAGAGTCGATGATCGGCCTCGCTGGCGTCGGCGATCTCGTTGCGACCGCCCTCGCTCGCGAGAGTCGCAACCGCCGCGCCGGCGAACTGCTCGCCGCCGGTGTCCCGGCAGCGGAGATCCCGGGGCGAATCGGCCAAGCGGTCGAGTCACTGGAGTGGGTTCCCCAGCTTGCGAGCGCACTGGAGCGGGCGGGCGTGGACGCGCCCGTGACAAGCGCACTTGGCAGGCTGATCGCGGGTGAGCTGCCGCTCGATGACTGGATCGCGCTCGTGCGCACAACCACCCCGCCGCCCGCCCGCTGGCGTCGCCCCGAGCCGGGTTTCTGGCTGCGACTATGGCGCCGGCTGGCGCTGAGCCGATAGTATCTACACATGGCGCCAAGCAAGACAACTCAACCCGGCCGCACCACGCCGATCGCGGTGCGATTCGACGAATTCACGATCAAGCGCCTGCGGGCACTCGCCGAGCGCCGCAAAACGGGATACCAGACGCTGCTGAAACAGTTCGTCGTCGAACGTCTCTACGAGGAGGAGAGGCGGGAGGGGATCATCGAGTGACGAGCGCGCTCACCACGGCCTCGTACACGCCCGCCCCGTTGCCTGCCTCGGCGACGCGCACATTCCGATAGGCGGCGATCGCCTCGCGCATGGACGGGTCGCGCTCGATTGCATTGGCGACCAGCCAGAAGGCGCCCACGTGCTCTGCGCAGGCCAGGTCCTCGCGCGAGTCGCCGACGGCGATCGTATCCCCGCGCGCATAGCCGCGGACACGCATGTGAAATGCGACGGCGGCCGCCTTCGACACCGCTGCCGGAACAAGGTGATAGCCGCGTACGTGGGGCAGTGCCGCCAGCGCCGCGGAGCGTCTGTGAACGACCCCGTTGTCGACGAGCCGCAGGTGCCCGTGGCCTTGCTCGGCAAGCAGCGCGTCCACTTCGATCGAATCGACCAGTCCCCTGAACAGGTGCGACACTTCGCGGTCGCGGTGCCACGGCTCGTGGTACTCCAGCAGCCCGGCATACCGCTCCAGCAGCAACGCAGGCGCCCCTGAGCGCTCGATCTGCTGGGCGATCGTCAGCTCGCCCGGCTGAAGCTCACCGGTCAGCCAGTGCTCCTCGCCGCCGCCCGGAACGGCCGCGGCGGGGGCAGACGCGTGATCGCCGGTCGCAGCCGCGAACGTTCCGGCGCCCAGCACGACGCACGCGCCCGCCTCGAAGATGTACGCGTTCTGCCCGAACAGGCGCGCGTCCTCGGCGACCTGCGCGCGGCGCCGGCCGGACATCAACACGATCTCGACGTCGGCGCGCAGGCAAGCCTGGATCGCGCGCACGCCCTCCAGCGACACGTTGCCGTCGGCGTCGTGCACGAGCGAGGCTCCGCGGCCGAGCAGCGTGCCGTCGAGGTCTACGTACACACAGCGAAGGCTCATCCTGCCATCACGCTCGCCAGCGGGGGGCGCCTCGGGGGAGGCTCAAAGACGATTGTCGGGCGTCTTTCGTCGTCGAGGGTGCCGAGAATCGTCGCGAGCACAGTCTTTGACATGTTCGTGAGCGCGGACAGCGGCTGGTGGCTGTTGCGGTGCAGCTCCAGGTCGACCTGGGCGATCCCGTCGAGCCCGACGTCGCGCCACGCGTCGATCAGCATCGCTATCTCGACGCCGTAGCCGGTCGTGAACGGGATCTTCTCGAGCAGCTCGCGCCGCGCGGCGATCTCGCCCGCGAGCGGCTGGCGTACGGCCGACAGCTCCGGATAGAAGACCGACAGCGCGGGGCGGGCCATCAGGTGGTTCACACGCCCCCCGCCCTCGGGCAGCGAGATGCCGCCCTGCTCGAACGGCCGCCTGTAGAACGCCTTGACGAACGAGACGTCTCGCTCGCACACGAGCGGTCCGAGCAGGCCGGTCGCGAAGTGCTCGGAGAAGTCCTTGCTGTCCGCGTCGAGGAACACGACGAGCTCGCCCGAGAGCTCTCCCAGCGCGCGCCACATGGCGTCGCCCTTGCCGAGCGCCGGTCCGAGCTCGCTCATCAGCCGGGACTCCTGCAGGACCCTCGCCCCCGCGCGCTGCGCGATCTGCGCGGTCCCGTCACGTGACGCGGCGTCGACGACGACGACCTCGTCGATCGCGCCGGCGCCGCGCAGGCCGGCGAGCACACTGACGATGTCCCCGACCGTGGGCGCGCACTCGCGCGCGGGCAGGCAAACGGAGACGCTCTGCTTGCGCTCGCGCGCGATCCGCTCCGCCGGATACAGCGAATGGTGGAAAGTGCGCGCTCTCGCCCAGCGCTCGGCCGCGGGATTGATCATCAGCTCTACTATCGCAATACATGGGAAAACCCGCTCCTCCCGGACCATCGAGCACGATCGCGAAGGCATCGCGCTCCGGAACCAAGAAGGGTGTGCAAGAGCGGGCGATCGAGCCATGGAGCGCCCTGCTCGACACAGGGCGCGAGGACGGGCGGCTCGTGCGCGAGGCGCGCGAAGGGCCCGGGCGGGCGAAGCTCGTCGATGTCCCCCCGGAGCTGCACCCCGAGCTGCTGGAGGGCCTCGAGCGTGTGGGGATCGAGCGGCTCTACTCACATCAGGCCGAGGCGATCGAGGCAGCGTGGCAGAAAACCACGATCGTCACGACCGGAACGGCCTCGGGCAAGTCGCTGTGCTTCAACCTGCCGACACTCGACACGCTCTGCCGCGACGCGTTCGCGCGCGCCCTCTATCTCTACCCGACCAAGGCGCTCGCTCAGGACCAGGCTCGCGCGCTGAGCGCCCTGGGTCTGACAAAGCAGGTGCGGCCCGCGATCTATGACGGCGACACGCCGCGCGACGCGCGCGCGCAGATCCGCCGCGCCGCGAACGTCGTGCTCACAAACCCCGACATGCTGCACGTCGGCATCCTGCCCCACCACGGGAGCTGGGAGCGGCTGTTCAGTCATCTGAAGGTGATCGTCGTCGACGAGGCCCACGTCTACCGGGGCGTGTTCGGCTCGCACGTCGCGAACGTCCTGCGCCGCCTTCTGCGCATCGCCGCGGCGTATGGCAGCGACGCGCGCGTGCTGCTCGCGTCCGCGACGATCGCCAACCCGGTCGAGCTCGCGCAGCGGCTGACCGGCCTCGACGACGTCACGCTGATCGACCGCGACGGCGCGCCCACGCCGCGCCGGCAGATCGCGATGTGGAACCCGCCGCTCACCGACGAGGCTCTCGGCACACGCCGCTCCCCGCTCGGCGAGGCGGCGGAGCTGCTGTCGAGGCTGGTGCGCGACGGCGCGCGCGCGATCTGCTTCATGAAGTCGCGCAAGGGGGTCGAGCTGCTCGCGCGCCTTCTCACCGAGGAGTTGGAGCGCACCGACCCCGACCTCGCCGAGCGCGTCGCGCCCTACCGCGCCGGCTACACGCCCCAGCAGCGCCGCGAGCTGGAGGCCCGGCTCGTGCGCGGCGAGCTGCGCGCGGTGATCACGACCGACGCGCTCGAACTGGGGATCGACATCGGCGAGCTGGACGCGGCGGTCGTCGTGACATTCCCGGGCACGGTCGCGGCGCTGCGCCAGATGTGGGGGCGCGCCGGACGGCGGGGCAAGGGCCTCGCCGTCTACGTCGCCGGCGAGGACGCGCTCGACCAGTTCTTCTGCCGCCACCCCGACGAGTTCCTGGAGCGGCCCGTCGAGGCCGCGATCCTCGACCACGAGAATCCTCAGATCCATCAGGCGCACCTGCTGTGCGCGGCGCACGAGGGCCCGCTCGGTCCCGAGGACGGCGAGTTCTTCGGCCCGAGGTGGGAGGCGCACGCAGAGGCGCTCGTCAGCGCCGGGCTGTTGCGCGGGCGGACGGCGGCGGGCGGCCAGGAGGTCTATGTGCCGCGCCGGGCCGACGATTACCCCGCGGCGCGCGTATCGCTTCGCTCGGCCTCGCCCGACAGCTTCGCGATCCTCGACCTCTCAACCGGCGAGCTGCTCGGCCAGACCGAGGCGGCGCGCGCTTTCTCGACCGTCCATCAGGGCGCGATCTACCTGCACCTCGGCCGCTCCTATGAGGTGCGCGAGCTCGACCTGGACGCTCACCGCGCGCTCGTGGAGCCGTTCGACGGCGACTGGTACACCCAGCCCAAGCGCGAGACCGACACCACGATCGAGCGCCTGCTCGACCGCCGCGAGACGCTCGGCGTGACGCTCTCCTTCGGCGAGGTGTCGGTCACCGAGACGGTGCTCGCCTACCACCGCAGGCGCCTCTCCGACCATGCGCAGGTCGATCTCGTGGCGCTTGACCTTCCTGAAACGACCTTCTCCACGCAGGCGCTCTGGTTCGAGCTGGACGCCGAGGCGCTCACGAAGACGATCCCACTCGATGTGCTGCTCGGCTCGCTGCACGCGACCGAGCATGCGCAGATCGCGGTGCTCCCCCTGCTTGCCATGTGCGACCGCTGGGACATAGGCGGCCTGTCCACGAACCTTCATCCCCAGACCGGCCGTCCGACGATCTTCATCTACGACGGCCACCCGGGGGGCGTCGGCCTCACCCGCCAGGCCTATGAACGCTTCGAGGAGCTGTGCCGCGACGCCCACCGCCTGATAGCGGAGTGCCCATGCAAATCGGGCTGCCCCTCGTGTGTGCAGTCGCCGAAGTGCGGGAACCTCAACGAACCGCTGTCGAAGGCCGGCGCGCGGACGCTTCTCGATGGGATGCTTCAGGCCTGATTCCCCGCAGCAATCTTCTTCAGGTCGATCGTCGCGTCGTACAGCTTCGCATCGACGCCCTCCTCCAGTGCGACCTCGCGCAAGGGGCGGCCCGAGTCGGTCGCCTTTTTGACGATCGCGGTCGCCTTGTCGTAGCCGATCGCGCTGTTCAGCGCAGTGGCCACAGCGAGTGTCGCGCCGGCCGAGGCATCGCAGCCCGCCCTGTTCGCCCTGATGCCGTCGACGCACTTCTCGCCCAGCACGCGTGAGGCGCTTGTGAGCAGATGCAGCGACTGCAATAAGTTGCGCGCGATCAACGGGATGCGCACGTTCAGCTCGAACTGGCCCTGAAGGCCACCGACTGTGACGGCGGTGTCGTTGCCGATCACCTGCGCTGAGACCTGCAGCACGACCTCGGGGATCACGGGGTTGACCTTGCCCGGCATGATCGAGGAGCCCTTCTGAAGCTCGGGCAGGTAGATCTCGCCGATGCCGGCCCTCGGCCCCGAGCCCATAAGGGCAAGGTCGCCGGCGATCTTGGTGAGCGACACGGCAATCACCTTCAGCGCCCCCGAGAGCTCGACCAGCGCGTCGCGGTTGGCCTGCGCCTCGAACGGGTCGAGCGGCGCGGCGATCTGCTTCAGGCCCGATTCGCGCTTCAGCCGGGCGCGCACCTTCTCGGCGAACCTGGGGTGCGTGTTCAGTCCTGTCCCGGTGGCGGTGCCGCCGAGCGGGATCTGGCCGACGTGCACGAGAGCCGCCTGCACCCGCTCCTGAGCGAGCGCGATCTGGGCCGCGTAGCCGCCGAACTCCTGGCCGAGCGTGACGGGCACGGCGTCCATCAGGTGCGTGCGCCCCGACTTGACGACGCCGGCGAAGCTCTTGGCCTTCTTTGCGAAGGAGCGCTCGAGCTGCTTGAGCGCGGGCAGCAGCTCGTTCTGCGCGACGTCGAGGGCGGCAAGGTGCACCGCGGAGGGGAACACGTCGTTGGAGGACTGGCCCATGTTGACATGGTCGTTGGCGTGCACTTTCTCGCCGGCCAGCATCGCTATGACCTCGTTGGCGTTCATGTTCGTCGAGGTGCCCGAACCCGTCTGGAAGACGTCGATCGGGAACTGCGCGTCGTGCCTGCCCGCGGCGATCTCGGCGGCCGCCTTCTCGATGCGCGTAGCCCTGCGCTTGTCGAGCAGCCCCAGCTCGCAGTTCACGGCCGCGGCGGCCCCCTTGACGCGCGCGAGCCAGCGCACCACCGACACGGGAACGGTCTCTCCGGAGATGGGGAAGTTGTCGATCGCCTTGGCGGTCTCCCCGCCCCAGAGCTGCTTGTCGGTCATTTGGATCTCCTTGTGCGAACGCGTCAGGGGGAGCCGTAATCTATTGCGCCACGCGTCGCGAGCGCTGCGCAGTGCTTGCAGAGGCACTCGAGCCGAGTCACCCGCAGAACGCGACAAGCTCCCGTGCGAGCCCGACCGGGTCGTCGTAGGCCATCAGAAAGCCCGTGCTCTCGAGCACGCGCAGCTGCCCGTTGGGGAGCAGACGCAGCGTCTCCTCGGCGCCCGCCAGCGGATGCAGGGGATCGCGGTCGGCCCACAGGAGCAGCACGGGCATCCGAAGGCGGGGGTAGAGCTCGAGCAGCTGTGTTTGGGGCCCGCGCGGCCAGCGCCGCGCACACCTCGCCCACGAGCGCGCCAGGTTCGGGTTGCCGGGAACGTCGGCGAAGGCATGGCGCAGCAGGTCTGCCGCCTCGGGCGTCCCGCGCTCTGACATGCGCTCCCCCATAGCGGGGGTGAACACGAGCTTTGTCGCATGGCTGAGCAGGCGGTCGAGGCCCGGGACCGAGCCGCCGAGTGCGGCCAGCCGCCAGGCGCCCCGCAGGCGCGCGTGCTCGACGGGACGGTGCAGGCGATTTCCCATCAGCACGAGCTTGCCCGGCTGGATGCGGCCGGTGATGATGGCGTGCATCAGGATCTCCGCGCCCGCGTCGTGCCCGCCGATCAGAGGATGCGGGCCGAGCACCTCCGCGGCGAAGCCGCCGATCACCTCGGCGAACCAGTCGATCGTGTAGGGGTGGCGCGGGCGATCCTCGGAGTCCCCGTGCAGCGGCAGGTCGGGGAGCACCAGCCGGTAGCGTTCGGCGAGCCGCTCGACGGCGGGCTCCCACTCCTTGTGGGAGAGCAGCGCGGAGTGAAGCAGCGCGAGCGGCGGGCCGGATCCCACCTCGCGGTAGGCGACGCGCGCGCCGTCCGAGTGGTGGTAGAGGCGCAGCCTCATCGATGGGATTCCTTCACGTGCAAGCGTTTTTTCAGTATGCACAACCGCTTGCGGGGATTGCGGTGGGTTCCTCCAAACCTCAACAATGCTGTGCATGAGCGCGATCCGCACCAACGCCGCCGCCGCCCTGCTCGGGGTGAGCCCCAATACGCTGCGCAGTTGGGAGCACCGCTTCGGCTACCCCACGCCGCGACGTACCGAAGGGGGGCACCGGCAGTTCGACCTCATCGAGATCGAAACGCTCAAGCAGGCCTTCAACGAGACGCACGACATCTCCTCCGCGATCTCGCTCGCACGCGAGCGCGGCGAGGGGCCCTCGACGCCGGTGCGTCTGCGCTTCGCTCTGAGCGCCTACAGCGCCGAAAGGGCCGACCGGCTGATGGAGGAGAGCCTGGCGGTGCGCTCGGTCGAGCGCTCCGTCGAGTCGGTGCTGCTCGGAGCCGTGGAGATGCTTGCCCCCGGCGCATCCTCTGCGGAGCGCTCATCCGACGACACGCTCGCCCAGACCGACGACCCCGGCGGGATGCCGTCGCCGGAGTACTGCTTCGCATGGCGCTATGCGACGGGCTGGCTGGCCGCCGCTCAGCGGGTCGCACCGCCGGCCACGCGCGAGGAGGGCGTGCTGATCTTTGATGCGAGCAGGCCATTCGACATCGACGCGCTGCATGTGCAGGCGCTCGAGCTGTTCCTCAGACGCGCGGGCTGGCGTGTGCTGTGTCTGCCGATCGAGCTGGAGAGCACACGCATCGGCAGCGCGATCAGAGCGCTGAGCCCAAGCGCAGTCGTGCTGGGCGGGCGCAACGCCTCGCTGGATGCGATCGGACGGCTGATTTATGCGACGAGGCAGAGCGCGGGCGATGTTCAGGTGCTGGACTTCCGCGGCGCCGTTCCCGACACCGGCGCGAGCACGGTCGCGCGGATCGGCCCGGACGCCATGGGCGCCGCGCAGGCACTGCGCGAAGCCCTGACGCCGCCAGGCCGGCTGGCGCGCGTTTCCTGAGGAACGCCCGCACCTAGAATGGGCCGCCCGATGGCCCACCGCCCTAAAGACAGCCTGATCCCCCCGCGCGAGGTGGATCCGCGCCAGGAGCTGCCCGCGCTCGAGCAGGCGGTGCTGGAGCGCTGGCGCGAGCGCGACGTGTTCGGCGAGTCGCTGCGCCGGCGCGAGGGGGCTGAGCCGTGGGTCTTCTATGAGGGACCCCCGACCGCGAACGGCAGACCCGGCTCCCACCACGTTTTGTCGCGCGTATTCAAGGACATATATCCGCGCTACAAGACGATGCGCGGCTACCGCGTGGAGCGCAAGGGCGGCTGGGACTGCCACGGGTTGCCCGTGGAGATCGGGGTGGAGCAGCAGCTCGGCCTGAAGTCGAAGGCCGACATCGAGCGCTATGGGATCGAGAAGTTCAACGCGAAGTGCAGGGAGTCGGTGTTCGAGTACCTGGAGGAGTGGGACCGGCTGACGGAGCGGATCGGCTTCTGGGTGGACCTGGACGGCGCGTATAGGACGCTCGATGAGAGCTACATCGAGTCGGTGTGGTGGGCGCTTGCGGAGATCGACCGCAAGGGGCTTCTGTATGAGGGCAACAAGGTCGTGCCGTATTGCCCGCGCTGCGGCACCGCGCTCTCCTCGCACGAGGTGGCGCTCGGCTATCAGGACGTGGTCGACCCCTCGGTGTACGTGAAGCTGCCGATCGTCGCCGATCACGGCCCGGTGAAGGCCGGGGATGCGCTGCTGATCTGGACGACGACGCCGTGGACGCTGCCCGGCAACGTTGCCGTGGCGGTGGGCCCGCGCGTTCCTTACGCGCGTGCACGCCGCTCGGGCGAGACGTTCATCGTGGCGGAGGACCTCCTCGAGCGGGTGCTCGGGAACGATGCCGAGATCATCAATGTCTTTCCTGGAAAGGACCTGATCGGGGCGCTGTATGAGGGGCCGATCTTCCCTGCGGGAGAACGCGAGCCCGGTGGCGCGCCCGTCGTCGCGGGCGATTTCGTGACAACCGAGGACGGTACGGGGCTCGTGCACATCGCCCCCGCGTTCGGCGAGGACGACTTCAGGTCGGCGACGGCGGCGGGGCTGTTCGATCCGACCGACCCGAGCACCCTCTTCAACCCGGTCGCCCCGGACGGCACGTACGGAATGGACGTGCGCAGCCACGACGGGTGCTCCTATGAGGGCCGATTCGTCAAGGACCCGGCGCTGGCCGAGGAGCTGATCTCAGACCTCGACGCCAAGGGGTTGCTGCTCAAGCGCGAGGACTACGAGCACTCCTACCCCCACTGCTGGCGCTGCGGGACGCCGCTGATCTACTACGCCAAGCCCTCGTGGTACATCGCCACATCAAAGCTGCGCGAGCGGATGATGGCGGCGAACGAGACGGTGAGCTGGCATCCGCCGCACATCAAGCACGGCCGCTTCGGCGACTGGCTGGCGAACAACGTGGACTGGGCCATCTCGAGAGAGCGCTACTGGGGAACGCCGTTGCCGGTGTGGCGCTGCGAGGCCGGCCACACGCACACGATCGGCTCGTTCACGGAGCTGGAGCAGTTGTCGGGACGGTCGCTCGATGACCACCATCGCCCATATGTGGACGATGTCGAGTTCCCCTGCCCACACACAGGCGAGGCGGGCTCCTCGTGCGGCAGGCCGGCAAGGCGCGTGAGCGAGGTGATCGACGTGTGGTTCGACTCGGGGGCGATGCCGTTCGCCCAGCATCACGTGCCGTTCGCGGACGCGCAGGAGCTCGAGGATGCGAACGCGGCGCGCTTCACCGGTGACGCCGCTCGCTTCCCCGCCGACTTCATCTGCGAGGCGCTCGACCAGACAAGGGGCTGGTTCTACTCGCTGCTGGCCGTCTCGACGCTGCTGTTCGACGAGGCCCCCTACCGCAACGTGGTGTGCCTCGGATTGATCCTCGACGCCGACGGTCAGAAGATGAGCAAGTCCAAGGGGAACACGGTCGAGCCATGGCAGGTGCTCGACACCTACGGCGCGGACGCGTTCAGGTGGTACTTCTTCACCTCCAAGCAGCCATGGGACGGGTATCGCTTCTCCGAGGACGCGATCGGCGAGGGGGTGCGGCTGTTTTTGAAGCAGCTGTGGAGCACGTACTTCTTCTACGCGCTCTACGCGAACGCGAATGCAGCGGCGCTGCGAGGAGAGCCCGTTGGGGCGGGGGCTGAGCAGGCCCTGGCGGCCGGGAGGGGGGCGGACTGGAGCGTAGGCGAGGCCACGACCGGGACAGAGCCCCTCGATGCGTGGGCGCTGTCGCGGACGGCTGGCACGGCGCAGAGGGTCGCAGAGCGCCTGGACGCATACGACGTGACGACCGCGGGGCGCGCAATCGCGGAGCTGGTGGACGACCTGTCCAACTGGTACGTGCGCCGCTCAAGACGCCGCTTCTGGGACGGCGACCCGGCTGCTTTTCAGACGCTCAGGGAGTGCCTGCTTACGGTCAGCAAGCTGCTCGCCCCCCTCTGCCCGTTCATCGCAGATGAGATCTACGACAACCTCGACGGAACGCTCGCGAGCGTCCACCTCTGCGACTTCCCGGCCGGCGAGAGCCTCCCTGCGCGCGATGAGGAGCTGGAGAAGGCAATGGCCACAGCGCGCGAGACGGTCAGGCTGGGATTGGGCGCGAGGGCGCAGGCGAAGATCAAGATCCGCCAGCCGCTCGCCGAGGCGGTCGTCGTCGCGGATGGCCGCGAGCGCGAGGCGATCGAACGACTCTCAGAGGTGGTTCGCGAGGAGCTCAACGTACGCAGCGTGCGCTTCGTGGAGGCAGCAGACGAGCTGGGCGAATACGAGGTTAAGGCGAACTACCGCACGCTGGGTCCGCTGTTCGGCAAAGAGATGCCGCTTGCGGCCGAGGCGATCGCCGCGCTCGATCCTGCGAAGGTGGCGGCCGCCGTGCGCAACGGCGATGGGATCGGCATTTCGGTCGCCGCACGCGAGCACACGCTTTCGGCGGACGACGTGATCCTCACGATGAAGGCTCCCGAGGGCTACAGCGTCGAGCGCGAAGGCGCGCACGCTGTGGCCCTGGACCTGACGATCGACGAGGATCTGCTGCAGGAGGGCAGGGCCCGCGAGATCGTCCACGCCGTGCAGAGTGCGCGCAAGGCCGCGGGGTTGGACGTCGAGGACAGGATCGAGCTTGCCCTGGACGGTGACCACGCACTACTCGAGGCGGCCCGCTTACATAAGGGCTATCTCACTCGGGAGACGCTTGCGGTGAGCCTAACTCTCAGCGACGAGCCCGCTGAAGCCGAGGTGGACTGTCGGGACGTCGCCAAGATTGAAGGCCTCCGCCTGGGGATCATCCTGCGTCGACCAGAGCACACCTGAGCATTCGCACGAGGTGGGTCCGCAGGTCAAGCACGGGATCGAGCTGGTGTGCTCGACGGCTATCCGACCCTCCCAGGGACCAGAGCCCCGGGAATGCGTACGTGCGTGACGAGGCCCCTCGCCCTGAAGCTCTCGTTCTGCCACGACCTCGCGGCAGCCGGGGGGATTACCGCGAGCTAGGCATGGATCGAGCGCCGCGTCGAAACCTCTCTGCGTCGGACAAGCTTATGAGTGCTCCTCATTTTGCTCATTAGCGCAGCCTCTCACCGTAGCATCGGCGAAGGTAAATCAACCGCCCTTTAGGTAGCACCATTTTTGACCGTATTTGCAGAACGATACATCTACCGGGTTTTTCCATTCCGGTATCTCAGCAAATGCGCCTCCAAACACACCGTATACTTCGTAAAAAATTTCGGAACGACACGTAGGGTGTCTCGTCGACCCGTTGTGTTCACCCTTTACTATAGCGCCCGTGCACCGTTGAAGGTTATGCGCCCATTCCTTAGCCCATTTTGTGATTTCTTTAGGCACATCGAACCATTTGTAAACAGCGTTTACGCCATCGGCAATAAACTTTAGCGAGTCCAGTAACCCTTTAGGGATAGGGGTCTTTAATAACTCGACAACTTCTATGATGTCAGCGAGATTAGCGGCGCCCTCCAAGCCTGCGGCAAGTATATTTGATTCATTCCAATCCGTATAAATGACCCATTCCGGGTCCCCAAGCGGGGTTACGCACGAAAGCGGATTCAGTTCGCACTCTTCGGCCTTCTGTTCAGCCGCATATTCGGCGATCGTTTCGGCCGACTCCCGGTTCGCAACTTCCGTCGACCACCCTTGAATTTCAGGTTTATATCCTTCGCCCGTGCCGTGACCATTCGGAAATGCGCCGGGCGGCATAACTTGCGCTGTTTGCAGATCTCGGGCAATCTGTGGCACGTAGGAGAGACCGCCTTGTGTTGATATTCCTGTAGCAAATTCCGTCGTAACTCCGGTAGCGCCAAACCACGCGTATTTAGGTGGCGTTTTGCCTTCAATCGGAACTCCATATTCTGTGCTATTGAAGGTCGACAGTAGTTTTGTTTCGGTTTCGCTCAGACCGGCCGTAGCGACTATGTTGCCTTGCAGGTCGTGCAGCTGCAGCACCGTCGTACCGCTGCTGGATTGGATCGCTGCCAGAGCACCGTCAATACCGGGAACGTTACGTGTCCATTTTCCGCCGCCTTCGTCAGTCCAGGTGAGCGCTTCGCCCTGGCCTCCGTAGTGAGAAATGGAAACCGTTTTCGTTTCGCCGATGATTGTTTCCGTTTCCCTTGCACGACCCGTTGGATCGTATTTGTACTCGATGGTCTTTCCGTTCTGTATCTGGTTCGCGACCTGGTTGTCGACATAATATTCGGTTGTCAATGCGTATTTGCCGGCGTCTGCGGCTGGCAGTTCAGTGGTGTTGCCGAACGTGTCGTATTTGACGCCGGCGTCGACCAGCCGGTTCGCTGAATCATAATTGTGGCTTTCGACCGTCCCGCCTTCGGCCGGACACGTTTCAGTCCCCGATTCACGAGTCGTGAGACTGGTGCGGTTGGATTCTTCGTCATAGGCGTAAACCCGCGCGGTGCAGCCTTTGCCGGCCGGCATTTCCAACGTTTCGGTGAGGCGTCCGGAGTTGTCGTAGCTGTAACTCTCACTGGAGAGCGTACTGGCCTGTGTGAGGGTATCGCCGTGTATCGACGGCGAGGCTGCGTCACTGAACCATACTTCCGGACACGTGGTCGCGCAGTGGGCGCTCTTGACGTATTCGATGCCTACCGCAGTGCCAACCTGATCGTACGCGTAGTTTGCTTTCAAGCCATCGGGGTAATGCGACGTAAGCATCTTGCCTTCAACGTCGTACGTCGCTTCGAAAATTCCCGCATTTACATCCAGCACGGATGTAAGGAGGCCCGTTTTTGCGTTAAACGCATACAGTTGCCACCCCTTTCCATCGTTCATTTCAGTCACGCGACCATCCCGATCATAGACATATTTTGACGTGACCCCATCCGCATCGGTATAGCTCGTGAGTTGGCCAAGCGTGTTGGACACACTCGTCACCGTCTTGGTCGTGCCCCCGGTGGTCGTGCTCTGTTCTTCCAGGGCACCCGTTTCGCTGCTATATTTGTTTGTGACCGTCGGGAGTGACGTGCCCACGGTCGATGTCTCTTCACTTGTGCTGCCCCTTCCAGCAGAGTCGTATTTTTGCGTTGTGGTACGTGTCTTCGCTTCCCCACCTGATCCAAAGGTTTCGGTCTTCGTTTCCATCTCATCCAACACGTTGTACGTCATGGTGCTCACCGGTAGCCCTGGTACCGCCACGGTTTCAGGCTGCGCGCCTGGCAGCGTCTTGCACGGGAGGTTAGCCCATTCTGGATGTTCGCCACATCCAGGGTAGGATGCGTTTGCGGCAGCGGAGTAATAGATTGTTTGACTGGTGTAGGTGCCTTCTTTTT
The DNA here is from genome assembly GCA_963714635.1 of uncultured Solirubrobacterales bacterium. Taxonomy (GTDB): domain Bacteria; phylum Actinomycetota; class Thermoleophilia; order Solirubrobacterales; family Solirubrobacteraceae; genus Palsa-744. Next base: position 311,033 of record CAVQPM010000005.1, on the reverse strand, counting down.
TGGCTCCGACGGATTTCCATGTTTGGATTCGGTTGTTGGTGCCATCGACTACGTAAATGTTGCCGGCTTGGTTGATGGCGATGCCTTCGGGTTCGGAGAATTGTCCGTTGCCGGATCCTTTGCTTCCGAACGAGAAGAGGTAGCTCCCGGTTGGTGTGAACTCCTCGACTCTGGCGTTCCCGGTGTCAACGACGTAGAGGTTCCCGGACGGTCCGACTGCTATCCCGTTTGGTTCTTTGAACTGTCCGCCTGCGGTGCCACTTGAACCGAACTGGGTCAAGTATTCCCCGGAGGTGGAGAACTCCTCGACACGATTGTTGTTGAAGTCCGTGACGTAGATACCACCGTCAGCGTAGACGAGGAACCCGGGATCGTTGAGCTGACCGTTACCGGACCCCAACGATCCGTAGGCCGCTATGAACGTCCCTGTCGGTGAGAACTTCTCGATACGGTTGTTTTTCTCATCAGTTACCCACACGTTGCCCGCCGAGTCTATGGTCAAACCACCAGGCCTGTTGAACTGACCCGATTCCGACCCTAGCGAACCCCAAGCCCTGATGAACGCGAACGACGAGGAGAACTCCTCAACACGATTGTTTTTCTGATCAACAACATAAATATTGCCGCTCGACAAGTTCACAGCAATACCAACAGGTTCTTTGAACTGACCGTTTTCAGTACCAGAAGTCCCATACGCCGCAATGAATTCACCCGACGGCGAAAGCTCCTCAACACGACTTTTATAGTAATCCGTGATCCACTGATTACCAAAAGAATCAAGCGCCTCACCAACAGGCAAATGGAACTGACCATTACCAGAACCTTCACTACCAACCACAGAGGAAAACACCGGTGGCATGCTTGAGACCCATGTTTGGATTCGGTTGTTGGTGCCATCGACTACGTAAATGTTGCCGGCTTGGTTGATGGCGATGCCTTCGGGTTCGGAGAATTGTCCGTTGCCGGATCCTTTGCTTCCGAACGAGAAGAGGTAGCTCCCGGTTGGTGTGAACTCCTCGACTCTGGCGTTCCCGGTGTCAACGACGTAGAGGTTCCCGGACGGTCCGACTGCTATCCCGTTTGGTTCTTTGAACTGTCCGCCTGCGGTGCCACTTGAACCGAACTGGGTCAAGTATTCCCCGGAGGTGGAGAACTCCTCGACACGATTGTTGTTGAAGTCCGTGACGTAGATACCACCGTCAGCGTAGACGAGGAACCCGGGATCGTTGAGCTGACCGTTACCGGACCCCAACGATCCGTAGGCCGCTATGAACGTCCCTGTCGGTGAGAACTTCTCGATACGGTTGTTTTTCTCATCAGTTACCCACACGTTGCCCGCCGAGTCTATGGTCAAACCACCAGGCCTGTTGAACTGACCCGATTCCGACCCTAGCGAACCCCAAGCCCTGATGAACGCGAACGACGAGGAGAACTCCTCAACACGATTGTTTTTCTGATCAACAACATAAATATTGCCGCTCGACAAGTTCACAGCAATACCAACAGGTTCTTTGAACTGACCGTTTTCAGTACCAGAAGTCCCATACGCCGCAATGAATTCACCCGACGGCGAAAGCTCCTCAACACGACTTTTATAGTAATCCGTGATCCACTGATTACCAAAAGAATCAAGCGCCTCACCAACAGGCAAATGGAACTGACCATTACCAGAACCTTCACTACCAACCACAGAGGAAAACACCATCGGCGCATGCTCCCTGACACCCCCAGGCGAAGTGGTAACAGTCACTGCACCGGTGACGGGGTCGTACATGGTGGTCGTCGTCAGTTTTAGCCCTTCCGGATCTGTCGTGACCGAAGTAGGCTTGCGCAAGCTCCAACCCAGATTGTTCTGGCCACTGTACGACGTAACGGTCGTACGCTTGTCAAATTCTTCTTTGCTCGCCGTTTCAGCGCCATCGATGGTCTTCGTCACTAGATCGTATGTTTTGCCTTCTGGGGCTCCTTCGTCATAGAAATACCTGACGTGGCCGCGCGCCATCACTTCTTCATTGTGTTTACCAGCTTTGTCAACAGCCAGCTTGACTTTGTGTTCAGGGCCGAGCGTTTCGACTAGCTTCGCGCCTTCGTATTTATTCTGCGTATCAACCTTTTCTGAGGCTTCGGCCGGGTTAGCTTCTTTGAGGGCACTCGCACGGTTAGCGGCGCTGAGGGTACGTACGACAGCGTTCAATTCGTTGTATTCGGTCGTCGAGATGCCACCCGCCGGGGTATAAACGTTTACCGTGTGACCTTTTTCATCCATGTAGCTAATCGTTGCCCGTTCATATTCACTTGCCGGCCACCCCATCGGCTTGTCCGGCGGGAACATCGCCACCGCTTGCTTCGGGTCGTCAGTTTGTTGACCCCATTTCGCGACTTCACTTTCAGTCATCGTCGGCAAGCCACTACCCGAGAGTGGGACGTTGTACTCGATGGTTGACACCGAGCCTGATGTAAGACTGGGCGGAGCCGGCGCTGGATTATTTGTGGAGTAAGTAGGTGTCCACTTCTCTATCCGGTTGTTGCCGTTATCACCGACGTCAATCGTTCCCGATGCGCCAACGGCCACTCCCGTGGGCAGAGATAGTTTGTTTTCACCACTGCCTTTAATTACGTCCAGGAATGCACCGGCGGCATTGAACTCCTGGACTCTGGCCGCGCCAGTGCTTTTGTCGGTCACGTAAAGGTCGTTGCCGGCTGGTTCGCAGGCGACCTCCGACGCGGCCATGAACTTGCCGTTTGTTTCGCCTTCACTGCCAAATTGAGCTATATATTTCCCTTCGAGAGAGAACTCCTGCACTCGGTGATTGAGCTGGTCTGCCACATATAGGTTTCCGGCGCAAAATGCAATTCCGGTCGGGCCTTTGAGCTGGCCGTTGCCGCTGCCTTCAGATCCGAAGCTTCCGAGAGATGCTCCAGACGCGGAGAACTCGTCAATCCTGTTGTTGACCACGTCCGTTACATATACGTTGCCTTTCGGGTCGATTGCTAGCTGATCCGGAGCGTGTACCTGACCAGGGCCAGAGCCTTCGCTACCGAACGCTCTCAACAATGTGCCCGAGGGCGACAGCTCGTCGATCCGGTTACGTCCACGATTGGTCACGTAGACGTTGCCGTTTGCCTGACTCACATAGATGCCCACCGGTTCCAGCATCGAGTCAGGCGCGTAGCTCGCTACGAAACTACCAGAGGACGAGAACTTCTTAACCTTGTTGTCTCCATAGTCGGCGATCCAAACATTTCCTTCCGAATCTACAGCCACACCGTCTGGCGCTTTCAGTTTTTCACTTTCAGACCCAGCCGTACCGAAGTTTTTGGACCACGCCGGCGTCGCCATCGGGACTGCGTTGCTCGCGGAGCTCCCCGCGACAGTCCTACCTGCGGGATTTGTGGCCGCGACCTGCACACTCAGAACATATCCGGCATCCGCCGCCTGGGGCGTATATGACTTATTGACAGCCCCAGGAATCTGGGCGCATTCCAGCAAGCCAGGCTGACACCGTAGCCACTGATAACTGTATGTCAGAGCACTGTTGCTCCACGTACCTTCACTGGCGGCGCTCAGCGTAACGCCAATTTCCGCAGTCGCAGTCGACAAAGTTGGAGCCACCGAGTTCACCGGCGCAGACATCGCCACCTGTTCTTTCAGGGTGGCCGATGTGGACGCGGCTGGACGTATGAACGACAGCAGTCTCCCGGGGGTCGGGTCACTCGCGAGTGTCCCGTAGGCCAGGATCCACGGCTCCTGGCCAGGGGGCGTTACCGCGACCACATGACCTTCTTCGTCATAGCCGTAAAGCGTCTTCAGTGCGGGTGATATCCGCGGATCCCACTCGGCGCGCAAACGGCCTTTGTTGTCGTATTCGTACTGCGCGACGACGGGTTCTATCATTTTGCCTGAAGAGGGATCCCACCCATGGAAATACACGCGGGTGAGATGGCCCTTGTAATCGCCCCACTGACCCGGACTCACGCCGGTTGCCGTAGTCGTCGTCGCATAGTTGAACGTAAGTGCGCGACAGCCCTGTTTCAATTCGGACGGTTTCGTGCCGCATGACACCCCGGCGGGTTTCGGGGCAAGCGCCTCGCCCGGCTCGATGACGGTTTTGCCTTCCAATTCTACGGGTTCATATGTGTAGGCTGCTGTCGTGCCGGCCAGCGTGCTTTCCGTGAGCGTTGGCAGCCATGTCGGGCGCGTCCACTCCTGAACCCTGTGGTTATTCCAGTCACTGACGTAGATGCCACCAAAGGCGTTGACCGCCACCCCTTGTGGTTTAGAGAGTTGCCCGGCGCCAGACCCGGCTGATCCGAACTTGGTGATCATGGTTCCCGAAGCATTGAACTCCTGTACGCGGTTGTTGAGGTCGTCAGTCACATAAAAGTTGCCCGATTTTGCATCAAGAGCTATACCGAGCGGACCTTTGAATTCGCCGTTACCGGAACCTTCTTTGCCAAACTGTAAAATGTCTTTCCCGCTCGTCGAAACCTCTTGTACCCTGTTGTTGCCGTAGTCGGTGACGTACAAATTCCCGCCCGAGAACGCTATGTTCATTGGCTGTTTGAACTGTGCTTCTCCACCAACGCTGAATCCGTTGCCTGCGATGCCAAACTTCTGTAGATATTCGCCTTTTTCGTTGAACTCCTGGATCCGGCTATTGCCGTAATCCACGACCCAAACGTTGCCGCTCGAATCGATTGCGATTCCTGCCTCTATATACACCTGACCGTTGCCTGACCCGGCAATCCCGGGTAGGCAGAAGAAGCCCGTGCAGATCTCGAATTCCGCTTTACCGTCATTGACCCCCCAGCCAAACGACCTGACGAACCCCCCCGATGAGTTGAGCTCGTCGATCCGGTTGTTCGCCTGATCCGTTACGTACACATTTCCCGTGCTCTGGTTGACTGCGATACCCCACGGACCATTAAACTCGTTGCGGTAACTTCCCGGGGAGCCATAGGCCGCGATGAGCAGACCTCCGCGCGAGAACTTCTCGACGCGTCCGTTTTCGTAGTCGGCGACCCAGACGTTGCCGCTGGGATCGATAGCCTCGCTCTCGGGTGCCTTGAGCTGTACTCCTACACCAGAGCCAAATTGGTTGGAAGGAATCGGGCCTGTGTTTTGTGTCCCTTCGGGCTGGATAAAGGTGGTGTTCGCCCCACTGAGTGCATCCTTGAGCAAATATTCGGTGATGCCTTTGCCCGCTTCTTTTTCCTTGGATTCGATAGACAGGTTACCGTCTCCAAGCGGTGATTCGAATTTGCCTTCTTCGTTGAGCGTAAAGGTCGTTGTTCCACCTGTTGAGCTGGAGAGCACGACGCTGCCGTTCGGCAAGACCGTGATGCCCTGTCCGCCTCCAAAACCGATAGCCCATTGTGGGCCGAGTGGCCCTTCAGCCCCGGCAGTGAGGTTGCGCGACTCATAAGTGCGAGACACCCCCCCGGCTCCGGCGAGCGAGACGTCTGTGGAGCTGAGCTTGAACTGGCCCGTAGTCGGATCGACCGTTCCGGGCCCGGCAGCAACAGGGCTCCCATGACGTACGTCGAACGTGAATTCCTTTTCGGCGACATTCCCTGCGTTGTCCGTTGCTGCGACAATCAGTCTGTGTACGCCCTCGGTCAAACCTTCGGCGTTGAGTGTCCAGCTCCCGTTTACGGTGCAAGGTCCAGGAGTGCACGATTTGATCGACACTGAGCTCGGCGTCCCACCGTCGACCGACACGGTCAGCGAACCTACACCCGAGCTGGGTGTAGGTGTCGTTCCGTCGGTGGCAGAGACGGTAAGCGTGTGTGAATCGGCAGCGAGTTCGCGGTTGGCCGGCCAGCCCGTCACTTCAATGCTGGACGGCCGACTAGCGTCTACTCTCAGTGTATGCGTGTATTTGCCGTGGAGTCCATGACACCCGTTGAAGACACAACCAGCAAGATCCCAAGCGTCCCATTCCAAGGTATCTTCGCCGTCCGGCATTTCAGTGTTGTAGGTGAACGGTTCCGAGTAGTTCTCACTGCACTGTATGCCGTAACAGTGATTACCCCCTCCAACTCCGGAGCTTTCGCCCGGTCCAAAGGATGTTTCGTGTTGCCACGAGCCAACGGTTACCTTTACGGCGCTAACCCCGATTCCCGGATCATGCGCCTCTAATTCAATTGCGCCCGAGTACGGTCCCAGCCATCCCTGACCGGAGCCGTAAAGTACGTTGGTACGCCCACTGTCGACCGTAGTATCGGTTTCGTCGGCGGAAGCTTCTGGACCTTTTTCCTGCGATATGTAGACGAAAGGGTCGTTCTGACCAAAGAGATATGATGCTGGCGAAGTAGCTTCCATCCTGTACCAGACCGTGTTGCCATTACTTCCTTCGGATGGCGAGCATGTTTTGTCACTTGTGGTAGGGCAGAGCCGTAAATTTTCACGCGTCGAGCCCCCGGTTTTTTCTGCCACCAAAAGGGACTGTTCTTCGCCGCCTGAGCCGTTGAAAAGTTGTAGCCTTACGCGGCCTTTTTCCACAGAAGAGAAAATACGACCCTCTTGGAGCTCGTAAATTTTCGATTCGCCCTGCGTGTGATACTGCACAGATGCATATTCGCCGGTGCCCACGGACACTGTGGTTTCAAATGTTTTTGCACCCGTATGTGTGAAATTTGATTCTTTGTTAGCTTGATAGACCCAATTCGAGTAGGCCCCAGAGGAACTGTCAGCCTCGGTTGCCAGTTCAGGATCTACGTTGATCGGCCACTTATGGTCATTGGCGTGGATTGAGATGGACAAAGAGAGGACATCTCCGCTTGCACTCATCGACACCTGCACCGGCGCGCCTGCCGCGTCAATGGCGCTGGGCGGAGCGATGACGGCGATAGTCCGTCCTCCCTCAACTAGTTCTAATGCGCTACTCCCATTAGGCGCCTGTACAAGGCTCACGCCTTCCGGTAGTCCGACACGATAATACAACTCTCTGGGACTGTCTATCGACCGCAAAATTGTGCTGGCATCGAACCCAGCTATCGTGGGCTTGATGGTCGTGTCAGTGTCGGTTTGCGTGTTTGCATACAAGACACTCGCGCCAGTGAGCACGCCAGGGGAACCGCCGAGTGGCGTCCCATGAGCGTCGACTGGCGTCAATGTCAGCCCGGTTTCCGGCAACTGGACGCCCGTGCTGATCCGAGTGGGGATCATGACGCCTACCAATGGCCTAGTCGGCTCAAAGACGCCATGCGTCTCAGCAAGGTTGAGATCAACCGGCGCATGATGTCCCGGCGAGGTTTCGACTGCCATAGGTTGCGCTGATTCGACTACAGCGAGCTTTCCCCCTGGTAAAGCAAGCTGGGCGGCATTAGATGAGATGTAGCGAGTGACTCGTCCACCCGCAGGTAGCTGGGGCGGCCCGCCTGAGGGACGTTCGACCGCTCCGGAAAAAGTTTCCCGCGCAACCTGAACGGCCTGCGCTACCCCGAGGTGAGCAAACTTGGTGCGCGATGCCGCGCGCACCGCGGGAGTATCGAGCGAGGCTCGCCGCGTATCTCGAGCGTCCCGACCTTCGTTTGGCGATTGTTCAGGCAGCGCGGTGAACGGGGCGCTGAGAGTGCTGTTGGATCCCGACCCGAGATCGAAGCCAGCGGACGAGGGCGCACTACTCCTTCCACCGCACCCGGAGAGAGCGACGAGGGCGAGGAGACCCACCAAACATCCAACCAGAGAACACGTTGCCCAACGACCACCAGATCGCATGAAACCCCCCTGTAGCCGGTCGACGCAACGTCCAAGTCGACGACCGGCGCGCTCGATAAATATCGGTGCGATACTAAGCAGGTTTCGTGTGGCGTGTCAAGCCCTATCGACGCATGGCCCACAATAGACTCAAGAAACAGTATCGTGGGAATACTGATAGAATATCGGGCCAGTTAAGTGACTTCACCGTCTATCCGTAAGTAAACAACGTGTCCATGACGTCCGTAAATGACCGCAAAAGCACCCAGCGCGAACGTCTCCTCGCCGGGATGCTCAACGCCTCGCTGCGACACGGTTACGCGGACGCGAGCGTCACTCGAACGATCGTCCACGCGGGTGTCTCACGCCCCACGTTCTACGACTACTTCACCGACAAGGACGACTGTTTCCTGGCCATTCAGCGCGAGACCTCAGAGCAGCTGGTCGATCATGTGGCGCGAGCGCTCGACGGGTCCGATCCTTCGCGAGCTGTCCAGACCGGGGCGCTGGCGATCATCGCATTCGCCGAAACCGACCCCGACGCAGCGCGCTTTTTGATGGAGGAGGCCATCGCCGGAGGCCAGCGCGCACTCGAGGAGCGCAAGCGCACGATCGCCCAGATCAAGACGATGATCGAGCGAGCGCGATCAAAGGCACCCGCGTCCACGCCCACGCCCGACCTTCCGATAGGCGCTCTGATCGGCGGGCTGCACTGGCTGCTCGCACCGGTGCTGCGCCGCGGCGAGCTTGACCTGAGCGCGCTCGCACAGGATGTCGAGACTTGGATAGACACCTACCTGGCGCCCGCCGATGCGCACCGCTGGCGCACGCTCGAGCCGGGCCCCACTCCGCCTCCTCAGCCTCACGTATCGGACCTCCCCCGCGAAGCACCCCGACCACTACCACGAGGACGGCCACGCATATCCGCCGCCGAGGTGGCCCGCAACCAGCGCGACCGCATCCTCTACGCCACTGCGACAGTCGCGTCCCGCAAGGGCTACACAGCGACCACCGTAGCCGACATCGCAAGCGCCGCAAAACTCGATAGACGCGTCTTCTACAACCACTTCCAAGACAAGCAGCAGGCGTTCCTCGCCGTCCACGAGTTCGCCCTGCGCCACGCGATGACGCTCGCCGCCGGCGCGTTCTTCAGCGCCACGACATGGCCCGAGCGCATCTGGGAAGGGATCCTCGCCTCCTGCCAGTTCGGCGCCGGCTACCCGGCCATCACACGCATCGCGTTCGTCGACTCCCACGCCGTCGGCGCGCCCGCCATACAACGCGTCGAAGACAGTCACGCAGCCTTCACGATCTTCCTGCACGAGGGCTTCCAACACACCACCCAACCCCCACCCCACACCGCCCTACAAGCGATAGTCACCACGATCTTCGAGATCGGCTACCACCAAGCCCTCGACAATAACTCCGAGCTGATGCCCCGACTCGCGGGACACGCAACCTATCTCGCCCTCACCCCATTCCTCGGCCCACAAGCCGCCAACGAGTTCATCGACGGCAAGCTCGAGGCAGCCCGACTCAACAACGGTGGGTCGGCCCCATGAAGCCTACGCCAGGGCCGGCTCCAGCTCCGCCTCGATCTTGCGCTTCGGGTAGGCGCCGATGACCGTCTTGACGGCCTGGCCGCCCTTGAAGAGGATCATCGTCGGGATCGAAAGCACCTGGAAGGCGGCGGCGGTCTGCTGGTTCTCGTCGACGTTGAGCTTCACGATGCGCAGATCCTCACGCTCGGAGGCGATCTCCTCGAGCACCGGGCCCACGACACGGCACGGACCGCACCAGGGCGCCCAGAAGTCGACGAGCACGGGCTTGTCGGACTCGATGACCTCAGCCTGGAAGTTGGCGTCGGTGACTTCGCTCAAGGTGCCTGCCATGGGAATCTCCTATCGGGTGACTGCCGTCTCCATCACTATACAAAGTAAAGCTGAGGGACCGGCTCAACGGCGGATGTACACCGTCCAGCCCTCCCAGTGGCCGACGATCGGCGGGTGGATGCCCGTGAGCGCCGTGAACAGGTGCGGGGATACGTATGCCTCGACGAGCGCCGAGACGACCAGCACCGGGAGCGCTATAGCGACCGTTACGAGCGTGGCGGCGAGCAGCTGATCCCACTCGCCGCGCCGGCTGGCGATGATCCAGGCGGCCAGCGGCAGGAACAGCGCGATCAGCTCGGGCACGGCGTGCGGGAGCACGGCCACCAAGAGCAGCGCCGGAGACACTTTGAGGAAGTGCGCGACGCCCGCCAGGGTATGGCCGAGCAGGTATGCCTGAGCCGACAGCGAGAAGGTCGTGGCGCAGGCGACGAACGCGATCGCGATGCGCCCACCGTGCGCGTGGACCCAGCGCGAAAGGCCGCTCTTGCTCTGTGCTTGCAGCGGCAGCGAGCTGCCGGCGATGAAGCCCGCGACGCACGCCATAGCGTGCAGGGCGAGCACGAGCAGGTTGTGGCCGAGCACGTTCGCGATGTCGCCGATGTCGCCCTCGGCGAACGGGGCGCGCAGCTGGAGCACCTGGACGTAGCCGCCCGAGATCTCGGAGATGACGAGCACCGCCAGGAGCAGGCCGACGGACGCGAGCGCCGAGCCGGCGACCCAGCCGCCGAGCACGGGCAGCGGCCGGCGCTGCCAGGCGCGCAGGGTCGTCCGCGTACGGCGCACGCCGTGGTAGAGCGCGTAGGAGGAGGCGTCCATCTCCCCTCTATCGGCCGGCCGGCAGCTCTACCTGAGAGCCGATCGAGCGGGCGGCGCAGCCGCCACACCCGGCGCCGCTAGCGCCCGGCCGGGACCTCGACTGGAGCGCGATCGGGCAGGGGAGGCTGGCGGCCGAAGCGCAGCTTGGGCACCAGCCACATCGCCTCGGCCGCGATCCGCCAGGACATCTTGCTCTGGCCGAGCTCGCGATCGCGGAAGACGATCGGCACCTCGACGATGCGAAAGCCGGCGCGCGCGGCGCGATAGGTGAGCTCCACCTGGAAGGCGTAGCCCTGCGAGCGCACGCTGTCGAAGTGGATCGCTTCGAGCACCTCGCGCCTGAAGCACTTGAAGCCGCCGGTCAGGTCACGGACCCCAAGGCCGAGCACCCAGCGCGCGTATGTCGAGCCGCCCTCGCTGATGAAGCGCCGCAACAGGCCCCAATCGACCACGCCCCCGCCCAGCACGTAGCGCGATCCGAGCGCGAGATCGGCGCCCGAGCGCACCGCCTCGAGCAGACGCGCCAGGTCGGCGGGGTCGTGGGAGAAGTCGGAGTCCATCTCCATCGCATAGCCGGCGCCGTGGTCGAGCGCATAGCGAAAGCCGGCCAGATAAGCAGGTCCGATCCCGTTCTTCTCGCTGCGGTGCAGCACCTGCACCTGCTCGCGCTCGCGGGAGAGGCGGTCGGCTATGTCGCCCGTCCCGTCGGGCGATCCGTCGTCGACGATCAGGATGCCGTAGGCGCCGTCGGTCACGCCGCCGAGCACCTCGCCCGCAGCGGTCACGATCGCCTCGATGTTCTCCGCCTCGTTGTACGTCGGCAGGATGAGCCAGGGCGCCTCGTAGCGCTCGCGGGCTGGGGAAGAGGGTGACATTGAGCGAGAACCCTAGAGCACCCCACGCACGCGAGCGGTCAATTGCGGCATACCCTTCAGCTGTGCCCGATCTGCCCAACTCGACGATCGCCGACGCGCTCGAAGAGCTGGGCGACCTGTACGAGCTGGACGGCGCGATCAACTACCGCGTGCTCGCGTATCGCGCCGGCGCGCGAGCGGTGCGCGAGGCGCCCGTGTCGGTCGCGGCGCTCGCCCGCGAAGGGCGCGCCACACAGCTGGCGGGGATCGGCGCGACGCTGCAGGAGAAGATCGTGGCCCTGCTCGACACGGGCACGATTCCGGCGGCGGAGAAGCTGCGCGCGAAGATCCCGGCGGGACTGATCGCGATCACACGGCTTCCCGGCCTCGGGCCCAAGCGCGCGCGCGCGCTTCACGCAGAGCTCGGCATCGACTCGCTAAAGGCGCTGCGCGAGGCGGCGCTCGCACAGCGATTGCGCTCGGTGCGCGGCTTCGGCGCCAAGTTCGAGACGAGCGTGCTGGAGGCGCTCGAGAGCGGCGTCGCGGAGCGCCGATCCCCGCGCCTACTCTTGCCGAGCGCGCTCGAGCTGGGCGGCGCGCTCGTCGAGGGCCTGCTCGAGCGGGCGGGCGCGGGCAGCGAGGTGCGGGTCGCGGGCTCGGCGCGCAGGATGGCCGACAGCGTCAAGGACATCGACCTGATCGCGGTGACGCGCGCGCCCGTGACGCTCGCCTCCAGCCTTGCGAGCCTGCCGCAGATCGCGAGCGTAGGCTCGGCCGGCAAGGCGGGCGCCAAAGGCGTGACGCACTCGGGCGTGAGCGTGGATCTGCGCATTGCGAAGCCGGCGCAGCTCGGCAACCTGCTGCAGCACTTCACCGGCTCGAACAGGCACAACGCCGCGCTGCGCGAGGCGGCGGTGCGAGACGGGCTGCACGTGTCCGAGTACGGCGTGGACGACGATCGCTCCGGCAGGACGACGAGTTGCGCGAGCGAGCAGGAGGTGTACGAGCTGGTCGGCCTCGCCTACATCGAGTCGGAGCTGCGCGAGGACCGCGGCGAGCTCGAGGCGGCGCGGCTCGCCGGCGGCGCGGGCCTGCCAAGGCTGCTCGAGCTCGAGGACATCAAAGGTGACCTTCACTGCCATACGGTCGCCTCGGATGGGCGCAATACGATCGAGGAGATGGCGCTCGCGGCGCGCGAGCGGGGATACGAGTACCTGGCGATCACCGATCACTCCGCCTCGCACGGCTTCGGCGACGACGTCTCACCGGACGAGCTGCGCCGCCAGATAGAGCGGGTGGGGGAGGTCCGGGAGCGCGTCGAGGGCATCGAGCTGCTGGCGGGCAGCGAGGTCAACATCCTGCCGGACGGCTCGCTCGACTATGAGGATGGGCTGCTGGGCGAGCTCGACTGGGTGATCGCGAGCGTGCACACCGCCTTCGGGATGAGCGAGCAGGCGATGACCGAGCGGATGATCGCCGCGATCGAGCACCCGCTCGTGGACGCGATCGGCCACCCGACCGGTCGGCTGATCGAGCGGCGCGAGCCGTACGCGCTCGACGTGCAAGCCGTGATCGAGGCTGCCGCGAGAACCGGGACGATGCTCGAGATCAACGCCAACCCGAACAGGCGCGACCTCAGCGACATCCATGCTCGGGCGGCGGCGCTGGCGGGGGCGAGGATCGTGATCGACTCCGACGCGCACGGGGTGGAGCGCCTGGGTGTGATGCGCTGGGGCGTGGCGAGCGCGCGCAGGGCATGGCTCGCAGCCGGGGACGTCGCGAACACGCGGCCGTGGCCCGAGTTCGCGAAGCTGCGCAAGCGCGAGCGCGCCGCTGCCTGACGCGACCGCTAGATCGAGACGAGGCCGATCGGCGGACGAGGCGCACCCGCACGCGGAGCGCCTCGAGCGGTCAGGAGGACAGCAGCCGCAGCAAGAGCTCCTCGGCGACGAGCCGATCGACCGCTTCGCGGCGAAAGGGAGCGATCGCCCGAGCGGCGCGCTCCGAGTAGTGCGGCCGGGGATCGTCGAGCGCGGCGCGCAGGGCGACGCCGAGGTCCTCGTCGACGAGGCGCTCGTCCAGCTCGCGCGCGAGCGGCAACGCCGCGTACGGGCCGGGCGAGGGCGTCGTGACGAGCATGCAGCCGTCGGCGAGCGCCTCGAGCTGGGCGAGGCCGTAGTCCTCGCGGCGCGCCGCGCACACGTACACACGCGCGCGGCGCACCAGAGCGCGGTAGTCGTCGGGCGCGAGCATCCCGACCACGCGCACGCCCGGCGCCCCGACGCCGTAGGAGAGCCGGCGCAGCTCGCTTTCGCTCACGCCCGCGACGACGAGCTCCTCGCCCTCGCGGCGCACCTGACGCCAGGCGTCGAGCAGTAGATCGAGCCCCTTCTTGGATGGGTTCGCCGCGTAGGTGATCGCCGCGATGTCGTGCACGTGGCCAGCGCTCGAGCCCCCGGACCCTCCCTCCGCGCTCGAGGACGGCTCGACCGGCACGGGCAGCACGAGCGCATCCTCCGGCCCGAGCGAGCGGCGCACCCCCGCGGGGACCTCGAGCAGCGCCCCCTCGCTCTGCGGGAGCAGCAGCGGCGCCGCGCGCAGCCGGCGATGCTCGAAGGGGCGCTGCCAGAGGCCGTGGCGGCCCGGGCGGTTGCCGGCGGCGGGAGCGTCGAAGCGGATCGCCCCGGGCCGGGGCCAGAGCAGCGCCGCGGTCGTCGTCGAATAGATCAGGGCGCGCGCATGGGCGCGTTCGAGGGCGGCCTGCGCCGCCCGCCGCGCCGCCATCGCCCAGCGCAGGTCGGTCGCCATCAAGGTGCGCGTCTGGGGCTGGCGCGCGGCCACGGCGATGCCCGCGCTCGCGCCCGCGCGGCGCAGCGAGGCGAGCAGCTCCTCATCGGCCGAGCGCAGCCCGCCGGTCGAGCCGAGCGAGACGATCAGGACGTCGAGCATCTCACGTTGCCGCCCGACCGACGCCGGCTGGGCGCAGCGCCTTGAAGCCGGGTGTGCGCGCGAGCGCGATCGAGCGCAGCGGGGAGGTGCGCAGCACGTGGAAGCGAACCCCGTCGCGCTCCTCGATGGCCTCCACGGCGGCATCCTGGCGGCGCCACCAGAGCGCCAGGATGATCGCGAAGCCGGCGCCGATGCCGGGAACCTGGGGCGCGATGAACGCCATGCCGCCGGCGGCGATGGCGAACACCAAGAGCGGCCACAGCCTGTTCCAGAGCGTCGCGCCGGGTCGGTGCTCGGGCAGGGCGGTGCTCGCCTTGGCCTCCCCGAGCAGGCGCGCGATCGAGGGGTTGATCCGCGAGCCGCGGCCGAGGCGCAGGCCGATCGCGGCTGCGACGAGCCACCATCCCGCCGAGATCGGCACGACGAGCGGGTGTGAGCCGGGAGCGGCGGACAGCACGGTCACGATCACGAGCGCGGTGGCCGCCGCGGCGCTGAGCAGGACGGTCGCCCTGAGGAAGTCTACGAAGTGCACCGCGCGCCCTACATCGTCCCTACAGCAGGGCCCCTAGAAGTCCGCGCACGCCGCTCTGGCCGTCGATGACGAGGTCGGCCTCCTCGGCCAGCTCGGGGGGAGTCTCCTCCGAGCTGACGGCGACGCACACGGCGCGCTTCAGCGAGCCCGCATCGACGAGCGCTCGCAGGCTGCGGAAGGCGTCGAGGTCGGTCGTGTCGTCGCCCACGTAGACGGCCGACTCGATGTGCGAGCCCGCGCTCGAGACAAGCGCGCTCACGCCCAGTCCCTTGTCGAGCACGATCGGCGGGCGCACCTCGAGCACCTTGCGCCCCCAGTGGACGGCGAAGCCCTCGGCCTGCGCCTGCTCGGCGATGCTGTGCGCGAGCACGGCGGCCGCGTGCTCGTCGGGGGCGCCGCGCCAGTGGAAGGCGGCGATCGCCTCCTTGTCCTCGCTGCGTACGCGCGAGCGCTGGTGCTCGGGGGTGTAGACGCGTTCGGCGAACTCGCGCACGCGCTCCGACCAGGCCGTCAAGTCGGGGTCCATCTCGGGACGCGTGGCGCCCGGGCGCAGCAGCTCGCCGCCGTGGTTGCCGACGTAGGCGATCGTGCCGATCGCGACGATCTGGCGCGCCGTGGCGGCACGCCGCCCGCTGATGCAGCCGACGACCCGATAGCGCTTGGCGATCTCGATCAAAAGCGTGCGCGTCGCCTCGGGCACCTGGGCGTCGGCTGCGTGGCGGACGATCGGCGCAAGCGTGCCGTCGATGTCGAGCAGCACGGCAGCATGGTCGGGGTCGGAGCGCAGCGGCTCCAACGCGTCCACTAGGGTGGCGGCGGAGGACACTGTCTCTAGTATGCCCGCATCGTGGCGCGCCGGTCAGATCTCTTCTCATGAGCGCTGCGCCGGGGATGACGGCCGGGCGCGCTCTGCGGCTCGCCGCGATCGGTACGGCCGCGGGCCTGTTCAGCGGACTGTTCGGCGTGGGGGGCGGCTCGGTGATCGTGCCGCTGCTCGTGCTGTGGCTCGGATATGACAGCCGCAGGGCCACCGCGACGTCGCTCGCCGCGATCATCGTGATCGCGACGTTCGCGGCGATCGTGCAGGGCGCCTACGGCAACGTGCACGTGCTCGACGGCATCGAGATCGGCATACCGGCGGTCGGCGGGGTCTTGTTCGGAACGTGGCTGCAACAGCGCATGAACACGCGGGTCATATCGCTGCTGTTCGCGGGGCTGCTCGTGGCCACGGCGATCGATCTGCTCGTGCGATGACCGGGATGCACCGGAGCGGACCCCCTGCGAGGAGGGCCCATACCCTCAAAACCGCCGCAGAGTCGATGCGATGATCGGCGTGATCGCCATAGGGATCGCCGGCGGGGTGATCGCCGGCCTGCTGGGAGTCGGCGGCGGAGTGCTGTTCGTGCCGGGCCTGGTCCTGTTTTTGGGGCTGGGCCAGCACCAGGCCGAGGCGACCTCGCTGCTCGCGATCGTGCCGGTGGCGATCGTCGGGACGATCCGCCAGGACCGCTACGGCAACGTGCGCCGCGGGGACGCGATCGTGATGGGCGCGCTCTCGCTGGCGGGCGCGGGCGCGGGAGTCGCGGTCGCGAATGCCCTGTCCGGCGAGGCGTTGCGGGTGGCGTTCGCCCTGCTGATCCTCGTTGTCGCGGCACAGCTCGTGCGCACGACTTTGCGCGAACCTCGAGGAGAAGGTGAAGCCCCCAACCCCTCCGAGAAGGAGGCCTGCCGGGGAGATGGCTTGGCCTCGGAGGATTCGCCGTAGACTGGTAGCGGATGGGACTCGACAATCCACTTCACATCGCCTTCCTCGTCGTGATCCTGCTGCTCGTGTTCGGCGCGAGGCGCCTGCCCGAGATCGGACGCTCGCTCGGGAGCGGCATGCGCGAGTTCAAGCAATCGATCAGCGGTGAGACGCCTGCGCAGCCGACGCTCCCGCTGCCGACCAACTCGGAGCAGGCGCAGCCGGAAGAGGCTAAAGACCCCGCTCAAACGCGCTCTTGAGCGAGGCGTCGAGCGCGTTCAGGCGGTAGAGCGCGAGCGCCTCGGGCGAGGCGAAGCGACCGAGTGGGAGGCCGTCGAGGCCGTGATGGGCGAGGATGCAGTGCTCCAGCGCGAGCCGGCGCTCATCCGAGAGCGAGGCGGGAGCGGCCCCGGCGACGATGCGAAGGCCGAGCTCGATGTGCCCGAGCAGGCGGCCCTCCTCGGTGCGGCCGATCTCCGCGCCGTAGGTGTATTCGCGAGTCTTGCCGATGTCGTGGACGATCGCCGCACACAGCAAGAGATCGCGGTCGAGACGCGGGTGCACGGCGCACAGCTCGACGGCGAGCGTCGTGACGGCGACCGTGTGCTCGAGCAGGCCGCCGAGGAACGCGTGATGGGCGCCGGAGCGCCCCGGGGTGGATGGCGGCGGCGAGCAGGGAGCGCGGCGCAGCTCGGCGCGCAGGGCGGCGTCTGAGAGCAACCGCTCCAGCAGCGCTTTGAGCGCCGGGTCGTAGATCTCGCGTGCGAGGTGCTCGAGGAAGCCCTCGAGCTCGTCGAGGTCGCGGCGGGAGACGGGTAGGAAGTGGGAGGCCTGCGCATCCCCGGCATCGACGCGCTCGATCCGCTCGATCGCGATCTGGAGCTCGTCGCGGTAGCGCTCGACGCGCCCGCGCACGCGCACTAGCTCCCCGCGCTCGAAGCGGCCCGAGTGGACGTCAGCGTCGCGAAAGACGCGAGCGGAGATCGTGCCGGTGCGGTCGCGCAGCTCGAGCGCGAGGTAGGGATCGCCGGTGCGCGCCATAAGGCGCTCCTTGCGCGCGCACGCCAACACGGCGTCGACGCTCTCACCGGCACGCAGCGTGGCGATGGTCGTCTCGTCGTGAGACTCGGCGGCTGTTGGGCTCACTCCGGAAATGGTCCGTCCATGATGTACGGTGGATCGGATGCAGCCGCTCATCTGGGATCGTCGCCCGGACGGCCTGAGGGCCCCCGCGATGGTGTGCTCGTTTCAGGGCTGGAACGACGCGGGCGACGCCGCTTCGACGGCGACATCGTTCCTCGCGCAGGCGCTCGACGCGCAGCGCTTCGCCCAGATCGACACTGAGGAGTTCTATGACTTCCAGGCGAACAGGCCGCAGGTGCAGATCGACGAGACGAGCGCGCGGGTGATCTCGTGGCCGTCGGTGGAGATGCTCGAGGCGCGCGCCCCGCGAGCGCCGAGGGACCTCGTGATCGTGCAGGGCAACGAGCCGTCGATGCGCTGGCGCTCGTTCAGCGCGCTGATCGTGGACCTCGCCGAAGCGCTCGATGTGCAGCTCGTGGTGACGCTGGGAGGGCTGCTGGCGGACGTGCCGCACTCGCACCCGGTGGCAATGACCGGTTTCGCATCGGACCCCGAGATGATGCAGCGCCTCGGGTTGAAAGCGAGTGGCTATGAGGGGCCGACCGGGATCGTGGGCGTGCTGCACGCGTCATGCGCGCAGGCGGGACTGCCCTCGGCGAGCGTGTGGGCGAGCGTTCCCCACTACGTCGCGGCCGCGTCGAGCCCGAAGGCGGCGCTGGCGCTGCTGCGCAAGCTGGAGCTGATGGTGGGAGTGTCTGTGGACGTCTCAGAGCTGGAGGAGGCCGCCGGAGAGTACGAGCACCAGGTGGAGCTGGCGGTGCAGTCCGACCCGGACATCCAGGCGTTCGTGGAGCGCTTGGAGCGCAGAGCGCAGGAGAGCGAGGACGACAAGCTGGGAGCCGAGGATCTGCCCTCAGGCGATCTGCTGGCGCGGGAATTCCAGCGCTTCTTGAGGCAGCGAGGGATCGAGAGCTAGTGCGAGGCGACCGCGTAGGTGACGGCAGCCTGGCCGAGGATCAGTTTGCCTGAGCCGTAGTCGTGCTCTGCGACGGCGGGCTGGAAGCCGGGTGAGAGCGAGATGGTTTTCTTGAGCGCGTACATGACGAACTCGATCGTGTCGCTCTTGCCATGGGCGGGGCAGATCGCGCTGTAGGCGGCCTTGCCGGAGGTGTTGGTGCCGACGATCCCGCCAGGAGGAGTCTGGCCGGCGGCGACGCCCTTGGAGCTCGGGTCGATCCCGCCGACGATCCAGCGGATCCCGCCGCTCGAGTTGGTCGAGGTGTCGTCGATCACGAACAGCACGAGCTCGGCGGCGCCGGAGGGAACTTTTTCCCAGGAGAGCGGCGGGGAGATTCCCTTGCCGGCACAGGTGTATTCGGCGGGGATGGCGCCGTTGCGTTCGAACGCTGAGCTCGAGATCGAGAAGGCGCCGGGGGCAGTGTAGACCTGGCCGCTGGAGCTCGCGCCCCCAGACGCCGAGCTTGACGAGGAGCCCTTTGTCGAGCCGCCCGACGAGCCGCTCGAAGACGAGGAGCCTGACGGCGATTGTTCAGCCGAGCCGCTGGACTTGGACGCCGTCAGGTTTTCAGAGGCGCCTTTGTATTGCTTGCAGTCTTCCATGACATATGCGGGCTGGCAGCTCGTGAGCGCCTTCCAGTGCGCGTGGAAGCTCTTTTGGAAGCTCGTGAGCACGGCCGTGCGCTGTGAGGAGGAGTGACGGGAGGCGACTGCGCTTGCGATGCGCTGGAGCAGCATTTCGTTGCGCACGCGCGCGAGCAGGTCTTCACCGGTCTCGTGCGAATGCGAGAGATAGGCCTGCAGCTGCCTCGACTTGGGGAAGCTCTGGTGCTCGAGCGTTTCAAGGCGCTTCTTGACTTCCGCTTCGGCCACGGTGACGTGCCGCGCGGCCGCCTCGCCGAGCACCCAGCTGGAGGTGAGCAAGAATCCGAGCGCACGATGCGAGGCATTGGAGGCGCTGCCCGTGGCCTGCTCGACCGCAAGCCAGTGCTCATAGCTGGACTTGAGGACGGGCGTGCCGGAGATGTAGGCGACCGCTTCGCCGCTTGCGACCGTGTGCGAGCCGGGCGCGCCGGGGGTGGCGAACGAGCCCGAGCCGCCGGACGATGACGAGCCGCCACCACCGCAGCCGGCGAGCGCGATCGCGCCCACCGCGAGCATGGCGAGCGCGGGCACACGCACCCGCGCACCCCCGAAGACCCTTCCCTGCGAGATCGGTCCGATCATCCGTGCGAGAACTTAATCACGTTGCCTAAAGCGCAGCGAAAAAGTCTCGGATGGCGTGTCCCCCTTGCGGACCGGCCCTACGCGTCACCCGCCGGACACGCGATCCGGTAGTCGCACATGGCGCACACCGTCGGCGAGGGGGTTGGGTCGAAGCGCTCGGCCATGATCGCGGCGCCGACCTCGGCGACCACGGCGGTGATCCAGTCGGGGTCGATTCGCTCGCTGGGGACGGGGACCTTCTTGTCGTCGAGCACGTAGTAGTAGGAAAGGCGCTCGGGCCTCACGTCCTCCCACGAGGAGCTCGCCGCGAGCGCGTACAGCGCGAGCTGCACGTCGCCCCGCAGCTGCTCCTCGCTCTTGGGGCGCGAGGTCTTGTAGTCGATCAGCTCGTGGCCGCCGCTGGGCAGCTCGTCGACGCGGTCCACGCGCCCGCGCACGTGGTGGGGGCCGAGACTGCATGCAAACGAACGCTCGAACCAGACCGGCTTTGCCTCGTTCGCGGCGAGATGCTCGTGGTAGCGGCCGAGCGCCGCCCTCGCCTTCGCGTGCAATTCGCGCTCGGTGTCCGTGTCCCCGAAGCCGCCCCTTCTCCAGCACGCCTCCAGCAACCCCATCATGTCGACGAGCGTTTCGTGGCCTGCCGTGTGGTAGCGCTCGAGCACCTGGTGGACCGCGATCCCAAAGCGCTGATAGAGCGTCTGCTCGGTCGGCACCCTCAATACGCGCCCTAGCTTGTAGCGCAGCGGGCAGGCGCGATACGTGTCGATGTCCGAGGCTGACAGCACGAGCCCCTCCCCCTTAGTGGGCAGGAACGACCTCAGCGACGGTTCCTCGCGTCCGGCGAGGCTAGCGACCGTGGGAGCGCTGGCTGCGGGCGCTCCTGCGTCTTCGCCCGCCGGCTGCTCGCCCCGCTCCGCGGCAAGCAACGTCTCATCCAGCGTGGAGGTCTCGAAGATCTCGCGCTGCATCGGGGTGCACGCGGCGAGCAGTCGCTGGTTGATGTCCTTCAGCGCCTCCTCCAGGCTCTGCTTTGGCGGGCGCTCCTTCAGCGCGGCGAGCTTCACCAGCTCCAGGTAGCGCACCACGCCGTGCGATATGTCGAGGTCGGTGTCGAGCCGCAGCTCGCCGAGGCGCCCCGCGATCCGCTCGGCGCCGCCGAGGACCTCGTCGCGCATGGCCCGGAGCGTCGCGCCGAGCGTCTCTGCGCCAGCCTCGCTTGCGCCTGCGGTCTCGCCTTCCAGCAGCCCCGCGTCCGCGGCCCTGCTCAGCTCTTCCACGAGCTCGCTCAAGTTGAGCCTCAGGCGGCTTCGCCACTGCTCGAACGCGGCGCTCGCCTCGGCGTGCAGCGCCATGAAGCGCTCGATCCGCTCGCGCGACTCGGGCGGCATGCTCGGCGACTCGATCGCCGGGCCCAGCGCGGCGATCATGTCGAGACTGCGCCTGCGCGCGAGCTTTACCACGCGCGCTATGTCGATCCGGCGCAGCTCGATCGGGGGCCGCCCAAGCAGCCGCACGACCGCGGGCGCATCGGCTGGATCGAGGAGCAGGCGCAGCCAGGCGACCACGTCGCGCGCCCGTGCCCGCTGCAGGAGAGCGCCCGCCTCGCGCGGCTCGCCGGCGCTGTCCCGCAGCGCGGCTGACGCGGTCTGGAAGGTGCTCACAGATCAAGCATACGAGCGCTTTCGCACACGAGCATGCCAGGCAGCGGACGGCTGGAACCCGGATTGCCCGCTCGAGCGGCCTACGCTCTGAATGTGGACACGATCAACTGGAGACTCGCTCAGCGCGTCGGCGAGCTGCTCGCCGGCGGCAACCCCTACCTGGGCGCCCGCGCCACGGATGTCCAGCCGCTCGCCGAGGACTTCGCCGCGCGCGTCTGCGCCTACACCGGTCTCGCGCTCAACGAGCAGCTGCCCCAGCTCGAGCTCGTCGACCGCCCCCGCTGGATCGAGGCGAACATCGCGACGATGCGGCCGCTGCTCGAGCCGCTGTCCGCGCGCGTGGGTGAAGGCTCGGGGCCATTGGCCGGCGCGATGCGCTCGCTCTCGGGGCCCTTGCTGGGTGCGCAGGTGGGCGCGGTCACCGGGATGCTCTCCCAGCGCGTGCTCGGGCAGTACGACATCGCGCTGCTCGAGGAGCGGCCCAACCCGCGCCTGTTGCTCGTGGCGCCCAACCTCGCCGTGGCGTCGCGCACTCTGAACGTCGATCGCGAGCAGCTGACCGCATGGGTCACGATCCACGAGGTCACCCACGCGGTTCAGTTCGGCGGCGTGCAGTGGCTGCGCCCGCATCTCGCCGGCCTGCTCTCCCAGCTGATCGAGGGACTGGACGTGAAGGTCGGGATGAGCCGGTCGCTGCGCATGCCGGACGCCGATGATCTGCGCACGCTCGTCGGGCGCCTGCGCGGTGGAGAGCTGCTGCGCCTCACCCTCGGCGAGGACCGCTGGGCGCTCGTCGAGGAGATGCAGGCCACGATGTCGCTGATCGAGGGCCACGCCGAGCACGTGATGGACGCCGTCGGCGCCGAGGTGCTCCCCACGCTCGGCCGCCTTCGCGCCGCGATGACGCGCCGGCGGCGCGAGCGCGCCTGGCCGTGGCGGATCCTCGAGCGGATGCTCGGCATGGAGATGAAGCTTCGCCAATACGAGCTCGGCCGGCGCTTCTGCGACGAGGTCGTCGCCCAGGCCGGCCCCGGTGCGCTGAACGTTGTCTGGGGCTCCACGGAGATGCTTCCCTCATCGAGCGAGCTGGAGCGTCCCGCCTCATGGCTCACCCGCACCCAGGCGGTCCCAAGCGCTGGATAAGAGCCTCGACGGGGCATTCGGACGGATGTATGAGATTACCGCGCGGGCATCGGGGTATCGGGGATATATCGCACCGTCGGCCTCGGCCGAACGGGTGTTCTCTTTACACGCGCACTACCGGACCGATAGCCAATCTTTACAGGCTGTTCACCCGATCTTGAGAAACGTGTGTAACGCTTCCTACATAACGGGTTAGGAACACTTGTTCGGTGCTAAGCTCAGCACCAACCCAGAACAAGTGTGCCCCCGCAAGAGGAGACGCCTTTCAGATGCCCGAAGCAAAGACAGCTTCCCCAAGCACCCGCACGAAGAGCCCAACAACGACGGCAAAGCGACCCGTGGCCGCAAAGCGCGCCGGCGCCGGCACCAATTCGCGAGCCGCGAGCGCCTCGACCCCGACCAGGCGCGCCGGCGCAGCCGAGCGCATCGTGCTGGTGCCCCTCGGCGCGGCGCTGATCGCCCGCGAGCGAGTGCTCACCGGGGTGAACGACGCGATCGACCACTATTCGAGCCCCTCGAAGGCGAGCGCGCAGCTGCGCCGCTTCGAACGGCGCGGCACGACCGCCCGCAAACGCCTCGAGCGCGAGGTCCGCAAGACGCGCGTACGCGTGGAGCGGGAGCTGCGCCACAACCGCACTCGCCTCGAGCGCGAGCTTCGCCGCCGCCGCCAAGACGGCGAAGGGCTCGCCGACCGCGTCCAGGAGCGCATATCGAGCCTGCTCTAGCGACAAGCTTCCCCCGCCCCGGACCGGAGAGGCCGGGAGCGGGAAGGTCTGCCGGCCTTACATAACCCCGCCGGCAGTTGAAGGACCCTCTCCTCCCTCGCCGCCGGGACGGCCCCCTACCGTCCCGGCGGCACTTTATTTGAGACGGCTGCGCCCCGTCGCCGGTCGGCGGGATCACGGCGACATCCGCGAAAGCCGAGGCGGGACACCTTTCTTTGTCAGAATGCGTCAAGCATGAACCGAGATGAAGTCCTCAAAGCGCTCGAGGCGGTGATCGACCCCGAGCTGCGCCGCTCGATCGTCGAGCTGGAGATGGTCCGCTCCATCGACATCTCCGAGAACGGCGTCGTCGACGTGACCGTCTCGCTGACGACGGCCGGCTGCCCGATCCGCGGCCACTTCCAGACATCGGTCGCGCAGGCGGTCTCCGCCCTGGAGGGCGTCACGCACGTGAACGTCTACTTCGACGTGCTCAGCGACTCCGAGAAGTCCGCGCTCCAGCAGAAGCTCGGTCGCGCGAGCCTGCCCGCCGGATCGCTCGCCGAGGTCACAAACGTGATCTGCATAGGCTCGGGCAAGGGCGGAGTCGGCAAGTCCACGCTGACCGCCAACCTGGGCGCCGCCCTGACCGCCGAGGGCAAGCGGGTCGGGATCCTCGACGCCGACGTGTGGGGCTACTCGATCCCGCGCATGTACGGGCTCGGCGCCACACGCCCACCGGTCTCCCCGCAGCGCAAGATCGTGCCGCTGCAGGCCCACGGCGTGAAGGTCATGTCGATCGGCTTCTTCCTCGAGGAGGACTCCGCCGTCGTGTGGCGCGGGCCGATGCTCCACAAGGCGCTCACCCAGTTCCTCCAGGACGTCGAATGGGGCGCGCTCGACTACCTGCTGATCGACCTGCCCCCCGGCACGGGCGACGTCTCGATGACGCTCGCACAGCTGCTTCCTGCGGCGCAGTTCGTGATCGTCACGACTCCTCAGCCCACCGCCCAGAGGGTGGCCCGCCGCTCCGCCGAGATGGCGCACAAGGTCAACCTCGAGATCTGCGGCGTGATCGAGAACATGTCGGGCTTCACCACGCCCGGCGGCGAGCGCTATGCGATCTTCGGCGAGGGCGGCGGCCAGGAGCTCGCCGACGAGCTCGACGTGCCCCTGCTCGGCAAGGTGCCGCTCACGATGCCTCTGCGCGAACACTCCGACAGCGGACTCCCACTCGCGATCGAGGACCCCGACGACCCGGCCTCCCAGGCGATCCACCAGGCCGCGCGCGGCCTGATCGCGATGGCCCCGATCGAGCTGCCGATACTGCCGCTCGCCGCAGCGGGCGCGGGCGGGGCGGGCACGCCGGCTCCACCGCCGAGCCCCAAGCCCGCCGGAATGTCGTTACCTATGGCGTGAGCGGCGACGCTACTTCGCGCTTGCGAAGTAGTCCGCGTTGATCTGCCCGTACTTCTGCCACTCGTCGGGGAGCTGGTCCTCGGCGAAGCAGGCGTCCACCGGGCACGCCTCGACGCAAGCGTCGCAGTCGATGCACTCCTCGGGATCGATGTAGAGCATCTCAGCCGCATCGTAGCCGGGCTCGTCGGGGGTCGGGTGGATGCAATCCACGGGGCACACCTCGACGCAGGAATTGTCCTTCGTGCCGATGCACGGCTCAGCGATTACGTAGGCCATTCGCTTCCTTCTCGGTCGTTTGAGAGCTTGATGGGACGGGACGACGAATACTAGCGAGGCCGCTTCAGCTAGCTTTGGGTGATGCTCTTGCTGACGGGGGCGACCGGCCAGGTGGGCTCGGCGCTACTGCACCGCCTCATGGCCGACGGTGAGTCGGTGCGCTGTCTCGTTCGCGATCCTCGGCGGCTCGGCCCGAGGCGCGTGCGCGTCCAGATCGCGCTCGGCGACTTCGGCGACCCGCGCTCCTTTCGCAACGCGATGCGCGGCGTCGACACGGTCGTGCACTTCGCCACCACCACCCGCGACCAGCCCCTGGCATCGATCGAGGAGTTGACCGCGACCGGCACGTGGCAGCTGTTGCAGGCCGCGCAGCGCGCCGGCGTCGCGCGCTTTGTGCTGCTCTGCGGCCTCGGGGCGAGCGCACACCATCCCGCACGCCTGCTCAGAGCGCAGGCGGTCGCCGAACAGGCGGTCCAGGAGGCAGAGCTGCCGTCGACCGTGATCGCAACCTCGCTCGCATACGCACCCGGCGACCGCTGGATCTCATTGGTCGAGCGCCTCTCCCTTATGCCGGTCCTGCTCGTTCCCGGCCCCGGCCGCGCGCTCTGCCAGCCGATCTGGGTCGAGGATCTGGCCGACTGCATCGTCGCCCTGCTCGGCCGCCCACCCGCAGAACCGCATGAGCGCTACGAGCTCGCCGGCCCGCAGACACTGAGCTATGACGAAGCCATCCGCACCGTGCTGCGCTCGGTCGACCGCGAGCGCCCGCTGCTGCACGTCCCGGCGCCGATCGCCTCACGGGCGCTGCACCTGCTCAGGCGCGCCGGGGGCGAGAGCGTCCCGCTCACATGGGACGAGGCCCAGCTCCTGCGGGCCGACTCCATCTCCGCGCGGGGCCCCGCCGACGCCGAAGCGCTTGGGGTGAAGCCGCTGCCCATGTCAGTCGTATTGGGCTAAGAAACGGGCGCGCGTCGCTCGGCCCACGGCATGGCCTCTTCCACCTGCGCCGCGAGCGCCAACAGCGCCGCCTCGCCCGCGGGGCGGCCGACGAGCTGCACGCCGAGAGGGAGGCCGTCCTCCCCCTGGTAGAGGGGAAGCGAGATTCCAGGCTGGCCACTCGCGTTGAAGATGGGCGTGAACGGCGTGAACAGGCCCGAGCGCGTGAACGTCGACATCGGGTCGGGCGCCGCGGTATCAAGCGTCCCGATCGGCAGCGGGCGCTCGGCGAGGGCCGGAGTCAGCAGCGCGTCATACGGCTCCAAAAAAGCGACCAGCTGACGGGTGAGCACCTGCAGCTGCACCTCCAGCGCCAGGCCCTGAACGGAATCGATTCCCTTGACCATCTGGAAGATCGCCCAGCTCATCGGCTCCATGTCATCGGCCGTGGGCTCACGTTTGGCGACCATCCCCGAGTAGAGGATCTCGAGGCCTATGTGGATCGAGAAGAGCGCTCCGAACAGCTCAGATAGGCCCGGGAGCTGCCACGGGGGATCGACCTCCTCGACCTCGTGGCCGAGCGAGCGAAGCAGCTCCGCCGCGTCTCGGGTCGCATTCGCGCAGAGCGGATCGACGGTCGCATCCGGGATCGGTGGCAGTGTCGTGGCGGCGATCCGCAGCTTGCCCGGATCGCGAGCTGCGGACGTCGCGAAGGGCTGCGATGGTGGCGGCGCCCAGGTGGCATCCCCCGGCTCATAGCCGGCGAGCACGTCGAGGATCGCGGCTGTGTCCGCCACCGTTCGTGTCAGGACGCCGTCGCACACGAGCGGCGAGTCGCCGAAGACGGGAGCGCCGGAGATGCGCCCGCGCGCCGGCTTCAGCCCCACGAGGCCGCAGCAGGCGGCTGGGATCCTGATCGAGCCGCCCCCGTCGTTGCCGTGCGCGACCGGCACCATCCCGGAGGCGACCGCCGCGGCCGAGCCGCCGGAGGAGCCGCCGGGCGTGCGCTCCAGATCCCACGGGTTGCGCGTCGAGCCGAACATGCGCGCCTCGCTTACCGGCAGGATCCCGTACTCGGGCAGCGTCGTCGTGCCGACGACGATGAATCCGGCGTCCTTGAGGCGCCGCGTGACGTTGTGGTCGGAGTCCGCGACATAGTCGGCCATCAGCGAGCAGCCGAGCGTCACCCGCAGCCCGCTGACGGGCATGTTGTTCTTGATCGCGATCGGCACGCCCGCGAACGGACGCTCGTCACCCGGGCCGATCGCCCCGGCCGCCTCCAGCGCGCGCTCCCCGTCCAGGTCGACGAACGCGTTCAATCGAGAATTGAGCTCCTCGATCCGCGCGAGCGAGATCTCGACGAGCTCGCGTGAGCTGACCTCGCCGGAGCGCACCATCTCGGCCAGCTCGGTGGCCGGCCGGAACATCAGATCGCTGTCAGTCACGGAGCTCCTCCCTGGGGACCGTCATATCGATCGCATACGCGGTCGCCGACACTGCGTGAGCGTACACGTATGGGGCGTGAGCAAACCGTCCCGTCCGGGCGATTCCTGCGACGATATCTCCCTGCCCAGAAGGCAGCCGGGTCGAACTGTCGCTGCAATCCAGCGCGATCGACTCTCAACCGGTAACCATAAGCCAGAAAGCGAGCACCATGAGCGAGGTTGAGTCTCCACCAGCCGAAGTCCAGTCAGGCCTCGAGGGCGTCGTCGCCTTCGCCACCGAGATCGCCGAGCCCGACAAGGCGGGCGGCTCGCTGCGCTATCGCGGCGTGGACATCGAGGATCTCGTTGGCACGGTCCCCTACGAGCAGGTGTGGGGCCTGCTCGTCGACGACCGCTTCAAGCCGGGCCTGCCGCCCGCCGAACCACACACGCTCACCGTGCGCTCGGGCGACCATCGCGTCGACGTGCAGTCGGCGCTCGCGATGCTCGCGCCGGAGTGGGGCTTCAACGCGCTGATCGACATCTCCGATGAGCAGGCCCGCGACAATCTCGCGCGCGCCTCGGTGATGGCGCTGTCGTTCGTGGCGCAGTCGGCGCGCGAAGCGGGACAGCCTCCGGTGCCTCAGTCGGAGGTGGACAGGGGCAAGTCGATCCCCGAGCGCTTCCTGATCCGCTGGCGCGGCGAGGTCAACCCCGACCACGCCAAGGCGATCGACGCCTACTGGATATCGGCCGCCGAGCACGGCATGAATGCCTCCACGTTCACCGCGCGCATCGTCGCGTCCACCGGGGCCGACTGCGCCGCCGCGCTCTCCTCCGCGGTGGGGGCGCTCTCGGGCCCGCTGCACGGGGGAGCCCCGTCGCGCGTGCTGAAGATGCTCGAGGAAGTCGAACGCAGCGGCGACGCCGAGGCGTGGGTCAAGAGCGCGCTGGACCGCGGTGAGCGGCTGATGGGGTTCGGGCACCGCGTGTACCGCGCCGAAGACCCGCGGGCGCGCGTGCTGCGGCGCACGTGCAGCGAACTCGGCTCGCCGCGCTTCCAGGCCGCCGAGGCGCTCGAGAAGGCCGCGCTCGCGGAGCTGACGGCGCGCAAGCCCGACAGGGTGCTCGCCACCAACGTGGAGTACTGGTCGGCGGTGATCCTCGACCTGGCCGAAGTTCCGCCGGATCTGTTCACGCCGATGTTCACCTGCGCCCGCGTCGCCGGCTGGTCGGCGCACATCCTCGAGCAGAAGCGCGAGGGCAAGCTGATCCGCCCGACGGCGAAGTATGTGGGGCACGGTCCCCGACCGATCTCAGCGGTGGAATAGGGACCCCAAGAACAACTCGGGTGAAGGGGGAGCCACCCCCAGCGGACTGACACAGACAATTGTACTCGCTGGGTGGGACGGAAAGCGGACGGGAATGACGAGGGCCCAGCATCCTGCCGGGCCCTCGGTGTTCCTATCGACTGCACACGGGCGCCGCTTGAGAGCGGCGCCCGTAGTGGACGGCTGACTACATCATGCCGCTCATGTCGGGCATGCCACCGCCCGGCATTCCGCCGCCTTCCTTCTCCGGGACCTCGGCGACGATCGCCTCGGTCGTGAGGATGTTCTTGGCGATCGATGCGGCGTTCTGAAGCGCCGAGCGCGTGACCATGGCCGGGTCGATCACGCCGGCGGCAACGAGATCGACGATCTCGTTCGTCGCGGCGTTCAGGCCCTGACCGTTCTTGGCCTTGCGCACATCGTTGACGACGACCGAGCCCTCCAGGCCGGCGTTCTCGGCGATCTGGCGAAGCGGCTCCTCCAGAGCGCGCAACACGATCCGCGCGCCCGTCTTCTCGTCGTCCTCGAGGCTGTCGATCGAGACGGCCTCGGTCGCCTGCAACAGCGCGACGCCTCCACCGGGCACGATGCCCTCCTCGAGCGCCGCCCGGGTGGCCTGCAGGGCGTCCTCGACGCGGTGCTTCTTCTCCTTCATCTCCGTCTCGGTGGCGGCGCCGACCTTCACGACAGCCACACCGCCGGAGAGCTTGGCCAGGCGCTCCTGGAGCTTCTCGCGGTCGAAGTCCGAGTCGGTGTTCTCGATCTCGGTCTTGATCTGGTTGATGCGGCCCTTGATCGCCTCGGCGTCACCGGCGCCGTCCACGATCGTGGTCGTGTCCTTGGCGACGACCACCCTGCGAGCGCGCCCGAGCTGGGAGACCTGGGTGTTCTCCAGCTTCAGGCCCATCTCCTCGGTGATGACCTCCGCTTTGGTGAGGATCGCGATGTCCTCGAGCATCCGCTTGCGCCGGTCGCCGAAGCCCGGGGCCTTGACCGCTACGCCGGTGAACG
Source organism: uncultured Solirubrobacterales bacterium (assembly GCA_963714635.1). Lineage (GTDB taxonomy): Bacteria > Actinomycetota > Thermoleophilia > Solirubrobacterales > Solirubrobacteraceae > Palsa-744. The sequence continues at coordinate 281,312 of CAVQPM010000005.1, read as the reverse complement.
TCCCGCGCAGCTTGTTGACCACCAGGGTGGCGAGCGACTCGCCCTCGACGTCCTCGGCGATGATCAGCAGCGGCTTGCCGCTCTGGATGACCTGCTCCAGCACCGGCAGCACGTCGCGGACCGAGCCGATCTTCTGGTTGGCGATCAGGATGTAGGGGTCCTCGAGGGTGGCCTCCATACGGTCCTGGTCGGTGACCATGTAGGGCGAGATGTAGCCCTTGTCGAACTGCATGCCCTCCGTGAACTCGAGGTCCATGCCGAACGTCTGGCCCTCCTCGACGTTCACGACGCCGTCCTTGCCGACCTTCTCGATCGCATCGGCGATCACGTCGCCGATCTCATCGTCGCCGGCCGAGATCGTCGCCACGCGGGCGATCTGGTCCTTGCCGGAGACCTCCTTGGACTGCGAGGCGATGTTCGCCACCACCTGCTCGACGGCCGTCTCGATTCCGCGCTTGAGCGCCAGCGGGTTGGCGCCGGCCGCCACGTTCTTCAGGCCCTGGCGCACGATCGCCTGTGCCAGCACGGTGGCCGTGGTGGTGCCGTCGCCGGCGACGTCGTTGGTGGCGGTCGCCACCTCGCGCACCAGCTGGGCGCCCTGGTTCTGGAAGACGTCCTCGACCTCGATCTCACGCGCGATCGTGACGCCGTCGTTGGTGATCGTGGGGGCGCCGAACTTCTTGTCGAGGACCACATAGCGGCCCTTGGGGCCGAGCGTGACCTTGACTGCGTTGGCGACCGCGTCGACGCCGGCCTCCAGGGCCTTGCGCGCCTCCGAGTCGTACTTGATCTCCTTGTGTGCCATCAGATCATCTCCTTAAGCGACCTTGGCGAGGACGTCTGACTCGCGCAGCACGAGCAGGTCCTCCCCGTCGATCTTGATCTCGGTGCCCCCGTACTTGCTGTAGAGGACCTCGTCGCCCTCAGACACGTCGAGCGGGATGCGCTTACCTGCGTCGTCGAGCTTGCCGTCGCCGACAGCGAGGACCTTGCCCTTCTGCGGCTTTTCCTTGGCGGTGTCGGGCAGGACGAGGCCGCTCGCGGTCGTCTCCTCCTCCTCGATGGCCCGCACGATCAGACGATCGCCCAGGGGCTTGAGTTTCATGCTGAAAACCTCCGTTGAGAGTGTGCTTCCGGCGGGCGCCGAGAAGCGTGATAGCCGCTTCCCGCCCGGTTGGCACTCTAGCGAGAGAGTGCCAACGTCCCGGAAATATATAAGAGCAGCCGCCCACGTCAAGGGCTGTTGGCAGTCTTTTCACAAAGTGCCGGACGAGCGTGCTCAGTTTTGCGCGCCGCCGAAGCCCTTCATCGCTTCGGTCATGCCCTGCGGCTTGTCCAGGATCCGGGAGAAGCGCACGACCGTCACTACGTCGTCCATCGACACCTTGCGGCCGTAGATCTGTTCGAGGAAGTTGACCAGCTCCTCGTGACGGCGAAACTCGGGGTTGTCGTGCTTGATGTCGCGCGGCGAGAGCTCGGAGACCTTCATCACCTCGACCTGGTCGATCACGGCTTCGAAGATCCGCTCACGGGGCGAGTACTGGTAGCCGATCGTCACCAGCACAAGCTGGTTCTTGCGGTACTTGCCCGACTTGTCGCCGAGCCTGATCGTCGCCGTCTTGCGGCCCTTCTTCAGCTCGTCGGCGAAGATCGTCGAATAGAAGTTCAGCACCTGCACGACAGATCAGGCTATCGGTCTTTTACGGATTTGGGATTCTCTGGCTGGAAGCTCGCGCAACCATTTCGCGCTCGCCCGGATAAGTCAGCGCCTTCTGCGCCTGCTCGATCGCCATCCAGCGCGCCTCGAGCACCTCGTCGTCGTGATCGGCCGTGTCTCCGCTCGAGTAGCGAAACAGGAAGAAGACGACGGCCTTATGCACCCTGCGACCTTCGCGCATGTACCAGTAGCGCACATCGCCCAGCTCATCGACCGGCTCGGCGACGATGCCGGTCTCCTCACGGATCTCCCTCCTCGCGGCCTCGATCGCCGTCTCACCCTCGTCGAGATGGCCCTTGGGCAGTCCGAGCACGAGCGATCCATCGGCCGCGCGACGAGTCGGCACGATCACGAGCACATCGCCGTCGCGCACGACCACCCCGCCGGCCGAGAGCTCGTCGAGCGGGCGCTGCTCGGACGGCTTGGCGCCGGGCTTGGATCGGCTCCCGGAGCCGGGCTCGGGCCCATCGCTTCCCGGGCGCCCGGTGGCCGCGCTAGAAGACATACCCGTCGAGCGCCGAGGGGTCGTGCACGACCAGCCGGCCCCTTCCCTGCGAGATCACCCCGGCACGCTCAAGCACAGCGAGAAACCTGGACGCCGACTCGCGCGAGGAGCCGGCGAGCTTCGCCAGGTCCGCCTGCGTGGCGGTGACGAGCACCTCCTCCCCGGACACGCCGTCGGCGACCTCCTGGGCGACGAGGTCGCGCAGCACGACCGCCACGCGACTCTGCACCGTCTGAAACGACTGTTTCGCGAGCCGCTCGTTTGTTTCGCGCAGCCGCCTGCCAAGGGCCACGACGAGCCGTATAGAGATATCGGGGTGCCGGGCCATCAGCCGGCGCATGTCGCGGCCGAGGATCGCCACGACCTCGGTCGGATGCACGGCTTCGACGGTCGCCGAGCGGAGCTCGTCCTCGAACATCGCAAGCTCGCCGAAGATGTCGCCGGGCCCGAACGTCGCGAGCGTGATGATGCGACCGTCGGAGTGCTCTCGCACGGCCCGCGCATGGCCGGCGCGCACGATGTAGCAGGTGTCGCTCGCGTCACCCTCCCGGAACACGACCTGGCCGGAGTCGAACGTCCGCGGCACCGCCAGCTCCGCGATCCGTTCCAGATCGCCGAGCTCGAGCGTCGAAAAGACCGGCACGCGTGCGAGCAGCTCGACTATGTCCGCGGACTTGACCGTCGGAGTCTTGGGCGGGCCCTTGACCATGCACAGGAGTATCACAGCGGCGGTGCGCAACCGTGGCCGTCCGGCCGCGTTATGGTCAGCACATGGTTCCTGTCAATCGGCCACTGTTCCACCATGGCGGAGCGGCGCTGCTCGCCTCACTCGCCGCTATCGCGCTTGCGGTCACGGGGCTGTCGAGCGCGATCGCGGCTCCCGCGCCGCGCAGCGGCGCGGGGCTGGGCGCGGCGGCCGTTCGCTCGCTGCTCTCCTCACGTGAACTGTGGGCCACCGTCGATGCCTGCGGTCCCAAGGACCAGCCCAACACGGTCGGGGTCCGCGGCTCGATGCCCGGCGACGGAAGCGCCAAGGACGTCATGTATATGCGCTTCACCGTCCAGTACTACGACCTCACCGCCAAGCACTGGACGAGTCTCGGCAAGGGCGCCGATTCCGGCTTCGTCAAGGTCGGCTCCGCGAATGTCGTGCGCCAGGCGGGCCGTAACTTCCAATTCGCGCGGACGCCCGGCAAGCCCTCCTTCAGGCTGCGCGGCGTCGTCTTCTTCCAGTGGCGCCACGCGGCGAGGGTGCTCGCAGAAGCCACGAGGCCGACGACCGCTGGACACAAGAGCCTCGCCGGCGCCGACCCCCGCGGTTACAGCGCGGGCACCTGCAAGCTGGAATAACTTCGCGCACAGGCCGGCCATCGGCAGGCAGCTCCAGACTGGTGGCTCTACAGACAGGCAGCTCTGCGGCAGGCAAGCTGGCAGGGTCTGCGCGCTACGCGAACCGCGGCGCCGCCGGGGCGGTCTGCGGCGCGAGGATGTCGGCGAACAGGCGCGGATCGTTGCTGATGATCCCGCTGACTTTCAGCTCCGCCAGCCTGGCGATGCGCTGAGCATCGTCGACCGTCCACACGTACAGCTCGCCGGACGCCTCATCCACGGCCCGTACCAGGGCGGGGGTGACGACCCGCCAATGAGCCATGATCGCGTCGACCAGGCCTGCCCGCAGGGCCGCTCGTGCGCGCCTGGGCAGCAGCATCCGATAGCCGCTCAAGAGTGCGAGCGCGGGTATCGCGGTGAGCATGCCGGTCGTGTAATCGCGCCTTACGCGCGGCACCGACCACCCCAGACGCAGCGAGGGCTCGGTCTCGCGCACGCGCGCCAGAGAGGCCGGGAACATCCCGCTGAGCAGCGTCCGGCTCGTCAGCCCGGCTTCACGCAGCGCATCGACCACCCGCAACTCATAGCCGGGCAGCTTCACATCGACGTCGAATTCCACGCCCGAGAAGCGTGCGCCCGAGAGATGCTGGAGCGCCTGCTCGAGCGTCAGCGGCGTACGGGAGCGCAGGTCCTCGTAGTCGTGCGCCACGAGCAAACGGCCGCTGCCGTCGATGTGCTCGCTCAGCACGTCGAGCTCGATCATGTCCACCCCGTGGGCCAGCGCGGTGTCGAAGCTCGCGAGCGTGTTGCCCTGCTCGAGATGCGCCGCCCCCTTGTGACCCACGCACAGAGGTCGTCGCGTAATCGAGCCGATGACATCCCCCTTGGTCACAGTAATCCCAGGATAGAGCCGTGACGCTGTGGTCAGGCGCCCAGCGTGAGCCGGCGCGGGCCGGACCGAAAGCCAAGCTCGACGAGCAGCGGCTCGATCGCCGAGCCGATCGCCGGCTCGCCGTCGACGCGCTCGAGCGAGATGCGATCGACCACGCCCGAGCGGGCGGCATCCGCGAGCGCCCGCAGCGCTATCTCCACACGATCGCGCTCGAAAGCCTCGCCGGCATGCCCGTGCGCCGTACTCGTCATGGGCCCGTCCGTGAGCGTCAACAACGCGCGTGCTCCCCGCTCCAGGTACAGCACGGGCTCAGCCTGTACGAGCACGACATAGGCGCCCGCCACCCGCGCCGGCCGCCGCGCCTGCCCCTCACGGCGCGGCCACGGGAGCACCGCGCCATATGGCTGCGCCGGATCGACCGCCGAGAGGACGAGCGTGCGGGCCGCGTCGATCGCCCGATCGGCGCCACCGGCTGGGCGGGCTGCGCGTAGGCGCTCGACCGCACCGGGCAGCGCGAACTGAGCCCCGCCGAGCCCCTCCACGAAGTAGCCGCGGCGGCAAGCCCCCAGCACCTCGAGCTCCGACAGCGCTCCGTAGAGCATCGAGAACCCGCCCGGCACGCCCTCGGCCAGCACCTGCTCGGAGCTCAGCACGCCGTAGCGCTCGAGCAACAGCTCCGCCTTCACACGCCTTTGTCGCGCAGGATCGACCTCGCTGCCGAAGATCGCCTGCGCGAGCGACCAACGCCCCTGAAGCTGTGGCCCGATCGACCCCGCGCCCCCGCGCAGCGAACGCCCGGCAAAGCGCCGCCCGCGGCGGAGCGGCATGCGCGCAGCCCCAGAGGGCCCGGCGGACACAAGCCCCATACGTCCGGTTAGGCTCGTGCGCCGGGCGCGCAGCGGCGCCCAAGCGTCGTTGGTGACCTCGCCCGACCAGACGAGGTCCCACAATCCCTGTGCCAGTGCCGGCGCATCGACGTCCAGCTCGGCAAGCAGATCGCTGAAGAAGCATGGGCCGTTCGCAAGTCGCTCGCGCAGCAGCGCGTGCTCCTCTTCTCCGGGCGGCTCGCCGCGCGGCGCGGCCGGGGGACCGATCAGGGAAGCGTCATCGCGGAAGTAGAGGGCCACTCGCCCCGAATCCCTGCCGAGCGCGCCGGCCCCCACCCATACGACCTCGCCGCTCGCGCAAAGGCTGTCGAGCCAACTCGGCGAGTAGCCGCCCGTGCGCCGTGGGAGCACATCGCGCTCCCACGCCGGCGCCGGCAGCGCGAGGCCCTGCAGCGGACCGAGCGCTTCGCGCAGCCGCTCCACGCCACCGCTGCGCTCGGAGCCCGATCGCCATCGGTCGATTCCCTGCCAGGAGGGCATGAAGCTAGCCAGCGCACGCTGCTCGACGGCCTCGATCTCTTTGCGCAGCGCCGCCAGCGAGGCGCGGCGCAGACGGCGCAGCACCTGCACGTCGCACCACTCGCGCCCATCCGGTTCACGAGGCTGCGCATTGAGCATTCCCGATGTGGCCGTGCCGGACGGGGCGCCGGCTGTGCCGGAGTGGATGTCTGTGATGGGCCGCAGCTCCCCGCGCACGAGCTCCCCGGAGCGCTCGAGCTCGCGCAGGGCAGATGAGGCATCGACGCGATAGCGCTCCCACAGCTCGACGCTCGTAAACGGCCCGTGCGTCCGCGCGTAGCGAGCCACCAGCGCCCTCAGCGCGTCGGGGACGTCCGCGATGAACGCGTTCGGCAGGCCGCCGGGCGGCGCAACCCCGAGAGCGTCGCGATACAGACCCGCATCGTCGGCGGCGATCACCCGCTCATCGCCGGCGATCCTGACTCGCACGACCCGTCGCTGCGCCTCGAGCGCCGCGAGCAGCGAACCGGGATCGATCCCTTCGAGCACGCGCTCGCGGACCTCCTCCTCGCGCAAATCCCCGATCCGCCGCAGCGCCTCAGAGAGATCGTCGGAGGTGGCGATCCTCGTTCTGGGGGAGCGATGCTGGAGATCGTCCTCGACCGATCGCAGGGCGTCCGGGTCGATCAACTCGCGCAGCTCATCGGACCCGAGCAGCTCCCGCAGCAGCTCCCTGTCGAGCGACAGCGCGGCGGCGCGGCGCTCCGCGCTCGGCGTGTCGCCCTCGTACATGTACCTGGCGACATAGTCGAACAGCAGCGATCCCGCAAACGGGGAGGCGCTCTGCGTTTCGACTTCCACGAGCGAGAGCTCGCGACTCTCAAGGCCCCGCAGGATCTCGATCAGGCCCGGCAAATCGAGCACGTCCCTCAGGCACTCCCTATAGGTCTCGAGCACGATTGGGAAGTCGGGATAGCGCCTCGCCACCTCGAGCAGGTTTTGAGCCTTCAAGCGCTGCTGCCACAGCGGCGTGCGCCGACCGGGCCAGGCGCGCGGGATCAACAGAGCGCGCGCGGCGCTCTCCCTGAAGCGAGCCCCAAACAGCGCCGAGCCGCCGAGCTCGGCGACGATCGCCTCCTCGACCTCCTCGGGGTCAACCAATACGAGCTCGGCGTCGCTCAGAGGCAGGCCGCCACGCGAGTCCTGCTGCAAAGCGGAGCCCCGCCCGAACGCCTCGTTTGAGCCCGTTTCGTCTTCCTCGCCGGGCCGGGCGCCATCTATGTCCACGTCGGGCAGTCGCACGATGATCCCGTCGTCGGACCACATCGCCTCCCCGTCCACACCGAAGCGCTCGCGGATGCGCGCGGAGATCGCAAGGCCCCAGGCGGCATGCACGCGCCCGCCATAGGGGGAGAGCACGCACAGCCTGAAGTCGCCGATCTCGTCGCGGAAGCGCTCGAGCACGATCGTGCGATCGCTCGGCAAAACTCGGGTGGCGCTCTGCTGCTCGTGCAGGTAATCGAGCAGGTTGCGCGCCGCGCGCTCGTCGAGGTCGTAGTCGCGCGCGAGCGTCTCGGCGTCCTGCTCGACCGCCCAGCGCGCGAACGAGCCGATCGCCTTCCCCAGCTCCTTGGGCCGGCCGACTCCGTCGCCCTTCCAGAAGGGCACGGCGCCCGGGACGCCCGGCGCGGGTGTCACCACCACACGGTCGCGCTGTATCTCCTCGATCCGCCACGAGGATGCACCGAGCAGGATGACCTGTCCCGGTCGTGCCTCATAGACCATCTCCTCGTCGAGCTCCCCCACACGGCGCCCGTCGGGGAGCGTCACGGAATACAGCCCCCGGTCGGGGATCGTGCCCGCGTTTGCGATCGCAAGCTGCCGTGCGCCCCTTCGCGCGCGGATTGCACCTTGCACGCGGTCCCACACGATGCGCGGACGCAGCTCGCCGAACTCGCTGGAGGGATAGCGCCCGTCGAGCATGTCGAGCACGTTCTCCAGCAGCGGCATCGAGAGCTCCGAATAGGAGTGGGTGCGCGTGAGGAGCGCGTGGAGCTCCCGCACGGCGACGTCTTCGTCCTCGGCCGAGGCGGCGATCGCGACGATCTGCTGAGCGAGCACATCCAGGGCATTGCGGGGGACGACCGTCGGCTCGATCTTCCCTTCGCGCATGCGCTTGCAAACGACGGCGCACTCGAGCAGATCGCCTCTGAACTTGGGGAAGATGCGACCCTTGCTCACGTCTCCGACGCCGTGCCCCGCACGCCCGATCCGCTGCAGGCCGCGAGCGACAGACTTGGGTGACTCGATCTGCACGACGAGGTCCACGGCGCCCATGTCGATGCCAAGCTCCAGCGAGCTGGTGGCGACTATGCACGGCAGCTCACCCGCCTTGAGCATCTCCTCGACTCTCATGCGCTCCTCGCGCGACAGGGAGCCGTGGTGGGCACGAGCGATCTCACGCGGGCCCGACGGCACGTGGCCTGGTCGAGCGATCTCGCCCTGCGCCACCGGTTCGCGCTCAGAACAAGGAACGCCCGCTGGGCCGCCCCCGGAGGCGGCCCCATTCACACCGTTCCCGGCGAGCTCATTCAGCCGCAGCGCCACCCGCTCGGCCGAGCGCCGGTCGTTCACGAACACGATCGTCGAGCGGTGCTTGGCGATCAGCCTCTCGAGCTCCGGGTAGATGGCCGGCCAGATCGATGAGCGGGTGGACTCGCCGCCCGTCAGCGGCTGCAGCGGATCGCGCCCGTCAGCTCCCGGCGCGCTGGAGTCGGGCTCGGCCATCGACTCGACAGGGACGTGGATGCGCAGATCGAGCGGCTTGGAGGCGCCCGCGTCGAGGATCGTCACCCTTCGGCGGGGGCCGACGAGGAAGCGGCCGATCTCCTCGAGCGGGTTCTGCGTCGCCGATAACCCGATCCGCTGCGGACCCGGTCGCTCGCTCGTGCTCTTTCGTGCCGCGTGCGTGCCGCGTGTCTGCTCCTCCAGGCGCTCGAGCGTGATCGCGAGATGGGACCCGCGCTTGCTCGCTGCCACCGCATGGATCTCATCGACGATCACCGTCTCGACGGTGCTCAACATCTCCCTCGCGCGCGATCCGAGGATCAGGTACAGCGACTCGGGCGTGGTGATCAGGATGTCCGGCGGCCTGCGCGCCATCGCGGCGCGCTCCGATCGCGGCGTGTCGCCGGTGCGGATGCCGACGCGCACGTCCACGCCGATGCCGCGCAGTGGAGCGCGCAGATTGCGCTCGATGTCATACGACAGCGCCTTCAGGGGCGAGATGTAGAGGATGCGCACACCGCCGGGGCGCTCCTTGCGCTCACGCGACTCGGACGTAGCGCATGCGAGCCGATCGATCGCCCACAGAAAGGCCGCCAGGGTCTTGCCCGAACCGGTCGGCGCCGCCAGCAGCACGTGCTCTCCGCTCGATATCGCAGGCCATGCGAGCGCCTGCGCGCGTGTTGGATCGGCAAACGCACCGGCGAACCAGTCGCGCACCCTCGGGCTGAAGCAGGACACAGGGCTTTCCGCACGCACTGAGTGTCGAGGCTAGCGCGGCATCGGGGCAGGCTGTCCCCGAGCGCGGCGCGGGCTTGGGCGAGCGCGCTCGCGGATCGCAAGCCAGGTAGTCGATTCGGGACGGTTCTACGCCAAACGAGCGCTTCGAATGTCACAAGAACACAACAGCGCAGAGCGCCTCCGCCGACCCGATATCGGCACAGCCAATCTCTCAGTTTGTGTTTCTGCCCCCTGAATATTCAATACCGAGCAGAACGGACTTCCGGGCCATGGTGGAAAACCCCCTACAAGGTGGTCAGAAAAACCCGCAAAGAGGCGCATTTGCTGGCTCTCACTGGCGATCCACCGCGCCACAGCGCCTTACCGGTGGATAGTATGCCGCCTCGCCCCAGGCCGCGCAGACGTGCAATCGGGCCCAAGCTGAGCACCACGGAAATGGCCGGACGGCGTGTGTTTGAGATTTCGGATCCTCCCAAGTATGATGACTGTTCAAATAAAGGTGCGCTCCCACAGAGGCACCGTCGGCGCTACGGATAGGGGCCAAACCACACATGCCTAGATCAAGCTCGAATCCATCAAAGGGCGACTGGGCCGAAGCGAGCAAGGACAACTGGTCGATCCCGAGCCTTCGCGAACCCCGCTACTCCCAGTCCCTGGAGCGCGGGCTGGCGATTCTCGGCTGCTTCACACCGGAGCGCCCCGTGCTGGGGATCGCCGACATAGCCGATGACCTCGGCATGAGCCGTTCGACCACACATCGCTACGTCATCACGCTCGTCGCGCTCGGCTTCCTCGAGCAGGGCGCGTCACGCAAGTACAGGCTCGGCCTGCGCGTCACAGACCTCGGGATGTCGGCGCTGAACTCGACGGGACTGCGCGAGCATGCGCGCCCATATCTCGAAGAGCTGCGCAAACGAACCTCCTACACGGCCAGCCTCGCGGTCCTGGACGGCCCCGAGATCCTCTACGTCGAGCGCGCCCGCAGCTTCCGGCGCGGCCAGGAGAAGATCGACTTGAACCTGCGTCCCGGCTCACGCCTGCCTGCCTACTGCACCTCGTTGGGAAAGGTTCTGCTCGCGTTCCTCCCCGATGAAGAGCAGCGCGAGCTGATCGGCAACATGACGCTGACGCGTCGCGGGCCGAACTCGATCACCAGCAAGAAGGCTCTGCGCACCGAGCTCGAGCACGTGCGCGAAGAGGGCATGGCGGTCAATGACGAAGAGCTCGCCAAGGACCTGCACTCGATCTCCGCGCCCGTGCGCAACGAGTCACGCGAAGTGGTCGCGGCGGTCAACATGGCCGCGCACAGCTCGATGATCTCCCTCGAGGAGCTGGTCGATGCGCTCGGGCCGCACCTTGTGAGCACTGCCGACAACATCTCAGCGCGTCTCGGCTACCGGCGCGACGACGAGCAGAAGTAGGCCGGGGCCGTCCACCGCCGGCCCCATCGCTTACGCTACAGCCGTCATGGTGGGCTTTTTGAGAGGACTCTCTGCGGGATTCGCCGCGGCCGCGATCGCGCTGGGGCTGACGGCCTGTGGCGAAACGGCCTCCACCGGCAGCTTCAAGGGTGAAAGCCACAACGTCGCCCAGACCATCTCCGACTTTCAGAGCGATGCGATGTCCGCCAACAAGCAGAAGCTCTGCGCGAACGACCTTGCGAGCACGATAACCACGCGCCTGAAGGCCGCCGGCGGCTGCGAAGCGGCCGTCAAGCAACAGCTCACCCAGCTCGACAGCTTCGGGCTGACGATCGAGTCGATCGCCGTCAATGGGGCCACCGCGACCGCCCGTGTGAAGAGCACCTGGTCGGGCAAGAGCCGCATTACGACGCTTTCGCTCGTCAAGGAAGGCTCACGCTGGAAGATCTCGGGGCTGCCGGCGGGATAGATAGCCGGCCAAGCCGTCACGCCAGTCGGGCATCGGTAGCACGTCGTTGCGCTCTGACTCGATCGCGGACCAGGCCGGTCGCGGCGCCGGGCGAGCCATCTCCGCCGTGGTCGCCGGCTCGACGCGACAATCGATCTCCGCCTGGCGAAAGATCTCCTTGGCGAACCCGTTCCATGTGACGGTTCCGCCACCGGCCAGGTGCACGAGGCCGCGGACCTCTCGCTCGAGCAGCCCGAGCAATGCGGGCGCGAGATGTCCGGTCCAAGTCGGACAGCCTGCCTGGTCGTCTACGACCCTCACGAGCTCACGCTCGTGCGCAAGCCGCATCATCGTCTCGACGAAGTTGCCGCCGTCGACTCCGAACAGCCACGAGCTGCGCACCACCGTGTGCAGTGCGGACGCTCCCAGCACCAGCCGCTCGCCTTCGAGCTTCGTGCGGCCATAGACAGAGCGCGGATCCGTCGGATCGGACTCCACGTACGCCCTCGGATTGCCATCGGCGTCGAGCCGGGCCTCTCCGCTGAACACATAGTCGGTCGAAATGTGCACGAGCGCCACGCTCGCGGCGCTCGCGGCGCGAGCGAGGTTCCCAGCGCCTGTCGCATTGACCGCGTGAGCATCCTCGCGACGCGTCTCGGCCCCGTCCACGTCGGTCCACGCGGCACAGTTGACGACCGCGTCCGGCCGCACCGCCTTCAGCGCCGCCTCGACAGCGGCCGCGTCGGTGATATCGAGCTCCTCCCGCGCCAGTAGCGCGAGCTCGTGGCCCGCCCGCTCGCCCGCCCGCGCCACGTCGTGACCGAGCATGCCGCCGGCCCCGGTTATCAGTATTCGCATTGCATTCTGACGCGATCGTAGGGCAAGCCGGTCAAGGACGCAGGGAGCGAAATGTGCTCAGCACACGAGCGACCGAGGACGCAGATCCGGCGCCGCCATACGGTCGCGTCAGAGGATCGAGATGTCTGAGTTGTCCCCGACCATGAAGCGATAGGCCCTCGGCTGGCGATCGCCGCGGCGGATCGTCACGTTGCGGCCCAGCAGCGAGGACTCCATGCGGCCGTCGAGGTCGCAGACCGAGGAGCCCTCGAGCAGGATCGAATGCTCGACCTCCGCGTTGGATATGCGACAGCCCTCGCCGATCGCCGTGTACGGGCCTATGTAGCAGTCGGTCAGATGGGCGTCTCTGCCGATGATCGCCGGCCCGCGCACCGTTGTGCGCTCGAGGCGTGCCCCAGCCTCGATGACGACACGGCCGTCGACACGCGACTCCACGAGCTCGCCCTCGACGCGTTCAGTCAGGTTGTCAAGAATCAGCCTGTTGGCCTCGAGCATGTCCTCGAGACGCCCCGTGTCCTTCCACCAGCCGCGCACGATGTGCGGCTCGACGCGCATGCCGCCGTCGAGGAGATGCTGGATCGCGTCGGTGATCTCGAGCTCACCGCGTGGGGAGGGCTCAATCGCACGCGCGGCGTCATGAACGCAGGACGTGAACATGTACACGCCGACCAGCGCGAGATCGGTGGTGGGCCGCGGCGGCTTCTCAACGAGGCGCACGACCTTGCCGACCGAGCCGGGCGCCGACCCTGGAGGCACCCCGTCGAGCTCCGCAACCCCATAGTTCTCGGGGTCGGGGACGGGCGTCAGCAGGATCAGCGCGTCCGGCTCGTGCTCGCGGAACGCGCTCACCAGATCGGCTATCCCGCCCTGCAGCAGATTGTCGCCGAGATACATCACGAACGGGCTGTCTCCCAGAAACGGCTCCGCCGTCAGCACCGCGTGGGCCAGCCCGAGCGGCTCATCCTGGACGATGTACTCGATCCTCACGCCGAAGCGCTCGCCGTCGCCGGCGGCCGCCCTGATCTCATCACCGGTCTCCGGCGCGATGATGATGCCGATCTCGCCCACACCGGCGGATGCCATCGCCTCTATGCCATAGAACAGCACGGGCTTGTTGGCGACCGGCACGAGCTGCTTGGCGCTCGTGTGGGTGATCGGTCGCAAGCGTGTGCCCTTGCCCCCGGAAAGAATCAGTCCCTTCAGCTGCTCCATATGCGCGGGTAAGACTAGAGGCTCGACGTGGATCGGCGAGATCGCCGCTGCCGCGATGGGCTGAAGATAAAGACAGGGAGGGACATATATCTTTTTGTAGCCTATCGATAGTATCTACTATATGTAGTTACCATCGTACATCTCAAAAAAAGAGATATACGACTCCTCACACCCGAGAGACCTCTCCTCAGTAGATCCCGCCCAGCTTGCGGTGATCCCAGCTCGCGCGCCGGCGCTCGACGAACTCGAGCGCAACTCGCTTGACCGCCTGCTTGGCGACCATCTCAGCGACCTCAACCGGCAGCGCATCCAGCGGTTGCTCGCCGCGAGGTGAGCCATAGCGCTTGAAAATCTCCTCTCCCAGAGCCGCGACTGTCTCGATGTCACGGTGAACGATCACGTCGCACTCGATCATCACACCCCGCAGCTCCGCATACTGCTCGCCCGCCTCGACCTGCAGCGTCGCGCGAGGATCGCGCTCCAGGTTGCGGACCTTCTGGGACGCCGCATACGTCCACGCCCACAGTCTTGGCCCAGGATCCCCGGCGGGAGCGTCGCGCAGCACGTACCACAGCGGCATCAGGTGTGGCCGGCCGCGCGGCCCGATCGTGGCGCACGTGACAGTGCGCTCTTCGGCGAGCAGTGAGGCGGCCTCGGCCTCGCTCATCTTGATCCGCTCGCGCCGGCTCATGCCGGCGCAGGCTTGGAAAACGGGCGCCCGCCGCTCGGCCGGGAGCCGGCGCAACGACTCACGAGACGCCGGCCGGCGCCCCGCGCAGACGCGACACGGCTGCGAGCACCGCCTCGCGCGCGTCCTCGGGCTCGAGCACGGCCGCATCGCCGGCCTCCTTGAGCACCTCTCGCACGAGCCAGTCGGCGCCGGCGAAGCTCAGCTCCACCACGATCGAGCCGTCCTTCAGCTCGTCGACCACCCGCCGTTGCTCGCGTGCCCAGCGTGCGCGGTCGGGAGAGATCCACACGCGGGCCACGCGCGACGATTGCACCTCGCCGGTGCGCATCCAGCCGTCGACCTCGGCCGCCGGATCGACCTCCGGACGGGGCTCGAAGGTTTGATCGCAGACCTCCGCGCGCCTTATGCGGTCGAGGCGAAAGTGGCGCATCTCGCCCTTCGCGGGATCGAACGACGCGAGATACCAGCCCTCGCGACCGTTGGTGAGCGCATAGGGCTCGACCGTGCGCTGTGAGAACACGTCCTCGTTCTCCTTGTAGTAGTCGAGCTGCAGCAGGCGATGCTCGACGATCGCGCGGGAGAGCATCCTCACGACCTGTGAGTCGTCGCCCGTGGCATGGGCGACTTGCAGGCCCTGTTCCATCGGATCACCTCCGAGCGCCGCGACGATCTTCTCGCGGGCGGAGGTCAGCGATCCCTCGGGAATGTGCTCACCGATCAGGTCGATCGCGGCCACGAGCGCCTTCGCCTCGACCGGAAGCAACCGCGCGGGCCTGTCGAAGGTGTCGCTGTAGGGCTCCGGGTCGACCTCGATCTCGCCCTCGTCCTCGAGAATTTCCGCGTAGAGCACATATGAGCCGCCGCCGAAATTGACGACGTTGAGCACGTTGACGTCCTCGCGGAGCTCCTCCTCGCTGAGCTGCAGCCGTGTGCACAGCTCGTCGATCTTCAGCCGCTCACCGGCCCGCCCGGCGTGGATCAGGATGCTCGCGAGCGTCACGAGCCGCGCAAAGCGCTCAGGCCGGATCGCCGCTTCGGTGGGAGCGTCGCGCTCCGCGGCGCCGGCGCGGCGCCCCCCGCCACGCCCCGCGGCAACATCCTCGGAGCCACGGGCAGAACCCTCGGGCGATGGCCCGGCAGCGTCCGACGTCGATGCCTGGGCGCCATTCGCACCGGGACTCTGAGCGTCCCCGGCCCGCCGGATGCCGCCGGCCGGCTCGAACGCCTCCCCATGACGCTCGAACAGAAGCGTTACGCGCCGCTGGAGCTCCTCGACTAGCTCCGGCGGGCCGAGCAGGCGGGCATGCTCGCCCAGTCCGAGCACCCACGAGACGATCATGCGCGGGCTGGAGTAGCTGGTTCGCAGCAGCCTGTCTCCAGCCTGACCGTGGCCATCGTCCTCGGGGCGGGAGATCTCTCCGAAGCGCCCGAAGTGGCGCTCGATCTGCCAGGCGATTCGCTCGGAGATGAGCACCTCGGCGACCCCCTGCTCATCTCCGAGCTGCCACTCGGAGCGATCGGCGTAAGCGCGGGGATCGAAGTCGGCGGGACGCCTGAAGTCGTGCTCGGCCTTGGTCGCATAGGAGACCTTGCCCCTGATCCGCGACAGGCGGAAGACGCGGATCGCCTCGCGCTCGTGCGAGTGGCCGAGCAGATAGAACTGGCCGCCCTGGAAGAGCAGGTGGTAGGGATCCACGCGGCGCGTGCCGAGCTCGTCGCGCGCCATCGTGTAATAGTCGAATGCGATCGTCTTGTTGCGGAAGATCGCCGTCTCGATCTTCGCGAGGCGGGCCGACAGCTCATGCCCCCCGGCCGAGGCGGTGATCCCGAGCGCCACCGAGCATTGCTCCGGGGCGCGCAGAGGGCTTGGCCGTCCCCACGTGATCTGCTGCAGCGCCAGCCGCAGTGGCTCGGCATAGGCGAACTCGCCGTCGAGCAAATGGAGCGCCGTCTGCAGGGCGGCAAGCTCCTCATCGGTGAACTCGATCGCCGGCAGATGGAAGTTCTCGGGCGCGAGCGAATAGTTCTCCTGCTCGGCGGCCCCGTCGGCCGGCCGATCCACGGTGAGCTGGATGCGTAGCGAGTCGAGCTCCGAGCGATCCGCGTAGAAGCGGCGCGCGAACGCGTCCTCGTTCATGCCGCTGTAGCCCTCCACGTCGCGCCTGATCTCGAGCGCCGTGACCGGCCGGCGCTCGGCCATCAGATACGAGATCAGCGACAGCTGGCGGATCAGCTTCTCGGTGTCCTTTGCCATTGCGCGTTCAAAGATAGAACCCGCATGCGAGACGGTTCTCGTCGCCGGCTCGCTCGTTCGCTATTTGCGGGTTTTGCCGCCCGCGTCAGGCGACTTCGTCAGGCGGCTTGGCGACGCGCGCCGTCCTCGACGTCGGCCGGTAGCTCGCGATCGCCGAAGAACGCGCCCGACCCGATCCCGCGATCGAAGTTCGACCAGCGCGCTCCCGGCGCCAGCTCCTTCTCGATCCGGTCGAAGCTGCCGAGGCGCCCGCCTAGGTTGTCGATCATGTGTACGAGCGTCGCCTCCCGCGTGCACGGCACGACGGGACTGCCGTGCTCGAGCGAGCCGTGATGGGAGAGGATGATGTGCAGGACAGCCCAAGCAAGCTCTTGCGGGAAGCCGTCGATGTCCTCGATCGCGCGCCTTATGCGGTAGTAACCGAGCGGAATCTCGCCGTGCAGCTTGCCGAGATCTGTCATGTCGATGCTCTGGGGATCGTCGGTGTAGGCCTCGAGCTTCCCTATGTCGTGCAGCAGCGCGCCCGTCACGGCCACGTCGCGGTCGATGCCGGGGAACGTGGCGGATATGGCGCTCACCCCCTGGGCGACGCCCAGACAGTGCTCTAGCAGCCCATGGCGATAGGCCTGGTGGTAGTACTTGGCGGCCGGCGCGACCCTGTAGCCGGCCCACAGCTCCGAGCGCTCGCCGAACACGTGCTCCAGCAGAACGGCTAGATGCGGCTCCCTGACGGTGGAGATCAGCTCGCGCAGATCGGCCTCCATCTGCTCGGGCGCGCGGGGAGGACCATCGAGCAGATCGTCCAGCGCAAAGCTGCCAGGAGCAGCCTCGGAAAGACAGCGAAGGTTTATCTGTGGTCCAAAGCGAGGGTGGACCGTATAGCGACCACTCACATGCACCGGGGTACCCGGCGGGGCCAGGCGCTCGATCTCAACGAGGTCCTCCCACACCATCGCGACGACCGCGCCGGTGCGATCGCCGAGCTGCAGGCGCAGGTAGTCGCCGCCGTCGCGGCGCGCCCTGCGCTCCGCCGCGCGAACCAGAAGCACCTGGTCGATCTCCACACCGTCTGTGAGCCCGTTCACGAGCATGGCCTCAAGGTAGAGCCCGCTGCGGACGGTACGCGACAGCGGCGCCGGCGCCTGTCGCTCCGCGATGTCCAAGCGGTCGTCCGCCGATTTGGACATCCGGCCCCTAGACGTTTCTCTCCGACCCCCCTAAGCTCCAAGTTGTGTAGGACGTAGTTTCCGGATTTGTGTAGAGGCTGTTTTCCACGGAGGGTCACCTCCAGGACACGGGATCGGGAGAAGATGACGACAAGCGCCAGGAACAACTCGAACAGGCTCAGGGTCATCAGCTGGAACGTCAACGGCATTCGCGCACGGATGCCGCGCATCGCAGAGATGTTGCGCAGGGAGCGCCCCGATCTCGTATGTCTGCAGGAGACGCGCTGCCCCTATCGCCACTTCCCGCACAAGCGCCTGGAAGACCTCGGCTACCGCGCGCAGCACAGCCCCGGACGCCATCACGGCGGCGTCGCGATTCTCGTGCGCTCGGACCATCGCGTCAGCCGGCGCTGCATGTCGCTCGACAATTGCCACGACCTCGCCCAGGGGCGCTGGCTGGAGACGACCTGTGAGGGCCTCACGATCGGATCGGTATATGTGCCCGCGGGGCCGACGCGCGAAGAGATCGACGACTCGGGCAAGCTCGCGTTCCTGGAGGCGGTGGCACATCAAGCCTGCCGCGAGCACTATCACCCGCTGCTGATCGCGGGAGACTTCAATGTGGCCCCCTCGGACCGCGACGTCTACGAGCCGACCTGGCTCGAAGACACATACCAGACCAGACCCGCCGAGCGCGAGGATCTGCGCAAGATCCTGAGCGACGGCGAGCTGGTCGACGTGTACCGCCATCTACACCCCGATGACAGCGGCTACACGTGCTGGGACCAGCGCGATGGGCACTATGCGCGCGACTACGGTCTGCGCATCGACCTCGCGCTGGCAAGCAGCCGCCTCGCCGAACACATAGCCCGCTGCGAGGTGAAGCACGCCTACCGGCAAGGTCGTCGCCCATCCAACCACGCACCGCTTGAAATCGAGCTGGAGGGACTCGAGCAGTGCGAGGACTGCATGGAGACGGCCCTTGCCGCGTAGGGAGCAATCTCGGAGCCTTCAGCTCCTCTTAGCGCGAGAAAGGGCCATCGACGCGGCCCGCGGGTTGCGCCACCGGCGACGCGGAGCCCCAAGCGGGCGCGAGACCTCGATCGTCTCCGGTGAGGACCACGCGGGAAACAATCCACCCCGGCCGCGGATCGGCGCGGCGCGGCCGGCGATCGCCGGCGAGGGTCTGTCCCGGTAGGCCCCTACGGCTTCGGGCGGTTTGGCCCCCGATACAGGAACGTGACCTCGCGGACGTTGTCTTGGCCAAGCATCCGCATCAGAAGACGCGTCAGGCCGAAGCCAAAGCCCCCGTGCGGCGGAGCGCCGAAGCGGAAGAAGTCCAGGTAGTACTGGATGGGGCCAGTGTCGACGTTCTTGTCGTGCGCTTGGGCGAGCAACTGCGCATAGCGGTGCTCCCGCTGGGCGCCCGTTGTGATCTCGATGCGACGCCAGAGCAGATCGAAGCTCTTGGTCAAGTGTGGGCGGTCTTCGTGGCGCATGTGGTCGAAGGGCAGACGAAGGGTGGGGTGACAGGCGCGTAGCGCGATAATCGCGAGGATATGGCGCAGGCGCGAGCAACGTCGTTCAGCGGCCGAACGGCCTGGGCGCGGAATCTCGCGGCGCCGGTTCGTGACTTCCTGAGCACGGAGACGGGCAGCGCGATGGCGCTGCTGGGGGCGACGATCGCTGCGCTCATCTGGGCGAACTGGCCGTCGTCGCACTCCTATGAGTCGCTGTGGAGCACGACCCTGTCGATCAGGATCGGCGGCGGCGGGATCTCGATGGAGCTGCGAAGGTGGGTGAACGAGGGGCTGATGACGTTCTTCTTCCTCGTGGTTGGGCTCGAGGCAAAGCGCGAGCTCGACATGGGCGAGCTGCGCGAGCGCCGGCGGCTGGCGATCCCGGTGGTGGCGGCGATCGGCGGGATGGCCGTTCCCGTCGCCGTCTATCTGGCCTTCAACGCCGGCGGTCCCGGCGCAAACGGCTGGGGCGCCGCGATGTCGACCGACACCGCGTTCGCGCTGGGCGCGCTCGCGCTGATCGCTCCGCGCAGCGCGACGCGGCTGAGAGTGTTTTTGCTGACGCTCGCCGTCGTGGACGACCTCGGCGCGCTGGTGGTGATCGCGACCGCCTACGCCGGGCACATCTCCCCGGTTGCGCTGGCCGTGGCGATCGGATTGTTCGGGCTGTTGCTCGCGCTGCGCTACGCGCCCGCATCCTGGCGACGCCGGCTCTCCGTGGTGGTGGGCGTGGCGTTGTGGGTGGCGTTGCTGGAATCCGGTGTGGACCCTGTGATCGCGGGCTTGGCGGTCGGCCTGGCGACCAGCGCCTATCCGCCCTCGCGGGAGGACCTGGAGCGGGCGACCGCGCTGACGCGCTCCTTTCGCGAGCAGCCGACCGCGGGGCTGGCGCGCTCGGCGCAGCGGGGAGTGCTGTCGGCGATCTCGCCGAACGAGCGCCTGCAGTACGCACTGCACCCGTGGACAAGCTACGTGTTCGTGCCGCTGTTCGCGCTCGCCAACGCGGGTGTTCACCTCAGCGGCGGCCTGCTCGGCGACGCGATCGCCTCCCCGGTCACGATCGGCATCCTGGTCGCGTATGTGGCGGGCAAGCCGCTCGGGATATTCGGCGCCACCTGGCTTGCGGCGCAACCGGTGCTGCGCGGAGGGCGACCGGCGTTGAGCCGGCCGCTGATCGCCGGCGCGGGCGCGGTGGCGGGCATCGGGTTCACGGTGTCGCTGCTGATCTCGAGCCTCGCCTTCAGCGGCCGGCGCCTGGAGGAGGCGAAGCTGGGCGTACTGGCAGCGGCGGTGGTGGCGCCGCTGCTGGCATGGTGCGTGTTCGCGGTCGTGAAGCGGCTGCCGGCGCGCGTTCGGGCCCGCCAGATCGCGGGCACGGCCGGCGAGATACTGGACCTCGCCGACGACGTGGACCCTGCGCGCGACCACATTCGCGGGCCGCACGACGCTCCGGTGACGCTCGTGGAGTACGGCGATTTCGAGTGCCCCTACTGCGGCCGTGCGGAGTCCGTCGTGCGCGAGCTGATGGTGTCTTTCGGCGATGAGCTGCGCTACGTGTGGCGCCATTTGCCGCTCGGCGACGTCCACATGCAAGCGCAGCTCGCGGCCGAGGCCTCGGAGGCCGCCGCCGAGCAGGGCGCGTTCTGGGAGATGTACGACACGCTGCTGGCCAACCAGGACGCGCTCGACCCGCCGGACCTGAGGCGCCACGCGCAGGATCTCGGCCTGGACGGGGAGCGCTTCCTGGAGGAGCTTCGCCACCACGTGCACTACCCGCGCGTGGCCGAGGACGTGGCGAGCGCGGACGCGAGCGGAGTGTCCGGCACGCCGAGCTTCTTCATCAACGGCCGCCGCCACCACGGCGCCTATGACATCGAAACGCTCACCGCGGCCGTACGAGCTGCCCGCAGACGGGCAAACCTGTTGAGCGCTACGGCGCCAGCCGGTTCGGCCCTCGATACAGGAACGTGACCTCGCGCACGTTGTCCTGACCGAGCATCTGCATGAGCAGGCGGGTCAGCCCGAAGCCGAAGCCGCCGTGAGGCGGGGCGCCGTAGCGGAAGAAGTCGAGGTAGTAGCCGATCGAGGCGATCTCGACGTCCTTCTCGCGCGCCTGGGCGAGTAGCTGCTCGTAGCGGTGCTCGCGCTGCGCGCCGGTCGTCAGCTCGATCCCGCGCCAGAGCAGATCGAAGCTCCTCGTCAGGTCGGGCCGATCGGGATGGCGCATGTGGTAGAAGGGCCTGACCGTGGTGGGGTAGTCGGTGACGAACACGAACTCGCTGCCGAGCGTGCGCTTGACGATTGCCGACAGCTCGCGCTCGCTCGGAGGATCGAGGTCGTCGCCCGGCCCGGGCGGCTCGTGATCGTGGGCGCGCAGCAGGTCCTTGGCCTCTTCGAGTGTCATCCGCGGGAAGGGCAGCTCGGGCACGCTCACCTCCGTGCCGAACGTCTGCGCGATCCGCTCGCCGTGCTCGCGCGCAACGACGCCGAGCACGTCCGCAAGCCAGCGCTCCTCGAAGGCCATCACGTCCTCGTGGGAGTCGATCCAGGAGATCTCCACATCGACGCTCGTGAACTCGGTGTCGTGGCGTGAGGTGAACGACGGGTTGGCCCTGAAGACCGGGCCGATCTCGAACACCTTGCCGAAGCCGCCGGCCATCGCCATCTGCTTGTAGAACTGGGGCGACTGGGCGAGATAGGCGTTGCCGTCGAAGTAGTCGACCTTGAACAGCTCGGCGCCCGACTCGCTCGCCGAGCCCATCAGCTTGGGGGTGTGGATCTCGATGAATCCCTCTCTGCGCCAGTGCTCGCGCATGGCGTGCTCCACGGTGCTCTGCACCTCGAAGATCAGACGCCTGTCGGGCCGGCGCAGGTCGATATAGCGCCAGTCGATGCGCTTGTCGAGCGAGGACTCGACGGTCACCGGCAGTTCCGGCTCGGCGGGGGAGTCGACCGAAAGACTGTGCAGCTGCACCTCCAGCCCGCCGAGCTTGACGCGCTCATCGGCAACGACAAGCCCCGTGATCGAGATCGCGGACTCGGGCGTGAGAGAGGAGATCCGCTCGCTCAGCTCGTCCTGCTCCCCGTCCCTGGAGTGCACGAGCTGGACGAGCCCCGTCTCGTCGCGCATGACCAAGAACTGCACCCGCTTCTGGTCGCGGATCGCATGAACCCAACCACGCAGCGTGACCGTCTGGTCAAGCTGGGATTTGAGATCGGCTACAAGCACGCGCGCCACGGGAGGCGCAATGCTATTCGAGCATGGTTTCCACCGCCGGGTCAAAGTCTCGCCGCCGCGCCGGCGCTGTGAGCGCCTCACTGCTCGCGCTCGCCCTATGCCTCTCGACGGGCCTCGCGGGCGCCACCGGACAGCCGGCAGGGGGCACGGCGCCGCCGGAACCGCCGAGCGCACCGAGCTGCCCGGTGCGCCTGCGCTGCCCCGATTTGATCATGTCGGCCCCGTTCGATCTTCACATCGACCGCACGACGATTCACGGGCGCGTCCTGCTGCGGGCGGCGAGCTCGATCAACAACCACGGCAGCGGTCCGCTCGAGCTGCGGGCGCATCGCACGGGCCGGTACGGCACAGTCGTCTACCAGGCGGTCTACGGCCGCCACGGCAAAGCGCACCTGTTCAGGACGGCGGCCAAACTGATCTACAAGTACATCCCGGGCTACCGCTACGAAAATCCGACCGTCGAAAACCTCAGCTACTGGAAGCTGCGGCACGCCGCCGCCTTTCAGCTGTGGTCGGTGGACGCGCATCTGCACGCGATCAATCTCATACGCACCGGCCCCAAGGTCGACTACTGCCTGCGCGATCTGCTCCGCACCTTCCCCTCGCGAGACTCGCCGAGAGCGTTCGTATATCCCGGGTGCAGCCAGAGCCCGTACATCAAGCGCGACGTGCTCGGCACGTCCGTCGGCTGGTCGGACATCTATCCCTACGAGTACCCCGAACAGTGGATCGACGTGACCGGGCTGCACGGCCGCTTCGCCTACGTCCAGATCGCCGATCCCGACAATCACCTGCGGGAGTCAAACCACCGCAACGACGTCTCCGAGACGTATGTGCAGCTGCCGAGCGGGCGGGTGCTCGGGCATCGGGTTGGGGTGTCACGGCCGTAGGGAAGGCCGCGTCCGGTCGATCAAGCGACCCGGCTCAATGCGACGCGCAGGCTTCCCAATGTGCCGCTGTCGAATTCGTCGTTAGCCCGCTCAGCGCAGATCGAGCACGAGCGCCAGGGCGTCCTCGACATCGCGCATCTCATTGAGGGTCAGATGGTCGACATGCTTGCCAAGCGCCCGCGCATCGACGGCGCCGACCATCTCGCAAAGGACTTGCGTCGGCTTGCCAAGCAGTGTGATCTGCGGATGAAAGCTGGCGGCGAAGACGGCAGATGATGTAGGGCATACGACTGCGGTCGACAACGACAACAGATCGTCTGCCTGGACGATCACCGCATAGCGACGTCCATGCTGCACGTGGCCGCGCCGGCGCGGCAATGTGATCTCGTGCACGTCACCACGGACCACGCAGCTGCTCCATCAACTCGGCGACCTCACGCGCCTCCTGCACGTAGCGCTCGTCTTCCATGAGCCTCCTGGCCTCGGCCGCCAGGCCGCTGAGTCGGCGCTCGCGCCGCGCGGTCTCGGTGATTGCCTGTCGCGCCGCCTCGGCACGGCTCACACCACGCTGGCGAGCGATCTCGTCGAGCGCATCGATGCCCTCGCGACCGAGCCGCAATGAGAGTGGATGCGCAGCTGCCATACGCTGGTACTGTAGCGCGAAACGAACTACATGCGGGCCAGCCATAACGACCCGCATGCACCGGAGGTCACGTCGAAGTCGCGCTTGCGCAGTTGGAGCGCGATCGTCGGCGTCCACATCTCGTCCAGCAGCAACCTCACGCCGCGGATTGGCGGGTGAGGACCCAAGAACGTCCGACGATCGAGTCGATGTCGCCCAGCGAATCGATACGATCAGAACCCTGCGGCCAGATAGCTCAGTTGGTAGAGCACACGACTGAAAATCGTGGTGTCCCCAGTTCGAATCTGGGTCTGGCCATGCGGTCTATTGCCTGCTCATAGGCGGTATTGAGTCGAGCGCGACTGCGGCGCGCAGAGCTGCTCGCGGTTCTTGAGCACTACATTCCCTGGGCATGCCCACGCTGACCCAGACAGAAATCCCACCCTCCCCGGCCGGCCCCGCGGACCCGGCCGAGCCGCTGAACCTCCCTCCGGAGATCCCGCTCCCTCGGATGGCGCAGACGCTGCGGTTCGCTCAGCGTCAGATCCAGCTCGTGTTCCGCGCCCGGCGCGAGCTCGGCGGCACCTTCATGCTGCGCTTCGTCGTGATCCCCGGAGGAACCGTCGTTACCGATCATCCGGACCACGCGCGCTCGCTGTTCACCGCCAAGCCCGAGCTGGTGCCGTCACTGACAGCCGAGTCCCCGTTGCGGCCGATCGTGGGCCCGAACTCGGTGCTGACCGCCAACGAACCGAACCATCTGCGCCAGCGCCGGCTGCTGCTCCCACCGTTCCACGGCGAGGCGATCGAGCGCTACACCGAGATGATCCGCGACGTCGCCGAACGCGAGCTCGACCGCTGGCCGGTGGGGCGTCCCTTCGCGCTCGCGCCGAAGATGCAGGCGATCACGCTCGAGGTGATCATGTCGGGCATCTTCGGCATCGACGGCGCTGCTGCGCGAGGGAGCGCTGAGCATCGGCTGCGCGCAACCGTCACGCAGCTCGCGAACACCTCGACGTCGCCGCTGGCGCTGTTCTCTGAACTCACGAACCTCGGGCGCGAGGAGCCCCGTGGACTGATGCGCCAAGCGGTGAAGCTGCTCGACCGCGCCACATACCCCTTGATCGCCAAGCGGCGAGCAGCCGCCGATCTGGAGGAGCGCGGCGACATCCTCTCGCTCCTGCTGCGCGCAAGGAGCGAGGACGGCGAGCAGATGACCGACGATGAGCTGCGCGACGAGCTCTTGACGCTCGTGCTCGCCGGCTTCGAGACGACCGCGAACTCGCTCGCCTGGACGTGGGAGCGGCTCGTGCGCACACCCGCCGCCTATGAGCGCCTGCGCGACGCCGTGCGCTCAGAGACGCAGGCCGAGGAGCATGTCGAGGCGGCGATCGTCGAGGGCATGCGCTCACGCCCGGTGATCCCGATCATCGGCCGGCGGGTAGCCGTGCCGTGGCGACTCGGCGACTACGTCGTGCCCGCGGGCCAGGGAGTCAGCATCAGCATCCTGCTGCTCCACCATCGGGAGGACCTCTACCCGGAGCCGTTCGCGTTCCGCCCGGAGCGCTGGCTCGACCGGACTCCGGGCACTTATGAGTGGATACCGTTCGGCGGCGGCACCCGCCGCTGTCTCGGCGCGGCGCTCGCGATGGCAGAGCAGCGGGTCGTGCTCGAGGCGATGACACGGCGGCTCGACCTGGAAGCCGACCGGCCCGAGCCAGAGCACGCCCAGCACCGCAACGTCACGATGATCCCCGCGCGCGGCGCGCGCGTCGTCGTGCGGGCTCGAACGAAGTGAGCAGCTCAGCCGCCTGAGCCGTGTTCCCAACCGCGCGGGCCAAATCGCCCGCTCGCCGCCGGTCAGCTCGCCCGCGCGAATTCCTCGATGAGCGCCTCGTATGTGCGCTTCAAGCCGTCCTCCACCGCCACGCTCGCCCGCCAGCCGAGCTCGTCTTGCGCCCTCGAGCAGTCGAGGCATGAACGTTTCAGCTCTCCCGGCCTCAGATCGGCGAGCGTGGGCTCCACGTCCGACCCGGCGGCGGCCTTCAGCACCTCCCACAGCGTCTTCACGTCCGTCTCGACGCCGGTGGCGATGTTGAACGTGCCGCGCCTGCCGCTGGCCGCCATCAGCGCGGAGACGACGTCCCCGACGTAGATGTAGTCGCGCGTGGGCGTGCCGTGGCCGAACATCTTCGGGGGGCGTCCCTCGTGCAGATGGTCTGAGAAGATCGCCACGACCCCCGCCTCGCCGTGGGGGCTCTGGCGCGGCCCGTACACGTTGCCGAGACGGCACACCGCGTGGGGCACGCCGGACGAGAGCGACCACGTGTTCACATACGCCTCGGCCGCCCACTTCGATGCGCCGTAGGGGGCGAGCGGGGCCGGTATGCGCTCCTCGGACGTGGGCAGCGGGGCGTCGTCGCCGTAGAGGGCGCCCCCCGTCGAGGTGAACACCACCGGGGCGCCCAGCCTGGTCGCCGCATCCACGACGTTCAGAGTCCCGAGCACGTTCACGGCGCAGTCGCGCGCCGGGTCGGAGACGGACGCGGTGACGCTCGCCTGCGCCGCCAGGTGGTAGACGGCGGCGGGCCGCACCTCGTCGAAGACCTTCTCGAGCGCGGCTCGATCGACGATGTCGAGCTCACACAGACGCGCCTGCGAGGACACGTTGGCGCGTCTTCCGCTGGAGAGATCGTCGATGACCGTCACCTGATGGCCGCTCTGCAGCAACGCGTCGACGACGTGCGAGCCGATGAAGCCCGCGCCGCCCGTCACTATCGCTCGTCCCGGCATCGCGGGGAATCTAGCGGGAGCGCTCATGCGGAGGCTTCGCGCTCGACCGGGCGGGCCGTGCAACCCGGCGGCGAGGAGAGCGAGCCGGAGAGGCTCGGCGGGCTACTGCTCGCCGTGCGCGAGCATGTAGCGGTTCATCGTGGCCAGCACTCGCCTGGTGATGCTGCTCGCCAGCCTCTCCGCATCGGCGTCGATCTCGCCGGTCTCCCACAGCTCGCCGATGCGGCTCATCGCGGGGGCGATCACCTCGCCGCGCAGGATGGCCGGCTCGATCCCGTCCTCGATCGCCGCGGCGATGGCCCCCTCCGCCGCCTCGGCGTCGCCACGCCGGATCGCCTGCGTGTAGGCATCGAACACGCTGGCGAGCAGCGCGTGACGATCGCTGCGCGCCCTCATGCGCGCATCGGCTCCCGAGCTGCCGAGCACCTCCATGAAGGCCTTCAGGAGCACCGGGTCGAACTGAAGGCCCGACTGGTCACGCATCATCGCGGTCGCCCGCTCGACGGGAAACGCCTCGCGATAGATGCGGTCGCTCGTCAGCGCGTCGAACACGTCGGCGATCGCGACGATCCGCCCCTCGATCGGAATCTCCTCGCCGGCCAGCCCGCGCGGGTAGCCGTTGCCGTCCCAGCGCTCGTGGTGGGACAGGGCGATCGTCGCCGCCATGTCGAGGATCGAGGAGGAGGAGCCGCGCAGCAGGCGATGACCCTCCTCGGCGTGGGTCTCGACGATCGCGCGCTCTTCGGCCGTGAGCGGCCCGGGCTTGAGCAGGATCGAGTCGGGGATCGCCACCTTGCCGACGTCGTGCAGCGGCGCGGCGTGCCTGATGCGCCGGCAGAACTCGGCGCTCATGCCGACGTGCTCGGCGAGCAGCGTCGCGAAGCGCCCGATGCGCTCGATGTGCGCGCCCGTGTCCTCATCGCGAAACTCGACCGCCATCGAGAGGCGGCGCACCGTCTCGGCCTGAGCTATCTCGAGCTCGGAGAGCGCCCGGCGAAGATCATCGTTGCGTTCGTCGACCTCTCGCTGGAGAGCCCTGCGGCGATCCTCGCCAAGGCGCCAGCCCGACAGGCAGGCGACGGCGACGAGCACGAGCACGCCGGCGGCCGTCGGCGCGGGGCCGCCCGCGACGAGCGCTCCGATCGCCCCGAGCATGGGCAGGGCGAGCACCGGCGCCCAGCGGAGAAACAGCCCCCGGCGCGGGCGCCGGTTGTTCGGGGGCGTGGAAGGTGTCGGCTGCCCCGAGCTCGAGCTTCCGTTTGCGGGCCCGCCGCCGATCAGCGCGGTCAGGCGGCGTGCCGCGGGGGACTCCTGCACCGGCGGAAGTGGCGTGGGGGAGCGTTCGAGGCCATGGGCGAGCCTCACCCCGTTCGGGGAGGCACGCTGAAAGCCGACATGGCCGATCCCTCGCACTGAAAAGCTCTCCGTTCGTCCGGTGATCGTCTATTCGGCCAAAACAAGCCTCCACTTGAGCCAAAGGAGACGAGCTACGCGAAATCGGGTCGAAGCTTGGGCCTCAAACAGCCAGCGCGACGTACTTCGTGTCGAGGTACTCCTCGATCCCCTCGAAGCCCCCCTCGCGGCCGAAGCCTGACTGCTTGACGCCCCCGAAGGGGGCGGCGGGGTTGGAGACCATGCCCTGGTTGACCCCCACCATTCCGGTCTGAAGTCCCTCCGAGACGCGCAGCGCCCGGGACAGGTCGCGCGTGTACAGGTAGGCGACGAGCCCGTACTCCGTTGCATTGGCCGCCTCGAGCGCCTGCGCTTCGCTCGAGAAGCTCGCGACCGCGGCGACCGGCCCGAAGATCTCCTCGCGGAGCAGCCTCGCCTGGGGCGGAACGTCCGCGAGGACGGTGGGGGCGAAGAAGTAGCCGGGGTGGGCGGGCCCCGACATCGGCTCGCCGCCGAGCAGCACTCGCGCGCCGGCGCCGGCCGCATCGTCAACCAGCTCGGCGACGGTCGAGCGCTGACGCTCGTCGATCAGCGGCCCTATGTCCACGTCCGGCTCGGTTCCGCGCCCGACCTTCAGAGCGCTCATGCGCTCGGTGAGCCTGCGCGCGAACTCATCGGCGATCGACTCGTGAACGTGGAAGCGGTTGGCGGCGGTGCACGCCTCCCCGACATTGCGCAGCTTGGCAATCAGGGCCCCCTCGATCGCCGCGTCGAGGTCGGCGTCCTCGAACACCAGGAACGGCGCGTTGCCCCCGAGCTCCATCGAGACGCGCAGCACCTGCTCGGCGGATTGCTCCATCAGCTTGCGGCCGACCTCGGTGGATCCCGTGAACGACAGCTTGCGCGTGCGCGCGTCCTTCAACAGCGGCTCGACGATCGCCCCCGAGCGCTTCGTCGTGACCACGTTGAGCACGCCCGCGGGCAGACCGGCCTGCTCGAGGACGCGCGCGAGCGCGAGCATCGACAGGGGCGTCTGCTGGGCGGGCTTGACGACCATCGTGCACCCGGCCGCTATCGCGGGCGCGATCTTGCGCGTGCCCATCGCGGTGGGGAAGTTCCACGGGGTCACGAACACGCACGGGCCGACGGGACCGCGCATCGTGAGGATCCGGCCGGAACCGCTCGGGTTTGCCATGTAGCGGCCGTGAATGCGCACCGCCTCCTCGGAGAACCAGCGCAGGAACTCCGCCGCATAGAGGATCTCCGCGCGCGACTCGGCCAGCGCCTTGCCCATCTCGAGCGTCATGAGCAGCGCCAGCCGGTCGACGTCGGCGATCAGGAGCCCGTAGGCGCGGCGCAGGATCTCGCCCCGCTCGCGCGGCGCGGTCCGGGCCCAGTCGCCCTGCGCATCGGCAGCGGCGCCCAGCGCCGCAAGCGCGTCCTCGGGTGTCGCGTCGGCGACCTCGACGAGGGTCTCGCCGGTCGCCGGGTCCTCGACGGCGAGCGTCGCCGCGGCGCCCGCGGCGCGCCACTGTCCCCCGATGTAGAGGCCCGTGGGGACCTCGTCGAGGACCGCCTGCTCCTCGCTTGCGATGGCCATGCCCACTCCTTTCAGCTCGGGGCTTTAAACCTTGCCGGACGCATGTGCTGCAAGCACAGACTTGCACGACTCATGCTCGATGGACATATTTCCGATTCGAGGGACATGCAGTCATCGACCAAGCGCATCGCGATCGCCGCGCTCGCGGCGCTCTGGCTGGGCACGTCGGCGGCGCCTTCGCCGGCGGCGGCGTCGTCGTCGGACGGTGGAGGAACTCCGGCGCCCGCCTCGGAAGCGACGGGGACGCCGGCCCCCCCGATCGCACCGGCATCGGACTCGGCCGCCCACAAGAAGCTCGTGATCTCCGGAGCGGGAGACGGGCACGGAGTCGGCATGAGCCAGGAGGGAGCGCTCGGATATGCCGAACACGGTTGGTCGTATGAAGCGATCCTCGCCCACTACTACACCGGGACGGCGCTCGGAACCGCGCCCGCGGGGACGATCGTGCGCGTGCTGATGCACGGCAAGGTGCATCGCATCCCGCTCGAAACCTACGTGCGCGGAGTGATCGCGGCCGAGGTGTCCGCGGACTGGCCGATGGCGGCGCTGCAGGCGCAGGCGGTGGCGAGCCGCACATACGCGATTACCGCCCACTCAGGCGGGTCGAGGTTCGACGTGTACAGCGACACCCGCTCCCAGGTGTATCGCGGCAAGAAGGCGGAAACACCACAGACGAATGCGGCGGTGCAGTCCACCGCGGGGCAGATCGTCACCTACAACGGCAGCCCGGCGATCACGTACTTCTTCGCCAGCTCCGGCGGTCAGACCGAGAGCTCGCAGAACGCGTTCCCAGGCTCCGCGCCCGAGCCCTGGCTGCTCGGAGTGCTCGACTCCTACGACGGCGGGCCGTTGCACCGCTGGACGAAGACGATCGCCTTCCCCGCCGCCGCGCGCGATCTGAAGGGGCTGGTGCAGGGCGCGTTCCGGGGCATCGACGTGCTTGCGAGAGGCAGCTCCCCGCGGATCGTCTCCGCCTACGTGCTCGGCTCGAAAGGCCGCACGCTCGTGAGCGGGCCGGAACTGGCGGCGCGGTTGAACCTCTACTCGACGTGGGCGTTCTTCAGCGTGCGCTAAGCGGCTGTGCGCCGGCGGCGCCTTTCGGCCTCGACATACTGTGCCTCGGATGGCGGGCCCACTGTTGATCGCCGATGTTCCCTGGCTGCTGTACCGCTCGTTCTTCGCGCTGCCGAAGTCGATCTCCGACGAGCGCGGCCGGCCGGTGAACGCCTTGCTCGGAACGGTCAACGCGCTGATCGCGGCGATCGAGGAGCGCTCTCCTCGAGCTGTCGCCGCCTGTTTCGGCGCCGAGCAGGCGCGCTACCGCGTGGAGCTGTATCCGCCCTATCACGCCCACCGCGACCCGATGCCGGACGAGCTGAGCGAGCAGTGGAGGCGGGCGCCGGAGCTGCTCGAGAGCTTCGGGTGGAGCGTGTTCGATGCCCGGGACCTGGAGGCCGATGACGCCATGGGCTCGCTCGCACACGCCGAGTCGCGGGCGGGAGGTGGCGCGCTGCTGCTGACGGCCGACCGCGACCTCTACCAGGCGGTCGATGAGCGAGTGATCGTGCTGGGGATGGAGAAAGGGCGCTTCGTCGAGGTCGGTCCACGGCAGGTGCGCGAGCGCTACGGCGTGGCGCCTGATCGCGTGCCGGACTTCATCGCGCTGCGCGGGGATCCATCCGACGGCCTGCCGGGGGCTCCGGGGATCGGAGCAAAGACGGCGGCGGAGCTGCTGAGCGCACACGACACGCTCGAGCAACTGCTCGAAGCCGCTGAGCGGCAGTGCGCGGCGCTGGGAGAGGGCACGAACGGCCCCCCCGAGCTGCGCCCGCGTCTGGCAACGGCGCTCAGCGAGAACGCCGATCTGCTGCGCACGTTCAAGCAGGTTGCGACACTCATGGAGATCGACGTCGAGCGACCCCCGGACCGAGAGACGGACTTCGCGGCCGGCGCGGAGAAGGCCCGTGAATTCGGGATGAACCGCCTAGCCGAGCGCCTCATCTCCCGAGCCCCCTAGGGCGTGAACTTGATTGTGATTACGTCCCCATCACACATCACGTAATCGCGACCCTCCAGGCGCAGGGTTCCGCGCTCGCGCGCGCCCGCGTAGCCGCCGGCGTCGACGAGCTCTCTCCAGCCGACCACCTCGGCGCGCACGAAGCCCTTCTGGATGTCGGTGTGAATCTCCCCGGCGGCGTGCCAGGCGGTGAGGCCGTCGCGCAGATGCCACGATTGGGCCGGCTTGGCCTCGCCGGCCGTGAAGAAGGCGATCAGGCGCAGCAGCGAGAAGGCGCCGTGGACGATGCGCTGCAAGCCGGATTCGGCCACGCCCAGCTCCGCGCGCATCAGCGCCGCTTCTTCCTCCTCGAGCTCGGCCAGCTCGGACTCGATGCGGGATGAGATCGCCACCACGCCCGCTCCATGTGCGGCGGCGTGCTCGGCGATGACCGCCGGCACATCCTCGGAGCCCTCGTCCACGTTGGCTACGAACAGCACCGGCTTGGCGGTCAGCGCGCCGAGGTCGCGCAGCGCGTGCGGCGCATCCTCGGGCGCCGGCACTCCGCGCGCCGGCCTGCCCGCCTGCAGCTCGGCGATCACCTCTCGCAGCCATGCCTCCTGTGCGATCGCGGAGCGATCGCCGCTCTTGGCCTGCTTGGCTACGCGATCGACGCGCCGCTCGGCCTGCTCGAGGTCGGCGAGCACGAGCTCGGTCTCGATCGTCTCGATGTCGGCCAGCGGGTCGACCCGGCCCTCGGGGTGCACGACGCTCTCGTCGGTGTGGGCTCTCACGACGTGCACGATCGCGTCGGTCTCGCGGATGTTGGCGAGGAAGCGGTTGCCGAGACCCTCGCCTTTGTGGGCGCCCGCCACGAGGCCGGCGATGTCGTGGAAGTCGATCGTGTCCCACACGATCTCCGACGCTCTCACGGTGCGCGCGACCTCGACGAGACGCTCGTCGTGCACCGGCACGACCGCCACGTTCGGCTCGATCGTCGTGAAGGGATAGTTGGCGGCCTCGGCGCCGGCCTTCGTGAGCGCGTTGAACAGCGATGACTTGCCCGCGTTGGGCAGACCGACGATCCCGATGCGCGTGCTCATGAGGCGGCCGCCGCGATCGCCGTTCCGAGCAGCGCGCCGGCCGCCACGTCAGATGGGTAGTGAACGCCGAGGTACAGCCTCGAGAGCGCCAGGCCCGCGGCGAGCGCGAACAGCGGAGGGGCGGGCATGCCGAGTCGACTGTAGGCGAGCGCCGCCGCGAACGAGGTCGAGGAGTGGGCGCTCGGGAAGCTGAGTCGTGTGGGCGTGCTCGCAAGCGGCGGCAGTCCCTCGATCTCGGGGCGGCCGCGGCGGACGATCAGCTTGAGAGCCGTGTTGGCCATGTAGGTGGACCCTACGACGGCGGTCGCCCTGCGCCATTGCGCACGGCGCACGGCGGGCCGGCTGAGCAGCGATCCCCCGAGCCCGAGCGCAAGCCAGATCGCGCAGTGCTCGCCCATCCGCGAGAACCTGGCCACCGCCCGCTCGCGCTCGGGCGTATGCCCCCGTGTGCGCGCGAGGCGCAGCAGCCGCTCGTCGAGAAGCATCGGTCGAGATACGCGTCAAGACGCGCGGGTGGACATCAAATTCGCGCTACTGCGACCATAGGAGCTACAAAATGTAGTCACTATGGTGCTCCGCGCAAAAAACATATATAACCCTCAGGCCCCGAAGCCGACGCCGCGGTCGTTGAACTCCGACCGCACATAGACGACCTGTCCGAGATCGAGCCGCACCGGCCCTTCCTCGGTGTCGAGCTCGTGCCAGCCGCCGCTGCCGAGCGCCCGCTGCAGCGCTTCGAGCTGCTCTTCGGTGACGCGCAGGGCGAGCACCTGGCCGCCCTGGAAGCCGACGCTCACGCGCCTGTGGTGCAACGGCATCAATGACTCTCCCGCATGATTGTGCCCGGCGCGGCGCCCATCAGTGGCCTTCCGCCGGCTGCACGATCTCGGTCAGCACCGCCCCGCTGCCCTTGGGGTGAAGGAACGCGACGAGCGAGCCGCGGATCCCGACGCGAGGCCGCTCGTCGATCAGGGGCAGTCCGGCTGCCTTGAGCGCCTCGAGCGTGGCGTCGATGTCGGACACCTGATAGGCGACGTGGTGCAATCCGGGGCCTCTCTTGGCAAGGAACTTGCCGACGGGTGTGTCCGGCCCGAGCGGGGCGAGCAGCTCGACGTGGTTCTCGCCGACGTCCAGCAGCACCGCCTCGACGCCCTGCTCCTCCACGATCTCGCGATGAGCGACATCCATTCCGAAGGCGTCCCTGTAGAGCAAAAGCGCCTCCTCGATGTCCTCGACGGCGACGCCTATGTGGTCGATGCGGTCGAACACTCCCGGGAGTCTACGAGTCCTCGGTGGTCGCCGCCGCCACGACCCTCAGGCCGATTCCCGGCCGGCGCTCCAGGCGCGGCACGCCGTCCATGATGCGCTCGATCGCGTCGCGGTCGAGCACCTCGTTGGAGAGCAGCTCATCAGCGAGCGCATCGAGCTGGAGGCGATGGGAGGCGATCATCCGCCGGGCCGCCCTGTGTGCCTCCTCGATGAGGTCCCTGCGCTCCTCGTCGCGCATTCGAAGCGTGGCCTCCGACAGCTGAACGTTGCCGTCGGGGGCGCGTCCCGCGTCGTTGCCCATCGCGTAGTCGTGGACCATCGAGTGCGCGATGTCCGCGACCCGCCGCAGGTCGTCCGAGGCGCCCGTCGTGATCGCGCCGAACACGATCTGCTCGGCGACGCGCCCGCCGAGCAGCACGGTCATGTAGTCGAGCAGCTCCTCGCGCGTCTTCAGATAGCGGTCCTCGGCGGGCAGGTTCAGCGTGTAGCCGAGCGCTCGGCCGCGCGGCACGATCGAGATCCTGTGCACCCGATCGACGGAGGGGAGCAGCTCGCCGCACAATGCGTGGCCCGCCTCGTGGAAGGCGACGACGCGCCGCTCGTGGCTGTTCAGAACACGGTGGGACTGGACGCCCGCGATCACCCGCTCCAGGGCGTGGTCGAAGTCCGCGTTTGTGATGCTCTTCGCGCCGCGCCGCGCCGCGAAGATGGCCGCCTCGTTGCAGATGTTCGCCAGATCGGCGCCGGTCAGGCCGCTCGTCTGGGCCGCCACCAGACCGAGATCCACGCGCTCGAGCGGCTTGGAGCGCGTGTGCACGTCGAGCACTCCGCGCCTGCCCTTCACGTCGGGCGGGGCGACGAAGATCTGGCGGTCGAAGCGACCGGGCCTCAGGAGCGCGGGGTCGAGCTTCTCGAGCAAATTGGACGCGGCGATCACGACGAGACGCCCGCTCGTGGAGAAGCCGTCCATCTCAACCAGCAGCTGGTTGAGCGTCTGGTCCTTCTCACCGGAGAAGTCGGCACCGCGGCGGCCGCCCACGGCGTCGAGCTCGTCGATGAAAATGATCGCCGGCTCGTGCTTGCGCGCGATTGCGAACAGGCGTCTGATGCGCGCCGCGCCGAGGCCCGCGAACATCTCGACGAAGGCGGCCGCCGACTGGGCGAAGAACTGCGCGCCGGACTCGTGCGCCACCGCCTTGGCGAGCAGCGTCTTGCCGGTGCCGGGAGGCCCGTGCAGGAGGATCCCCTTGGGCACCTTCGCGCCAAGCTTCTCGAACTGCTTGGGGTCGCGCAGAAACTCGACGATCTCCTGCAGCTCCGCCTTCGCCTCGTCCACGCCGGCGATGTCCTCCCAGCCGATGGACTGGCTGGAGGCGGGCTTGATCTGCTGCGGCTTGACCCGCGGCATCACTTTCAGCGTGCGCCACATCAGGTAGATGAGCGCGGCGAAGAACAGGATCATCACGACGCTCGACCACTGGTAGGCCCAGTTCTGGATGTCCGTGACGATCGAGGCGAACGGTGTCACCGTCCCTGGCTCCACTCGACCATTATGAGCAGCTTCGCCGCCCCGCGTCTGGACGCGCGGCTCACGCCCTCATGACAGTCCAGATTGGGCGACGAGCGGCAGCGTGGGGCTGGCGGCCAGCAGCTCGCGCGTGTAGGGGTGGCGGGGACGCTCGAACAGTTCCTGCGCACGCGCGAGCTCGACGATCTTCCCCCGGTGCATGACCGCCACGCGGTCGGCCACGCTCGCGACCATCGCCAGGTCGTGTGAGACGAGCACGTAGGCGCAGGCGAGCCGCTCCTGAAGATCGCTGAGCAGATCGATCACCCCGCGTCGCAACGACGCGTCAAGCGAGGAGACCGGCTCGTCGAGCAGCACCAGCCGCGGCCGGCCCGCGAGCGCGCGCGCGATCGCCACGCGCTGGCGCTCCCCGCCGGAGAGCTCGTGGGGATAGCGCTCGGCGTGAGCCGCGGACAGGCCGACCTGCTCGAGCAGCGCCGCGGCGCGCGGGCCCGCCTGCGAGCGCGAGCACCCGCGGGCGCGCAGCGCTCGTCGCAGCGTCTCGCCGACTCGCCGTCTCGGGTTCAGCGAGGACTGGGGGTCCTGGAAGACCATCCCCAGCCCCTCGCGCAGGGGGCGCAGGGAGCGTCCGCGAGCCTTCGTGACATCGGCGCCCGCGAAGGAGACGGTCCCGCCGGTCGGCTGCAGAAGCCGCGCGATCGAGCGGATCAGGGTCGTCTTGCCCGAGCCCGACTCCCCCACCACAGCGAGCGTCTCGCCGGCGCGAAGCGTCAACGACACGCCGTCGAGCGCGACCACGCCGGCGCGCTGCTTCTCGGAAACACTGAGGAGCGGCGCGTGACCCGGCGAGGAGGCGCCGCGCCGGACGCGTGTAGCTCCGAAGCGCACCTCCAGCTCGCGCACCTCGACGAGCGGCTCCCCTGCGGTGCGGGGAGCCCGCTTGGCGCGAGGGGGCTCGAGCGCCGCGAGCAGCGCGCGTGTGTAGTCGTGCTCGGGCTCGTGCAGGATCTGCTGCGCGGTCCCCTGCTCGACGATGCGGCCGGCTCTCATAACCGCGATCCGCTCGGCGATGCTCGCGACCACCGCGAAGTCGTGGGTGATCAGCACGATGCCCATGTCCTCTTCCTCGCGCACCCGCTCGAGCTGCGCCAGGATCTGCGCCTGGATCGTGACGTCGAGCGCGGTCGTGGGCTCGTCCGCGAGCAGGACCTTGGGGCCGAGCGAGAGCGCCATCGCGATCATCACGCGCTGGCGCATGCCCCCGGACAGCTCATGGGGATAGGAGCGCGACCGGCGGCGGGCGTCGGGGATCTGGACGCGCTCCATCAGCTCGCCGGCGCGCTCGAGCGCCGCGCGCCGGGAGCAGAGCGGGTCATGGGCGAGGATCTGCTCGGCGATCTGCTCGCCGACGCGCATCACCGGGTTCAGCGAGGACATCGGGTCCTGGAAGACCATCGCGATCTGCGCGCCCCTCACGCGTCGCAGGGCGCCCTCGGAGGCGCCGATCAGCTCGCCTGCCCCGTCGAGCAGGGCCGTGCCCTCGATGTGGACGTTCGGGCCGCGGGTCAGCCCGACCAGCGACATCGCCGTCACCGACTTTCCGGAGCCCGACTCGCCGACGATCGCGAGCACCTCTTTCGCGCGCAGCTGGAACGACACCCCGTCCACGGCCGGCAGCGGGCCGGAGGGAGTCTCGAAGCGCACGCGCAACTCACGCACGTCGAGCAGGGGATCGCCTGTGCCGTTGAGGGCGCCGTCGGATCGATCGGGTCGCAGCCGGTCGGGTTGCCCCCCCAAGACGCTCACGACAGCCTCACCCGCGGGTCGAGCGCAGCGTTCGCGATGTCGACGATCGCGCTCACCACGACGACGGCGCAGGCGACGAGCATCGTGATCACCATCACCGGCGGCACATCGAGGCGCTCGATCGACTGCGCCGCGTACTGGCCGACCCCGCCGAGGTTGAAGATCGACTCGACGAGGATCGCGCCGCCGCCGATCACCCACGCGAAGTCGAGGCCCCACAGGGCGAGGATGCCCGCGAGCGAGTTGCGCAGCACATGGCGCGTGAGGACGCGCCGCTCGGACAGGCCCTTGGCGCGGGCGGTTCGCACATAGTCCTCGCCCATCGTGTCGAGCAGGTTGGAGCGCAAGACGCGCGAGTAGACGCCGATCGAGACGACCGACAGGCAAATCCAGGGCATGAGCATGTGCGTGAACCAGCCCCAGGGATCGCTCGTCAGCGGGACGTACCCTTCGAGCGGAAGCAGGCCGAGCCTGTAGCCGAGGTAGTAGAGCATCACCGCGCCCAGCAGGAACACGGGCGTGGAGAGACCGAGGAGCGCGAGCGCGCCGAGCGCCCGGTCGAGCGGCCTGCCGGCGTGCACGGCGCTCAAGAGTCCGGCCAGCACGCCGAGCACGAGCCAGATGATGCCCGCGCCCAGCGCGAGTGAGATCGTCGCCGGCAGATCCCTGGCTATCTCCTGCTCGACGTTGATCTGCTGCGCGTAGGAGACGACGCTGCCGTCGAGGATCTTCTGCATCGTCTTCAGATACTGGACGTAGATCGGCTGATCGAAGCCCCACTGCCTGCGTATGTCCTGAACCTCCTGGGGACTCGCCGAGCGTCCCGCCATGCGCAGCGCCGGGTCGCCGTTCGGGATCGCCTGGAAGATGAGGAACGTGAGGACGGTGATCGCGAACAGGACCGCCACGAGCGAGAGCAGGCGGCGCAGCAGAAACGGGACCATCTACAGCCGCCTCCGTATGGCGGCGCGCGGGTCGAGCGCGTCGCGCAGCCCCTCGGCGAACACGTTGACCGAGAGAACGCACAGCACGAGCATCACGCCCGGAGCGAGCACGAGATGGACGGCGCCCGGGATCAGGCGGATGCCGTCGGCGATCATCGTGCCCCATGAGGGGTCGGGCGCCTGAACGCCCGCCCCCAGATAGGACAGGCCGGCCTCCAGCAGGATCGCGCTCGCGAACATGAGCGGCACGAACACGACGATGCTCGAGGCGAGGTTGGGGACGATCTCGCCCAGCATGATCCGCGCCGGCCCGAACAGCGTGGGCGGGGTCTCGATCCGCGCGGCATCGACGAACTCGCGCTCGCGCAAGGACAGCGCCTGGGCGCGCAGCGGCTTGGCGACATAGGGGAAGAACACGACCCCGATCACGAGCGCCGGCAACATGAGCGAGCCTGAGCGCAGCGTCACGACGCCGAGGTCGAGCCCGCCGACGGCGAGCGCTACGCCGAGCGCCACGCCGAGCAGCACGGCCGGGTAGGCCCAGACGAGGTCGAACAGGCGCGAGAGCACGCCGTCGGTCAGGCCGCGCGTGTAGCCGGCGAGCGTGCCGAGCAGGACGGCGAGCGCCATCGTGATGAGCGTCGCCACCGCCCCCACCTCGATCGAGTTGCGCCCGCCGTAGAGCAGCCGCACGGCCACGTCACGGCCGTTTGAGTCCGCGCC
Organism: uncultured Solirubrobacterales bacterium; assembly: GCA_963714635.1. Lineage (GTDB taxonomy): Bacteria > Actinomycetota > Thermoleophilia > Solirubrobacterales > Solirubrobacteraceae > Palsa-744. Next base: position 242,524 of record CAVQPM010000005.1, on the reverse strand, counting down.
GAGCAGGAACCGCCCTTTCCAGGTCGGCCCGATCGGCACGCCCGTCGGGGAGACGACGTCGACGGTTTTGCTTGTGCCCTTCAGGGTGCCCCCGACCCTGACCGTGTCGGTTATGTGATTGTCGTTGGGGCCCGTGTGGGCGACGTCGTGGGCATAGACCGGCGCGAGCAGGCACAGCCCGACGATCACGACGAACAGCGCGCCGAAGGCGAGCGCAGCCCGATTGTGCGCGACAGCCTTCACACGCTAATCATCGTCGCCGCGCCGGTCGTGTTGGAGCCAGGGCGATCGGCCCAGTGGATGCCAGACGACGCACGCGAGCGCAGGCGTGCTGGTTGCACGTCGAGCATCGCGGGTGGCGGCTGGCGCCGCTGGACGAGCGCCCTCACTTCAGCTGGAGCGTGCTCCAATCGTTTCCATAGACCGGATGGAAGACGAAGGCGCCGAAGTCGATGCGGCTGGAGGTGAGCTTGGGCGCCTCGTCATAGCCGAACTCGGCGAGGTAGGCCTGCTTGGCGGTGTACTCGTCGAGCGCCTGCCAGCGGCCCACGACCGTGCCGAGCTTTGAGGAGGGCACGGGCGAAAGCGATTCGATTTCGCTCTGGATGTGCGGATCGTTGACCTGGCTGGGGTTGTGGTTTTCCTGCGGCATGATCGAGTGCGCGTCGAGCAGCTGGTAGAAGTCGCTCGGGTTGGGGAAGTCCTGGCTGAACGATGCCCAGCCTGTCTGGGCGTTGTTGGAGAGGTTGCCGATCGTCGAGTAGTACTGGGCGTCGGCGACGATCTTCTCGGACGCTTTCAGCCCGACCGCGTTCAGCACGCTCGCGTAGTAGTCGACGAATTCCCGGTGCGGCGGGCGGGCGCCTCCCCAGACGGTGACGGGCGTGCCGGCCATGCCGGACTGCTTGACCAGTTCCTTGGCCTTGGCGAGGTTCGGCGCTGCGTTGGGATCGCCATACGGGCAGGGCGCGCTCGGGTGGCCGGGCATGCCCGTCGGCAGGAAGTAGCAGGCCGGCTGGAGCATGCCGCTGTCGAGGCGATCCAGCGCGCGCCGATCGAGCGCATAGTTGACCGCTTGGCGCACCAGCGCGCTCGAGAACGGCTTGGATTTGACGTTCAGGAAGAAGAACTCGCCCGAGACGGTGGGCTCCTTGGCGTAGCGGCCCGCCGCCTGCGACTGCACCTTTGACAGCAGCGTCGGCGGAATCGTGTCGTTGTAGTCGAACACGTCTGCGCTGTTGGTCAGCACCTGCTCGGCCTCGGACTGGTTGTCGGAGACGATCCTCACGTTCACGTCGACGCGGCCGCTCGGGATGCCTTCGATCGCGTGCGCCTGCCAGTTGGGGTTGCGCACGAGCTCGAACGAGCGGTTGGGCACTACGTTCTTGATCTCATAAGGCCCCACACCTGGCGGCGGGTTGGTGCTCTGGGCGTGCATGGAGGCGCTGCTCGGGACGAGGCCCGCCGCGGGAAGCGCAAGCACGTTGAGGAACGGGCCGTAGGGTTCTGTCAGCGTGACCGTGATCGTGCCGGTGGCGTTGTCGGTCTTGATGCCCGAGATCGAGGAGGCCTTGCCCTTGTCGAAGGCTTCGGCGCCGGCGATGTGTTCGGTCAGCATTCCCTTGTTGCCCCAGTTCAGCTTGATCGTGCGCTCGACCGTATGCGCGAAGTCCGACGCGCGCACGAGCGTGCCGTTGGAGTAGACGAGGCCCGGGCGCAGCTTGAACGTGTAGGTCTTGCCGTCCGGTGAGACTGTCGGCAGGCTTTCGGCCGCGCCGGGGATCAGCTTCGTGCCCGCTTCGCCGTTTGCGTGCGCGTAGGTGACGAGGCCCGTGTAGGCAAGCCAGGTCGCCTCCATCGATTGCGTGGTGGCTCCCAGCCCGGGATCGAGCGAGTCGGGGGCGGTGCCCATGAGCACGGTGACCGTGCCGCCCCCCGGCGTGGAGCTGCCGCACGCGCTCACACCGACGACGATGGCCAGCGCCAGCGATAGCCCACCAAGAAGCCTTATGACCCGAAACCCTATGACCCTATGCACGGTTGGATCCCCCTATCGCGGAGACGAGAGCCGCAGTTGACTCACGATTGACATGTTCGACACACCTTTTCGGCACCCTTTCGTAAAACTTGAAGCAATCGAAGGATTCATCCGAGAAAACCACGTACGGCGGACCGCAGCCGCGCGCTGGGGCTACCCTTAGGCAATGCCCGCCCAGGCCTATACAGGAAAGGAGTGCGTCTGCCAGCTGCGCAGGGGGATCTGCGACCAGAGCTGCGTGGCGGACATGCTCTCAACGCCGTTCTACATCGCCTGCCTGAAGCTGAGCGGCCGGCGCTGCGTGGTCGTAGGGGGAGGCGATGTGGGCCTCGAGAAGGTCGAGGGCCTGCTCGCGTGCGATGGACTCCTCACGCTGATAGCGCCCGAGGCGCACCCGCAGCTCGAGCGCTACGCGGCGGAGGGGTCGATTCGGTGGGAGCGGCGCGCCTATGGCGGGCCGAGTGATCTGGAGGGCGTGTTCATGGCGATCGCCGCCACCTCGGAGACGGACGTGAACATCGCGGTGTACGAGGACGCGGAGCGCAGGGCGATGCTCGTCAACGTCGTCGATGTGCCGCCGCTGTGCAACTTCATCCTGCCGGCGATCGTGAGGACGGGCCCGCTCGCGATCGCGATCTCAACGGCCGGCGCCTCGCCGGCGCTTGCCAAGCGCATCAAGCGCGAAGTGGCAGAGGCCTTCGGGGAGCCGTATGCGCAGCTCGCGGTCCTCTTGAACGAGGCGCGCGGCTGGGCGAAGGCGACGCTGCCCACCTATCAGGACCGCAAGGTCTTCTTCGAGTCGATCGTGAACGGCGAGCCCGACCCGGTGGCGCTGCTGCGCGACGGCCGTACCCCGAAGGGCACAGGCGAATCGGCCGTTCGCGAGCTGATCGCGCGCGCGCGCGGCGAGTACGAGCAGCGCCTATCCCCGGTCTGAGCGTCTGAGCGCTGGCGATGGCGGACCTCGAAGTCCACGCCGAGGCCCCGACCGGAGTCGCCGTCGAGAGCGGACCGGCGGTCGAGCTGGACGCCCTGCGGCGCAACTACGGCGAACGAGCGGCGCTGGCCGGCGTTTCTTTGACCCTCGCGGGCGGCCGGACGCTCGTCGTGTTCGGCCCCAACGGCGCCGGCAAGACGACGCTGCTGCGAGTTTTGGCGACGCTGCTGCGGCCCCACGCTGGCCGCGTGAGGGTGCTCGGCGAGGAGCTGCCACGCGACGCGTGGCGGACGCGCGGCCGGATCGGCCTGCTGGGCCACGAGCCGCTGCTCTACAGGGAGCTGACCGCCCGCGAGAACCTGCGCTACCACGCGCAGCTGCACGGCGTGACGCCGCAGCGCGTCGAGGAGCGGCTGCGGGCGGTCGCGATGATCGAGCGCGCCGATGAGCCCGTGAGGACGCTCTCGCGAGGAATGGTCCAGCGCGTGGCGGTCGCCCGCGCGACGCTCCACGATCCGGAGCTGCTGCTGCTCGACGAGCCCTACGCCAACCTCGACCCGGCCGCCATCGAGCTGGTGGAGCCGCTGATCGGCGTGGACAGCGGCCGCACACGCGTGCTCACAAGCCACGACCCGCTGCGGGGACTGGCCGAGGCGGACGTGGTGCTCGGCCTGCGCGGCGGGCGCGTGGCATTGCTGGGTGGCGCCGACAGCATCGACCCAGACGACGTGGCAGGGCTGTACCGGTGAGCGCGTCCAAGACATCCACATCCTCGGGGACGACAACGCCGCATGCGGCGTTGTCCCCGACGGCGCATGCGCCGTCGGGCCGACCGGTACATGTACCGGTCGGAACAGCAAAGGTGGTACGTGCGCTGGTGCGCAAGGAGCTGCTCGTCGAGATGCGCACGCTGGAGTCCGTCCCCGGCATGGCCCTGTTCGCCGTCACGACGTTCGTCGTGTTCCACTTCGCGCTCAACCAGAACACGGTGAGCGGCCAGGAGGCGGCGGGCATCCTGTGGGTGACGCTGCTGTTCGCGGCGATGCTCGGCATCAACCGCCTGTTCGTCGCCGACGCCGATCAGGGCGGCTTTGACGGCTTCTTGCTCGCGCCGGTCGATCGCACCGCGCTGCTGTTTGCCAAGGCGCTCGCGCTGCTCTGCTACCTGCTCGTGCTCGAGCTCGTCGCCGTGCCGGCGTTCGGCCTGCTCTTGCTCGGCCCCCCGCTCGGCCAGGCGCTCCCGGGCCTGCTGGCCCCGCTCGCGCTCGGGGACCTCGGCGTGGCGACGATCGGCACGCTCGTGGCCGCGCTGGCCGTTCGCACGCGCGCGCGCGACCTGCTCGGTCCGCTGCTGGCGCTGCCGTTGCTCGTGCCGATCGTGATCGGCTGCGCCCGCGCGAGCGCTCCGCTGCTGGCGAGCACCCATCCAGGCGGTCCCGCGCTGCGCTGGATTGCGACGCTCGCGCTCTATGATCTCGTTTTCGGGCTCATCGCCTACGCCGTATTCGACTTCCTCCTGGAGGACTGAAGGCAAACGATGCGCACCCCCTCGCTCCGCGCGCTCTCCATATCGACCGTGCTCGCGTTCTGCGTGTCGCTGTCGCTCGTCTTCTTCTACGCCCCCATCGAAGCCGACCAGGGCTTCCTCCAGAAGATCTTCTACCTGCATGTCCCCCTGGCGATCGTCGCGCTGTGCGGCTTCGTGATCGGCGGCCTGCTCGCCATCGCGCACCTGCGCACCGGCGATCAGCGCTGGGACCTGCGCTCCTATGTGGCGATCCACATGAGCCTCATCTTCGGCGTCGCCGTGCTGCTCACCGGCTCGATCTGGGCGCGCGCATCGTGGGGGCACTGGTGGGTGTGGGACGAGCCGACGCTCGTCTCGTTCCTGATCGTGTTCCTTCTGTACGCCACCTACCAGCCGCTTCGCTTCGCCATCGAGGATCCCGAGCGCCAGGGGCGCTATGCATCGGTGTTCGCGATCACGGCGGGCGCGTTCGTGCCGCTCAACTTCATCGCCGTCCGTCTCTCCGCCTCCTATGTTCACCCGCGCGTGCTCGGCGCCACCTCGAACCTGCCGTCCTCGATGGCCCTCACCTTCCTGGTCTCGCTCGCGGCGATGGCATTGCTGTTCGCGACGCTCTGCTCCTATGAGCTGGCGGCCAAGCGCACGCGCATACTCTTGAAAGTCCGCTCCCGCACACTCGGTTTCCGATGACCCCGCTCGCGAGCACACTCCCATCCAACGACGGCTATGTGGCGGCGGCCTACATAGTCGTCTTCGCGCTGGTGCTCATCTACGTGGTGATCATGGCGGTGCGCCTCGGCCGCGTGGAACGTCGGCTGCTGGAACTGCAGGAGCGCAGCGCCGACGAGGACAGAGAGCGGGAGCTCGTATGAGCACCCTGAAGGGCATACCCATAGGGCACCCCCAATGACTGGGGGCAGGCGGGCAAGCGAGCTGCTCGCACTCGGCATCTCTCACAAGACGGCGCCCGTCGCGCTACGCGAGCGCCTCGCGTTCACCGAATCGCAGGCGGTCGAGTTCGCGAACGACGTCATCCACAGCCCGCACGCGCACGAGGCGATCGTGATCTCGACGTGCAACCGCACCGAGGTGTACCTCGTCGTCGGCGACCCGGTGCAGGCGGAGGCGGACGTGCTCGGCATGCTCGCGCGGCGCGCGGGCATCCGTCCCACCGAGCTCGCACAGGAGATCTACTCGCCGCGCAACTGCGACGCGGCGCGCCAGCTCTACCGAGTCACGGCGGGGCTGGAGTCGATGATCGTCGGCGAGGCCGAGATCCAGGGCCAGGTCAAGCGCGCATTCGAGGGGGCGATGCGCGCGGGGACCACCGGGCCCCTCTCCAACCGCCTGTTCGCGGCGGCGCTCACGACGGGCAAGCGCGTGCGCTCGGAGACGGGGATCGGGTCCTCTCGCGTGAGCGTGCCCTCGGTGGCGGTGGACCTCGCCCAGGACGTGCTCGGCGGTCTGCGTGAGCGCCACGTGGTGATCATCGGCGCCGGCGAGACGAGCGAGCTGACCGCCCGGGCGCTCGCCGACCAGGGCGCCGGCACGATCTTCGTCGCCAACCGCCACGCCGACCGCGCGCTCAGCCTCGCCCAGCGCTTCGGCGGCTCGGTCGTCGGGCTCGACGGCCTCCCAGACCAGCTGTTGCACGCGGACATCGTGCTCGCCTCGACCTCCTCTCCCCACCCGATCCTCGGCAGCGAGGAGCTCGAGCTGGTGATGGCGGAGCGGAGCGGACGGCCGTTGCTGTTGATCGACATCGCGGTCCCGCGCGACATCGACTCGCGCTGCGGCGATCTCGACGGAGTCACGCTGTATGACATCGACGACCTCCAGTCTGTCGTCGCGCGCAACCTCGGCGCGCGCGCCGAGGTCGTCCCGCAGGCCGAGGAGATCGTCGAGGAGGAGATCCGCCGCTTCGCACGCTGGCTCGGCCAGCTCGAGACGCTGCCCACGGTATCCGCCCTGCGCGAGCACGCCGACGCGCTCGTCGAGCAGGTGCTCGCCGAGAACGCCGGCCGCTGGGAGTCGGCCTCCGAGCGCGACCTCGCACGTGTCGAGCTCGTCGCGCGAGCGGTGATCAACCGCCTGCTGCACGAGCCGACGATCCGCCTGCGCAGCTTCTCGGCCGAGCGCGGCCACGCGAGCCTGCAGCTCGTGCGCGAGCTGTTCGGCCTCGGCGAGGACGGCGACCACACTGGCGCACGCGAGGAGCCGGCCGGCGAGGGAGAGGCCAAGCTGGCAGAGGTGCGCTCGATCGAGAGCGCCCGCAAGGGCTCCTGATCAGAGTCCGAACGCAAAGCCCAGCCAGATGAGCCCGACCAGTGCGACGGCGATCGCCGCGAAGCTGACGGCGGCGCGGTGGCCGCGCCGCAGCGCGTGTGGTGCGGGCAGCACCCGGTGGGCGAGCAGGACGAGCATGCCCAGCACGAGCGGCAGCAGCAGGGCGTTGAGGACCTCGACGTTGATCGCGAGCCGTACGAGCGAGTGGCTGGCGAGCACGAGCACCGCGCCGCACGCGACGGCGCCCGCGTAGAGGCCGTAGAAGTGTGGCGCGCGGCGCCAACCGTCGCTCAGGCTGCGCGGCCGCCCCGCGGTCTCGGTGATCGCCCAGGCGGCCGCGAGCGAGACGACGATGCTCGCGACCAGCGCGGCTCCGAGCATCCCGCACGCGAGCACGATGCGACTCGTCGAGCCGCCGAGCAGCGGCGCGAGCGCTCCGGCGATCGCCCCGACGCTCTGTAGCGAGCCCCCGGCGCGACCGTGGAAGCTCGCCGCGGTCACCACCAGCACCGCGCCCATGATCAGCTGCGTGAGCAGCACGCCGGCCGCAGTGTCGATCCGCGCCGGGCGCAGATCGCGCGCGGTCAGGCCCTTCTCTATCACGGCGCCCTGCTGGTAGAAGAGCATCCACGGCATCACGACCGCCCCGACGTTCGCCGCGATGAGCGTCAGATAGCCGGGCTGGCCGAGCGGCTGGCTGGCGATCCCCGTGGCGAGCGCGTGTGCGCTCGGGTGGGCGAGCACCGCCGCCACGACGAAGGCGAGCTCGAACAGTCCCAGGCAGATCCCGACCACCTCCACCTGCCGGTAGCCGCCCGAGACGACCAACCCCACCAGCAGCGCCGCTGCCGGCAACACGGTCAGCGCCGGCGAGATCCCGAACATCTCCCCGACCCCGGCGACCCCCGCGAACTCCGTCACCAACGCGCCGAGCGCGCTCACCGCCAGAGTGCCGACCGATATGAGCGCCCAGCGGCGGCCGAAGCGCTCACGGATCAGCTGCGCATGTCCCTTGCCAGTCGCGATCCCCAACCGAACTGTCAGCTCCATGACCAGGTAAAGCACGGGTACGAGCAGCACCTGCAGCGCCAGCAGCCGGTAGCCCCATCTCGCGCCCGACTGGGAAGCCGTGATCACGCTGCCCGCGTCGGTGTCGGCGAACATCACCATCAACCCCGGGCCGAGGACCCACAGCCACCGCGGCACACGCGTCCCTCGCGGCACACGCGGCGGCCGCGGCATCCAAGACCGAGCTCCGGCCATCCTTGGGCGAACCGGTATTACGCTCTCCGAGGAGAACCGCATGTCGAGCTCACGTTCCGAAGAGCTCTCGGGCGGCCTGCGCGAGCTGACCGCCGTCATCCGCGTTGAGCGCCGATCGCGGCGCGTGCAGGATGTCCGCCACCAGCCGGTGACTCATCTGCTCGATCAGCGAGCGCTCCTTTTCGGCGAGGCCGGGCAGACGGCGAAACAGCCAGTCCAGCTCGCCGCGGCGCTGCTCGTCCGCGGCTTGGCCGATCGCCTGGAGCGCCGGCACGACGTTGCGCGAGCCCAGCCACCGGAAGTACGACTCGACGGATTCGGCCGCGAGCTTCTCGAGCTGGCCGCGGAGCCGGTCGGTCAGCTCGACGTCCTCTCCCCGGGCGAGGTCGTCAGCCGAGACGAGGCGGTCGCCGAGCGCGGCCTGGAGCGCATCCGGGACGGCCGCCGGCGAGGACATGTCAACGACGATCGCGCCGCTCTCGGCGAGCTTGCGGGCATCCTCGCCGGCGAGCGGCCAGCTGCCGCGGAGCGCCACGATCGCGCCGGCGAGGCGCGGCACGGCGCCCTCGCCCTCGAACGGGATCGCCCGTCCGCCCACCTCGCGTGCGAGAGCGGCGGCTCGCTCGCCGGTCCTGCTCATGACGATCACCTCGGCCCCCCTCCTGGCCGCGGCAAGCGCGGCGAGGCGCCCCATGACGCCCGCCCCGACGACGAGGATTCGCTGCCCCTCGGGCGCTCCGGCCCGCTCTTCCACCCACTCGAGCGCGACGTCGGCCAGCGATCGCGTCGAGCCGCCGAACCGGCTGCGAGCGCGCCGGCCCGCCTGGAGCGCGACCTGGAAGAGCCGATCGAGGGTCGGGTCCAGCGGATGCTCGGCGCGGCGCCGGGTGAGGGTCTCGCGGAGCTGGTGGAGGACCTGGTTCTCGCAGAGCACCGCGCTGTCCAGCCCGCAGGCGACCGAGACGAGGTGCCGTGCCGCCTCGATCCCCTCGAAACGCTGCGCTCCCGGCGGCAGGTCCGGAAGCGGCCGCTCTCCGAACCCCTCGAGAGCGACGTACAGCTCGACCCGATGGCAGGTGTGGACGACGATCGCCGCCTCGCTGCGCTCGAGCGCGTCCAGCTCGGTCGCGAACGCCTCGCGCGCCGCGGTCGAAACCCGGCGCGCCTGGGCGACGAGGGCCAGCAGGGAGGAGAGGGGCGCGCCGGTTCCGGCGCGCGGGTCGGCCGCGGCCGAGGACGCTGCGGAGGGTGCGGCAGGGGGTGTGGCAGGGGACACCGCCCTCGGCGCCGGCAGGAGGGCGAGAATCGCCGACCTGGCATAACGACGGTGGCCTCCGGGCGTCGTGAATGTGCTGATGTCCCCGTTGTTGCTCCAGCGGCGCAGCGTGGCCGGCGACACGCCGATGAGCGAGCAGGCCTCGTGCAGCGTCAGCCACTCCTCATGAACCGACGTCTGCGGCGTATTCGTCATTTTCGCCCCGTGTCGCTCAGGAGCGCCGCGTTGCCCGGGCCGTCGAACACGCTCGAGCCGAGGACCGGTTGTTTGTGGCACCTGGCACAGAAGGCTTCCCGGTGGCAGTACCCGCACGCCTGGAGACTGGCCTTTTCGATCACCTGCGGGTGGTGGTAGAGCATTTCTTCGTGGTTCACCTTCTCCGCGCCGGAGGAGTGGCAGTTCGCGCAGAAGCTGTTCTTCGCGATACCTGGTTCGAGGGCCGCGGGGTTGTGCGCGTGTTCGAAGACCCACAGCTTGGACTGGTGGTCGGGGGGCGGATTCAGTACAGACAGGCTGGAGACCGTTCTGCCGGTCTGCGGGAAGGTGTGGCACGTCGTGCATTCCCAGGGGATCGTCGCGTTCAGGAGGCGACCTTCGGGGCCGACCTTGAAATGGGAGCCATCGTGACAGCGCAGGCAGCCGGGGCCCGACTGGTGGCCGAGGTTGTTCGGGTAGTCGGCCGAGATCTCGTTCATGGCGGGGTCGGCGACGAGCGGGTAGATCTGCTTGAGCTGATCGACAGCACGGTTGACTTCCCGTCCACGGGTTCTCGAGAGCAGCGGGTACTTCGCCGCGTAGTATCCGCGGATGCCTTCGATCGCCTTGTCCGCTTCCCCGGTCGATCGGTAGCGCTTGCCGAGGAGCTCGACCCCTTCACGCTTTATATAGGGCAGGGACTGGCTGATCTTGCCTGCCGCGATTGCGCTGTCGATCACTTCGCCGGGAAGCGGGAATTCGTGGCCGACGCGATTGTGGCAAGTGATGCACGTCACCTGGCGTACCGAATCGGTCCGCGTCAGACGGCCGACGTCCGGTCGTACGTCGCTCGAGACGCCGACCTGCGAGCGGGCGACCCATTCTTCGGTGTGGCCGTCCTTGTAGGTGACTCGAATCCAATTGATCTTCTGGGAGTCCTTTTCGGGGCTCGCGTATTCCATCTTCACTTCGACGTGCCAGTGCGCGCCGCGGCTCGCCGCCCCTTCCCCGAGACGGTACGGACGGACCATGACGGCGACCGTTTCGCGCGTGTTCGCTTCGTCTTCGCGGTAGGTGTGGTGCAGTATGAGCTTTATCTGTCCGTCTTCACCGGTGATGGTGTTCAGGGGGTGACATTTCATGCACGTCTTTTCCGGGGGCGGAAGCAGGCTGGGGTCCGGCGGCGGGATCGGTTTCGGGTAGGTGCCGGCGACCAGATCGAGCACCTGAGTCGCCCCTCGCAGCTTCGACTTGACCAAGCCGACCATGCCCGGCGCGACATGACACTCGCCGCAGGCGACGTCGCGGTGGACCGACAGCTTGTGCGCGGCCGCCTCCGGGGCCATCGTGTGACATCGCGAGCAGAAGCCTTCGGTCTCACTGAACGCCTGGAAGGCGCTGCCGCCGATCGCCGCCACCCCGCAGAGCCCCCCCACGGCGAGCAGCGAGACGGCAAAGCCACGCCCGCTGCGCGGCGGCCGGATGCGCCGAGCGACGAGCTCGCCGATGCGGCGAGGGACCGCGGCTGCGCCCAGTCGACCGTGGCGGGCGCCGCCGGCGCGGTGACTGCCCGCGGCTGCGCCGAACCGGCGGCTGCGCTCGCGCGCGGACTCGCCCGATGCGTCATCCGGCTCACCTTTCAGGTCCGGCAACATCGACTCCGATCTCCCCGAGGTTTTCGTCAATCGTCGACGGGTTCAGAGAGGAGATTCTGATCTCCCGCACGATCCCGGAGCTGTCGATGAAGAAGTGGGATGGGATCCCCACGATTCGGTAGCTGGATGCGATCCGGCCGCTGGAGTCGTCGACCTTTGGATACGTCAGGCCCGTCCGCTTGGCGTATTCCTCGATGTCCGACCTGCTGTCCTGGACGAAGACCGCCAGGACCTCCAGGCCCTGCGCGCGGCGCTTCTCGTAGGCAGCCTCGACGTCCGGGTTCTCCGCCCTGCACGGCTGGCACCAGGGGGCTCCGAAGGTGAGCCAGACCGGATGGCCCCGGAGGCTCTTCAGCGTGACCTTCGCGCCTTCGATCGTCGTGGCGCTGAAGTTGGGGGCCGGCTTTCCGACTTCCGGCGCCGGGCCCGCGGCGACACCCGAGACGAGGACCGACGTGAAGCTGCCGCCCGACGCCGGCCGATCCGCCAGGTAGGCGACCGCCAGGATGACGGCGGCGGTCATGCCCGTCACCAGGAGCGTTCTGAGCCGGCTGAGCCGGCCCCGCCGGCTAGCCATAGCTGTGCAGGCCCCCGAAGAAGAGGTTCCCGAAGTAGCAGAAGAGGGTCGCCGCGAAGACGAGCATGAGCAGCAGCGCCGCTCGCCGGCCGCGCCAGCCGCGTGCGCTGCGGGCGTGCAGGTAGGCCAGGCAGGCGATCCAGGTGACCAGCGAGGCGGACTCCTTGGGGTCCCAGCTCCAGTATTTGCCCCAGGCGATGTCGGCCCAGACGGCGCCCAGGACGATCGTCGCGGTCAGGAACGGAAAGCCGATCCGGGTCGCTCTGTAGGAGAGGTCGTCCATCAGCCCACGGTTGGGCAGGTGCCGCCGCTGGCCGGCGCTTTGGACCAGATAGAGGAGCGCCGCCGCGAAGCCGACCGCGAAGGCTCCGTACGCGATCACCGCGGTGGCCACGTGAACCGTCAGCAGCAGGTTGTTCTGAAGCGCCGGGACGAGCGGCTCGGCCGTGCTCGGAACCGTCGTCGCATACAGGAGCATCCCCAGCGCGATCGGAAGCACGATCGCGCTGAGAGCCCATTGGCGATAGCGCCGTATGAAGTAGGCGTTGATGACCAGGGCGCCCCAGGCGAAGGCGACCGAGAACTCGTACATGTTGGCGAACGGGCCGTGTCCGGTCGCTCCCCAGCGGAAGGCGAGCGCCGCGGAGAGGAAGGCGAGCGCCAGCCATGCCGTCATCGTGCCGAAGACGGCGCCGGCGCTCGTAGCGTCGGCAGGAGCTGCGGTGCTCACCTGCCCGTCCACGCCCTCGACCACGAGCGCCGCGCGAGCCCGGCCGATGCGGCTGGACGCGAAGGCCGCGACGTAGGAGATCAGCGCCACGCCCACCGCGACGGTGGCGGCGAAGACGCAGTACTGGGATAGCTCAAGCATTGGCTCCGGCTCCTCTGTGAGGTTGCGCGCCGCGACTCACGGCACGCCTTATGTCTTCGACGAGACGCTCGAACTGAGCCGCGGAGCCCTCGTCGCGGCGCTCGATCGTGGCGACGGCGATCTCGCTGCCGCCCGCCCCGGGGCGGATCACGGCTCTGACACGCAGGTGGTGGAAGTAGAAGACCATGACCAGGCCGAGAATCAAGAGCGCCGAGCCGATCCAGACGATGGTCGACCCCGGATCGTGAGCGACGATCAGGCCCGTGAACTCGAGTTCGCGCACGAACGTGAAGGCGACGCCGCCGATCGTCGCCGGCCTGCCCGGCGAGAGAAGCTGGATCCCGACCGGCGTCTCGCTCGTGTTCCTATAGACTTCGAGCCGCGTCTCGCCGACAGGGATTCCCGGGTCTGCTTCCCCAGAGGCCGGTGAGACCACGAAGACCGTCAGGCCCTGCTGCGGGAGCGCGAAGCGGCCGATGCGCTCCTTTTCGTTCTGCGAGGAGTACTGCTGTGCCACGCCCTGGTTGAACACGACGCGGCCGTCACTCATCCTCGCCCGCATCTCCACGGCGGGCCCGAAGAAGGACTGGTAGAAGGTGACGCCGTCGTAGCGCACCGGGTGGTTGACGCGATCTTCCTGCGTCCTCACGCGAGCGCCGCCCTCATAGAGGACGAGCTGGCTCTCGTAGTTACGGGGAGCGCCGCTCTGATAGTAGGAGTCGGCGAACGACTTCGCTTCGACCGCCAGGCCGGTGCCATGTCCCACGTTCACCCTGTCGCCGATCGGAACGACGAGCGATTCGTCCCGGAAGCCGCCCGTCGCCGTGAGCAGAGCGCCGGCGAGGATGAGGACGAAGCTCATGTGGATGAGGATCCTGCCGAGGGGCGCCCAGCGAAAGCGGTCGGCGCAGACGTGGACGTCCTCGCCGTCTGTCGCGGTTGCGACGTGGAAGCGGTTCTTGCGAAAGCCGGCGCGCAGCGCGACGAGGGCGGCGCCGGGATCCTGCTGCGAGGGGACCATCGCCCTGTGGGGCGCACGCTCGAAGAAGGCCTTTGTCATGACCATCCGCGGCCTGGCCGCCGTCCTCCACAGGCCGGGAGAGCGGCGCAGCGAGCACATGATCAAGCTGGCCGACAGCAGCAGCAGCGTCCCCCTGAACCAGATCGAGGAGAACACCGAGAAGAGCCCGAGCGTGCTCAGGACCGAGGTCCAGCCCCCGTACTTCGGGCGGACCATGTTGAGCCACTCGCTGTAGGCCGCCTGGTTGCCCGCCACAGCATCGGGAGCTTGGCTGAGAAGCGTGCCCGCCAGGGTGAGCAGGCCCAGCACGAGCAGCAGCACCAGCGCCACCCGCATCGAGGTCAGCTGGCGGAAGACCCAGACGTGCGGCGGCGTGGCGGGACGGCGAACCTCGGCACCTGCCGAGACGGGGGTCCCGGGACGTGGGGCTGCGCTGATGGTCTGGCTCATCTCGCCGCTCACGTTTCGATCAGGGGGAGCGAGCCGGACAGCCGCCCGAAGGTGTTGGTGATCATCAAGAAGCCGATCCCGATGAGCATCGCCCCGGTCAGGACGCCGACCGCGGTGTTGTGCCTGCGCAGCCAGCCGAGCCTGTCGCTGACCGCGGTGACGCCGAGCGCGACGAGGATGAACGGGATGCCCAGCCCGATCGCGTAGACGAGCAGCAGGACGGTGCCCCGAGCGACACTCGCGCCGACCGAGGCGAGGCCGATGATCCCGCCGAGGATCGGGCCGATGCAGGGCGTCCAGCCAGCCGAGAAGATGACGCCGAGCAGGGCCGAGCGCCCATACCCGGGGGCGCTGAGGGCGCCATCTCCCCCTCCCGAGCGATCCGAGGCGCCGGCGCGGGCGTCGCCGGCGAAGCCGCCCATCGGCAGGCGCTTCTCGCGGTAGAGCGCCGGGATGCTGATGAGGCCGGCGACGTGCAGGCCCATGAAGACGAGGACCGCCCCGCCCAGCTGCCGCAACAGCCCGGCGTAGTCGCGGAAGACGTAGCCGATCAGCCCGACCGACGCCCAGATCGCGATGAAGACGACCGAGAAGCCGGCCACGAAGGCGAGTGCGTGCAAGAAGGCGACACGACGCGACGCCGCCTGGCTGCCGTCGCGGGTGGTGACCATGTAGCTGACGTAGCCGGGAACGAGCGGCAAACAGCACGGCGACGCGAAGGAGATGATCCCCGCCAAGAAGGCGACTGGGATGCCGACCTCGTTCATTTCTTTTCCAAGCTCTTGATGTGCGTGGCGACCGTCTTGGCCAGGGCGGAGTTGGGAGCCAGCGCGACGACCTTGGCCCACATCTTCTTCGCATCCGCCATGTCGGCCGGTTCCCTGCTCACGTACAGGAAGCCGAGGTCGTAGTACGCTTCGACGCTCTTCGGGTCGGCCGCGACGACGCGGAGCCAGTCGCGCCGGGCGCCGGCGATGTCGCCGGTGTTGAACTCCGCCGCGCCGAGCGGCAGGCGCGCCGCCGAGTTCCGTGGTTCCACCGCGACGGCCCGCTTCATCCAGTCGCGGGCGCTGCTGTAGCTGCGGGCTTCGAAGAAGATGTTGCCGAGCTCGATCATCGCCGAGACGTCCCTCGGGGACGCCTTGACTTCGCTCATCAACTGGGCGACGCGTGCCTGCTCGCTGGGGGTGAGGCCTTGCGGTCGGGCCGTCCCGGACGCCTGGGGCTTCGCCGCTCCCTGACTGCCTCCCATGTCGTAGACGCCGACGACAACACCGGCGGTTACGGCGAGAGCGAGTGTCCCGGTGGCGATTCGCCTCAACGGCGAGCTGCGGCGCGCCGCCCTCATGTCGGCCGGATCCGATAGCGCCCTGTACGCGTCGTCGGCCGTGGCGATCTCCTCTTTGGCCCAGCGGCGCACACCCTCCGGCGCGCCCTGAAGGAAGCTCAGCAGCTCCGCGTGCGCTCTCTGCACGTCCTCAGCGCCCGCCTCGGGTGTGAGCCCAAGGCGGCGGAGGGAATCGCGCCGGCCGGCCCTTGCGCGTAGTCTCGGTCTTGCGGAGCGCGTCATGGTGTCGGCCCTTTCGTCTGCTCTCTTTCCGGGGGCTGATGAATTAATCAACCTTGGACAGTTTCGAGCGCAGCCTTTTCACGCGCAACCCGCCGGCTGGCATGTTTCCGGTAGAGGTGAGCCGGGCCGATCATCCAAGCGATACACCCGCGCCTGTATCCGTCAGACAGGCTTGGACGCGGCATAGCCGAGGGCGTCCGCCGAGGGCGCCCACCCTCGCCAATCGCGTCCAGGGCGATGGGCGCCGTCGTGGAGGAGCAAAGCAACCCGATGCCTCCGCTGGAGAGACAGCTGCGATCACATATAGAGCTCGCCCCCGGCGGGCGGGTGACAGCCGCCGGGGGCGAGCTCCAAATCGGCGGCTACTACTTGTTGTGGCAGGTCTCGCAGACGCCCCTGTTGTTGAGCCTCAACAGGTAGCTGTCTTCGGAGATTTCTGTCACATTGCCGGAGCCCTTGACTCGTTCGATTTCCCTGGACGGGTTTGTCGTCTGTCCGGGCAGGGTGACCGATTCCGAGTGTTCGCCCATTGTGGCGTCCGTGCCGTGTGCGACGTGGCACTGGATGCAGCTCGGCTTGGCGCCGGAGTACCCTCCTCCGGAACCCAGTTTCGGAGGAGATTTTTCCCATTCTTCCAGCGTGTAGTTGGTGCGGTGGCGGTAGGTGAACACCGCGTCAGTGCTGCTGGTCGTGGCGCTTTTGCTGCCGTCGAGCAGGCGCGTGTGGCAGGTGGCGCACCATTCGGAGATCTTGAACTCGAATTCCGGGTCCTTTTCGCTCCAGGTTGCCCAGTAGTTGGTCGTCGTGTAGACGTGGGGTTTCGGTTCGTCGGGGATTTCCACGCCTTTGCCCTTTTCCTTTTCCGTGCTCGATCCGACCGGGATGGGCCTCAGGATCCGGTAGTGTCCGTTTCCGTGCGGGTCGTGGCAGGCGCCGCAGGTCAGGTTCATTGCGGTGCCGTAGCTTGCAGTTGAGCTGATCGGACCGCCGCCCCAGGCCGTCTGGGTCGATTCGTTGACCGAGTGGGACGAGGTCGCCGGCCGGAGTTCCGATGCCGGCAGCGTCTTGATGGTCGCTTCGACCGTCGGGATACCGTGCGAGCCTTCTGCGCCCGTCACCTTTACAACCCCTTCTTCGCCCGTGTTGATCAGGGCGTACTTGAAGCCGCCGCCGCGCAGGGCTTCCGCTGTGCCTTGATGGCCTTCTTCGGAATAGCCGACGCCGTCCTTGACGTCGAGGGCGGAGCCGCTGGCCGAGGAGCCATGGCAGGTGAAGCAGAGCTGTTCCTGCTTTTCCTTCAGCAGATAGGGGGCCTGGCCGGTGTGGGCCCGGTGGCAGGCCGCGCAGGTGTCCGGGGTGAGTCCCTGGCCCTTCATGTGCGGGCCGGCGTCCGCCAGGGCGGGGGACGCGCCGGCAAGCAGCCACAGGACGCAACCGACCATCGGGGGCAGCACCAATCCCATCGGGCGCAGCACCAATCGTCTCATCAGTCGACCTCCTGGGCAAGGGCCAGCTCGCGTGTAGTAACCATCGACGCGGATTAACCCGTCTTGCGCGGTCGAGCGCAATCCGCCGGGCGGTATGTCTTGGGTAGAGGCGGACCGGCGGGGCGCCTGGCCGCATGGCCCGGAGGATACACGGGGCCCTGTGCCGCTCGCCGGTTGCGCGGGCGCGCCGACGGGAGCAGCGCCGTCATTCGGCGTGGCACATCTTGCAGGTGCCTTTGTCGTCGATCCGCAGCAGCCGGCTGCCGGGGGGCGCGGGCACGGCCTGCGGGCTGTGCACTTCCATCGCGCCGGCTTCTTGCACGCTCGCGTTCGAGCCGTGGGCGACGTGGCACTGGATGCAGCTCGGCGAGCCCTGCGCCGTCCCGTTGGAGAGATGGCGGTGGGTGAAGACGGCGTCGCCGCTTGCGGTGTAGGAGGTGTCGCTGAGATAGCGCGTGTGGCAGGTGGCGCACCAGGCCGAGATGTTGGCGATCAGATCGGGCGCGTATTCGTCCGTGACGTCCCAGTAGTTGGTCGTCGTGTAGACGTGCTTCGATTCGTCGCCCTTCATTCCCGCGGGTTCGGGGATTTCAACGGGCGTGGTCGCGGCCGATTCCGTCGGGATCGGCCGCAAGATCCGGTACATGCCGTTGCCGTGCGGGTCATGGCAGGAGCCGCAGTTCAGCGAGATGCCCGTGCCATAGTCGACTTCGGCGCTGATCGGGCCGGCGCCCCAGGCGGTCTCGCTCGAAGGGTCGAGCAGGTGGGTGGAGGTGACCGGAGCGCCGGTGGCGAGCGCCGGGACGACGCCGCCGGGGTCCGACCCCCCGCTCTGCTGGCCCGAAGCGGAGGCGGAGTCGATCAGCGCGTACTTGAAGCCGCCGCCGCGCAGCGCCCCCGGCGTGCCGGCGTGCGCGGTGTTCGAATAGCCGATGCCGTCCACCACATCGGTGCTCGCACCGGCCGCGGCGGCGCCGTGGCAGCTGTCGCAGAGCTCTGTCTCAGGCTCTCTGAGCAGATGGGGAGCCTGGGCGGTGTGAGCCCGGTGGCAGATCGCACAGGTATCCGGGGTGAGCCCCTGGCCCTTCATGTGCGGGCCGTTGTCGGCCGCGGCGGGCACGGCGAAACACACGGCCAGCGATATGGCGCAGCCTGCCACGAAAATCGCTGCCGCTCTCACCCGCAGTGTCTCCTTGCGCCGGCGCCGCTTCCGGCCCTCAGTATTCCCAGACTTGGACGCGGCCGTTCTCAC
The DNA here is from genome assembly GCA_963714635.1 of uncultured Solirubrobacterales bacterium. Taxonomy (GTDB): domain Bacteria; phylum Actinomycetota; class Thermoleophilia; order Solirubrobacterales; family Solirubrobacteraceae; genus Palsa-744. Next base: position 224,118 of record CAVQPM010000005.1, on the reverse strand, counting down.
GGTCGGTGACGTATATCCGCCCGCTGCGATCTATCGCGATCCCGTTCGGGTACTGGAACTGCCCGTCGCCGATTCCTTCCCCGCCGAACGATCCGACGTATCTGGGGACTTCCGTCGCCTTGTCGGGGAGGCGATAGACCTTGACGGCATGGGCGGTCGTGTCGACGACGAACAGGCGGTCGCCGTCGATCGCCACTCCGCGCGGCAGGCCGAGGTCCCCTTCTCCGACCCCGCGCGCGATCGTGCTGACGAGCGTGCCTGCCGGGTCGAAGATCGCCAGCCGGCCGTTGTCGCTGTCGGCGACGTACAGGTCGCCCTTCCCGTCGAGCGCGAGCCCGTTGGGGAACCAGAACGCGCCCGGGGATCCGATCCTGCGCTCCGGCGCCGTGCCGGAGGCGCCGAAGGCGAGGATGCGGTGATCCCGCCTGGCCCCGCCGATGTCGGTCATGTAGAGCTCACCGCCGGGGCCGAACGCCAGCCCGAGCGGCTTCGCGCCCTTCGCGAGGCTTCCCGTGGGCCGCAGCGAGCGCAGATAGGAGCCGCTCGGCGAGTAGACGTCGACGTCTTCGCGCAGCCGGTCTGACACGTAGACGTCTTCCGTTCGCGGGCTGACCGCCACGTAGACCGGCAGGCGCCACGCTCCATTGCGACCGGGCGGCTTCAGGGCGCCTAGCTGGCGCCCTGAACTGTCGTAGACACGCACGAGACGGGGCCCTTCGCTTTCGGTCACGTAGATCCGCCCGCCGGACGGGCTGACCGCCACGCCCATCGGCTGGACGGTCCCGTAGATGTCGGAGACGTGGTGCGGCAGTTCCGAGGGGATGCTCGGCAGGGCGCTGCTGCCGGAAAGCGCGCGGATGATGAGGAAGATGATGATGGCGAGCACCGTGAGGATCGCCGCCAGCGCGGCGATCTTGCGCCGCCGGCGCTTGCGCTCCTCCGCCGCGAGCCGCTCGGCCGGGCCGCCGGCGCCGCGGTCCAGCAATGGCTCACCGGGAAGCGGGAAGACCTCGTCCGCGGGCGCCATCTCACTGGCCTCCCGTGGGGACGCCGAGCCGGGCCAGACCGCTGAGCGCGTTGAAGTTCTGAGGGTCGGCGGCCAGTGCCTTCCTGTACCAGCGGACGGCGCTCGCGCGCTGTGACTGAGCCTCGGCGGCCATCCCAAGCCCGAGCATCGCGTCGACGGCGGCCGGACCCGAGGTGAGGCGCTTCAACAGAAGTGCCGCGTCCGCCGGCCTCTTTTCGCAGAGCTCCACCATCGCTTCCGCGTACTGGAGCTCTGGCGTGCGGTGCTGGGCTCGGTAGGCGTTCGAAAGCTGCTGGTAGGGCGCGCACCAGCCGGTCGGCACGTACAGCACCGCTTGGCGAAGCGCCTTCTCGGCCCGGTCGTAGGCGCCGGACTCGATCGCGGCCGTCCCCATCAGATACCAGGCGTCGGCATCCGTCGGTTCGATGTCCAGGGCCTTCTTGAGTTCGTGCATGGCTTTGCTGGGCTGGTGCTGTCTGAGCATCACCGAGCTCAAGCCGTAGTAGGCGCTCTCGATCTGCGGATTGACACGGTCGAATTCGCCGCTGCCGGTCTTGCCGATCGTCTGTTCGAACGACTTGCGCGCCGCGGGGAGGTCTCCTCTTTCGGATAGGATTTCGCCGCGCCCGAGCAGCGCGACCTGGTTCGGCTTGACCTCGAGCACCGCGCTGTACTGTTCGAGGGCGCCGTCCTGCCTGTGCGCGGCCCGGTAGGCTTCGGCGAGCGCCAGCCGCAGCCCGACGTTGGCCGGGCTGGCACGGACCGCCTGTTCGCCGGCCGCGATCTGCCTGTCCACGAGCGAGGGGCCATTGTGGGGCCGGTCGAGGAAGTAGATGACCGCCACGAGGGCGACCCCGACCACGGCAGCCTTCAGGCCCGCCCGGATCAACCGATCGAGGGTCTGCTCGCGCATGCCGAGATTTTCACCCCCCGAACCGCGCGAATCAATCCGCCCGGAGGTAGATTTTCGGTACAGAGGGGCCTGTCAGCCGCTGCCGGGGCTTCGCCCCAGGCCCTGACGGACGATGTAGGCGGCGGCCTGCGTGCGGTTCTCGAGCTGGAGCTTCTCCAGCGCGTTGTGGATGTGGTTCTTCACCGTCCCCTCAGTGATGAAGAGGCTCGTGGCGATCTCCTTGTTGCTGATGCCGTCCGCCACCAGCTGCAGGACCTCCAGCTCGCGCCGCGTGAGCGCCGGCCTCTCGGGCTGTGGGGCCGGCATGCTCGTCAGCGAGGCGCCGTCGCGGATCTGACCAAGCAGGCGCTTCGCGATGGCCGGAGAGAGAGGGGATTCGTCGCGCATCACGGCCCTGATGAGGGAGAAGAGCTCCGCCGGGCGGAGGTTCTTCAGCAGGTACCCCTGCGCGCCGAACCGGATCGCGTCGAAGAGGTGGTCATCCGACTCGGACACCGTCAGCATGACGACCCTGACGTTCGGCGCTTGTTCGGCGATGAGGCGCGCCGCCTGGACCCCGTCCATGACCGGCATCTCGATGTCCATGACGACGACGTCGGGGGACAGCGCACGCGCCTTCTCGACCGCCTCCAGGCCGTTCTCGGCTTCGCCGACGACCTCCAGGCCGCTCTCACTGTTGATGAGCTCCCCGATCGCGGTGCGGAAGAGGGCCGTGTCGTCGACGAGCAGGATGCGGATCGGGCTGGCCGGGTCCGCCATATCAGCGTAAGGGGATCGTCGAGGGGATCGGCACCTGTGCGGGGGCGCTCGCGGGGGCGCTGGAAAGCTCGGCGACGACGCGGGTGCCGCGCCCTGCCGCGGAATCGGTCAGCAGCGTGCCGCCGATCATCTCCATCCGCTCGCGCATCGAGTGCAGCCCGAACCCGCCCGGCTCGAACTGCTCCCCGGTTACGTCGAAGCCGCAGCCGTCGTCCTCGACGACGAAGCTGACAGTGCCGTTGGCCGCGGTCACGCAGACCCTCGCCGCCCGTGCGCCCGAGTGCTTGCGCACGTTGGTGAGCGCCTCCTGGACGACCCTGATGATCTGAACCTCGCTGCGCGGTGGCAGGACGAGGTCGTGCTCGAGACGCGCCTTCAGCGACGTCGCGATCCCGCACTGCTTGCTGTACTTGTCCAGGTAGGCGCGCAGGCTGTCGAGCAGGTTGCGGTCGACCCGGCTCGATTCGTGCAAGTCGAGGATCGCCCCGCGGGCATCGCCGTAGCCCTCCTCGCAGACGTCCGCAAGGCCGATCAGCTCGAGCGCGATCGCGGGCGCGACGGCATCTTCGCGCGCGGCGAGCCCGCGCAGCCGCAGGTGCACCGCTCCGAGAACCTGCGCAAGGCTGTCGTGCAGCTCGCGCGCGAGCCGCTCCCGCTCGGCGAGGATCGCGCCCTGGCGTTCGCTCTCGCGCACTCGGGCGCTGGTCACGGCGATCGAGGCAAAGCCGGAGAAGGTCCTCAGGAACTCCAGGTCGCGCTCATCGAAGGGGACCGCCGACTCGCGGCCGATCCAAAGCTCGCCAAACGCCCTGTCCCCGCTCTGCACGTCGACCTGCAGGCTCTCCTTGAGCTTCGGGGACGAGCGCAGGGAGCGCACGTGGCGGAGATCGCAGAGATCGTAGGATCCGTCAGCGCCGGGCAGGATGGCGACCCCATCCCGCAGGGGGGTCGTCCCCGTCGGCGCCGCGTCGAGCTCGACCGCTCGGGCCGTCGGTTTGTTGAGGCAGACGGCCGCGTGATCGCTCGCCAGCAGGTCGCTGCTGTGCGTGGCGACGGCGGCGAGGATGTCCGCGAGCGGGTCCTGGTTGGAGATGCGAAGCAGCACGTCGTAGAAGGCGTGGCCCTCCCGCTGCCTTCGGCGCAGGTCGGTCACGACCTGCGCCGTCTCGGCCTGGGCGCGGGCGATGAAGTGGAACATGACGAAGGAGAAGCCGATGACGGCGACGACGGTGACCGCCGCAAGGACGATGTGAGGGCTGTAGTCGGCGAAGCCCTTCTCGATGAAAGCCAACCGGATCAGCTCGAGCGCGACGATGAAGAGCACCGGCAAGACGACGCCGACAACCTTCAGGTGACGGAGAGTCACCGGCCTCTTGCTGGTCCCGGTGCTCTGTCGCCTGGTCTCGCGGGGAACTGCCGCCTCCTTGCCTTCTGAGAGGTCCACCTTCCTTCGCTCCTTGGCTCCGTGGGTTGCCGTAGGTCTCGACACCCAACCAGCCGACCATAAAGCCGGCTGTGCCATTCGGCATAATATTCTACCGGAGGGGCGGCTGGAACCGTCGGCGCGTGACCCCGAGATGGCCGGCCGGGCCTACCCGCAGACCCTAGATGATTGATTCCGTTCCGGGTGGGCGCCGGGACGCGGTCGAGGAGACATAACAAGGGTGTCGAAGGTCGGCGTTGCTCTGTCCAACGTCGACCACGAAAGGTGGGGACGCGTGACCGCCGATCTCGACACCCTCTTGACGGCACTTTACGTGCTGGCCGATGAAATCCTGCCGCGTCGTCCGCGTGCAAGACGCAACCCGCGGATCACCGATGCCGAGTTGGTGTGCCTCGCCGCTGCTCAGGTGCTGCTGGACTGCCCCAGCGAGCGGCGGTTTCTGCGCTTCGCGATGTGCAGGCTGGGGCACCTGTTCCCGTATCTGCCCAAGCAGCCCGGGTACAACAAGCGGATGCGTGCGCTCGCGCCGCAGATCGTCACGCTGCTGAACGTGATCGCGTTCTCCAGCCCGTCGTGGTGCGACGGCATACGGCTGCTGGACTCCACCCCGGTGCCCTGCGCAGCCTCCCGGGAGACCGTCAAGCGCTCGGAGTTCGCCGGGTATGCCGCCTACGGGTATTGCGCCAGCCATTCCCGCTACTTCTGGGGGTTCCGGCTGTATCTGCTGTGCGCCTCCGACGGGATGCCGATCGCGTTCGAGCTTGCAGCCGCGAACGTCCCCGAGCGCGAGGTCGCCGCAGAGATGCTGCGCCGCGTGGAGCTGGAGGGCTATACCGTGGTCGCGGACAAGGGTTTCGCCGGCGTGGACTTTGAGGCGCTGATGGCTGAGCTCGGCGCGATCTTCGTGCGCCCCGACCGCAAGGGAGAGAAGCCACGGTTCGGCAAACTCGGCGGCATCCGCCAATGGGTCGAGTCGATCATCGACACCCTCAAGGGCCAGCTTTCCCTCGAGCAGCACGGCGCGCACACCATGCCCGGCCTCATGACCCGCGTCGCTCAGCGCCTGCTCGCCCTCGCCGCAGGCATCTGGCACAACTACAAGCTCTGGGAAACCGGCCAGATCGATACGCCCAGCCGCAGCCTCACCGCCTACGACCACTGAACCCCACCCCAACGGAATCAATCATCTAGCTGTAGTCTGCGGCGGTGAGCTGCGGGGTGTCTACCCGGCGGGCGCTCAGTCCAGCGGCCGCCGGGATCCCCATCAGCAGGCAGAGAGCCGCGGCGACCAGCAGAGCGTGGTGCACATTGGTCGCGGTCACCGCGCCGTCGAGCGCGAGTCCGGCGACGCCGGCGCCAACGGCCGCTCCGATCAGCCGGCCGGCCGACAGGACGGCGGACACCCGCCCGTGAGCTGTGACGGGAATCGAGTTCAGAGCGGCTCTGGACGTCGGCGCGAACAGCAGCCCGAGACCAAATCCGACCGGCAGCAGCAAAGACAGCGAGACCAGGCCATCGAGCGGCACTCCCGGGATGCCGAGCACCAGGAGGGCCAGACCAGCGCACCCGAATCCGAGCACCGCCGGAAGCCGATCGCCACGAACATCTGCCAGCCTGCCGGAAAACGGGGCTGCGAGCGCCACAAGCAGTGCGACCACGATCAAAGCCGCGGCGGCGCCCAGCGCCGAATAACCGGCCGCCACCTGCAGATACTGCTCAGCCAGGAAGAACGAACCGATCATCACGGCAAACGTGAGAGCCGCCACCAGCGTTGCCGCCGCGAGCACCCGGCTGCGCACACGGACGTCGGCCGTTCTGGGCTTCTGCTGATGCGCCATCACGGGCATCAGCCGGTAGACGGCGGTGGCGGAGAGCACCGCGAGCGGCACCAGCGCCCACCAGACCGCCCGCCAACCAATCAGCACGGTCAGCCCACCTCCCAGCAACGGGCCGATCAGATTCGCCGTACCCGATCCAGCGCCCCAGATGCCCAGCGCGGTACCACGTCGCTCAGCGGGGAAACCGCTGACCGCCCCAGCGAGCGCCGCCGGACTGACCAACCCGGCGCCCGCTCCCTGAACGATCCGCGATAGCAGCAGCACTCCGGGACCCACGGCCAGCGCTCCCGCACACGCGCCGGCTCCGAAGACGAACAGCCCACTCAGGGCGACACGACGCGAGCCGGAGCTATCGACGAGCATTCCGCCCGGCCACAGCGTGAGCGCATAGACGATGAAGTACGACGCGAGCACAAGCCCCTGAAAGTGGGCATTCATTCCCAGTGCGCGTCCAGCCGAGGGGAGCGCCACCGTGATCAGCGTACCGTCCATCTGAAGGACGGCGGCCGCTCCGGTAAAGGCCGCCAACCGCAGCCACGCCGAGCGGCTGGCCCTGGTGGCCGACCCTGAGGAGCGACTGTCGCAGTGAGGGCTCACGAATGGATACAGTAGTTGTCGATGAGCACTACGGAGAGTTGCTCCGTAGTGATTACGGTCTTGTGCGCGGCTTTTCCGCTTGCGGAGATTCGCGTGTGCTTTTAGGGTCAACGACGTGCCGAGCGAGACGCTTGCGACGATGGCCGTGGGCGAGGACCCCGGACGCTTGAATGACGCGCCGCTGCTCCGCGCCCTGCGTGGAGAGCCGGTGGAGCGCATCCCCGTCTGGTTCATGCGCCAGGCGGGGCGCTCGCTGCCGGAGTATCGCGCCGTCCGCGAGCGCGCCACGCTGCTGGAGATCACGCACTCGCCGGAGCTCACCGCCGAGGTCACGCTGCAGCCGGTGCGCCGCCACGGCGTCGACGCCGCGATCCTCTTCTCGGACATCGTGACGCCGCTGGAGGCGATCGGCATAGGCGTCGACATCCGTCCCGGCGTCGGTCCCGTGATCGCCACGCCGGTGCGCACCGCCCGCGATCTGAGGCGACTGCGCCCGTTTGAGCCGGCCGCCGACGCGCCGTGGCTGGCGGAGGCCGTGCGCCTGACGTGCGCGGAACTGAGCGTGCCGCTGATCGGCTTCGCCGGCGGGCCCTTCACACTCGCCAGCTACCTGGTCGAGGGCGGCCCGTCCAAGACGCAGGCCCGCGCGAAGGCCCTGATGCTCACCGATCCCCCCACCTGGCGCGCACTGCTCGAGTACCTCGCCGACGTCGCGCTGGCCTCGCTCGCCGCGCAGGTCCAGGCTGGAGCGCAGGCGGTGCAGGTGTTCGACAGCTGGATCGGGTCGCTCTCGGCACGCCACTACGAGGCGCACGTGCTGCCGGTCGTGCGACGTCTGTTCGACGGGCTCGCCGCCCTGGGGGTGCCGCGCATCTACTTCGGCCTCGGTACCGGCCACCTGCTCGAGCCGATCGGCTCCGCCGGCCCGGACGCCGTGGGCCTCGACTGGCGCATACCGCTCCAGGAAGGCTTGGAGCGTCTGCCCGCCGGGACCGCGCTGCAGGGCAACCTCGATCCGGTCGCCCCGCTCACGCCGCTCCCGGTGTTGGAGGCCGAGGTCGCCGCAGTGCTCGCCGGGGCGCCCGAGCGCGGCTATGTCTTCAACCTCGGCCACGGCGTCGCGCCCGAGACCGACCCGGGCGTGCTGACGCACATCGTGGAGCTCGTCCATGCCCACCGCGCGGCTCCGCGAGAGGCAGAGCGATGAACGAGTTTGACCGGCCGGCGAGGCGGGACGGTGAGCAACGTGGAACGATGGGCGAGTTTGACCGGCCGGCGAGGCGGGGCTACAAGCAGCATCAACCCCCGAGAGAGGCAGACCGATGAGCGAGACCGCCGTCTTGGTGATGGCCTACGGGACCCCCGAGGGACCCGACCAGCTTGAGGCCTACTACACCCACATCCGCCGCGGGCGGCCCCCCACCCCCGAGCTGCTCGCCGAGCTGCGCGGGCGCTATGAGGCGATCGGCGGCCGCTCGCCGCTGCTGGAGCTGACGCGCGCGCAGGTGGCAGGGATCGAACGGGCGCTCACCGAAGCGGGCCGCCCCGACATCCGGGCCGCGCTGGGGATGAAGCACGCGAGCCCCTTCATCGAGGACACCGTCGCCGAACTGGCGACCGGCGGCGCTCGGCGGATCGTCGGGCTGGTGCTCGCGCCGCACTATTCGCGGATGAGCGTCGGCGAGTACACCGAGCGGGCGCAGGCCGCGGCGGGTGCCGCGGCCGGGCGGCCCGCAGTCTCGGTCGTGCCCTCGTGGCACCTCGCGCCCGGCTATCTGGACTTCCTCTCCACGGCGCTGGAGGACGCGCTGCGAACGCTGCCCCCGGAGGCCAAGGAGCGGGTGCACGTCCTCTTCACCGCCCACAGCCTCCCCAAGCGGATCCTCGCCGAGGACGATCCCTACCCAGCGCAGCTGCGCGAGACCGCCGCCGCGGTGGCCTCATGCACCGGCCTTGAGCGCTGGTCGGTGGCGTGGCAGAGCGCGGGGCGCACGTCGGAGCCGTGGATCGGCCCCGACGTCCTGGAAGCGATGAACGATCTGGCCGCCTCCGGCGCGAGCGCCGTCGTGGTGTGCCCCGCGGGCTTCGTCGCCGACCACCTCGAGATCCTCTACGACCTCGACGTCGAAGCGGTCGAGCGCGCGCGGGAGCTGGGAATCGCCTTCGCCCGAACCGCCTCACCGAACACCGACACGCGCCTGTTGGACGCGCTCGCGGGCGTCGTCCTCGACAGGCTGGCTCGGGAGCAGGTCACGGCATGAGCCGGACGTGCTCGCGGCGATGAGCGAGCGGCCGTTGGTCGCGATCGTCGGGGGCGGGATCGCCGGCCTCGCCGCCGCCGACCGTCTGGACGGCATGCACCGCGCAACCGGCGGCGCGAGCTCCGCGGGGCCGCGGATCGTGCTGCTGGAGGCGAGCGAGCGCATCGGTGGCAACATTCGCACCGAGGAGTTCGCCGGACGTCCGCTCGACGTCGGGGCCGAGGCGCTGCTCGCGCGCGTGCCCGGGGTGCTCGAGCTCTGTCACGAGCTCGGGCTCGAGCACGATCTCGTGGCGCCCGCCGAGGACCAGCCGTACGTGTGGACCGACCGTCTGCACGCGCTGCCGCCGCGGCTGATGTCCGGCGTGCCCGACGGCTCGCGGGCGCTGATCGGCTCCGGCATCCTCTCGCCGGTGGGCCTCGCCCGCGCCGGCCTGGACCTGATCGTGCCCGCCCGCCGGCCGAAGCGCGACGTCTCGATCGGAGCGCTCGTGCGCGGCCGGCTGGGCGATGAGGTGCTCGAGCGGCTGATCGACCCGTTGCTCGGCGGTATCCACGCGGGCAACTGCGACGAGCTCAGCGTGCGCGCGGCCGCTCCCCAGCTCGAGGCCGCGCTGCGCAAGCGGCGGAGCCTCTTGCGCGGACTGCGCGCGCTCTCGGAGGTATCGCCGCGGGCTCCGATGGGGCCGACATTCCTGACGCTCAGCGGCGGCCTCGGGGGGCTGGTGCGGACGCTGCGCGAGCGGCAGGCGCGCGTCGAGTGCCGGACGCGGACTGCGCCGCAGGGCCTCTCCCCGCTGCCCGACGGCGGCGCGCGCCTCACACTGGCCGACGGCGAGAGTCTCGACGCCGACCACGTGATCCTGGCCGTGCCGGCCTTCGCCGCGGCGGCCATCCTCGCCGAAGCCTGCCCGGCGGCGGCAGAGCAGCTCGAAGGGATCTCCTACGCGTCGGTGGCGACGATCGCGCTCTCCTATCCGATCGAGGCGTTCGACAGCCGGCCGGCCGGGAGCGGCTTTCTCGTGCAGCGCAACCGCGGGCACACGATCACCGCCTGCACGTGGTCTTCGGCGAAGTGGTCGCACCTCGCGGGCGACACGGCGCTGTTGAAGTGCTCCGCCGGCCACGCCGGCGACGGCGCTGCGCTCGACCTCGACGACGAGCAGTTGATCGGCTCGGCGCGCGCGGATCTCGCGCAGGCCATGGGCATCCACGCGGCGCCGCTGGAGGCGAAGGTGTTCCGCTTCGAGCGAGCGCTGCCGCAGTACACGGTGGGCCATCTGGAGCGCATCGCGCGCATTGACGCGGCGCTGGTCGGGCTTCCGGGGGTGAGCCTCTGCGGCGCCGCGTACCGAGGCGTCGGCGTGGCGGCCTGCATACGCGACGGCCAGGCCGCGGCCGACGGCGTGCTCGTCGCGCTGAGCCGCTCACCCGAAGACGTAGAGCGGCAGGCGGCCCCGTGCTGATCCGGCGGCGATGACGGACGATCTCGCACAGGCCGCCGCGAGCGATGCCGCCGCCGCGGCTGCTCATCGGGGCGGTGGACTGCTCGCCGCTGTGACGAGACGGCGCCTCGCGATATGGGCGGCGGGGACCGCGCTGGTCGGGTGGGCGATGATGACGCTCGGCGCATTTGTGCGTGCCTCCGAATCGGGGCTCGGCTGCCCCGATTGGCCCGCGTGCCACGGCAAACTCGTCGCGGGGGGCAACCACGCCCTGATCGAGGAGGCCCATCGGTGGCTGGCGACGATCCTCGTCGTCGCGGTGGTCGGCCTCGCGCTGATGGTGTTCCGCGACTACCGCCGCGAGCGGCGGCTGACTCGGCCGGCGGCCTGGATGCTCGCGATGCTCGCGCTCCAGGTCGTGCTGGGCGGCGTGACGGTGCTGCTCAGCAACGTCGCCTGGACCGTGGTCGCCCACTTCGGCGCGGCGGCGCTGTTGGTGTGGTCGATCGCGCTCGTGGCCGTGCGACTCGCCTTCCCGGACTCCGAGCGGCCGCCGCGCGACTCGTTCTCGCGGCTCACCGCATGGTTCGTCGCGCTCACCTTCGGCCTGCTCCTGGCGGGCTCGACGCAGGCCAACGCGGGCTCCAACACCGTCTGCGGCCACGGGTTCCCGCTCTGCAACGGCTCGCTGCTGCCGACCTTCAACCACCTCGTTGCGATCGCCCTGATCCACCGCGTTTGGGCCGGGGCGCTGCTCGTGCTCGCGCTGTGGGTGCTCGCGCGCAGCTACCGGGATCGCGCGGACTCGCCGCCGATCATGTGGACGGCGATCGCTGTGTGCATCATGTTCGTCGCCCAAGCGGTTCTCGGCTTCCTCATCATCGGCGTCACCGACACCACCGCGACCGAGGTTGTGCACTCCTCCTTCGCCTCGGCGACGTGGCTGGCGCTGGTGACGCTCGCGTCGCTGACTTGGACTACGGCGGCGAGCCGGGTGCGCCCTTACGGCTGATAGACGCAGCTCGGGTCGGAGGCGAGGTGGTCGCCGGTGACCGCGTAGGCGCGCGCGCGGCTGCCGCCGCAGATCTCGCGGAACTCGCAGCGGGCGCACTTGCCCTTGAGCGCTTCGGGGTCGCGCAGCTCGCGGAAGAGGGGCGAGTCGCGGTAGATCGTGACGGGGTCCTGCTCACGCACGTTGCCCGCCGAGATCGGCAGGAAGCCGGAGGGCATGACCTCGCCGATGTGGGAGACGAACATGAAGCCGCGGCCGTCGTTCACGCCCTTCGCGTGCTCCGGACGGTCCAGGCCGTCGGCGAAGTGGAAGCCCGCGCCCGCCGTGGGGCCGGAGTGCTGACGCACAATCCGCCGGTAGTGCGGCGACGCGGTCGCCTTGATGTCGAAGCCGACCTGCCCGGTCAGCTCAAACAGCCGGCCGAGCACCTTCTCGTGCTCCTCGGCGGTGAGCATCTCCAACTGCGCGCCGCGACCGACGGGGACGAGGAAGAAGACCGACCACTGCACGACCTCGATCTCTTCGAGCAGCGGCACGAGCTTCTCGAACTGGTCGGCGTTGTGCGCACACATCGTCGTGTTGACCTGGATCGACAGACCCTCGGCGAGCGCGTTCTCGATGCCTTTGAACGTGCGTTCGAACGAGCCGTTGAAGCCCCGGAAGCGGTCGTGCACCTCCGGGTCGGCGGCGTCCAAACTGAACGCCACTCTGCGGATGCCCGCCTCGCGGGCTTCGCGCATCCGCTCGCGCGTCGGCAGCGCCGTGGCGGTCGGCGTCAGCGACACCCGCAGTCCGCTTTCGTCGGCGTAGCGCGCGAGCTCGAACAGATCGCGGCGCATCAGCGGATCGCCGCCCGTCAGCACGAGGATCGGGCGCGTGCCGAAGCCGGCGAGCATGTCGATCAGGCGCATCCCCTCCTCGGCGTCGAGCTCGCGCGGGTCGCGCTTGGGCTGCGCGTCGGCGCGGCAGTGCGCGCACGCGTAGGCGCACGCGCGCGTCACCTCCCAGGCAATCGTGAACGGCGCCTCGTCGAAGTCGTGCATCTCCATCCGCTCATCCCGCTCTTCGCGGGCCGACCGCGCGGCGGGTCCGAGCTGAGGCGGCAACTGCGACGATCCCTTCATAACGGGGACCCTATGCGGGGTGCGTGCCGCGTCCAACGGTGGGATCTACTGGCTGGGCCGCGTGAAAACCACGGACACGCAGGCGTCTGGCACAATTGACTGCTCTGGTTAAGCGGGCCAGATCGACACTCCCGGACCGGACGCCATTTCACTGCATACGACCACTGAATCCGTGAAAACGAAATCGGGCATCTAGGGCCCTCTAGGAGGCGCTGAGCAGATGCGGATCGGGACGCGCGGCAGCGCGCTCGCGCTCGCCCAGGCACGGCTCGTCGCCGGGATGATCGTGCAGGGCGGGGCCGGCGACAGACAGGGCGGCAGAGAAGTCGCCGAGCCGGAGATCGTCGTGGTGAGCACCAGCGGGGACCGGGGCGAGAGCTCCGGCGAGAAGGCCCGCTGGGTGGACGCGATCGAGCGGGCGCTGCTCGACGGCACGATCGACCTGGCCGTGCACTCCGCCAAGGACGTCCCCGCCGAGACCGCCGACGGCCTCGAGCTGATCGCCTCCCCGGCGCGGGCCGACGCGCGCGACGCGCTCTGCGGCGCGGGCTCGCTCGCGGCGCTGCCGCCGAGCGCGCGCGTGGGCACGAGCAGCCTGCGGCGCACGGCGCAGTTGAGGGCGCTGCGCGAGGATTTGGAGATCGTGGAGCTGCGCGGCAACGTCGACACGCGCCTGCGGCGGCTCGCCGAAGGGGTTTTCGACGCGATCGTGCTCGCGCGCGCCGGCCTTCAGAGGCTCGGCCGCGACACGGGTGCGGCGCTGGACGAGTTGGTACCTGCGGCGGGACAGGGGACGCTCGCGCTGCAGGCCCGCGCCGGCGAGGAGCCGGTGGCGGCAGCCGTGGCGCCATTGCGCGACCGCGACACCGAAACCGCCCTGGCGGCCGAGCGCGCGCTCGTGCGCGCGCTCGGCGCCGACTGCCACACCGCGCTCGGCGCGCACGCCCGCGTCGCAGGCGGCCGCATCGATCTGCGCGCCTGGATCGGCCTGGCCGACGGCTCTGCGTGGATCGCCGACGAGCGCTCCGGCGAGGAGCCCGAGGCGCTGGGTCGCGAGGTCGCCGAGCGTCTGCTGGCGGTGGGCGCCGCGGAGATGCTCGCCGCCGGGAGCGCAGAGGACCGTTCCGCCGCGATCGTATCCGGCCGGCGTCGAGCAGACGGGGAGGATGAGCCATGAGCGACGCTCCCGCGCCCGGCCGTGTGTATCTCGTGGGGGCCGGCCCGGGCGACCCTGGTTTGCTGACCGTGCGCGCGCTCGAGCTGATCGCGCGGGCCGACACGATCCTGTATGACCGCCTGATCCCGCTTGGCGCGCTCGACGGCGCGAGAGAGAACGCGGAGCTGCTGTTCGCCGGCAAGCAGGGCGGCGGCCACTCGGTGCCCCAGGAGCAGACGCAGGCGCTGATGGTCGAGCGCGCTCTGGCGGGCCGCGAGGTTGTACGGCTGAAGGGCGGCGACCCGTTCGTGTTCGGCCGCGGCGGCGAGGAGGCGCTGGCGCTGCGCGAGGCCGGCATCCCGTTCGAGGTCGTGCCCGGCGTGACCGCCGGCGTGGCTGCGCCAGCGTACGCCGGCATCCCCGTCACGCACCGGGGTCTCGCGACGGCCGTGGCGTTCGTCACCGGCCGTACCCACATGGGCACACCCCACGACGGGGCGCAGGCGGGTAAGGCCCCGACCAAGGAGGAGTTCGGCCTGGACTGGCCCGCGCTCGCCGCCTTCCCGGGCACACTCGTGTTCTATATGGGCGTGCGCCAGCTGGAGCGGATCGCCGAGTCGCTGATCGGCGCCGGACGGGCCGCCTCGCAGCCCGTCGCGGTCGTGCAGCGCGGCACGTTCCAGGACCAGCGCACGGTTAGGGGCACACTCGCGACGATCGCCGAGGTCGCGCGCCGCGAGCAGATTGAGGCGCCCGCGATCACCGTCGTCGGAGCGGTCGCCGAGCTGGCGGACCGCCTCGATTGGCTGGAGGCGCTTCCGCTGGCTGGTCGCGTCGTGGCCGTCACGCGCGCACGCTCCCAGGCGAGCGCGCTCGCGCGCCGGCTGGAGGAGCTGGGCGCCACCGTCGTGCAGGCCCCGGTCATCCGTGCGCGCGCCCTGCCCGGGCCGCCAATCGATCCCGCTCCATATGACCTGATCTGCCTGACGAGCCCCAACGGGGTGGACGCCCTCTTCGAGCGACTGGCCGCCGCTGGGCTCGATGCGCGCGCTCTCGCGGGCGCGCGCCTGGCCGTAATCGGCCCGGGCACCGCTCGAGCGCTGGCCGCGCACGGGATCGAGGCGGACATCGTGCCGGAGCGTTTCGTCGCGGAGTCGCTCGTCGAGGCGCTTGCGGACGTGGAGATCCGCCGCGCGCTCGTCGCGCGCGCGAGCGAGGCCCGCGACGTGCTTCCCGACGCGCTGCGCGCGCGCGGCGTGGAGGTGGACGTGCTGGCGCTGTACGAGACGATTGCCGAGCCCCTGTCCGAGAGCGCTCTCAAAGGCGCGTGTGAGGCCGACTACATCACGTTCACCTCGTCCTCGACGGTGCGCTACTTCTTGCAGGTGACCGGCGCGGAGGGGCAGGGCTCGGTGCTGCTGTCGCCGAGCACGCGCATCGTCTCGATCGGCCCCGTGACGAGCGCCACCCTGCGCGAGCACGGCTTGGAGCCGCACGTCGAGGCGCAACGCCATGACATCGACGGCCTGATCGATGCGCTGCTCGCCGACGCCGCCGCGCTCGCGAGCTCACGAGAAAGATAAAGGCATCCAGGGGTATATGTTTTTCTTTTTGACTACTATAGTAGTAACTATATGTAGTTATAATAGTAGTCCTCTCAAAATGGATATAGTCGCTGGTCGCCTACCCGTGGACCCCTCAGGGTCGTCGACAGAGAGAAAGGCCGCGTGACAGAAGCAACGGTTGCGGTCCTCGGGCGTCCCCGCCTGCATCTGCGCACGACCACCTCCACGAACGATCGCGCGCGCGAGCTGGCAATGGGGGGCGCTCCCCATGGCACGCTCGTGACCGCTTGCGAGCAGACCGCCGGGCGGGGGCGCCACGGCCGCACGTGGTCCGCCCCACCCGCAAGCGCGCTGCTCATGTCGCTCGTCTTGAGGGACCCGCCCGAGCTCCTATCGCTGGCCGCGGCCCTAGCCGTATGCGACACGATCGATGGCGCCGTGATCAAGTGGCCGAACGACATCCTCCTCGCACGGACGCTCGCCAAGCTGGGCGGCATCCTCGTCGAGGCCCGCCCTCAGGAGCGATGGGCCGTGCTGGGCATCGGCCTGAACGTAGCGGTACACCTGGAGGATCTCCCGGCCGAGCTACGGACTCGAGCCGCCAGCCTCGAGCTGGGCGCTGAGCAGATCGAGCCGATCATGGGCCGGTTTCTCGCAGCCCTGAGCCGGCGCCTCGATCAATCGCCCGAGACGGTGCTCGGCGCTTGGCGAGCGAAGGACGCGCTGCTGGGCCGCGCCATCTCTTGGGATGGCGGCGAGGGCGTAGCCGAAGGGATCGACAGGTGGGGATGTTTGCTGGCGCGCCGGTCCGATGGGACCGTCTTGGCGCTCAACGCCGGTGAGGTTCACCTGAGGGTGAGCTCCTCAGGCGTCTGAGGCGACGTCAGAGCTCGCCGCTCCGTTGATGTCTGACCGCTCGGGGACGCTGGCCGCTCCCTCGAGGTCGGCCTGCACGATCACCTGCTCGACCGCGCCCTCGACGTTGCTGCGCACCTGCTCCTCGGAGCGCCGTGGCCCGCGCCGCTTGCGCTGACCGCGGTTGCGGCGCTTGGGGAAGTTGCGCAGCAGCTCGCGGGCGAGCGCGGGGGGCTTGCGCGCCATGCGCGTGCGAGCGCCGCGCAGGACCTCCTCCGCCTCGGGCGTGTGCGCAAGCGCCGCGGCGAGCAACGCGGCGGCAAGGCGCCGATCCTGCTTGCGCGCGGCGTGGACGAGGCGGCGCGCGTTGCGAGCGTGCGCCCCACCGGCGGAGTTGACGAGCAGGCCCAGCAGACGCTTGGTCTCAGGCCAGCGCTGCACGGCGTACTCCTCGTGCACATCGCGGGTGTACTCGGCAAGGCGCCATATCCAGGCATTGGCCTGGTCGCGGCGGCCGATGCGTCGCTCGACGAGCGCTCTCAGCATGATCTTGGCGGCCTCGCGCCGCTCCTCGCGCGGCCACGCGCCGGCAATGTCGATCGCTGTGTCGAACGCATCGGGATCGCGCAGCGCCGCGATCTCCGCGAGCGCCTTCAGCCGCAGCTGCGAGCTCTTGTTGCGCTGCACCGTCGTGATCAAGAAGCGGCTCTTGAGCTCCCCGGTGCGATCGAAGTGGAGCATCGCGCGCGCTCGGCGCCAGCCGTTGTGGTTGACCCGCGCGCCCGCCAGGGCCGCCCACACGTGCTGCTCGCCGTAGTCGAGGTTCTCGACGGCGATCCGCCACAGCTCGCGCTCGAACACTTCGATGCGCCGCTCCTGCTCGGCGCACACGGGCAACACGCGCCGCTCGACGCGCATCCGCCGCCCCCGTCCGCGGCGCACGGGACCGACGACGATCGCCCCGCCACGATAGACGTCGCGATCGAGCAGAGAGTGGAGAGTGACGACCGGATCGTCGTTCTTGGTGGCGGGATGCACGAAGTCGACGACGAGACCCGCCTCCTTTCCGGGATGGCGGCGGGTCACGCGTCCTACCCGCTGCTGGTAGATGCGCTTGGAAGCGGTGGGGGCGAGGTGCACGCAGACGGTCGCCCGCGGGCTGTTCCAGCCCTCGGCGAGCAGCTGGGCGTTGATCAGCACGTCGATGTCGCCGCGCTCGTAGCGCGCGAGGATCTGGGCGAGCTCGCGCTTGGGGGTCTCGCCGGAGACGCCCATCGCCTTGATGCCTTCGGCGCGGAACGCTTCGGCGAGGTTGTAGGCGTGGCGGACGCCGGCGGCGTACACCACGCCGGGAACGCCGTTGAAGCGCGTCTTGTAGAGGTTGGCGGCGGCCATGTTGAACGGCTGCTGGTCGAGCAGCTCGGCGAGCTGGTCCTGGTCGAACTCGGTGTCCACCTCGCCGCGGCGCAGGGGCACGTTGGCGATCGTGCGCACGCCCACGCCGGGGGAGATGCGCACGCACCGAAGCGGCGCGATCACGCCGCGGCGCGCGGCCTGAGCGAGATCGAAGCGTGAGGTCTGCGTTGGGAACAGGTCGGTGACGTGCCTGGCTATGAGCGCGCCCGTGGCGGTCATTCCGATGAAGATCGGCCCGGTCCAGGCCCTGATCGCGCCGCTGGTCTTCTCGCCGAGCGCGGTATGGGCCTCGTCGCAGATGACGATCGTGTAGGCGCTGGAGATGCGCCCGGCGTTGCGCACGAACCACTGATAGGTCTCGACGGTGACCGGACCCCTGGGCGAGTCCTCGCCGACGTAGAGCGGGCGCGAGATGCGCTTCTGATAGCCGCGCTCGCGCAGCTCGCCGTGGAACTGGTCCACGAGGTTGCGCCTGTGCGTGAGGATCAGGATGCCGCCCGTCTGGGAGGCCTCGACGAATCCGAGTGCAGCGACCGTCTTGCCGGCCCCGGTGGCGTGCTCGAACCAGAAGCGCTTGGCGGCGTTTGGGTCCTCGGGCTGATCGGCGAGCGTCTCCTCCTCGTCCTCTTCGACCCAGTCCCGGGGCTCCTCCTCGGACTCCTCCTCGAGCTCCTCCTCCGGCTCCGGCTCGGGCTCGCTCTCGAGGACGTCATCGAAGTCCTCCTCGTCCTCGTCCTCGTCCTCCTCCGGCGCGGCTCGCTCCACGGGGCCGAGATCCTCATCCTCCTCGACGCCCTCCTCGAAGTCCTCGTCCTCCTCGGCATCGGGCTCCGCCTCCTCGAGCTCCCCCTCGACCAAGATCCCAGCGGCGCCGGCGTCGTCGGGTGGCTCGGCGGGATGGCCGTCCCCGTCGGGGCCGAGGATGGGCGCCGAGGCGAGCAGGTCGGCCGCGGCGAGCGCGGCGGCGCGCCCGTTTCCGTTGGCGGCCGCTCTCTGCGCCTCCGCCAGAAGGGCGGTGAGCGTGCCGGACAACGCGTCGACCTGGTGGGCCGAGAGCACGGTCCCATCCGCCAGCTTGGGCTCGTCCTCGGATAGCACCCGCTCGAGCCCGAGCAGCAGCGAGAAGTCGCGCCGCCACGCGGTCGATGGGTGCTTGGCGCCCTCCCCTATCTCCGCGAGCGCCTGATCGAGCGCCCGCCTGCGGGGCGTGCCCTTGGCGAGCGCGACCGCAGCGTCCTCGCCCTCGTGCAGGAAGCGCTCACGCACGAACTTCTCCGCTCGGGCGATATCGGCGGAACTCGGAATGGACGCGGCCGCGAGGGCCACTGCAGTGGACTCGGCCATAGAGGCTCTGGGCTTCGAGATGTAGCCGTCGCAGACTTGCTTCGGCCCGACTCGTGTAACCGGCGTGGTGCCGGTGAGGGCTCGGGGTGCTTGTAATGGACCCCGGTACTGTGTGCCTTCAGGATATAGCACATGGCGGGCGGATTGAAGTGCCCGGCCCGGCACAGGCGAAGCCGTCCGGCCGGTCCGCGATCGGCCGCCCCCAAGTCACCGCACAACCGCGCCCGTGCATCGCATCCCACGATCCATGCTCCCCTCGACACTCATCGCGACATGACGCGCCGCCTGACCCCCGGCCGCCTTATCCTCACCCTCGGAGCCATGGCGCTGCTGGTGGTGGTAGCCGTCGGCCTGGCGCAACTGGCGGGCCGCAGGAGCCCCACGAGCTCAACCACAGCTTCGACCGCCGGTCTGACGCGTGCCGAGACCGCGGCGTTGCTCGCGGGCTCGCCGCCTGCGCTTGCCGCGCTGCACGAGCGGACGGGCGAGCTGCTCGGCGGCGGCGCGAAGACGCTCGATATGCGGCTTGCGTCCCTGAAGGGCTATCCCGTCGTGATCAACAAGTGGGCATCCTGGTGCGTCCCCTGCCGTGAGGAGTTCGGCGCATTCGCGCACGCCTCCGCGCGGTTCGGCCGCCGGGTCGCGTTCATCGGGCTCGATTCGGGCGACTCCAGCCGCGCGGACCCCGTCGCCTTTTTGCGCGCGCACCCTGTCAGCTACCCCAGCTGGTACGACAGGAGCGGCGTCCTCGGCGAGAGGATCACCGACTCGTCGTTTACGCCTGTGACCGTCTTTTTGGCAAGGGACGGCAAGCTGAGCTACATCCACCAGGGCCAGTACCCGAGCCTCCAAAAGCTCGAAGAAGACATCAAGCGGTACGCGCTCAATGCCTGAGGTCAGGGTGGACGCCCTCAGCGGCGCCAAGGTGATCATCGCCGGCGAGCGCTCCAAGCGCCCGAATGGCGAGCCACGCTGTGAGCCGCCGCAGCCGATCGACGTGGACAGGGACCCGTTTGCCGAGGGGCACGAGGACCGCACGCCTGCCGAGCTGTACGCGGTGAGGCCGCACGGTGGTGAGCCGAACACACCTGGGTGGACGGTGAGGGTCGTGCCGAACCTGTACCCAGCACTTTCGTCCGACAGCCCGACGCCGGCGCCCGACGCCCAGGCCGACCTGTTCAGCGCGCGCGCGGCGAAGGGCGCGCACGAGGTGATCGTCAACGCCCCCGAGCCGGTGCTGTCGCTCGCGGACCTCCCGCTAGAGCGCGTCGCGGACGCGATGGAGGTGTGGCGCGAGCGCATGCGCTTCCACAGCGAAAGCGAGGACTGCGCCTACGTGCAGCTGATCGTCAACGAGCGCCGCGAGGGGGGCGCCTCGCTGGAGCACACCCACGCGCAGCTGTATGCGCTCGACTTCGTGCCCGCCGACGTGGCGCGCGAGCGCGAGCGCTACGGCGCCCACGCGACGCGAACCATGGGCCGCGACTTGCTCGAGGACCTCGTAGCCGAGGAGGTCCGGAGGGGCGAGCGCGTCGTGGCCGTCGACGACGAGGCCGTCCTGATCGCGCCATACGCCTCACGCTTCCCCTTCCAGCTCATGCTCGCCCCGCGCCGGCCGCGGATGCGCTTCGAGGAGGACGGCCCCCTCGGAGCGGGGCTGCTGCACGACGGGCTGTGCCGCTACAAGCGACACTTCGGTTGCAACCCACCTCTGAACATGTGGGTGAGAACAGCCCCGCGCGGGGCCGATCACTTCTGCTGGAGGATCGACATCGTGCCGCGATTAACACATTTGGCGGGACTCGAGCTGTCCACCGGAGTGAACCTCAACATCGTCGCGCCCGAGCACGCGGCGGCGGTGCTAAGGGCAGTGTGAGCGCGTCAGCCGGCTCGGGGCGCCCAGCAGGAGCCTGAGCAGAACGAGGAGTCGAGCTGGTTGCTGTTGTAGGCCCTTAGTGGGGACTATTCCCCGGCGGCCGCTTCTTCGCCTGCTTCGGCTTCGCCTTCTTCGCCTTCTTCGCCTTCTTCCTGTTCTTCTTCTTCTTCGCCTTCTTTTTTGCTCCGCTTCTTAGTGCGGTGCTTGTTGTGCAGCTTGGCTTTGACCTTCTTGCCGGCGGTCTTGTGCTTGGGCTTGTGGCCTTTGCCGTTGGTCTTGCCCTTGTGGGATGTGCCGTGCTTGCTTTTCTTACCGGCTTTCGAGCTCTTCTTGGAGCTGTGAGTCGCGGCCAACGCAGACTCGCAGGTGGTCCCCAGCGCCTGAGAAGCGGCGCATGACGCGAGTCCCTCCTGGAGCGCTCCAGGCGCCGCTCCGGCCGCGGACGCAGAGGTGAGGCACAATGCCGCAGTCATGGCCACGGCGGCAAGCGGTGTCGAGTAGCGGCGGATGCGCGTCATGTTCGTCCTTTGTGGGGCTTTCGCATTGGAGAAGGGGCGTGAGTATGCCCGTCCGCGCGGACGCGCGCAGTCAGATGTCCCAAAGGAGTCGCCGCACTCCACTCGAGCGCTACTCGTGCGCCTATGGTCACCACCATTCGATGACGGGCCGACTTAGAGCTCGTCCAGCTCCATGGGCTGCACAACAGCGCAGGAGCGCGATGTGAGATGAGAGCACTCGTACAGAGGGTCAGCCGAGCAAGCGTGCGCGTCGATGGAGCCGAGATCTCATCGATCGGCCCGGGCTTGCTCGTACTGCTCGGCATAACCCACGACGACGTCCCGGCGCAGGCGGACCGCCTCGCCGAAAAGGTGCGCGCGCTGCGCATCTTCAGTGACGAGCAGGGACGCATGAACGAGCCGCTCGACGAGCGCGAAGTCCTGTGCGTGAGTCAGTTCACGCTCTACGGCGACACGAGCAAAGGCAACCGACCCAGCTATCTCGCCGCCGCGCGCCCCGAGCACGCCGAGCCGCTGTACGAGCGCTTCTGCGAGCGAGCCGGCGCCAAGCGCGGCGTCTTCGGCGCCCACATGGAGGTCGAGCTCGTCAACGATGGGCCCGTGACGCTCTTGCTCGAAGCCTGAGCGCTGATCCCTGACACTCGCGGCGCAGCGGCGACGTCCCACGCTGTGCGAGTGGGCGGATAAGGAGGAGATGCCCGTCAGGCTCATCTCGTACGCGACAGCGGAATCGCCGCCGACCAATCGCGTGTTCGCGACCATTGCGGCTAAAGCCGCCCCTGGCCGGGCGGTACGATGAGCCAATGGCCGTGGAGCCCGCAACCACGCTTCCCGTCCACCGGATCGACGTCGACACGTACAACCGGATGGTCGCCTGCGGCGCACTCGAGGGTCAGCGGGTCGAGCTGCTGGAAGGGCTGATCGTCGAGATGAGCCCGCTGTCGCCGGCACATAACGCAGTTGTGGCCAGGCTGATGCGCCATTTCGCCGCAGCGCCGAGATGGTGGATGCAGGTGCAGTCGTCGATCGAAGTCCCGCCGAACGCAGAGCCGGAGCCCGACCTCGCCGTGTTCGCGCAGGAGCCCTCACCAAAGCACCATCCCACCACCGCCCTGCTCGCGATAGAGGTCGCCGTCAGCTCGCACATGATCGACCGCAACGTGAAGGCCAAGCTGTACGCACGGGCCGGCATCCCCACCTACTGGGTGGTGGACGTGCCTGGTAGAGCCGTCGAGATCCGCACGCAACCCGGCCCGCACGGCTACGCGCATTGCGACATCTACCGAGAGGGAAGCATCGTCCCCTCGCCGCTGGCCGGAGTGCACGATCTCGACATAGCCGCGCTGCTCGCAGGCGTCACGGACTGAACACTCGCGCGCTTTGACGACGGACTCGAACCACTAGCGAACGAATGCCCCCGCCAGGCGCGTACTTCGCTCGTGTACGCGCCGACGCCGAAGCCGGGACGATCGTCTGGCCGAATGGCGCCGACATCGCGCCCGAGACGCTGTACGCGCACGCCCAGCGCCGCGCTGCAATTCACTGAAGCTCGACGCCGTGGCTCCGCAGCCAGACGCAAGCGCTCTCGATCAACCCCGGCAGCGCTTGACGTAGTCGCTCGACCGCGTCGCGGACCTCCTCCGCGTCGACATCCGGGGAGGCGTGCTCGAGCCTGCCCTCCAAGACATAGATCTCGTTAAGCAGCGCCGCTTGATCTTCGGTCAGTCCGCCATCAGCAACGAGTGCTTCGAAAGTCTGTTCGGCGTGGGGGCGACGGTGTGGGAGCAGACCGATCAGACGCGATCCAGCACTTGCCTTGAGGATCTCGACATAGCCGTTGAGCACCGCCGAGTGATCTCCGGTGACGACCATCGTGCGGTTGGCGTCATGGGGCTCGGCAGACTCGAAGGCGCGCCTCCACTCGGCCGGATCGAGCTTACCGCCGAAGCCCTCCTCGATGGCCAGGTCGAGGGCCCGGCGGTGCTTGTTAATCGTCTGAAAGAAGCGGCAAGCCGAGCCTGCTCGGCAGCAAGAGCGCGACTTCCGCGCTTTGCAGCTGACGGGTCGCTCACCCGGTCAGCTCCTCGATCGCGCGAGCGGCACCAACCATCTCGCAGCGGTACGCACGCTCAGCACGCACATGGATCTCAGGGCGATGCTCGCACAGCCTGTCCCACTGCTCGTCGCGGTCAATCAGAACACGGCCCTCATCGAGAATCCGCTCCAGAAGGAGCGGCGCCCGGGCCTCGACCCGCTCCAGCTGGGCGATGTCGACGCGGCGACCGCTGATCCGCTGCAGGCGTACGCCCAGCCGAAAGCCTGCTGACGGACGATCGTCAGCGAGCGAGACCAGAAGGTCGAGGTCAGAGTCTCGGTCCTCGTCGCCTCGTGCCAGCGACCCGTAGAGCACGGCGAGTCGAACGCTGTGCTCGGTTCGCAGCGCACGACGAAGCGACGAGAGAAGCCACCAGTGGGCGCGGAGGTACTCGCGCTCACCCGCAGCCAGCCGTAACCGGCGAGGTCCGCTTCGGGTGGCACGTAGAGCGCCCTGAGCGGCAGCCCGACGCAAAGTGCGCTCCTGCGCATCGAGATCAGCCGCCAATTCCTGGATCACGCCCACGGTCCACAGCCTACTACCACGTATGTCCGTTAGGGGCAAAGCGAACGATTGCGATGCCCCCGCCAGGAGTCGAACCTGGTGTCGGCACCGGTGAGAAACTGACCCCTCTTCGCCGGTTGAGATTCGACCCCGCTCGGGCGACGTGCACGTCGCCCGAGATACGAGTTCAAAGGCCGCTCGCACGACGATGCCCACAGCAGAGTTTGCGGATAGTTTGTGGTCCCTGATACAGTTGCACCTTCCGCAAACTCCTCGCAAACTATGTCGCTCAACCCCGCCGTCATCAAAGCCCTGGAAGCCATCTACCGTGGCGCGACAGCTGATTCCCAGGAGTCCGAGATGCTCGACTTCAAGCTTGAAAGCCAGCGCAGCCGGTCGGACACAGAGAAAGAGCTCGTCGAAACGACGCTCTGCTTCGCGAACGCTGCGGGAGGAAGCACGGTGGTCGGTGTGCGCGACAAGCCGGGAGGACAAGATGCGTTCGTCGGTGCCACTCTCGACACCCGCGAGCTGAAGCAGAGGATCTTCGAGCTGACAAACCCGCACCTTGCGGTCGACGTCGAAGCGATCGACTTCCGTGGTGTCCGCCTGGTCGTGATCCGCGCCCCCGAGAGCCCGGAGATACACGCAGACACCCAAGGACGCGCCCCCCGGCGGATCAACACCGAATGCGTCAACATGAGTCCAGCCGAACAGATCCGCCATCGCGAGGACCGGCGCGGCATCGACTGGTCAGCCGCAGCCAGCGATCGGAGGCATCTCGAAGTCTCTTCGCGAGCGCTGGCAATAGCACGCGAGCTCCTCGCTCGTCACCTCAGCCCCGAGCGGCAGGCGCTTGCTCGGCTCGATGACCACGACCTGCTACGTGAGCTGGGAGCAGTCCGCCAAGATGGCCGACTCTCGCGTGCCGGCGAGGTGCTGTTCTGCCCAACACCAGACCATTCCGCTCGCATCCTCTACCTATACCGCGAGACACCCGCAGGTGAGGCCACGGATTCGCGCCGCTTCGACGATCCGTTGCTGGTCTCCTACGTGCGCGTGATGGATCTCGTGCAAGCACGGCGACGGATCACGCCCGTCACGCTGCCGAATGGACAGCAGCTCGCGATCGAGGACTTCCCGAACCTGGCGGTGCGCGAGGCCCTCACAAACGCGGTGATCCACCGCGATTATCAGCTCGCGGGGCCTGTAACGGTCTCGCACTCGCCGCAGATCTTCGAGATCTCCTCACCCGGCCCGCTCGTCGCAGGAGTAACGCCGCACAACATCCTTACCCACGACTCCAAGCCGCGCAACGCTCTGCTTGCGAAGGCTGCCCGCGTGCTGACGCTCGCCGAGGAGGTCGGCGCAGGCGTCGACCGCATCTACCGAGAGATGATCTTCGCCGGGAAGGATCCTCCGCGCATCGACTCCAACCCTGAGCGTGTGCTCTTGACTCTCACGGGTGGCTCGCCGAACACGCGCATCCCTCACTTCGTCGCGCAACTCCCCCAAGACGAGCACACTGACGTTGATGCGCTGCTGATCATCTACAGGCTATGTCACCGGCAGGCCGTCTCGGCACTTGACATGGAATCGCTCTTGCAAAAGCAGCCCGAGTCGGCGCAGGTCGCGTTGGAGCGCCTCGCCGATGAGCGTGTTGGCGTCGTCGAGGCCACGCGAGGGACAGCCCGGCGTCGATTTCCCAAGTACCGTCTGCGCGAGCACGCGGTCCGCGAACTCGGAACCGCTGTCCGCTACAACCTTCGATCCGTCGACCAGACTGATCGCCGCGTGGTCGCCCACGTCCGCGAATACGGCAAGATCACCAACAGGACCGTCCGCAATTATTTCGATGTCGGCGTCGACCGCGCACGCGACATTCTCGCCGACCTCGTCAAGCGCGGGATCTTGGTCAAGACCTCCGAAGCGAAGCGTGGGCCGAGCGTTACATATGGCCCCGGACCAAAGTTCCCGCCACAGACTGCTCGCCGCCGGAAACGCACCTCTACTGCCGATACCGACGCCGCAGCTGGAAACTCATCCGAGAATCGTGAGGGAAGCGGAAGCTCGGATACGCTCTTCTGACGCGAGGGTCCAACGGTGTCGTCATAGCAGCAGAGGAACTGTACGCGCACGCCTAACGGCGCGCATGCACGCGACAGATGTAGACAGAAGCACTCGCATCTAACCCCGTGCCAATCGCGTCAACGCCTCCAATGGGCACTGGCGTCCAAAGAGAAACCGTGCCGGCGAGGCCCTGGCCATCCCCTCACTTCGCCCGAATCCCGCATGAACACAGGCGATTCTCGCTAGTGCCCCCGCCAGGAGTCGAACCTGAATCTACCGCTTAGGAGGCGGTCGTCTTGTCCATTGGACTACGAGGGCTCGCGGGGTAAGGCTACCTGCCCCTACCGCCCGGGCCGCTCCGGATAGACGTCGTCGATCGTGGTGAGCGCGAGATAGGGGGCGCCGGCCGCCGCTTCGATCGCGGGGCCGCCGCCGGCCAGGCGGTCCAGCACGCTGACCACGCCGCAGATCTCATGGCCGGCCTGTTGCAGCGCGTCGATCGCGGCGAGCGTGGAGCCGCCGGTCGTGACGACGTCCTCGACGACCAGACAGCGATCCTCGGAGCTCAAGAGCGGACCCTCGATGCGTCGTTGGAGTCCATGGGCCTTGGTCTCCTTGCGCACGAAGAACGCCTTGACCTGCGCGCCGCCCGCGAGCGCCGCACAGGCGACCGGGTCGGCGCCCATCGTCATCCCGCCGACGGCCGTCGCGTCCAGCTCGCGGACCTGGGAAGCGAGCAGCGTGGCGAGCGCGTGGAAGCCGGCGGGTCGCAGGATCGCGCGCTTGGCGTCCACGTAATAGGACGCTTTCGCGCCGCTCGTGAGCGTCACGTCGCCGATCACGAGAGCATGCTCGCGCAGCTCGGCTATGAGGCTCGTGCGCACCCGATCCTGCTCATCCACGCCGATCTGCGGGTTTCTCGGTAAGCCGCTCAGAGATTCGTCCAAAGTGCCCCCAAATGGTGTTCCGCCATCCCCACGGGGTCTAATCTAGCCGTGTGGTCATTGGGACGCTGACCCGCGCGTTGCGCATCGCATCTCTCGTGAGCTGCTTGATAGCCGTTGCCTGGTTCGTGACGTTCGCCGTACAGCAGAGCGGGACCGCAGCGGCCCATCAGGCCTCGGAGATATATCCGGGGCCTGCTCAGAGCTCGCAGACTCAGCCCGCCCCCGCCAAAGAAGGCGAACTGCGCAAGACCATCAACAGCGCATTCAAGACGCTCTCCTCGCCCTTCTCGAGTTTGGCTTCGGGCTGGAGCAGCCAGTGGAAGATCCACATCGTCGACACCCTGCTCGCGCTGCTCGTCTACGGTTTCGGTGTTGGCTTCATCGTGCGCATGCTGCGCATGGCCGGCTAGCGGTCTTCGGCCTTTACGAGCCTGAGACGACGGGCAGGTCTGTGGAGACCGCCGAGATCACCCCCACACGGGCGAGCAGCAGTCCGATCGTGCCGATCGCGGCGAGCGCCCCGATTACGAGCAGCGCGATCTGCCACCACAACCACCCCTCGAGCGCCCCGAACGCGATCGAGTTGTTCAACGAGTGCGCCGCGATGCACGGGTACAGCGAGCCCGTGACCCGATAGAGCCAGCACAGCATGAAGCCGAGCACCGCGAGCGGCACGAGATCGGCGACCGGCGCCGAGCCGGCGTGGATGACGCCGAAGAGCACGCCCGTCAGGGCAGCGGCCGGCAGCCAGCCGCGCCATTTCGACAGCGCCGCGAAGATATAGCCGCGGAACAGCGTCTCCTCGCAGATCGGAGCGATCACGGTCGTGAGCAGCGCGCTGAAGGCGAGCAGCACGGCCGTCTCGTTGGCGCCGAGCGCTTTGAGCAGTTCCTCCTTGGTGCTCACGTGCAGGATCGCCGCCCACATGGCGCTGAAGATGAAGAACGCTACGTAGGCGCCGACGACGGCGAGGACCGTCCGGGCGAGCCGCAGGCGCAATGGGCGCAGGCCGAACTGCCAGGATCGCACGGCGCGCCCACCGACATGGGCGAACAGGACGACCGCGACGACGAACGCCAGATCCTGGACGATCGTGTCGGCGAGCTCGACGCCGTGCGGTATGTGTTCGGAGGTGATTTTCACCCCGAGCGCGAGCGCCGGAATGTCGACGATCAGGCTCCCCACCGCCGCCAGCACGAGAGCGGCGACGAGAGCGGCGAAGGCGGTCCAGGGCGCCCAGTCGTTGGATGCGGGACCTAGCGACGCCTCGCTCATGCGACCCAATGCCAGGTGGCGAACTCGGCTGTGAAGAGCATCAACGCCACGCTCGACAGTCCAAGCGCGACGGCGCGCGCGCGCGGGTGCTCGACGAGACGCAGGGCAAGCCACATGTTGAGCGGGAACAGTATGAGCAGGAAGCGGGGCAGCGACATCAGCGGCTGGGGAGCCACGGGGTAGGAGAGCGGCAGGGCGAGGGCGACGAGCACATATGCACCGTAGGCGAACGGCAGCAGGCGCACCACACCGACGATCGCCGGCACGGCAGCGGCAAGGAACGCGAACAGCATCAGGTTATGGCCCGCGTCGATGAACGGGCTGCCTCCCGCCGCCGGGAAGTACACGTGCGCCCGCTGCATCGACAGTAGTTGCCGCGCGCCCTCGAAAGCGGCCTTGGCGCCGTCCCACAGACCGACAAACGGCCCCGCAAAATGCCTCTCCCACACGGCCTGGGCATGAAACGGAGCGAGCGCGTCACCGCCCGCGATGGCGAGATGCGCCATGTACAGGCCGAGGCCGCTCGGAATCAATAGGAGCCACAGGGCGTCGCTGCGCAAGCGATAGCGCGGACGCAGGGCTTCAAGGACCGAGAGGAGGCCGGGGCGCGAGAGAAGACCCACGCCGCCGGCAGGGACCCAATGCCGTCGCTCCCCCGTGGCGTGATCTGAACGCAGGTCGCCTTTCGCCCGTTGCCCCTCCACCGGCCGATGGTCCGCGTCGCGATCCTCGCGCGGCCCGTACAGATAGAGCAGCGCAGCGGGCGCGATCAGCAGTACCCCGGTGTTGCGCGTGGCGCTCGCGAGCGCGCCGAGCACGGCTACGAGCCCCCACCGGCCGCGGCGCGCGCACAGAAACACCCAGACCGACACGGCGAGGTACAGCGACTCGCTGTAGACCGCGGAGAAATAGAAGGCCATAGGCGCGAATACCGTCAGCATCACGACAAGGCGCGCCACTTCGCTCGCGTCGACCGTCTTGCCGGCTCCGTATCGCCCTCCATGTCGCCAGCCTCGTCGCGACCGTCGCAGGCGCGCGACTTCCAGCGTCGTGAGGCGATGCAGGCCGTACAGCGCCACCGCGAGCGCAACGACGGAGACGAGCACGCCAGCCAAGACCGGCTGCGCGCCGAGCCGCTCCACACCACTGACGCTCAGCGGATACAGCGGGAAGAACGCACTCCGCGACGCGGTGAAGGCGCCGAGGTCGGGACGATAGCCGTAGTGGGCGATAACCAAATACCAGGCCCCGTCCCAGCGCGCCGCAGGCGCCGCGAGGATGTCACCGAGCCGGCCGAAGCCGCGCATGATCCCCGGCGGGTCGAACGCGTGGCGCAGCGGCCCGAGCCCGAATGCGACAACGGTCGCGACACCCGACGCCCAGACGAGCAGGCGCGAGCTCCACAGCGCCCGCCATACATCTCGCGCCGCCGCCATCCGCTCGGCGTCACCACGGACACGACCCAGCCCGTCCGCCAGGGCGCCCGCGGTCTCGGCAACCCCATCGACCGCGCGCTCACCGTGGCCGAGCGCCGTCGAGCCCGCCGTGACGACGAGCTCGTTCGCGGCGGCCGCGATGGCCGAATCGGCGGTGTCGTGACTCATTGGAGAATGCAGGTACAAGCCCAGAGGAACTCGGCCCAGCAGCAGGAAATCACAACGCGAGGCTGTATCGTCACCACGAGGCGGGACAGGACGGATGTCAAGACAAGCACGCAAGCGCCGCAGACGACGCAACCGCGCGGGGGCATCGCGCCTCGCATTCCTCGGCCTGGGCGGGCTCGCCGCGACTGGGGCGATGGGCGCGATCGCCGCGATCGTCTATGTCCTGTCGGTCTCCCAGTCGCTGCCCAGCCTCGATTCGCTGCGGCCGGTGATCGCGGGCGCGTCCTCACAGGTCTTCGCCGCCGACGGGACACGACTGGGGTTCATCCGCTCGGACGTGCTGCGCAGCCCGATCACCTCGGCGCAAACGCCGGCGGCGCTGCGCCAGGCGACCGTCGCGATCGAGGACCAGCGCTTCTATCAGAACGACGGCGTGGACTTGACCGGCATCTTCAGAGCGGCGGTCAAGGACGTCGCGCGCGGCCAGGCGCTGCAGGGCGCCTCGACGATCACGATGCAGCTCGTGCGCAACCTCTACCTGGGCAGCGACACGCGCACGTTCAAACAGAAGGTCGACGAGGCCAAGCTTGCGCTCGAATACAACAAACACCACTCCAAGCAGGCGATCCTCACCGAATACCTCAACAGCGTCCCCTACGGGACCGTCGGTGGCCAGACGGCGATCGGCGTGCAGGCGGCGGCGCGCATCTTCTTCAACGAGAGCGTCTCGCAGCTGAACCTCCAGCAGGCGGCGCTCCTGGCCGGTCTGCCACAGGCCCCCTCGCAGTACAACCCATTCTTCGATCCTGCCGCCGCGCGCCGGCGGCGCAACGAGGTGCTCGGGAAGATGGCCGAACTGCACTACATCTCCCAGGCGCAGGCGGCGGCCGCGAAGGCCGCTCCGCTCGAAGTCAAACACGGCGACTACTACACCCGCCGACAGGAGAGCTTCTTCTTCGAATTCGTGCGCCAGCAGCTCGTCAAGCGCTATGGCCTGCACGCGGTCGAACAGGGCGGCCTGAAGGTGTACACGACGATCGACCTGCGCATGCAGAGCCTGGCGCGCAAGGCGATCGCCGAAGTGCTCGGCCAACCGGGCGACCCGGCCGCGGCGGTCGTGACGATCGATCCGCGCACCGGCAACATCGACGCCATGGCCGAGTCCGAGAGCTACGACCAGTCGCAGTACAACCTCGCCGCCCAGGGCCACCGCCAGGCCGGCTCGACGTTCAAGGCGATCGATCTGGCCGAGGCGCTCTCACGCGGGATCGACCCGAACAGCACCTTCTACGTCTCACACACGCTCTCGCCGGGCTGGCTCACCGGCTATCCGACATATGAAGTGAAAACATTCGAGAACACCTCGCTGAACAAGTCGATCGACCTCGTGCAGGCGACGCTCGCCTCCGACAACACGGTCTACGCCCAGCTCGCCGCCGATCTCGGTGAGCAGTCGATCACCGAAATGGCCTACAAGATGGGCGTCAAGGAGCACCTGCACAGCTATCCCTCGGAGGCCCTCGGCGGCCTTACGGTGGGGGTGAGTCCGCTGGAAATGGCGGACGTGTACGCGACGCTCGCCGACGGCGGCTATCGAAACGATCCGATCGCGATCACGAAGGTCGTGTTCCCCGACGGTCATGTCGACTCCAGCTGGGGAAAGCCCCACCGCGTGAAGGTTCTCTCCGACGGCATCACCTCGGAGGAGACGAGCATCCTCGAGCAGAACGTCCAGAGCGGCACGGCGGTGCGCTCGGCGATCGGCTGCCCGACGGCAGCCAAGACCGGGACTACGAGCGAACTGGTCGATGCCTGGCTCGACGGCTACACACCAAACTACTCGACGTCGGTGTGGATGGGCTACGCCGAAAAACTCGTGCCGATGACAGACGTGCACGGCGAACCGCAGCAGGGCGGCGCTCTGCCCGCGCAAATATGGCACGACTACATGGCGGCCGTGACCGAAGGGCAGAGCTGCGCAAGCTTCCCGCCGCCGAAGGAACCGATCCAGTACTCCCCCTTCTTCGGCAAGTTCGCCTCCGAAGGCCAGTCCTACAGCAACGAATCGGAAGCGGAAGAAAAGAAGGGCAAGGGCAAGAAGGGCAAGGGCAAGGGCGGCAAGCCTTCAACCGAAGCGGAAACGGAAATCGGCGAACCGCCCGCCAAGGCGAATCACGGCTCAGAAGAACCGGGCGCCGGCGAAAAGGGCAACGGGGAACCGGGCGCGCGCCACGAAGCGCCCGCTCCCGTGACCCCGCCCGCACGCGAACCTGTGGCGCCTGTCGAACACGCCGCGCCGAGAGGCCCACCGCCCGCGGTCGGCGGGACCGGAGGGGCCGAACCGCCCGGGCACTGATACTTTGGCCGTGCAAAACCAAACTAAAGCGCAGGGTGTGAGCGGCCACGCCGCGATAGCCCGGATTGGAAGCACCAGTGGCAAAGGAAGACAAGGTCGAATTCGAGGGCGAGGTGATCGAGGCGCTGCCGAACGCGATGTTCCGCGTCAAGCTCGACAACGATCACGTGGTGCTCGGGCACGTGGCCGGCAAGATGCGCCGCTTTCGGATCCGCATCCTCCCGGGGGATCGCGTGCGATGTGAGCTCTCCCCCTACGACCTCGACCGGGCCCGGATCGTCTACAGGCATCGCTGACAGCCCGACACCACGGCGCCTGGCAAATGGCTGAGCTGTCCCTGATCGAGTCGATCGCGCAGGGCCTTGCCAAGCGCGGTTCGAGGGTCGTGCGGGGCGTGGGCGACGACGCTGCCGTCGTCAGGGCACGTCCCGTGTGCGTGACCTCTGTCGACGCTGTCGTGGAGGGCGTGCACTTCAGCCTCGACGATCCGGCGGTCGGCTTCGCCGACGTCGGCTGGCGCGCGCTCGCCGGTGGGCTCTCCGACCTTGCTGCGATGGGCGCCGAGGCGGGCGAGGCCTATATCGCGCTCGGGGTGCCCTCGCACGTCAGCGAGCCCGATGCGCTCGAGCTGATGATGGGCGCCGAGCAGCTCGCGCAGCTGACCGGCACGACGATCGCGGGCGGCGACGTGGTCGGCGCCCCCGCGCTGCTCGTGAGTGTGACGGTCGTCGGCTGGGCCGAGTCCGAGAGCGAGCTGCTCGGACGCGACGGCGCGCGCGTCGGAGACCTTGTGTGGGTGACCGGCGCGCTCGCGGGACGACGCGCGCGTCCCATGCCCCGCCTGCGCGAGGGCCGCGCGATCGCACAAGCGGGCGCGAGCGCCATGATCGACATCTCCGACGGGATCGCGACCGACGCCCGCCACATAGGCGAGGCGAGCGGCGTGCGTCTGCAGATCGAGCTCGACGAGCTGCCACTGCACGAGGATGCGCCGCGGACCGCCGGCATGCTCGACGTCCCCGTGTGGCAGGCGGCGGCGTGCGCGGGCGAAGACTACGAGCTGTGCGTGTGCGTGCCGGCGGAGCGGGCGCCGCGTGTGAGCGAGGCATGCGCGGCGGCAGGCGGCGTGGGGTTGACGTGCGTCGGCCGCGTCGTCGACGGCCCCCCCGGCGTCCTCTTACGACACGAGGGGCGGGAGCAGACGCTGCGAGGCTTTGAGCACAGTTGGTGAGCCGCCGCGTTCATCGCCCGTCGCTGCGGCCGCGGCTGTCCCCGCGCGCGTCATCGGCTGCGAGGGTCGCGCGGCGCCCAGCGGCGCCGTGGAGGTGAGCCGCGCGAACACGACGATCCGGTGAGAGGCGCTGAACAGCGGCGTGCAGGCTGAGAGCACCAGGCGTGGATAGCCGGCCGGCACGATCACGGACACGTCCGTCGGCAGGACGACGCGGGAGCCGACCACGGTGTAGGTGAAGCGCGCATAGGGCATCTCCAGCACGATCCGCTGTCCGGGAAGGAGCGCGTCGATGTGGCGGAAGGGCGCGAGATATGTCGTCCGGTGGCCGGCGATCGCGGTCGTGCCGCCAATGCCGGGGAAGCGGGTCTGGGAATAGATCCCGGGGCCGTTTTGCAGTTCGGAGGTGCCCGTGCCCTTCACGACGACGAAGCTCGCGCCGATCGCGGGGATGCGGATGCGCCCGACGGCCGAGCCCGCCCGGGCGTGGCCTTCGAGTGCGCCCGCCAGATAGGCGATCCGCCGGCTCTCTTCATGCAGGCGCGCAAGCGTCTGCTCGGCGGCAGCCGCCGGCTGGGCGCGATCGAGAGCGCGCAGGTCGCCGCCGAGACTTTCCTGTTTGAGCTGCGCATACAGCGCCGAGATCGGCTCCTGCCAGAGAAGCGTTGTGCCCGCGTCGGCGAGCGTCAGCAGGCCCGCGGCGATCAGCAGCGCCGCGAGCGCCCTCACCGCGCGCGAACCGCGTCGCGTGGAGGGCGAGCAGAGCAGCAGCGGCTGCGCCGCGGGCCCGATCTGTGGCAGCGCCGGCACGCCTGTGAGCAGTCCGCCCGGCGGCCCGTTGAGCGATATCTCGATGTTCGAGGGCGTTTGTCGATGTGGGCCGGACATGGGTCTGCTCTTTTTTTGGGTGCGCGCCGCGCGCTCTGGCGTTCAGCCGTGCCGTGTCACCGTCGCAGCGCGGACTTGGTGCCGCCAAGCGATCCTGGCCCGGCGTAGGAGAGGGGGCCGCGCGTCGATATCTCCATCCGGTCTTCCTCCCCGCCCGGGCCGATCCCCACACGCGGCCGAGCGAGCAGCAGCACGGCCGCCAGGCAGCCGAGCGCGACGCTCCACTCGAGCGCCGCGAAAAAGCCGACCTGGCCACCGGCCGCCAGCAGCACGGCGCTCTCCGCCAGCCCGCCCGGCCCGAGGCCCATCTCGCGCGCGTACACGACCAGGAGCAGGGCAAACGGCAGCAGGCTCGCCAGGATCGAAACGAAAGCGAGGGGCCCACGGCGCAGCTCGGGGGAGCACGCGATCAGCCACAGGTGCAGCGCCGGCACGAGCAGCAGACAGGCATATGGGTTGACCAGCCACGCCAGCAGCGAGACCGCGAGCAGCACGAGCATCACGCCGAGCCCCGCGCCGTCTGTCGTGGGCCGGGCGACAAGCGCAAAGCGCCGCACGAGCGCCGGCCAGGAGAGCGCGGCGAGCACGAGCACGAGCGCCGTCGCGGCCGCCGCGCCACGCGCCGAGCCGTCGGCTGAGAGGGACACAGAGGAGAGCGCCCCGCCCGGGGCGGCGATGATCCCGAGCAGGCCGAGCAGGATCGAGAACAGCGTGCAGGCGAACGGCGGCAGGGCGCACGTGAGCGTCCAGACGACCCAGCGCACCACCGGCTCGCGCCGGCGGCGAAGCCGCGCCAGCGCATCGACGCAGGTGACCAGCGGCGGCAACAGCAGCGCCAGCACCAGCAGGCGCACCGCCCAGGCGGGCAGAGTCTTGCGCCCGATCGGCATGCCCGCTTCCGAGCCTCCCGGGATTTCGGGCCCTTCGTCGAGCGCGTAGATCGCGCTCAGCACGGAGCGGCCGAAGTTCGCGAGACGCGCCTCGGACACGCCCTCGCTCGGCGACGGACCGCGCTCGCCGCTGACCTGCACGAGCACAGCGGGCACGCCGGCGGAGTCCAGCGGCGCCTCTTCACCGGTGGCGAGCGGAAAGGCGAGATGGGCAAGCGAGGCGCTCGCGCTTGGCGCGCCGGCGCCCACGCCCACCTCCTGGGAGATCGCGCCCGACAGCGTGCGCGACAGCAGGGCGGGGGCGGTTCCGGGCCCGGAGGCGAAGGGCAGGACGAACGGCTTGCGCGCAACAGAGCCCGCCACGTCACCCAGCACGATCGTCGCGTCGAGCGGCTGGGACAGGTTCGCGGCGAAGCTCGAGGCGCCCGCGTAGCCGCCGCTGCCGCCGCTCGTGGAGACGATCACGATCGAGCGGCGGGTCTCGCTGTGTGCGAACACGCGCGCCAGCTCGATCAATGCCGCGGTGCCGGAGAGCTCGGCCCGCGATCCGGACCGGGCGGCATCCCGATGGGCGACGATCGCGATCGGCTCGAGGCCGGTGGAGCCGGGACGCTGGGCGATCACGCTCTCGAGCGTTTGCCGCCCGTCGATCGTCTGGGCGGAGGTGGTGCTCGTGGAGACGAGAAACCCGCCGCCGGCGCTGCCGCCGAGGCCGCGCAGCGTCGCTGCGACGTAGGAGGCGAGCGCAGCGTCGCCCGAGCCGCCCGGACGCCGGTCGGGGAAGCGGCTCGCAAGCGATTTCAGTTCAGTGAACGCCCGCGAGCCGTCGAACGCGTCGGGCGCGAGCGTCGAGCCGAGCGGCGCGGGCCTGCTCGTCAGCGAGAACCCCGCGATCACGAGGACCAGCAGCAGCGGCACGAACGCCGCCCTATAGATGCGTGCGTCGAACACCGCCACAGACCATACGACTTGCGGAGGTCCTTCGGCGCAAGATCGCCACCCGCCGCGTTCCCCGACGTACCCCGCCCCCTGTTACAGCGCCTCGGGCAGAGCCGACGGCCCTGACCGGGGCGCGGGCGAGGTCCACCGCGGGCCCGTGCACGTCCCCAAGAGGTATCGTCCGCGCGTGCTCCAGCCCGTCGCAACCGGACATAAGTCACTCGCCGACTACACGCATATCTGCGGTCGAGATCTGATCGAGGAGATCAGGCAACTGGCCGAGCCGCTGAAGGGCAGACGCGTCGTGCACGTGTCCGCCACGGCGTTCGGAGGGGGCGTCTCAGAGATCCTCTATACGCTCGTGCCGCTGATGCGCGACGTGGGCCTGGACTGCGAGTGGCAGGTGATCTACGGGCGCGAGGAGTTCTTCAACGCGACCAAGCTGATGCACAACGCGCTGCAGGGAAACCCGCAGGACCTCGACGAGGAGCAGTGGCAGACCTGGGAGCAGTACAACGAGATGAACGCGCGCGAGCTGGCGGGCGGATGGGACGTTTGTCTCGTGCACGACCCCCAGCCGGCGGGCCTCTTCCACCTCGTGCCGGGCAAGGCCAGGGGCTGGGTGTGGCGCTGCCACATCGACCTGTCCACACCCAACCCGGCGACCATGACGCGCCTGCTCCCCTATATCGAGGACTACCCCGAGGTCCTGTTCCACATGAACGACTATGTGCCCGGCGGGATGAACGGCAATGTCAACGTGGTACCGCCCGCGATCGACCCGCTCATGCCGAAGAACATGGCGCTCTCGCCGGAGGACGCGGCGTATGTGTGCGACCAGTTCGGCATCGACGTGGACCGGCCGCTGATCTGCCAGGTGTCGCGCTTCGATCCCTGGAAGGACCCGCTCGGGGTGATCGACGCGTACAGGATCGTCAAGGAGCGGATGCCGGAGGTTCAGCTCGCGCTGGTCGGCTCGATGGCCAGCGACGACCCCGAGGGCTGGGATTTCTTCAACGCGACGATCGCCCACGCCGACGGCGATCCCGACGTGCACATCCTCAACAACTTCAACAACGTCGGAGCGATCGAGGTCAACGCTTTCCAGTCCCATGCGGACGTCCTCGTGCAGAAGTCCACGCGCGAGGGCTTCGGCCTGACGGTGTCGGAGGCGCTGTGGAAGGGCAGGCCGTTCATCGGCGGGGCCGTCGGCGGGATCCCGCTGCAGGTCGAGGACGGCGTCACGGGCTTTCTCGTCTCGAACGTAGGAGAGTGCGCGCAGCGATCGATCGAGCTGCTCGAGGATCCAGCGCTCGGCCGAACGCTGGGCCTGCGCGGCAAGGAGCACGTGCGCAGCCACTTCCTCACGCCGCGCTACCTTCGCGACTATCTGCGCATCTTCACCGAGCTCGCCCAGTCATGAGCGAGGCGCCGGCACAGCGATCACCGCTCGTGCTGGTCAGTAACCGCGGCCCCGTGACGTTCGGGCCCGGAGGCGAGGTCCACCGGGGCACGGGCGGCCTGGTGACGGCGCTGACAGGGCTCGCGTCCCACCGCGAGGCCGTGTGGATCGCCTCCGCGATGAACGAGCACGATGCCGAGGTCTCGCGCGAGCACGGGGGACGGGCCTTCCCGGTGCGCTCGCCCGCCGGCGGCGAATATCTCGTGCGGCTCGTCTCCTCAGACCCGGAGGCCTATGACCGCTTCTACAACGTGTTCGCCAACCCGATGCTGTGGTTCATCCAGCACTACCTGTGGGACCTGTCCAACGCTCCCGACATCCGCCGCCATGAGATCGAGGCGTTCGAGTTCGGCTACAACGCCGTCAACGAGGACCTCGCGAGAGCCGTGATCGAGGAGATCTCAGAGCTGAGCGAGCCGGTGGTGATGGTCCA
The DNA here is from genome assembly GCA_963714635.1 of uncultured Solirubrobacterales bacterium. Taxonomy (GTDB): domain Bacteria; phylum Actinomycetota; class Thermoleophilia; order Solirubrobacterales; family Solirubrobacteraceae; genus Palsa-744. The sequence goes on along the minus strand of CAVQPM010000005.1, from coordinate 186,275 downwards.
CGACTATCACCTCTACACGCTTCCGGACCTGGTCAGGCGCGCTCGCGAGGACGTGTTCCTTCATCACTTCGTCCACATCCCGTGGACCCAGTCGGACTCCTGGCGCGTGCTCCCCTCGCGCATCCGCGAGGAGATCTTCGCGGGCCTGCTCGCCAACGACATCATCGGCTTTCACACGCGCTCCTACAGGCGCAACTTCCTGCAGTGCTGCCGCGATCTGATGGATCTCGACGTGGACTTCGAGCGCGGGATCGTGCGCTTCAAAGAGCGCGACGTCTGGGTGAGGGCCTATCCGCTTCCGATCGACCACAGAGCGACGCGGGCGGTGGCCTCGGGCGCGCGCGTGGCCGAGCTCGAGCAGGAGCTGCTGCGGCGCAGGCGCGACTTTTTGATCCTGCGCGTCGACAGGGCCGACCTGTCCAAGAACGTGCTGCGGGGCTTCTCGGCGTTCGACCTGTTCCTCGACCAGCACCCCGAGTTCAGAGAGCGCGTCACGTTCGTCTCCCAGCTGATGCCCTCGCGGACGGACGTGCCGGAGTACGCGGAGTACCTGGAGCGCATCGAGGCGCTCGTAGCGGTCGTCAACCACCGGCACGGCACCCCCGACTGGATGCCGATCCAGCTGAAGCTGCGCGACGACCTCGAGGAGGCGATGGCCGCCTACAAGCACTATGACGTGCTGCTCGTCAACGCGATGTTCGACGGCATGAACCTCGTCGCCAAGGAGGGGCCGCTCGTGAACGAGCGCAACGGGGTGTCGATCCTGTCCGAGAACACGGGCGCGCACGAGGAGCTCGGCGAGTACGCCCTGTCGGTCAACCCGTTCGACATCCAGGAGCTCGCGGACTCGATCCACGCGGCGTTCGACATGCCCCCCGGCGAGCGTGCCCGCCGCGCGAGGGGCCTGGTCGAGATCGTCACCTCGCGCGATCCCGGCGACTGGATCGACGAGCAGCTCGCCGACATCCGCGCCAAGCGCGCCCTCGTTTAGCTATCATCGGCAGCCGCGTTCGGCCCTGCCCATGACCCTGCCCGCACCCACATACGATCTCGTCCTGCTGCTCGACACGCAGGCTGAGGAGGACGTGCGCGCAAAGATCGTCGCCGATGCCCGCGAGGCGATCTCAAAGCAGGGCGAGCTGGTGCGCCACGACGAGTGGGGCGAGCGACCGCTCGCCTACCCGATCGACAAGACCAAGAGCGCGGAGTATCACCTGCTCCAGTTCCACGCCTCCACACCGGAGCTGATCGCCGGCTTGAATCGCACGCTGCGCATCACCGACGGGATCATTCGCTTCCGCATCAACAAGCTTGCGCCGGGAACGCCCGAGGCGCCGGACCTGCGCTCCGAGCACCAGCACGCCCCTCGTCCCGAGGCCGAGCAGCCCCGCGACGAGGAGCCCGCCGCGGCGTAATACACTCGGGTCGTGCAGCGCAGGACCGATGTGCTGAAGGCCTCACCGCCGATGTTCGAGTCGCGTGTGCTCGACGCCTTCTCGCGCGTGCACCCGTCGATCCCGGTCCTGATCTTTTCGCCGGCGATCGTCGCCCTGTTCGCCTGGGAGCTCTCGTTCATCGGGCCGCTACCGGCGCTGGGACTGGCGCTCCTCGGTTACGGGCTGTGGACGCTGTTCGAGTACTGGCTGCACCGCATCGTCTTCCACTTCGAGCCGGATCACGGCATCGGCGCGCGCCTGCACTGGATCATCCACGGCGTTCACCACGAGCACCCCAACGATCGCCTGCGGCTGGTCATGCCGCCGGCCGTGAGCGTTCCGCTCGCGGCACTCGTGTTCGGCACGCTGTACCTCGTGTTCGGCGAACGCTACGCGCCGGCGGTCGGGGCCGGCTTCTTCGCGGGCTATCTCGCCTACGACATGATCCACTACTACGTCCACCACTTCCGGCCCCGCTCTTCCCTCGGAAGGACGCTGCGCGAGCGCCATATGCGCCATCACTTCCAGGACGACACAAAGGGCTTCGGGATCAGCGCCCCCTACTGGGACGAGGTGTTCGGCACCTCGACTCGCACCCGAAGCGCCTCGACCGGCCGGTAGCGGTAGCGTTCGCCGACCAAGACGAGGCGAAAGGAAGAGGAGCCGTGGCCGCCACGAACATCAACCGGGTCGTGATAACCGGGAACCTGACTGCCGATCCGGAGCTGCGCTCGCTGCCGAGCGGCTCCTCGTTGTGCAAGCTGCGCATCGCGTGCAACACACGCCGCAAGAACGGCAGCACCGGCGAGTGGGAGGACAAGCCCAACTATTTCAACGTCACGGTATGGGGCGCACAGGGCGAGAACGCGGCCCGCTACCTGTCCAAGGGGCGGCCCGTGGCGATCGACGGGAGACTCGAATGGCATGAGTGGGATGCCCAGGACGGCACGAAACGCAGCGCTATCGATATAATCGCCGACTCAGTGCAGTTTCTCGGATCGCGCGAAGATCCCTCCGGAGGGGGAGGATTCGCCGGAGGAGGGGCCTCACAGGGTGGCGAAGTCCCGGTCGACGACCGCGATTTCCAGCCCGCACCGGCCTCCGGTCGCACCGGGGACGACGACATTCCGTTCTAGTTCGAAAGCAAGGATCTTCAGTGGCAAAGCGTGGTCGCGGCAAGCCTGTCCGCCGACGAGACAAGAAGGGCGCCGGCACCGGCGGGAGGCGCAAGCCCTGCCAGCACTGCCGCGACAAGGTCGAGCAGGTCGACTACAAGGACGTCTCCGGCCTGCGCAAGTTCATCTCCGAGAAGGGCAAGATCCGCTCGCGCAGGATCACCGGCGCATGCCGTCGCCACCAGGGCCAGATCGCGCGCGCCGTCAAGCGCGCACGGGAGATCGCCCTGCTGCCGTATGTCAACGAGGGCGGCCGCGACGATCATCCGCGTCGCGAGCGCGGCGACCGCGACCGGTAGAGCGCCGATGCCTGAAGCGATTCTCCTGAAGGATGTCGAGGTGCTCGGCGAGCAGGGCTCCGTCGTGGACGTGTCGAAGGGCTATCTGCGCAACTACCTGATCCCGCGCAAGCTCGCGGCGCCGGCGACCAAGGGCGCCGTCGATGAGATCCGCCGTCGCCAGGAGGCCGCCGAGCGTGCGGCGAGGGAATACGTCGAAAAAGCGCACGACAATGCGGCGCTCCTCAACAAGACGGTCCTCACGATCGCCCAGCAGGCCGGCGCCGACGGGCGCCTGTTCGGCTCGGTGAGCGCACAGGACATCGCGAGCGCGATCCGCGACGCGCGCGGGCTGAGGCTCGACAAGCACAACGTGCACCTTCCGGAGCCGATCAAGAACGTCGGCACCCACATGGTGGTCGTCGAGGTCCTCGACGGCGTCACCGCGACGGTCAAGACCATGATCGTCGCGCAGAAGTAAGCGCCTGCAGCGAGTCCCCCACGCGCGAGAGGCGGGAGGGGGCCCCTGCTCATGCATGATCGTCGCGCAGAAGTAGCTCGCTCAGCCTCCGCCGCGCCGCCTGCGAACATGTGTTCGTGGTGGGGGACGCCATGATTTCCTCCTCGTTTGCGGCTTACGCCCGGCGGCGATGGACCCCCCGTACATACACTCGCGCGAGGCCATGAGCGGGGCGAGCACAACCAACGCAACCAACGGCGCCGGCGCGCCCGCGGCCGCGATCGCACCGCCGCACAACCTCGACGCCGAGCAGTCGGTGCTCGGCGCGATCCTGCTCTCGGATCGCTCGCTGTATGCGCTCGTGATCGAAGAGGGCCTTCGCCCCGAGGACTTCTACAGGGAACGCCACGGCCTCATATACGAGGCGATGATCGCGCTCTACAACGAGTCCGAGCCCGTCGACGTGCTGACGGTCACCGACAAGCTGCGCCAGACCGGCAAGCTTGAGCAGGTCGGCGGACCGGCCGCGATCGACGAGCTGACCGGCGTCGTGCCCGCCGCCGGCCACGCGCGCCGCTATGCCCAGATCGTGCGCGAGAACGCGCTCTTGAGGCGACTGCTGGCTGCCTCCTATGACATCCAGTCGAGCGTGCTGGAGCACCACGCCGCGCCGCGCGAGCTGGTCGAGCAGGCCGAGAAGACGATGCTCGAGGTGGCGCGCGACGACCGTCAGCAGGACTTCCGCTCGATCGAGGAGGTGCTGCACGAGGAGATCGACAAGCTGCACCGCCTGTCGATCGAGGGGACGGCGCTGACGGGCGCGCCATCGGGATTCAAGGACCTCGATGAGATCACCGGGGGCTTCCAGCCGGGCAACCTGATCATCATCGCGGCGCGTCCCGCGATGGGCAAGAGCGCGCTCGTGTGCAACATCGCCGAGAACGCCGCCGTCGAACACGGGCGCCCCGTGGCGCTGTTCAGCCTGGAGATGGCCGAGGCCGAGCTGGCGCAGCGCTTCGTCGCCTCACAGGCGCGCATCAAGGGAGAGGAGCTGCGCAAGGGGCGCGTCAAGGAGGAGCGCTGGCCGAAGATCCTGAAGGCCTCCCAGCGCCTGGCGGCCGCGCCGCTGTGGGTCGATGACTCCAGCGACGTCGGCATGCTCGAGATCAGGGCGAAGGCAAGGCGCCTGCACACGCAGTGCGAGGGCGGCCTCGGGCTGATCATCATCGACTACCTGCAGCTGATGCGCACCGACAGCCGCTATGACTCGCGCGTAACGGCCGTGGGCGAGCTGAGCAGGGGGCTGAAGATCCTGGCGCGCGAGCTGGGCGTGCCCGTGATCGCGCTCTCGCAGCTGAGCCGCGCCGTCGAGACCCGTCCCGACAAGCGCCCGCAGCTCTCAGACCTGCGCGAGAGCGGAAACCTCGAGCAGGACTCCGACCTGGTGATGTTCATCTACCGCGACGAGTACTACAACGAGGACTCCGAACGTCCGGGCGAGGCTGACCTGATCATCGCCAAGCATCGCAACGGAGCGGTCGGCAAGGTGACGCTCACCTTCCAGAAGGAGTACCCCAAGTTCATGAACTACGCGAAATCCGATCGCTATGAGCCCGACGCTTCCAGGGCCTCATACGCGGCTGGAGGCGACGGAGCATGAGCGCGGACCCGTTGACGCTGCTCGCATCGCGCGACCGGGACGGCTGCCCGCTCGGCGAGTGCGACGGCAGCGGATTCATAGTCGATGAGGCGACTAACACCGCCTCGGACTGCCGCTGCCGAGCGCCGCGTATCGCGCGGCGCCGTGCCGCGAGCCTGGAGGGGCGAGTGCCCAAGCGCTATCGCGGCGCCTCCTTCGATCGGCCGCCGGTGCTCGGCATGCCCGAGCCGGTCATCTCGGCCGTGCGCTCCTATGTGCGCAACATCGACAAGCGCTTGAGCGAGGGGCGGGGGATGTGGATCGTGGGGGACGTGGGGACCGGCAAGACCACGCTCGCGATGATCGTCTCCGCCGCCGCGATCGAGGCCGGCCACTCGGTCGCGATCTACTCGCTCCCACGGCTGCTCATGCTGATCCGCGACGAGATCGACACCGAGAACGCATTGCTCGATCTGCTCGACAGACTGTCGTCTGTCGATCTGCTGCACATCGACGATCTCGGCGCCCAGCACACGACGCCGTGGCGGCTCGAGCAGCTCTACTCGATCGTCGACGCCCGCTATCAGGCGGGCCGCGCGATCGTGGCGACCACGAACCTGATGCCCGACCAGCTCGCCGAGCAGATGGGACGGCAGCTGCTCACAACGGTCACCGAGGACGGCGCCGGCCAGCGCAACGAGGAACGCCGTGTCGTGTCCAACGACGCCAGCGAGGTGGTCGGCAAGCGGATCGTGTCGCGCCTGATCGAGATGTGCGGCGACCCGCTGCCGCTCTATGGGGCCGACAAGCGCCAAGAGCTTCCCGTGATCGCCCGCTCGGGCTGATCGCCACCGCCCGCCCGAGCACCGCCCCCTACACTGCATGACGCAATGCCTGGAATAGTGATTGTCGGCGCCCAGTGGGGCGATGAGGGCAAGGGGAAGATCACCGATTTGATCGCCGAGCACGGCGACGCCGTCGTGCGCTTCCAGGGCGGCAACAACGCCGGTCACACGATCGTCAGGGACGGCGAGGAGTGGAAGCTGCACCTGATCCCGTCGGGGATCCTGTATCCCGGCAAGCGCTGCGTGATCGGCAACGGGGTGGTGATCGATCCGAAGGTCCTGATCGAGGAGCTCGACGCCCTGAGGGCGCGCAGGATCGACGTGAGCGGCCTGCGCATATCGGCCAACGCGCACCTGATCATGCCCTACCACCTGCTGCTCGACTCGGCCGGCGAGGCGAAGCTCGGCAGCCTGCAGATCGGGACGACCCGGCGCGGGATCGGCCCCTGCTACGCCGACAAGGCCGCGCGCCTGGGCATCAGGGTGCAGGACCTGCTCGACGAGAAGATCCTCAAGAAGAAGATCGTGGCGGCGATGGAGCCCAAGCGATTGTCGCTGCGCCCGTTCGAGAAGGACCCCACGCTCGATCTGCACGCGATGACCGAGGAATACCTCGTCTACGGGCATCGCCTGGAGCAGCACATCGCCGACACGGCGAAGCTCCTGTGGGAGCTGCTCGACGACGGTCAGAAGGTGATCTTCGAGGGCGCCCAGGGAGCGATGCTCGACATCGACCACGGAACGTATCCCTTTGTGACCTCCTCCAACCCGCTGTCGGGCGCCGCCTGTGTCGGCACCGGCGTCGGGCCCAAGGCGATCGACGAGGTCTGGGGGATCTCGAAGGCCTACACGACCCGCGTCGGCGCGGGCCCGTTCCCGAGCGAGCTGCACGACGAGATGGGCGAGACGATCCGAAGGCGCGGGGGAGAGTTCGGGACGACGACCGGCCGGCCGCGGCGGACGGGCTGGCTAGACCTGGTGGCGCTGCGCTATGCGGCCCGCCTGAACACGCTGACCGCGCTCGTGCTGACCAAGCTCGACGTGCTCTCCGGCCTCGATCGGATCGGTGTATGCACGAGCTATCGCGGCGCGGAGGGCGCCGAGTTCGACGACTTCCCCTACCACCAAACGGTGCTCCACCACACCACCGCCGAGCTGACCGAGCTGCGCGGCTGGAAGGAGGACCTCGGCGAGTGTCGCACGCTCTCAGACCTCCCCGACGGCGCGCGCGAGTACATCCAGTTCATCGAGGACCACACCGGTGTGCCGGTCGCGCTGATCGGGGTTGGGCCCGGACGGGAGCAGGTCATCTGGACAGACGCGGGCCGCGAGTCGATCGTCGGGCCGGGCGCCGCGTCCACGACGTCCGCGTAGATCGCAAGGAGCGTCCGGCGTGCACCCGCCGCGCGAGTCGCCCGATCAGGGATAGAACGCCAGCGTGGCGCGCCGCGGCCATACGGGGATAGCTCCGCTCGAGCGACGAGATGTCAATCAGGATGACGTCCAAATGTTAGCTAGAAGCCTGTCTATATGTTAGGTCGGATCGTCAGCATTACGATCCGACCTATGTCGCTGCACGAGCGCGGCGTCGATGTGTCGACCGTGTCGTGGTCTACACGGGAAGGTTCGCCTACCGCAGAGGAGACGGCGTCGCGGTCGTCCCGCTGGCGCTGCTCGGACCCTGACGTCAGCCGTCACGGCGATGTGCCGGGGCGAAATGGGGCCCGGCCCTGCGACGCACCGGGGCGTTCGCCACTCTTCCCTTAGAATCCGGGCATGTTCGACGACACGCTCATCAGCGAGGCTGGCCGTCGATTGTCGGCGGCCGTGCCGCCGCGAACGCAGGTGATCCTGTTCGGGTCGGCTGCTCGTGGGGAGCTCACGGATGACAGCGACCTGGACTTCCTGGTCGTCGAGCGAGTCGTCGAGAATCGCCACGCAGAGCAGGCCCGACTGCGGCGCGAGCTTCGACCGCTCGGCGTTCCGGTGGACGTGATCGTCGTGAGCGAGCGCTACGCCAAGGAATGGGGTCCGGCGAAGGGCTCGATGGTACATGCGGCACTGACCGAGGGTCGGGTATTGCATGACGGAGCGTGACGCGCTGGACGTAGCGCGCGTCCTGCTCGAGAAGGCAGGGCAGGACGAGGCGCTGGTGCGCAAGATCGGGTCAGACACTGACATCGCTGACGAGATGGCTGGATTTCACTGTCAGCAGGCGGCGGAGAAGCAGATCAAGGCCGTGCTTACGGCACACGAGATTCCATACAAGAAGAGCCATGAGTTGAGCTATCTCGCCGGGCTCATCGAAGAGCACAAGATCGACGCACCGACGGCGCTCACGCAAGCGGACACGCTGACCGACTGGGCGGTGGAGTTCCGCTACGAGGGCGAGGAGCCGCCGACGCTTGACCGTGACGCCGCGCTGGCATTGGTCGTGCAGCTCCGCAAGTGGGCGCAAGCGCAGGTTGCGGAGGTTGCAGATAAGCGGAAGGCTGAATCTGCACAGGCGCCCACCACGGAACCTGACTGCGGCCAATCGCCGACGCCGTCTTCCTGACATCCCTCTGCCCCGGCATCGATCGTGCTGCCGAGCTCCGGCTTTTTCGGGCCAGCCGAAACCGCCGTAACGGCGACGCACCGGGGCGGGATGGGGCCCGCCCCGGTACGCCCTATCTCGCACGCCGTCCGGAGAGGGAGAGGGAATGGACGCGCAAGCTTGTATCGGCGCGGCGCGGGCCGCTCACCCCATCAGCAGTTTGACGTGAGCCGTGAGCGGCGCGGCGTGCTTGCGCCTGAAGCGCAGCGTCACCTTCGCGTTTATGCGTTCGTGGGGGCGCTTTGAAAGCACGCGCCGGTCGCGGCTCGAGAGGCTCACGCCTATCGTCACGTTCCCGGCCTTCGCGACACGCTTGGTGGAGCGCTTGACAGCGCTGCCTGTGGCGACGAGCGTGCCCGCGGACGGCACCTGCACGACGATCGTCGCCTTGGAGCCCTTGACACCGTGCCTGATCACCCTTATCGCCGGCTTGCAGCCGGTGACGGTGATCTTCGTCTTCTGCTTAACGACCGCCCCGTTCTGGCCGGTGAACGTGGTCGGCATGACCAGATTGGCCGCACAGAGATCGGTGTTCGCCGCCAGAGCCGAGAACGGGCCCTCGGGCAGCGTCAGTTCGAAGGCCCCTACCGGCACGTCGGGTACGGTCTTGAAGGTTGAGGAGGTTATGCCAGCTTTGCTGATGAACGTTTCGCCTTGGAGATAAACAGTCACTCCATAACCTTGAAGAACCACTATCAATTCAGGAAACCTCTGACCTCCATGAGAAACAAAATAGGCAGGACCTTCTAGAGGAACAGGAAGTACTGGAGTCACAGCCTTCGCAAATCCAACCCTTGATTGCGAAGGACAACTAGCTGGATCCTGGTTGAAAACAGAATCCAAGCAAGCATGGTTCAAAGTGCTCAAACGAGAAGGAAGAGCCTTCGGAAGTTCAACATGAACGCTCCTAATGTTCGACTGGCTGGAGGCCTGATTGTTCGGCAGGGCCCCTGAGGGGTAGACGATCTTCGCGTCGAGGCTAGCCCCGTTAGCCCTCGAGGTTTTTCCTGAGGTTGAGACTTTGAAGTTCGGTGCGAACTTCAGGGACTGGCAGGACCCGACTTGGAAATGGCTGGCTATAGCAGCGGCTGTCCCGTTGATGCTCGTCGCGGTACCCGAGAAGCTCATGGGAGCGCAACTGGTCGGGTTGAACATGAACTGCGGCCTGTTGATCACCGCGTCGATAGACCTTAGATCCGAGGGGACACCCGCGATGATCTGTGGCAATGGATCGGTCGTGACCGTCAACTGGGCTGTCAATGGGTCAACTTCGATACGGGCCCTCGTCACGATAGTCCCCAAGTCGAACGGGCCGACCACGAGCGGCACGACGATCGACAAGCCGTACGGAGCGCCCTTATACGCCCCGGTCAAATAGATCGGGGCTGGAGGACGACCCGGTTGCGGGACGACGAGTGGGTAGGGGCCGGGCCCGGCCTCGACGACCGTGTTACCGATCTGGGATGCCGAAGAGCACGATCCTGCTGCCGCTTGTGCTTCCCCGCACAACGGGATCTTGCTGATCATCCCCAACAAGCCCTCAGGGACCTTGAACTGCAGGGTGGAGATGCGCTGCTGGCCGTCTGCGCGTTGCAGGAGCATCGAGAAGTTCGTGAACCCACCCGCCTGATCGGTTGTCGCACCGGCGATCATCGACGGTGCGAACGGCAACGGTGAAGCACACCCACTCGAACCCGGGCCCGTGTTGATTTCAAACGGTGGGCTCGTCACAAGCGCGTCAGGCTCCCCGCTCCACGGGCTGAAATCAGCGTTCGTCGAGTACTGTCCGCAGCCCGTCGGGGTGGATAGTGCTGCCTGGGCGCCTCCGCTGAAGGACAGCTTGAAGTCCGTGAACGGGAGCTCAGGGGTACCCTCGAACGTCGTCGTGAGCCGACCGGTCGTTTCGTTCAGGTGGACGTCGCCGACGAGCTTCACGTAGATCCCGTAGATCGGAGCGTAAGCGGTGACGAGCAGCTTGATGTCGGGTGGGCTCGATTGCAACACGTACACGTTGCCTTCGAGCTTTTCCCTGAGGATGGGGGTACGGATTTCGTCCTGGCCGACCTTCGAACCGTTCGGGCACGACGCCGGTCCCTGCACCCCGAGAGCCTCCTGGGATGGTTGGCATGCTTCAAGCCCGTTAGCCTGGCCGGGATTGATCACCAAGCCTTCGGGCAACACGACTGTCGTGTTCTGAATATCAGCGCTGGATAGGCCTTCGGGGCTCGTCAACCCTTCCTGGAGTACTTTCACGTCCGCTGTCAAACCCGCAGGGGTATCCGCATGGGTCGTGTCCGGTGCCGTCACGATAGACGGCGCGAATTCCAACAGGCCACAACCCGTCATCGGACCGACAGGGGACTGCACGCTCGCATGCCCAATGAAACCTTCCCACGCCGCCGCAGACAACGTGTCCGGTAGCGGAGCGTCCGTACACTGCGTCGGGCTCGTCAGGTACGGGACCCCAGAAGCCGTCACAGACTGCCCATTCGGGAACGCGTTCAACGGATAGACGCCTTGCGTGTTCACATAACTGCAATTGCCGAACCCGTTGCACTCAAGGCCCCGCATCGCATCATGAGCAGGGGACGCGGGGACACCCCACACGGTGAGCGATGTCGCGTCTAGCTGAGCTACCGTCTCGTTGATGTTCTGGAAAGCGACGCGAATACCGTAATCGGAAGGGTCAAGCGAGACTGTTCCCTGGATACCGAACACGACAGCCTCGAACCCGAGCTTCGCTACTTCACCAGGATTCGGGGTCAAGTTATACACCGGCGCGATAGCATAAGTCGTTTGGAATCCCTGGTTCAGCACCAGCGTCGTCGTACCAACCTGGGTACCGAGCGGACACGGCTGGACTTCCGTAAGCCCACCGAGTTCTGAGAACTTCGAGACAGGACACGTTGGAGAATCAGCGAGGTCACCCGCGAAACCCGGAGGTAGATCCGCGATCACTTCCCTTACAGGGTCAGACAACTCAGCCGCAGCGTTTTGCGTATTGAAAGCCATTCTTGTCGTCAGATCGGCATGAGTGCCGGCCTGAACACTTGAAAGCACGCTCGATGCTGAGCCCGGTGCGATACCGAAACCCGCAGTGTTAGAACTGATCAATGTGGGTGTCTGCACAGACGTTTCCGGCGCGCCACCACCAGACACGCTCACCACGTTCGTCAACGTCTCTTCCGGTAGGCCTCCCTGCACATTGACGGGGAAACTCAACACGATCGCGTCACCAGGCACGATCACCCCGCTATACGAACACGACGCGCCGGTGCAACTCACCCCATTACCAGACAGGAAATCCTGTCCGCTCGCGGACCCTTCCAACGTGATACCAGCCGGCAACGTGTCAAGGATCGTGATTTTCGTACCATCGCTCGGCGCGCCACCAGTGTTCTTCAATTCCACGGTATACCGGCCTTCAATCGAACCCGAAGCTAGATTCGTCGGGACAGAAGACGCGGTCACAGTCCACTGCGGACTGAGCACTTCCGCACCAGCAGGACCCGCAACACACAACACGACAAGCACACACGCCAGGAGCATCGAGAGCACCCCAAGGCCCGAACGACCATCCATCACGGGACGGCGTGTTGAGTTGTATAGCCGCAACATCACTTACCCCCCCTGTTAGCCCTGATAGACCTCAATGCCCTCGCATACCTCGCCCTGGCCCGCGTTTCGCACACGGCTCGCTTGCGCTTAGCCCGATCGTGCCGGCACGCCTTCAACGCCGCTTTGAGCTTCTGTGCGCTGGTCAACGCCTTCGTCCTCTTCTTGACCACCCTCGATACCGGTGATGGGAAGTTCCCCACACCTTCGAACGTCACACTCGAAGGTGTCGCGAAGATCGGCGGGGCAGCCGGCACACCCTGACAACCCGTACCCGTACAGATCGGAGGAGTCACACCCGTAAACCCACCATCCACCCGCGCATCATACAAGTCACCCGCAACATCAGTATCCCCAGGCACAAGCTGCGAATGAGTACCAATGAACACATCCCGACCAGACGGACTGGAACCCACGAAAAACGAGCTCGCCGGATCATGCGGCGCACTCAACAACGAGACCGTCCCATCATGCCACTCATACACATGAATCTCACCAGAACTCGCCTGCGGCACAAGCGCCGAAGCCGTATCGAAAAACACGTACTCCCCGTTTTCAGAGATCGGGCGCAGCGATTCTCCAGCAGGGCTCGGCGGCGCCGAACGCGCGAACAGCGCGTTATCCACCGGCCGTTCCCCAGGCAAACCGCACGACACGCACACCAAACTATTATCAACCGCGCTATACCTGTAAAGCTCAACACATCTTATAGCGTTGGTTGTGAGGGGGTTGCATCTCGCTCCTGACGCTGGCGTACTGTCATAACCAGTCACATCCTGGTTAGTCCCAAACACTAAGTACCGACCATCACCTGTCGTATACCAGTTTGCTTCATCATCAGAACCGACCTCTTTCGCACCGCGTTCCGCCTTCGGGAACACTGTTTCAGGCCACACACCGATACGTTCAATTTGCCGCAACGGGTAGTCTTCCTGGCCGATCTTCGCGATGAACGTTGTTTCTTCGCTGACAGTGTCATAACGGTACAAGTACACCTGTTTCGCTCCCAAGGCTGGGACACTCGCCGCCAATTCGCCATGCGCGGTGAAATACACCGCTGAGCCATCACTAGAGACAGCTCCCACGAAATCCACGTGGCCTTCAGCGCTCCCCGCATCCCCGCGCGATACACGCGTCAACACTTTCGTGATCGTGTTGTACTCGTAAAGCTCGACAGCATGCCCCGTATCGTCACCGGTCAGCTCCCCCCTGCTCAGGAAGAACACCTTCGAACCATCCGTCGAAGCACCGACAAACACGGCCGCGCCCGCAAACGACGGTTCCCCAGCACCAGCAGCAGGCGCCGACACATTCACAGTGCTCGTACCATCCACGCGCATATACAACTGCGGTGGCGTCCCACAACCCGGACCCGACGCCTTCGGGTCAGGTGACGTGAAGAAGACCTTCGAACCATCACCCGACACCGCGTTATGCGTACCACCAGATTCCCGAGCTTCCTGGCCGAGCACCGCACCACACGAACCCACAGGCACCGGTGAGCCACCTTCCACATTCACCAGCCGCAACACGCCGCCAACCATCTCGTACAACGCCCTACCAGCCACCTGACCTTCATCACCAGGCGCCAACCCGAGTTCCTTGCTTTCAAACACCACATGACTCAAATCATTCGACCCGCCGGCCAATTCAAAATTTTCATGCGACCTCACATACGGGCCACCAAACGGCCCCACAAACGCAAACTCATGGACACCAGCTATGCTCGAGCCAAGAATACTCCGAGTGCCGACCATCGAGAAATCCACCGGGTCAAACAGATAATTGAACGCGTCGAGACTCTGCACACTCACGCCTTCCACAGCCAACGACCTCATCCTCCACCCTTCCCCAGTCCTCGAGAACACATACCTGTTCGAGCCAGACACACCATCCGTACCAAGCGACGCGGCAGTCGTCAACAAGTAATGATCGCCGTCTTCCGAGGAGTAACCGACACTGCGATTTGTGCCTTCGTGATCCCCGAACATGTCTTCAGCGATACCCTTATCGACAGGAGTCACCTGCTCAAACGCGCGACAATCAGGCAACGCGGCAGAAGCACCCTGACGCGACGCCGTATTCGGACAACCCGACGGCCCAGTACCAGTAAAGAACACCCGGTCAGGACCATCCGTCGTGCCGGCCGAATTCGTCGCGACAACACGGAAGTGATACAGTGTGTTTTCAGACAGGCCGTTGACGGCTTGGCTGGCCGACACATCACTCGACCCCGGCCCGATATCCGCATCCGGCACCGGGATACTCGCGCCGTAAGAGGTGCTCGTGCCGTATTCAAACCGGTAGACAGTATCGAGACTATGAGGGTTGACCTGCGCCAACAGTGTCGCCCCAGAAGCGGTAACGCCAGTCGCTGTCGCACTGTCCACGCCGGCAGGGCCCGGCGTCGTGACGACAATCGGGGCCGAGTGAACTTCCTCTTCGGCATTTGCCGCCGTCAGCCGGAACTGATAGGCCGTGTTTGGCGTCAGTCCTTTGATCGTCGCGGTGACGGGCACAGGACTCGTGCCCGACCCGATCGACGCCGGCGACTGGTCGCAGGCGACGGTTTCCGCAAAAGTGTTAGATTCCACGGTTCCGTATTCGAACTGACACGCGGTCACACCAGCCCCTTTCGGATTGACCGTGCCGTCCAGCGTGGCTTCGCTTGGCCGCACATCTAACGCGCTCGTGATGAGTGGCTCCGGCGTCACCGGCGGAGTGAATATCTCGATCTTATTTTCTGAATCTTCGGCCACATAGATATCACCGTTAACGCCCACCCCAACGCCGCTGCCTGCGGCTAGATGCCCTACGCCAAACGACTCCGTCGCAGGGCAGCCGGCAGTGTTAGTGAAAACGCAAGTGGTGTTCCCAGGCTCGCTCACCGTTTTCGCGCCGGCGAAGGCAAACCGTTCAATGATTGTGCCCGTGTCCACAAAGAGTTCGTTGGCTTTATTGACCGCCAGACCGTGCGTGCTAGCAGTCGTATTCACTCGTCCGATCGCTGCGCCCGTGTTGGTTAGCTCGGGAACTCTGAAAGTATTGGTCACGACGAAAATGTGTTCTTCTGAATCGATTGCGATGCCCCGCGCCGAGGTGGCAAAGAAGCTTTCAAATTCTGAGCCAGGGCCAAATACGCCTTCCTGTGTGAATTTGAAAAGCTTTTTATTAGTCACCCTCTCGACTAGCAGGCTCCCGCCAGCTTCAACCGCCACACCCCCAAGGGGCGCGAAGGTCCCTTGTCCAGTTGTCGAGCCGTTGAGCTGCCCGCCGGTCCCCCACGAAGAGACGAGAACGCCGCTTGCGGTGAACTTGGTGACGATGTTGTCGCCGGTGTCGCCGACGTAGACGTCGCCGGCGGACGCGCCACCGGAATTGTCGACGGCGACGAACGCGGTCGCCGTGAACTCGCCGGGTTCGGCCCCGG
Source organism: uncultured Solirubrobacterales bacterium (assembly GCA_963714635.1). Classification (GTDB taxonomy): domain Bacteria; phylum Actinomycetota; class Thermoleophilia; order Solirubrobacterales; family Solirubrobacteraceae; genus Palsa-744. Next base: position 170,801 of record CAVQPM010000005.1, on the reverse strand, counting down.
ACAAGCCGGCTTGGCAGGTCAGCGTGCAAGTCTCAAACGAAGACAACCCATCCGCGACACCCCAACCCCACGCACGAATGAACGTGCCGGACGCGGAAAACTCATCGACGCGATCGTTGCCGGTATCCGCGACATAAACGTCGCCGGTAGTCGCGTTGACGGCTACGCCTTTAGGCGCGGATAGCTGACCCGCCGCCGAGCCCGCGCTGCCAAAACTGGATGAGAATTTGTACGTACCGGCAGCCGACGCCGAAGCCCCGACCAACACCAGACCCCCCGCCAACACGCACAACAAAGCCACGACAGCCGAGACCAGCCTACGAGCAATCATGAAACCCATCCCCTCCTAGAGAGCGATCCACACGAAACCCGCGGGATCGCGGGCATGACAAGGCCGTGACGGGCGCCGGCCCGTTACGAGAACAAGGACTGTCTGATCTTGCGTTTGTGGAGCTCGACTCCACGCTTGAAAGCTTGTGTCGAGCCGTTGCCGTGGCTGCGAGAATGCGTTCGTGGTGGCTCATCGCTCGCGACCTGCGTGGCTTTGGCTGCCTTCGGTGTTGGCGCGAATGCTCTCGGCGATCCGCCCCCCCTTCTCGGTGAGCGCCCACGAGTTGGGAGCGCCCTTGCCGGGGTGGATCCCCGTGTTCGAGACGAGGCCGATCCGCTCCAGGCGGCTGAGCAGCTTTGAGATCTGCCCCTGGTCTGTGATGCCGGCCGTTTCGCCGATCACGCGGTTGGACCCATCCGGGTGTTGGGCTATCGCCATGAGGACACGCACGGTCCTGTAGGTGAGGCGCATCCCGGCGTCTTTGAAGGGGTCTGAGACAAGCGCGTCCTCGCGCGGTGCGCTCACCGAGGCGGGTAGGGGCCGGCCGAGCTCGCGCCTGGCTGCCGCCGGACCCAGGTACGGCAGGACGATCATGCTCATCAGCTCGTTGGTCAGAGAGATCAGCGGCTTGCCGCTGCGTGCCCTCTGGGTATGCGCCCTTTGGGCGTGCTTCGCTTCTGTCAGCCTTGCCTGGATCACCGCGAGCACGCCGCCGATGGTCCCCTCCGCCGCGAGTGGGGAGATGTTGGTGGCCTTGCCCTCCTTGCCCGCCGTCGCGTGCCCTCTGGGTATGCGCCCTTTGGGTGTGCCTGTAATGGTGCGTCCTTGATCGACGATCCGTGTGAGGCGAGCGAGGATGTCCGCTCGGCGCTGTGCGATTCTCCCACCGCTTGCCTGTGACTCGCACACGAGCAACCGCGCGACGCTCGGCTGCTCATCGCAGAAGGCAAGGAACGCGACCAGGCCAGCTCTTATTCGCTCCCGCCAACCCTTCTCAGACTCATACGCCGGGATGACCCGTTGTGAGGCAAGCGTCAATGCGCGCTCAAAAGAGGCGAGCAGGCAGTCCTCGCGATCCTCGAAGTTCTCGTAAAACGTGCGCCGGCTCACACCGGAGCGCTCAACGACGTGGGCGACGGTCACGTTCTGAGCCCCCCGTTGCGCCACGACATCGAACATCGCACCGACGATCCGTGCGCGCTGAAGATCGGCGAGCTGCTCGCGAACCGCGCCGTTATACGCCTGCGCGGCACGAGCAGGGCGTGAAGATGGCTTGGCGGAAGCCACCTCACCAGTTCCTCCACGAAATAGATCCAGACCCGCCGCGCATCTAGTGTTTCCTCTCCCCTGCTCCCCTATGAGCTCGCCCGCCATCTGCTCGAGTCCGCTTCTGTGGACTCGACGGAGCCATCATGCAGTCCATATACGAGCGTGTCTAGTCCAGTGCCAGACCGTTCTTGTCCGTGACTAACGAGCCGCCGAAACGGGAGTCCTCCCCGCAAAGAGGCGCTCTCACCGGCGTAGCGCGCCCGCACCCCGGTGGTCTTTAAGCGGAACGTTCACCTTCGTGACTATTCGCACAGAGCGCCTGTGCGGGTGTAGGCTTGACACCGTCGATTGGAGGGAGGGGCAATGGAGTCAGCACGGTTGAACGACAGAGGCGCCGCGGCGATGCGCTCGCCGATCAACTGGGCGCTTTTGGGACTTTTGATCCAGCGGCCGACCTACGGCTATGAGCTCATGCAGCGCTTCGAGCGCACCTACGGCGACACGCTCGAGCTCTCGAGCCGCTCGCAGATCTACACGGCGCTCGACAGCCTCGCGCGCCACGGCCTGATCGAGCGCACCCAGGACGAGCGCGTCGAGGATCCGCGCGTCGCCGACCCCCTGCGCCAGCCCAAGCCGCACTACAGGGCCACACAGGACGGAATCCGCGCGTATGAGCGCTGGCTGATCGACGAGGTGTGCGACGACGAGCGGCGCTCGCGGTTGATCGCGCGGCACTTCGCGACGCTGCCGCTCGAGCACGCGCTGCGCATGCTCGAGCGCTGCGCGCAGCTCTGCCTGGACGCCGCGGGCAGGCTTGCCGCGGACGACGAGCGCCCCCCCGAGCACCCCGGCGCGCTTGCCGAGCGGATCGCCGGCGAAGAGGAGCGGCTGCGCGCCGGAGCGATACTGAGCTGGATCGAATACGCACGCAGCGAGCTGAGCGCCGCCGGCGGCGGGACACGCAGGTGAGCCTGCTCAGCATCGAGCACGTGTCCCTGCTCGACCGCGAGTGCGGGGGACGGCCGCTGCTCGACGACGTCTGTCTCGACGTCGATGCGGGCGAGCTCGTCGCGATCTGGGGCAAACGCCGCTCCGGACGCTCGAGCCTGTTGCGCATCGCCTGCGGCCTGGTGGCGCCCGACGGCGGTGCGGTGCGCTTCGAGGGTCGGCAGCTGCGCGGGCCGCGCGCGATCGGTGACGGGATCGCCTACTGCGCCGGGGGACTGCACGTCGGCGAAGTCTGGCCGGTGCAGCGCGAGCTCGTGGAGGTGCAGCTGGCGCGCGGAGTCCCCCGCCGTCACGCGCGTCGCCGCGCGCACGATGCGCTTGAGCGCGCCGGGGCCAGCGATCTCGCCGAGCGCCTGCTGCGCAGCCTTCGCGGCGCCGAGCAGATGCGCGTGATGCTCGCGCTGGCGCTCACCAGCACACCGCGCCTGCTGCTCGTCGACGACATCGTGGCGGGCGTGGAGCTCGTGCAGCGCAGGGCCATCCTTGCACTGCTGCGCTCGCTAGCCGACGATGGCCTCGCCGTGCTCAGCAGCACCGACGAGACTCCCGCGCTCGCCGGCGCCGACCGCGCGCTCACACTCTCGGAGGGCCGCCTGCACGGCCGCCTGGCGCCCGAGCTAGCCGAGGTCGTGCCGCTGCGAGTATCCGCCGGCGCCTGATGGCGCAACGCCCCGTCACCGAGCTCGCGCGAGGCCCGCGCCCCCACTCACCGCGGGCTCGCGCGCCGCGCGCCGCGCGCCCGCGGGCGCTCGTGGGGCCCTATGCCCTCTTCTGGTTCTATGTTCGCTGGCTGCGGCGACACTACGTGCAGGAGCTGCTCGCGGGGGCCGGCGTAGCGATCGCCGTCGCGCTCGTGTTCGCGACGATCGTGGCCGCCGGCAGCGTCTCGGGCTCGAGCTCCCGGGCGGTGCGCACGGTGATCGGCCCCGCCAGCCTGCAGCTGCACGCGCGCTCGGGCGATGGCATCTCAGGCTCGCTGCTGGCCGCCGCGCAGCGCCTGCCGGGCGTGCGGGCGGCCGGCTCGCTGCTCGAAGCGAGCGCCACGTTGCGCGCCGCCAATGGTCGCACGGCGACCGTCGACCTTGCCGGCGCCGGCACGAGCCTCGTCTTCATGGACGGCCTCGCGCACACGATCCCGAACGCCACGCTCTCGGCGCGGGGAATCGGACTGAGCTCCCGCACCGCCGGCGAGCTTGCGATCGGCGGCTGGGCGGGCGGGTCCTCCATCACACCGCGCGGCAGCGTCGAGGTCTACGTTCGCGGCCGTGCGGTGTCGGTGGGAATCTCGGCGGTGCTTGGGCAGGAAGCCTTCGGCGCGCTCTCCCACACGAGCGTCGCGGTCATGCAGCTGAGAGAGCTGCAGAGCCTGATGGGCCTCCCCGGCCGCCTCTCGCGCGTACTCGTAGAGCCGCGACCGGGACAGCGCGAAAAGGTCCGCTCCGAGCTTGTGCGGCTCGCGGGCGGGCGCATCGACGTCGCCGCCGCCGATCAGGACATAGGACTGCTGCGCCAAGCGCTCGATCCCAGCGATCAGGCGAGCACGCTGTTTGCGACCGTGAGCGCGCTGCTCGGCGTGCTGCTCGCGACCGCGGCGCTGCTCTTGAGCGCTCCCGAGCGCCGCGCGATGATCGCCGATCTGCGCCTGATGGGCACGCGGCGCTCAGCGATCGTGCAGATGTTCGCCTTCCAGGCGCTCGTGCTCGGAGCATGCGCCTCGCTGCTCGGCATCCTCTGCGGCTACGCGCTGTCGGTCACCCTGCTCGCGCAGTCCTCGCGCTATCTGGCGGAGGCGTTCACGCTCGGCACGCAGACAGCGCTCACCAGCGCATCGCTGCTCGCCGCGCTGGCGACCGGGATCGCGAGCTGTGGCATCGCCTCGACGCTGTCGCTGCTGGACCTTCGCGACCGCAACCCGCTGCGCGACGTCTACCAGCAGCCGGGCGTTCCCGGCAACACTCTGCCCACCTCCGCGCGCCGCGCGCTCGGCGCCGGCGCGCTCGTCCTGCCCGTCGCGGCGGCGGTCCTCCTCGCCACGGGATCCTCGCACGCGCTCGCCGCGTGCGCCCTGCTGGCGCTCGCCACGGTGTGCGCGGTGCCGCTCGCGCTCAGCTCTGTGATCGCCCTCTGCGCGAGGCTCGCGCACTGGCGCCAAGGGCTCACCGCGCTGCCGGTCGCCCTGAGCTCGCTGGAGGCGACCACGCTGCGCAGCTTCGCGCTCGCCGCGACAGGGGCCCTCGCGCTGTTCGGGAGCATCGCGCTCGGCGGCGCGCGCAGCGACCTGGCGAGCGGCATCGCGCGCTTCGCGCACAGCTACGCCGCCGACGCGGCGCTGTGGGTCGACAGTCGCGGCGACGACCAGGCGGTCGTCGACTTTGACGCGGGCGATCTTCCGAGGCGCATCTCCGCCCTGCCCGGCGTCTCAAGCGTCGCGAGGGATCGGGGTGGATTCGCGGTGATCGACGGCCGCCGAGTGTGGGTGATCGCGCGTCCGCCCGGCGGGGCCCGGAGCGTGCTCTCCTCGCAGATCTCCAGCGGCTCCGCCACGCTCGCGCAGCAACGGCTCGCGCGAAGCGGCTGGGTCGTCGTATCGCGGCAGATCGCCCAGCAGCAGCACGTCGGGCTCGGCGGCCGCCTCGCGCTTGCAACGCCCAGCGGCGAGGTGTCGCTGCGGATCGCCGCGCTCACGAGCAACCTGGCGTGGAGCCCGGGAGCGATCTTCATCGGCGGCGAGCAGTACGTGCGCCTGTGGGGCGGGGGCGCTGGCAGCGCAACCGCGCTCGGCGTGTCGCTTGAGCCGGGGGCGAGCGCGGGAGAGGTCGCACAGCGCATACGGCAGCTGATCGGCTCCTCTCGCGGGGCCAACGGGCTGGTCGTCCGCACGAGCTCGCAGTTGCAGACGAGCATCGACACCCTCACCAGAGAAGGGCTCGGCCAGCTGCAGGAGATCTCGAATCTGCTGCTGGCGGCCGCGATCCTGGCGATGGCGGCGGCCCTGACCTCCGCCGTGTGGCAGCGGCGCGGCGCGCTGGCGGGACTGCGCCTGTGCGGCGTGTCTTCCGGGCGCCTGCGCCGCATCCTGCTGCTGGAAGCGGGACTGCTCTTGAGCGCCGGCTGCGTCACGGGCGCGCTCACGGGTGTGTTCGGCCAGGCGATCATCGACGGCTATCTGGCGCGGGTTACGGGCTTTCCGATCGCCGCGATCACCGCCGACGCCAAGCCGCTTGCAATCTTTGCGCTCGTCGTGACGATGGTGTTCGCGGCGGCGCTCACGCCGATCGTTCTGGCCTCGAAGGTCTCTCCGAGATACGCGCTTGCGGAGTGAGCGCGCCCATATGAGAGAAATGGTTGTAAACGTTTATATAAAGATGGCTGGTGTGGGCAAGCTCCGCGGAGCGCGCGTCGCGACAGGACGCCTGCCGGCACGCGCCTGGCCGCTCGCTCTCGCTCTCGTTCTCGCGATCGGCGCCAATCCAAGCGTCTCCGCCGCGGCGCTGCTGCGCGCCACCGACACAGCCAAGCTGCGCTATGTCGGAGCGGTCGGCGAAGAGGTGTACGAGACGGGCGGCGCGAAAGGCACGCTGCCGGGCGCCATCCGCGTGCACATGGTCTTCGCCTCGACCTTCAGCGGCAGCTTTCAGATCTACACGCGCGGCGGCAGGATCGACGGGCACGGCAGGGCCAGGCCGCACGGCGAAGGTGTGTACGAGAGCTTCGCGGGAACGCTCGTCGTCACCGGCGGGACGGGGCGTTACCGCCGTGCCCACGGCACGACCCGTCTCTACGGCACCTTCAACCGCGAAAACTACGCGCTGAGCATCCAGACAACGGGAACGCTGCGCTTCTGACATGGCCGTGGATGTCAAGGGCGGGACGAGACTCTCACCGCCGGCGCTGCGCTCGGCGCTCATGCTCTGCGGGTGCACGCTCGCGCTCCTCGGCGCGACGGGGGGCGTCCGGCCCTGGCTCGCCCGCGCTCAGGCACAGGCGACCGCGCAGCTGCACGCGGCCTTCGAGCCCTACCGGCTCGGCCGGCGCACGACGCTGCAGTTCGAATTCGCGCTCTTTGCTCAGGCGGGGACGGATCCCCCGCCGCTGATCGAAATGCAGCTGCGCTACCCGCGCGGCATCAACTTCTTCCTCAACGACCTGGGCATCAGAAGATGCGCGCAACAGGTGCTCGAGGCGTCCGGGCCGGCCGGCTGCCCGCCCAACTCGGCGATGGGCTACGGCGTCGTTGAGACCGGCGTCGTGCTCGGCGACACCCCGGTGCAGGAGAGCTCGCCGCTCACGATCCTGCGCGCCCCTGAAAGCGATGGCCACCTCGCGCTGCTGTTCTTCGCGGAAGGCAGAGAACCGGTCGTCACGAACGTGATCTTCTCGGGGCTTCTGCTCTCCGCGAGAGAACCGTTCGGCGGCAATGTCAAGATCGGCGTGCCCCTCGTCGAAACCCTGCCGGGCGGGCCGTACGTATCGGTGCTGCACCTGCACGCAACCATCGGGCCGAAGCATCTCACCTACTACCACAACGTCGACGGCGTGTCGCTCGCGTTTGCGCCGCAGGGCATCCTGCTGCCGCCGAGCTGCCCTGCCGCCAGCTTTCCCTTCTCCGCGATCTTCGTCTTCTCCGACGGCACGCGCGCGCTGGCAAGCACGACGGTGCCGTGTCCGCCGGCCGGATCGGCGCACCGCGCGGCGTCCAAGAAGCGGCGCGGGTAAAGGTAGCGTTGAGTGGGCCGTGTAGGAATCGAACCTACAACCTTGGGCTTAAGAGGCCCCTGCTCTGCCAATTGAGCTAACGGCCCGCGAGGGCGCCGGCCCGCGAAGGGGCCGGTGTGGGCAGGATTCTAGAACACGATCGTGCGGCCCGCGTCTGCGATCACGCGATCTTCCAGATGCAGCGACACCGCGCGCCACAGCACGAGCCGCTCGATGTCGCGGCCGATCCGCTCGAGCTCGGGGACCGTGTGGCGATGGTCCACGCGGGCGACGTCCTGCTCGATGATCGGCCCAGCGTCGAGCTCCTCGGTGACGTAGTGGGCCGTGGCGCCGATCAGCTTGACGCCGTGGTCGCGCGCACGGCGATAGGGATCGGCGCCCGCGAACGCCGGCAGGAACGAGTGGTGGATGTTGATCACCGGCGCCCGCAGGCGGGCGAGGAAGTCGCCGCTGAGGATCTGCATGTAGCGGGCCAGCACGACCAGATCGACTTCGCCTCCCAAGAGCTCGAGCATCTGCTGCTCTGCCTGCGCCTTGGCATCCGGCCGGACCGGCACGTGATGGAAGGGGACCCCGGCCGCGGCCGCCTCTCCCGCCAGGTCCGGATGGTTTGAGATCACGCCCACGATCTCGGCGTCGAGCTCTCCTCGGCGCCAGCGCCACAACAGATCGACGAGGCAGTGGTCGTGGCGGGAGACGAGGATCGCGACCCGCCGGCGCTCGCCCCAGTAGCGGACCTGCCACTCCATCTCGAAGCGAGAGGCCACCTCCGACTGGAAGCGACGCTCGAAACGCTCGCGCTCCTCTCGTGCGGGCTCCTGTTGCACGGCCTCCTCACGCTCGCGCTCCTGGGCCGGACCATCCGACCTCCCAGACAGACCCTCCAGGAAGAACTCGGTGCGCAGGTAGAAGCGTCCGCCGATCGGGTCGGAGGAGTACTGGTTCGAGGAGACGATGTTCGCGCCCAGCTCGAACAGGAAGCCGGACACCGCGGCGACGATGCCGGGCCGGTCCGCGCAGTCGATCAGCAGACGCGCGGTATACGGCGCCGGCTCGCTCGCGTCGCTATCCGCCGGCTCCGGCCGTTGAGCCTGCACCGGAGGAGCTGCCCGTCGGGTTCTTCTTGATCTGTTCCAGCGCCTGCTTTACGCGAGTCCGTTCGGACGAGGGCGCGAGGCTGACAGCCTTCTGCGAGGCGAGATCGCCCACACGCGCGTTGCTGGACTGATAGGCGTACTGAGCGAGCTGCCCATACAGAGCCGCGGTTGGCCGCTTGGCCGGGATCACGACCTGCTGCAGCAGTGTGACGTTTTCGGCGGGCTGGTTGAGGCCTTCGGGGCCGTAGACCCTGAGCATCTCCTGCGCGGTCGTCAGGTCTGGTTTGCTCGGATTCAGCGCGAGATAGTGGCTCCAGGAGTTGGCGATCTTGACGAGCAGCGCCTTGCCCTGCGCCGTGAACTGCTGCTTGGTTTCGTCGTAGTATTCGCTCGCGCTCGCCTGGTGGAACTGGACGTCGGCGAGCGCCGCCCAGGCGGCCGCTTCGCTCGGGTGCTTGTGCACTCGCTTTTCGGCTGCTGAGATCTGGCTCGAGTAGCTGGCGCTCTGCGAGCCTTCTTTGCCGCCGAAGGCTTCGAAGATCCCTCCGCCGCCGAACCCGCCGCCGACCCCGAAGCCGACGAAACCGAGCCCGAACAGGATCGCCAGGCCGAGATAGACGGCCTGCACGGTGCGGCGGCGGCCGCGCGCTCTGAGGTCGAACAGCATCAGGACAGCTCCGGGTCTATGTGATCGATCATCTCTTGGACGCCTCGCTTGGGTGCTTCGCTCGGTGCCGTCTCGAGCGCCTGGGCACCCTCGTCACGTCGCGTAAGGACTGCTGCGATCAGGATACTCACCTCATACAGCACATACAGCGGCACGGTCTCGAGCACGAGCGTGACAGCGTCGCCCGGGAGCAGCGCGGCGACCACCGCGCATGCGAGCAGCGCATAGCGCCGTCCGCGTCGCAGCTGGCGGGGTGTCACCAATCCGGCACGCACCGCGCCGAGAATCGCCACCGGCGCCTGGAAGCAGACTCCCAGCGCCAGCAGCACCGTTGCGGCGAACTTGTAGTACTGACTGGCCTGTACCATCACGTTGAACTCGCCCGCGTTGAAGTTCTGCAGGAAGCGCACCGCGGCGGGCAGCACCACGAGATACCCGAATGTGACGCCCGCGGCGAACAGGAAGGGGACGGCGAGCAACAGCGGCAGCACCGCCCGCCTCTCGCTGCGGCTGAAGGCCGGCAGGACGAAGCCGTACAGCTCGAACAGGATCAGCGGCAGCGCGAGCACGACCGCGAAGTAGAGCGCGACCGTGAGCGTCGACGTGAGCGGTTCTCCCGGCCCGAGCGTGGTCGGGTTGGTCGGGCTCGGACTGCGGGGGATCTTCGCCACGTCGGCCCGCAGGCGGGGGATCGCGCCGGCCAGATCGGCCCTGACGGCGGGTGACAGCCCGCTCGCCGGCGCGCTCAGCGCCTGCGCGATCGACTCGGTGTCCCGGGCCACTTCCAGCACCGCCTTCTGGGCAAGCCAGGTCTGTCCGGCCGGTCCTTCCCCACGGGCGACCTGCTGCTCGGTCTGTTTGTGCAGAGGCCGGTTGATAAAGCTGAGCAGCGCATGGTTCTGCCACAGGCAGACGCCGAAAACGACCGCCAGCGCGACGGCGCTCACGATCAGTCGCGTGCGCAGCTCGTCGAGGTGGTCGACGATGCTGAGCCTCTCGTCGTGTCCGATCGTCCGGATCGCGCTCGCCATGTCGGACTGAAGCTACCAGCACTAAAGCCCCGCGCGCCCCGGGTCGATTGTGAGCGTGAGAGACGATGCGCGACCCCAGCCGATACCGCATAACCTACGAGATGCCCGGAGCGCTCACCGTGGCCGGCGCCGCCCGCGAGGCGCTGCACCTGTGCAACCAGTGCGGCGGACGGTTGGTCCATCCGCTGGATTGGGCCGAGGACTCGCCGGAGCGCTGGCGCATACTGCTGCGCTGCCCGGACTGCGGGCGTGCGCGCGAGGGCGTCTTCGGGCGCGCGCTCGTGGAGCGCTTGGACGACGAGCTGGACAGGGCAAGCGCGGCGATGCTCAGCGATCTCAAGCGCATTACGCACGCGAACATGGCCGAGGAGGTCGAGCTGTTCGCGCGCGCTTTGAAGCTCGACCTGATCGGGCCGGACGACTTCTAGTCAGCAGTAGCGCTCGACGACCGCGTCTGCGACGAGATCGAGCAGCGCGCCGCTGCCGTCGGGGAACAGGCGCGGCAGCGACGCCTTCGCCTCCGCGACGATCGAGAGGGCATGCTCGCGAGCCTCGTCGAGCGCGCCCGTGGCGGCGATCCGCTCGCACAGCTCCTCGGCCTGATCGGGACCGCGCAGCGCGGCGAGATCGAAGGCCGCGAGCTCAGGGTCACGTTCGCGGGCGAGGATGAGCGGCAGCGTCACGGTGCCGTCGAGCAGATCCGTGCCCCGCGTCTTGCCCGTCCTCTGCACGGGACCGGACACGTCAAGCACGTCGTCGAGCAGCTGGAAGGCGAGGCCGATTCGCCGCGCGAACTCGCCGAGCGACGCGGCGAGCGAGGCGCTTGCGCCGGCCGACAGCAGGGCGCCCAGACGGCAGGCGGCCTCGAACAGGGCCGCCGTCTTGAGCCGACAGCGCTCCAGGTAACGCTCGACGGCCACGTCAGACGCGTAGGCGTCCTCGCGCTGGAGCAGCTCGCCGGCGGCGAGCGCCGAGCTCGCTTGGGAGAGGATCCGCAGCTGCCCGACGTCTTCGTTGAGCGCCAGCTCGGCGAAGGCGCGCGAGAACAGTAGATCTCCGGTCGCTATCGCCATCTCGCGTCCCGCCTGGGCGGCCACGGTGGGCCGGCCGCGGCGCAGCTGGGCGCCGTCGATCAGATCGTCGTGGACGAGCGTCGCGGAATGAACGAGCTCGACGGCGACCGCCGCGCGCACGAGACGCTGTTCCCCGTCGGCGGCGCTGCTCGGACCGCCGGCCGTCTCGGCGGCGAGCACGACGAGCAGGGGACGCAAGCGCTTGCCACCGGCGGCGATCGTGCCGGTCGCGTGGACGGCGAGGGGCACGCCCGCCTGCGAGGTGACGCGCTCGAGGTGCTCCTCGACGCGCGCCATGCGCTCTCGCAGCGCGGGTCCGCCACGCCGCATGATCTCCTCGACCGCGGCGACGTCGTTGGGCACACCCTCGTGCACGGTACTCATCTGAGGCCTCCCCTCAGACCAGGCTCGTTGCCGCGGAGCGTCTCCGGGGGGTATCGGATGGACTCTCAGCTCCCATCACCGAACAGTACCGACGTGGATCGTGACGATGCCGCCCGCCGTCAGCACATAGCGGATCCGATCTAGACCGGCGCTCTGCATCTCCGCGGCAAGCGCGGCGGGCGCGGGGAAGCGCTTGACGGAATTCGGAAGGTACTCATAGGCGTCGGGATCGGCCGATAGGCGCCCCAGAAGCGGGACGATGCGGTCGAACCAGACGCTGTAGAAGGTGGAGAGCGGCGGACGGACCGGGGTGGTGAAGTCGAGCACCACCACGCGCCCGCCGGGCCGCACGACGCGCGCCATCTCCGAGAGCCCGCGGGCCAAGTCTGAGAAGTTGCGCGCTCCGAACCCAACGGTGGCCGCGTCGAACGACCCGTCGTCGTAGGGCAGATCGAGTGCGTCGCCCCACTCGAAGCGCAGGCCCGCTGAGGAGTGGCCGAGCGCCTTGGCGCCCTTGATGCGAGCGCGATCGAGCATTCCTTCGGAGAAGTCGCTGCCGATCACCTCACCGCCGGGCGCGACTCGACGCGCGAGCTCGATCGAGAGATCCCCTGTGCCGGCGGCCACGTCGAGCACCCGGCTGCCCGGGCCGACCATTGCAATCTCGGCGGCGCGCTCTCGCCAGCGATGGTGAAGGCCGGCGGTCATGAGCGTGTTGATCAGGTCATAGACGCCCGCGATGCGATCGAACATCGCTTTGACCTCAGGGGCCTCCAGTCGTCCGGTCTTCGGATCGCCGCCTTGATGAGCGGGCATGTCCAGGGCCCTTGTCAGCTACTTCAGCTGCGAGAGGAAGTTCACGACCGCGTTGAACTTCTGCGGCGGCAAGTTCTTGAAGGAGGGCATCGGCGCGGTCGGGTTCACGAGCGTGCGCGCGATCCCCTGGCGCGGGAGCCGCGAGGCTATGTGCGTCAGGTTCGGTCCCGGACCGTCGTTGCCGTTCTCACCGATCTTGTGGCACGCAAGGCAGCCGGACTGGGCGACGACCAGCTTGCCCGCTTCGAATTCGGCGAGCGTCTGCCCGCCGGCCTGCACCACGGTGGCCGGGGTGGGCATTTCGATCGCGGTCGGCGAGCCGGCGCTGGCGCCCTCGTATGTGAGCAGCGCCATCGCGCCGATCACGAAAATGCCCGTGAGGGTCGCTATCGGCCGGCGCTCAGGGCGCCGCTCGGGGCCGCGATCGTAGAACGGCAGCAAAAACAGCAGAACCATGCCCAACGTGGGAATGCCCACGGTGGCGAGTGGGACGAGGCTCGGCGGCTTGATGATGCGCAGCAGCTCGAACAGGAAGAAGAAGTACCACTCGGGTCGCGGCACATAGGTGGTCGTGGTCGGGTTGGCCTTGGAGCCGAGCTCGGCGCCGAACACGAGCGACAGCGTGATGATGCACGCCATCACGACGCATGCCATCAGCGAGTCCTTGGCTACGGCATACGGGAAGAACGGCTTCCCCTGGGCCTTGAGGATCGAGTACTCCCGCAGGTACTGCTCCTTCTGGGCCTTGTTCATGCCTGCACCTTGCGCAGATCTGAGTTCTTCTCAGCTTTCAGCCATGGCGGCGCGGTCGTGCCGAGCTTCGCCACGAGATACAGATGCGCGCCGATCAGGGCCGCGATCAGACCCGGAATGAGCATCATGTGGATCGCGTAGAAGCGCGAGAGCGTCGTCGCCCCGAATTCGGGGCCGGCCTGCAGGAAGTCCGATAAGTAGGGGCCGAGCAGGGGGCCGGTGGCGGTGATGTTGTTGGCTACGACGGTCGCCCAGTAGGCGCGCTGGTCGAAGGGCAGCAGATAGCCGGTGAGCCCCATCACCATCGTCAGGATCAGGAGCACCACCCCGATCACCCAGTTGAGCTCGCGCGGGTACTTGTAGGCGCCGAAGAAGAACGTGCGGCCCATGTGCATGAACACGAGGATCACCATCACGCTCGATCCCCACTTGTGCATGCCGCGCACGAACTGGCCGAGGAAGACTTCGTTGGTGACGTGGCGGATCGATTCATAGGCGCCGCCGGCGGGGTCGGGCTTGTAGAACATCGCAAGGAAGACGCCCGTGACGGCCTGTGAGAGGAACGCGAACATCGTCGCGGAGCCGAGCGTGTAGAACCAGTTGGTGCCCTTCGGCACCTTGCGGAACATCATCCAGCGGGCGCCGCCGCTGAGCGAGGTGCGCTCGTCGACCCAGTCGACGACGTTGGCGCCGGCCTCCTTGGCGTGGTCGGCGACCGTCAACCGGCCGTTGCCGTCGCCCGGGCGCGGAGGGGGAGCCTTCAGCGCGGACGGCATCGGGGGGGCCGGCAGCTTGGGCATCTTGGGCATCGCGGCCGCCTACCTGCGGATCGACGGACGGGAGGGGTACAGGTACTGGCCGAGGCCGTCGATCGGCTCGCCGGGATTGCGCGGAGAGAAGCGCTGGAGCTCGCTGTTGACGCTGTAGCGCGAGCCGATCTGCACGACGCCGCTCCAGACACGCGTGTAGAAGCGGTCGAGCGGCCTTACGGGCGGACCGCCGACGCGACGGCCGAGCAGGTCATACACGCCGCCGTGGCATGGACAGATGAAGCGCTCGGCCGCGTCCACCCAACGCACGGGGCAGCCGGCGTGCGCGCAGCGCGAGCTGATGGCTATGTAGGAGGTGTTGAGATCTGCCCTGTCGGTGTCGATCGAAGGGTTGCGCTTGCGCACATACACGGTCGACTTGCCGGCCTCGCCGATTCCGGGCGTGAGCGTGACGACCACGGGGACATAGTTGTTGTCGGAGAACATGTCGGTGGGACCGGCTGTCTTCCAGGTGTGGGGCGTCTCTTTGAAGATCGGCCCGATCGCGAAGCCGAGCGCGGGCAGCAGAAAGGAAGAGGCCGCGATCGCGCCGGCCGCGTGGGTGGTGCCGGTCATGAAGCGCCGGCGCGTGACCGTCTCGCCCTCGAACGCGCCGGGGATCAGGCGATCGGTGGTGTAGCGCGACTTCTGCTTGCTGTGCTTGTCGGACACGGCGGGAACAATATCGAGCAGAGCCATTGCGCGCACGAGCGGAGACAGACGTGCGCACGGGATTTTCGCGACGGCTCCAGCGGACGGCTCGGACGGGCTCTAGCGGACGGCGAGGCTGCGCATCGCCCGGGGCGCGTCGGGCGAACCGGCACGTATGAGCGCCTTGGCGCGCTCGTGGTCGGCGCTCGCGCCCCAGCCGATCGCGCGTGCGCCCGCCGTCCAGACGGCATCGGCGAGATCGGCGTTGCCGGCCCCGTGGGCGAGCGCGGTGAGCGTGATCACGTCCGCCAGCTCGGCCACCGCCTCGATGTCCCCGAGCTCCACGAGCCGCGCGAGCCCGAGCGCATACAGACGATCACCTGCGAGCAGGCCGAGATCGTCCTCGGGCGCACGCACCACGCGGGGAGCGTGGTAGTGCAGCAGATAGCCCTCGTAGATCGTCTCGATCAACAGCTCATACTGCTCGCG
The DNA here is from genome assembly GCA_963714635.1 of uncultured Solirubrobacterales bacterium. Taxonomy (GTDB): domain Bacteria; phylum Actinomycetota; class Thermoleophilia; order Solirubrobacterales; family Solirubrobacteraceae; genus Palsa-744. Next base: position 155,707 of record CAVQPM010000005.1, on the reverse strand, counting down.
ACGGCCCTCGGCCCGAGGACCCGAGGCGGCGAGCTGGGCGATGCCGAGCGCTCCGTTGCCTGACGGCGGATCACCGTCGGTCTCGCAGGAGAGCAGGCCGGCCACCAGCCCACCCTCCGCGGCGAGCAGGGCGCGGAGTCGCTCGAGGATCTCGGATGGGCCCTCGGGCGCGCTCTCAGATGGGCTCTTCGATGGGCTCTTCGATGGGCTCTTGGATGGGCTCTTACTCACGCGATCTCCTCGAAGGCCGCGGCGGCGGCGGCGATCGTCTGCTCGAGGTGCTCGGAGGTGTGGGCAAGCGAGGGGAACCATGCCTCGAACTGCGAGGCGGGCGCATAGACGCCGCGCGAGAGCAGAGCGCGACACCAAGCCGCATACGCGTCCAGGTCGCACGCCTGGGCGCCGGCGAGGTCGCTGACGGGCGCTTCGCTGAAGAAGACGGTCAACAGTCCGGGCATGCTGACGATTTGAACGGGACGGCGCCCGGAGGCGGCCGCGACCTCGCGAAGGCCGGCGACGAGATGCTCGGTGACGGCGGCGAGGCGCACATAGGCGGAATCGTCGAGCAGAGCGAGGGTCGCGAGACCGGCTGCGACGGCCAGCGGGTTGCCGGAGAGGGTGCCGGCCTGGTAGACCTCGCCGGCGGGTGCGAGCATCCGCATCAGCTCGGCGCTACCGCCGAGCGCCCCGGCGGGCAGGCCGCCGCCGATGATCTTGCCCATGATCGTGAGATCGGGCGCGACGCCCGACAGTTCCTGCATGCCGCCGCGCGAGACGCGAAAGCCGCTGATCACCTCGTCGAAGATGAGCAGCGCGCCGCACGCCCGCGCGCGCTCGGCCACGAGCTCGAGGAAGCCGTCGCGCGCCGGCACGATGCCCATGTTGGCGGGGAGCGGCTCGAGGATGATCGCGGCAACATCGCTGTCGGACCCCGCGCGAGCACCCGCACTGTCCACGTGCGAGGGTGCCCCGGTCGCGGCGAGCAGCGCGTCGGGGTCGTTCCAGGGGATGACGGTGGTGGTGGCCGCCGCCGAGGCCGGTACCCCCGGGCTGGATGGAAGTCCCGCCGTCACCAGCCCCGATCCCGACTGGACCAGCAGGCCGTCGACATGGCCGTGGTAGGCACCCGCGAACTTGACGACTCGCTCGCGACCGGTGGCGGCGCGGGCAAGACGCAGGGCCGTCATGGTCGCCTCGGTCCCCGATGAGGTCATGCGCAGCATCTCGACGGACCCCATTCGCTGTGCGACCCGCGCTGCCAGCTCAACCTCGCCGGGCGTGGGAGCGCCAAAGCTGGTGCCGAGCTCGGCGGCGGCGCAGGTCGCGGCGAGCACATCGGGGTGGGCGTGGCCGTGGATCAGCGGGCCCCACGAGCAGACGTAGTCGATGTAGCGGTTGCCGTCCACGTCCCAAAGCTCGGCGCCTGCGGCACGCTCGACGAAAATCGGGTCGCGGCCGATCGCGCGCATCGCGCGCACCGGCGAGTTGACACCGCCGGGAAGCAGCTGCAGCGCGCGGCGATAGAGCTCGGCCGAACGGGTGTCGGTCAGCGATGAGGGCATGGACGGGCTAGACGCCTGCGTGCTCGCGTTCCCAGGCCTTGAACTCGTCGGTGAAGTAGAGCAGGCGGATCTTCTTGAACTCCGTCGAGGAGTAGAGCGTGGCGCGCTCTGAGATCCCCGTCATCGCGGCGATCGAGTCGAGGATCGCGTCGCACTCCTTCTTGGAGCGGCCGTGAGCCATCGTGAAGACCGAGTAGGGCCAGTCCTCATAGGTGGGACGCTGGTAGCAGTGGGAGATGCCGCGTACCGCCGCCATCCGCCGTCCGACCTCGTGGATGTCGGCGTCGGGGACCTTCCAGACGCCCATCCCATTCGCGGAGAAGCCGGCGCGGCGGTGATACAGGATCGCGGCGACCCGGCGCAGCAGGCCGCGCTGCTGCATACCGGCCAGGTGCTCCAGAAAGCGCTCCTGTGAGAGCCCCACATCCGCGGCGGCGGGCGCATATGGCTCGGGCACGACCGGCATGTCGCCCTGAAGGGCCCTGATCACGGCGATGTCGAGCTCGTCGTAGGGCTGCGGATCGAGCTCGATCGGCTCTGTCGCGACAGCCGCGGAGGCCAGCGCCTGCGTGTCGCCCTCCATCTCCAGGTCCATCCTGATCTTGAACAGCTTCAGCGTCGGCAGCTGGCGGACGGACGTGGCGCCGGCCTCGCGCGCGAGCACCTCCAGCGTTCCCTGCAGGCCGAGCGGCGAGTCGGGCTCGGTGGCGATCGTGAACCACAGGTTGAATTCGTGGTTGCGCAGGTAGTTGTGGGAGACGCCGGGGTGGGAGTTGATCACGGCAGCGGCACGCTGGGGGTTCTCGGGATCGACCTTGGCGGCGACGAGCATCGATGAGTAGCCGAGCGCGCGGGTGTCGAAGATGGGCGTGACCTGGCGGATGATGCGCTCGTCGAGAAGGTGGCGCACGCGGGCCATGGCCTCGCTCTCGGAGATCTCGGCGAGCCCCGCCACGCGCTCGTAGGGCCGCGGTTGAATAGGGAAGCTGCCCTGCATCAGGTTGAGCAGGCGCCGGTCGAGGTCGTCGAGCGGGATCGCCGCTCCGTGCTTGCGGCTGCGGAGCTTGGGGGTGGCGGTGTCGGTTATTCCGTCTGTGAGAGCCACGTGGCGGCGTCCTTGGCGTGGTATGTGATGACGATGTCGGCGCCCGCTCGGTGCAGGGAGGTCAGGATCTCGCTCACGGCGGCGCGCTCGTCGAGATATCCCGCGGCAGCGGCGGCCTTGACCATCGCGTACTCGCCGCTCACGTTATAGGCGGCGACGGGAAGGCGCGTGGCGCGCTTGAGGGCTTTGATCAGATCACCATACGCCAGCGCCGGCTTGACCATCACCATGTCGGCGCCCTCGTCGGCGTCGAGCAGCGCCTCGCGGACCGCCTCGCGGCCGTTGGCGGGATCCATCTGGTAGGAGCGGCGATCGCCGAACGCGGGGGTGGAGCCCGCCGCCTCGCGGAACGGCCCGTAGAAGGCGGAGGCGAACTTGGCGGAGTAGGCGAGGATCGGCACCTCGGAGAAGCCCTCGGAGTCGAGCTCTGAGCGGATCGCCCTGACGCGGCCGTCCATCATGTCCGAGGGGGCGAGCATGTCGGCGCCGGCGCGGGCGTGGCTGACAGAGACGCGCGCGAGCAGCTCGAGCGTCTCGTCGTTGTCGATCCGGCCGTCTTCGCGCACCACGCCGCAGTGACCATGGCTCGTGTACTCGCACAGGCACACGTCGGTCATCACGAGCAGCTCGGGCAGCTCCCGCTTGATCGCGCGGACAGCGAGCTGCACGATGCCCTCGTCATCGAATGCGGATGACCCTTGCGCGTCCTTCTCGGCGGGGACGCCGAACAGCAGCACGGCCCCGAGTCCGAGCGCGGCGGCCTCACGAGCCTCGGCGACCGCCGCGGAGATCGGCAGGCGGTCGATACCCGGCATGCCCTCGATCGGCTCGCGCTCCGGCGCCGTCTCGGACACGAACAGCGGCAGCACCAGGCGCTCAGCGCGCAGGTCGGTCTCGCGCACCAGCCCGCGCAGAGCGGGCGAGGAGCGCAGGCGGCGCATGCGCGTCATCGGGAAGGCCATCGCGCTTTCGAGGATACTCGCCGGTCGTCGCGCGATCCGGCTCAGGGCCGGCCTATTCCGCCCGGCGCAGGCCGACGCGGGCTAGCGCTCCGAAGACGAGCGTCAGGGCCAGCAGATGAACGACCGACACGCCTATGCCGGGTGAGGCGCCGTTGACGGCGGCGTCAAGCGCCTCCAGCGCGGCCTTGTAGGGGAACACAAATGAGATCGCGCCGATCACGTCGTAGAGCCCGCGCGCGACAGAGCCGCTCGGAACCAGAGCGAGGAAGGCGAGCGGGAGCGAGAGAAGGAAGGCCAGCAACGAGGCGGCGCGCACCTCGCGCGCGAGCGCGCCGATCGCGATCCCGAGCGCCCCGAACGCGATCGCGCCGAACGCGAGTGCCAGCACCCATAGGCCGACGCGAGAGAGATCGAGCGCGACGAATGTGCCGACGCCGAGGAGCATCACGATCGCGACGAGAAACGATGAGCCGGCCGCCAGCAGCGTCTTCTCGGTGAGCAGCCCCTCGCGCGAGATCAGCGCGGGCGGTCCCCTGATCAGCCGCGCGATCGTGTGCTCTTCGCGCTCGAGGGCGATCCCCCCGGCCGCCAGGAGCACGCAGACGAACATCAGCGAAATCGAGACGGCGACGACCACCGCGTAGGTGTCGAGCGGGGTGCGTTTGCCGGCCAGCAGCGTGCTCTTGGCGCGGATCGGCGCCGAGACCGTGGTGAGCACGTTCTTGGCGATGCCGAGGTTGCGGGCCGCGAAGTCCGCGAAGCCGGCGACGCGTATGAGGGTGGCACGGTCAAGCGCCCGGGGTTGGCGCCGGGCGATGTCTGTGAGAGCCGGCGATATGTGGCTCAGTCCGATGATGCTCTGATTGGAGCCGAGCGCTTCCAGATTGCCTCCGGCGAGCAGCAGATCGAGATCGCGGACCGCCACGTGGGTGATCTGTTCGGAGAGGGCCAGGTTCGCCTGGGCGAGCGCGGAGTCGATCGTGGAGCGGACGAACGACTGCTTCAGGGCGTCTCCGTTGTAGATGACTTCCACCTGGGCTTGGCTCACGCCCGAGGAGATTCGCCGGACGATATCGGGGGGGATAACGACCGCGGCGATCACATCGCCCGAGGAGACCTTCGCGGCGGCGGCGGCGCGCGTGGGGACGCGCACGACATGCACCTGGCTGAAGAGCTGATTGGTGTATTCGGCCAGCCCGATGCGCCGGCCCCCGAGCGTGATCACCTGGCCGGGCGGGGTCTCGTCCACGATCGCCACCCGCGGCGCGGAGGGGCTGCGCGAGATCGCAAAGCCGATCAGGAGCGCTATCGCGACGGGATATAGGACGAGCAGCGCGACCAGCAGGCGCGAGCGCCGCAGGATGACGAGATCCTTGGCGAGCATCCACCTCATGGACGGCCACGCTCGCGCAGATAGGCGACGAACGCCGCTTCGAAGTCGCGCTGCTCGCCATGCCCGGCCTGCTCGGCGAGCTCGCGCGGCGGACCGTCGAACAGCAGCTCGCCCTCGTCGAGCACGAGCACGCGATGCGCGTAGCGCTCGGCCTCGGACACGATGTGGGTTGAGAAGACGACCCCCGTGCCGGCGGATGCGAGCTCGGCGATGAACTCCCACAGGCGCTCGCGCTGGCTCGGATCCAGCGAGGAGGAGGGCTCGTCGAGCAGGACGGCCGAGGGGTCGGAGAGCAATCCGAGGGCGACGTTGACGCGCTGGCGATTGCCCCCGGAGAGGCTGCCGGCGAGATCGCCGGCTCGACCCGAGAGGCCGGTCTGCTCGAGCATGCGAGCGACGGTGGCCTGAACGTCCGGGACGCCGGCAAGCCGCGCGAACAGGCGAAGGTTCTCGGCGACCGACAGCTTGGAGTAGAGAGCCGGCTGCTGGGGAACCCAGCCGATCGCGCCCGCGGCGCGGTCCACCGAGCCGGCGCTCGGGACTACGGCGCCCGCGAGGATCGACAGCAGCGTCGTCTTGCCGGCCCCATTCGGGCCGATCACCGCCACGAGCTCGCCGGCGCGAGCGACGAAGCCCACATCGTGCAGGGCGCGGCGCTTGCCGTAGAGCTTGGTCAGGCCCTCTACGCGCAGGACCTCCGTGTCGCGCATGGCGCCGGGAGCGACGCCCCCGCGAGCGGCCCTCACAGCAGGCCGTCGGGAGAGCGCTCCCACGATTCGAGCGTCAGGTGACGGTGGAGGTAGACTGCGGTCTCGCGCAGGACCGAGAGGATCGGCAACGCGACGAGCGCGCCTATCACCCCGTACAGCTGCAGCCCGAGCAGCAGCGCGAAGATCACGAGCAGCGGGTTGATGCGCAGCGTGTGACTGAAGATCTGCGGCGCCACGATGTGGCCCTCGAGCTGCTGCAGCCCGACGAACAGCAGCGCCAGCCACAGGGCGCTGACCGGGTCGGTGAACAGCGCGAGCAGGATCGGCGGGATCGCGCCGAGGATCGGCCCGATGTAGGGGATCAGCTCCATCACCCCGTAGAAGACCCCGAAGGCGAACGCGTACTTGCGCCCGTCGGGGAAGATCCCCAGCACGCCGAACACGTACAGTGCGATGCCCGTCGAGGCGCCCATGATGACGCTGAACAGCAACTGCCCCCCGACGTAGCGCGACACGGCGTACTGGGCGAGCGTGGGGAAGTCATCGCCGCGGGTGCCGTCCCCCGGGGGCATGAGCCGCCGCACGAGCCGGCCGATACGCTGCCCGTAGAGGAGCATGTAGACGGACAGGACGAAGACGAGCACGACGTCCACAAGCGCGCCGGCGGCTTCGGTCAGCAGGCCGCCGCCGAAGGACACGAGCTGGCTGGCGCTCTTTTCGACCTTCCCGGCAAGCGTCTGCAGCGCCGTCTTGCCCTGCTTGACGAGTTCGACGTGGATGCCGCTTTTGTCGAGCGTGCGCTGCAATTTTCCGACCTGCTGATTTGCTTCCTGCACGATGTGCGGCAGATTGTGCGTGAACGTGCTCACCTGGTTGGCGATCGGATTGGCGAGCAGAAAGCCGACCCCGGCGAGCGTGAGGAAGAATGCGAGATACACGACCAGCACCGCCAGCCCGCGCGGCAGTCGCGTACGCTGCTGGAGGAACGCGACAACCGGGTTCAGGATCAGGGCGATGACCGCGGCGATGACGAAGATCAACAAGACCTTGCCCGCGGCCCGCGCGAGCGCCCACAGCGCGAGCAGCGCCAGCGGAAGCATGACGAGCTGCACCCAGCGTGGAACGACGACGCGAGGAGGCTTGTGCGGCGGCGGGGACGAGCCGTCCGCCAGATCGCGCTCGGCCTGCGTCGGGCGTTCGCTCTCGGGGCCCGCGGAAGCGCTCAGCGTCTCCTCGATGCCCTTCACGTGCCTCCGATCATGGCCAGAGTATGGCTGAGACTCAGGCGAGGATCCTGTTCGTCGGCGACCTCGTCGGCAGCGTGGGGCGGCGCACGCTGATCGAGTGCCTGCCCCTGCTGCGTGAGCGCTATGACCCGACGTTCGTGGTCGTCAACGGCGAGAACGTGGCGGGCGGGCTGGGGATCACGCCCAAGGCCGCCGACGAGCTGCTGAAAGCGGGCGTGGACGCGATCACGCTCGGCAACCATGCGTATCACCGCCGCGAGATCTACCCGTATCTCGACGAGCAGCCAAGGATCGTGCGCCCCTTCAACTACCTGCGCGGGCAGCCGGGGCGGGGCGTGTGCGTCGTCGAGAAAGGCGGGCTGCGACTGGGCGTCGTGAACCTGAGCGGCAACCTCTTCCTGAAGGCGGGCAGATCGGCCTTCACCGAGATCGACCCCGCGATCAGGGAGCTGGGCGAGGTCGACCACATCCTCGTGGACATGCACGCGGAGGCGACGAGCGAGAAGATCGCGCTCGGATGGCTGCTCGACGGGAAGGTGACGGCCGTGGTGGGCACCCACACGCACGTGCCGACGGCGGACGCGAGAGTGCTGCCCGGCGGCACTGCCTACATAACCGACGTCGGCATGACGGGCCCGCGCGGCGGCGTGATCGGCGTGAAGCGCGAGCAGGCCGTGGAGGCGCTCGTGACGCAGATGCCGGTGCGCTTTCAGACCTCCGAGGACGACCCGTGGCTGATGGGGGTGCTGGTCTGCTCCACTAAGCCGTTGCGAGCCGACTCGATCGAGCAGATATTGATGCCTCGTCCCGATCACTCGATCCGGGCTCGCTGAGGCTCCCGAGCAGCGCGAGGATCGCGAGGCCGAAGAACCACGGGATGTAGAGGTAGAACCAGTGTTCGACGCCGAGCTGCACGGCGATGAGCACGGCGGCGGCGGCGGCGGCGAGGCCGATCAGGTCGAAGCGGCGCGGGAGTATCGCGACCGCGAAGGCGAGAACGAGCGCCGCGCCCTGGAAGACCGCCTGAACGTCGGAGAGCCAGTGCGCCGACGGCCCGCCGGTCGGCGAGACGCCGTAGAGGCCCCAGATCGAGAACGGCGAGTTGCGCTGCGACTGGTAGACGAGCGTGCGCTCGAAGAAGGTGTGCAGTGAGGAGTGCGTGAGCGCCGGCACGAACGCGATCGCGGTGGTGAGCGCGAACGCGACCACGAACAGCGCGAGCGAGCGAGCGCGGCGAGCCGGGGGCAGCTCACGCAGACCGTCGCTCGCCAGCAGGGGGGCGAGCGCGAGCGGGGCGAACTTGGTGAGACCGGCGAGCGCCGCCAACGCACCGGACCCGGCCCTCCCGGCAAGGCGTCCCGCCGGCGAGGAGGCTGCCAGCAGCGCGGCGAGCACGAGCGCGCCGACGAGCGTGTCGTTGGAGTTGCTCTCCAGCGCGAACAGGGTGAATGGGTAGGAGACCCACGCGTAGGCGAGCGCGGTGCCGAACGACGGGCCGCGAACGCGCCGGCCGAGCAGGAACAGCAGCGCCACGGCGAGCAGGTCGAACACGATCGCGGCGGCGTGGGCGGCGGGCAGATCGTCCCAGCGTCCGCTCCAGCCGAAGATCTGCTGGAAGGGGACGTAGGCCTCGTAGTTGACGGGGCCATAGGTGTCGCCGTGTTCGTTGTCCGACGGATAGGAGCCGTAGAGCGCCTTGCCGTGGGTGATCCGCTGCGCGCCGATCACGCCCGCATAGCCGACGTCGATCACGTTGGCGTCGGTCACGTTGAGCGCGATGCGGAAGCCGAGCAGGAACATGACGGCGACGGCGAGCCACGGCGCCGGGACGAGCGGGCGCAACGGCCGGGGCGCGCGGCGCGGGCGTCCGTTGCGGCGCCCGACGCGCGCGAGCAACAGCATCCTCGCCAGCAGGTAGACGAGCGGCGGATAGACGAGCGGCACGGACAGCCCGATGTCGGCGTGGTTGAAGAACGCCAGCGACACGGAGAAGGACAGCAGCACGACCAGGTCGAGGTGCAGCAGGCGAAAGGGTTTGCGCCAGTCGAAGAACGCCGCGAAGAACAGGACGCACAGCGGGATCCAGATGTAGAGCGCGTTGACGTGCCTGCCGAACGCGCCCGGATAGCCGCGCGCCATAGTCCAGGCGATCTGAAAGCCGGTCCACTGTTCGAGAACGCGACCGTTCGCATCGGCGATGATGACCTGGCCGATCTCCTTGCTCGGCTCGGTCTTGGTCTGCTTGGTGAAGTAGCTGACCTGCCAGCGCGCCGGGCCCTTGAAGTAAGCGCCGCCATAGGAGCCCGGGTGTTCTGCGCGGACCTTCTTCATCCGCGGCAGGCGGTTGGCGATTTCGAGCACCTGATTCGCCGAGAGATGGCGGCCGCGCGGTGGGATGTCCGACGCCGCGACGGGGACGGGCGCTTCGGGGTTGGCGGCCGTGGTGCTCGTCGTGGCCGTGGCCGTACGCGCAGTGCCGGGTTTGACGGAAGTCGTGGTTGTCGAGATGCGCGCGGCGGCGCATGCAGCCTGAGACCCGAGCGCGAGCGCCGCGAGAAGCGCTGCTGTCAGGACGCGACGGGCGGCCACCCAGCGAGGGTACCGGGATGAGAGCGGCGTTCGGCCAACTGCGGGCGGGCGAACAGTCTGTGGGAAACTCTGTGTTTGTGGTACATTTATACAAAATGTTCCATGCAGAGCACATCACGATGGGCGATCGAGGCCGGCTCGTGCTGCCCGCACGGGTGCGCCGGCTGTTGGGCCTGCACGCCGGCAGCCATCTTGCGCTCACGACCGAGCCGGACGGCTCGCTGCGACTGCGCCCTTACCAATCCATCGCCGAGCAGGCGCGCGGACTGTGGGCGGACATGGCGCCCGCGTCGGTGTCCATGACCGATGAGCTGATCGCTGAGCGCCGTGCCGAAGCGGCGCGCGAGGACGCTGAATGACGGTCCTCGATGCCTCCGCCCTGCTCGCCTATCTGCATGGGGAGGCGGGCGCGGAGGTCGTGACAGACACGCTTGGCGACGGCGCCGTCATCTCGACGGTCAACCTCGCTGAGGTGCTGAGCAGAGCGACGGACAGCGGAGCCGACCCCGCGCAGCGGGCACAGGAGCTGACCGAGCGCGGCCTGCTAGGCGCTGCGCTCACGGTCGAGCCGTTCACCGAGGCGGACGCCATAGAGGTCGCGCGCCTGCGCCCGCTCACGCGCTCAGCGGGCCTGTCGCTCGGCGATCGCGCCTGCCTCGCGCTCGCGAAGAGACTCGACGACCGCGCACTCACCGCAGACCACAGCTGGGATGACGTTGCGCACGGCGTGCAGGTGCAGCAGATCCGCGAGTCCGTGGTGCTCAGACGCCAAAATGATCCGTGACGAGCCCGGCCACATCGCATATCGACCACTGCTCGGGGCTGTTGTCGGGCTCGATGCCGCACACGATCAATGCCCCGAGCGAGTCTTCGGCGCGCAGCGAGCCGTGGGAGCCGCCGCCGACATGAGCCTGGCCGCCCCAATCTGAGAACTCATGGCCGGGCGCGGCCGACAGCACCACATCGCCTGAGTTGGGACAGGTGAGCGCCGACCACACGCGATCAAGGGCGTCGGGATAGCCGGGAGCGCTCAACCGTCCATCGCCGACGCTCGCATCCAGCACAGAGAGGCTCCCCTCGATGCTCCACGAGCGCCCGCGATCGTCCTCTATGTCGCCGCCGGGACTGAAGCGCAGCTCGCCGCGCTCGGCGCTCGCGATCGCGCCCTCCGCGATCGCGCCATGGGTGTCGCGCTCGAGCCACATCACGAGATCCACGCCATCGAGCTGAAGCGAGCGCGTCACGACCTCGCCTCGCAGCCGCTCGGGATGGTCCTCGTCGAGCGTGTACACCATCGCCGCGCGCTGGGAGGGGCACACGGCGATGCGCGCCGAGCCGGGCTCGCTCGCGCGATCGGCGCCCCTTGCGCCGTTGGCACGCCGCCCGCCCGGCTGGAGCACGCCCAGGTCGGCGAGCGCGTCCTGGAGGGCGACCGTCTCGCCGATCGGCGCCTGGGAGTGGTCGGCCATCACGATGACCGCGTGCTCCTCGAGGAAGCGCTCGACCCCGCCGCCGGCCTGCATCACGCGGGCGAGCTGAGCGTCGGCGAGGGCGATCGAACGCAGCTGGCCCTCGGGGCCGTGGCGGTGGGAGTGCCAGTCGTTGTCGGGCAGCGAGAGCAGCAGAAAGTCGAAGAGGTCGTTCTCGACGAGATGCGCGCCGACGCAGCCCGAGTGCTGGTCGCGCACGCCGGGCATCCCGAGCGTCGAGCGGCAGCCGGTTCGGCGCGAGGCGAAGATGTCGGCGTAGAACAGCTCGCGCGGGCCCATCACGGGGTGGCGCAAGAGCGTCGAGGCGAGCATCGTGAGAGCGGTGCCGCGCTGGGGCTCGTGGCGATGGCGGCCCCGGTACATGAGGTATGTCGTCCCGGCCGTGCGCACATCGACGTCGTCGAGCCGCTCGAACACCGTCGGAGTCTCGCGCGAGAGATGGGAACGGTTCATGTTGTAGACCGTGTCGATCAGCTGGCGCGCGAGACCAGCGCGCTGGGAGGCCCTGAAGCTCGACCCGTACTCGACATAGCGCCGCTCTGAGCGGTGGTACCAGTTCATGCCGGGAATCCCATGGCGGTCCTGCCAGACGCCGGTGACGATCGACGCGGCGCAGACGGGGGTGACGGACGGAAAGGCGGCGACGCAGTCGGGCACGTACAGCCCGCGATCCATCAGCGCGGCGAGCGTGGGCGCGTCGCCGGCCGCGACGGCGCGCTCGAGCATGGCGGGCGAGAGCGCGTCAATCACGCAGAGGACGAGCTTGCGCGGGGATGCCATCAGCGGCGCAGGATGCGCAGGCCGGCGTACTTCTCGCCGGAGCGCGAGCGCATTCGCAGCCACAGCCAGGCGAACAACACGAGCGCCACGTACCCGAGCGGGTGCAGCAGCGCGACGAGCGCGGCCAGCACGAGCGCGGCCGAGTCGAGGTAGATCGTGACCGCTTCATTGGCGCCTCTGTCGGGCAGGCGCTCGCGTGTTCGCGCGGCCAAGGGGCGGGTGACGGCCTGCGCAAGCGCCGCGGCGGCCGCTCCGCCGATGAAGCCCGGCAGCGACGAGTCGCCGTGGGCGGCGAGCGTGCCGGCGAACAGGAGCGCCCCCACACCGATCCCGATCCCCGACAGCGCGGCGCCCGGGGGGCCCGCTTCGAAGCGTGTCGCGCCCAGCCGCAGCTGGAGCAGGTAGGCGAGCACGAGCGTCACGGTTACGGCCAGCAGCCACCAGCCGGACTGCAGGAAGTCGTAGGCGCCGTGGCTGAAGCTGACGCCGAGCACACCGCTCGACGCGAGCGCGCCCGCGAGCAGCGCCGGCAGGAAGGGGCGCACCCCCGCCGCCAGCGCGAGGCCAAGGCCGAGGCCGATGTAGAAGACGAGTCCGTTCATGCAGATGAAGTGCTCAGGGGAGGTGTGCGCTACCTTGAAACGCGCCATGACGATAGACGACGACCCCTCCGGTGGCGGGGAGCGCTCTAGCCCGCCTGTCCCCGAAAGGGGGACGGCCCACGAACTGAGGCGCTACGAGACCCTGTTCGCGGCGCGCACGCGCGGCATGCGCAGCTCGGCGATGAGGGACATGATGTCGCTGACCGAACGGCCCGAGGTGATCTCGCTCGCGGGCGGGCTCCCCGACACGAGCACGTTCGCGCCCGAGCTGTACGCGAAGCTGATGAGCAAGGTCGCGGCCGAGTCGACCGCCAGGGCGCTCCAGTACGGGCCGACCGAGGGCATGGCGTGCACCGTGGAGTGCATCGTCGAGGTGATGGCGGCCGAAAACACGCACGTCGATCCCGACGAGGTGCTCGTGACGACGGGCGGCCAGCAGGTGATCGACCTCATGTGCAAGGCGTTCATCGACCCGGGCGATGTGATCGTCGCCGAGGCGCCCACCTACCCGGGCGCGGTGCCCACGTTCGACGCCTATCAGGCGAATGTGGTGCAGATCGAGGTGGACAGCGACGGGATGCCGATCGACGAGCTCGAGGCCACGCTCGACCGGCTGGGCTCGGAAGGCCGTTCGCCGAAGTTCATCTACACGATCCCCAACTTCCAGAACCCGGGCGGCGTGACGATGTCATTGCCGCGCCGCCGCCGGCTCGTCGAGGTGGCTCGAGAGCGGGAGATCCTCGTGCTCGAGGACAACCCCTACGGCCTGCTGCGCTACGAGGGCGAGCCGCTGCCGACGCTGCACTCGCTCGACGCCCAGAAGGCCAAACGCGGAGGGGCATCGGACTTCATCGTGTATCTGGGCACGTTCTCGAAGATCTTCTCGCCCGGCGTGCGCCTCGGCTGGGCGGTGGCGCCGAGACCGGTGATGGAGAAGCTCAACCTGTGCAAGCAGGGCGCCGACCTGTGCTCATCGCCCGTGACCCAGCTGTTCGTGGCCGCCTACTTCCAGGAGCGCTCGCCCAGCGGCAAGCCGGCGTGGCTCGAGCACCTCGACTCGCTGAAGGCCCTGTATCGCACCCGGCGCGACGCCATGCTGGGAGCGCTGGAGGAGCACTTCGGCTCATCCGCGCAGTGGACCCGCCCGCAGGGTGGACTGTTCATCTGGGCGACACTGCCCGACTACATCGACACGACCGACCTGCTCGCCCGGGCCCTTGAGAGCGAGGGCGTGGCGTTCGTGCCCGGCCGCTCCGCCTATCTGGACGGCCGCGGAGCCTCCTCGATGCGACTCAACTTCGCGGGCATGCCCGAGCAGGACATAAACGAGGGAATCAGGCGCATCGGCAAGGTCGTGCGCGAGCAGGTCGGCCTGTTCGGCACGCTCACCGGCGCCGAGCCCGCGCCGGCCGAGCAGCCCCCCGCGAGCGACGCGAGCGTCGACCCGGGGCTGGCGCAGGTCGTCGAGCTGCGCAGGCGCGAGCAGCGCGAGTCCAAGCGGCGCAGCAATTGATCTTGTTGTTCGCCCCCGCGCATGCGCGGGGGCGCCTGCCGGTACATGTACCGGCAGGACCGGAGCGTGCATGCACGCTCCGGTCGGGTGGCGCATGCGCCACCCGGAACAGCATCAACGCCTAGGAATCCCCCGCCGCAAAGTCCTCGGGGGTGACCTCGTCGAGGAACTCCTTGAAGCGCTCCACCACGTCCTCGGACTCCTCGACGCTGTGCTCGAACTCGATCGCCGACTCGGCGATGACCTCCTCGGCCGCGAAGATCGGGGCGCCGGAGCGCACAGCAAGCGCGATCGCGTCGGAGGGGCGCGAGTCGATCTCCATCTCCTTGCCGTTGACGCTGAGCGTGATCGAGGCGAAGAACGTGTTGTCGCGCAGCTCGGTGACCGCGATCTGCGTGCACTTGACGTCGAGCTCGCCGAGCATGTCGCACAGCAGGTCGTGGGTCATCGGCCGCGGCGTGGTCGCACCCTGCAGCTTCATCAGGATCGAGGCGGCCTCGGGATGGCCGATCCAGATCGGGAGGAACTTGTTTCCGTCAACCGTCTTCAGCAAGACGATCGGCTGCTTGCCGACCATGTCGAAGCTGACGCCGTAGATGACCATCTCCTGCACGAAAGTCCTCCCGGAGGGGGAAAGCCAGAGTATAGGTACCCGCCGAGCACGCGCCCATCTCGCGACGAGCGCCGTCGCGATGGCTCGGCCGGCCGCGCCGGCTCAGGCCTCGGCGCGAAAGCTCCAGAGCTTGTTGCCCAGGAAGTTCACCGGCGTGGAGGCCGCCAGCGCGAGAACCTGGCCCGCGACTTCGTTCAAACCGCCCGCCTCGATGAGCAGCGTCAGCACGACCTCGTTGAAGGCGAGCGCGGCGAGGCTGACGATCAAGAAGCGCATCGCCTGCACGTGAACCTGGCCTTCGCGCGCCTTGAACGTCCAGTGGCGGTTCCACACGAAGTTGTTGACGCCCGCGATGATCCAGGCCGCGGCCGCCGCGACGTGGTACTCGATCCCGAGCGTGTGCACGGACAGCGCGTACACCAGCAGGTTCACCGCGAAACCGCTGCCGCCGACGATCGCGAAGCGGATCAGCTGGATCCAGTTGTCGGGCCTGCGCAGGCCGTGCAGCAGCCTCATGTGAGGGCGCGGCGGGATGTGCTTGGCGGCGTGTCCCTGGCGAGCGTCCACAACCGTTTCCTGTGCCGGCATGCAACTAGCGTACCCGAGCCCGACGCGGCGCTAGCCTGTGCGCAGGGTGAGCCTCGGGTCCAGCACAACTCTGTCCATGCGCCGCCGTGCCTCCTCGCGCCACACGCTCGCCGGCGCGCTGGTGGTGGCAGGCCTCGTGGGGATCGCCTTCGCGCTGGTGCTCAGCCTCGGCGGCACGCATCACGCCTCAGCACGCGTTTCGTCTGTCGCCGCCGCGCCCATTCGCTCCGTGGCGACCCATTCCAGCGAGATCGGCACAGGCACGCATAGGGCCGGCGGCGCGACGGGCGGGGCTGTCGCGGGCGCCGGGGGGACCGCAGTCGTCGCCGAGGTGCGCGACCCCGAAGAATCCAAGAGCTTCCCCCTGCCGGCCTCGACCCGCCACAAGGCGGCCTCCACGCCGAGCGTGGCGGCGGAAGCGGTGGTCGCCCCCGGGGCCGCGTCCGATGCGGAAATCCGCAAGGAGCTGCGCGAAGAGGAACGGGCCAAGGCCCAGGAACGAGCCGCTCTCGCCCACGCCGTCACGGCGGGCTCCGGCGCGCAAGGCGGCTCCTCCGTCGGGGGCGACGGCTCGATCCCGATCCCCACGGATGTGCCCGAAGCCGTGCAGCGGGTGATCGCGGGGGGCAACGCGATCGCCGACTTCCCCTACATCTGGGGCGGCGGCCACGGCTCGTTCGTCGACCACGGCTACGACTGCTCGGGCTCGGTCAGCTATGCGCTGGCCGCGGGCGGGCTCTTGCGCGCGCCGCTCGTCTCCGGCGAACTGGCCTCCTGGGGCGAACCCGGGCCGGGACGCTGGATCACGATCTACGCCAATGCGGGTCACACGTTCATGTACGTGGACGGCGCCTGGTTCGACACGGCCGGGCGCAGCGGTCCCTATGCGTCCCGCTGGATCACAGTCACGCCCTCGCTCGCCGGCTACGCGGTACGTCATCCGCCCGGGCTATAGGCAGGACGGTCTCCAGAAGCGCCGACAGATTCGGCTCGCAGACAGCCCCAGTCGGGTCCATGGCCGGTCGCGAGAGGCGCTCCGCGCTGCTGTGCCGCAAGCGGCTTGCGCCCGACGGCCCGATAGGGGATCTCGATCGTGCGCTGCGCCTCGACCCGCTCGGAGGCGATGATCACGGTCGGGTCGCGATCGCCCCCGCGCAGGCCCTCATGCAGCGCGAGCGCCTCGACTATCTGCCTCGCCGCCGCTCTGGTCGCCGGCCGATCGACCAGCAGCAGCCGGGGCCGCGTGCTCAGCGCCATGGCGAGTCTCACACGGGCCTGCACCCGCGGCTCCAGGCTTGCGACGAGGCTGCGCGCGACGTCCTGCAGCTCGAAGCTCTCGAGCGTGGCCATGAGGCGCTCGCGCCGCTCGTGCCAGTCGCGATGAGCGCCCATCAGCGGCCCTTCGAGGTTTGCCCGCACGCTGAACCCGCCGAGCAGCGGGTCGGGAGCGGTGAGATGGGCGATCGAGCGAGCCCTGAAGAGATCCCAATCGACCGCCTGCAGGGCCGCTTGGCCGATGAGTCGTACCGCCCCCGATCGAGGCGCTCTGTTCGTCGCGATCAGCTTCAGCAGAGCGCCCGCGCCGTTCGCGGGCGCTCCCGTGAGCGCGACGATCTCACCCGGGGCCACCGTCAGGGAGACGCCGTCGAGCGCCCACCGGCGGTGGTAGCGCTCGCATACCTGCTCGAGCGTCACCCCGAGGCCCCAACATGCCGAGCTCGCTCGCGACGCGGCCGCGCGCGTCCTGCCCTGGGCTCCGCCGCGCGAGATGCGGTACGCCCGCAGCTCCGCTCCACGGGAACCGGCCGGGAGCCCCGCCTCGAACATCTGCCTCCGTCTGTCGAAGTGACTCACTGATGCTGGGCGAGGCGATCGGGCCTGTCATCGGTAGAGCGGCCGGACCGTGCTCTCGGTCAACTACGTGCCGAGCGGGTCCACACGGCGGTGGCCGGCCGCTCGCGCGTGACCGAACCCGCCCAAATAACGACGTCCGCCGCCACATGCGCTAGATTCCCGCTCGCCTAATCCCCGGCTGTGCCGGGGGGCGGGGGACCCACTTGTTGGGGCGAGTCCCGCGGTTATCCGCGAGAGGCGCCATATGGCGCTAGCCCGTCAGCTAACCCCGTAGGCCGACATAGGGGCGAGTCTTGCGAAAAACGCTGGCGACGGCGTTCACGACGAGTGTGCTGCTGTGCGTGCTGCCGGTGACGGCTGCCCAGGCAGCGATCTCCAGCGCTACGACAGGCGGCAGCGCATACGAACCACCGCCGCCGGCCACCACCACCCCTCCCGCCGGAGCGCCATCCACGAGCTCCACGCCAACGGGCGGATCGAGTCCCACCGGAGGCGCCGTGCCCACCCCGCCCCCACCCGTCGTGGGGCCCTATCCGGCCGCGCCCGGGAGCGGCTGGGTGTTCCCGCTGTACCCGCTCAACCATGTGGCGCCGCCGTCGACGTGGTCGCTGGATCAGGGAGTCGATCTCGGCGGCGAGCGCAACGAGTGCGGCCCGAGCCTGCTGGAGCTGGCCGTCGCGAGCGGCACGATCGTCAAGGAGGGCATCGGCGGCTTCGGCGGAGCGGCGCCCGTGCTGCTCGTCGAAAGCGGCGCGGACGCCGGCCGCTACGTCTACTACGGGCACGCGCTGCCCGCGCTCGTGCCGGTGGGCGCCCATGTGTCGGCCGGCCAGCCGATAGCCGAGGTCGGCTGCGGATCGGTCGGCATCTCCGACGCGCCCCACCTCGAGATAGGGGTCTCGCCGCCGGGCCTTCCGAGCTTCGCGCTCCCCTCCTTCGGACAGACCTCCCACGAGGCGCTCACCGATCTGTCGGCCGCCTATGTCGCAGCGGGGGGCACCGCGCACACCGGTGCGCGCAGCAGGCGAGGGATCGGCGGCAAGCGCCGAGTGTCAAAGCGCCGGCCCAAGCATCGCGTCAAGCGCCGGCGCCGCTAGACGGGGCGCCCGGCGAGGGCGGCGGGCGGCTCGTCGACGCCGTAGCCGCCTGCCGCATCGGCGAGCCGCGCGGCCCCTGGCCTGTCGCCGTCAGTGCGAGAGCAAGACCGTGGCGCTCAGGAAGCGGCAACCCGCTCTCGCGCCCGTGCCCGTGCCAGCCGAGACGGCCACCACACGCGCCGGTCGAGCTCGATCACGAGCGTCGGCACGAGGATTGTGCGCACGACGAACGTGTCGAGCAGCACGCCGAAGGCGATCACGAAGCCGACCTCGGTGAAGCTCACGAGCGGCAGCGACGCCAGCGCCGCGAACGTGCCGGCGAGCACGATGCCCGCCGATGTGATGACCGCGCCCGTGGCGGCAAGCGCGCGCACGACTCCCCGGCGCGTATCGGTCGTGATCGTCTCCTCACGCACGCGCGCCATCAGGAAGATCGTGTAGTCGACGCCGAGGGCGACGAGGAAGATGAAGGCGAACAGCGGCAGCGACGGGTCCTCGCCCGGGTAGTGGAACACGTGCTCGAACATGAACGCGCCGAACCCAAGGGCCGCGGCATAGGAGAGCAGGACGCTCGCCACGAGCAGCACCGGCGCCACGAGCGCGCGCAAGAGCAGCGCGAGGATGACGAACACGACGATCAGCACCATCGGCACCACCACGCGGTTGTCGCGCGTGGCGGAGGAGCGCAGGTCACGCTCCTGGGCGGTCGGGCCCCCGACGAGGGTGTCCGCGCCACCGGCCCTCTTGGCCGCGGCCCGCAGGGGTCCGATCGCGTCGAACGCCTGCCGGCTGGAGGGATTGGCGGCGAGGGTGATCGTGAAGAGGGTGAGGCCGTGCCCGCTCGTCGACGGACCGATTGCCCCCGGTCCGCGCGCGACGCCGGGAGCGCTCGCCACGGCGGCGCGCACGGCGGCCACGCGCGCGCCGTCGGGCACGATCACCTGGGCGGGAGCGCTCGCCCCGGCCGGGTAGTGGGCGGCGAGCAGCGACTGGCCCTGCTGGGACTCGACCTCGCCTCTGAACGAGTTGCCCTGCGTGAGGTTCGTGTTGAGCGTGGTCAGGCCGAGGCACAGCACGAGCAGCACGGCGAGACCAGCGAGCGCGATCGGGCGATGGGAGCGATCCACGCGGTCGGCGACGCGCCGCCAGGCGCCGTGGGTCTCGTCGGCGCCCTCGGTCCCGTAGCGTGGGATGAACGGCCAGAAGGCCTTGCGGCCGAAGATCACGAGCAGCGCCGGCAGCAGTGTCAGCCCGCTGAGCATCGCGAGCGCCACGCCCATCGCGCCGATCGGCCCGAGCCCCCGAGTGCCGTTGACCTCTGCGGCCAGCATGCACAAGAGCGCGGCGATCACCGTGGATGCGCTCGCGAAGATGACGGGGCCGGCGCGGCCGAGGGCGACGCGCATCGCCTCATGGCGGTCCTCGTGGCGGCGCAGCTCCTCGCGATAGCGGGCGACGAGCAGCAGCGCGTAGTCGGTGCCGGCGCCGAACACGAGCACGGTGAGGATGCCGGCCGACTGGCCGTTGATCGTGACGCCGGCCCGGGTGAGCGCGTAGCCGAGACCCTCCGAGACGATCTCGGCGAACGCCACGGATGCGAGCGGGATCATCCAGAAGATCGGGGAGCGATAGATGATGACCAGCAGCACGAACACGAGCGAGACGGTGACGAGCAGGAGGGTGCCGTTGATGCTTTTGAAGACCTTGCCTCCGTCGTAGGAGATGCCGGCGGGGCCCGTGACCCTCACCTGCAGACCCGGAGGCGCCCGATGCGCCACCGAGCGGATCAGGCCGACCTGCGAGTTGAGCGCTTTCTCGTCGTCGTGCAGGCGCAGGCCGAAGTTCAGCAGCGCGGCGCTGCGATCACGCGAGACGATCGGCCCCGGCGAAGGGATCGTGCCAGCCGGCAGTTGCGCGTCCAGCGTGCGCCTGTGCGATTCGATCGCGGCGAGATCGGCCGCGCGCAGGCCCGTGTCGCGGTGATAGACGACGACCGCGTTTGTGACCGCATCGCCGCCCGAGATGAGCTTGACCTGGGCGAGCGCGCGCGAGGACTCCGCGCTCCCGGGCAGATACGACGCCGGATCGTTCTTCTGGGCGCCCTGGAACTTCCCGGCGACCGAGCCGGCGAGGATCGCGGCTAGGAGCCAGGCGGCCGCGAAGATCCACTTGGCGCGACGGCCGGCCGGCAGCGCGAACAGGCTCCTCACAGCCCCCACCAAAGCAGATCCAAGGGGCGATCTTCCACAACCCCTAAGCTGAGGGGCCGATGGCAATGCAGGCAAGCGCAAGTAAGCAAGAGGCGCTCGAGCTGTTCGCGCCCTTGCCACGCCACTACGATCGGGTGGCGGCTGTGCTCAGCTTTGGCCAGGACCCCCGCTGGCGGCGGGCGATGGTCGCGGCGGTGCGGGCCCGGCAGGGCGAGCGGGTGCTCGATGTGGCGACGGGCACGGGGCTGGTGGCGCAGGAGCTCGTGAAGCGCTACGGGTGCGAGGTCGTGGGACTCGACCAGAGCCCCCAGATGCTCGCCGGGTCGAGGGCTCGCCTGGCGGGCGATGCGAGCCTTGCGGAGCACGTGTCGCTCGTCGAAGGCGAAGCGGAGCGCCTGCCGTTCGGCGACGGCGAGTTCGATCACCTCACTTTCACGTACCTGCTGCGCTATGTGGACGATCCGGGAGCGACGATGCGCGAGCTGGCGCGCGTGGTCAGGCCGGGCGGGCGGATCGCCTCGCTCGAGTTCGCCGTGCCGTCGAGCCCGATCTGGCGCGCGCTCTGGCGGCTCTACACGCGCGTGGGCCTGCCGGCGCTCGGGCGGCTCGTCTCGCGCGAGTGGGCGCACACGGGCAGGTTCCTCTCCGAGAGCATTCCCGCCTTCTACGAGCGCAATCCGATCGAGCGCGTCGTGGAGCTGTGGGAAGGGGCCGGGATCGTGGACGTGCACGTGCGCTCGATGAGCCTGGGCGGCGGCGTGGTCATATGGGGGAGCAGAGGGCCGATCGGAGGGCCGAGCGCGGATGGCGTCGCCCGGGACGCTTGAGCGTCCAGCCTTCTATGCGCTGCGCCCGGGCGGGTGGCGCGATCTGCTCACGCTCCTGCACCCTCCCTACACCGCATGGCACCTCAGCTATGTGGCGATCGGCGCGGCGGTGGCGCCGACGCTGCACGGCGATCGGCTGGCGTGGACGATCGGCGCCTTCTTCCTCGGCGTGGGCGTGTCCGCGCACGCGCTCGACGAGCTTCACGGCAGGCCACTCGGCACGCAACTGTCCGACCGGACGCTGCGGCTGCTGGCCGCCGCAGCGCTGCTCGGCGCCACGGCGATTGGGGTCGTGGGGGTCGTGACCGTGTCGGCGACGATCGCGGTGCTGATCGCCGCGGGTGTGTTCTTCGTGATCGCCTACAACCTCGAGCTGTTCAAAGGCCGTTTTCACTCGGATCTGTGGTTCGCCGCCGCCTGGGGCGCTTTTCCGGCGCTGACGGGCTACTGGGCGAATTCGCTCGAGCTGCGCGCCCCGGGACTGCTCGTGGTCGCGGCGTGCTTCATGCTGAGTGTCGCCCAGCGCCATCTGAGCACTCCTGTGCGTGAGCTGCGCCGCCGCACCGCCGCGCTGGAAGGCGAGCAGCGCCTGCTCGACGGCCACGTAAAGACGCTCAGTGCTGTGCGGATGGCCGCGCCGATGGAGGGCGCTCTGAAGGCATGCGCCCTTGGGATGGTCCTGCTAGCGGCTGGGCTCGTGCTCGCGCGCCTCTAGCTCCAGCCGCACCTTGGCCGCCTGAGCTTGCTGCTGTCTGCGCCGCGCGATCAGGCGGTCTTCTTCCTCGTCTGAGTGAGCGGACGCGCGACCAAGCGCGATCACCAGGAGGGTTGCGAGCCCAATGGCTCCCAGCGCCGCGAGGATGATCGCCCATGTGGTCACGGCGGTGGCGGCTCTGTGTCCAATTCCACGAGGAACACGATCTGGCTGCGCGACACGGCGAGGAACGGGTGCTGCTCCACCTCGCCGTCATCGAGCGACTGCACCGTCACGTCCGAGAGCGACAGAAACGGCCCTCGCTGGGTGGCGTTGAGATAGTCCGACACGCGGCTGCGATAGCCGTCGCGGGGGAGCGTCAGGCAACCCTCGATGCGGTAGCGCGGGGTCTCGAGGCGCACACGGGCACGGCGCTGCTCGTTGTTGACGGAGTCGTTCATCGACGGGTTCTCACGATGGCCAACCGCATGGCGGCACGATAAGGGTTCGCGCGGCGGCTTTGCAAGTCGTTGACTGCCTCCGCACGAGAGTCATCGGAAGTCCGTCGCTTGTGTTGCAGGACCGGGCCAAGGCGTGGACGCGTGTACGGGAGGCCTGGCGCCTAAGATCTTTTCGCACTTGCCCCCCTCGCTCTGGATCCCACTGGCCGCGATCGTCCTCGCCCCGCTGGTGCTGCTCAGCGTGCGCTCGGTCATGATGATCGCCGACTTCTTCGGCCTGCGCGAGCGCCACGACCAGCAGTCGCCCCCTCCCATCCCGGACGCGATCGTCTCATACCCACCCACACCCGACCCACCCCCACAGGCCAAGCCGGCAGGCGCCGCCGATGTTCGCACGTGCGGAGTCTGTGGCGGCACCGCGCTCGCCGTTGCCCGTGTATGCAGGCACTGCGGAGCATCGCTTCACTGACGCGCTTGGGCCGTTTGCTGCCGGTGCTCGACCGGGCACCGCGCGTCGAGGCGGGCGTCTGCACGCTCGCACTGCTGCTCGCCTGTCCAGCATACGTGGGCGCCCATTCGCGGCCGTTCGCGCGTGCGACAAGCGGTTTGGCTCGGCGCGGGCTCCCGAGCAGGCGTTTCCGCGTTGCGCCGCTTCCGCTCGGATGGCCTCATGCGCTCGTCCTCGGACTGGCCGATCCTCCGCAAGACGCCGGCGCGCTGGCCGCGTCGGGAGGCTTTGCCGTGCGCTACCAGTACCTGTCGGGGGGCGTCAACACAGGCAATGGCTGGCAGACGTGGGATCCGGGCGCCACGTTCGTCGCCGGCTACATAGAGGAATCGCTCGCCGAGCACCTGCTGCCCGTCTTCAGCTACTACATGCTGCGCCAGTCATCCCCGGGCGGCGCCCTCGGCGACGATCGCGAAGCCGACCTGGCCAATCTCGCGACGCCCGCGACGATGCGCGCCTGGTTTCGCGATCTCGAGGCCTTCCTTCGTTACGCGGCCGCCTTCGCCCCCCATCCCGTGGTCCTCCACGTCGAGCCCGACCTGTGGGGCTATGTCGAGCAGACGGCTACCGCCGACGACGCGCGCACAGCGCGCGCGCTCGTGTCCGCCACAGGGCTGCCCGAGCTGAGCGGCCTCCCAAACAACGCGAGCGGGCTCGCTCGGGCCGTCGTGAGGCTGCGCGACCGGCTCGCCCCGAACGTGCAGCTCGCCTACCACCTCAGTGTGTTCGGCACCGGCAAGGACCTTCTCTACGACAAGCCCCCGCCCGAAGAAGTCGATCAGCTGGCGGCGCGCTCGGCTCGTTTCTACCGCTCGCTGCACGCACGCTTCGATGTGATCTTCGCCGAACTCGCCAACCACGACGCGGGCTACGGCGAAGTCGTCCTCCACGACCACGGCGCCTCATGGTGGCAGCCCGCCGACTACGAGCGGGAGCGTCGCTACCTCGCCGACGTCGTGCGCCTCACAGGCAAGCGCATCGTGCTGTGGCAGATCCCGATCGGCAACACGCTCATGCGCGCCATGAACGGCACGCGCTTTCACTACCAGGACAACCACGTGCAGTGGCTGCTCGACGATCCCACCCGCCGTCACCTGCGCGCCTTCGCCCGAGCGGGCGTGATCGCGCTCCTGTTCGGCCCCGCGCTGCCTGGCGAGACGTGCGCCTGCGATGCCGATCACGACGGGATCGTCAACCCGGCGCCGATCGACGGCAACACGTTGCGCTCCTACAGCTCAGACGACGACGGAGGCTTCCTGCGCGCACGGGCGCGCGCCTACGCCCGGCAGGGGGCCCTGCGCCTGGAGTGAATCCGACGGGAAAGTAGCTGTTCAGCCCCCGATCAGGCTCGTCGGACTGACGAATGTGTAGCCGAGCTTCTTGATCCCGTCCACTATCTGGCGCAGGTACTCGAGCGGATCGCTCTTGCCGGCGTAGCAGGGACTGCTCTTCGGCGTTTCGCTGGCGTCATAGAAGAAGAAGCTCGCCACACCCTGCGTGACCGCGAGATTCAGCTTCGCGTTGTCGATCACGTCCCGCGGGCAGCGCACCGGGTTGTTGTTGATCGGAGCGGGCTCGTAGTCACCGAGGTTCTCGGGCACGACCGGCTCCCCATAGGTGTCGGTGACCGCATAGGGGAAGAACTGGCCGAACAGGCGGCTGTAGTCGAGCGACCCCCCGCCGAGCAGGCCGCTGGGAAACACGTCGCGCTCATAGCGTGCTGTGACGAGCTTGTCGATCGCCTCGTAGTCCGCGGCGGAGGCGAAGTAGTGGGGCGTCACCCACAGCTTCGGCACACCGAGTCCGGCCGCTTCGAACAGCTGCTGGCCCGCCTTCACGCGTTCGCTTGCCCAGCTGCTCGAGTCGCCGGGCAGCGGGCCCGTCCAGATCACCGAGTCGCTGACGGCGCATTCGGAGTCCCACGAGTACGGCGGCGCGGGCGTCGTCGAGCACTGCGCGCGGAAGAACTCGGCGTCGTCGCCGCTCGCGGCGCTGTAAGGGTTTTCCACGTTCGAGTACTGGTGGGTGTAGCCCTCCTCGTTGATCGTGCCTCCCTTGGACTGCATGTACTTCAGGGCGGACACGACCTTGGGCGCCTGTTCGAGCGTGATCGTCCGCGGTTTGCCTTCGTCGTAGTAGCCGTACGGATCGGTGTACTCGGGGATCACGTTGACGCTGAACGGAACTTTCGCTTTGTGCAGATAGTCGGCGAACCGCTTCAGCTGGGTGGGACTGGAGATCGGCGATACGTCCTCCAGGCGCACGAGCGCCTGGTGAGAGGGCGTCGCCGTTGGGTCGAGCGCGGCGAACAGCAGGTCCGAGAACGCAACGTATCGGTCGCTTTCGGAGATGTAGGAGAAGGGAACCTCCCCCACGTAGGTGATGTTCGACGAGCGGATCGCCCACGGTAAGCTCGATCCGGCGCTCTGCGCGAGCGCGCCGCAGTTCGCGGGCGCGGAGGGCGCGCCGCAGGTGGCCTGAGCGAGCACTTCGACCGCCGACGGATTGGTGAGCTTCGGCGCGAGCACGTTCGGGCCGGACAGTTCGCTGCGGGTGAACGTCTGCCCCTTGTACGAGACCGTGAGCGGATTGTCGGCACCGTCGATCCAGGATGCCGACGGGTCCCACCCGTACTTGGACTGGAACGCCTGATCGGCCGCGGTGCCCTCGCCGCCGGACAGCTGCCAGATGTTCCAGCCGGCCCAGATCACCGGGTGACTGGTGGACAGCACGTCGTCGAGAAACACCGTGGGGAGGGGCTCGTTGTAGGTCGAGCCGATGTAGATAGTGGCGGTGTAGCTGTTGACCTGGCCGGGCTGGTAGTCGACCACAGGCTCGGCCGTCACCGTCCCGAAGTGGCTCGCCAGATTGCCGGCGCCGATCGCGTACAGTTCGCCCAGCCAGCCCCAGGTGTTGGTCGTGTCGTAGAGGACGAGCGTGCTCGCACCTGAGCCGCCGGCGCTCGCCGACTTGGCGCGCGCGCCCTTACCGGGCGCCCTGGCGCCCCACGTGACGGCGTGCGGTGCTCCACCGGGCGCGGCCGGCCCTCCGGCGGGCGCGGGAGAGCCGAGCAGGGCGGTCGGTTCGCGATAGCCGGCGGGGATCAGCGGCAGCGCGCTCGGGGCCGGCGGCGGCGCGGGCAGGACCATCGGCGCCTGCCCGACCACGGGCGGGAGGGCCGGCATCTGGCGGTGGCGGCAGCGGTGCGGGCGGACGGACGGGCGCCTGCGCGAGCCTTGCGAGCACAGAAGCGAACGGAACGCACGGCGACGGTGTGTCCTGGATGCGCGATGGTGGCGGCTCGGCGTTCGATTGTGGTGCCCGGACGCCCCGCGGGCGGCCGCGCTCATCGGAGCGGACAGGCAGAGCGCGAGCGCCGCGAGGAAAACCATCCAGCAGGCGCGGCGGGCTCTGCGGACGACATCGGGGGCGACTTGTGCTCGCCGTTCATTTCGTGCATTCATCGTGTTCGCTCCTTGTGTTTTTGCCATGAGTCCCTCCGTGGACTCGGCGTTTCGAAGATCAGCGCCCGCGCTGTTCGCGGGCGGGCCTGGCGCGAGGCCAGGCTCCGTCGAGCTCCGACCGTGTGGCGCGTGGCGAGGGGTCAGCCTCCATACGCGCCCGCCCATTCGATGCGGGCGATCCAGTCCTGCAGGGCGGTGAACGCCTCGATGTCGCAGTGCACGAGCTTGCGCTCCTGCACGCGCGTGAGCTCGCCGGCGAGCAGCGGCAGGAACAGCTCCGGTGGACACAGCACCGTGACGGTCGCGTTCGTGTGTCGCGAGGGGCCCGAAACGGAGACCGGCCTCTGTCCGTCAACGTACACGCAACACCGATGCGCGGCGCTGCCCTCGACCTGGTGCACGAGCGTGAAGCGCCGGCCGGCGGTCCACTGGGGCTCGATCGAGATGGCGAGCGCCCTGTAGGCGAGCATCGGGTCGAGTCGCACCCCGACGGCGTGCAGAGCGCGCAGTCCCAGCGGCGCCTGCGCCAGCAGCCGCAGTGTCCTTGCACGCTCGCGATCGGGGGTGACGGCGGCGCGCTCGCGAGTGAGCATGCGCCTTGCCCTGGGAGCGGCGAGCAGTAGACCAAGGCCGGCGAGCGAGGCGACTATCTGAAAGTCGACCTCTCCGGCGGGTCGTGGCCGGGGTCGTTCGTCGATGCTCACCTCGCCGCCGCTCAGCGTCACGGCCAGGCAGCCGACCTCGTCCACGAGAAGGTCATAGCTCAGGTCTCTCTCCGGCTCGACGAGCCCGTGCGCCGGCAGCAGTGAGAGCAGCAGGCGCCCCGCGCCATGCGGATCGCGCGCCGCCATCTCGCGCAGCGCCCGGGGCAGCCACGGCGGCGTGCTGCGCAGCGATCGCGGGGAGGGAGCGCTCGGTGAGACCGGGGCGAGCCCAGGGAGCGCGAGAGCCTCTGCCTGCTCGACGACATCGGGCGGCTCGGCGGGCTCGGCGACATCGGGCGGCTCGGCGGGCTCGGGCTCGAAGAGGATCGCCTCCTGCGGCTCGGGCTCGTCGAGGATCGTCATGTCCGGCGACCGGCCCTCGACGATCGCACTGTCGATCTGCTCGCGCAGGCGCTCCGCGGCGGCGGCTATCCGCACGCGCTGGCGCTCGAACGCAATCCTCCTCGCGTCGCTGTCGATGTTGTGCCCATCGCCGGTCATTGCTGCTGGACCACCTGTGCCGCGACGAAGCAATCGTCTTCGGCGCCTGACGCGCCGTTCAGCTTGTATTCGGATGAGAGCGTCAGCATCGCCGGCGCGGCGAGCTCTTCACCGCCGTTGCCCGCGATCGGCTCGAGGCTGACCGTCGCGGTGATCATGCCGTTGGGCGGCAGCGCGAGCGTGGTCGGGGCGCCGGTCGTTTCGCGGCGTTCGTTCGAGGAGACGCCTTGGCTGCCCTCGCCCTGCAGGGTGCTCGCGTCGAGCACCGTACGGTAGGTGGAGCTCGCCGGGGTGAGCGTCAGCGTCTGTGCTTGCAGCGTGCAGCTCGCAGACAGCGTCCCGATGCCCGGCAGCGCGACCGACGCGCTTTCATGGCCTTGAACGTTCGAGGCTTCCCGCCAGTCGACCTGCAGCGACAGGGCTATCTGCGGACCGGCCGGCCCGGCGCCCCCGGCGGGGCCCGGCGGTCCGGCGGGGCCGGCTGGGCCGGCTGGGCCGGTCGGCCCCGCGGGGCCGCGCCGGACGGTCACGCGGTGGCGGCCGCCGGCTTTCCTGGCGTGCTTTTTCGACTTGCCGTGCTTGGCGGCGACGCCGGCGTCGGGGCGCGCGACAGTCAGCGCCGAGCTGGGCAGGATCGCGGTCAGCCCGCCGCCCAGCGCGCTGAGGACGGCGGTCGCGAGCAGCGGGAGGGATGGGCGTACGCGCAGTCTTGAAAGCACGCTCTCTTCAGCTCCCCGTCACCACGAGGCCCGTGACATAGCAGCGGGCGCTCTGGGTATCCGCGAAGGACCAGTACCACGAGAGCGTGAACGTGGCGGGCGCGGCCAGGCCGGTCGGCGCGAGGGCGCCGATCTCACCGCGCGTGCTGATGATCCCGCGCATCTGCCCGTGCGCTTCGGGCTCGGTGCCGTTGACCTGGTTGAGGCCGAGGTAGTAGTCGGGGCCCCACGCGAAGGAGCGCCGCGCGGCGGCGCGGACCGCCATCTTGTTTTCGTGCATGATCGCCGCCCACATCTCCGTGTCCGCGCCCTGGTCTGAGGGGACGAGCCGGATCCACTGCGTGTTGTGGCTGCACTCGACTTCGCCGGTGCCGATCCCCGGGACGGTGAAGGTGGCGGTGTCGTGCCCCTCGTAGGCGTTGTTCTGCCAGTCGATCGCGATGCTCTGCGCCCGCGGGCCCGACCCCGCTGGTCCCACCGGACCCGTAGGGCCCGCCTGACCCGCAGGGCCCGCCTGACCCGAGGGTCCCGCCGCACCGCGACGCCCCGCCGGACCGCGGTGCCCGGCCGGGCTCCGCCGGGAGGGCGCCGCCCGCGCGAGCTTGACGGTCTTCGGGTGAGAAGTTGCGCTCAGGGCCGTGCCGGCGAGCACCAAGAAGGCGGCGGCCAGTACGGGCGTGAGCACGATATGAGCAGGCGGTCTGGTCATGGAGACCCCACCTGCGAAGTCGGTGGAACACTCGCGCCGACGCCGGGAACGCCCGGCCTGACCGGCGTCTGCGATGCGGGCGAGGCTGCGCTTCCCGGCGCGCTCGCCGTGCCCGCCGCGGAGCTCGATCCCGCGGTCGCGCTCGGTTCCATGGTCGTGTTCGCCGGCGGCTGCACTCCGAGCGCCAGCAGGTCGCTGTCGCGCTGACCGTCCGTCATGGGGACGAGCCCCACGTTGGCGGCGAGCGTCTGGGCGTTGGTCAGCAGGTAGAGAAGGTATTCGCGGACAACGCGGCGATCGAGCGCCTGGCGGGTCGTGTAGAGCGTGAGCTGGAAGGCGAACGGGTAGTGGCCGCTGCTGACCGTCTGCGCGGAGGGGAACACGCAGTTGGGGGACTGCGCCGCGGTCGGTGAGGCGGATGAGGCTTCGGTGGACCAGATCTCGAACGGCCGCAGCTGCTCCTCCCACTGCTCGTAGTAGCTGAAGCGCACGAAGCCGACGACCCCGGGCGTGTTCGCACGGGCCGCGAGCGGCGCGGTCGGCTGCGCGGCCCGTTCGGCCAGTTGCGCGTCGAGCTGTGCGTTTGCGGCAAGCGCCGCGGAGCGCTTGGCGGCCGCGTCGATCCGTACGTTGTGGCGATCGAGCGCTTGGGCGTCGACCGTGATCTTCAACCTGCGGTTGCGTTCGTTGGTTGCGGCGATCTGTGCCAGCACGCTCGCGTCGGCGCGTCTTTCCGCCGCCTCGACGAGCCGTTCGCGTTCGGCCTGCGTCTGAGCGCGCAGCTGCGCGAGCCGGCGGCGGACGGCGGCCTGCACCTGTGAGGCACGTCCGGTGCCGACGATCTGCCTGCGTGCGACTTCGACGTTGGGCGTGGCCACGAAGTCGCTGCGCAGATCGGCGCTGCTCGGCGAGGTCTGGCCGAGCACGCTGCGAGCGAACAGTTCGGCGGGCACCGGTTCGGACAGGCTGCCGACTGCCGACAGCGGGATGTCGTAGAAGCTGAGCTGGCTCCAGTTGGTGTAGGGGGAGCCGGCGCGGAAGACGTCGTCCGCCTGCTGGGTCGTCAGGCAGTCGCCGCCGACGTCGGCTTCGTTCTTGACGGCGAGCACGATGGCGTCCCAGCCCACGGTGAGCGGCCCGAGCAGTTCGAGATGGTGACCGCTGCAGGCGGCGGTCTGGGCGTGCGTGATCGCTTCGCCGGGTTCGATCACGTCGACCTTGCCGTCGCAGAGGTTGGTAAAGGCCTGAGCGCTGGAGGTGCGCGTGTAGTGGACGGCGCCGGTGCTTCGCATGGCGAAGGGCTTGGCGGCCAACGGTGCCAGCACGTCGAGCGGCGCGCCCTCGGCGAGCACCGTGTTGGCGGGACGCGAGAGGACGGGGCCGCTGACTTCCTGGCGCGTGACGTCGACGCCTCGTTCGGCTGGGGGGTGCTGCGCGCTCACTCCGCAGCCGCTCAGCGCCGCGGCTGCCATCGCCAGCGCCGGCGCGAGCGAGCGCGGCGAGATCCGGCGGGGAGGCTCGGGGTGTCGTGAGCCGCGTGTCGCTGTGTGGGCGGTCATTGCGAGAGGGAGGTCGAGGGGACGGCACCGGTTTCGGGCGAGGGATAGGCGTGCTCGGGCGGGAGGCTCACGACTTCGAAGTCGCTAAGGCGCAGCGACTGGACCTCGTTGCCGCGTAGCAGTGGCACGCCCTGACCCCGCGCGCGCTGGAGCGTCGCGGCCAGTTCCCGGCCGTTCCCGTATATGAGCCTGCCCGCGGCGTTTCGCAGCGGCGTCTGCCAGTCGTAGTTCAGCTGCGCGTACAGCGTGGGCACCCGCGCGCGGTCCACGACGATCGCCCCATACAGCTTCAGCGCGCGCACGATCGCGCGAGCGGCGCTCGCGTCGGTGCCGGTCGAGACCCGCCTGAGCTGGAAGTCGGAGCGCAGGCGGATGCGTGCGCCCTCGAGCAGCGACGCTTCCGGTCCCACCCCGTCGGTACTCGAGGCCGGCTGCACGTAGCGTCCGCGCGCCGGGCCGGGCACGGAGATCGCGAGCGCGTGTTCGATGTTGCCAGCCTTGATGTCGGTGGGGGTTATGAGGCCGGCGAACAGCGGCAGTCCGGACCCGCGCGCCGAGGCGACCCCGGGCGGTGCGTAGCCGGGCCCGGTCAGGCTCCAGCGGCGCATGTACTGGTAGGAGATGACGTTCTGGCCGCCGGCGCGCCTGGCCCGCCAGAGGTCGTAGGCAAAGCCCCCGGAGGCGTCGAGGACGGTCATCCAGCCGTCGTACTGCGGCTCGGGGCTGACGTCCGCGGGAATGTCCAGCGTTTTCACCTGTGAGCCGTCGCCGCAATAGGCCGTCTTCTGGCGACACTCGACGGTCGTCGCGACGCCTTCGGCGCTTTCCGCGATCGTGTCGCTCCAGCGGCGCGTGTTGACGAACAGGCCCGAGTTGATCGTGCGGGTCACCACGAGCGGGGTCGGGCCGCCCGTGTATTCGACGTCCTGGCGGCGCTCCGCGAGCGCGATCATTCGGCTTGAGCGCGGGTCGACGGGCTGCCGGTCCACGCGAGTGTTCCACGGGCTCGTGGTGGCGAACGGGCGCGCGAGCGCGCCTGCCGCGGTCGCGCTCGACATCGAAGCGCTCGCGCCGTTGCCACGGGCCGCTTCGGCGGAGCTCGTGCGCGCCCTCTGGCTCGCGCTCGGATGCGACCCGCCGCAGCCTGCGATCAAAAGCGTCGCCATCACCAGCCCCGCCGCGATGCCAAGCGGGCATCTCACGCCGCGGGCTCCTGGCCGTGGCGCGCGCCGAACGGCTCGCCGTCGCTCTCCAGCGCGGACAGGTCGTACTCGGCGCTCGCGGACCCCAGGGGCGCATTCGCGGGCATCGGGGCCAAGCTCTCGGACATCAGGTCGGGACTGGGCTGCGCCGCCTCCCGCGTGACCGTTTCGGCGGCGTCGCCGACAGCGCTGATCAGCTCGTACAGGCGGCGGTTGACCTCCTCCGCGTGCGCGTGACGTTGAGCGATCGCCTCGCCGACCTCGATCAGTCCGTCGGTCAGCTCCGACAGGCGCTTTATCCGCTCGGCAGCGTATTCGTCGATCCGCCGGCGCGACGCCGTCAGGTAGTCGCCGGCGCGCTTGCGCGCCTCCTCGACGATCTGCTCGGCGCTTCGCTGCGCGTCGGCGGCGATCGAGGCCGCACGTTGCGTGGCGGCGCTCTCCACCTCCTGCGCAAGGTTGCTGGCGGCCTGTTCGGCGGTCGAGACGATCACCTCGATCTGGCGCGCGAACGCGGAGCTCAGCGCCTGCGAGGAAACGTCCTCGCGCGGCTGTTCTCCGTGGAGTCCGAGATCGCTCATGAGCTCGGCGCCGGCGCAAAGGAGGGCGGGCTCGGCTGCGTCGCCGAGGGCGCACGCGAAGGCACGCGCACGAGTATGTAGCGCGAGGTTCTGAACAGCACCGGGAAGGTCGGGTCGGAGCCGCTTGCGGCGCTCGGATAGAGCTCGCGCAGCAGGTCGTGCTTGGCCTGAGTGGATATCAGCATGTACGAGACACGGCCGTAGGGCCGCCTTGCCACAGCGCCCCAAACGCTGTCGCCGCGCTGCACCCGATCGAAGAACAGCTGTGGGTGGCCACTCAGCAGGATCACCGCGTATGTCTGGGCATTGTCGGTCAGGATCGCGTGCTCGCCGAGGACGTCACGGTCGATGAACCCGGCCATCTGCAACTCCGGGGCGATGCCCACGTGGTAGCCGCCGATCGAGCTCGAGCCCTCCTGGTCTGAGCCGGTCTTCAGAGCACGAACGAACGCCTGGGCCTCATTCTGGAAGGGGTAGCTCTGCATGCTCTGCCACGCAAGGGGCAGCGTTGCCGCGAGCAGCGCGATCGTGATCAGCCAGATCGGCGTGCTCGCGCCGTTCGAGGAGCGGTACATCCACGCGGCGCCCATGAACGCGACCAGACCTATCGCGAGACCGTCGTTCAGCGTGAGCACGCTGACATCGCCCGCCAGCAGCGCGCCGGCGCCGATGACGGCGATCGCAAGGGCTATCAGCCCGGCCAGCCATAGCGAGGTCTCCTCGCGGCGCCCGAGGAAGACCAAGGTCAACAGCGGCAGCACCGCGATCGCGAGCGGAGCCGTGGTGGTGAGCACTTCGGCGAGATGGGCGATGACCGAGTGGACGGAAGCGCCGGCCGAGCTCGCAACCTGGTCGGAGTTGACGGCGAGCGTTGCGCTGCCGTCGCCGACCCAGCCGAACGGTTTGTTGACGATCAAGCCGCTGAAGAGGCTCCACAGCGCGAGCGCGTAGCAGACAGGCACCGCAAAGACGATCGTGGTCCCCTCGATCTCGCTGCGCTGGGCGCGCCGGCGGACCAGGGTCGCGCCGACCATCAGAGTGAGGGGCAGCGCCCAGATGATGAACTCGTAGCGCGTCAGCGCGCAGATGGAGAGCGCCACGCCCGCAAGCACGAGAAAGCGCGTGGCGCGCGTCATCACCCACGACAGCAGCGCGTACAGCGTCCCGGTGAGGAAGAAGAGGTACACCATGTCCGGCATGCCGTTGGACGCGTAGAAGGCGAACAGCGGATTCGCGCCGAACAGCAGCAGCGCCGGATAGCGCATCGCGCGGGGCATCCTGCAGCGCGTGAGCAGGTGATTGAGCAACACGATGACTCCCCCCGCGAAGGCCGCGCTCCAGAGCTGGAGCCCGACCAGCGAGCTCGCCACCGGCCCCACGAGCGTCACCGGCAGCAGGAGCAGCGTTGGGATCGGCGGCAGGTCGAAGCCGATCACCGCGAGCTTGGGCGGCGCGTCGTGCCACACCAGGTATGCCCGCGCCAGGCGGTCCAGCGCGTCGAACACGACCACGTGCTGGACGATCATCACCTGATAGCCGATCGCCGCATATGCGCCTGCGAAGAGCAGGAAGAGGCAGAGCGACTCCAGCCGCCCGCCCGCCTTCGGTGGCGGCGCGGGAGGGCCCTGGCGCAGGGTGGTGGTCTGCTCTACGGAGCTCTCCGCGGGGGCGATCGCGCCCTCTCGCGCGGGTGATGGAGGCGCAAGAACTGTGGACATGGCTAGCGCGCGAGCTGCGAGGGTCGGGGGGCGATGTCGAGACCGTGTTCGGTCTTCTCCCAGTAGAAGGGATTGGTGAAAAGCTGGATCAACCCGCGCCACGCGCCGATCGACATCAGTCCCCAGTAGATGGGTATGAGGAGCGCGTACTTGATCAGATCGAAGTAGCCGCGCTGCATCAGCCCGGCGAGGTTCACGTACAGGAAGACGAAATTGCCGATGAACAGCTCGGTCGCCGCCAGGTAGAAGATGAAGCTGGGAAACAGCTGCTGGATGACGCCTATCTCGGTGAGGAAGAACACCGTCGTCAAGAGCCAGAAGATCGGGTTCAACAGGAACACGACGAACGTCCCACCGACCATCAGCTGGAAGGAGAGAAAGCCCCTGAAGCCGAGCTGGCGCAGCAGCCGCAGCGGGTGGCGCATGTGCACGAGCCACGTCTGGATGTAGCCCTTGATCCAGCGCGAGCGCTGGCGGATCCAGTTCGGCAGCTTGCGAGTTGGCCTCCTCGAGCGTGGTCGAGTCGATGATCGCCGTCTGGTAGCCGGCCTTGTGCAGGCGGATGCCGAGGTCGGCGTCCTCGGTGACGTTGAACGGGTCCCAGCCGCCGAGCTCACGAGCCGCTCGGTGATGAAGTGGTTGGAGGTGCCGCCGAGCGGGATCGGCGCCTTTTCGGCGTCGAGGCCGGGGAGCAGGAGATCGAACCAGAGCGAGTACTCGGCGGCGAACCAGCGCGTCAGCAGGTTCTGGCCCTGGTTGAAGTAGTTGAGCTTCGCCTGCACGCACGTCACGCGGGGATCGGCCTTCTGGAAGGCGAGCACGGCCTTCTTGAGCTGATCGGGGTCGGGACGGTCCTCGGCGTCGTAGATCACGACGATCTCGCCCTCTGCCTGCAGCAGGCCGTAGTTGCACGCCTTGGGCTTGGTCTTCGGCGTCGACTGAGGCACCACGACGAGCTTGAAGTGCGGCGGCAGCGACAGCGCGCGGATCGCGTCGATCGTCTCACCGTCATCCTCCTCGCAGAGCAGCCGCACGTCGAGCTTGGTCTTGGGATAGTCGATCCCGTTGATGCCGTCCACGAGGCGCGGTACGACCCCTGCCTCTCTGTAGAGGGGCACGAGGATCGAGTAGACGGGCAGCTGGCGCTCGTCCAGCTCGGCGAGCTCGATGTCTGTGATGTCGACCTCGTACTCGTGGCCCAGCGCCGAGTAGGTCAGCTTGAGCTTGTAGAGCGAGGCCAGCATGTACCAGGCGGTCGAGATCGCGATCGTCGCGATCAGCGTCGGGATCGGGGCCCCGATCAAGGCCGCTATGAACAGCAGCGAGACCGTCAAGAGCACCGTCCGCTGTGCGCTCGATAGCACCCGGTTGGCGCACTCCTCCGGGTATCGCTCGAGCAGCTCTAGCGTGGCAGTGTTGCTGTAGGCCTCGCGGTGCGCGCGCTGGAGCAGCTCGTCGATCGCATTCGCCTCGGCGAGGAAGATTCGCAGGTCCCGGTCGGTGTGCTCGCGCAGCGTCGCCAGCGCGTGCTCGTCGAGCAGATCCGAGGCGGCGAGGTACAGCGTCCGCTCGTCGAGCCCGATCGGCACCACTCTCAGCAGGCGCGAGACCGGCTCCGGTATCTGCTCGAGCGGCAGCGCGTTCGGGTCGAGGCTCGAAAGCTCCACCCGCGGCAGCTCGAGCTGATCGGCGACGACGTCGAGCAGCTCCTGCTCATCGATCAGCCCGTCGTGCACGAGCAGCTCGCCCAGGCGATCGCCCGTCCGGCGCTGCTCGGCCAGCCGCTGCTCGATCTGCTCCTCCGTGACGATCCCGCGCATCACCAGCAGCTCGCCCAGCCGCAGGCGCGCGAACGGCGGCCGCTCCCGCGCCGCGTCCTCGTCCTCCGGCGGCAGATCCGCGTCGGGCGCCTCCTGCGCGACCGCAGGCGCCCCGAAGGAGCGCTCGATCGCCCGCGCGATCTCCTCGCCGCTCGCGACGACCCAGCGCACGGACTTGCCGCTCAGAGCGGGCGCGACGCTGCGCGCCAGCTCGTCGAACGGCTCAGCGGCGGCAACCGTGAGAACGTCGTCCGAGCATGCGATCGGCAACACGTGGAACTGGCGACAGACGCCCTCCGAGAGCATGCGCGCAGCCATGAAGTCGACGGGGTGCACCGGGTCCGTCCCCTCGGCCCGCGACTCGAGCGCCACGAACGGCAGCCCCGCCTGCCTCGCGCGTTCGCGCGCCAGCTGGATGCTCCTGTCCACTGCCTGCGTCACGGCTGGTCCTCGGGCTTGGAGCGGGCGCCGTGATGGCGACGATCGACAATGAGCAACGCCACGTAGGCGAGCGCCATCACGATCAGCGGCGCGACCAGGAAGCCGACGAAGAACGTCAGAAAACCGATCAGCACGATCAGCACGACGAACGCGATATCCAGCGCGTGTACTTGGCGGTCGGGTCTCATGGCTTGCCCGTCACTCACCCGAAGACTCGGGACGGAGCGGCTCATGGTCGATGTCTTGCCGGGAGCCGGCGGTGATCGCCACGTCTATCTCAGACGGCGCCACCGCAAGCACCTCGAACGGGTAGGGCATGACGCGTCGCAACTCCTCGGTCAAGACCGTCGCTCCTGTCAAGCCCAGCTCGATCGAGACGCGGCCGTCGACGAAGCGCTTGACGCGGGAGTGAGCGACCGCTGGTATGCGCCCGACGGCTCGCTCCAGCACCGCCGCGTCGGCGACGTCCGGCAGGGGGCCGGCGGTGAGCGTCACCGTCTCCCGGTGAACGACAGGGACGGCGGGCTCGAGCGAGCCGACGGGCTCGGACGAGCCGGCGGGCATCCGGTGGGCGCTCCGCGGGCTTCCGGACGTGTAGACACCGGGGCGAGCGAGGCCGGCGGGCGCGAGATCCTCGTCCGGCGCGAGCGGCTGGGCGGCGCCTTCGTACTCGTCTATCAACACGGCCCGACCCCGACGTGCGAACGGTATCGGCGTCGTGCTCGAATGACTGGGCGCGCGCACGTCGAGCACCCCAGGGGAGAGACGATCCTCTCCGGTTGCGGGCGCCGAGCGCGCATAGCTTTCTATGCTCGCGAGGACGCGGCCGGCGCAAGAGAGCAGCTGCTCCCCAACCGAGACCAGCTCTCCGAGCGCCTGACGAGGCGCGAGAGCAGCCTGGCGCTCGGCATCCCGCAGCGCCGCGTGCAGGCTTGCGATCTGAGCGTGAGCGCGAGTCGCCTGCTCCTGCGCGCCGCGGATGATCTCATCGGCCGTCCGCTGCGCCGCTTCGACGATCTCCCTGGCCCGCTCCTGCGCTCGGAGCTCGGCGCCGGCCGACGCCTCATGACCCGCGGCCGCTCCGAGCCCGGCGGCGTGAGGTGCGAGAGGCCCGTTGGCGCCGGCGGGCCGTTGGGCGACCGCCGGCGCGTGCGGAGCGCCGAGCCTCGTGAGGTCGGCCGTCATCTCGCGCAGACGCCGGTTGAGCGACGTGAGCTCCGCCTCGAGCTGCTCGCCTACGTCGCCGTAGGGGTGCGCGGCGCGGCTCACAGGGTCGCTCTGGGGAGGGGTGGTGTCGAACTCTCGAGTCATTGCTCTTATGCGAAGGAGAGCGCCTGTTCGGCGTGCTTGGGGCCGCAGGAGCGCGGTTGGGACGCGATCCAGCCTTCGACCTTGATCGTGTAGTCGCCGGGACGGAGCGCCTGCGCAAGCGGGACGTTGACAGTCACAGAGCCGAACAGCTCGGCGACGCTCGTCGTGCCGAACGCTTCGCCGGCGAAGCTGCTTACGCTCACGTTCAACGCGCGCATCAACGGCCCCCGCGAGGCTATGGCGAACGACAGGTAGCCGCCATAGTCGGCGGCGGGGCCGCCCGGAGGCATGGGGAATCTGACCGGCAGGCTCGTGGTGCACCCGACGAAGCGGATGACGGAGCTCGCGTGCTTGGCCCCGCACGACGGATCGGCGTTGGGTTCGCCTTGGGCGTAGAGCGTGTAAGCGCCGGGCTGAAGCCCGAATCGCAGCTTCACACGCACGGCGCCGTTGCCCGAAAGAACACGCCGATAGCCTCTGCCGAGCAGATCCCCGGCGAACGTGTACAGCGTGAGGCGCAGGTTCCGGATCGCCGGGACCCGGCTCGAGACTGCGATCGCGATCACCCGCCCGTACGCCTGCGCAAAGCGACTCTTCAGCGTGTAGCTGACCGGTAGGCGCGTGATGCAGGCCGCCTGGGCCGCTCCGGGGGTTGCGAGCAGCGCAACGCCGGCGAGCACGACGGCGAGCGAGGCCGCGAGCGGAGTCCTAAGCTCTCGCCGGTGTGTCGCTCGCCTTACAATCACCGGTCGCGTCGCCCGCTCGCCGGCCGCCCGGCTCATGGATCGCTCCCCGGCCGCCCGGCGCGTCAGCCGCGCGAGCGAGCTCGCGTCGTTCGTTTGCTCGCGGTGACCGGCGCGCTCACGCTCGGCGCATCGCTCGCCGCCTGCGGCACGCCCGCCAAGGACTGGGTGCAGGTGTACGGAACGCTCGAGCACCCGAATCCCAGCTCGTGGCTCGTGAGGCCCGCGGGGAGAGCGCGCATCGCGCGGCAGACGTTCGCCGCGCTCACGATCTCCACTCGCGGCTACAGGGATGTCCGACTGCGCGTGGCCGTACGCACGCTGCGCCGATTGCGCTCTCCCGCGCCGAATCCGTGGGAGGTCGGATGGGTCCTGTGGGACTTCACCGACAAAGTCCATTTCTACTACGTGGCGCTCAAGCCCAACGGCTGGGAGATCGGCAAGGAGGATCCGGCCTATCCCGGCGCCCAGCGGTTTCTCGCGACCGGCTCCGACCCGCGCTTCGCGCCGGGCCGCAGCTACACAGTCGCGGTCACGCAGCGTGGGGCACGCCTCGATGTGTCCGCCGACGGCAAGTTGCTCGCGAGCATCGACGACATGCAGCGAGCCTATCTCGCGGGCAGGATCGGCCTCTACAGCGAGGACGCCGAAGCGCTCTTTCATGTGCTGAGCCTCAGCGGAAGCTGAGCGTCGATGACGCATCGTCCAACGGCCTCTCAAGCCACCCGAAGCAGCGGCGCCACCGGGTTTCCGCTACGCGACGCGCTCTCGAGATCCTCCGCCAGCAGGTCTTCGGCGAGGCGGTCGGCAATCCGCACCGCGGCGGCGCCGTCGCCGTAGGGGTTGGGCGCGGCGGCCATGCTCGCATACAGATCGCTGTCGTCGAGGAGCTCCTCGATCGCCCCGCGGACGTTCTCAGGGTCTGTGCCGCACAGCCGCGAGCAGCCCGCCTCCACGCCCTCCGGGCGCTCGGTCGTGTCGCGCATCACGAGCACCGGAATGTCCAGCGCAGGCGCCTCCTCCTGGACGCCGCCGCTGTCGGTCGCGACGATGTCCGAGCTGCGCAGCATGTGCACGAACGTGATGTAGTCCGCGGGCTCGAGCAGGTGCACGGAGGGGTGATCCGAGAGCTCGCTCAGCACGCTCTCGCGAACGCGCGGGTTCATGTGCATGGGGAAGAGCACTTCCACGTCGCGCTCATGGGCGAGCTCGGAGAGCATCCGGCACAGCGCGCGCTGCTCGGCGCCCTGGGTCTCGCGCCGGTGCATCGTCACGAGGATGCGCGTGCAGGCGCGACGCTCGGGGATCCGATCGCGCACCTCGGCTGCAGGGGGCTGCTGTGCAATCGCGAGCACGGCGTCGACGGACGTGTTGCCGCTCACGGTTATGTCCTGCAGCGGAACGCGCTCGCGCAACAGGTTCGCGGCGGCGGCTGCCGTCGGCGCGAAGTGCCAGCGGGCGAGCACCGAGATCAGGCGGCGGTTGACCTCCTCCGGGAAGGGGCTGAAAGGGTCGTCGGTGCGAAGGCCGGCCTCGACGTGCGCGACCGGGATCTGCTCGTGGAAGGCCGCCATGCCGGCCACGAAGGCGGTGGTGGTGTCGCCCTGGACGACGACCGCGTCGGGCTGATGCTCGGTGAGCACGGGCGCAAGCGCGCCCAGCGCGCGCCCGGCGAGTTCCGACAAGTTCTGGTTCGGGCGCATCAGCTCCAGATCGAGCGTCGGCTCGATGCCGAGCAGGGGCAGCATCTGATGGACGATCTCGCGGTGCTGGCCCGTGAGAATCGTGAGCACCCGGAGATCGTCGTTCTCGCGCAGGCGCTCGATGACCGGCGCGAGCTTGATCGCCTCCGGACGGGTGCCGAACACGACCATCACCGTCTTTCGCCGCCGCACCGCGCGGTTGCGCCGGTCGATCGAGAACGGCGGGTAGTCCATACGGAACATGTTCATCAGGCGGTCACCGCCCCACTCGCGTAGCCGCCGCGATCGTTCGAAAGCGGCTCGCGCGCGGTCTTCGCCCACGATCCGCGGCGCAGCATGAGACGCGCAAACGCACGGAACGTGCTAGGCAGCCCCCAGAAGTAGACGTAAACGGTGAACAGCAGGAACACGCCGGGCAGCGACCACCACGGCAGGCGCCGGCGAAGCGAGGCCTGGTAGTCCACGGCAGCGCGCTGGTAGGCGACGCCGAGCATCCCCAGCGGGCCGCAGGCCGCGACCAGCACGCAGGCGCGGTAGGCGATGTCGCTGCCGAGCAGGCTCGCGAACGGGATGCGGCCGAGCGGCAGCAGACCGATGAAGCCGCCAAGGCCCATCAGCGCCTGAGCGGTCACGATCAGGATCGTGCCGGCGAGCACCAGGTGCAGTGAGAGGTCCAGTCGCGTGAGCAGGCGGATGCCCGGCGTGCGCCACAGCGCGGGCAGATGCGACCAGCAGCTGTAGTGACCCTGGACCCAGCGGGTCCGTTGGCGGAGCAGCGCTCGCGGGCGCGTCACCGCCTGCTGCGCCACACACGTCTCGACGCACACGCGGTTGATCCAGCCGGCGCGCGCGAGACGCAGGCCGATGTCGAGGTCCTCTGTGAGCGCCCGCGTCCATGGGGCGTGACCGAGCGTGCGCAACGCCGACAGGCGCACGAACTGTCCGTTGCCGCCGAGCAGCGCGCTGCCGAGCCGGTCGCGGCCGCCCTGGATGAGGACCGAGAAGCCGATGAACTCGATGTCCTGCATGCAGGCGAGGAAGCTCCGGCGCGCGTTGTACATGCGCACCGGGATCTGCACCGCCGCCACGTCGGGATCGTCGAAATAGGGAGCGACCGCCTGCAGCGCATCGCCCCTGAGCCAGCCGTCGGCGTCGACGATGCAGAGGATCAGCTCCTCCTCGCCGGCGCCCCCGAGGCGCGGATCGCCGCCGTCTACCATCCCGCGGATCTCGCGGTACGCCGCGTTCAGAACCTCGCCCTTGCCCTGGCCGGCTTCCTCGGCGGAGCGGTCGAGCACGATCAGGCGCTCGTCGCCCTCGCCGGCCTCGCGCGCGATCTCTCCAGTTCCGTCGCTCGAGCCGTCGTTGACGACCATCACGAGGAAGCGCCCGCGCAGCCGCAGCATGCAGCGCACGGTCTCGGCGATCACGAGCGCCTCGTTGTGGGCGGGCGTGACGAGCACGTACAGTGGGGCGTCGGTCTCGCTCGCCACGCGTCGCACGGGACGGCGCGAGCGCATCAGGCCGATCGCGTACAGCGCGAGGAAGTAGATCGTTATGAGAATCGTCGTCGCCGTGATCGCGCCGTAGAAGAGCGTCAGCGTCGCATCGGGGGCGCAGCCGCGCCCACAACCGCTTCCGGGCGCCTGGATCGTCAGATACGCGACAAGCAGCCCGAGCGCGAGGACCGAGAGCAGGCCGATCGTCACGCAGCGCCAGCCGCTGTGAAACGGGCGCTCGCGCAACCAGAGTCGCCGGCGCAGGCGCGGAATGCCGGCCACTTGCGTGACGGCCTCGAGCCCGGCGGCGGAGCGTGCGACCCTGGGGCGGATCGCCGGAATGCCGAAGCCGCTCGCCGATACCGCCCCCC
Organism: uncultured Solirubrobacterales bacterium; assembly: GCA_963714635.1. GTDB lineage: Bacteria > Actinomycetota > Thermoleophilia > Solirubrobacterales > Solirubrobacteraceae > Palsa-744. Next base: position 113,857 of record CAVQPM010000005.1, on the reverse strand, counting down.
CGATCGAGGGGAGCGCGCGTGCGCTGAGCACAGCATGAGCGCTCCGGACTGAAGTCGCGCGGGATCCGCTCGGCTGTTTGAACGGGGCGCGCGAGAGCAGCTCTGCGCGCTGCGAGGTCGGCGCGGCGAGCCCCACGCGCGAAGCCACCTGTTTGAGCTCGACAGGCTCCGTCTCAGCGGCTTGCGCGCCAGACTGCCCATTGCGCCTTATCGTCACCGTGCCGGCGCCGAAGGTTGCGGGGCCGGCGGTGCGCTTGCGCCGCTCGTGGACCGTCTCGTCGAGCGGCATCGGCGGCGGAGCCACCAGCGGGCTCAGCGGCCCCGAGGGGCGAAGGCGAGAAGGACGAAGGACCGCCCGCCGCGGCTTCGCGACCGGCGGTCCTTCAATCTCCACTGTGGCGGGGGGCATGGCTCTTGGGTCGTCCTTGACCAATTGACTGCGAGCCGCCCCTGTACCAAGCACAGAGTTGGACATCGCTTCCTTGCAGACTGCAAGCTAGAGCGCCCCTCACAGCGCTTCCACGACAGCATGGATAGGAATCGCGGCTCCGGGAGGACAATGTGGCGAAGGGGCGCCGCGAACGAGGTTGCAATCCTCAACTCCAGCTAGCGTTCCCGCCGATATATGAGCGGAATGGGAAACGATCTCCTCGACGTCGCCCCCCCTAACCGGGGCGCCGCTGAATCTGAGCAGAGCCTCGGTCTAAAGCCGTCCGGATCGAACATCAGCGGGACGAGCGCACCTCCGGGAGCCAAGGTCATCGACCGCGTGGCGAAGCGACTGGACGAGCTGCTGGAGGCGATCCTGCGCCGGCTCATGGTCGCGATCCCCAGCTACGCGGCGCTCGACGAACCGGCGCTACGCGCCGAGGAGCAGGCGCGCCTCACCGCGCTCGTGCTGCTGAGCCTGCGTGCCGTTCTCGGCCAGGCGTACGACGAGACGCTGATCGAACCCGTGCGCCGTACGGCGCGCCGTCGTGCCGTTCGCGGGTTTCCCCTGTGGGCGATGCTGCGCTCCAGGGACATCAAGATGAGGATCGTGTGGGACTTCATAGCCGAGGAGCTTTCCCAGATTGCCGAGAGCGATCCAAGCACCGCGTACAGACTTGCGATTGAGCTGTCCAGCAGGCTGCTCGACTCCTCAGCGCAGTTGCGCCGCGAGGAGATGGACGCCTACCTCGACGCCGAACGTATGCACTCGGACACCGGCGAGAAGGCCCGCCGCGGGCTGTTCGAGGACCTGCTGAGTGGCACGAGCGAGGATCCGGAGGAGCTGCGGGCGCTCGCCGGACGACTTGGCTACCGACTCGGCGAGCGCCATGCGGTGGCCGTCGTCACCGTCGATGGACCGGGCGTCGACGCGTCACCGGTCAACGGCGAGATCCAGAACATTCTGCGCCGACTCAACGACGCGGTCTCCTTCGTGATCGTCGGAGCCGGCATGCCGCTTGTGCAGCAACGCAACGATTCGGTGGTGGCCGTGTTCCCCGCTGCGCCCGAGGACGAACACACGATCGGCGAGACGATCGAGTCCTCGATCGGTCCGCTGCAGGTCCCGCGGGGATGCCACCTGCTCGCCGGCTTGGGCCGCGTCGAACCGGGGCTGCGCGGCATCGCGATCAGCTATCGCCAGGCGTTGCGCACCCTGGAGGGAGCGCACGCAACGGGCATGCACAGCGGGGTCGTCGCATACGCCGACATGCTGCCCAGCCTGCTGCTGCTCGAGGACCCGACTCTCGCCAAGGACAGCTGGCGCACGACGGTGGAGCCGCTGTTCGCTCACGACGCCGAGCAGGGGACGCAGCTCGTCGCCACGCTGGCTGTCTACCTCGAAGAGCGGGGGGCGCTGTCGGCCACGGCAAAGCGCCTGTTCGTTCACCGCCACACCCTCGCGCCCCGCCTGGAACGGATCGAACAGTTGACTGGGCGCTCGCTGCAAGACCGCAACGACCTGTTCATGCTCGATCTCGGTCTGCGCGCGAGGACGTTCGCGATGGAGAAGGGGCTCAACAATGACGGCTAGCACTACGGCCGGCGCGAAGTCATACGCCCGGACGGTGCCGGCTCTGCGCAGCCGCGCCGCGAGCGCCACATTGACACGCGTGGAGAGCCTGCTCGACGTGCTCATGGAGGAGACCCGCGAGCAGGTCCCCGAGTACGCCGCGCTGGACCCCGATCGGATGGTCGCCGACGTGCGGCCGCTCTTCCGGACGATGGCGCTGCTGCTGGTACGAGCTGCGGGCGGACGATCCAGGACCGACGAGGAGACGCTCGCTCTGCTGCGCCGGCGAGCTGAAGACCAGGCGAGCGAAGGCACGCCGTTGCACGCGTTGCTGGGCGCGTGGAGCGTTTGCATGCGCGTGACCTGGCGCCATCTGGTCGAGGAGCTCCTCGCGCACACGAGCGAGGAGGCGGTGAGCGCGCGCGCCGCCATCGAGATGAGCGTCGCCGTGATGCGCCTGCGCGAGACTCTGACCGGCGAGGTGACGGATGCGTTCTTGCGCCGCGAGCGCGAGCTCGCCAACAGCGCGGAGTCGATGCGCCGCGACGTGATAGAGCAGTTGCTCGGAACCGAGGAGCACAGCCCCGACACGCTTCTCAAGAGTACGCAGCGCATGGGCTATCAGCTGGGCGATGACCATGTCGTCGCCGTGTTCACGATCGACGGTCTCGAGCTTCTGGAGCCGGGGGTCAGCGATCGCGCCGAGCGGATATTGCACGAGATACCGGACGCCGTGCGCTCGCTGGCGTTGACCTGCGCGGAGCCCCTGGTGCAGGTTCGCCGCCGCCGTCTCGCCGGAGTGCTCGAGAGCAGCGTGGTGGCGATCCTGCCTTTTGAGGGCGAGGTCTCCGAAGCTCGCCTCAAGGCGGCCATCGAGAGCGCTGTCGGCCCGTTGGACCTCCCGAGCGGCTCTCAGCTGCTCGTCGGCCTCGGTCGCGCCGAGCAGGGCCTCGGGGGTATCGCGGTCAGCTACCTCCAGGCGCAGCGCGCGCTGGAGGCGGCCCGTGCGACGCGCGTACATTCGGGGGTCGTCACCTACAGCGAAGCGCTGCCGACGCTGATCCTGCTTCGCGACCCAACGCTGGCGCACGACAGCTGGCTTGCGACCGTGCAGCCACTGTTCGCCCATGACGCCGAGCACGGGACCCAGCTCGTCGCGAGCCTGTCCGCCTACCTGGAGGAGCGGGGCGTACTCGCCGCCACGGCGCGGCGCCTGTTCATCCACCGCCACACGCTCGCCGCGCAGCTGGAGCAGATCGAAAAGCTCACCGGACGATCGCTGCGCGACCGCGACGACACGCTGATGCTCGAGCTGGGACTGCGAGCTTGCCTGTTCGCCGGCGAGGCCAAGCTCCGCGGACACCGTGAGTCCAGCGTGGGAGGAGAAGGCCCTGACCGCGCGCTTCACTACGTGAACGACCCACGCGATGGCGCACACCCGCGCATCGCGGAGCCGGTGGCCGATCGCCGACGTATCGATACGGATCCCGACCGGCGCGTGTGGGAATGAACGCAGCCGCAAGCGGCGTTATGCTCGCGCACGAATGGCTTGGTTGCGCGGCAAGGCCGCTTCACGGACCAAAGCACTCGCTCTCCCCCGAAGGAGAAGGGATCGGGCCGCTACCGCCACGGTGGAGGTAGCGCAGGCAAGAGCGTCTGCGCAGCCTCGCGAGCGGGCGATGTATGTGCGCGAGCCTAAGGGCGACAGCGTGCTGCACGTCGACTCCATGGTCGAGCCGATCACCGGCTACACGCAGGCACAGTGGCTGGGCGAGGGGATGCTCGAGCGAGCGCTGCACCCCGAGGATCGCGAGCGCGTGCTCGACGAGCTCGCCCGGGCGCAAAAAGGCGGCGCGCAGCTGTCGACCGTCTATCGCCTCCAGCGTCCCGACGGGAGCACTGTCTGGGTGCGCGACGCCTCGGAGCCGATCGAGTACGAGGGCAAGCGGCGGCGGCGGGGGTTCCTCTACGACATAACCGCCCAGCGCGAGGCCGAGCACACGCGCGAGCGCCAGGCACGGCTCGCCTTCGGCCTGATCGACGCCGCGCTGGACGGTATGTGCCTGACCGACCGCGAGGGCAACATCCTGCTGGTCAACACGAGATTGCGCCGGTTGTGGCGGGAGCTCCAGCTGCCGACCGAGGGCACGGCGGGCGAGCGCCTGCGTGCGCTGGGAGAGCATCTGGGCCGGCTTGCCGACCCAGAGACGATCGAGCGCATCGTCTCGAGCCCCGACGAGCGCATGTCCCACGAGTTCGAGCTCGCCGGGCTCGGGCGCAGCTTCCTGGGCTTCGTGGCGCCGATCAAGACCGCTGACGGTGAGTATCTCGGGCGCATCTGGACGTTGCACGAGACCACGGAGGAGCGCACGCTGGAGCGGCTGCGCTACAGCTTCACAGCGTCGGTCTCGCACGAGCTGCGCACGCCGCTGACGTCGGTCCTCGGCTACCTGGACCTCCTGCGAGAGAGCCTCGAGCACCCCGACCCCAAGCAGGCTCGCTACCTGGACGTGGTCACGCGCAACGCCAACAGGCTCCTGGACCTCGTCAACGACCTGCTGTTCGTCGCTCAGATCCAGGCGGGGAGCTTCGAGATCGAGCGTGCCGCACTCGATCCGATCGAGCTGGCCAGGGCCGCCGTCGAGTCGGCGCGGCCGGCCGCCGACGGCAAGCGGATCGACCTGCGCTTCCAGTCCGGCGACGCCCGGCCGATCTTGGGCGATCCGGTCCGCCTCGGCCAGGCGCTCGACAACCTGATCTCCAACGCCGTGAAGTTCACGGCCGAGCACGGCCTCGTCCAGGTGTATGCGGACGTCGCCGATGGCCGCTGCAGCATCACGGTGGCCGACAACGGCATCGGCATACCCCAATCCGAGCAGATGCGCCTGTTCGAGCGCTTCTTCCGCTCCTCCAACGCAACGGCGGCCGCTATCCCCGGCACCGGCCTGGGGCTGACGATCGTCAAGGCGATCGTCGAGGCACACGGCGGGACCGTGGAGCTGGAGAGCGACGCTGATGCGGGTACGACCGTGCGCGTCTCGCTGCCGGCGGACGATCCGTCGATAGGACCGGGCGAGGAGCGCTCGGCGCTGTCGGTATAGGCGGATGCGCTCACCCGACCCTCCGCTGGTGCTGATCGCCGAGGACGACAGCGACATTCTCGAGCTGATCGTCGACTGCATCGAGGCGATCGGTTGGCGCACCTGCAGGGCGCGCGATGGTCGCACCGCGCTCGAGATGGCGCGCGCGCGGCTGCCCCAGCTGGCGCTCCTCGACGTGCGCATGCCGAACCTCGACGGCTTGGAGGTCACCCGCCGCCTGAAGGGCGACCCGCGGACCAGCTCGATCGCGGTTCTCATCCTGACGGCGAGCGTCGACGGGACACAGCCCGAGCAGGCATCGGCGGCCGGAGCGGACGGTTACCTCGCCAAGCCGTTCACGACGGCGCGGCTGCGCGAGACGGCACGCAGCCTGCTCTAGCGGACCCCGGGCGCCGCGTCGCTGTCTGGCTCGGCGAGCCAGGCGGACAGCCGTGATGCGAGGGGCGCGGCGCCTACCGGCGGTTGCGGCTCATTTGCAAGCGCGTTAGCCACGGCCCGCTCGAAGCGCTCGCGCGAGCAGGGCATCACCAGGTAGGCGACGGCCGGCGAGCTGAGCAGGCCGTTGACCGGCGGGTAGATGCTGACGAACACGATCGGCGTGGCGCTGCGCCGCTCGTGGTGGGTCGCCAGCAGGCGCTGTGCGCCGGCGCTGGCTGGTTCGGCCACGATCAAGTCGACGTCCGGCAGGTGGCCATTCCCGTTGGCCCCGGCGATCAGCGGCTCCAGGCCCAGGCGCCGGCAGTGCTCGGCGAGCAGCTCGCGAACGTCCTCGTTGGGCTGCTCGATCAGCACGCGCCCGACACGCCGCTCGGCGATGCGCGGTCGCTGGTCGGTGTCGATGTCCTGCGCGCCGCTCACGTGCCCACTCTCGCGGTTGTGGGTGTGAGAAGCCCAACGGTCGCGTATGAACGACGTATGAGCGCGCGATAATCGCGGGTCGCTGCCCGCGGAGTCAAGTCTATGTGCGACCGGCACGGCGGTCGAGTCGGCTGGGGAGGTTCGGAGGGGGATTGAAAGGACATGAACTTTGGCTCGATTTGTGTGGGATCGCTCATCGCTTCGCTATTTTTTGTCGATGAGGCTGACAGGAGTGGCTGTGCTCTGGTTGCCTGCGGCATCGGTCGCCGTCACCGAATAGCTCACCTGAGTTTCTTTCGCGCTCCCTTTGATGGCTTCTACTTCGAGGCTGTAGCTCCCGTTGCTTTCAGCCTTAATCGAGAACGTTTTTTCTTTGGGAAGCGTCTCAACAGCCGTGATGGTCGCATTCGCATCGGTGGTCCCTTTGATCTTGTCGGCTTTGTTGTTAGATTCATCGACGTAGGTTGCCGTTGGGGCGGTGGGCGCGGTCGTGTCGACCTTGACCGGCGTGCTGGGCCCGTATGCGGTGGAGTTGCCGGCGTTGTCGGAAACGACGTACTCGTACTCGTAGCAGTTGCCGGCCGAGAGGCCAGTATTTGTATAAGGCGAGATTTCGCCGGTCGAGCCGACGTTCGCGAAAAGGCCGAAGCTGCCGCAGCTATCGGTCGATTCGGTGTAGGCCCCCGTGGCGCGCTTGAGCTGGCCGGAAGCGGCGTTGATGCCAGAGCCACCGTCGGTTCCAGCGCTGAAGGTGACCGCGACCAAAGTGGTTTTCGCGTAGGCGGGAACGCTTACCGAGCCGCCGGACGGCGCGGTCGTGTCGACCTCCACGATGTTTGCCGATGTGATCGTCCCTTGGAGACCGTAGCTGTCGGGGACGACGTACTCGTACTTGTAGCAGGTGTTGGTGGCGACGGAGGAATCGTTGTAGAGGGAGCCGACGCCTTCCGGGCCGACGTTTGCGAACGCGCCGAAGCTGCCGCATGTGCCGCCGGTGAGCGTCGCCGAGGCGCGTTTGAGCCGGCCGGAAGCGGTATCGACGCCCGAGCCTTTGTCGGTCGCGCTGAAGGTGACCGCGACGGTGCCGGTGTTGTTGTAGCCGTTCGTGTAGCTGATCGAGCCGCTCGGCGGGGTCGTGTCGCCGAAAATGACGGTGGGGGTGGTGCCGCTGTCGAGCGGGATGCTCGGGCCGCTGACGCTGCTGCCGTCGGTCGCGATCTGCGAGGTATAGCCGCCAATGGTCGAAGTGTTCGTCAGCCCGGTGATCTGGATCGAGACGGCGGTGCCGGAGTTGATCCACGCCGGGGAGCTGACCGTGTAGGTAAGGGTATTTTCGGAAAGCGAGACGGTGCCGGCGCCGACCCCAGAGATCGTGCCGACCGCAGGCGAGCCGGCCGTACCGGGCGGGACCGTCATAGTCACCGACTTGATTTCGGCTGCGGTGGCCGTTTTGAAGCTGTAGGTGTAGGTCGCGGCGGTCGCTCCCAATTCGGACTTCGAGGCCGTCCAGATCGGATTGGTCAGGGTGCCGGCGGTGAAGGCGACGGCGGCGCTGGAGGCATTGTCGATCGGCGCGACGCCGGCATTGGTCGTGATCTGCGAGGTGTAGCTGCCGGGGGTCGAGGTGTTCGTCAGCCCGGTGATCTGGATCGAGACCGCGGTCGAGGCGGCGATTTCCGTTTTGGCGAACGTGTAGGTGAGCGTGTTGCTTTCCAGCGAAACCGTTCCCCCGCCGGGGACGCCTTTGACCGTGCCGAGCACGGGGGTGCCGGCGGTGCCGGGTGGCACCGTCATCGTCACCGAGGTCAGCGAGGCGGTGGTCGCGGTGGTGAAGCTGTAGGTGTAGGTCGCTCCGCTTGCTCCGGTCAGGGACTTTGAGGTCGTCCAGATCGGGTTGGAGAGGGTGCCGCCGGTGAACGCGACGGCGGCGCTGGTGCCGCTGTCTAGCGGGATGCTCGGGCCGCTGACGTTAGTGCCGTCGGTCGCGATCTGCGAGGTGTAGCTGCCGGGGGTCGAGGTGTTCGTCAGCCCGGTGACTTGGATCGAGACCGCGGTGGCGGAGTTGACCCACGCCGGGGAGCTGACCGTGTAGGTGAGGGTGTTTTCGGAAAGCGAGACGGTGCCGGCGCCGACCCCAGAGATCGTGCCGACCGCAGGCGAGCCGGCCGTTCCGGGCGGGACCGTCATAGTCACCGACTTGATTTCGGCTGCGGTGGCCGTTTTGAAGCTGTAGGTGTAGGTCGCGGCGGTCGCTCCCGCCAGGGACTTCGAGGTCGTCCAGATCGGGCTCGAGAGGGTGCCCCCGGTGAACGCGACAGCGGCGGTGGCGCCGTTGTCGATCGGCACGGTGGCGTTATATGTCGTGATCTGCGAGGTGTAACTGCTGACGTTGGTCGTATTCGTCAACCCGGTGATCTGGATCGAGGCGGCGGTCGAGGCGGCGATTTCCGTTTTGGCGAACGTGTAGGTGAGCGTGTTGTTGGACAGCGACACTGTCCCCCCCGCGGCGACGCCGGAGACTGTGCCCACCGCGGGGGTGCCTGCGGTGCCGGGTGGCACGCTCATCGTCACCGAGGTCAGCGCGGCGGCGGTCGCCGTGGTGAAGCTGTAGGTGTAGGTCGCTCCGGTCGCTCCCGCCAGAGACTTCGAAGTCGTCCAGATCGGATTCGAGAGGGTCCCGCCGGTGAACGCGACAGCGGCTGTGATTCCGTTGTCGATCGCCACGGCGGCGGCCTTGGTGGTGATCAGCGAGGTGTAGCTGTTGACGTTGGGGGTGTTGGTCAGCCCGGTGATCTGGATCGAGGACGCAGCGCCGGCGTTGACCCATTTCGATGCGAATGTGTAGGTGAGTGTGTTGCCCGCCAGCGAAACGGTTCCCCCACTGGGGACGCCTGTGACCGTGCCGAGCGCGGGTGTGCCGGCGGTCCCGGACGGCACGCTGATCGTCACCGAGGTCAGCGCGGCGCCGGTCGCGGTCGTGAAGCCGTAGGTGTAAGTCGCCCCGGTAGCCCCCGCCAAGGACTTCGAAGTCGTCCAGGTCGGGTTGGTCAGGGCCCCGCCACCGAGCACGACGGTGACCGATTCGCTCGCGCTGCTCGTCGCGCTGAAGCTTTTCCAGACGGCGATCACCTGGTAGGTGTAGGCGCCGTCGGGAACCGAGCTGTCGGTGCACGACGTCGACGCCGTCAGCGACGTCGGGCTCGTGCCGCACGCGGGGGATGTAGTCGAGCCGTTGTTGCGCGTCACGTAATAGCCCTGGGCGGCGGTGCCGTCGCTGAGCGTGGAGCCGGTCCATTTCACTTCGACTGTGGCCGTGCCATTCGTGTATGTGATGACCGGCCGTGGCGGAGAGTTCAGCGTCCCGACGCTCGCGGTCGCTTTGCCGCTTCCCGTCGACGTCCAGTACGCGAGCGCAGCTCCGGCCAGAACTAGCGCGAGCTGCGCCGAGAGCGTCGTTCGGAAGACCCATGCACGCATCGTCGACCTAGATGAGTAGTGCCACGGCTGACGCCGTGGTTCTGTGGTTGGGGAAGGGGTTGTAGGCAGACAGATCGAAGTCGGCGGTGCTCAATACCGACCGTCGACTCTTGGGAGGGCCACGATGGACGCCGACCTCGATCTGCTGCTTATCGCTGTTTACTGCACGGTGGACGATTTCCTGCCCGAACGGGCAGAAAACGCCAGAAGAAGGATCTCCGATGGGGAGGTCGTCACGCTGTGTATCGCCCAGGCAATGATGGGGATGCCATCCGACGCTCGGTTCCTGCGGGCCGCTCGTCGTCAGCTTGGCCACCTGTTCCCCCGCTTGCCCGAGCGGACCGCCTTCCACAAGCGCAGGCTGCGCTTGTCCGCGACGATCGAGGCGTTGATCCGGGAGTTCGCGCAGCACAGCCCCGGTTTCTATGACGACCTCCTGCTGGTCGACTCCACACCGGTGGAGTGCGCTCGCAGCCGTGAGACCGTCAAGCGTGGCGGGCATTCCAGTCTCGGGGACGCGCTCGCAAACGCCGCCGACTACGGTTATTGCGCCAGTCACAGCCGCCACTTCTGGGGTTTCCGCCTGCACGCCCTGTTCGCGTTGGACGGTACCCCCAGAGCGCTGGCGCTGACCTCGCCAAAGATCGACGAGAAGCTCGTGTGCCTGCAACTGGTCACGCGCTGTGAGCGAGCGCCCGGTCAGACGCTGATCCTGATCGGCGATAAGAACTTCCGTGGCAAGGACTTCGAAGCCGAACTCGCCACCCTCGACGCGACCATCATGCGTCCTCGGCGCAAGGACGAGCCCGGGCACGGACCGCACCTCGCGCCGATACGCCAACGCATCGAGTCGATCTTCTGGACCTGCAAGGACATCCTCACGCTCGAGCGCCACGGCGCCCGCACCCTGGAGAACCTCCGCGTTCGCCTCGCCAGCCGCTTCGCAGCACTCGCCGCCGGCATCGCACTCAACCACCAACTCGGCCGCCCCAGCCGCTCTCTCGCCTGCTACACCGCGTGACGCCGTGGCACTACTCATCTAGAGCGCACGCTCTGCACGAAGGCGTCGACACGCCGCCGGACGCGGTAGGTGAGGCGGACTCCGGTCATCAGCGGCCCGCCCCCGTCTTCACAGACGCGCCGCTCGGCGCGTGAGCCATGTAGCTGTGACCGGCCCTGACGAACACGACGATCTTCCTGACCGCGTCATAGACGCGAACGCTTCCGCTGGTGACCTTTACGAGCGTCCCGTCGCAGCGGTCCTGCACCAGCCACGACGCGTTCTTCACCGTCGCCCTGGCATACCGGCCCGCGACCCGGAAGCGTCCACGGGCTGTCTGAGACATGCTGCGTACGACCAGCGGATGCGCCTTGCCGCGCGTTCCCCGCGAGGATGCGGCATTGCAGCGCGAGAAGTCGCCGCCGGTCATGAACAGCTCCACGTATGCCAGGCGTCGGGGCTTCGTGCTCGCGATCGAGGCGCGATAGGGAAGCGTCACGAATGCGCGGGCGATCGTGAACTGGATCGAGGCGCCCGGCGGCGACTTGACGGTGATCGTGCCGCCGTAGGCGCGCAGGCTCAGGCTGCCCCCGGGCTTGATCAGGACGGTGGCGCCGTAGGGGACCGTCCCGTTCGTGTACCGGCGTCCGTTGACGTAGACGAGACCGTGCGAGACGCCCACCGGCACCACGGAGGGCGATGGGGCTGGAGCGTGGCCGGCCGAGGTGGCCGTTCCCGTGTAGGCGAGGTGGATTACGGCGCCCCTGCACCCGTCCTGGTCGGTGGCGGTGTCGAGCATCGCGATCCGCGGCCACCGGCCGCTCGGGACCCCGGCCTGCGAGAGCGACACGGTCGAGCCCGCCGCGACGCTGAGCGTGCCGGCGAGCTGCGAGGCGACCGAGAAGCTCAACGTGTCGCAGCCGGCGCTGGAGACGCCCGTGATCTTCACGGCGACGCTCCTGACGGTAATCGCGGAGCCGCCGGTGTTCGTGACGGCGAGATCGATCGGAACGGAGGGGCCGCCGGGATAGACCAGGCCGATCGCGTCGCCCGCGATGTGAAAGCTTCCCTGTTCGGCGCCCCTGGAGCTGAGCAGGGACAACAGGCCGGATCGCGCGGGAGAGACGGCTAGGACCACGAGCGTAACCAGCATGCCTGCCGCGAGAAAAGGGAATTTGATCTTGGCCACTGTTCGAGCGTCTCTCCGGATTTGCGCAGCGCGTATCCGTCCAGCACGTCTCATCGCCGGGGCATCGCGTGCGCGTCCTCACGTCGGGTGCGACTTCGCTCCGCGGGCACGACAGCCGGTGGAGGGGCAAGACGGTCTGGCCCCTCCGCCGGCTTGTCATCACGGGGCCTGGTGTTGACGCTGGTTAGTTGCTCGTGTAGTGGACGGTGACCGTCGCGCTTTCGCACGGCGACTGATTCGTCGTTGCTTCGTCTTTGAGCCAGAGGGTGGCTTTGGTCGCAACGACGAGCTTTTCGCTTGGTTGCACCTCTTTTTCCACCGTGACTTTTTTGCCCGAGGACCCTTCGAATGCGAACCACGCCTTCAGGCATTTTGCTTCTTCGCTGGTGGTGATTTCTGTCTCTTCCACTTCTTTGACGAACTCCACTCCGGTGCCTTTGTTTTCAACTTCGATCGTAGTGTTCGCGGCGGGTTTCGACGTGAGCGGATACAGGGATCCTGTTGTAGCTGACGTCACCACAATTTCTGTCGTTTTGCCGACTGTTGCTTCGCCTGTGCCTTTGCCCGTGCTCGTGAAGTAAGCGAACGCGACACCGGCCACCGCCATCACTCCGACAGTGGCGAGGGCGACGAGCGCCCGTTTTTTGGTCAACATGTGCATGGAACGTGCTCCTGTTCTGTTTGCGGCGTGGAGCGAGCGCCCCATGCCAGACTCCGTGATTGCGTCGTGCCCCTCATCTGTCCAACGGATGTGGCGGATCAAGCTCGGGCGCGGGACCGAGATCCCTTGCCATCGCGACACACACCACAATCCTGAGCATTACGTTGGACCCCAGCGGTTTGAAAAGGTCGTGCGGACCCTATGAATCCCGTATGAGCGGGATGACCGCTAACGCTGGGGCTCGGCGGCGCTGCGTGTGGCGGGCCGGTAGCGGTAGCCGAAGCCCCGCACGGTCTCGATCGGAGCAGGCCCATCTGGGCCGGTGCTGAGCTTGCGGCGCAGGTAGGAGACGTACAGCTTGACCTGGTCGGGCGAGCGGCCGTCCACATCGCCCCACGCCTGCTCGAGCAGCTGATCGCTCGATAGCACCTGGTCGGGGTGGCGCACCAGGGCGCCCAGCAGGCGGAACTCCAGCGGCGTGAGCGAGACCTGCTCGCCCGACACCGTCACGCTGCGACGGGCGAAGTCGATCTCGAGGAAGTCGTCGCAGTAGCGGCTGTCGGTGTCGCGCCGCGGGTCATGCGCGCGGCGCAGCAGGGTCTCCACCCGTGCGACGAGCTCCTGACGTCCAAACGGCTTGCCCAGATAGTCGTCGGCTCCCGCCTTCAGCCCGCGCACTCGCTCGAGCTCGGTGTTGTGGGCGGTCAGCATCAATACCGGAGCGTCGCTGAGATCGCGGATCCGATCGAGCGCCTGAAAGCCGTCGAGCTCGGGCATCGAGATGTCCAGAACCACCAGGTCGGGCCGCCGCTCGTGGAAGATGCGCAGGCCGGTCCTGCCGTCGCCCGCCTGACTGACCCGGTAGCCCGCGCGCTCGAGCAGATCGACGACCAGTGAGCGAACGTCTGCGTCGTCCTCGACTACCAGGACATGTCGAGCGTTCGCCATGGTCGGCAATCATAAGGGGCTCGCAGAGAGACCTCCCGATCCAGGTGTGGAGAGTCAGCAACGACTCCCACGAATCGTGCCCGAGGGTGGCCGGGACCGAGGGCGGGCGGGCGGCCGACGCTCGCGATCAGTACCCGCCGGCCGGCGCGCTTGTTTCAGCGGGCGCCGATCCGCCGGTGCTGCCCGCTGAGCCCGAAGCAGGGGCGGAAACCGCGATCACGCTCCACGTGCCGGCGTCTTTGATCCCCTGACCGTTGGCTTCGCCGGGCGCTTTGTCCTGCGCGAACGTGTAGAGCGGCATGCCCTTGTAGGCGACCTGCGTCGTCCCATCCGGCCTCTTGACGACGCCTATCGCGCCGACCGCCCCCGTCGGCGTGGCTCCCGCGGAGACCGTGAGCGGCCGCCAGATGGCCAGGCACGATGAGGCGGTGCAGATGAATTTGCCCCCGCCCTCCGCCGTGAGGTGGTAGAGGGTCATGCCTTCGGAGCTCACGAGCACCGTCTTGCCCGAGACGGAGGCGGTCTTGACGGTCGCGCCGGCGCCGCTGGCGGCACCCGAGCCGGTGGCGGTAGTGTTCGATGCGCTCGATTTGGTCGAGCTGCCACCGCACGCAGCGAGTACGAGCGATGCGGCGATCGCCGGTAGGAGGATCTTCGCGGAGTGGCGCATGGGGCGCTCCTTCGATGTCGGATGTGGCTCGGACGAGAACTCGCCGAAGTCGAGTGTTACCCCATTTGACGCCGCTGGACGCGAATCCTTGCGGGAAGGATCTCGAGTGAGAAGGGTCGGTGTTGGAAGAGCTACCTCGACGATAGGAGGATCACCATGCGCAAGCTCCTCGCGATCAGCGTGTCCCTGGCGGTGCTCAGCAGCTGGAGCGCTGCCGGCGCGCTGGGCGCGCGAAACCCCGCCGGCACCGGCCAACCGGGCACGGCGAACCCAACCGAAGGCGCCGCGTGCGGCGAATCAGGTTCGACATCGATGCCGAAGGGCTTTGAAACGGAAGCCTTCGAAGCAGCCACGACGCGGTACGCAGGAAGCCCAGGGACGCCATCCGTCGAACACGGCTCGGCGACCCACGCCATCTCTGAGTACGACATCGCCTGCTACCAGCAGACCCAGAACCACCACTGATCTGACGATCCTTACCGACCCTGGCCGTCGTCGTGCGGTTGCGGCCGGCGGGGGTCGTGCTACCGGGCCTGTGACTAGGATCGCGCGCTCAAAGTTTCGCGAATGGGCGATCCTGGATTCGAACCAGGGACCTCTTCCTTATCAGAGAAGCGCTCTAACCGACTGAGCTAATCGCCCTCGCCCTGCCAACGCTCACGACAGCCAACCAGAGATGGGCTGATGATGCGCTCACAAAATGTCGCGTCTACGGCCCGTAGGTCGTCGTGCATGCGCAGCCTGGATGCGTCATCCTAGCGTCGCCGGGCCGGCAAGGCGCCCGAGAGCGGCGGCGCCTTGATGTCGTCGGCCACGTGCCTGGGCAGCGGGTAAGCTGCTTGTCGTGATATCCCGGCAGATTGCCTTGTCGGATTATCCCGACTTTGCTTTACTGTCGGACTATGCCGACAAGCGATTACCCAAAGGGCGCGCACGGCCCATTCCGGATCTACACGCCGGCTTCGCTCGGCGACGCGATTCGCCACTACCGGGTTTCTGCCGGTCTGACGCAAGCCGAGCTGGCCGAGCTGGCCGGCATCCAGCGCAGCTACCTCTCCGAACTCGAGAGCGGCAAGGAAACCCAGCAGCTGAAGCGGATCTTCCGGGTCCTGCGAAAGCTCGGGATCCGTATGACCCTGGACGAGGCGGAGTGGTAGTGGCCCAAGAGCTGGCAGTTTGGCTCTACGGCCTACGTGTGGCGATCATCGATCGTCACCGCGGGCGACCGCGCCTCACTTACACAAGCGAGGCGCTGAGCCGCTATCCGTTGGGCACACCGCTGCTCTCTCTCTCACTTCCCGTATCGGACCGCATGTACCCGCAGGGCATCGTGGGCTCATTCATCGACGGGCTGCTCCCGGAGGGGGAGTCGCGCCGAGCCATAGCCCGCGACGTCGGGGTGCATGCGCAGGACAGTTATGGCTTGATACGGGAACTCGGCCGCGACTGTGCCGGTGCGGTAGTCATCCAACCAGTAGACGATCCGGCGCCGCCGACGGCCACGACGACCACCGCGGAAGCCATCGATGAAACCGAGCTGGGGGAGCTGGTCAAGAATCTGCGCAGCGCACCGCTGGGCGCGAGTGGACGCGTGCGGATCTCCTTGGCCGGTGTGCAGGAGAAGCTCTTGCTTACGCGGATGCCTGAGGGAAATTGGGGTCGCCCAGTGGACGGCACTCCCTCCACGCACATCCTCAAGCCCGAGATTGCCGCATATCCGCACACCGTCGAGAACGAGGCTTTCTGTATGCGCGTCGCGGCAAACCTCGGTCTCGACGTAGCTTCGGTGCAGACCGCGGAGGTAGCTGCCCGTAAGCTGATCGTCGTTGAGCGTTATGACCGCAAGGTCAGCGCCGACGGGTCGGTTGAGCGCATTCATCAAGAGGATCTCTGCCAAGCAACGGGCGTCGCGCCTGACATCAAGTACGAGGAAGATGGAGGCCCGTCGCTGCGACGAATCGCCGACATTGTGCAGGCCGTAGCGCCGCAAGGTTCGCTGGATCGACTGCTGCAGGCAACCGCGCTCAACGTGCTGCTCGGCAACGGCGACGCCCACGGGAAGAACTTCTCGCTATTGCACCACTCGACGGGAGCGTTGACGCTTGCGCCCCTCTACGACCTGATGTGCACGCTGCAATATGGCGACAACCGTCTGGCTATGTACATCGACAGCGTGCAGCGCACAGATCGTGTGACAGCCAGGCGACTCGCGAACGAGGCGTCCCGCTGGGGCATGTCGCGCGAGCACGCCAAGGGGGTGATTGACGACGTTCTCACGCAAGCCCCGGCAGCGATAGCTCAGGCGCGAGAACAGACGCCGGGCCTGCCCGGGGAGTTACTTGGGACGGTGGAGCGCCAGCTCGAGCAGTTGCTGTCAGCCGATTAGGGATCCGTCTCGGCAGCTAGGCCGTACGCCTCGCTGGGATTGCCAAGCGCCGATCGTCAGCCCTCGATCCCACCCAGCCGCTCGGCGAGCGCCAAGGCCTCGTCCGGCGTCGCGAAGGACAGCTCCGCCTGGTAGCCGGTCTTTCCTGCCCGCACCCGCACCTCTGCGCCGAGCGCCTGCCCTAGCGCCTCCGAAATGGTCGCAATCGCCGATTCCTGGTCAGGATGGAGGGATCTGCGTCGATTCCCGGCCGGCTCGACCTTCTGAGCGGCTTGGTTGGCCTCCCGTGCGCGCGCTTCAGTTGTGCGCACCGACCAGCCCTCCGCAGCGGCCTCGCGAGCGAGACGGCGCCTCTCGGTATGGTCTTCGGCGAGCAGCAGCGCCCGTCCATGCCCCTCGCTCAGCTTGCCCTGCTCGAGCAGCTCGATCGCCTCGTCGGGCAGATCCAGCAGCCGCAGGAGATTCGACACCGCAACGCGGCCGCGCCCTACGCGCTTGCCAACCGCCTCGCGCGTTAGCCCGAGCTCCTCGACGAGCGCGGCCACGGCCCGGGCCTCCTCGATCGGGTTGAGATCCTCGCGCGCCATGTTCTCGATCAGCGCCAGCTCGAGCGTCGTCGCGTCGTCGTGGACGCGCACGATCGCCGGAATCTCGGCCAGGCCGGCGATCTGGGCGGCCCTCCAGCGACGCTCGCCGGCGACAAGCTCGTATGTGCCGCCGGGCTTTGGTCGCACCAACACCGGCTGAAGGATGCCTCGCTCGGACAACGATCCCGCGAGCGCGTTCAGGGCGTCCTCGTCGAAGTGCTTGCGCGGCTGCTCCGGATTGGGCACGATCAGCTCCAGCGGCAGCTCGCGAAGCTCCTCCTCGCCGCGGGCCTCGCTGGACACCGACAGGATTGCCTCGAGCCCCCGCCCCATGCCCCGCCTAGGCGGTGTCATATGCATACCTCCAGCCCCCGCCAGGACGGGCATTGAAGAAGGCCGCTGAGCGGTCCGCTGGCGCGGCCTCGCAAGGAAGAGGTCGGTGGACAGTGCTCAGCACGGACGCCGGCCGATGACGCCGCGAGGGCGTGATCAGCGGATCGCTCAGCCACGGGCGGCGACCTCCTTTGCCAGCTCGAAATATGCCTCCGCGCCGGCGCTGTGCGGGTCGTGGTGGGTGACCGGCAGCCCATAGCTGGGCGCCTCCCCGACTCTCACGTTGCGAGGTATGACCGTGTTGAAGACGAGATCGGTGAAGTGCTCGCGCACCTCGCGCTCCACGTCCCGTCCCAGGCGTGTTCTGGAATCGTGCATCGTGAGCAGCATTCCCGCAATCGTCAACCTCGGGTTGAGCTCGCGCCGCACGAGCTCGAGGGTCTCCAACAGGCCGGCGAGCCCCTCGAGCGCAAAGTACTCGGTCTGGACGGGCACGATCACCCTTTCGGCCGCTACGAGCGCGCTCACCGTCAGCGGACCCAGTGAGGGTGGGCAGTCGAGCACCACGTACTCGAAGCGGTCGCTGACGGTGTCTATCTCCTCCTTGAGCCGTCGCTCGAACCCCTCGAGGCGCGGGAGCTCCACGTTGGCGCCCGCAAGCCCCGGCCCCGCCGGGAGGAGCTTGAGCGCGGGAACCGGAGTATCGGACAGCGCCTCCGCAGCCGTCTTCTCGCCCGTCAATACTTCGTAGAGTCCAGGCGTCTGCGTACGGGCTAACCCGAGTCCGACCGTCGCGTTCGCCTGCGGATCGACATCGACCAGCAGCGTCGCGTAGCCGGCCTCTGCGATGCAGGCCGCCACGTTGACAGCCGTCGTCGTCTTTCCCACGCCCCCCTTCTGGTTGGCGATCGCGTAGACCGTTCCCATGTCGCGGCCACGCTAGCGCGGATCGCGGCGCGATGGATCCATGAACGTCAGCTTGACCCCGCGAGCGGCTTCTTGCGAGCGATTCCGGGGCGTCGAGGGAATCTGGCGGGCGTCTCCCGAACCTTCAAGTAGACGTGCAGGTGATGATCCCTCACGCCCTCGAATGGCTCGACACGGCGAATCTCGGCCAGCTCGAGACCGAGTTGCTCGGCGGCGCGCGCGGAGTCGTCCTCCTCGATTCGATTCCGCCGGCCCCTCCAGTCGACGAGGCAGCCACCCATACGCAGCAGTGGCGCGGCGTACTCGAGCGCGACCGGTTGAGGAGCGATAGCCCGTGCAAGTGCGACATCGTGGGCATCGATCCCCTCCGGCCACTCCTCGGCCCGCACGCACTTGACATGCACGTTCTCGATCCGTGCACCGGCGCATGCACGCTCGATGAATGTGCACTTGCGCGTCTGACTGTCCACGAGGGTCACATCGGCCTGCGAAAGCGCGATTGCCAGGGGCAGGCCGGGGAACCCGGCTCCGGCTCCGATGTCCACGAGCCTCGACGCCTTGCTTATGACGTTCAGCTCCAGGGCGACGAGCGAGTCGGCCAGGTGCACATCTACGGCGCGCTCAGGCTCGCGGACGCTGGTCGGGGCCTGCTCGTCCTCGGACAGGGCCGCCAAGAGCGCAGCGAGCTGATCGCCCTGGTGATTTGAGAGCCCATGACACACGCTCAGCTCGTGCAGCCGCCGCCTGACTTCGTTCATGCCACCCACAAGAGTGTTTTCCGTGAAACGCTCGGCGCGAAGGTCGGGCTGCGCGCGTGCGCGACCCGACCACTGGCTACCCCTCGAACGGCTCCACGACGAGGTACCGCTCTGGCTCCTGGCCCTCGCTGTGGGTCTGCACATCGCCCCGTTCGCGGAGGTACTCATGCACGATGCGCCGCTCGAAGGCAGGCATGGGATCGAGCTCGACGGCTTGACCGGAGCGCAGCGACTCCTCCGCTGCGTCGAGCGCGATCGAGCGCAGTGTTTCCGCGCGTCGCTCGCGATAGCCGCCCACGTCGATAACCACGCGTGCCTCCGGCGATCCCCCGCGATAGACGATCCTCTGCGCGAGGTGCTGCACGGCGTCGATCGTCTGTCCATGCCGGCCGATCAGCAGGCCGACATCGTCTCCTTCGACCAGGCCGGTCAGAACGCCCTCCGACTCCTCGACCCGGACGTCGACGTCGAGCTTCAGGCTGTCGGTGATCTCCTCGAGCAGCTCTTGCAGGGCGAGCGGCGGATCCTCCTCGGCCGGCTGCGTGCCGTCTTCGACGCCGCTCATCGTCGCCTGCCGGACCGCTTCTTCTTCTTACGCGGTGGCGGAGGGGGCGGTCCCGAGCTGCCGGCGCCGGTCAGGGCGGGCTCGGGCGGAGCCTCTTTACCGCCCAGCAGCAGTTTCTTGACGCCGCCCGACGCGACCTGCGATCGATCTCCATCCTTTGGCGTCACCGGCGACGGCCCTATGTTGCGGCGCACGAAGTATCCCTGCCCGATCGTCCACAGGTTCGAGGTGATCCAGTAGACGAGCAGGCCAACCGGATACCTGTAGAGGATGATCACAAAGAACACGGGCAGGAACAGCATCAGCCTGCGCTGATTTGGGTCGGCCGAGGCCGAGGTCATCAGCGTGGAGACGACCATCGAGCCCACGTAGAGCGCCAGCAGAACTATCAGCGCCAGTCCGGTTCCCTTGTTCGTGATGTCGGGCAGGAATAGGAATTTGCCCGAGCCGGGGGCGACCGTCTGGCAGCTGGTCTTTTCGATGTATTTCGTCGGCAGCTGGCTGACTGTCGCGATAGCGCTGTGGTGCAGCGTGTTGTAGTGGCTGACGAGCGCTTCTCCGCAGATGTGCTTCTTGAGGTCCGTCCTGAGCATGTAGAACAGCGAGACGAACACCGGCAGCTGTAGCAAGAGCGGGAGGCATGACGCGAACGGGTTGACTTTGTGCTCGCGGTAGAAGCTCATGATCTCTTGCTGCTGGCGCTGCTTGTCGTCCTTGTACTTCTCTTGGAGCGCCTTGAGCTCGGGCGCGAGCCGTTGCAGTTCCTGCATAGAGCGCAGTTGCTTGAGCGTCAGCGGAAACAGAACCGCGCGGATCAGCACCGTCAGGCCGACGATGGCCAGTCCCCAGCTTCCGCCCACGAGATCGTTGTGGACGAACACGAGCACCGATTCGAACGCCGTTATGAGCGGCGAGAATGCTTCCTCGATGATGTTGGCGAAGATCAACACTGGATAGGTCTGCCTGAGCTACCTGCTCACATCCGGGCATCGTGACGCGGCCGGAAAAGACGTTGAGCCGCGACAGGGTCGTACCCGCCGTGGCTCCACGGATTGCACCTGAGCAAACGCCACGCCGCGAGCACGAGGCCCCTCAGTATGCCGTACTCCCCGACCGCCCGTACCGCGTAGGCAGAGCAGGTGGGCTCGTACTTGCAACGGCGCGGAAACACGGGCGATATCAGCCGTTGGTAGGCCACGATCGGGGCCGTGGCCATCCCACTGAGGCCGCGCCTTAAGGCAGCCGGACCGTGCGAGCCTCCCATCGCAGCCTCGCTCACCGTGCGGCATCCCGCTCGAGTGGCTCCTGGGCCGCAACTGGATCTTGCGTGTCGAGGACCGCCTGTCCGTCCCTCCGATCCGGCGCCCGTCGCGCTGCCCTGCCGTCAGGCCGATCATCGTCATCTTTCTCATCCGTGGCGGCGCCCGCACGCAGTCCCGATCTGGCCAGCAGATCGGCGATCGCCGACTCCACGCCGCCAAGGCCTTCCCGGTCCGCGAGCTCGCGCACCTCCGGCCGCGCGACGATGACGATGTCCTGCCCGTCCCCCAGATCGGGCTCCAGATGATCGAACGCCTCCCGCAACAGGCGCTTGACTCGGTTGCGCTCCACCGCCCCGCCGACCTTGCGCGACACTGAAAGCCCCAGGCGCAGGCGCTGCGTCGAGTCGTTGGGGAACGAATACAGCACCAGATGGTGGTTGGCCACCGACCGACCCTGCCGGTACACGCGCTCGAACTCGGCGCTGCGTGAGAGGCGTCGACCGCGGCGTGGGGATCGCGGCGTCATCACTGCCCGCCGCTTACGCCGACAGGCGCTTGCGACCCTTGCTGCGGCGCCGCTTGAGCGTGAGCCGACCGGCGCGCGTGCGCATGCGGGCACGAAACCCGTGTGTACGGGCGCGCTTGCGTTTCTTGGGCTGGTATGTGCGCTTCATAGTTGTTCTCCGGCCGCGCTCGTGCTCCTGCCGCAGCCGCAAGAAAGCGACAAGCAGATCGACCTTCCGCCGAGGCCTCCAGTATAGGGCTCCAAGCGACCAGGCGCTCTCAGCGTCAGGGTCGGTCGGTCGCCGCGGCCGAGTACGGATTTTTCCGCCATTTGCGGTCAGTCGACGGCGAGCTCTGGTGGCAGCCGTCCCGCTCGGATATATTCGCCGGACCGGGTCGCCGGCGGCCCCTCGGTCAATGATTTCCGTCCACTTTCTCCCAGAAGGAGCAGGTTCCCGCTGCCGTGAGCGCCGAGCTCGATCATGTCTGGTCCCAGATCCAAGCCGAGCTCGCCGAGACGGTCGACGAGCCCGTCTATCGCATATGGCTCGAGCCTCTGCGTGCGATCGATCTCGCCGAAGACCATCTCACGCTGGAGGCCTCTCCGCAGACTTGCGCATGGGTGAGAGATCGCTTCGGGCGCATCCTGCAGGTGTGTGCGGCAGCAGTCCTCGGCCCCGACCTGACGGTTGACGTCGTCGAGGCCTCACAGACCCATGCGCAGTCCGGATCGCGGCGTGCCACATCCGAGCACCGTGTTCGGACTGCCACCCGCGCTCAACCGACGCGCACTCGCCAAGACAGCCCCTCACCCTCGTCGGTCAATCCAAAGCTCGCGTTTGAGCAGTTCGTCATCGGCGACTCCAACAGACTCGCCCACGCCGCGGCGCTCGCTGTCAGTGAGATGCCCGCACAGGCATACAACCCGCTGTTCATCTGCGGCCCACCGGGTCTCGGCAAGACCCATCTGCTGAGCTCGATCGCGAATCTGATCGGCGCTCACCACCCCCAGTTGGAGATCCGCAGGACGACCGGTGAGGCGTTCACGAACGATTTCCTACTCGCCCTCGGATCCGGCGGGCTGGATCGCTTCAAGTCCGGCTTTCGCCATGTGGACGTCCTCTTGATCGACGACGTCCAATTCCTCGAGCGCAAGACGAAAACGGAGGAAGAGTTCTTCCACACGTTCGACGCTCTCTACGAAGCCGGCAGTCAGATCGTGCTCACCTCAGATC
Source organism: uncultured Solirubrobacterales bacterium (assembly GCA_963714635.1). Lineage (GTDB taxonomy): Bacteria > Actinomycetota > Thermoleophilia > Solirubrobacterales > Solirubrobacteraceae > Palsa-744. Next base: position 91,394 of record CAVQPM010000005.1, on the reverse strand, counting down.
GTCCCCCAAGCGATCTACAGGCCCTCGAAGACAGGCTGCGGGAGCGCTTCGCCGCGGGGCTGGTGGCCGACATACGTCCACCTGACTTCCCAACACGCCTCGCGATCCTGCGCAAGCGCGCCCACCACGACGGTCTCGAGGTCGCCGACCAGGCCGCGCTCGAGGCGATCGCCGAGCGCGTGTCGGTCAACGTGAGGGCGCTCGAGGGGGCCCTCATACGCGCCGTGGCGTTCAGCTCGCTGACCGGTCGTCCCCTCACAGCCGAGCTGGCTCGCGAAGTCCTCGACGGCCTCTATCCTAGAGCCGCGGTAACAGCGCGATCCATCGATGAGATCAAGGCCGCCGCCTGCAAGCAGTTCGATATCACCGGCGAGGAGCTCGTCTCCTCATCCCGAACACCGCGAATCGCATGGCCGCGCCAGGTCGCCATGTACCTCGCACGAGAGCTGACGTCCGAATCCCTGCCTGCTATCGGCCGGGCGTTCGGGGGACGCGACCACACCACGGTGCTGCACGCGTGGCGGCGCACGGAGCAGCGCATATCGATGAGCGCTGAGTTGCGTGCCGCAGTCGACGAGCTCCGCGAGCGCCTATCCACAGGTTCCTGATGACCGATCGACTTGCGACACTGTCCGAGGTCTCGCATACACACTCACGGCACACCCATTCCGGCTGGAAGCCTTGTTCTGTAGCCCAATCCACATATCCACACCACCTACTGATCCTAAGTTCTAAATAGAAAAGACAGTTGAAGCTCTCCTTACCGACATCAGACCTGCTCTCTCAACTTCAGACCGCGACACGCGTGGCCTCCTCCCGCACGTCCGTCCAGGCCCTATCCGGTGTCATGATCTCCGCCGAGGCGAGCGAGCTCGTCCTGCTCGCGACCGACATGGAGATAGGCCTGCGCGTTCCTCTCGCCGGTGAGGTCATCCGCCCCGGCGCGGTCGTACTGCCCGCGCGCTTGTTGCTCGAAGTGGTCCGCTCGCTCCCGGGAGGCAACGTCTCGCTCGAGCTGCGCCCGAGCGAGCAGGACGTTGAGCTGATATCGGGCGCCGCCACGTTCCACCTGCGAACGCTCAGAGCCGAGGACTTCCCCAAGCTGCCGGTCCCGGCGCCCGAGACGCGCGTCACGCTGCCGGCGCAGGCGTTCGTCGATACGGCTCTGGTCGTGTCGCGGTCGGCGTCCAAAGACGAGACGCGTCCAGTTCTTACGGGCGTGCTCATCTCGGCAAGTGCCGATGAGCTGCGGATGGTGGCGACCGACTCCTACCGTTTGAGCGTCAAGCGGACTGGGCTCGAGAGCTCGCTCGAGGGCGGTGTCGAGGCCAACGTGCCGGCCCGCGCGCTGCAGGAGCTCGCACGAATCGCACAGAGCACCGATGAGAGCGAGCTGACGGTCAGCCTCGGCCAGAACCAGATCGTCTTCGAGATAGGGCAGGTCGTTCTCTCCTCGAGGTTGATCGACGGCCAGTTTCCCAACTACCGCCAGCTGCTCCCCGAGTCGGTTGAGCACGAGCTGCGGCTGTCGGCGGAGGAGATCGCCGACGTCGTTCGCCGGGTCAGCCTGCTCGCACAGAAGAATGCGCCGCTGCGCATGAGCTTCCAGGAGGGGCAGTTGACCGTGTCGGCCCAGACACAGGACGTGGGGGAGGCGAGCGAGGCGCTCCCGGTCCCGTTTTCGGGCGATCCGCTCGAGATCGGCTTCAACCCGGAGTTCATTCGAGACGGCTTGGAGAGCGTCGAGTCGGACGAGCTCGTGCTGAAGCTGATCAGCCCGTTGAGGCCAGGCCTGATCGAGTCTCCCGATGGAGATTTTGTGTACCTGATCATGCCCATACGACTCACGTGAGGTGCATGTCCTCAGCGTCCAGCTGCGTGACTTTCGTACGTATGCGCGTGCGGAAGCGCACCTGGGCGACGGGCTGACGGTCCTGCATGGCCCGAATGGGGCCGGCAAGTCGAATCTGCTGGAGGCGCTCTACTTCGGGTGCACAGGCCAGTCCCATCGCACGCGCAACGAACGCGAGCTGATCCGGTTCGGCGCTCAGGCTGCGCGCGTGACCGTGCGTCTCATAGACGAAGGCAGGCCGCACGAGCTCGCCGTGGGTTTCGAACCCGGCGCTCAGAAGCGCATGTCGGCGGACGGAGCGCCGATCGAGCGGCTGACCGATTTCGAGCACAGGCCGCTCGTGAGCGTCTTCTCCCCGGACCGGCTGGAGCTGCTGAAGGGCTCGCCGTCGCTGCGCCGCTCGCACATCGACCAGCTCGTCGCGGCTCTATGGCCGTCTCGAGTGGCGACCCGCAGGGATTACTCGCGTGCGCTCGCGCAGCGCAATGCCCTGATTGCCGGCATCCGCGCCTCTCGCGCCTCCCGCTCGACGCTTTCCAGTTGGGATCTCGAGCTCGCGCGCCACGCGATCGCGCTGCGCGACGACCGTGCGTCTGTCATAGCGCTGCTGACCGAGCCCTTTGCGCAGCGCGCGTCGGCGCTCGGCTTGAGCGGAACGCCGCTGCTCGAATATCGCCCCCGCTCTCATGCGAGCAGCGAGCAGGAGTTCGTCCATGAGCTGCAGGAGCGATTACAAAGCGATCTGCAGCGGGGATTCTCGACTCATGGGCCTCATCGCGACGAGCTCCTCATCCTGCGCGACGGGCGCGAGCTGCGCTCCTTCGGCTCTCAGGGCGAGCAGCGAATGGCGCTGCTCGCCCTGCTGTTGGCTGAGCGGGCCGTACTCGCGCGCGAGCGGGGCCATTCACCCCTGATGTTGCTCGACGACGTGATGAGCGAGCTCGACTCACAGAGGCGGGAGCTGCTGGCCGCGGAGCTCTCGGGAGGCGGGCAGAGCGTGATAGCGGCCACCGACCTTTCCCATGTTCCGCAATCCCAGCGCGCCGGCGATGGGGGAGCGAGGAGCCTGCGGATCTCCCAGGGCGCGATCCTGCAAGAGGCGATCGCGGCATGAGAAGGCCCGCCCCCAGACGGCTGTCCGCGGCGCTCGATGACCTGCAGGGCTCGCTCGAGCCCGCGAGCCTGCTGGCGCGCGTTCAACGGGTGTGGGAGCAAGCTACGGGTCCCATGGTCGCCGGCGCGGGGCGGCCGATCGCCGAGCGCGACGGTGTGCTGACGGTTATATGCTCGGACTCGGTGTGGGCGCAGGAGCTCGAGCTGATGGGCCCCGATCTCGTCCGGTGCTTGAACGAGTCGCTCGGAGAGCAGCTCATCGAGCGGCTGCGCTGCCGCACAGGCTGATCCTCACAGTTTTGGCTTATTTGCAGGGATTTCCAGGCCTACGCGGCCGGTATGAGGGGGGTCTCTGTGCTATCCTTTCAAGTACATGAACCCCGCCCCGGACCGCGCCTGAAAGGTGCCCGGCTTCGGGGCGTTCTCGCGTAATCGGAGGACTATTGGCGACAGACATGTCAAGCCCGCAGACCAAGCCTGCCACCGCTGGCAACGCCTCTACCGGCGGCGCCGCCAGCTACGACGCTCAGGACATCACAGTCCTCGAGGGACTGGAGGCGGTCCGCAAGCGCCCGGGCATGTATATCGGCTCGACCGGTGTCATGGGCCTGCACCACCTCGTGTATGAGGTTGTGGACAACTCTGTGGACGAGGCGCTCGCCGGCTTCTGCACAGAGGTCTCCGTCGTCATCCACCCCGACAACTCGATAACGGTCGTCGACAACGGCCGCGGGATCCCGGTGGCGATGCACGAGAAGGAGGGGCGGCCGGCCGTGGAGGTCGTGCTCACCGTGCTTCACTCCGGCGGCAAGTTCGGAGACGGAGGCGGCTACAAGGTCTCCGGCGGCCTGCACGGCGTCGGCGTGTCCGTTGTCAACGCCCTGTCCGAACGCCTGCTGGTGGAGATCCGCCGCGACGGCCACGTCTTCTCGCAGGAGTACTCGCGCGGCGCCCCCCAGCAGGAGCTCCAGCGCGGCGAGAAGCTCCCGGCCGGAGCGGGGACCGGGACCACCGTCACGTTCTTGGCGGACGCCGATATCTTCGAGACGCTCGACTTCGACTTCCACACGCTGGAGGAGCGTCTGCGCGAGACCGCCTTCCTCACCCGTGGGCTGAAGATCTCGATCGTCGACGAGCGCGCCGAAGGCCACTCGGCCGAGTTCCAGTACGAGGGCGGCATCGTGGACTTCGTCGCCTATCTGAACGAGAACAAGGACACGGTCCACCGCAAGGTCGTGTTCTTCTCCGCCGAGGCCGAGGAAGGCGCCGTCGAGGTCGCGATGCAGTGGAACTCCTCCTACCAGGAGTCGATCCACTCGTTCGCCAACAACATCAACACGCGCGAGGGCGGCTCTCACATGTCCGGGTTCCGCTCGGCTCTCACGCGGACTCTGAACAAGTACGCGCGCGACCACGGGCTGCTCAAGGAGAAGGAGGACAACCTCTCGGGCGAGGACGTGCGTGAGGGACTGACCGCCGTCATCTCCGTCAAGCTGCGCGACCCCCAATTCGAGGGGCAGACCAAGACCAAGCTCGGAAACCCGGGCATGGCCGGCTTCGTCGAGTCGATCGTCAACGCCGGCCTCGGCGAGTTCTTGGAGGAGAACCCCTCAGAGGCGCGCGCGGTGATCATGAAGTCCGTCCAGGCGCAGCGCGCCCGCGAGGCGGCCCGCAAGGCGCGCGACCTTACCCGGCGCAAGTCGGCTCTCGAGAACTCGACCCTGCCCGGCAAGCTCGCCGACTGCTCGGTCAAGGACCCGAGCCTCGCCGAGCTGTTCGTGGTCGAGGGCGACTCCGCCGGCGGCTCTGCCAAGCAGGGACGAGACCGCAACACCCAGGCGGTGCTCCCGCTGCGCGGCAAGATCCTCAACGTAGAGAAGTCCCGCATCGACAAGGTCCTGCAGAACACGGAGGTCCAGGCGTTGATAACGGCCGTCGGCACCGGCGTGCGTGACGAGTTCAACATCGAGAACGCCAGGTACCACAAGGTCATCCTGATGACAGACGCGGACGTCGACGGCGCCCACATCCGCACGCTCGTCCTGACGCTCCTGTTCCGCGAGATGCAGGAGCTGATCGAGGCCGGCTACGTGTACATCGCCAAGCCGCCGCTCTACAAGCTCAAGCAGGGCTCGAGGGAGCGCTACATCGAGAAGGAGCACGAGCTCGAGGACATCCTGCTCGCCGACAAGTGGGAGAAGCTCGGCGTGTTTGACCGCCACGGCACTCAGTTCAAGCTCACCGACACCCGCTGGCAGAAGTTCGTCCGGCTGCTCAAGCAGTACGAGGGATGGTCCTCCTCGCTGCGCGCCGTCCACGGCCACGACATGGTCCAGTTCCTGGAGGAGTCTTCGCTGCTCGACGAGCAGGTCATGAACGCCGACGACGCGATCGAGCTGCTCTCACGCAAGGGGCTCGAGGGCGAGACTCACGCGACGGAGCTACTCGAGCGGGATCCGCTCGAGTTGCGCGTCAAGGCGACCGAGACGCGTACCGGCTTCGCCCGCACGCACCGCATCAAACGAGACCTGTTCGACTCGCAGGAGTACCGCCAGCTCGCCGCGGTGCACCGCCAGCTGATCGAGCTCGCCGGCACGCCGGCGTTCGAAGTCCGCCTCGGAGACACGCGCGAGAGCGCGCCCTCGTTCGAGGCGGTGCGCGCAGCGGTCATGACCGTCGCCCAGAAGGGCATCAAGCTGCAGCGCTTCAAGGGGCTCGGCGAGATGAACGCCGAGCAGCTCGCCGAAACGACGATGGATCCCGCGAGCCGCACGCTCGCGCAGGTCACGCTTGAGGACGCCGCCGCCGCGGACCGCACCTTCTCGATGCTGATGGGGGATCAGGTCGAGCCCCGTAGGGCGTTCATCGAAGACAATGCCCGCGCAGTGATCAATCTGGACGTCTGATGGCTACCCCGGACACTCTCAGCGGCGGAAACATCGAGCCGCGCGCTCTCGAGGAGGAGATGCGCACGGCGTATCTCGACTACGCCATGTCGGTCATCGTCGGGCGCGCGCTGCCCGACGTACGCGATGGTCTGAAGCCGGTCCACAGGCGCGTGCTGTACGCGATGAACGAGCTCGGGCTCGGCCCGACCCGCTCCTACTCCAAGTGCGCGAAGATCGTGGGCGAGGTGATGGGCAACTATCACCCGCACGGCGACTCAGCGATCTACGACACGCTCGTGCGCATGGCCCAGGACTTCTCGATGCGCTACGAGCTCGTCGACGGCCAGGGCAACTTCGGCTCGGTCGATGACGATCCGGCAGCCGCGATGCGGTATTGCGTAACTGGGGATACCCGCGTGCGCACCGCCACCACGGGCACCGTCCGAATCGACTCGATCGCTCCGCAGGCCTTGCCCAACTCGGACACCTCAGTGGATGTCGAGGTGCTCGACCGGCTCGGTCGCCCTGTGCATGCATCCATTGCCTTTCACTCGGGCGAGCATCCGACGCTGCGACTGCGCACGACGGAGGGCTACCAGCTGACCGGGACGGCCAACCACCCGGTGCTGTGCCTCGTCGACATGGTCGGCGTGCCGCTGCTGATGTGGAAGCTGCTCGAGGAGATTGCCCCGGGCGAGCGGGTCCTGATCCAGCGCGCGACCGAGGTCGAAGATAGGTCCGTGGACGAGCGTTCCCGCATGCTCGCGTTGCTGGCTGGCGCCTTCGTATCGGAGGGCTGGTTCGGCGAGAAGCGCGCTGGCTTCAACAACCTCGACAAGGACTTCTTCGACGGAGTGGTCGAGGCGTATGACCGGGTGATCGGCGGAGCGCGTTACGTCTACTCGCGGACGATCAGGTCTGGAAGCCTCTGCCACGAGTTGGACGTGCAGAACCTCTCCGCGCTGCGCGATAGCCCGCTGGCCGAGCTTGAGGGCCTCTCCAGCGAGCACAAGCGTGTGCCCGAGTTCGTGTGGGCGGCGGACGGTGCCTTCAAGCGCGTGTTTCTCCAGGCGCTGTTCGAGGGAGACGGCTCCTCGTCGCTGCTTCCTCGCAGCACCATTCAGGTTTCCTACTCGACCCGTAGTGCCGACCTGGCGCACGACGTTCAGCTGCTGCTGCTCGAGTTCGGCGTGGTTTCGCGACTCAGTCGCTCTGCGCGCGGTGAGATCAAGGTCGTGATCACCAACCGCCGGGACGCCCGTCTGTTCGGGGAGCGCGTCGGCTTCCTCGGTGCGAAGCACTTGAAGCTGGAGCGCGAGCTTGCGGACATTCCGGTCGAAAGTCGCGCACTGAGTCATGACCATGTTCCGCATATCGCGCGCTACATCCGCGCCGAGGGCGGCTCGACCTACACTGAGCGTGATTGGCTGAGGCGTCACAACGTCGATCGCATCGAGCGCTGGGAGCAGGGATCCACCGCCATCCTCGAGCGGATCCGCTCGAATGAGGTGCGCGAGATCGTTAGCCCTCTCGTGACCGGCGACTACTACTACGCCAAGGTCGCGTCGGTCGAGGCCGCAGGCGTGCAACCAGTCTACTCGCTGCGGGTCGACACCGAGGACCACTCGTTTCTTACGAACGGATTCGTCAGCCACAACACCGAGGCCCGCCTGGCCCGTATCGCGACAGAGATGCTGCGCGACCTCGACATGGACACGGTCGACTTCGCGCCCAACTACGACGGCTCGCGCCAGGAGCCGCTCGTACTGCCGGCGCGCTTCCCGAACCTGCTCGTGAACGGCTCCTCGGGCATCGCGGTCGGCATGGCGACGAACATCCCGCCGCACAACCTGCGCGAGGTGATCAGCGCGACGATCGCGTACATAGAGGACCCCGACATGGAGGTCGAGGGGCTCATGGGTCACGTCAAGGGCCCGGACTTCCCCACCGGCGGGATCATCCTCGGCCGCTCTGGCATCCGCGACGCGTATGAGACCGGTCGCGGCAGGGTGCGCGTGCAGGCCAAGGCGCACATCGAGCCGCTCAAGCAGGGCAAGGAGGCGATTGTCGTCACCGAGCTGCCGTTCATGGTCAAGAAGGGCGGCGACGGCGGGCTGATCGGAAAGATCGCCGATTTGGTGCACGACAAGAAGATCCCCGAGATCTCCGACCTGCGCGACGAGTCGGACAAGCGCGGCATGCGACTGGTGATCGAGCTCAAGCGCGACGCGATCCCGAAGGTCGTACTGAACAAGCTCTACAAGCACACGCCGATGCAGAGCACGTTCGGCGTGAACATGGTCGCGCTCGTCGACAACGTTCCGCGCACGCTGAACCTGAGGGCGATGATCCACAACTACGTCGCCCATCAGCGCGAGGTGATCGTAAGGCGCACCAAGCACGAGCTGTCAGAGAAGGAGGCGCGCGCGCACATTCTCGAGGGGCTGCTCGTCGCCCTGGAGAACCTCGACGCGATCATCGACCTGATCAGGGCATCGCGCGACCGCGAAGCGGCCCGCGAACAGCTCGTCGAGCGCTTCGAGCTGAGCGCCATTCAGGCGACCGCGATCCTCGACCTGCGCCTCTCCCAGCTGACGGCGCTCGAGGCGGACGCGATCAAGCAGGAGCACGCCGACGTGACCGAGCGGATCGCCGAGCTGCGCGCGATCCTCGGCGACGAGAGCCGCGTGCTCGGCGTTATCAAGGAGGAGCTCTCGGAGATCGGGGAGCGTTTCGGCGATGAGCGCCGCACGGAGATCACCCAGTCCGAGGACGAGATCGACATCGAGGACCTGATCGCCGATCAGCAGATGGTGATCACGATCACGAACACCGGCTACATCAAGTCGCTGCCGCTCGCCACCTACCGCCAGCAGCACCGCGGCGGGCGCGGGATAACCGGAATGGACATGAAGGACGGGGACTTCATCGAGCACCTGTTCATCTGCTCGACACACGACTACCTGCTGTTCTTCACCAACCGCGGCAAGGTGTACCGCTCGAAGGTGTATGAGCTGCCCGAGGCCTCTCGCGCATCCAAGGGAAGGGCGCTTGTGAACGTGCTCCCGCTGCGCGAGGGCGAGCGCGTGCAGTCGGTGCTCGCGACGCGCGACTACTCAGAGGGCAAGCACCTGCTGTTCGCGACAAGGCAGGGCATGGTGAAGAAGACCGAGTTCCAGCTCTACAACACCCCGATCAACGCCGACGGGATCATCGCGATCAAGATCCGCGACGACGACGAGCTCGTCGCGGTGAGGCGCACAAGCGGAGACGACGACATCCTGATGGTGTCGCGCTCCGGCCAGGCGGCGCGCTTCCATGAGTCGCAGGTCCGCGCGATGGGCAGGGACACCTCGGGGGTGAAGGGGATGAACGTTTCACAGAAGAACAACGCAGTGATCTCCATGGACGTCGCCCGCGACGACCAGGAGCTGCTCGTCGTGACCGAGAACGGCTACGGCAAGCGCACTGCGCTCGGCGATTATCCGCGCAAGAGCAGGGCCACCATGGGCGTGAAGACGATCACGCTCACCGACCGCAAGGGTGCGCTCGCCGGTGCGCTCGTGGTGCGCGAGCACGAGGAGCTCTTGTTCATCTCGAGCACGGGCATGGTTCAGCGCACGACGGTGCGCGGCATCAACCGCTACGGACGCGCGTCGCAGGGCGTGAGGCTGATGAACCTCAAGGACGATGACGTCGTGAGCGCTGTGGCCCTCGTCGTCGACAGCAATGGAGAGGCCGACGGCGCGGATGAGGCTCCGCCGCACCCGACCCTCGACGAGGCTCTCAGCTCGCAAGGCGAGCCCGAGCCGGACGGCGCCCCGCGGGCGCCCGAGCCGGCCGACGACGCAGACTGACCCGCCCGGACAACTCCGCTCAGGGCTGGACCCCTACCCCTCCCGAAGCCCTTCGCTGCGCCTCGGCGCCGCCATGGACGCGCTCTCGCGAAGCGCATCGATGAGATGAGTCGCCGAGGGCGAGAGCGAGCCATGGGGGTGGAGCACGTAGAAGCGGCGCACGAAGCGGACGTCATCGACGGCCACGATCTCCAGGCGGTCGGCGGGCGACAACGCAAAGCGCGACAGCGCCGTCGGCAGCCCCAGCTCGTGCGCCTCCTCCTTGGCTGCCTGCGTGGAGCCCACTTCACACGCTGCGCGCAGCGCTCCGAGACCCTGGGCTTCGAGCGTCTCGTCCATCACCTGGCGGGTGTGCGAGCCGGGGTCGCGTCGCACGATCGGCGTGCCCAGCAGCTCCTCCGAGGAGATCGAGCGGCGGCGCGCCCACGGGTGGCCGAGAGGCACTGCGATCACGATCTCGTCGTCGAGCAGCGGAGCGCTTGCGACCCCCTCGACGATCTCGTCGCGCATGCCGGCCACCACCCCGACGTCGGCATCGCCGGCGCGCACCATCCGCTTGACGACGCTCGAGTTGGCGATCAGCACCTCGACGGGAGCGCTCGTGTTGCGGTGCATGAGGACGAGTGCTCTCGGCATGATGTACTCGGCCGCGGTATGGCTGATCGCGAGCTGGACCGTCTCGCCCGTGCCGCTGATCTGGTCGAGCAGGCTCGCGAGCTCCTCCATGTCGGCGGTGATGCGCCGCGCGCGGGCGTACAGCCGCTCCCCGGCCGGGGTCATCGTCACCCCATGGGCGGAGCGCACGAGCAGCGCGGTGCCGACGAGCTCCTCGAGCGCCTTCAGGCGCTTTGACACCGCGGGCTGGCTGAGGTGCAGGCGCTGGGCCGCGCGGCCGATGCCGCCGAGGTCGACGGCGGCGCAGAATGCGCGCAGCTCATCGAGCTGGGGGGTCCGTGGAGGGCGTCCACCGTGAGCAGGCATGCCTACAGGTTATGGCCTTCGCCAGCGTTTCGCATGGCTTTTTGCCCTCGGCCCGGCCTGGAGGCCCGCACAAGGGCGAATCTGGTGATGCAGGGCAAGCAACAAACCAAGGCGGGTGACAAGAATGGCGACAGATAGGGAAAGAAGCGACCAGGCGCTCTTCGACGAAGCGGTTGCGAAGAAGGGCAAAGTCGTGCTGCAGGTTTTGGGGGGCGCCGGGATCGTGGCGGCCTTGATGATGTCGATCGTCGCGCTCAACAACAGCGGCGGGAGCCATGAAGCGACTGTGCCGTCGGCCACGCAGGCCGCGAGCGCTGTGCCGGCTGCGGCGAAAGCACCGGCGCCGGCGAGCGTCCCGGCGGCCAAGACGGTCAGCCTGAAGGTCATTCCCGAATACAAGAAGGGACCGGAAGGCAAGCTGCATGACGCCTTCACCGTGACCGAATTCGCCGTAAAAGTCGGGCAGCCGCTGAAGCTGCAGATCGACAACACCGACTCTGCCCCTCACAGCATCACCGCGCCGATGGTTGGCGTGAACATCATCGTGCAGCCGGGCGTCCACACCTACACGCTCACAGTCAACAAGGCGGGCAAGTTCCAGTGGAACTGCATGCTCCCGTGTGACGACTGGGCGATGCAGACCACCGGCTACATGGGCGGCTACATCACCGCCACCTGAAAGGCTTGCCCCGCCAAGGGGCCGTGCCCCCCGCCTCCACGGAGCGGGGGGCACGCGCCTGTTAAAGGAGCGCCGCCGCCGCCGGAAGGAGCGCCGCCTCAGACGCTCTTGCCGCCGGCCAGCAGCTCGAGGTCCGCGCGCGTCATCAGCCGGATCAGCTCCTCGAAGCTCGTTTGCGGCTTCCAGCCGAGCTCGGCTTCGGCCTTGGCGGGGCTGCCGATCAGATGGTCGACCTCGGCGGGGCGCACGAAGGCGGGGTCGATCGTGACGTACTGCTCGAAGTCGCCGAGACCGGCCTCGTCGAAAGCCACCTGGCAGCATTCGCGCACCGAGTGTGATTTGCCGGTGGCGATCACGTAGTCGGTGGGCTCGTCGCGTTGCAGCATCAGCCACATCGCCTCGACGTAGTCCTTGGCATAGCCCCAGTCGCGCTCGGCGTCGAGGTTGCCGAGACGCAGCTCCTTCTCCAGGCCGAGCTTGATCGCGGCGGCGTGCCAGGTGATCTTGCGCGTGACGAACTCGAGCCCGCGACGGGGCGACTCGTGGTTGAAAAGTATCCCCGAGGTCGCATGAAGGTCGTAGGACTCGCGGTAGTTGACCGTGATGAAGTGGCCGTAAGCCTTGGCGACGCCGTAGGGCGAGCGCGGGTAGAAGGGGGTGGTCTCGGTCTGGGGGACCTCGAGCACCTTGCCGAACATCTCGCTGGATGAGGCCTGGTAGAAGCGCGCCTCAGGGCACACTTCGCGCATGGCCTCGAGCATGCGCGTGACGCCGGTGCCCGTGAACTCGGCGGTGAGCGTCGGCTGGATCCAGGAGACCGCGACGAACGACATCGCGGCGAGGTTGTAGATCTCATCTGGTTTGCTGGCGCGCAGGGTGTCGACGAGCGAGCGCTGGTCGAGCAGGTCGCCCTGGTGCAGGGTGATGCGGTCGCGGAGGTGCTCGATGCGGTCGAACTTCTCGGTCGAGGCGCGACGGACCATGCCGTGGACCTCGTAGCCGTGCTCGAGCAGGAGTTCCGCCAGATAGGAGCCGTCCTGGCCGGTGATCCCCGTGATGAGTGCGCTGCGCGTGGAAGTCATGGACGCGGGAGCCTATCGAGAAGGCGGCGGTACGATCGGCGCGAGACGTGCCGCAGACGTGCTCCCTGGGTAAACATAGCCATATGCGGGAGATCCTCCCCGGCGTCTATCACTGGACGGCGATACACCCGAAGATCGGAGTCCCCGTCTCCTCGTACTGGCTCGACGAGCCGGGCGTGCTGATCGACCCGCTCATCCCGGAAGAGGAGGGGATCGGCTGGTTCGCGCAGCGGCCCACCCGCCCGACGGCGATTCTGCTGTCAAACCGCCACCACTACCGCCATAGCGGTGAGCTGTCGCGCGAGTACGGCTGTGCCGTGTACTGCAACAGCGCCGGCCTGCACGAGTTCACGCACGGCGAGCTCCTGATCGGCTTTCAGGTCGACCAAGAGCTGCCCGGTGGCGTGATCGCCTGCGAGCTCGATGCGATCTGCCCCGATGACACGGCGCTTCACATCCCCGCCAAGCGGGCCGTGGCGATCGCAGACGGGGTGGTGCGCGGTAGCCCTCACGGCCAGGAGGGGCCGCTCGGCTTCGTACCCGACTCGCTCATGGACGACCCGCCCGCCACCAGACGCGCGCTGGTGGCCGCCTGCGAGCGGCTGCTCGAGCAGCTCGACTTCGACCACCTGCTGCTCGCGCATGGAGGGCCCCTGATCGGCGATGGCCGCGCACAGCTGCAGGACCTCGTCGACGTGGGCGGGCGCACGGCGTTTGAGATGTAGCCGTCTTCCCAGGAACCTCCCCACACCATCCTCCCGGTCCGCTACTCTCACAAGCACCAGAGAAAGGAGGTGGTCCTACGTTGAGTGACAGTTTTTGCGGGACTCTGGAGGTGGCCGGCCCCTAGGTCGGAGCAGTTGGCTGGACCCGCCTAGCGGAATCCAACCCGGGCCACCGCCGCGCAGGTTGCCGGACCTCGTCCCTCCGGCCCACCGCTTCTTCGCAGCGCTTTAGGGCGCGCTTGACGTGGTGAAGACCGATGCGGCCGTGTCCAGCAGTGTTGTGAGCGAGGGGCGCCTTGGTCGAGGCGCCCCTCGTGCTTGGTGGCGAGGCGCGTTACGGCGGTTGTGGGAGGAGTCGCGCCTGGTGCGGCCTGCGCCTCCGGCCGCCGGTCGAGCGCTTTCAGGCCGCGGCCGGCAGGTACTGACGCCAGGCAGCCGGGATCGTCGGGCTCGAGACGTGGATGAAGATCTCCGCGCGCGGCGTGCGCGGCTCGTGGCGCGGGTGCATGCCGGCCTGGCGCGGCAGCAGGTCGCCCTTGCGCCGGTTGCAGGGGGCGCACGAGGCGACGATGTTCTCCCAGCTCGACGTTCCGCCCTTGGAGCGGGGTATCACGTGGTCGACCGTCAAGTTGGAGCGCGATCCGCAGTACTGGCACGTCCAGCCGTCGCGCGCGAACACCGCGCGACGAGTGATCTTGCGGCGGTGGGTGTCGCGCGGCACGTGCACGTAGCTCACGAGCCGGATCACGATCGGTCGCGCGAGCGAGGAGTGCTCGGAGTGAAGCTCCCATAGCCCCCGCTCGATCAGCTCGGCCTTCTCCTTGAGCAGCAGCACGACCGCGCGGCGCACGGAGCAGACGTTGATCGGCTCATACGTCGCGTTCAGGACGAGCACCCGGCCGCTGATCGTCGCGCTGGACGATCCGCTCGGTCCGTGCCGCTGGTGCTCTTCGGGCGACACGGACCCCACTGGCTCTGGGGTTGCCGTGCTTTCCATGCTCCGCGGCGGAGTGTAGCGGGGCCGGGGGCTGTGAGCGCCCACAACCCGTCCGTGCGCGTTCCAACGTGTGGGACCAGCGCGCCGACCCCGGCGTGTGTATACCCACCGGACGCGGGTCAAGCGCTCGGGTAGGAGCCCAGCACGCGCACCTCCTCGCAGCGTGAGCGCAGCCCGTCGAGCGCCTCGCGGACGCTCTCATCCTGCAACGAGCCCTCGAGGTCAACGAAGAACATGTAGTGGCCGAGCCGCTCGCGCCGCGGACGCGACTCGATCTTCGTGAGGTTGATCTCGCGGCCGGCGAACTCGTCGAGGCACAGGACCAGCCATCCGGCGCGGTCGGCGCCCGGGCCCCAGAACACGATCGAGGTCTTGGCGCGCCCGCGATCGGGCGTCTCTCTGAGCGGGGGCTCCTCCGCAGAGCTGCTCCGCGCCAGCCACACGAAGCGCGTCTCGTTGTCGTCTCGGTCCTCGATGCCTTCGCGGATGACCTCACAGCCGTAGACGTCGGCGGCCAGGCGCGTTCCGATCGCCGCCCGGGAGCGCTTGTCGCGCTCGGCCACGAGCCTCACCGCCTCGGCGGTCGAGCCGGCCGCGACGATGCGCGCGTGGGGGAGCTCGGCGTGCAAAAAGCGCGAGCACTGTCCCGGCACGTGCGGGTGGGAGACGACCGTGTCGATCTCAGGCAGCGATATGTGCTCGCGCGCGATCAGGCAGTGGCGCACCGGCAGCACCACTTCGCCCACGATGGCCACGTCGCCGGCCTCGCCCACGAGCGTGTCGAGCGTGACGGTCACCGATCCCTCGATCGAGTTCTCGATCGGAACGAGCGCCCACTCCACGTCGCCCTGCTGCACCGCCATGACGGCCTCGCGAATCGTCTCGACGGCGACGGGCTCCACACGAGCCGGATCGGCGCTGCCGAGCAGAGCCTCCTCGCTGAAGGTGCCCTCAGGTCCCAGATACGCCGCGCGCGCATGCTTGCGCGCGCCGCCGGCGTCAGTCGCCGAGCTCATCCGGGCCGCTCATCGAGGCGAGCGGTGCCCGCCCGTCGGGCGCGCCGTCGGTGAGCGCCTCGCGCACCGCCTCCTGCTCCTCGGGGGAGAGCTTGAGCTCGCTGCGGCCCTGATGGACCTGCTTGGCGTACACGCGCGCCTGCTCGCGGTGATGGATGCAGGACAGCACCACGCCTGAGCCGTGGTCGTCGAGCAGCGCGATCGACACCGACTGCTGCCCGGACAGCTCGTTGTAGGCGTCGTAGCGCACGAGCGCGCGGCGGGTTATCGCGCCGGCAAGCGCGCTCTCGGCGCCCTCCAAGCGCTCGTCCAGGCGCAAGGCGACCTCTCCGACGTACTCCCGCAGCTCTTTGAAGGCCTCCTGAAGGGTGGCGCCGTGCGCGATCAGGTCGCGCTTGGAGCCGTCGCCGAGCACCAGCCGCTGGTCGGAGCGCAGACGGCGCAAGCTGCGCGCCAGCGCTCCGCAGCAAATCACCGCGCAGCTCGCCACCGCGAGCGCTGCGATGGCGAGGATCCCCTGGGTGTCGGTCAGCGAAGCGGCGGCCATGCGATGACAGACAAGTTAGCCGTTGCGCCAGCGGTGATGCATCATCGCGGCGAGCGACTACTGGAAGATCGCCAGGTAGCTCGCCTTGTTGTTTTCGAGGTCGTTCTCGCCGGGGACCGCCTCGACGTTGACGCTCACGCGTGAAGCCGCTCCCAGAGTGACGCCGTTGACGGGAACGTCGACGCTGTACTTCTTTCCGGGTTCGGTCTTGTCGATCGGGTGCGAGGCGCTGAGCGTCTTGCCTTCGCTTGTTACCGACACGTCCACCTTGACGTTCGTCTCGGGGAATGCACCCGTGTTTTCGACCATCACGGTGAACGTGGGGTTGGCGCCGCCGCCGATGTGGTTCAAGGTCGGTGAGGGTTCGAGCTTGTTCGTGCCCACGCTCACCCCGACGAGTCCGCTGCCGTGGTTGCCGGGCTGCGTCGGGCCGGCGCCGGTAGCGGAGCTCTGCCCGGTTATGCGTGCGGCGAGGGTCTTCGGTTCGAGCCAGCCGAGGTTGGGCAGGAAGCGGCTGGGAGATGTGCCCTGACCGCTGACCCCTCCGGCGGCGAGCTCCTGCTGGATGAGCGGGACGACCCTCTGGGAGAAGATCACGTCCGAGGCGAGGAAGATCTCAATGTCCCCGGCGATCGTGGTCGTGGCCTGCGTGCCCTGTTCGCCGAGCGCCGTGCGCACGAGGTTCGCGACCTTCGCGAGCCCTTCCTCGCGCATGTTGAGCGCCATCAGGAGCATGCGCTGCGCGGAGGTCATCTCCCCCGGGACGCTGAGGCCCTGGGCGCGTTCGGCGAGGCTCTGCGCCTGGATGCGCAGCTGGTCGACCTGCACCTCGACGTCGAGCGCGGACTTGGTGCTCGCTCCCGTCAGCGTCGAGAACAGCGATTTGCCGATCTGCTGTTCGGAGGTGCGGGCGATCTGGTTCACGTTCTGGTTGTAGGTTTCGAGCGCCTGCTGTTTGCCGCGCTTCAAACAGCCGTTGACGACCAGCACGATCACGATCAGCACCACCACGCCGACCGCGGCGGCGATCCGGCGGCGCACCATCATCTGGTGATGGTCGATCCCGCCCGGCCCGCCCGCGCGCTGCGGGCGGCGCGGCTGCGGCCGTCCGCCGGCCGTCCGGACCGCCGTGGGCGGTAGCTCGTCCTCGTTCTCGTCGTCGTCGTCGAAGAACGACAAAAGTTCGCTCCTTGCAGGGCTTGTGAAGGTGACCAGTATTACTCCACTGGGCCCCTCCATGTTCGCTGCAAGTTCTCGGTCAGTGCGAGATCGCACAAACCCGCGGCAGGGAAAGGGCGCTGAGACGGCGAACGCGGGAGACGGTGGAGCCCGCCGAGACCCTCATTCAGGATCGCATCCGCGCCTCCGGCGAGCGCGCCGAGCGTCGCGGCGAGAGGCTGCTCGGCCGCTACCACTTGCGCGAGCGCCTCGGCGCCGGCGGGTTCGGGGTGGTGTGGCGCGCCCACGACGGCCTGCTCGATCGCGAGGTCGCGCTCAAGCGGATCCCGCTCCCCTGCGAGTCCGATCGCGAGCGCGCCACGCGAGAGGCGCTCGCCACGGCGAGGCTCGCCCATCCGGCGATCGTCGCGCTGTATGAGGCCTGCGCTGACGACGGGGCCTTCTATCTGATCTCAGAGCTCGTGGAGGGCGACACCCTCGACGAGCTGATCGCGCGGGACGCGCTGTCCGACGAGGAGATCCTCGAGATCGGCGCGACGCTATCGGGCGCGCTGCGACATGCGCACGGCCGCGGCGTGATCCACCGCGACGTCAAGCCCGGCAACGTGCTCGTGCCCGATGAAGAGGACTCGACCTCGCCGCGCGGCCTGCCGGGATGCGTGGCCAAGCTCGCCGACTTCGGCGGCGCGATGCTCGCCGGCGAGGAGGCGCTGACACGCGCGGGCGACGTGCTCGGCACGCTGGCCTACATGGCGCCCGAGCAGAGCGAGGGTCGCGAGGTGGGCGTCGAGGCTGACCTGTACTCGCTCGCGCTCGTCGTGTATGAGGCGCTCAGCGGGATCAATCCCGTGCGCGGGCGCACGCCCGCCGCGACTGCGATGCGGATCGGCGCCCCGATCGAGCCCTTGGAGCGGCGCAGGCGCGATCTGCCGCGCGGGCTGACCCGCGCGATCGACACGGCTCTGAGCCCGAGCCCCGATCGGCGCGGCACGCTGGAGCAGCTGCAGGCGGCATTTGAAGATGCCTTGCACCGGGGCCCTCGACGTCGACCGATGGACCTTGGCGGCGATCGCCGGTCCGACGAGCACGACCAGCCAGACTCCTATCCCCGGCGCGACGAGCATGGCGCGCCCGAGGAGCACCGTTATCTCGAGGAGCATCACGGTCCGCTCGACGCGCCGCAGCCGCAGCCGCGCTCCCGGCGCATCGCGCTTCCGCGCCTCGTGTGGATCGGATGTGTGCTGGCCGTGGCCATGTGGCAGGCGGTGGTTGGCCGGCCGGGCGTCTCACTGCTGCTGCTGGCGGCGGCCGCGCCGCTCGTGCTGCTGGGACGCCGCGCCGCGCCGGGCTGGCTCGCGGCGGCGCTCGCGCCGGCGCTCGGCCTCGCGGGCCTCGCGGGCGCGTTTCCGGCCGTGGCGGGCCAGCGCAGGAGCTGGCGTGCGCGCGCGGCGCTCGCGGCGCTCGGCTTCTGGTGGCTTGCGCTTGTCGAGCCGCTGCTCGCGCGGCGGCTGTGGGAGGGCCCCCCGGCCGGGGTGCCGTCGCGCGCCGTGTGGGAGGGCTCGCTTGGCCACACCGCCGGGGACGTGCTCGGCCCGACGCTCACGCTCGGGCTGCTCGTCGGCGCCGCGACATGGGCGGTCGCGAGCGTGATCCTGCCGTGGATCGTGCGCGGGCGCAGCGCAGCGCTCGATGTGCTCGCCGCGGTGGCATGGATGGTCGCGCTGCTTGCGGCCCCCGGGCTGCTCGAGAGCGCGCTCGCGATACCCGCGGGCGGGACGACCCCGCACGGCGCGCTGCTGGGCGCGGCGTTCGGCTGTGCCGTGGCGATCTGCGCGCGCGCGCTTCGCGGTCCGTCCTGAGAAGCTCCCCAGACCGTCGTATCGCAACGTTTCATCGCACGAGCAACGTAAAGTGGACGGGGTCGCCCGCTGCCGCGTCGGGGCGTAAGAGATGAATCCACTGAGAACACTCGAGAACATGATCGCCGGCCTGGTCGAGGGGACGTTCGGGCGCGTGTTCCGCACGGAGGTGCGTCCCATGGAGCTGGCACACAAGCTCGCTCGTGAGATGGACCAGAGCACGACCGTGTCGGTGTCGCGCGTGTACGCGCCCAACGAGTACTCCGTGTGGCTCTCTCCGTCGGATCGCGCCCGCTATGAGGGCGTCGAGGACGAAGTGATCGACGAGCTGTGCGCCTACCTGCTGGAGCATGCGCGCGGTGAGGGCTTCACGCTCGCCGGACGCCCCCGTATCTCCTTCCAAACCGACGAGCGCCTGCGTCTGGGGGAATTCGGCATCGAGGCGCGCCTGGCGAGGGTGCAGGACAGCGAGCAGGATGAGGACTTCGAGCAGGGTGAGGAGCTCGAGGCAGAGTCCGGCAGCACGATGATCTTCAGTAACTCGATGCGCGTGCGCGAGGCGGTCGAGCGTGTCAGTCCGCAGCGGCGCTCGAAGGCATTGCTGGTCGTGTCCGGCAAACGCATGCTCGTGCCGCCGCGCGGAGGGGTGTTGGGACGCAGCAGCGAATGCGACATCGTGGTCGACGACGGGGGCGTCTCGCGCCGCCACGCGGAGCTGCGCCCGCAGGGCGACGGCTGGGAGATCGAGGACCTCGGCTCGACAAACGGGATTCGCGTGAACGGGCTGAGCGTTTACGGTCCCCACATGCTGAGCCCCGGGGACCGCATCGAGATGGGCTCCACCGAGATGCTGTTCGAGATCGCCTGATGAACACGCTGGAGCCCGTGTCGGTGGCGCTCAAGTTCGGCTTTCTCGCCGTGCTCTATCTGTTTTTGCTGTGGGTCTCGCGCAGCGCGCTGCGCGACTTGCGCGGGCGCGATGCTCCCCTGCAGAGCATGGGCGGGCCGGCGCCGCCGCCCGACGCGACGGGGCTGCACTCCGCATCGACGCTCGGCCCGGGCGACCTGACGGCGCGCGCCCCGCGCCTGGTCGTGGATCGCGCTCCCGGCCACGATCCGGGGATGATCTATGACCTCGACGGGGACATCGTGCTCGGTCGCGGCGATCATGCGGAGATACGCCTGCAGGACCCGTTCGCCTCCTCGCGGCACGCGCGCGTCTACGAGCAGGGCAGGATCCTCGTGATCGAGGACCTGGGCTCGACGAACGGCACGTATCTGAACGAGGAGCTGCTCGACGGCCCCCGTCCGCTGCACCCCGGCGACAGGGTGCGGATCGGCGACTCCGAGTTCACGTTCGAGGTCGATTGAGATGCGATCGTGCTGTTCGTGAACACTGCTGCCCCCCGGACCCCGCGCACGCCCCGTGGGCTTGCCGCACCGCTCGACCTGTGCCACCTGCCGTCGTCGACCGGACCGACCCGATGTTGCGCGTAGCCGAGCACTGGAGCGGGACCGACACGGGGCGTCAGCGGCGCGCCAACGAGGACTCGCTGCTGGTGCGATCGCCCCTGTTCGTCGTGGCCGACGGCATGGGCGGGGCGCAGGCCGGCGAGGTCGCATCGCGCGTGGCCGTAGATACCTTCAAGGGCGGGATCGAGGACCCCTCTGACGCGGAGGGCAGCCTGGCCGCGCACGTGCGAGAGGCGAACGCGCGCATCAACGATCTCTCGCACCGGAGCCCCGAGCATGCGGGCATGGGCACGACGATCACCGCCGCGTATGCCGGCGAGGAGGAGGTGTCGCTCGCGCACGTCGGCGACTCGCGCGCGTACTGTCTGCGCGACGGCGAGCTGTTGCGCCTGACCGACGACCACTCGCTGGTGGATGAGCTGATCCGCCAGGGCAGGCTCACGCCCGAGGAGGCCGAGGAGCATCCGCAACGCTCCGTCATCACGCGCGCGCTGGGTCCCGAAGCGAGCGTCGAGGTGGATACGCGCTCGTTCAGGGCTCGCGCGGCGGATGTGTATCTGCTGTGCAGCGACGGTCTCACGACGATGCTCGCCGAGTCGGAGTTGACGCGCCTGTTGCTCGGCAATCCCCGTTTGCGCGATGCGGGCGAGGCGCTCATAGCCGCGGCCAACAGAGCGGGCGGGCGCGACAACATCACGGTTGTGCTGTGGCGCCTGGAGCAGACTCCGGCGCGCGCCGGGGGCGCGGCCGACGGCCACCAGGACGGCGAGATCGACGCTCACGCGACGATGGCCGGCATCGATCGTGTGGAGCCTGAGGAGGAGGGCCCTGAGCCGGGGAGCGGGGCGCTCGCCGGCCGACCAACTGGGCGTGCCGATGGGCGGACGTCCACGCCGGTTGTGCAGCGGCGCCCGCGTCGTTCGGCGCAGGCGCCCAAGGACGTTCCGAGCACGCGAATGCGCCGGCGGATGCGCCGCCTGGGCGCGCTGCTGGGGGTGCTCGTCGTGCTCGGCGCGATCGGCGCGGGCGCTTGGCTTGCGCTGCAGTCCGTCTACTTCATCGGCACCGATCAGCGCGGGCTCGTGACGATGTTCCGCGGCGTGCCCTATGAACTGCCGGGCGGGGTCAAGCTCTACTCGCGCGACTACACCTCGGGCGTGAGCGCTTCCACGCTGTCGCCGGCACGGCGTCGGGCGCTGCTCGACCACTCGCTGCGCTCGGAAGGCGACGCGGCCGATCTGATGCGAAAGCTCGAGCTCGGGGAACTGAGCGAACGATGAACAGGCCGATCCTGCGTCTGTATGGGCTGGTGATCCTGCTGTTCGCCGTGTTGATCGCGTTCACCTCGCGCTGGACGGTCTTCGAAGCCTCCTCGCTGCGCTCCAACCCGCTCAACAAGCGCGGGCTGCTTCAGCAGCAGCGGATCGACCGGGGCTCGATCCTGGCGGCCGACGGCACGGTGCTCGCCCGCAGCATCAAGGGGCCGGAAGGGACCTACTCGCGCGGCTATCCGACCGGCAGCGAGTTCGCCCATGCGGTCGGCTACGCCTATCCGATGACGATCGGCCAGACCGGGCTCGAGCTTTCCCAGTCAGACGCGCTGAACGGCCGGCTATCCCGGGAAGGGCTGCAGGGGATCCTCGACCAGCTCCAGGGCCGGCGTTTGCGCGGGGACACGGTCATCACGACGCTGAAGCCCTCCGCCCAGCGGGCGGCGATTGCCGCCCTGGGCGAACACGAAGGAGCGGTCGTGGCGATCGAGCCGAAAACCGGCGCTGTGGAGGTGCTGGTCTCCACGCCCAGCTACGACCCCAACACACTGAAGAGCATGCGCGCCTATGAAACGCTCACCCACCAGACCAGCGGAACGCCGCTCGTGGATCGCGCCACGCAATACGGCTATGCGCCGGGCTCGACGTTCAAGGTCGTGACCGCCACCGCTGCGATCGACTCGGGCGCCTTCACGTCCCAGTCGGTCGTGAGTGGGCGCAACAACGTGGTGATCTCGGGCGTGCCGCTCAAAAACGACAACAACGAAAGCCTCGGCGAAATCACGCTCACCCAGGGACTGGCGCACTCGGTGAACACTGTCTACGCCCAGGTCGCCGAACGGCTCGGCAAGGCGACGATGGCCCGCTATATGGCGCGCTTCGGCTTCGACCGCAAGCCGCGGCTGGATCTGTCCACGAAGGAAATGTCCTCCAGCGGGGAGTACCTGGGGCCACGCCTGATCTCGCCGCTCAATCGGAACGTGGACGTGGGACGCATGGGCATCGGCCAGGACAAGCTGCAGGTCACCCCGCTGCAGATGGCCGAGGTGGCGGCGGCCGTCGCCAACCAGGGCACCCTGATGAAGCCGCATCTGACCTGGAAGATCGTGGACCCCGACGGGCGGGTGGTCAAGCGCATCGAACCGCAGGTCCAGTCGGTCGTGATGAAGCCCGCGACCGCCGCGGCGGTGACCGGCATGATGGAAGCGGTCGTCAACGAAGGCACCGGCACTTCAGCCCAGATCCCGGGGGTGCAGGTGGCGGGCAAGACCGGCACGGCCGAGACCCAGCTCGGGCAGACGATCAACAACGTGTGGTTCATCGCGTTTGCGCCGGCCCGCCATCCGAGCGTCGCGGTGGCCGTCACGCTGAAGGGCGTGCCGGGCTTCGGCGCCGCCTTCGCGGCGCCCGTGGCCAAGCAGGTGATCGAAGCGGTGCTGCATGGTTGAGCCGTACACAGCACCCCCAACAGGGCTTCATCCCCCGGCAGGGGAATGGGGAGTTTCTCGTGGTTGACACAGGGACGATCATCGACGGCCGCTACAGGGTCTCGGCACGGCTCGGCTCGGGTGGGATGGCGGACGTGTATCTCGCCGAAGACATGCTGCTCGGCCGGCAGGTCGCCGTGAAGCTGCTGCACCATCGCTTCGCCGAGGACCAGGAGTTCGTGGAGCGCTTTCGCCGAGAGGCATCGAGCGCGGCCGGCCTCTCCCACCCGAACGTGGTCGCCGTGTTCGACAGGGGCGAGTGGGACGGCACCTATTACATCGCGATGGAGTACCTGCCGGGCCGTTCGCTGAAGTCGGTCGTCCGCGAGCACGGTGCGCTCGATCCGAACGACGCGGTGGACATCGTCACGCAGATACTGCTCGCCACGCGCTTTGCGCACCGCAGGGGGATCATCCACAGGGACATAAAGCCCCATAACGTGATCCTCGACGAGGAGGGACGGGCGAAGGTCACGGACTTCGGGATAGCGAGGGCCGGCGCGTCCGACATGACGCTGACGGGGTCGATCATGGGGACCGCCCAATATCTCTCCCCCGAGCAGGCCCAGGGCCACGCGGTGACCGAGTCCTCGGACCTCTATGCGGTGGGGGTCGTGCTGTATGAGCTGCTGACCGGCTCTGTGCCGTTCGAGGGCGAGTCGGCGGTGACGATCGCGCTCAAGCAGGTCTCGGACGAGCCGGTGGCGCCGAGCGTGCGCAACCCGAAGGTGAGCCCGGCGCTCGATGCCGTCGTGATGAGAGCACTCGCGAAGGATCCGGCGGCGCGCTTTCAGAGCGCCGATGAGTTCATCGCGGCGCTCGGCCAGGCACGCGAAGGGATTGTCCCGCCGCCGACGCCCAACGGCGCGCCGACGGCGCCCACGGTGATGCTGGTGGCGCCCGGCGCCCCCGTGGGCGGACCGCCGCCCGATGAGCGTGAGCGAAGACGCAGGCGGGCGCTCTGGCTGGCGCTCGCCGCGGCCCTGCTGGCCGCGCTCGTGGCGGTCGCGCTGCTGTTGGCGCTCGGCCCGTCTGCGGCGCGTGTGACGGTGCCCGACGTGACGGGTAAGACACAGGCGGTGGCCGTCGCGACGCTCAGGCGGGCGGGGCTCGACCCGAAGGTGTCGCTCGCCGCCAACGCCAACGTGGCGAGCGGCCTGGTGATCGGCGAGACGCCGCCGGGCGGCACGATCGTTCAGGAAGGCTCGAGTGTGAACGTGGTCGTTTCGACCGGCCCTGGCAGCCGGGCGCTGCCGAACGTGGAGGGCAAGAAGAGCACCGAAGCCATGAAGATATTGCGCGACGACGGGTTCGCTCCGAGCCCCCAGAGCCAGTCGAGCGAAACGGTTGCGAAGGGGCTCGTGATCTCGACCAACCCGCCGGCCGGCACCGAGGTGCAGGTGGGCAGTCCCGTCACGGTGCTCGTGTCATCGGGGCCGGCGCAGGTGAGCGTGCCGAACGTGACGGGCGAATCGCAGGCGAATGCGACCGCGGCGCTCACCGCCGCCGGGCTGAAGGTGACGGTGCAAAAGCGCGAAGTCTCAGAACCGCAGCCGGGCACGGTCATCTCGCAGTCGCCGAGCGCCGGCTCGCAGGCCAAGATTGGAAGCAATGTGGCGATCGTGGTTGCACAGGCCCCCCAGCGGGTGCCGGTGCCGAACGTGGTCGGCCAGTCGGAAGAACAGGCGACGGCCACGCTCACCGGCCAGGGGTTCACGTCCACGATCGTGACGCGCACGGTGACCGACCCCACGAAGAACGGGATCGTCGTCCAGCAGAGCCCGGCGGCGGGCGCGAAGGCGGCCAAGGGCGCGAGCGTGACGCTCGCGGTGGGCAAGCTCGCGCCCCAGACGACCTCCACCCCGACGAGCGCGACGCCGCCGCCGACGCCACCGGCCGCCGCCCCGGGATCGACACCCGCGCCCGGCGGGACGCCCGGCGGCTAATCAGCGGAACAGCGTGGCCTCGCCGATTTCTGCCGAGCCGCGCCGCGGCGGCAGACGGGTGATCCAGATCAGGTAGTAGCGGAAGTCGAGGCCGGAGGAGTTGATCGCGATCGTCGTGCGCGCACCGACTGTGGTGCTCGCGCAGAGCGGCGTCCAGTCACGGGCCTGCAGGCTCGTGGACGACGAGGAGGACGCGGCGGGGGCGGAAGGCGCTTCACCCACCGGGGAGGGTTCGGAGAACCCGGTGGAGCCGTAGATGGTGGCGCTGAAGCCGGGTGTGGGCGTCTGGATCTCGATCGCGCGCGCAACCACGCCGGGGGCCGCGTCGAGCGTCAGGCCGAGTCCGGGCTTGGTGAGGCGGTTTTCGAAGTAATGCTCGGTGCTCCATGTCGTGTTGGGGTCGCCGTCGACGATGTTCGAGGCCTGGCGCGGGTCTTCGGGTCCCGTGCCGAACGGGTTGTAGGAGGAGGCGGCCGTTTGTGACAGGGATACGGGATGGGTGCCCGGCCGTGTGTTGACCCCGGAGGCGACGCCGGTGTCGCGCTGGGCGTGATTTGCCGCCGCGATCAGCGTGAGCGCGACGATCGCGGCGAGCAGCGCCAGCGCATAGGCCCAGCGAACGGGGTGGCGGATGCTCCAGGGCAACAGGCGTCTGGCCGGAGCGGGCAGAGTGCGCAGCACGGCCGTGACCTCGCTCGCCGTCTGGCCGGAGCGGCTTGTCTCGATCGCGAGCGCCTCCTCGAGGTCGGCGATCATCGCGGTCATCGAGGGGTAGCGGCGATCCAGCCCCTTGGCGGTCGCGCGGTCGAGCACCGCGGCGGTGGCCGCGGACACCTCGGGGCGGGCGAGGAGCACGTCGGGGACCTCCTCGCGCACGTGCATCATCGCCACCGCGACCGGGGTGTCGCCTTTGAAGGGCACCGAGCCGGTGAGCATCTCGTAAAGGACGACGCCCAGCGAGTAAACGTCTGACTGGCCCGTGACGGGACGGCCGAGCGCCTGCTCGGGCGAGACGTAGTCGGTCGTGCCGAGCACGCGCCCGTCGAGCGTGAGGCCCTCCTCCGCCAGCGTGCGGGCGATCCCGAAGTCGGTGATCTTCGCGGCGCCGTCCTCGCCGAGCAGCACGTTCTGCGGCTTGACGTCGCGGTGGACGATGCCATGGCTGTGGGCGGCGCTGAGCGCCCTGGCGATCTCGATCGCGTGGGCGAGCGCGATTGCGATGGAGAGCGGGCCGCTGCGACGGATCAGGTCCTTGAGCGTCTCTCCGCCGACGTGCTCGAGCACGATGTAGGGGGTGCCGACGTCGATCGCCGGGCAGACGCTCTGCTCGTCGGCCTCGCCCGCATCGATCACGCTGACGATGTGCGGATGGCTGAGCTGCGCCACGGCGCGCGCCTCGCGGCGGAAGCGCTCGAGCTGGCCCTCCTCGGAGGCGATCTCCCGGTGCATCAGCTTGATCGCGACGGGCCGCTCGAGCACGGTGTCATATGCGCGATAGACGGTGCTCATCCCACCGCGTCCGATGCGCGCGTCGAGGCGGTAGCGCCCGCCGAGTGTGGTGCCTAGGATCGTGGGGTTCACAGTCGGTGATCCGAGCGTGAGTATGCCCACGATCGTGGACGGTTATGTGAGAGTTTCTTTTGTTGGGATTGGGACGGCGTTCGAAGCGGCCGTCATGCGCAGTCGGCGTATCACGAGCGCCGCGAGCGCCCCTCGGTATCCGGCGCAGGCGACCAGCGCCCGGGAGCGGCGCTCGGGCGTCAGGGCGGCGACGCTCCAGCGGGTGGAGGCGAAGGCCGATAGGGCCCCCGCGGCCAAGGTGGCCGTGGTGCGTGCGGAGGGCTGTGAGCGCGCGAGCCGCAGGCTCTGAAGCAGGGCGGCGCCCGCGAGCACGGGCATGCCTGCCTGCCAGGAGAGCCGGTCGGCGTCCATCCGGGAGAAGCCGCGAGCGCGCGCGGCGGCGAGCGCGGCCCCGCTGCGAGAGACCCCTGGGATCAGCGCGAGCGCCTGGGCGATCCCGACGGTCAGCCCGTCGCGAACGCGTGGCCGGGCCCCGTCTCGCACCCGCTGCCCATCCCGAGATCCGGCGGCCGTCTCGGCGGCCGCGAGCGCTAGCGAGCCGCCGAGCAGCCCGGCGGCGATCGTGGAGGGCGTTCCGAGGCGACGCTCGATCCGTGAGCCCAGCGCGTATCCGGCGAGAGCGGGCGGCGCGACGGCCGCCACCAGCGCGCTGAGCGCGGGCCGGGGCTCGCCCTGGGCGTAGGGCCTGCGGGTCACCAGGGCGGCGGCGGTGCCGGCGTGGAGCGCGACCTCGAAGGACTTGCGCAGCGTCGGGTCGAGCTCGTCGTAGGGCCAGCCGGCGAGGAACGGAACGAGCGTCGTGTGGGCGGAGGATGAGACCGGCAGCAGCTCCGTGGGGCCCTGGAGCAGTCCGAGCGCGATCGCGTGGCGCAGGCGCAGCGCGTGCGCGTGCGTGCCCCCGCGGCTCACTCGGCGGAGGCGGGCTCGGCGTCCTCGACGGGCTGGGCCGGGCCGCGTGAGCGTCGGCGGGCGATCGCGTAGACGATGCCCATGACGACCAGCGCGAGGACCGCATAGTCGATGTACTCGAAGGCCTTGCGCACGCTGGTCCAGTCCCCGCCGAGGGCGTGCCCAGCGAACGCGAGCGCGAGCACCCAGGGCAGCGCGCCGATCAGCGAGAAGAGCGTGAAGCGCCCGAGCGGCATCTTGGCGATGCCCGCCGGCAGCGAGATGAACGCGCGCACCAGCGGGATTACCCGCCCGAACAGGACGGTGAGCTCGCCGTATCGCTGGAAGAAGCGGTCGGCGCGCTCGATCTGCGCGGGTCCCATGTGCAGCTTGGCGCCGTGGCGTTCGAGCAGCTCCAGGCGCCCCCCGCGCCCGACGCCGTAGGCGACCCACGAGCCCGCCATCGTGCCGAGTAGCCCGGCGAGCACGATCCCGGTCATGGTCATGTGGTGGGTCGAGCCGCTCTGCGATGGGTCGGCGACGGCGAACCCGGCGAACAGCATCACGACCTCGGAGGGGATCGGGATGCACGCGCTGGAGAGCGCCATCAGCATGAAGATCCCGGGCAGGCCGGCTTCGCGCACGAAGTGCGACGTTTCGTTGACCAGCGATTCAGAGATCGACGCGAGCACGAGCAGGTGAGGCATGTCCGCGCAACGATAGCTTCCCCTGCGCTATGCGAGTGTGGATCGACCTGACGAACAGCCCGCACGTGCTCGTGATGCGCCCGATCATCGAGGCCCTGCGAGAGGACGGCCACGAGGTGCACGTCACCGCGCGCGACTTCGCCCAGACGCTCGGCCTGCTCGATCGCTTCCAGATCGATCACACCGTGATCGGCCGCCATCGCGGCGAACGGCTGGGCGCCAAGGCCATTGGCCTCGCAAGCCGCTCGTTTGCGCTCGTGAGATGGGCGCGCGCGCAACGTGCCGGGAACGGCCCGTCTCTGAGCGGTCGCGGTCTCGGCGCCCGAGGCGCAGGACAGCCCTTCGACATCGCGCTCGGGCACGGCTCCAACGACGTGAGCGTCGCGGCGCGCCTGCTGAAGATCCCCTGCTCGACGATGTTCGACTACGAGTGGGCGCAGATCCAGCATCACGTCAACTGCCGGCTCGCGCAGGCGGTGGTGGTGCCCGACGCGATCCCGCCCGAGCGCCTCTATCGCTATGGCGCGAAGGGCAAGGTGCGGGCGTATGAGGGGCTCAAGGAGGAGTACTACCTCGCCGACTTCAGGGAGAGCGCGGCGGTGCTCGAGGAGCTCTCGCTCGATCGAGTGAGGCCGATCGTTCTGGTCAGGACGCCACCCGAGGTCTCGCTGTATCACCGCTTCGAGAACGATCTGTTCGCGCAGGTGCTCGGGCGCCTGCGCGAGGCCGCCCGGCGCGACGGCGTGCAGGTGGTGGTGCTGCCGCGCACCGAGTCTCAGCGCGCGGAGTGCCGGGAGGTCCCCGGCTTCACCGTCCCCGAGCGCGCGGTCGATGCGCAGTCGCTGATCGCGTTCGCCGATCTGGTGATCTCGGCGGGCGGCACGATGAACCGCGAGGCGGTGGCGCTCGGCACGCCCGTGTACACGACGTTCGAGGGCCGTCCGGGCGCCGTGGACGAGCGTTTGATCGCGCAAGGGCGCCTGCGAAAGCTGAGCGGTGTGGAGGAGATCGACCTCGCCAAGCGCGATCCGGCCGCCGCCAACGCGCGCACGCGTCGCGATCCGCGTGTGCTGCTCGACTTGCTGCTTTCCCCGATCAGGCCGTAGAATCGGAAGCGATGCGCCGACGGATCAGCTCGCCGGCAGTATGGGCCATCTCGCGGCACTCGCTTCCGAGGCTGGCGTTCGATGGCGCGCTGGTCACGCTGTCGTACTGGCTGGCGTTTCAGCTGCGCTTCGACAACGGGCTGACCGGCCGCTACGAAAAGGAGTTCGACCGCTACGAGAAGCTGCTCGAACGGTCGATCTGGTGGGTGCTCATCGTGGGCCTCGTGGTGCTCGCGCTCTCACGCGTGCACCAGCGCCGCTTCCGCTACTCGGGCCAGCGCGACTACGAGGCGGTGGCCCGCGCGGTCGTCGTGATCGTGCTGCTGACGGTCGTGGGGATCGAGGTCGCGCGACCCGTGCAGATCCCGCACCACGGCGCGATCGGCCTACCGAACGGGGTGATCGCCCTGTTCTTCTTGCTCTCGCTGATGTTGCTCGTCGGCGTGCGCGTGGTCGCGCGCAGCCTGCATGAGCGGCGGCCGCTCGGGATCTTCCGGACGGTCGGGCGCAAGGAGCGAAGCGTGCTGATCGTCGGCGCCGGCGACGGCGGGCGGCTCGTGCTGCGCGAGATCCTGCGCAACCGCGAGCTCGGGCTGCATCCGGTCGGGTTCCTCGACGACGACCCTCGCAAGCACGGTCTGCGCATCGACGGAGTTCGGGTGAGGGGCAACACCGAAGGCCATCTGCCTCGGATCCTCGACGAGGCCGATCCCGACGAAGTCATCATCGCGATTCCCTCCGCGCCAGGGACGACGCGCGCGCGGGTGGTGCGCGAGTGCCGCAAGCGCTCGATACCGGTGCGAACGCTGCCGACCGTGTTCGAGCTGCTCCAGGACCACGGCGCCATCTCACGGCAGGTGCGCGAGGTGCGCGTGGAGGACGTGCTCGGCCGCGAGCCCATATTGATGGAGCTCGATCGTGTCGGCTCCTATCTGGCCGGTGAGACCGTTCTCGTGACCGGGGCGGGCGGCTCCATCGGATCGGAGCTGTGCCGCCAGATCGCGCGCGTGGGCCCGCGCCGGATCGTGCTGCTCGACCATGCCGAGGACAATCTCTTTCAGATCCACCGCGAGCTGCAGGACGAGCGGCATGTGCAGCCGTCCGTGCTGGCGGCAGTCCTTGCGGACTGCAAGGAGGAGGAGCGCATGCGCGAGGTGTTCGCCGAACACCGGCCGACGGTGCTGTTCCACGCCGCCGCCTATAAGCATGTCGGTCTGATGGAGGCCAATCCGGTCGAGGCGGTGCGCAACAACGCGATCGCCACACGCGTCGTGTCGATCGTCGCGGGCGAGATGGGCGTCGGGCGCTTCGTGCTCGTCTCGACCGACAAGTCCGTCGCGCCCGCGACCGTGATGGGGGCATCCAAGGCGCTCGCCGAGTTCGCGCTGGAGGCCGCGACCGCGCGCTTCCCCGGGACCCGCTATGCGGCCGTGCGCTTCGGCAACGTGCTCGGCTCCTCCGGCAGCGTGGTCCCGATCTTTCGCCGCCAGATAGAGCGCGGCGGGCCTGTGACGGTCACCGACGAAGAGATGACGCGCTACTTCATGACGATCCCGGAGGCCGTTCAGTTGATCATCCGCTCCGGGTCGCTCGTCTCCGACGGCTCGCGCGGCGCGGACGTGTTCGTGCTCGACATGGGCGAGCCGGTCAGGATCGTGGATCTGGCGCGCGCGATGATCGAGCTCTCGGGCCTTGACCCCGACAGCGACGTGGCGATCGAGATCATCGGCAGGCGCGCCGGCGAGAAGCTGCACGAGGAGCTGTTCAACCGCTACGAGCAGCCGCATGCGACCGCTGCGGAGAAGATTATGCTCGCCAGGCGCGAGCCGCTCGCGCCTGAGACGGTGGAGGCGATGTTCGACGAGATCGGATTGCTCGTGCTCGAGGGCGACGCCGCGGGCCTCGCCGCCAAGGTGTCGCAGCTGTCGGCCGTGCGCGCCGAGTTGTCCGAGTCGTTGTCGAGCGGTGTGGCGCCCGCCGCGGCCGGCGCCTCATCCGATGGCGACTACCGTCGCCACACGCCCGCGTCACTCGTAGACTCCCCGGACCGATGATCGCGCTGTCACTGTCGAGCTCGCTCACCACCGTTGGGGCGCTGGCCGCCTTCGCGGCGCTGCTGGGCATCGCGGTCCTCTCGCTGCTCGTGTTCTCGCAGGCGCGCGAGATCAAGCGGTTGCGCGAGTGGGCCGGCCGCGCCCCCGAGCGCGCCGCCGAGCTCGAGCAGCGCGTCAGCACCCAGGCCGCCTCGCGCATCCAGCGCGAGGGAGCGCCCGCCGGCGCGGTCAGGGTCACGCCGCGAACCACGCCGCTCGTGAGCGCTCCGGTGTCCTCGGCTGTGCAGGCCAGCGCCGCGGTCGCCACGGGCTCGCACCCCCTGGTGAGAGCGCCGGCGCCGGTCGGAGCGAACGCGCCCGCGGGCGCGCCGAGCACAGCGCCGGGCGCCCCTGTGTCGTCTTCCCCAGAGGCTCCTGAGAGCGAGCGGGCGGGCGAAGCGACGATGATCGCGACACCCGAGGCCGCCGGCGCCACCCCGCAGCCGGGTCCGGTGGCAGCCGGAGGAGCCGGTCTGGCTGCAGCTGGGGAATCTGCCCCGATCGCAACAGCGGAGCCTGGCCTGACCGCCTCCGCCGGGCCCGATTCGGCCGCGGCCGAGACTCCGGCCCCGATGGCCGAGGTTGACGAGCTGTCGGCTGACTCTTCTGAGCAGCCGGCCGCGCTCGGTGCGGTGCAGGGTGACAGCGCAGACGCGAGCCACGTGGATGACATGAGCGAGGCGGATGATCTGAGCGGCGAGGGCGAGGTGGGCGACCCGGAGGACTCGGTCGATGCGACCCCTGCGCCCGCGACGGCCGCCGCGCTTGCCGCCCGTTCGCCGCTGCCGCCCTCTCCGTCGGAGCCGGCGCCGCCGGTGGCGCGCAGGCCCGCGGCTCCCGCCGTTCCCGCGGCTCCGCTGCGCACGGCCGAGCCGCTGCCGCGGTCTGAGGTGCGACGAGCGCCGGCACGTCCGCCCGCGCCCGGAGCGCCCTCGCGCGCCATGGGGCCGTCCAAGCCCACGGGCACCGATTCGGCGTCGCGGCGGGCGGCCAATGCGGGCGGCGCTTCGACCAGCTACTACAAGCAGCAGCGCTCGCCGGCTCGCGCGACGGCGCTGATCGTGGCAGCGGCGATCGGCGGCGTGCTCCTGATCGTGCTGGTCGTCTCGGCCCTGAAAGGCAGCTCCGGCCCAGGCCCGTCCGGCGCGGGCCGGGCCGCATCCCCCCTCGTGCAGGCGCGCAACTCGCACGGAAGCGCTCATCAGGAACACGCTCAGGCCGCCTCGAACCCCTCTGAGCTCCTCGTCGTCGTGCTCAACGGGACGAGCACCGCCGGCCTTGCGCACCACCTGGCATCGGACCTGCAGCAGACCGGCTACAGCCGTGCGGAAGCGTCCGCGGCCGTCCCGTCGGGGAGTCATTCGACGACGACCGTCGAGTACACGAGCGGCCACCGCGCCGATGGGCAGGCGGTGGCGAAGGCGCTCAACGTGACGCGGGTTCAGCCGATCGATTCCTCGACTTCCTCGCTGGTGCCGTCGGCCACGGTCGTGGTGCTCGCGGGCGCCGATCAGGCCGCGCTGCTCGGCGGTGGCGGGACGCACAGCGCGGGCGAACCGGCGGTCGGTGGGAGCGCAGGCGGCGAAACCGGCGCCGGCGCCGCGGCTTCGGGTGGCGCGAGCGAAGCGCCTGCCGGCGAAGCATCCGCGGGCGGCGCCGAAGAAGGCACCGGTGAAGCCGCCGCCGGCGCCGCGCACTGAGGGCCGGTCCGTGGAGGGCGAGCGCGCCACCGCGGCCTTCCTGGATGTGCCGGCTCGCTGCGCCAAGCCGCGCGAGCGCGGCATCACGCACGTGATCGATCGCGGGCTTTCGATCGCCGAGGTCGACGGTCTGATCGAGACGGTCGGGGAGTCCGTCGACATCGTCAAGCTCGGTTGGGGCACGGCGCTCGTGACGGCCAACCTGAAGCCGAAGCTCGAGCGCTACGCCGCTCATGGGATACCCGTCGTGCTCGGTGGCACCCTCACAGAGATCGCGATCGGGCAGGGACGGGTGGAAGGCCTCGTGGCATGGCTGCGCGAGCTGGGATTGCGTCACGTGGAGATCTCCGACGGCACGATCGCCCTGGAGCCGCGGCTCAAGACGGACTTGATCGGGCGCCTTGCGCGCGAGTTCACGGTTCTGTCGGAGGTGGGAAGCAAGGACGCCGACTTCAT
Organism: uncultured Solirubrobacterales bacterium; assembly: GCA_963714635.1. GTDB lineage: Bacteria > Actinomycetota > Thermoleophilia > Solirubrobacterales > Solirubrobacteraceae > Palsa-744. The sequence goes on along the minus strand of CAVQPM010000005.1, from coordinate 57,911 downwards.
CATGGCCCCGTATGTGTGGGTGGAGCAGATCGAACGCGATCTCGCCGCCGGAGCCTGGAAGGTGATCGCGGAGGGGCGGGAGTCGGGCACCGCCGGCATAGCGAGGCCCGACGGTGAGATCAGGATGGGCCTGGTCGACGAGATCGTGCACGCCGTCGCTCCGGACAGCATCATCTTCGACGCGCCCCAGCACCCCCAGCAGGTCTGGTTCCTCAAGCACGTCGGTCCCGAGTGCAACCTAGGCAACATCGCCGCCGAGGACGTGCTGTCGCTGGAGACGCTGCGCCTGGGGTTGCGCGCGGACACGGTGGGGCACTTCACGCTGGACGGGAAGGGCTCATTGGGGCCGGACGGGGAGGGTTCCATCGGACCGCGCGCGGGCGGGTCCTCGCAGGACGGTCGAGCTTGACGAGGACCGACCCGCTCGCGCGAGCGGTGTTCGCGCTGCTCGTGCTCGCAAGCTTCGCCGCGTTCGCTGTGACGCAGCGTCTCAAGCACACCCCGACGGCCGTCCAGAGCATCTACCTCTCACCGTCGTTCACGCCGGGGTCGCCCGGCACGAAGGGCCGCGAGCACATCTCGTTTCGCATCAAGAGCGACGACCGGGTGAGGGTGACGGTGATCGACTCGCAGGGGAACACGGTGCGGGCGCTTACGCACGCCCGGCCCGTGAAGCGCTACAGGCACCTGTATCTCACATGGGATGGCCACATGGCGGGCGGGCGGACGGCGCCGGCAGGCACCTATCGCATCCGCGTGGCGCTGCTGAGCGAGAAACACGAAGTGCTCTCGCCGAGCAGCTTTCAACTCGACGCGCCCGCGGGCGGCCGATGAGCGCGGTTGACATGAAGCGCGCGTCCGCGGCAGGGGACCGAGTGCCATGAGTCTGAGCTGGAGTGCGCCGCCGGCCCTGCTCGCCGGCCACAGCATCCGCACTGCCGCACTTGCGGCCGGCCTGATGCTCGTGGCCGCGGTTGCGCTCGCGCTGGTGATGCGCCGCCGTCCGCAGCTCTTCCCCGTGCTGGCGATCGCGGCGCTCCCGTTCAGGGTGCCGATCGCCGCGGAAGGACGCACCGTGAACCTTTTGCTGCCCCTGTACACGGTCGTGGCGGCCGGCGTGCTCGCGCACCTGCTCCCACCTGTGCTCGCGCACGCGCGAGCAGGTGGAGCGGCGCGAGGCGCGTACCGCTCGGGACGTCCCCCGCTGCTGCTCGACTGGCTGCTGCTGGCATCCGTGGCGCTCTATGCCGTTCAGATCCCGTACTCGAGCGATCCGTCGAAGGGCGTGCAGAACCTCCTGTTCTTCTATATCCCGTTCGCGCTCTTATACGTGCTGCTGCGCGAGGCGCCGTGGACTCGAAGGCTCGTGCTCGTCTGCGCCGGCCTCGCCGCCGGCCTCGCGATCCTGTTCGCCGGGATCGGCTTCGTCGAGTATGGGCGCAAACAGCTGTTGCTCAACCCGAAGGTCGTGGCGGCCAACTCGTTCGACAACTACTTCAGGGTCAACTCGGTCTTCTTCGACCCGAGCATCTACGGCCGCTTCCTCGCGCTCGTGATGCTCGTCATCACGACCTGCGTGCTGTGGGCACGAGAGCGGCGCGAGGTGCTGATCGGCGCGGGCGCGCTCCTGTGGCTGTGGGCCGGTCTGATCACGAGCTTCTCCCAATCGAGCATCGCGGCGCTGCTGCTGGGCCTGGCGGTGCTCGCGGCGTGGCGCTGGGATGTGCGCGCCACGATCTATGTCTGCGCGGCGGCCGCGGTGATCGCGCTGATCGTGGTGGTGGCGGCGCCGCCGAGCCTGCACCTCGGCCTGACGGGCACGGGCGGCTCGGCCAACAACGCGACCAGCGGCCGCGCGAAACTGGTGGCCGGCGGGCTCGAACTGTTCGCTGATCGACCCATCGAGGGCTTCGGCTCGGGCTCGTTCTCGACCGAGTACCTGCGCCACAACGAAGTGTCGGCCGCCAGCGCGACCTCGGCCTCGCACACGATCCCGATCACGGTCGCCGCGGAGCAGGGCATCGTCGGGCTGGCGCTCTATGTGGCGCTGCTCGCGACGGCATTCGTGACGCTCTTCTCGCGCGCGGGCCGCTCGCCCCCGCGGATCGCGATCGCCGCCTGCTTCGCGGCGCTCGTGCTCCACACGATGGTGTATGCCGACTTCCTGGAGGACCCGTTCACCTGGACGCTGCTGGGGATCGGCGTGGCGCTGGCGCCGCTCGCGCGCGAGCCGCAGGGCGTTAGGTTGCGCGAGTGCGCGACTACCTGAAGCGGCTGGTCACGACGGGCGCCGCCTACCAGGCGGCCGACATCGTCGCGAAGGGCATCGCGCTGATAACGCTGCCGCTGTACACGCACCACGTCGCCACGGCGCAGTACGGCGCGTACACCTCGCTGCTGACGGCCGTGATCCTGTCGAGCATCTTCCTGCGCGTCGGGATCGGGGAGGCGTTCGTGCGCTTCTACTTCGACGACGAGGACCAGGCGCGCCGGGCGCGTATAGCGAAGACCGCCGCGGCGACCGTCGCGTGGACGACGACGCTCGCGGCGGCGCTCGCCGTCGCGTTCGCGGGGCCGCTCTCGCGGCTGTTGCTCGGCGCCGATGAACCGGTGCTGATCGACTGTGCCGTCGTCGGCCTGTGGGCCTTTACGAACCTCGAGATGGCCTATGCGCAGCTGCGCGTGGATGAGCGCGCGCGCACGTACATGTACGCGTCGGGCTGCAACGTTGCGCTCACGGTCACGCTCACGGTGGTGCTCGTCGTGTTCGCCGGGCAGGGCGCGAAGGGCCTCTTGCTCGGCAACTTCGGCGCCTCGGCGATAGTCGTGCTCGGGCTGTGGTGGGTGTTGCGCGGGCGCGTCTCGCTGCGGGTGCGCCTCGCCGATCTGCGCGCGATGCTGCGCTTCGGCCTGCCGACCGTGCCGGCCGACGCGAGCGTGTATGGGCTGCAGGTGGCGGACCGCTTCTATATCTATCGCGACTACAGCCATGCCGCCGCCGGCGAGTACGCGATCGCCCTGCAGCTCGCCACGGTCGTGTTCGTGGCCGTGCGCGGCTTTCAGTACGCGTGGCCGCCGCTCGCCTATTCGGTCGACAGCGACGCGCAGGCGTCGCGGCTGTACTCGATCGTCACCACCTACTTCGCGCTCGCCACGGGCGTGATCGTCGCGGCCGTGGCGCTGCTGGGGCGCTGGATCGTGCGGCTGCTCGCCGCTCCCGCCTATTTCGGCGCACACGCCGCCCTGCCATGGCTGGCGCTCGGCTGGACGCTGTATGGCCTCTATCAGGTGCTGATCGTGATCACCGGCAGGGCGCGGGTCACGCAGCGCAATCTCCCCGCGGCGCTCGCGGGACTTGTTGTCAACGTGGCGCTGCTGCTCCTGCTCGTGCCCCGCGGGGGCCTCGACCTCGGCATCGCCGGCGCAGGCATCGCCCTGTGTGGGGCATATGTGGCGATGCTCGCGGTCATGCACCTGCTGACACGCAACGTCTTCGAGGTGGGCTTTCAGTGGGCGCGCCTCGGACAGCTCACCTTGATCCTCGCGGGCGTGGCCGTCTCGGGAGAGCTGCTGCTGCCCACCTCCGGCTTCGCGGGCCTCGTGCTGCGCGTCCTGTGGCTCGCGCTGATCCCCGTGCTGCTGCTCGCCACACGCTTCTTCGCCCCCAACGAGCGCGCCCAGGCCCGCGCCATCGCGATCGACGCCCACCGGCGCGTGATGGCCTTCCGCGCTCGCCATGGCGAGGTCGAGGCATACGCCGAGGACCCGCTGCGGGATATCTAAAGGACGGAGATCTCAGCCGCGCAGCCACGCTGCGAGAAATGGGTCCGCTACGACCACGGCTTTGTCACGGTTGGCGACGAGCTCAGCTGCTCGTAGGACGTCGATCGTCTTCTTCACCGACGACGGGTTGGCCAACCTGGTTCGGGCGAGGAACGCGGCGCCGCCGGGCTGCTCGGTGGGCTCTTCCGCTAGAGCTGACAGGACGCGGCGCTGGCCTGGGGACAGAGCCTCATAGCGTTCTGCATAAGTGGGAGCGTCGTGGGCTACGGCCGCCGTCAAGCCGGCATAGACGGCGCCCTCGTCGATCGTCGTCCCGGCGGTGTCGTAGGTCTCGTAGGCAAGTCGCTGGATGTCGTTCGGAGCGGGACCCGCGAGCCCTACGATCAGACGCGCGACGGCCTCGCTCATCGGCTTGCGACCGGCCGCCGCGCGGGCGCGCAGGTGTGCGGCGATCACGTCTTCGGGGAGCGGTCCGAGCGTGATCGGCTCCGCCATGTTGTAGAGCGCAGCGCTGGGGGCGGATACGAGCTGTTCCATCAGGTGCCTGCGGGAGCCGGCGAGCACGAGCGACACCTTCGGGTGAGCGTCCGCGAATGCCTTGAACAGCCGGGGCAGGTGGGCTCCTAGCTCGATGATGTCCTGGAACTCGTCGAGTACGAGCGTGGCGGGGCGACGAGCCGCGATCTCGCCCAAGACGCCGTAGACATCCGCGATCAGATCGTCGGCGTCAGGGGCTCTCAGTGACGCGTCGAAGCTGAACCGGGGGTGCTCGCCCTCGAACGTGACCGCTGGGCTTGCCCGCAGCCGCTTCAAGAACTCGGGTATTGCCTGCCGAGCGCGATGCCAGCGCCCGCCCGGCGCACGGTAAGCCTGTGTGGCCAGTTGCGACGCGAACGACGCCAAGTCGCGACTGCGCAGCACGTTGGCGTGGATGACGGCCGCATCCTCCCCGTGGAGCTGTTCCTCCGCACGCAGCAGCAACGACGTCTTGCCGTACCGGCGCGGCGAGACGACGACGACATTGACGCCGGTGCGCACACGACCGAGGAGCGCCGCGAGCTCGGCCTCACGACCCGCGAAGTGCACCCCCTCCGCGGGGGTGCCGTAGTGGAACGGATTACGTGCCATAGCGTTATACCAAACGGTATTATACCGATCGGTATAATACCAGTCAGGACAAGGAGATGGTCAATCGCGCGTTGAGGCTGGTCGCGACCCCAGCAAGAGCGGGCAGGCCGCCAGGGCGGATCATTCTCAGGACGACCGAAGAGCCGCGAAGCGGCAGGTCGGCATGAGAATGATCCGGCCAAGGCGGCCGTTGAGTGGCTCATGGCCGCCTCCAGCGCGTCGCTGAGCGGTTGTACTCCGAGGCCGCCTCTCGAAGCCCCTCCCCTCGCGAGGGCAAGAGCGTCGCAGTGACGTGCCGCCAGTACCGGCGCGGGGAGTGCCCGGGCAGGACAAGCGCCGCAAGCGCCCGCTCGGCGTAGAAGATGGCGGTGAGCAGCCGCACCGCAAGCGCAGCGGCAGAGGAGTGGTGCTTGCGCATGTAGAGGTCCCTGTTGCGAGCGAACTCGACGATCCGCCGCTCGGGGACCGGGCTCGTGGAGAGCTGCTCGTGGTGGACGGCGACAGCGCCTGGCACGTACAGGCTGTGCCACCCCGCGTCGCGCAGCCGCTTGGCGAAGTCGACCTCATCCGAGTAGACGAAGAAGTCGGGATCGAGGTAATCGACCCGCGCTGCCGCCTCGCGCCTGACGAGCAGCGCGGAGGACTGGCACCAGTCGACCATGCGCGTGCGCTCACCCGTGCTCTGCACCGTGTAGAGGCGGTGCAGGCCGAGCACGCCCGCGAGCGCGGTGAGCGGGGTGGGAAAGCGCCAGGCGCACGCCTGCTCGCCGTGTGCCCCTTGGGTATGCCCGTCAGGGTGTTCTGCGCCGCCGGGCCGCAGCAGCTTCGCTCCTGCGCATGCGGCACGGGGATCGCGCTCGAGCGCTTCGTGCAGTGCCAGCGTCGCGCCCGGCCGCAACTCGGAGTCCTCGTTGAGCAGCAGCGCATAGCGGCCACGTGCGCGCTGCAAGAGCTCCGAGTCGTTCAGGGCCTTGCCACGGCGCTGTGCGTGCGCGAGCACCTCGTCGACCGCGGGATGCTCGCGCGCGGCCTGCGCGGAGCCGTCCCGTGAGCCGTTGTCGAGTACGAGCACCTCGCAGGCGAAGGGCAGCCGCGCGCGCTCACGGGCGATCGCGTCGAGCCCGCGCAGCAGGAGCTCCCGCTGGGAGGTGTTGACGACGCAGTAGCTGATCTCGACAGACACGCTCGCGCACAGTAGTAGCCTCACAGGCACACCGGTGGAGCGATGCTCGCGGCGCGGGAATCGGCATGACGAATGCTACGCAACTCCGGCCGTCCCAACCGGTTGAACTTCGTAGGACTATATGCACTAGGATTGTCTAGGCGTCCTGCCTTTTCGGCCCAGCGGTCGGACGGGGCGCAGGAGTCGCTAGAGGAGAGGGGAGCGTCAAGATGGGACGCGACATCAACAGTCAGATGGAGGAGTCAATGGGGACCGCTACGCATCGTCCGCGCCGCCGCGCGCGCCTACAGATCTCGTCGGCCGCGCTCACGGTCGGCGCCGTCGCGACAGCCGCTGCGCTCGTTCCGGGCGCCGCCGGCGCTCGTTCGACCGCGCACGCGGCGCGCGCGCTGAGCCTGAACGAGAGCGCCAGCCTCCATCTGAACGACAAACACGGGCTGACGCTCAAAGAGTCGGGCAACGCCAAAGGCACGCTTTCCGGGCCGCTCTATCTACAGCTGAACGTCACCTCGACGCGCAGCGTCACCGCCACGGTCCAGGTCTATCCGAAAGGCGGCGGATCGCTCACCGGCAGCGCCAGCGCGGACTATCGGGTGGTCGGCTCCTACGCCACCTTCTCGGGCAGGCTGAACATCACCCGTGGGAGCGGGAAGTACTCGAAAGCCAAAGGCTCCGGTCTGTCCTTCAGCGGGACGATCAAGCGCTCCAACGACGCCGTCACGGTTCGCGTGAGCGGCAAACTGTCCTACTAGGAGTCCCCTTGATCAAGACGCAGATACTCCGGGTCCCACGAGGGGCCGCCATAACGCTTGCGTTGCTTGCCCTTGCCTGCCTGCCCGCCTACGCGCAGGCGGCCCAGACGGTCTCGCTGCACACGTCGTTCACGCCCAACCGGCTCGGCGCGTCGACAACCATCGGGTTCGGCTTCACGATCGCCAGCACCACGGGCGGGCTGCCCTCGCCGCTGACACATGTCGATCTGCGCATGCCGAAGGGCATGAACTACGTCTCGACGACGCTGGGCCTGTCGATCTGCAAACCGGAAGCGCTGATCAAGAGCGGGTTGAAAGGGTGCTCGCCGAACTCCCGGCTGGGCTATGGCAGCGCCTTCGTCGAGGTGCCGTTTGGAACCCAGTCGGGTCAGGAGATCCCGGAAATCCAGGCGTTGATGGGACCGCCGCACGACGGCAACATCGTGGTGCTGTTCTACGCTAACGGGCTTGCCCCGGTCTACGCGCAGATCGTCTTCGCCGGCGAACTGCTCCCTGGAGAAGGTCCGTTCGGGGGCAACCTCAGCACGGACATCCCGGAAATCAAAAGCGTCACGAACGGGCCGCCCGTGTCGATCATCAACGTCAACTCGACGATCGGGCCGAGCCACCTCACCTACTACAAGCACGTCCACGGCAAACTGGTCGGCTATCACCCGCAGGGTGTGTCGCTCCCGTTGACGTGCCCGAAGGGCGGCTTTCCGTTCTACGCGGAATTCACGTTCCTCGATGGCAGCAAGGTCCCGGCGAAGAGCGTCGTGCCGTGCCCGGCTCGCAAACACCGCCACAAATAGGGTTTCAGTCGTCCTGCAGCGCGAGGTTGGCGGGCACGCTCGCGGCGAACCAGCCGGGGATCGCGACCATCAATACAGCCGATGCGGTGACCAGCGCGAGGCTCGTGAGGGCCACGAGCACGCCGACGGAGCTGACGACCGGGTAGTTGATCACGATGTTGAGCGCGCGGTCGAGCAGCTGCTGGCCGAACAGGCCGAAGACGGCGCCGCTGAAGCAGCCTACGCCTAGCAGCATGAGGCTCTCCAGCACGATGGTCTGCCACAGTTCGCGATGCGGGAAGCCCTCCAGCTTTAGCTTCGCAAGGCGCGGACGGCGCTGCCAGATCATCGCTCCCATGGCGGCCGCCATCGCCATCACCGCCGCCACGAGGATCAGGGTCGCGATCTGCGAGAGCCGGGTGAGGCCCTGGCGCGTGATGGAGCGCAGCGTGTTTTCGTGCGCACGCGCTGTCTGCACCGCAAGGCCCGACTGGGAGCCGAGCGCGGATCGCACTTCGCGAGCGAGGAGCACAGGGGGGATGCCGGGCTTGGCAAGCACGTTGTAGGCGCTTGCGTCGCTCGATCCCCACGCCTTCGCATAGTCATTGGCGTTCACGATGATCGCGCCCGGCGCCCAGCCGATGTTCGTGCTGATGGCGGCCACCCGCAGGATCGTGGGAGTGGGCGCCGGCACCGTGAAGGGCATGCCGATCTCGAGTTTGTGTTCTTCGGCGAGCGCGAGCGATACGACCGCCCAGCCGCCTTCGCGCACATGCGCGGCGGCGCTCGTCACGCTGCCTTCGACGAGCTGGCTCGGGGGGATCAGCGGCGAGGCCTGCGTGGGCGGCGCGATCACCCAGATGCGCCGTTCGCCGTAGTCGAGCAGCCCGCCCCTGTAGATGCGCACGGCGCGCACGCCGGGCAGCGCTTGGAGCTTGGCGAGCTCGGTGGGCGCAAACGGCGCTGTCATCAGCAGGTTGGACGTCCCGGCGGCCGAGACCCACACGTCGGTCGCCGCGTTCATGTCGGCCGAGGCGTTGTCCAGGCCCTTCAGCAGGTCCGAGTGGGCTCCCTGGATCGCGACGCTGCCGAACACGGCGATCGCGCCCGTCGCGGCGATCGCGATCGCGCGGGAGCGGCCCGAGCGCAGCTCCATGACGGCGATGTGAGGCACGGCACTGACGATCGTGGGCGCCAGCCTGCGTGCGAGCGCCAGCGTGGCCGACAGCGGGATGGACAGCAGCGCCAGCAGCGCCGCGATCAGCGTCACCATGCCGAGGATCGCCTCCTGCGGCGCGGCGAGCAGGATCGCGAGCGTCGCCCCAAGGCACACGAGCCCGCCGATCGTGAGCAGCAGCGATGCGCCTCTTCCCGTGCCCTCCTTGGTCGCGATCGCCGCGAGCGGATCGCGCGAGACGATGTCCTTGAACGGGCTCAGCACCGCCACGCTCGCGGCGCCCATTCCGCCGATTACGGAGATGGCGATGCTCTGCCAGGTCACGACCCGCTCGGAGCCGACCGCGAACGCGCTTGACAAGTAGCCGGGATTGGAGTGGAAGAGGTGAATCGACAGCTCGTCGCCGAGCACGAGGCCGATCGCGCAGGCGATCGCACCGAGCACGATCGCGTCGAACATCAAGACCGCGATCACCGCCTTCGGGGTGTAGCCGTCGCGGCGCAGATCGACGATCAGGCGCCTGCGCTGAGGCACGGTGAGGAGCATCGCGTTGAACGCGAACAGGAAGCCGACGAGCGCTGAGATGACGGCGAACAGCTGCGTCGACTGGTTGGTCGCGGCCGCCGCCTTCGCGAACAGCCGTTCGTCGTAGTCGGCCGACTGGACCGTCAGGCGCCCGGCGGCGAGGCGCTCGAGGCCCGCCTGCACTTCGGCGGTACGACCGGGCGCCGGCTCGACGAGAATCCGGCTGACCCTGCCGGGAAGGCCGCTCGCTTCCTGGACGTATTCGAGCGAGCCGACCGCGATCGGGCTCGAGATCAACGGGCCGATCTGCTTCTCGGTGAGGCGCGTGTAGAGCGCCGCTTCAGTTGCGTGACCGTAGGCTTCGAAGGTGATCGACGTTCCGAACTTGTTCGCGCCGAGCGTGCTCGCGACAGGGGTCGGCAGCACGACCGCCGCCACGCCCGCGAACGGGGTGAGCGCGACTTTCTTGACGAGCGCGCCTTGCAGCTGCGCCAGTGTCCCGTCCGCCCCGACGAGCTCGACCGACGCGCTGCCCTTCGGCCCAACCGCGTTGGCGCTGACTTCGAGCAGCGGCGCGGCCACGCGCACGCCGGGCAGCCGGCGCACCTGGCCGACGAGGTTCGCCGGCAAACCGTGTGCGTCGCGCGCCGTGAGCTGAAGCTTGGCCCGGCCGACGATTCCGCTGTTCAGCTGGCCCACCGAGCTCGAAAGAGATGAGCTGGCGATCTGGGAGGCGAACAGCAGGCCGACGCCCGCGGCGATGCCCACCACCGCGAAGAACTCCTGCAGGGCTCGCGCCCGCAGCCGCACCCGGTACAGGTGAAGCACATTCGACAGCCTCATCGCCGTTCGCCCGCGCCCGTGGTGCGCACGCCCGTCACCCGGTGGCGGCGGAGCTTCCGCCGACGCCGCCGGTGGTCTGCATCGGCCTCGCAGCACGCCCCGGCGCGGACGCGAACCCTCGATCCGGTTCGTAGTCGACCAGTTTGCCGTCGCGCAACGCCAGCACGCGATCGGCGTAGCCAGCCGCCTGGGGGTCGTGGCTGACGAGCACGATCGCCACTCCCCGCTCGCGACACAGCTCGGTCAGCAGTTCGAGCACCTCACGGCCGCGCTGCGTGTCGAGGCTGCCGGTGGGCTCGTCGGCGAGCAGCAGCTTCGGCTCGGTGGAGAGCGCGCGCGCGATCATTACGCGCTGGCGCTCTCCCATCGAGAGCGTCTCGGAGCGGTGAGTCAGCCGCTCGGCGAGTCCGAGGCGCTCGAGCAGCGGCTGAACGCGGCGGTGGGCCTCCTTCCAGGGCGTGTTCTTCAGCAGCTTGAGCACAGCGTTGTCGATAGCCGTGACGCCCGGCAGCAGATCGAAGTTCTGGCGCACGAAGCCCATTTCGCGCAACCGGAAGTGGGAGGCTTCGCGCTCTGAGAGTGAGGAGATGTCGCGCCCGTTGACCAGCACTTTGCCGCTCGTTGGTGCAAGCAGCGCAGCGACCATCAACAGCAGCGTGGTCTTGCCGGAGCCGCTCGGCCCATACAGCGCGACCATCTCGCCCGGCGAGACGGACATCGAGACGCCGTCGACGGCCCGCACCGTCTCCTCGCCGGCCGTCCGATAGTGCTTGACGAGATCCCGCAGCTCCAGCATTCAAATATCCCCTCTCCTCACGGCTCGGCAGTAATGCTAGTGGCCCACCATTACCGACCCGCTTGACCTGGGCAGAAACCCTATCCGAAACTGTCTAGCCGCGTCCATCGGCGTCCCGTCGATCGGAACTGTCTTGTCGGGTGCGACGCAGCAGGCGCTCGCTCAGGCGACGCAGCTTGAAGACGAGCAGGGTTGGTGTGGCGAGTGGGCCGATCCGGGCAAGCACCGCCTCGCTCACCGGCTCCAGCTCCGGGGTATGGGCCTCTTCAGCGGAGAGGTAGTTGGCGACCATCGCTGCGAGCAGCAGCGTGTGACGGCGGCTGTCGGGGAGCGACTGCGCGAGCTCGATCGCCCGCCCGGCCAGGCGGCCCATCCGCTCGGCCGCCCGCTGGGGCCCGTAGTACTCGACGAGGCTGCGATGGCCGGCCGCCTCGTCCTCGTGTTTGTCGATGAGGTTGTCAAGCAGCGAGTGAAGTCCCCCGATCCATGGGAAGTAGGCGTGCTCGAGCGCCGCGATCTGCGCAGCGCTCGACCCGGCCCGGGCGGCCGCGGCGATCTGAACGTAGACACCCAAGGAGGAGCCCGCCGCCGCCGCCGTCTCCCACCACTGGAGGCCGCTGTCGGAGGGGGTTGCCTCCAGGGCCCACCGTTCGAGCCCTGCGTGGTCGCCCTGGGCCTCGCTCAGGTTCAGGCTCTGGAATGCGACGATTTGCGCCGCCGCCGCGCGCGCCGCGGGAGCCGCCATCGCATACGACGGCAGCGCGCTGACCGCCGTCCGGCACTCTGCCAGCAGATAGCTCAGATAGCCCCCGTCTTCGCGCTGCGGATGGTGCTCGTACCAGTCGAGCTCTTCCGCGCCCGGGTCGCGACCCTGCTCCTCGGCCATCGGCGATGGTTGGCCGAGGGCGAACAGCAATGCCTCGTGCAACCGCCGCCCGTCGGCGACGGGGTCGGCGCTGGGCTGCTCGCCGAGCATGTCCAGGTAGTTGTAGGCGGCCTGGAACGCGCACATCGCGTCCGTCGCGCTCTTGCGATGTGCGCGCGGGGCGAGCACCGCGAACGCCGCGGCGCCCTCGATGTTGCTTCGCTTGGCAAGCGCCTCGAGCGCGAGCCTGCGCAGCTCGGGGTCGGGTATCCGCCGGGCGATGCCATCCCAGCGCTTGATGTGGGCCGACACGCGGGGGAACACGCCCGTCCAGTAATCGAGCGCCGCGCGCAGGAACGTCGCGCCGAGCGCAATGCGGGTGCGCGCATCTGCCCCGATTTGGGCGTCCGCGCCTATTGTCTGGTCCCCCACCCCTATTGTCCCTTCCCCGTGCGCGTCCACGTCGTAGATCCCTCCGCGTATACGCCACCCTATGACCATGCGCTCTGCCGTGCGCTGGCGATGGCGGGGGCGGATGTCGAGCTGTACACGAGCCGCTTCGCGTACGGGCCGGTCGCCAGGGCCGACGGGTATGCGCGGCACGAGCTCTTCTACAGGGCCGCGCTCGGCGCTCGGGGTGGACGCGCGCGCATGGCGCTCAAGCTCGCCCAGCATGTGCCGGACATGCTGCGCTATCGCAGGGCTGCCCGAGCCGCCGATGTCGTGCACTTCCAGTGGCTGCCCGTTCAGCCTCTGGACGTCCACTTGGTGCCTTCCGCCCGCTTCGCGGGCGGTGGCGGTTGGGGTATGGCGTGGGGTGCGCGCGCGCGCCGCTCAGCGCCGGGTGGACGGCCCGCGCTCGTGCTGACCGCCCATGACGTGCTGCCACGCGAGCCGCGCGCGGGGCAGCTGCGGGCCCAGCAGCGCTTGTACGAGCGCTTCGACGCGGTCGTCGTTCACTCAGAGCACGGCCGTGCGCGGCTGGTCGAGTTGGGCGTCGATGCGGCGCGCGTGCACGTGATCCCGCACGGGGTGTTCACGCATCTGGCCGAGCGCGCGCCGGGACGGCCGCCGCCACCGTGGCAGACCGGCAAGCCGGTCGTCCTCTTCTTCGGCCTGATGCGTCCCTACAAGGGGATCGAGGTGCTCCTCCAAGCATGGCGCGGGATCGACAGCGCCGAGCTGTGGATCGCGGGGATGCCGCGCATGGATGTCTCCGCCCTGCGTGCATCCTCCCCGCCGAACGTGCGCTGGGACCCGCGCTTCATCACCGACGACGAGCTGCCGGCCTACTTCGAACGGGCCGAACTGGTCGTGCTCCCCTATCTGCAGGCCGACCAGTCGGGGGTCCTGTTCACCGCGCTCGCGTTCGGCAAGCCGCTGTTGCTCAGCGACGTGGGAGGGTTCCCCGAGATGGCCGAGACCGGCGCGGCCAGGGTCGTCCCCGCGGGCGATGCGCGCGCGCTGGGCGAGACCCTGCGGGAACTGCTCTCAGACCGGCCGGCGCTCACCGAGATGGGCGCGAACGCGAAGGCCGCCGCGAACGGCCGCTACTCGTGGAGCTCGATCGCGCAGGCTCACATCGAGCTGTACGAGCGGCTCCTGCAAGGCGTCCGCCGGCAGTAGCGACCCTGCTCGGGGAGAATGCGCGCGTGCACACAGCGCTTGAGATCGTCTTTTGGGTGTCGATCGCCCTTATCGTCTGGACTCAACTGGGCTATGGGCTTGTGCTCGTCCTGCTCGCCGGCGCGCGCGCGCCGGCGCCGGCGGACGGCGATGCGCGCGGGGAACGCCCCGGGCGCAGGCCCGAAGGGGCCGGAGCCGATCCGAGACAGCCGCACGTGTCCTTGATCGTGGCCGCGCATGACGAGCAGGAGGTGATCGAGGAGAAGGTGAAGAACGCGCTCGCCCTCGAGTACCAAAGGGAGCGATTGCAGGTGATCGTGGCGTGTGACGGGTGCACCGATGAGACCGCGGCGCGCGCGCGCGCGGCGGGCGCCGATCTCGTGCTCGAGCTGCCGCGCGGGGGCAAGATCAGAGCGCAGGACGCGGCCGTGGAGCGCGCGGAGGGAGAGATCGTGGCCTTCTCGGATGCGAACGCCCGGTGGGAGCCCGATGCGCTGTGCCGGCTCGTCGACGCCTTTGAGGATCCGAACGTCGGCTATGCCTGTGGACAGGTGCGCTTTGTGCAGGCGTCAGACGGGGCGCAGGCGACAAGCCAGGAGGGTGTGTACTGGCGCTATGAGATGGCGCTGCGCGAGCGCGAGTCGCGGCTGTCGTCGATCACGGCCGGCAACGGCGCGATATACGCGACGCGCAGAGACAGCTACATCGTGGTCGATCCGATCATGGGCCACGACCTCTCCCTGCCGTTCAAAATCGTCAAGCGGGGCCTGCGCGCTGTGTATGTGCCGCAGGCGAGGGCCAGCGAGAAGATGGTGCCCTCGATCGAGGGGGAGCTCGCGCGCAAGCGGCGCATGATGAGCCACACCTGGCCGATCGTGCTGCGCGGCGGGATGCTCTCTCCGCGCGGCTACACGCCCGGATATGCGCTGATGGTCCTCTCCCATCGCGTGCTGCGCTACTCCACGCCCTTCCTCCACGCGCTTGCGCTGGCGGCGAACATCGCGCTCGTCGCGATCGGCGCCGGCGTCCTCTACATGGCCACGCTCGCCCTCCAGCTCGCGCTGCTCGCCGCGGCCGCGCTCGGCGGGGCGCTGCGCGCGCGCGCGCTGCTGATCGCCCGCCACTACGTGCTCACGACGCTCTCGCCGGTGCTCGGGCTGTGGGACTGGCTGCGCCACGGGACCGCGGCGTCGTGGGATGCCGCGGAGGGCACAAGGTGACCCCTGACGTCCGGATAGCGGCGCATGGCTGCGTCCTCGGTCGCTCATGTGCCAAGCACACTTCGCTCCCTGCGTCCTTGCCCTGCTTGCTCTCCGAACGTCAGGGGCCTTCTGGCAGGAGATGTGGATGATCAGGCGCGCGATCGACATCGTTGCCGGCGGGCTCATGCTTGCTCTCGCCGCGCCGTTCATCGCACTGGCGATGCTGGCGATCCGGATCGAGTCCAGGGGCCGAGCGATCTACAGGCAGCGGCGCGTGGGCAGGGACGGAAGGCCGTTCGATCTGCTCAAGCTGCGCACGATGGTCGACGGCGCCGAGGGGATCGGCGCGGGGCTTGCGGTCAACGAGAACGACCCGCGCATAACGCGCGTGGGCGCGCTCTTGCGAAGGACGTCGCTCGACGAGCTGCCGAACCTGCTCAACGTGGTGCGCGGCGAGATGTCGCTGATCGGGCCGCGACCGACGATCCCGGTGCAGGTCGCCCAGTACACGGAGCGCCAGCGCGGGCGGCTCGCCGTCAAGCCGGGGATAACCGGCTGGGCGCAGGTCAACGGCCGCAGCGCGCTGCCGTGGAGCGAGCGGATCGAGCTCGACCTTCACTACATCGAGCACCGCTCGCTTTCGCTCGATCTGCGCATCCTTTGGCGGACGATCGCGATCGTGCTCGGCGGCTCGGGTTTGTACAAGGGCCAGACGGGTGGATGGGAGGCAGATCTTTGATGGATGAGCTCCGCCCCCTTCGGGGCTCCGCCGTCGGGCGTTCCCGTGGAGGTCAGAATGGCTGACGGCGCTCCCGCGATCATGCTGACCGGCGTCGGCAAGCGCTATGACATCGTCTCGTGCTTCGCCGCGCTCACGAGGGTCGTCGCGGTGGACCCGAATCCGCTGGCGCCCGCCCAGTACGCGGCGCAGGTGCGCGCTAGCGCTCCGCCGATCGCCGATCCCGAGTACGTCCCGGCGCTCGCGCGGCTGTGCGAGGAGCACGGAGTGGGACTCGTGCTGCCGCTGACCGATCTCGACATCGAGACGCTTGCGCTCGCGCGGGAGACGGACCCGCCCGCCCTGCCCGCGCTCGTGCCCTCATCGGAGGTGGCGAGGGCGACGTATGACAAGTACGAGGCGCACCTGATGCTGGAGCGGCTGGGGCTCCCCTCGCCGCCGACGGCGCCCTCCGACGGCGATCTCGACGCGATCGAGTACCCCGTGATGGTCAAGCCGCGCAAGGGGTCGGGCGCGCGCTCGATCCACCTCGCGCATGACGCTGCCCAGGCGCGCTTCTTCATCGACTATGTCGATGAGCCGACGATGGCGCAGCGCGCCATGAAAGGCCCCGAGCTCTCGATCGACTGTTTGGGCGACACGCAGGGACGCTGCCTGAACGCGATCCCCCGCACGATGCTCGAGTCGCGCGGGGGGGAGTCGATCAAGGGGACCGTCGTCCGCGACGACGAGCTCGTGCAGCTTGGGCGCGCGGTGATGGAGGCGCTCTGCGTGAGGGGTCCCGCGACGATCCAGGCGTTCAGGGACCCCGAGCTGGGGGTGCGCATCACCGACGTGAATACGCGCTTCGGCGGCGCCTTCCCAGCCCCCGCGCTGGCGGCCCTGCCCGGCCACACATACCCGGAGCTGATCGTGAGGATGGCCGCCGGCGAGCGGGTCGAGCCGCACCTCGGCTCCTACAGGGCGGGCGTGACCTTCACGCGCTACTACTGGCAGCTGGAGCTCGATGAGCGCATGCAGCCGACGGGCAAAGACATCCTGCCTGCCGGCCTGGAGCGTCAAACTGGTAAGAATAGGGCTGGTGAGTACGCAGCTCACGAGACCGACGATTGACTCCGCCTCCAACGGCGCGGGGTCGCCCAACGGGGCGTCGCCCAGCGGCTCGCAGTTGGACGACGCGCCCGTGCAGCGCACGTGCGCGAAATGCGGTGCTGCGATGCAGCCCCTGCAGGACTGGTGCTTGCAGTGCGGCGCGGGCGCGCCAAACAGCCTCGCGAGGCCAAGCCGCACAGCGGCCATGGTGGCGCTGGCCGTCGTCGTCGTGCTGGTCGCGGGGGCGTCGGCCGCCGCGTATGCCGCGCTCAGCAAGAAAGGCACGTCCAAGCCCGTGGTCGCCGCCGCGAAGGCTCCGCTGACGACAGCTACGTCGCCGACGGCGACGCCCGCGACACCGGCTGCCCCTGGCGCCACGACCGCGCCCGGCGCGGCGGCGACGGGACCGGGCACGCCGACGACGATCAAAGGGACGCCGCCGAAGATCCCGCTGCAGACGCCCACTCCGAATCCCTCCTCCACCGAAGAAGCCGGCGCGGGAGGCGGCCCGAACGAAGAAGCGAACAACGCGCTGTTCGGCGGGGCGAGCGGCAAAGCGACGAAAGAAGCGGCCGCGCCGAGCAAAGCCTCCAATGAAGAAGCGAGCGCGCCCGAAGGCGGCGAAGGTGGCGGCGAAGCGAAATCGAACAGCGCCCCCGAACCGCCGAGCCCGATCCTGCTCGACACGAACGCGGCGAGCACGTACAACCCGTACTCCTATCCGGCCACGCGCTTCGGCGATCCGAGCCTCGCGATCGACGGCGAAGCGAAGACGGCCTGGACCGCCCAGGTCGACCCCGCCTCCGCCCCGAAGATGGCGGAGGGCCTCGTGCTCGACATGAGGACCGCGCAGAGCGTCGGCAGCGCGATCGTCAAGACCACGACGACCGGCGTGACGGTCGCGATGTACGGCGCCAACGGCCACAACCTGCCCGCGTCGATCACCGACCATGCGTGGAAGCGGCTGAGCGGATCGAAGCTGCTGAAGAAGAAGAGCACGAAGCTGACGCTCAAAACGAAAGGCGCCGGCTACCGCTTCATCCTGCTGTGGGTCGCGAAGGCGCCCGCGGGCTCGACGCCGAGCAAGCCCGGTTCGGTCTCGATCGACGAACTCGAACTCTTCCCCTGACGTCCGGATGGCGGCGCATGGCTGCGTCCTCGGTCGCTCGCGTGCTGAGCACGCCACGCTCCCTGCGTCCTTGCCCTGCTTGCCCTCCGAACGTCAGTAGTTTGCGTGCTCAGGCGGACTTGGTCTTGCGGCGGCTGCGTGTCGCCCAGGCCTCGTCGAGGAAGGCGGCGATCTCGTCTGTGAGGCGCTCGGGTTTGAGGCGCAGCTCGACGAGCGAGTCGGCCTCGATCAGGCGCGCGTTGGGGAGCTCTTCGGCGAGCATCCCGGCGTCCGAGAACGGGTGGACGGGATCGCGGCGGTGCCCGAGCACGAGCGCGGGCGTGGTGAACGTGCGCCGCTCGACGCGATGGGGGGCGATCCGTCCGAAGTACAGGCCTTGGATCAGCGCGCCGCCCGGGCCCGGGTCCTGGCGGATCAGGTCGAGCACGACGTTGGCGTAGTAGGGGAGCAGCCTGCGCGGGACCGCCCGGGCGCCGCGCGCGACGAGCTTCATGATCGGCTCGCCGAACGTGAGCGCGACGAGGATCGGCGTGAATGTGAGCGCGCTCGCGAGCAGCGCGTTGTCGAGCACGGGCATCTCGACGATCATGCCCCGCAGCCGCTCGGGCGCCGAGGAGGCGACCTCGAGCGACGCGTTCGCCCCCAGCGAGGTGCCCATGATGACCGCCTGCTCGAGCTCGAGGTGGTCCATCAGCGCGATCAGCTGCTCGCCGAACGAGTGCATCGAGTAGCGCCACATGTCGCGCGGACGATCCGATTCGCCGTGGCCGAGCAGGTCGACCGTGATCACGCGGTTGCCGCGCGCCGCGAGCTCTTCGGCGAGCGGGCGGTGCATCTTCTGGGAGAGCAGCAGCCCGTGCACGAGGATCAGCGGCCGCTTGGCTGACACCGCGCGCCGTGAGGTCTTGCCGCGCGTCCCGTCATTCGTGAGCGCGGCGAGCCCCGCGCCGTACTCGGTGTAGGCGATGCGCTGGTCCTGATACTGAAACGACGGCACTCGGCTTCCAGCCTATCGGGCGCCCAGGCGGAGCACGCCACCTGGACGGTCGCGCTAGCGTTGCTCTACAAGTTCGATTTCTGGAGGGATGAGCAATGGCCAAGCAGCCCCGTATCCTCGCCGGGCAGACCGTGGCGATCACAGGCGCCGCCCGCGGTATCGGAAGGGCGACCGCGCAGGCGCTGGTGCGTCAGGGCATGAAGGTCGCGATCGGCGACGTGGACCTCGCGGCGGCGCGCCAAACGGCGTCCGAGCTCGGAGCGAGCACCGTGGCGCTGGAGCTGGACGTGACCGAGCGCGCGTCGTTCACATCGTTCTTGGATGCCACCGAGGAGCAGCTGGGACCGCTCGACGTGCTGGTGAACAACGCGGGGATCATGCCGGTCGGCCGCTTCATCGACGAGGACGACTTGACCGCGAGGCGGATGGTGGACATCAACCTGCACGGCGTCATCCTCGGCACGAAGCTCGCGATGGAGCGCATGGTGGCGCGCGACAGGGGCCACATCGTGAACATCTCCTCGCAGGCCGGCAAGTTCGGCGCGCCGGGCGGCGCTACGTACTCGGCGACCAAGCACGCCGTCGTCGGCCTGACGGAGGCGGTGCGCGGCGAGCTGCGCCTGATGGGCGCCCACGTGGACATCAGCTATGTGATGCCGTTCGTGGTCAACACCGAACTTGGATCGGGACTCGGCCAGGCCAGGGGCATGAAGGCGCTACAGCCCTCCGACGTGGCGGAGGCGATCGTGGAGGCCCTGCAGACCGGGCGCGTTGAAGTGTGGGTGCCGAAGTCGGCGAAGCGCACGCACACGCTCGGAACGCTGCTGCCGAGGGCGCTGTCGGAGGGGATGGCGCGCGCCATGAAGGCCGACCGCGTGCTCGCGGGCGCCGACGCGAACGCGCGCCGCGACTACGAACTGAGGGCCGCGCGCTCCGAGCCGGCGCTGGCGCCCGCGCCCGATAAGCCTCAGATCACCGACGGTTCAGCCGGCGGTTAGCCACTCGGCGATGCGCCGGCCGATCTCCGGTCCGGCGTCCTCCTGGAGGAAATGCGAGGCGTTCTCGATCACGCGTGGCGGCTCGCGATTGATGACCTCGGCGAAGCGTTCGCCCACCGAGAGGGGAAGGACCGGATCGGAGTCGGCCCACAGCATCAGCGTGGGCCGCGTGTCCTGAGCGAGAGCGTCCTGCACGCGCTGTCCCGCGGCGGCGCCCGGCGCGTCGGTCGAGTGGGGGATGATCAGCGGGAAGGCGCGCGCCCCGGCCTTCGAGGCGACGCTCGGGAAGGGCGCTTCGTAGGCCGCGATCACATCGTCGCCCGGGTCGTTCTTGCAGGCGCCGCGCACGAGGAAGCCGACGGGCAGGTCCTCGGTGCGCGCCACGAAGTCGCGGAAGGCGAGCCACGCGTCGGTCATGCGCTGGTGGCCCGTGAACAGGCCGGTGTCGAGGATCACGAGCCGATCGAAGCGGTCGGGGTGCTCGACGGCGAGGCGCAGGCCGATCGGCCCGCCCCAGTCGTGTACGACCATCGTCGCCCCGCGCAGGTCCAGTTCCTCGAAGAGGGGGGCGATCATCGCGACATGGCGGTCGTAGGTGTACCAGTCGATGTCGATCGGCTTGTCCGAGCGCCCGAAGCCGGCGAGGTCGGGCGCTATACAGCGAAAGCCCGCGTCGCGCACTGGCGGGATCACCTTGCGCCACAGAAACGACCAGGTGGGCTCGCCGTGCATGAACACGACCGGCGCGCCCTCGCCCTCGTCGAGGTGGGCGAGCCGCAGGCCGTCGAGCTCGCGGTAGTGCGGCTCGAATGGGAAGTCGGGAAGACCCTCGAGCAGCTCGTCCGGCGTGCGCACCGCGTCGGTCATCGCGCTGGGGAGCATATGCGACGCGGGAGCGATCTGACCGTCGCTCCGATCGACGGCACCCCGCTGAGTCGGGCCCGCGGGGGTAGGCAACCGTAAGGCCGATGCGTTAGGCTCGCGCGCGATATGCATGCGGTGATCGCCAACCTGGCGCCGATCATGGCGGCCGAGAAGAGCAAGACCCCCTTCTACATAGCGGGCGGCCTGCTCGTGGCGTGGGCATTCGTGCTGTCGCTGGCCCTCGGCATGCGCAACCCAAGCTTCCCGCGCAGCGCCGGTGTGCAGCGGGTCGTGATGGTCGTCTCCGCCGTGCTCGTGGTGGCGGCCGTATCGATGGCCGTCGCGACCTCGGGCGGCTCGACGAGCAAGGCGACGATCACGCCGGCCGCGCCGGCCGCGACTCCGACCGCGCCCGCCGCCGCCCCGACCACCAAAGAAGGCCAGGAAGCCGAACCGGGCGCGAGCGCCTCCTCCCTGAAGGTGCAAGCCGATCCCGAAGGCCAGCTGAAGTTCACGGCTGCGAACCTGTCGGCGAAGGCCGGGAGGGTGACGATCAGCTTTGCCAACGCCTCGCCGCTGGAACACAACATGACGATCGCCCAGGGCACGAAGGCGCTCGGCGCCACGCCCACGTTCAAGGGCGGATCGAAGACGCTGACGCTGAATCTGAAGCCGGGCACATACAAGTTCTTCTGCACCGTCCCGGGGCATCGCGAAGCGGGGATGGAAGGAACCCTAGACGTCCGCTGAGCTTCGCAATACGGCGTCCTCGGTCGCTCATGTGCAAAGCACACTTCGCTCCCTGCGTCCTTGTCTTGCTCGCCCATCGAACGTCTAGGACCGCAAAGGAGTCGCCATGAAGCTCTACATCTGTTACGGCCTGTTTCCCTCGCCTCGCCCGGGAGGCCATCCCTGCAAGAACGCTCACGACGCGCTGCGCGATGCCGGGCACAACCCAAAGGTCGTGAGGTCCTATGGCCTGGGGATCCTGCCCAAAGCCTTCAACCTGACCAAAGGCCGCCGGGAGGTCGAGCGGCTGACGGGTAACCGCTGGGTGCCCACGCTCGTGCTCGACGACGGCACCGTGATCGACGGCTCCCGCGAGATCGCTGCCTGGGCCGCGGCCAATCCGGCCGTACCAGCCTAGTCGACCAGGTCGCCGCTTTTTCTTCCAAGGCGCGCGGATCCTTCGCCGGGCGTTTGCGCGAGCAGCCAACGGATCAGACGGCCCACGCGGTTTGATTATCGCGCGGCGCCGTCTGTCTCCACGTCAGCTCATTTGCAGCCGGAGGTGCTCTTGATCGTCAGTTTTTCGCCCGTGGCGTAGGTGAATGTCGACAGCACCGTGAACTTTTTCTTCACGCACGTGCCGGCTTTCGCCCACGTCGTCTTGCCGCTTCCCACGGATTTGACGTTGAGCTGCAGGCCGGTGATCACGATCGTCAGGCCACCCACGGTTATCGCGGGCACTTCGGTCGTCATCGTGTTCTTCGAGATCTTCCCGTGAAGCACGAGCGTCGCTCCCGCGCCGGCGACCTTGGGCGCCAGCAGCAGGATGATCTGGTTGCTGCCCGCGAACGCGGTCACGTTCTCGTTGACTTTCGGGAGCGCGGGCGCGCCGTTGGCGGTCGAGCTGCCTTCGCCGAGCTTGCTCTTCGACGGGCACACGCTTCCGCCGGTCGCCTTGATTTCGGTGTCGTTTGCCTTACAGAGCGTAAGCGCTTTCGTTTTGAAGTTGAACGACGTCTTTACCGGGAACGTGATCTTCAGCGTCTTCAGCGCCTGGGGCTTTTCAAGCGGCGCCGCCGGATCCGAGGACTGAAGGCTCGCTTTGAAGCCCGTCGACGCCCCTGCCTTTTTGGTTGTCAAAGTCACTTTCGCGGTCTGTTTGAACTGCGCGCTCGCCAGCGCGAAACCGGCCAGCGCCGTTGTCGCGAGCATCGCCGCGGCGAGCCCCGCCGCCGTGAGCTTGAGCCTTCTCATAGCTTGCCTCCTTGGCGCCTTGGCGCGCTCATGTTGGCCTGAAGCGACCAACTTTAGGCAGGTGCAGGCGTGTTCTCATCGTGGGTCCTTGCGGCTTCTGAGTCCGTAGTTCCACGCGCGTCGGCCACCAGCTCCAGCGACCCATCACCTCGACCGCGGCCGGGAGCAGGACGGGGCGCACGAGGAACGCGTCGAGCGCCACCGCGATCGCTATCCCCACGCCGAACGTGCGCACGGTCAACAGTTCGGTCGTCATGAACGGGATCAGCGCGCCGATCATGAGGATGCCCGTGCCGGTGCTGGCCGCGGCCGTGCGCCGCAGCGCGACGTCCAGGGCTCCATCGACGCTTGCGCCCTTGACGATCTCCTCCCGCGCGCGGGCGAGCAGCAGCACGAGATAGACGAGCGATATCCCGAACACGGCCGTGAAGATCCCGATGATCGACATCGGGTCGAGATAGCCCGGACCGCCGAGCGGCGGGTGTTTTCCTCCGAACAGCAGTTGCATCGCGCCGAACGTCGCCGCAGCGGTCAGCAGCAGCGCGAGCACCGCCGCGATCGGCAGCGCGACAGCGCGCAACGCCACACCCAGCACCAGCGCGACAGCAATCGCCAGCGCAACGATCACCAGCGGCAAACGGTCGTTCGTGGCGCTCGTGAAGTCCTGCAGGTTGCCGGCCGGCCCGCCGACCGCCGTTGCGAGATGGTTCTTCACCGCAAAGCTCTTGGCGGCCGCGTCGAGCCGTTCGCCGAGCGCGGCCGTCCTCGGGTCGCTCAGGGTGTAGCGGGAGACGACCACGATCTGCCCGGCGCTTCCCCCTCGCGCCACGTTCACCGCGAACGTCGCTTCGTTGGCCGCGGCCGGCTGCGCGCCTTCCACGGCCGCGAGCAGGAAGTAGCCGGAGTTGAACAGTCCCGGAGCCTGTTCGTTCAACGTTTCGATGTCCTTCGGGGAAGGCAGCGTCGTCTGGAACTTCGCCACGCCCGCCTGCAATTGGCCGAGCCCGTTGACGAGCTGGCCGGTCGGCGAGACGCCGCCCGCGAGCCCGGCCTGCAACTGGCCCGCGCCGTTTGTGAGCTGACCGAGCCCGGATTCCAGCGCGCCGGCGCCGTCGCGCAGCTGGGTCAGGCCCGCCGTCAGCTGTCCGCCGCCGCTCGAGAGCTGTCCGATGCCGGCTGCGAGCTGCCCGTTGCCAGCCCGCAGCTTGCCGATCCCGGCCTGCAGCTTGCCGGCGCCCGTCGCCAGTTCGCCGAGCACGTTCGACAGGAACGTTCCCTGCGCGTAGATGTTCGAGGCGATCTTCGCCGCTTCGCCGGCCCCGCCTGACGCGCCACTCAGGCCGCTGGAGACGCCGCTCGCTGAGCTGTGCGCGCGCTCGAGCGCCGCCAGCGCTTCGCTGTAGTGGGGATCTTCCTTGGCGCTTGTGAGGCTTTGCAGTGCCGCGATCGCACTCGCCGTCTCGCTGGAGGCGCTCTGCGCCTGGCCCTGCAGGCTCGAGATCGCGCCGTTCGTGCTCTGCGTGAGCGAGCTGAGCTGCTTCATCGAGGGCAGCGCTTCCTTCGCCGGCAAGTGCGTCGAGGTGAGGCCGTTGGCGAGATCCACTGAGCCGGCCAGCGCCTGCGTCGCTCCCGCCTTGAGCGCGTTTGCGCCCGCGAGCGCCTGATTCAGGCCGCCTGACAGCTTCGCCGATCCGGCGCGCGCCGCGGCGAGGCCCGCATGCAGCTTTGCCGAGCCCGCCTGCGCTTCGCCGGCGCCGCCGTGCAGCTGGCCGGCCCCCGAGCTCGCTTCCACCAGGCCGCTCTGCAGCTGCTTGGCCCCGCTTCCTGCCTGTCCCAGCCCGTTTGACAAGCGCACGAGGTCCTTCTTGCCCCCGGTCAACAGCTTGCTCGATTCTTTGAGCGCGGTCGGCAGCTTGCCGAGCTGCTTGGTCGCGCTGCTCAGCGCTCCCGGACCCACGACCGAGGCGACGGCGGGATCCTTCGCGACCTGTTCCTCGAACTTGTCGAGCGCTTCGAGCGTCTTCGCGGTCGTGATCGGCCCTCTCGGATTGACCACGATCATGTTGTACGGGGTCGGCCAGCCCGGGCCCATCACGCGCGCCACTTCTTCGAACGCGATACGCGCTTTGTCGCTCTTGGGCAGCTGGCTTATCCCGGGCGGCCCCGTTTTGAGCGACAGCGCCGGCGCCGCCAGCAGGAGCAGCGCGCCCGTCGCGAGCAATCCCGCGATCACCGCGTTGCGCCGCACCCACGCGCCTGCTCCGACCAAGCGGTCCCAGTCGCGCGTCATGACGCCCGGCGCCGCGACCGACGGTCTGGCGATGCGCGGGCCGAACAGCGTAAGCGCCGCCGGCATCACAACCACCGCGCCGCCGACCGCCAGCACCGAGCACAGCAGCACACCCACCCCGAGCGACGTGAGGATCTTCGTCGGGGCGATCGCCGTCGCCAGCAGCAGCGCGAGGATCAACCCCGTACCGGCGAACAGCACTGCCTTGCCCGTGGTCGCCACGGCCTCGCTGGCCGCGCCCGCGGCCTCGCGCGGGTCATGCCCCGGAGCGAACTCCTGCTGGTGGAAGCGGTCGAGGATTAGAAGCGAATAGCCGACCCCCAGCGCGAGGCCCGTCATCGAGCCGAGCGCGATCGCCACCGCGTCGACGTCGATGACGCGCCCGATCAGCGCCATCAGGCCGAACGAGGCGAGCACCGTGGCCGCGCCCACGAGCGTCACGGCGACCGCCGCGATCGGCGCGCGCAGGCCGAGCACGAGCAACACGAACAAGATCCCGATCGCGATCAGCTCCGAGCGTCTGGTCGTCGAGATCGACTGGTCCTTGAGCGCCCTGTTGATCGACGGCTGGCCTGTGATGCTCGCCCGCGCGGGACTCGAGACGTCGCGTGCCACGAGCGCTTCGATCTGCGGCTGGTCGTAGTTGATCACGTCCTTTTCCGGCTTGTCAACCGACACGACGATCATCGCCGCGGTGCTCGACGGACGCAGCCCTTCGCTCGCGGGGCCCGCGTCCCACGCCGACAGCGCGCGCGTGTGCGGACGTTTGACGAGGTCGGTCACGAGCTTTGGCCCCTGCTTGTTCAGTTCCTTCGCCGGCCCCTGCAGCAGGATCGGCACGAGCTGCGACGGACCGAATTGCGCGTTCGTCAAGTGTTCGGCACGCGAGCTCTCCGTCCCGGGCACCACCACGATCGTCGGCGACAGCGATTTGCTCACGCCCAGGCCGATCAGGGCGAGCACGATCGCGATAGCGCCCCAGGCAAGCAGGGCGGCCCGTGGTTTGCGGATCGAAAGGCGCGCGAGACCGATCATGCGCACCCTCCCATCGGGCCGGGTCGCCAACTCAGACGGCGCAGCGATCCTCCGCTGCTCATGAGGTGACACTCCTCCGTGTCTCGCGTTGTCTCTGATGGCCAGCCTATGACGCCGTTGTGCCACACACATCGTGGGCGCGCGCGGGTTGCGCTCAGTAGTAACCGCCTCCCTCTCGCACGAACGCCGCGCCCCGGCCCGATGGGCAGGCCTTATAGACTCGCCCCTCGTGAGCACCTATCTGGTCACCGGCGCAGCCGGATTCATCGGGGCGAACTATGTGCACTTCCTGCGCCGCGAGGAGCCCGACGCGGAGATCGTCGCGCTCGACCACCTCGGCTTCGCCTCGAATCTGCCGAACCTCGACTCCGTATCGAACAGCGTGAGCTTCGTCGAGGCTGACATCGCCGACGCGCAGAAGATGCGCGAGGTCTACGAACGGCACAATCCCGACTACGTCGTCAATTTCGCCGCCGAGAGCCACAACGACAGGGCGATATCCGAGCCGACCCTGTTCCTTCACTCAAATGGCGTCGGTGCCCAGGTCATTCTCGAGTGCAGCCGCAAGATACCCGTCTCCTCACACTTGCATGTCTCGACGATCGAGGTCTATGGCGAGCTTCCGGGCGCGGTGAACGCCTTCAACGAGGCCAGCCCCCTGAACGCCAAGACTCCCTACAGCGCGGCCAAGGCAGCCGGCGACCAGATGGTCAGGGCGTATATGCACACATATCCCGAGATGGACATCCGCATGACGCACTGTGCGAACAACTATGGCCCATATCAGCTGCCCGAGAAGCTCATTCCACTGGCCATCACCAACATCCTGCGAGGACGCAAGGCGCCTCTCTATGGAGACGGCCTGCAGATGCGCGACTGGCTTCACGTCGAGGACCACTGCCGCGCCATCCATGCCGTCCTTCACGCCCAGCTCGGCCCGATCGACCACGACGCCGTGTTCGACTCCTCGCTACTGCCGATCTTCGACATCAGCGCACGCCATGAGGTCACCAATGTGGAGCTGATACGCAGCGTTATCGAACATCTAGACCGCGATCCGGACGAGTGGATCGAGCATGTGCCCGATCGCCCCAACCACGATCGCCGCTACCTGATCGATCCCTCCAAGATCGAACGTGAGCTTTCGTGGCGGCCGTCCGTCGACTTCGAGCAGGGGCTCGCTGAGACGGTCCGGTGGTATGTCGAGAATCAGGCCTGGTGGGAAGACATCTTCGCTCGCAAGGGCGAGCTGCAGATCGCCTGGTAAATCACTTATTCCTGCTGCGCGTCGGAACGGGCGATCCGTCGAAGATCCAGATCATGTACGGGATCGGCGGTGAGCGCCGATTGACCGAGTTCGAGCTGAGCGAGCTGCCCGGCTATGAGGGCTCGCGACCGGTCCGGGTCGGCAACGCCGCCTCCGAGCAGTTCCAGCTCGACGTCTACGGCGAGGTCGTGCACGTCATGTTCATCGGGATCGAGCTGCTCGGCACGATCGACGAGCGACTGTGGCCGCGCTGGCTGACCATCGTGGAGCACGTCGAGAAGATCTGGCGCGAGCCCGACGACGGGATCTGGGAGTCGCGCGGGCCGCGCCGGCATTACACGTACTCCAAGGTCATGGCATGGGTCGTGTTCGACCGCGCCGTGCGCGTTGCCGAGCGTTTTGGGATGGACGCGCCGCTGGATCGCTGGAAGGCGATCCGCGACGAGATCCATCGCGAGGTGTGCGAGCGCGGGTATGACCCACAGCGGCGCACCTTCACCCAGTACTACGGGTCGCGGGAGCTCGACGCGAGCGTGCTCAACCTCCCGCTGGTCGGCTTCCTCCCCGGGATCGACGAGCGCGTCACCGGAACGATCGACGCGATCTCGCGTGAGCTCGGACGCGACGGCTTCGTCTCGCGCTACTCGACGGCTCACACCGACGACGGACTGCCGGGCGACGAGGGGCAGTTCCTCGCGTGCTCTTTCTGGCTCGTCAGCGCGCTCGCGCTCAACGGTCGCGTCGGAGAGGCGCACGCCCTGTTCGACCGGCTCCTGGGCTTGGCCAACGATCTCGGCCTGCTCGCCGAGGAGTACGACGTCGCTCGCAAGCGCCAGGTCGGCAACTTCCCCCAGGCGTTCAGCCACCTGACCCTGATCCTCGCGGCGCGCGGCAGCAAGCTGACCGACCGCTGGGGTCGCAAGCGCTGCTTTCTCATCGGTCTGACGCTCTATGGGATCGGCGCGATCCTGAGCGCACTGTCCCCTGGACTCGGTACGTTGATACTCGGCAACTCAGTGTTCGAGGGTGTGGGCACAGCGCTGCTGATCCCTCCCGTCTACATCCTCACGACGCTGGCGTTCAGCGATCTCACTTCGCGGGCGCGGGCCTTCGGCATCATCAGCGGCATGGGTGGCATCGGCGCGGCGGCGGGGCCGTTGATCGGTGGGATCATCACCACGGCGATCAGCTGGCGGGCGGCGTTCGTCTTTCAGGCCGCGGTCGTCGCCACGATCGTCTTTCTCGCCCGGCGCCGGATCGTCGATCCCCTGGAGCCGGACCCGACGCGGCCGTTTGACACGGTGGGAGCGGTGCTGTCGGCGGTTGGGATGTTCTTCGTCGTGTTCGGGATCCTCCAGGCCGAGAACAGCCTGGCGCTGATGGCGGCCTCCATGGCGGTCGGAGCCGGCTTCTTGGTGTGGTTCTTCCTCTACATCCGCTCCCAGGAGCGAGAGGGACGGGAACCGCTCTTGTCAACGGCGCTCTTCAAGAACCGCACGTCGAATCTCGGCCTCGCCACCCAGAACATCCAGTGGCTGCTGCTCTTGGGCACCTCGTTCGTCGTCTCGGTCTACCTGCAAACGGTTCGCGGCTATGACGCGATCGAAACGGGCGTCATCTTCACGGCGGCGACGGTCGGCGTGCTCGCCTCCTCGCTCGCCGCCGAGCGGCTGGCAAAGAAGTACTCCCAGGCGAACCTGATCCGGGCCGGCTTCATAGGCGCGATCGCCGGGATCGCCCTGCTGCTCGCCCTGGTTTCCTCCTCATCCAAACCCATCGCATTCGTGCCCGGCCTGCTGCTCATCGGGCTCGGGGTAGGGGTGCTGACGCCCTCTGTCAACGTCGTGCAGTCGAGCTTGCCTGAGCAAAAGCAGGGTGAGATATCGGGGCTCTCGCGCAGCGTCTCAAACCTCGGCTCCTCGTTCGGCACGGCGATCGCCGGCACGATCCTTGTCTCCGATCTCGTGCAGGGAAACCGCTCATATGCGCTCGCGATGGTCGCGCTGGCCGTGCTCGCTTTCATCGGCCTGCTCGCGGCGTTTCGTCTGCCCGCCAACCCCGAGCGGGCCGCGTACCAGTAGAAGCCGAGCCTCGAGTCAGGCGATGGAAGCCCGGCATCCGAGCGGGAACAGTGCTGAGCGTCTGCTCGAGGGGGTATACCGGTTGGCATGAGCTCGTCGTGGCCGGCCCTGCCCTATGAGCAGTGGCGTGAGACGTGCGACACGCTCCATGCCCATACTCAGGTGCTCGGCAAGCTGGCGGTGGCGCTCGCGCCGCCCGAGCCGCAGCTTCAGCATGCGGCGCTGCGGCTGAGCGCGCGTGGTTGGGAGACGCTGCCGCTGCCCGCGCCCGACGGCTCCGGCGCGTTCGTGGCGGCGCTCGACCTGCATACGCATGAGGCGCTCGCGGAGCACAGCGACAGTCGCTGCCGTCGCGTGGCGCTGACGCCCGATCGGGCCGTTGGAGAGGTGACGCGCGAGCTGCTCGATGCGGTGCGCTCTCTCGCCGGGCCGGTCGAGATCGATCCCACGCCGCAGGAGGTCCCCTGGACTGTGCCTCTGGACGAGGACGATGAGCACAGGCGCTACGACCCCGCTCAGGTGGCCGACTACATGGCCGCCGCTACCGGTGCCGCACTCGTTCTGGCTGCGTTCAGGGCCCCATATCGGGGACGCTGCACGCCCGTCAACGCATGGTGGGGATCCTTTGACCTGGCGGTGAACCTCTTCTCGGGACTGCCTGCCGACCCTCCCTCAGAGGACTTCATAATGCGCAACGCGATGGACTCCCAGGAGGTTGCCGTGGGCTGGTGGCCGGGAGACGCGCGCTATGAGAAGGCGGCTTTCTACGCCTATGCCCATCCGGCGCCCGAGTCCTTCCCGCACGCCACGCTCTCGCCATCGGCGGCGCGCTGGGAGGAGGGGCTCGGCGAGTACATCCTCGACTGGGAGGACGTCCGGTCGAGCCCCGATCCGCACGGGCTGGCGCTCGAGTTCGCCCGCTCGGCGTTCGACCATGCCTGCGTCGTGTGCGACTGGGACCCGGCGCTTCGCGCGAGCGCGGAAGGCGTGCCGCCGCCTGTCGCCTGAGCGACGGGAGTGCCGTGCTCAGCCCTCGGCGCTACCGGTCACGAGCGCGAGGGTGAAGCCGTCGTGGCCCTTGGAGCCGACCGTCTGGATCGCGGTCGCGCTGACGCGGGGCTCGCCGGCGAGCATCTCGTAGAAGCGGCGCACGCCGGCCGCTATTCCACCATCCGCGAAGCTGGGATCGTCCGCGTCGGGGTCGAGGATCGCGCCGGCACGCACGACGTTGTCGCCGATGATCAGTGTGCCCACCCGCGACAGCTTGAGCGACCACTCCAGATACCCCGGGTAGTTCTGCTTGTCCGCGTCGATGAAGATGAGGTCGAACGGCCCCACTCCTTCGGCGTGAAGCTCGGGAAGCGTTTGCAGCGCGGGACCGACGCGAATCTCGACGATCTCGCCGAAGCCCGCGCCCGCGATGTTCGCGCGAGCGACCTCGGCGTAATCGGGGTTGCGCTCGAGTGTCACCAGGCGCCCACCCTCGGGGAGCGCACGGGCAAGCCAGATCGTGCTGTAGCCGCCGAGCGTCCCCAGCTCGAGGATGCTCCGCGCGCCGTGAATGCGCGCGAGCAGTTCGAGCAGCTTGCCCTGGTTGGGCGTGATCGCGATCGGCGGCAGGCCGGCGGCGTCGCTCGCGGCGAGCGCCGCATCGAGCGCCGGGTCCGCCGGGAGCAGGTGCTCGCAGATGTAGTCGTCGACGGAAGTCCAGAGATGTTGGTTCATGCAACGGAAAGATAAGCCAACTGAAACGGTTCCCAAGTCGAGGCGCACTTGCCGACACCCCAGTCGCCGGTAGCCATTTAGCTGTCATGGGCGATTGCTCGCCGAGGAGTCTCCCCGCACTGTTCGTGCGTGGTTCCTCGGCCTGAACCCGCAGCTCATGATCATTCCCCCGCGCAGAGCATCCGCGACGGAGATTTCCGCGACGTGCTCGTGGCTGCCAAGGCGTTCCTCGCCGGGGGATGAGCCGACCCCTGGCGCATAGTGGCAGAGTGTGGCGGTGATTGGCAGAGTGTGGCAGAGTGTGGCAGAGTGGTCACTTGCGGCGGTAAAAGCCGGTCTGTGGAGCGCCAACGAACTCGATTACGCCAGCCTCGCGAAGATAGCCAAGGTCACGCCCCAAGCTCCTCGTCGCGATGCCGGTGCGCCGCTGGATATCGACTGTATTCGGTCGCTCTAGCTCATCGATCGCGGTCAGCACAGCAGCGTGCCGCTCCTCCGTCGTCATACGGATCTGTGATGGTTGGCGTGCTCGCTCTGGGGTGGCGGGGGTCGGCTGCGAAGACAGGCCGCTGGCTGGATGCGGGCGGAGGACCACCTTGATCTGTGGACCGTTCTCGATCCACTCGGGCTCGGGGTAGCCGTCCTCGCGGCAGACGGCGATCACGCGGTCATACCCGCTCCCGTAGCCCTCGATGACACCCAGCCGCATCAGCACTCGCGAGATGGCCTTGTTACGGCGAAGGCTCACACCCGATTCGAAATCCTCGCGGGAGAAGCCCGGAGGCCAGGTCCCCGGACTCGATATCTCCAGACGGTCGGAGAAGAGAGCTACGAAGATCGAAGCGCCTTCCACCGCGTAGTCCGTATGAGCGACCGCGTTGTTCAGAACCTCACGGACGGCGACGTTTGGGTAGAGGTCCAGCTCGTCGCGGCGGGTGCGCCCTGTGATCTGCACGATCGTGTCGGTGTTGCGCTCGATGAATCTCATCGCCTCCTCGATCCCGTCGAGCACCGTCACGTCGTTGTCGTCGCCCCTGACAACCGGCCGGCTCTTATCGACTCCGCGAAACACGACGCACCTGATCTGCGCGTCAGGGAAATGGATGGCCTGCTCTCGCCCGAACAGGATGATTCCGGCGCGGGTGGGGACAAGCTGGCCACCGTGCGTCGCCAGTACACCGAGACTTCGCAGCTTGGCGTCCGTCGCGCGCTCACCGACCACGTCCAGCCACCGCTTGATCGCCTGCCGGTCGAGGTCGTCGCGCGTCAGTCCCGGCATCGGCTCCTGGTCCCAGGCGCCCATTTGCCGCGCCCTCTCGAGCTCGGCGACCTTCTCCGGGCTCGCAGGGAGCGAGTTGCTGCCGATCCGGACGAACGTGCCTTTCTCCTTGCCCTTCTCCTTGATGAAGAAGGGCCCTGCCGCATAAGCCGCGCGCAGGAGGAGCAGGTCGCGCTCGTCGTGGGTCACGATCTCAAGTTGGACCGTGGGCTGCGGCTCAATCGAACTCGCCACGGCGTTTGCCAGCTTCTCCTCCTGCTTCTCCACGTCGTCGAGCCCGAGGACACCCCTCGTCTGATCCTCGACGCCCACTACGAGAGTTCCGCCGGCCGTGTTCAGAAACGAGCAGACGGTCTCCAAGACCCGCTTTATGCTCGACAGGTCTTGCTTGAAGTCGAGACGAGTTCCCTCGCGCTCGGACAGGAAGTCGGCAACAGACTTGGCCATCACGACAGCGTAAGACCCGGGACGGTCTGATGCTAACCGTCAGCAGGAACGCCCCCTAATCGCGTTTGCCTATACGAGCCAGCGGTTGGTGGTCGCTTAGGCGAGAAGGTGCTCTAGTGTCAGCTCTACTATTTCGGCGCGGCTGTGTGCGCCGTGGTCGGCGGCTATGAAGTGGTTGCCGACGAAGACGGAGAAGGCGAGCAGGCAGCGTACCTCCACCTCGTCCTCGTCTGGGCAGATGTCTCTGAACAGCTTGCGCATGTACTCCATGCGCCGGTTGTCCACGTGCGCGAGGCGCGCGGCTACCGCTTGATCGCGTCGTGCCCAGTCACGGATCGCGAGCTCGACCTCCATCAGACTGGGAGCGTGTGGGTCCTCGGCGTTCCCGGGCCGGCTGCGGTCCGATGCGAGCGCGAACAGACGGCGCAGCTTGGCTCGCGCGTCGCCGCCGGGCTCCTCCTCCACGTGCTCGATCACTTCGTCGACCATCACTCGTTCCCATTGGTCGAGCATCTCTTTGAGCAGCGCGGGTCTGCCGTCGAAGTGCCAGTAGAAGCCGCCCTTGCTGACTCCGAGTGCTTGCGCGAGCGACTCGATCCGCACCGCGTCGGGACCAGCGGCGGCCAGCGCACGCAGACCTGCGTTGATCCAGCCGGTGCGGGGCGTTCGTGTTGTGGCCATCGTTCTCTCCGTAGTCCAGACCTATTGGCGCTTGGCTCTATACGCTACCGTATGTATACGCAACCGTATGGATGGAGGTTTTGAAATGAGGCTGCCTGACAGCGCGCACACCTCACGCCAGTGGCGAATCCACGAGCTGACTCGCGACTTTCGCCTGGAGGACGTATGGCAGATACGGGCGCCGGGGCGCCCCGATGATCGCGAGACGGCTGAGGAACTGCTCGTCTCACTCGATCCGGCGCGCAGCTCCTCGCTCGCCGTACGCACACTGTTCGCGATGCGCTGGAAGATCGGGGGGCTGCTCGGCTGGGATGAGCCTGACGACGGGCTCGGCTCCCGTGTCCCAACACTCCGAGATCGGTTGCCTGCAGACCTCCGCGATACGCCAGTCCCGCAGTTCGAGGCGCTCCCCTTCACCTCGCTGTACATCACCGACGACGAGTTCGCCGCCGAGATCGCCAATCGCACGATGCACGGGGTCATGCACATAGGGCTCGTCGCCGACGGGGCGGGTGGCCATCATGGGCAGATGGCCGTCCTCGTGAAGCCGAACGGGCCACTCGGCGCCGCCTACATGGCCGCGATCAAGCCGTTCCGGCACCTGCTCGTCTACCCACCCATGCTCCGAGAGTTCGAGCGGTTGTGGCAGGCGCGCGCCGACGATCGTGCCACGGCTGGCGGCTAGCGCGCGGTGGACTCGGCACAATCGTGGGTCCGTGGGATTCGAGGGACAGAAGACCTGGACGGTTCTCTACGACGCTGAATGCGGCTTCTGCGCGTGGGCTTTGTCGGGCCTCTTGACGTGGGATCGCGCCCGCTTGCTACGACCGATCGCGCTGCAGCGCTCCGAGGCGAATCATCTCCTCGCCGATGTCCAACCCGCCGAGCGGATGACCTCATGGCATTTGATCTCCCCGACCGGCGCCCGACATTCGGGTGGCGCCGCGGTCGCGCAGGTGCTGAGGCTGCTCCCCGGCGGTCGGATGCCAGCCGCAGCCTTCGCCCGTTTCCCGAAGTTCACCGAGAAGGCGTACCGGTCGGTCGCCGAGCATCGCTCGCAACTCTCACGACTCATACCCACGAGAGCCAAGCGCAACGCGAGCAGACGCGTTCAAGAACATATCGACGACGCGGGCTGAGGTTTGTGCCCGTTGGCGTCCATCCGGCCGAGCGCCGCCGCCCAGAACCCCGCATCAACACAGGCGATTCTCGATGGAGCCAGCCGGGATCGAACCGGCGACCTCCTGCTTGCAAAGCAGGGGTGGACGTGCTGGAGCCAATAGATACGGGGACTTTGCATCGGCAAAAGTGGCGTTATTACTGGCGAAAATGACCAGTGCGGTACTCAAAGCGGTACTCGCGATTAGGTGGTACTCATGTGGTACTCTCCGTGATCGATGGCGATTGACGGCAAGCAAAGCGGCAGTGATCCAACCGGCGCGCTCGTAGTTGTCGGACGCGCGGACAGGCCGGTCTACGAGGCCAAGTGGCGACGCGCAGGGCGACAGGTGAAGCGCCGCGTCGGGCCCGCATGGCTCGAGCGGGCGCCTGATGGTAGCGGGTGGGTTATGCGGCGCGGCCGGGTGCAGGAGGGCTACTTCGACGAGAAGCGCGCGACAGTGCGCATGGCCGAGCTGATCGCCGAGCACGACCGGGTGCAGCGCGCGATCGAAGCGAGCGAGCGAGAGCGCCGAGAGCGGGGCGTGACATTCCGTGAGCTGGCGGCGGAGTGGCTGGACCACCTGCAGCATGAGCGCGGCGCCAAGCCGTCCACGCTCAGCGACTACCGCTACATGCTCGCCGAGCCTGGTACGCCACACCGGCGAGGGAAGGGCAAGAGTCCCGGCACGATCATGGCCGCGTTCGGTGATTCGTCCGCGGCGAAGATCACCACGAGGGACGTCTCGGGCTTCCTGCGCAAGCTGGACAGCAAGGGTGTGTCCCCCCGTTCGGTCAACAAGCACCGCCAGGTGCTCTCGGCGATCTTTGGCTTCGCCTGCCGCGTCGACACTCACGCCCTGCCGTCGAATCCCGTGACTGGCACAACCAAGCGCCGCGAACCACCGGCAGCCGTGCTCGACTTCTACGAGCCAGAGGAGGTCGAGGCGATCGCCTCGGCATCCGCCGAGGGATCACACCGCGGAACACAGCCGGCAAACCTGAGCGCCGACGAGATCGCCTGGCGCGCACGCGAGGACGCGCAGGACGGCGAGCTGTTCCGTCTCGCCGCCTACACCGGCCTGCGCCTCGGCGAGCTGATCGCGCTGCGCTGGGAGGACATCGATCTCGACACGCGCCGAATGGTCGTCCACCGCGCCGTGTCCGCCGGCGTGGAGGGTCCCACAAAGAGCTGGCAAGCGCGCTTCCTTCCACTCGCCGATCCCGCCGCTGAAGCGCTGGAACGCCTGCGGGCACGCGGCGACTACACCTCGCGCGAGGACTACATCTTCTGCTCGCGCCTCGGCCGGCGCCTCGACCCGTCTGCCGTCCGCCGCCGCTTCAAGGCGGCACGCGACGCCGCCGGACTGCGCCCGCTGTGCTTCCATGCTCTCCGCCACGCCGCCGGCAGCCTCATCGCCCGGCACGCCGACGCGCGCTTCGTCCAGGAGTTCCTCGGGCACTCGCGGATCACGACCACGGAGCGCTACATGCATGCCAAGGCGCGGCCGGAGGATCTGGAGCGGGTCAACCTGGCGTTTGCGGCCAAACCGTCGACCACTACTGCTCGTTGATGCCTCGGTGCTCACCGCTTACTAATGCCCCATTCGCAGGTGATGGCGGTGATTGGCGGTGTGTGGCGGTGTGTGGCGGTGCTTGGCGGTTTGTGGCGGTGATGGCGGTGATTGGCAGAGCAAGGCGAGTGTGGCAGAGTGCCCAAGGCGACCAATAGTATGGCCAAATAGCTGACCAATCGCCTGGCAATCCGCTAGCATCTAGCTACGCCAAACCAGCGCACGCGATCAAGTGCCGCAACGAGCGAGGGGACCATGCCAAAGCTCCGTTCAGCCCCACAAGAAGCCCACCGGAAGGCCGTCGAGTCGAACATCGCCGATGTCGTCGGATACCTCCAGGAGGTGCTCGGACAGAAACTGGTGGCGCACATCGCAGGCGTGTCCGACGCAAGGACCGTCGCGCGCTGGGCGGCCGGCGAGCGCGCCCCGAGAGCGGAGCACGAGCAGCGCTTGCGCTGTGCATACCAAACGTTCCAGCTGCTGCTTGCGGAGGAGTCGCCCCACACCGTTCGTGCGTGGTTTCTCGGCCTGAACCCGCAGCTCGACGATCATTCCCCCGCGCAGAGCATTCGCGACGGAGATTTCCGCGACGTGCTCGTGGCTGCCAAGGCGTTCCTCGCCGGGGGATAAGTGGCGCCCAGAGGGCCGAAGATCGTTGAGCCTCCGATAAGCGGCCTCTGGCGGGTCGGGCGCTCACCCGACCCGCTTCGCTTCAGCGATCCGCTCGACCCGGGCCTGCTCGAAAACGGCAGCACCGGCAACCGCTTCGACAGCCCAACCGGCGACTACCGTGTCTGCTACTTCGCGACAACACTGGACGCGTGCTTCGGAGAGACCCTCTCCCGCTTCCGGCCCGATCCCGGTCTCAGTGCGATAGCCCACGAGGAAGGCTTCATGGCACTCGGAGAGGTCCCGGCTGACTGGCGCCATCGGCGCCTCGCGGTCCGCGCCGCCCCCACGCCGAGCAGCGCAATACCGGCGATCCGCTTTCTCGACGTCGAGGCAACCGAGACCCGTGCGCTGCTTCGCAACGAGCTCGGAGAGCTGCTCGCCTACTACGGCTACAACGACCTCGACGTCCCTACGGTGCGCGGTGCGGATCGCCGCATCACGCGGTGGATTGGCCGTTGGGCCTACGAGCAGCGCGACGCCGACGATCGCCTCAAGTTCGCCGGTATCCGTTACCTCTCACGGCTCTCCTCCGAATGGGAGTGCTGGGCGCTATTCGAGGACGTGGCGCTCGATGAGCAGGAGAGGCGACCCATCACGCGCGACGACCCCGCGCTCACGCGCATTGCCGAGCTGTACGGCTTGACGGTCTTCTGACGGATCACGCCGCCGACCTGTCTTCCGGCCGGCCTCGCACCGCAGCCTCGATCTCATCGCGCAGGAAGATCCAACGCCGCCCAAGCTTGCGGCCGGGTAGCAGTCCGCGGCGGGCGTATTCGAGGACAGTCGAGATCGGCAAATGCAGTAGCTCGGCGACGTCGCGGCCGTCGAGGACATCGTCACGTGTTAGCCGACGGGTTGGGATGGGTGTGGGGGTGGCGCTCATCGATCTTTGACAGAGGAGTGGCCCTCTGAGTTATTGACCGCCAGCCACGCGGAACAGCCAACGGATTTTCGGCGCGTGTCCGCGTCGGCGTGACGACGCCGCGTATCTCGACGGGCCGGTCCGGTGCTCGACCGCCGTTGCACTTCCCCGACTCGCGTTCTCTGGCGTGCCCGCCAGGCACGGTCGCGGTCGCTGCACTCCAAAGCGGCAGGACGAACGACGAATGACAGACAACATGCACGGCTGTGCCATGGCACAGCGAGCGCTGTGCAAAGTCGTTGGTCGTTTCGGCCCGCTCACGGTCAACACCTACGTGATGACTGCAGCGAGCATAGGTGCGTCCAGAGGCGGCGGGTACGCGCGCTACCTGGAGAGCAAGACGGTGGCGCCCGAGCGCGGGGGGACTACTACCTGACCCCCGATGGCGAGATGGCCCAGGCCCCTGGCCGGTGGCTCTCCGGCGCAGAGACCCTGGAGAGGCTGGGAGTCCAGGCCGGCGCGCCGGTCGACGGCGCGGACTTCATCGCGCTGATGGAGGGCCGCCACCCCGGAACGGGCCATTGGCTGAGACCCGAGGGCGCCGGCGGCGGCCGGGGCGGCGGGATCGACGTGACCTTCAGTGCCCCGAAGTCGGTCTCGACGGTGTGGGCGCTTGGCGACCCGTGGCAGCGCGAGCAGATCGAGCAGGCGCACGCTCGCGCGGTCGAGCAGACGATCCTCTACCTGCGCGGGCGGGTGCCCGTCGTGCGACGACGCTACAGCGGCCAGGTCGTCGAAGAGCACGCCAAGGACGTGATCGCCACCGAGTACCGGCACACCACTGCCCGAGGCGTGTCGGGCGCCCAGGCGCCGGACCCCCAGCTGCACAGTCACGTCGTCATCACCGGCGCGGTCCGCGAGGACGATCGGATCGTGGCGGTTGCGTCGCGGCCGATCTTTCGCTCAGCGCGGGAGCTTGGTGCGTTCTACCGCTCCGCGCTGGCCAACGAGCTTGTGCGGGATGGATACGCGATCGAACAGGGCACCGGCAAGGATGGCCGGTACTTCGAGATCGCCGGTGTCCCTCGGGAGCTGCGCGACGCGTTCTCCGGGGCGCTCCCGCGAGGTAGCCAGGGCGGCGGAGCGTTTCCGTGCCCGCTACGGCCGCGCACCCGAGCGCGGCGAGTTGCGCAACCTCGCGCTCGAGAACCGCCGCGCGAAGACGCTGACCACACGCTTGGACCTGCAGCGAGTGTGGACGCAGACCGGGCGCAATCACGGGTTCGGCCCGGATGAGGCCGTGCGGCTGATCGAGGCATCCGAGCGACCCACACCCGAACGCGCGATCGAGGATCGCGTCGAGGCGAAGCTGACCGAGCAGCACGCCGTCTTCCAGGAGCGCGACCTGCGCGCGGTCGTGCTGGAGCAGGCCGCCGGCGAGCTGGCGCCCGATGAGGCGCTCGCCGTCGTGCAGGAGATGATCCGTGACCGGCGGGTGTTGACGTTAGAGGGCGGGCGGATGACGACGCTGGCGGTACGCGCCCAGGAGCAGGCGATCGAACGCCGCGCCACCCAGCTCGCGCAGCCCGCAGACCGCGATGTCGGGGACGTCGCACGCGAACACGCCGCCCGTGAGGTAGCCGAGCGCATCGCCGCGCCGCTGAGCCCCGAGCAGTACCACGCGCTTGAAGTCCTCACCGGCCTTGAACGCGTCGCGGTGCTCGTCGGACCCGCCGGGACCGGCAAGGGAGTGGTGATCGACGCCGCCGCTCGCGCGGAGCAGCACGCCGGGCGCGAGACGTTCGGTATCGCCGTGTCCGGCTCCACCGCGGAGCGCCTCGGCGCCGACAGCCCCGCCCTCGCAGGGCAGACACTCACCCTCGACTCGCTGGTTGCACGCGCGAACACGGGGACCATCCACGTGGGCACGGACACGACGGTCATCCTGGAGGAGGCTGGCATGGTCGATCACGAGCGCCTCGACGCGCTGACCGAGCTTGTGGAGCGCTCCGGGTCCAAGCTGATCGCTGTCGGTGACGGCAAGCAGCTCCCCTCGATCGGACCCGGCGGCATGTTCGACCGGCTCACCAGCCATGCCCCAACCGCCGAGCTTGCGGACATCCACCGCACTCGCGACCCAGCAGAGGGGCGCGCGTGGCAAGCGCTACGCGCCGGGGAACCTGAGCGCGCGATGGCGCACTACGCCTCACGCGGCCAGCTGCACCTCTCCGACACCCGCGACCAAGCGGCAGAGCAAGCCGTACAAACATGGGCCACGCTCACCGAGGGGCGCGATATCCGCGAGGTCGCTTTGATCGCTGACGCGGCGAACACGGAGATCGACCGGCTCAACGCCCGCGCACAACACCTACGCGCGCAACGCGGCGAACTCGGACACGCCGAGATCCCGCTGCCGGGGGTCCACTACGGCCTGCGCGAGGGCGACCTTATCGCGTTCACCGCACAACACCGACCTCTGGGGCAGCCGCGAGTCGAGAACGGCACCCGCGGCCAGGTGAGCGCCATCCATGAACGAGGTGTGACTGTCACGCTCGACGGGTCACAGCGCAGGGTCCAGGTCGCCGGTGAGTACATGGAGTCGCTGAAGCTGGCCTACGCGCAGCACGTCTACCGTCAGCAGGGCGCAACCGTCGAGCGCTCTGTCGTGCTCGCCGGCGGCTGGCAGACCAGCAAGGAGACCGTCTACGTCGAGGCGACCAGGGCACGCCACCGCACCGACTGGTTCGTCGCGCGCGACGACCTTGGCGAGGAAGGACAGGACGCCGGGCGGATCGCGCGCCTGGCCCAGAAGATGGCCAGCAGCCGCGCGCGGACGCCATCGCTTGCGTATCAGGAGCACCTCGACCCCGGCTGGGCGCCGAGCCGTGATCCCCTGTGGCTTCGCTCCCCGCTTTCGCCAACGCGCTGGCTCAGCCGAACCCCGCATCGCGACATGCCGGACCGCAGTGTGGGCCGCAGACGTTGAGCGAGCTAATGGGCGAGCCTAGGCAGCCAAAGCACGTAGCGGTCACGATGGTGAGGTCATCGCTTGTTGGTGTTTTCGGAGCCGCTCGATCTCTAGCCCAGCAGCTTCTTGATCGCCTCGCGCGCAAGCTTCTCGTACTTGCGTGTCGCCGCGTAGCCATCCTCGATCGACTCGATCACGACGCCGGGCGCCTCGCCGTCGATGGGTTCCTGTTGTCCGCTGTGGCGGGCCATGTCCGCGTTCAACTGGTGGCTGCGGACTGCCTTGACGGCTGCGTGATGGGCTTTCGCGGCGACCTCGGCGGTTTTCACGAGCACATCGTCGGCGTGTGGCTGGATGCCGAGTCGTGCGATGGCACCGCGAGCCTTCTGGAAAGAGTCTTCCGCTGCGCGGACCAGCGGCCACATCTCCTCAGGTCTCGTCGCTGCGAGGGACAGGTACCGCTGCCGCACAGCCGCCGCGTTGTCAGCCAGACCCTCTAGCGTGACCTGCACCTCTTCGATGTGCGCGGACAGACTGTCGGCGGCCTTCAGGCTGCGCTCGTGGTGGATTTTCCGTCGGTCGGAGAAGTAGGTGCCGAGAATCGGAAAGCCTCCGACTGCGAGCAGGCTGGCGATCCACTCGACGGTGCTTGGGCCGGTGCTTGCGAGCGGGAGCGGCACGGTCCCAAGCATCGCATCCGGGTCGGCTGTCCCGTCCGCCTTTGCACACGCGCAGGATCGATCGGCCGGCTCCTGCGTGCCTACTTCTTCCTCCCGTTTGTGTGTGCCGCCGCTCGGCGTTCTTTCCGGTTGCCCACCGCGGCGACGGCCCGGGCGCTTCCCACGGGCACAAGTTCTACGACGCTGACCTTTCCCTCGGGATCGATTTGGCCGACAAGTAGACCCTTCCCGTCGGCGAGCTTCAAGACATGGTGCGTGAGGAGGGTGATGAGTTCGGCCGTTAGCCGCTCCACCTTGGCGTGGGCGGCGGGGACATCGAAGTGAGGCGCAAGCGGATTTCTCGCGTGCAGCAGGTCGCTGAGCATCCCCCATTCTCGGTTCCAGCGGTCCTCTGTCAGCGCGCCTTCGATTGGGCGTAGCTGTCGCGGCTTTCCGGGCTCGTCGTAGGGACGGTCCGCTTTCGGCCAGTAGTCGGGGTTGGCATTTCGCGCGAGCTTCCGAGCCGCATCGACACTCTTGTCGGCGAGCGCAGTCGTGATCTCTTCTACCTTCGCGCGGTTGGTCACGAGGGATGCCATGACGATCAACTCGATCACGATTCTGAGCTGGAGTGCCGCGCTTTCGAGTGCTGGCTGCTTCGGACCGGACTGCAGGAAGGCGCGGGCCTGCTCGATGCGTCGATACATGTCTTCGAGGAGGCCAAGGTAGAGCTTCCGATCTTGCTCTGAAATCAGATCGTCAGGTGCCATGGGCAAATGATGCAAAGTCTCGCCGTCCCACCAGCAGCAGGACTATCCCAGCAGGTCCTAGCCGACCAAGTAGGGTCGCTCGAATGACGGTCGCCACAGAAGCAGGCAACGGCCTAACACCAAACAGCTCATCGCGCATCGCACCTAATCACGCTATGTCGATCGACGGTGCTCTCATCAGCGTCCGGTTTTGCGCGCCGAGCAGTTTCGCCCATCCAGCCGGCCTCGACTCTCAACCTCCTGCCCGCAACCCGCCAAATTCCGAATTCCCCGCAAAATAACGCCCGATGTGGTACTCGCCTGCGGTACTCTTCGCTGAAGCCGAGTACCAATCGAGTACCACCTGCGACCCAAAACCAGCCAGTTTCCAGGCATTTCCTCCTATGGAGCCAGCCGGGATCGAACCGGCGACCTCCTGCTTGCAAAGCAGGCGCTCTCCCAGCTGAGCTATGGCCCCGTGGCCATCGAGTGTAGGGCACTGCCGCGACCCCTACACGACGAGCAAGCGCGATTCTCGGGCCCTACTCGTTGAAGTCGAAATCACGCGGCGGGCGCTGCTCGAACCAGAGACGCTCTTGCTCAGGTGTATCGCGCAGGAAATCGGGCGTCTCCTCGAGCACATCATCCACACCGCCCGGCTCGGCTCTGAGGTGATCCTTGTGATCCACGCCGCGCTCGTCTTGTTTCTCGTCGGGGATCTCCCATCCCAGCGATTCCTCCGCGCCTGGCGCGTGGGCGGGATGGCCGACGGGATCAGTGCTGTCCTGCCCATGATCGGCTCTCGTCCCGTGAGCGTCGAGATCGTGCGCGACGGCTGGATCGAGGACGGCGCTCATGTCGATCTCGACTGTCTCTTCTCCGATCGTCGGGCTGCCCTCGACCGCGCCATCGTCATCGTCCGTGAAGAAGGAGTCATCCGATTCCGACGCCGGCATCTCGACATACGCTTCGTCCTGCACGTGGTGGGTCACGTCATCGTGACCCAAAGGCCCCAGGGCTTCGTGCTCCTCGCGGGCCACCGCTCCCGCGTCCGCTCCCCTGAGGCGCTTAAGCTCCAGGTGCTCGCGTATGGCGTCATCGAGCAATCCCATTGCGCCAGCAAACCATACTCGCCCGGCCCGCTCCGTTCTCTCGCCGGACGCCCATCGCAGCCTCCTGTCGACGAAAGGCCGCCTTGAGAGCGGCATCGGCCTGCAGACACTCGACGTGCCGGTTTGCGGGCCAGCAGCAGGGATGGTCCCGCGAGGCTCGTCGGCTGCGACTACACTTTCCGGACTGCCGCCCGCACCCACACGCGGGTTCGCGGGGCTATAGCTCAGTTGGGAGAGCGCCTGGATCGCACCCAGGAGGTCGCCGGTTCGAGTCCGGCTAGCTCCACTGCCGAATCCCCAGCATTCATGCGGGTTTTCGGCTTTTCGCGAAGCCGCTTCGATCGCTTCCGAGAGCCGTTTAGGGCTGTTTTGGTCCCATTGGTGGTCCCAAACCTGTTGCGATCCGCACAAAGTTGGCCGTCAGGGAGCTCGTCGCTCCTCGCGGAGAGCTCACCGCTGAGGTGGTCGCTTTCCTTGCGTGCGCCTCGGATGAGCGCATCGAAGCTTGTCCCGTGGCTGCGATCGACTCGCTGCTCGAGCTGCGCGTAGACGTCGAGCGTCATCTTGGAGTCGGCGTGGCCGACCTGGCTCATGACCCACTTGATGTCGAAGTTGTTGGCGAGCAGAGCGATCGAGATGTAGGTGCGCCGCAGCGTGTGCGGCGTGGTGTTGGGCAGCGGCGGCAGGCCCTTCGTCGCCAGAAGCTCACACGCCCGCTTGGCCGCGTCGCGAACGATCTGCTCGACTCGTTCGTAGCTCATGCGCGTGCCGTGCAAGCTGGGGACGAGGTAGTCCTCTGGGCCGGTGGGGACGCCCGTCCTGCGCAGCCGGTCGATGTGCTCGACGACGGTCTCGGCGAGGTCGGGGCTCATCTGCACCTCGCGGATGCCCGCTTCGGTCTTTGAGTCCGGGATGCGCAGGCGGGCGCCGTTTGGGTCGTGGACGCGGACGTGGCCGATCTTCATGTCGCACAGCTCGCTCGCTCGCAGCCCACCCCTGCCGAGGATCTCGACGACGGCGCGCCGCCCGATGTAGCCGCGGCCGGGGGCGAGCCCGAGCCGTTTCAGGTGATAGGTGACCGTGGACTTCGCAAGCCCAAGCTGCTTGGCGATCTGGATCGGCGGGTGGCCCTGGGCGAACAGCTGAGCGACCATAGCGGCGGTTAGGCCCAGCTCGATGGGAGAGGCGAGCTGCCCGAGCGAGACGTCCTGTTCTGTGGCGGCGTCGATCAGCGCCGCCAGCTCGTCGATCTCCAGAAACGTGCGCTTGGGTTTTGGAACGTGGACGCGCATGCGCTTGCCGCGCGCGTGGTTGTGCTCGATGTGGCCGTCCTCGACGGCGTCTTCGAGGATCGCCCCGAGCGCGTCGATCGTCTTGCGGATCGAGCCCGCGGACAGCGGCACTATCCGCTGACCCTGCTCGTTGCGCAGGTCGGCGCCCGCTTCGATCGCTTGGCGCAGCTCGCGCGCCTGCGCCAGCTTGTGCGCCTTGAAGGACAGGCACAGCTCGCGGTCGATCTCGTCGAGCCGGTAGGAGGCGAAGAACGGCAAGAGATGCGACTCGATCAGCCAGCGATAGTAGTTCTCCGTGTTCTTGGCGATCGGCTTTGATCCGAGCACCCCATCGATCTTCGCCTGCAGCCAGCGCGAGGAGTACTCGAGGAACGTCGGCGCCGGCGCCTCGGCCTCGCCGGACTGCTCGACGGCACGCCGAGTGGGCGCCTCCCACACCCTCGCCTTGACCCGTGCGAGAACGTTGTCGAGCTCGACGGCGGCGGTGCGCTCGTTCCAGCCGCCGCCGCACCCGCAGTCACAGTCGCGCCGCTCGTGCAGGCGTACCGTCTCGCGCTTTCCATAGGCACGAAAACGCAGACGGAACGCGATCGTGCCGTCTCCCATGGCCTCGGTAGTGATGCTGCCGCTCGCTTGGCGTGCCATCGGCTTACCTTACGCCTCCCGCCCGCG
The DNA here is from genome assembly GCA_963714635.1 of uncultured Solirubrobacterales bacterium. Lineage (GTDB taxonomy): Bacteria > Actinomycetota > Thermoleophilia > Solirubrobacterales > Solirubrobacteraceae > Palsa-744. The sequence continues at coordinate 12,915 of CAVQPM010000005.1, read as the reverse complement.
GACGCGAATACAACCGTCTGCGGACCCCGCGGGCGTAGGGATCGCGAACCTTCAACAGCGGCGCATCGAGCGGATACGCGCTCGGCACGACCCGCGCGCGCGTCCGAGTGGTCCTCGCCTCGCCGGTCGGGCCGGGTGTCTTCTGGTGTTCTCGCAGCGCTTCTGTGGCGGTCTCCAGGTTGAAGCGCATGCGGGCCTTTGGTCCTTTACCGGTCCTGATCGCGCCGAGCTCCTGCGCGTGTTCATAGATCCAGGCTGGGTTGAGCTTGAGGTGGCGCGCGAGTTCCTTCGCGGTCATCCAGACGGGCGCACTGTCCGCCCGGACGTGTGGGCGCTCGTGGCGCAGGAGTTGCGTGACGCGGATCGCGATCTGCTCGACCGCTTGCGGTGTGAGGTCGACCGCGACGTGGCGCGCGGCAGCGCCGAGGCCGCGCGCGCGCCGGGCGCATGCTCCACTCGTCGTGCGTTGCGCGGGGCTCATCCTGTTCGTGACGAGCATTACTGTGCTCCTTGGGCTTGCAGGGCGGCGTGCAGTGCGTTAAGCCGCGCGATGCGCGGCTTGGTGTAGGGGTGCGTTGCGCGCGAGAAGCGCATCCGGCGGATCGGGCGCTCGTAAGGCAGGGAGTCGTGGGTGAGCGATCGTGCGAGCATGTCGCCTTGCCCGAGGCGCGCGGCGTACTCATCGGCGACGAACTCGCGTGAGCGCCAGTACGTCTCCCACGCGGTGCCGGTGAGCCAGAAGACGGCTTGGCCACTCGCGATCCACGCGAGACCCCTGAACGGCAGGGACCACACCGGGAACAGCTCGGGTGTGTCCATCGCCTTGACGAGCAGCAGGTTCAGGGCGTTACTGAGCCGCCCGTCCAGCGAGCGCAAATGCCCCAGCTCGTGCGCGATGACCGCGGCTGTGAACGAGCTTTCCAGAAGCCCGCGGTCCAGGCGCATCGAGGAGCCGTACACGGCAGCGTTGTAGCCGGGGTCTTCAGTGACGAACCAGTGCCGTGGCATTCGCAGGGAGGGATCGGCGCGTTGAAGGCGAGCGAAGGCGCGGTGAAACGCTTCGATCTCGTCCTGCTCGGGTGGCCGTCCACCGACGCTCATCTCCCACCAGCGCCCCGTTATCGGCGCGATCAATGGCGGGCAGAGCACGCATAGAAGCGAGACGGCCAGCGGCGCGTAGGCGAGGAGCAGCGCGATCGTGTTGGCGGGTATCGGCCATCCCGTGACCAGGCCGATGAACCACAGGACGCTGTAAGCGATTAGTCCCCTGGCGAAACCGCACATCACGTGCGCGGCAAGCGTCGCTGCGTACAGCGCGAGCCCCGGGGATTGCGAGGCGAGGTTGCGTGTCATGGTCGGGCTCACTGCTTCACTCCTTCCGTTGGATCGAAAGCCCCTTCCGTTAGAGGGGTCCTCTCTCTCATCCGCCCACCCCGCGATAGCGGGACACGCCTTTCTCGAAAGTCGTTTCGTGCAGTCGTGATGTCCCGTCCGTGCCTTGCCTGTCGGAAGGGGGGGACATGTTTATTAATCGGGGAAATGGGCGGTCTTGGGGACCGTCGCACCAGTACATCGATCCGCCCACGCTCAGACGCTCCTCGCACCCGATCGCGGCTGTGTTGATCGGCGTGCCGTTGTTGCTGTTCGCAGCGCAGGCCGCAAGGATCGTGCTCGGTATCGGTGGCGGGAGCCTGCTCACATGGACGCTCCATGCCGTGCTCGCCGTGATCGCTGTGAAGTACGGGCTGATACTGCTCATGAGCCTGCTCACCCGCCCGCCGCGCCCTGCCCGCACGCCCCGCATAACCGACGACCCGTTCGGCGATCCAGAGCACGAAGATGGAACGCTGGGCAGGCCGAAAGCGCCGAGCATGGCGGAACGAGCACGCGAGGCGATCCTGCGCCTGGGCGCCGGCGCGTATCTCGGTGGCGGGGAGTACGAGGCGTGGGTGAGCGCCGACCCGCAGAGCGCGGTGATGGTGCTCGGCCCACCCCGCTCAGGCAAGACGAGCGCCGTGATGATCCCCGCGCTCATGTCAGCCCCGGGGCCGGCGCTCAGCACATCCACCAAGACGGACGTGATCCACGCCACGCTGCCCGCCCGCTCGGAGATCGGGCAGGCCTGGCTGTTCGACCCCGCCGGGGATGAGACGACGATCTTCGACGGGGAGGTTCGCCGTCTTTGCTGGTCGCCGGTTGCGGCTGCCGAGACGTGGGATCAGGCGCTCGTGATGGTACGAGCGATGGCGGCCTGCACGCGCGTGGGCAAGGGCACGACAAACGAGAACCACTGGACCGAGCGCGCCGGCGCATTGCTCGCCCCGCTCCTCTACGCCGCCCACCGGGCAGACCGCCCGATCGGCGAAGTGTTGCGCTGGACGTTGCGCCAAGAGCTCACGCAGGCCCGGGCGATCCTCGAAGACGCGGGCTCGCAAATCGCCGCCGACGTGCTCGCCGGCATCGAGCGCACCGATGAGCGCGAGCGCTCCAGCATCTTCAGCGCAACCGCAGGCGTGCTCGCCGCCTATAACGCAGACAGCGTCAGGGCCGCGGCGAGCAGCCCGAACTTCGATCCCCGCAAGTTCATCGGATCGACGGACACCATCTACATCACCGCGCCCGAGCACCGTCAAGCGCTGTGCGCCCCGTTGATCGTCGGCCTGCTCGAGCAGATCCGTCACGCCGTCTACGAGCACGCCCGAACCGAACCACGCGCGTGGCCGCCGATGCTGTGGGCGCTGGACGAGATAGCGAACACCGCCCCGATTCATGACCTGCCCGCGCTCATCTCCCAAGCAGGCGGTCAGGGATTGCAGGTCATGATTGGCCTGCAAGACCTCTCACAAGCCCGCGCGCGCTGGGGCGACGCGCAGGCCGACGGACTCATGTCCCTCTTTCAGACGAAGCTGATCCTCTCCGGGATCGCCGACACCCGCACGCTGGAATCGATCTCGATCAGCCTCGGCGAATACGACCGTCAAACGGTCAGCCAGTCGATCGGCGTCTCAGAGCCCCAAGAGTGGTTCGCCACGCCGTCACAAAACGAAACCGTCACCTACAACACGCAACGCCAGCGCGTACTCTCACCCGGCGAGATCGCCAAGCTCCCCCACGGCCGCGGCCTACTCCTCGAAGGCGCCGACTGGCGCACGATCAGGCTCACGCCGTGGTATGAGAGCGAGCCGTGGCGAAGGATCGGGAGACCTGCCGCATGAGCGTGCGCTACCGGGATGTGCTCGACTACGAGATCGGCGCGCGGATCGTCGTGGAGTTCACGATCGACCGGCGCGAGATCATCGACTACGCGGTGGTCCTGACCGTCGATGACCAGGACGGTGAGGAGGTCACGGTGCGTGTCTACGACGGTGCCCACGGTGCCAACGAGATGCACCGGCACGACCGATCCGGCGAGAAGGCGCCCGCCGAGGGCTTTCATGGCGGTACCCTGGGGGAAGGCATGCGAGCCGCAATCGCCGCGGCTCGCTCGGGCTATCAGGAGATGATCGAGGCATGGCGCGCAACATGAACCCCGCCGAGACACCCACCGCGAAAGCGATGGACCGCGCGATCGGCCTGGCGATCGAGGGCGACACACGCTATCCCGAGCACGCCGCGTTCGTGGACGCCGACTCGCCCCACGCCGGCCACGAGATCACCCGAGCGCTCGACGAGGGCTACACCGTCGTGCTCGTCTCCGCCGACGGCCGCGAGCGGATCATCAACGCCACGATGCTCGCCGCGAGCGGCTGAATGTTCCGCGACTTGTTTGCCGGGATACCGCTGTCTTGGCAGCGGGCCAACGGGGCTCTCAGTGAGTCAGTTTGATTTGCGATCGTAATCTCGCCAGCCCATCTGCCACGGCCACGGCGCAAAGAGGTTCACCAGGAACGCGACGATGAGGGCCGCCACGGCGATCCATGCCCCGACAGACACCCCGAGCCCCAACAGGATCAGCCCAACGACCAGAACGCCCAGCGCAAGAGCGGTGCGTCTCAATAAGCTGAGCATCCACTAGACGCTATCGGAGGCCGCCGCCCGATCATTAGTGCCCGTGAGCTGGCGCTTGGCTGGTGTCCGTGCCGCCCGGCGCTCGCCGACGGCATCCGCCAAGTCATGCGCCGCGCCGATCGTCGGCGCGAGCGCCTGCCGAAACGCGTCTGAGCCAGTCGCCTGCATACCGCGCATCTTGCCCCCCGCAACGGCTGAGGTCCTTGCGATGAGCGCAGCAGTCACTCTGCTGCAGTATCTCCAACCATTGTGGGAGCGGCGACAGCTATGAGCCCGGCTTCCTCTTCAATCCGATCCGGGCTCCATATCTGCGAGGCGAGCTGGGTGTACAGCTCCTGCCGATCGTCGAGGTCTGCCTTGCGGAACTCGGGGTGCGCCTTGAACGAAAGGCCGCTCCGCTCGACAAAGGCGAGGAATCCCGGGTTGTGGTCGTACGCCTTCGGGTGCAGGCTCTTCGCGAGCAGGTTCTGGCCGTAGTAGTGCGGCAGCTTCTCCTCGTATGGCAGTGCGCCGTAGCTGGCGTTGAAGCTCTTGGGCAGGAGCAGTAAATCGCCAATGCGGTTGCGGTACTCGGAGAACTCGCTCGGATGCGCGAACTCGTCCGTGTGCCGCTCCGGGTGGTTCGACCAGATGTGCTCGATCTCCATTCCGTCCTTGCCGCCACGCTTGGCGTACTCGACGTACCTGGACGGCATCCCGGAACTCGTCTCCACGTAGTCCGTCATGCGTGCGAGCAGCCGGTGTATCTGGCGCCCGTTCATGCCGTGCAGGCGAAATCCTTCTTGCGTGCTGAAGGTCTCGGTCTCCGCATTGAGTCGCTTGCGAAGGATCGAGACCAGGCCATCAATGGTCTTGCCGCGAATGTCGCGCATGACGACGAACATGGCGTACTGCATGGTCGAGTAATCGATCGCGTGCCAGTTCCAGATACGGCGGTGGATCAGGATGTCCAGGTAGGCGGCCGTGACCCGAACCTTCCGCAGAACGGTGTCCTCAGAGTCCTCTACGAGGAGTGGCGCGAGCAGAACCGGGTACTGGAGCGTGAAGTTGTGCTCCGCGTTGAAGTACACGCGCTTAAGACCCGGCGTGAGGGTATTGCTCGCCTTGCGCAGCCTCTCATACAAGCGCGCGTAGAACGCGAAGTCCCGGTCGACGAAGCGGACGAAGTCCGTGCTCTTTGAGAGGCCGAGCTGTTCCTCGTGGTCGCGGACCCAGCGGTGAAACTCGGTTCCGATCAGGTCGAAATCCTCTGGCGCGGCGCCGCGCTTATGCTCACGGATGGTCGCCGCGTACTGGCTGCGCAGCCACGACTTGATGCCGTCGGCATCCTCATCCTTGCCAAGCTCTGCGAGCGCGGTCGTATGGTCCTTCCAGACCTTTCCGGCCCGGACGCGATCGTCCGCGTCGGCGATGCTCGCAAGTAGGTAACCCTTGAGCATGTCGGCCGGGGTCAGCGACAGCCCACGATCGTTCATTGTCTCGAAAATCGTGTACGCGTCACTGTCCGAGTAGGCGGTGATCTCAACGAGATGCACGCATTCGATGAGCCAGTCCACGAAGTAGGGCAGCGCATCCGTGCGCAAATCGTCGGGGAACGCCTCGCCGATGTCCGAGTAGCGGCCGGTGATGTTCGCGACCGACTCGGGGAGGTCGGTCGCGGTGAACTCGTGTCCCGCGTAGATCGCGTCCATACACGGCGTTCGCTCGGGGATGTCGAGGTTGAATGAACGCTTGCCGAACTGAGAGGAGAAGATCAGCTCCGCGAGCTGCGAGCGCTGGTCATCGTCCTGGAGCTGGTGTTGAAGCCAGATGAGCAGGAGCGTGAGTGTGGTGAGCCGCTGCTGCCCGTCGATTATGAACTTCTGTCCGTCCTTATCGCTGACGATGATCGAGCCGAGGAAGTAATGCCCGTATTCCGCGACCGCTGAGCGGTCATGGCCGGGCTCGTAGCCCTCTGAGAACTTCGCGACGAGATCGTCGATCAGCTCGGCGACCTGCTTGGTCTGCCACTTGTAGTCGCGCTGGTAGTAGTCGATCGAATACTTCCTGCCGGCAAGCAGCTCGCGAACGGTCTTGCCCTTGCCGTCAATCTCGCGCGGCTGACGTGCGTCACCTACCATGACAGCGCCTCCACGAGGACGGACATCGCCGGGATAGGGTAAATACAGGGAAGAGGCTGAGAGAGCATGCTCCCGATACTACGTCTTGAGGCGGTCGTCTGGATGGCAGGTGGCTACACGATCACTTGCACCTGAACGCGGCGCTGCTGTTGCAGGCGCCACGATAACAATGACGAAATCTCCAGATCGTTCCGGGGATCAAAATCATCGTCATTTTGGCAGAATCATGCCGCCATGCTGCTCCAGAAGCGCATCTACGACTGGTCGACCGCGCTGCCGCCCTGGCAGCGCGACCTGCTGCGCCGGCTGACCGCCGGCCCCCTCGACGAGCATGCCGAGCAGGAGCTTCTGGCGATGCTGTCCGGATCGGCCGATGCGCCCGCTCCCATTGCCCTGCAGCTGAGCGACCTGCCCTCCGATGAAGGCGAGCACGGCAAGGTGGAGCTGCGCGCGGTGCGCGACCTGCGCAACATCAACTGCCTGGCGCCCGAACAGGAGCTTTGCCTTCGGCCGGGGCTGAACGCCGTCTTCGGCGACAACGGGTCGGGCAAGAGCGGCTACGGCAGGCTGATCCGCCGCGTTACCCGCTCAGGCGAGCCCGAGGAGGTGCTCCGCGACGTCTTTGACCCGGGGGCGGCCGACGCGCCGCAGACCGCCTTCTTTGACATCGCGGTCGATGAGGCCGAGCAGACGGTGACGGTCGACCTGGCGCGCGAGCCGGCGCGAGTGCTTTCGGCAATTGGCGCGTTCGACGCTGGGCGCGCGCGACTGTTCGTTTCAAGGCCGAACGTGATCGAGCACACGCCGCGGCCACTGCGGCTGCTGCGCTCGCTCAGCCTGGCCCAGGACCGCCTCGCCGAGCTGCTTCGCGAAGAGATCGACGAGCGCCAGTCGGCGCTGCCGGCGCTGCCCGAGCTGCCGTCGCAATCCGCGGCCACCGAGGCGCTGCAGCGCTTGGATGCCTCTACCGACGTCAACGCGCTGGTCGAGGCGATGCAGCTGGGCGAGCAGGAGCGCGTAAAGCTCGACCAGCTCGAAGCTGCCGCGGCCGCCATCCGCGCCGATCAGGGACAGCAGCTCGAGCAGCTCGCAAGAACCAAGGCGGGCAGCGCCCGCTTGGCTAAGCAGGCGTTGAGCGAAGCCGACGCGCGCGTGCCCGTCTCCACGGTGTCCGAGCTGGCCGGGCTGCGCAAACGGCTCGCCGAGGTAAACGAAGCCGAGCGGCGGCTCGCCGATCGGGCGTTCTCCGATCAACCGTTCGCGAGCACCGGCGGCGGGGCCTGGCGGGAACTGTGGTTCGCCGCTGAGCGCTTTGCCACCGAGAGCGATCAGGGGTTCCCGCCGCAGGACGAGGCTCAGGACCCCGCCTGCCCGCTCTGCCAGCAACAGCTGGACATCCCGGCCCGCGAGCGCCTGCGGCGCTTCCAGGAGTTCGTGAGCAGCGATCTGCGCCGCCAGGCCACCGACCTGACCGACTCGATCGATCGACTCCTCGCTGGGATGCCGGACGCGCAGCGCCTGCGCGCCGTCGTCGACGCGCACCTCAGCGACGCGCCCGAGCAGGTCCGTACGGCGGCAAGCACGGCCATCGCGCTCATTGAAAAGCGCGTTGCGACGATCGAAAAGGTCGCAGCCGGTGAGCAGTACCAGCTCGACCCTGCCGAGATCGACCTGCAGCCGCTGGACACCCACGCGGTCGAGCAGGACGCCCTCGCCACTCAACACGCCGGCATGCGCGACGAGCAGCGCCAGCGAGAAGTCACCAAAGAGCTCGACGAGCTGCGCGCGCGTGAGCGCCTCGTGCAGGCGCGCGGAACGCTCCTGGCGCATGTAGAGGGGCTGCGGGAGATCGTTCGCCTCAAGCAGATTGTCGCGGTGCTAGCAACACAGAAGATCACGATGAAGCTGCGCGAGTTGCAGGAGGCGACCATCACCGAGCGCGTGCGCAAGGCGATCGATAAGGAGATTGCCGAGCTGCGACCGGTCGCAAGCCGCGTCCAGGTCTCCGGCAAAGCCAGCAAGGGGGCGACGGTCATCGAGCTGCGACTGAAGGCCCCCTGCCGCGAGAAGGTCGGCAACGTGCTCAGCGACGGCGAGCAGCGCGCGCTTTCGCTCGCCTTCTTTCTCGCCGAACTTTCCGTCAGCGAGGAGCGCAGCGCGATCGTCTTCGACGATCCGGTCTCCTCGCTCGACCATCACCGGCGCGCCTACCTCGCCGGGCGGCTTGTCGAAGAGTCAAAGCGCCGTCAGGTGATCGTCTTCAGCCACGACCTTGCATTCCTGCAAATGCTGAGAGAGGCCGCCGAGGAGGCCCAGGTGCCGCTGCACGGGCAGACCCTGCAGAGGGCCTTCCACGACGTCGGCGTCGTAAGCGAGGAGCTTCCGCTCGAACTGCGCGGAACCTCAAAACGCCTGACGATGCTCCGATACCGTCTTCGCTCAGAGGTCGTGCCGCTACACAAACGCCAAGATCCCGCCTACGCGCGCGAGGCCGACCTGTGGGTACTCGACCTGCGCAAGGCCTACGACCAGCTGATCGAGGACACCGTGCTGGCCAGCACTGTGAGGCGCTTCAGCTCGCACGTGCAGGTCCGCAAACTGCACCAGGTCAAGTGGACCAAGGAGATCGCCGAGCGCATCGGCGCCGCCATGCGCAAGTCATCGCCAAAGGCCCACAACGAGCCGTTGGCCCTGCACCCCGCGCCGCTGAGCCCGACCCAGCTCACTGCGATGCTCGACGAACTCCGGTCACTCTACAAGGAGATGACCGGCCAGGAGGAAGACGCTTCCGAGCCGCAGGCGTCCGGCGCTCATATCGAGGCGTTGGCGAAGACGGCCCATACCGGGTGATGGTTGCGATGAAGGTTGACGCAGGATGCCTCGCGGTGAACTGAGCGCGCAGGAGACATCGGCTGGCAGGATCCTCGCGCGACACTTGAACGGCACATACCAAGCGCGAGACGTTCCAGGCGCGCCTGACGCGACGCACGACCTTGATGTCGTCCTCACGGATGGCCGCACGATCGCGCTGGAGGTGACATCGGCTGGCAACCATGAAATTGAAGGGCTGCGGCGGCTTCTGTTGGGCCGCTCCTGGCAAGCTCCGTCGCTTCGGCGTCACTGGTGGCTCGGCGTGCCCGATGATCCGCGTATCAAGGTGAAGGAGCTGATGCGCAAGATCGTCGTTTACCTGGATGTGCTCGAGCGCCACGATGTCGAGCAAGTTGGCGGCGGTCTGCGTCCTCGCCAGCTGCCGGCCGGCACCCCATCGCAGGTTGCGCGGGCCGCCCATGCGATCTTCGATCTCGGGGTGCACCGCGCGACTCGACTTGATCCACCCGAGCCGGGCGAAACGCCGCTGCTGATGACCTCCCTCAACGGCGGCGTTACAGGCAGCGTCGATCTAATCAACAAGACGGTCGAGCAGTGCGCCGAGAAGAAGGCCGCCAAGCTCCGCGCCGCCGACGGAGATGAGCGCCATCTGTTCGTCTGGCTGCTTGCAAGCGCCTCGGGCGTAGAGCTTGGAATGGCCACGCTCGGGATGCCAACATCGCCGCCAAGACTGCCTCTGGGGGTCGACGTGGCCTGGGTGGCAAGCGGCCCGGCATTCCCAGACGCGCCGTCCGGCCGTCTGTGGCGGGTTCGTCCACCGGGCCAGTGGGAGAAGCTCGACCCGAGCGTCCGGTAGCCGCTGAGGATGGAAGCTATCGGTCTCACGGAGCACGAGACTCAGCTGCGCGATGAGTTCATGTGCCTGACCGAGTATCGGGTAGCCAACTGGGCGACACAGAACCTCGCAATCGTCATTCACCGCAGGGGCGAGTGGGCTAACCGCTCGGCTCAGGACCACCGCTGTCGCGCGATCGTCCTGCTGTCGATCCGACTGCTGCGAGCGATCCGCGCCGGAATGGTCGTGCACGCGATCGGCTGGGACATGGAGGGTCGTGCAATGGGCCGGTTCGTGGTCGAGCTTCGCGTACGGCTGATCCAGGTCAGCAAGGACACGATGGGCCAGACCGGTCAATACATGCAGCGGTCGTTCAATCCGGCCAAACAAGACGGACGCGGCCATCAAGGGGTGTCGAGTAGATTGGCGGAGCATGCGGACAGGTCGGCTCGTCAAGCGCGCGCGCTGAGGGATCAGCCTGTACGGTCTTGACGCAATGAACGAGGCCCAGCACTCCCGCATCGTCAGCTTCATCTGGGGGATCGCCGACGACGTCCTGCGGGATCTGTACGTGCGCGGGAAGTACCGTGACGTGATCCTGCCGATGACCGTGCTCCGTCGGCTCGATGCCGTCCTCGAGCCGAACAAGAAGGCCGTCCTGAACATGAAGGCCTCGCTGGACAAGGCCAAGATCACGAACCAGGATCGAGCTCTGCGGCAGGCAGCCGACCAGGCCTTCTACAACACCTCGCCGTACACCCTGCGGGATTTGCGGTCGCGCACCACCAAACAGAAGCTGCGCGATGACTTCGAGGCCTACCTCGACGGGTTCTCGCCGAACGTTCAGGACATCCTCGACAACTTCGAGTTTCGCAACCAGATCCCGCGCCTTTCGAAGGCCGACGCGCTCGGGACGTTGATCGAGAAGTTCCTCGACCCCACCATCAACGTCTCGCCAAAGCCCGTCCTCGACACCGACGGCTCGGAGCGCCTGCCAGGTCTCGACAACCACGCGATGGGAACGATCTTCGAGGAGCTCGTTCGCCGCTTCTACGAAGACAACAACGAGGAGGCCGGCGAGCACTGGACCCCGCGCGACGCCGTCAAGCTGATGGCCAACCTAATCTTCCTGCCGATCGCCAATCAGGTCGAGTCCGGCTCCTACCTGCTCTACGACGGCGCTTGTGGCACCGGGGGGATGCTGACCGTCGCGGAGGAGACCCTGCAGCAGCTGAGCGAGGAGCGCGACAAGGACGTAGTGACGCACCTGTACGGACAGGAGATCAACGCCGAGACCTATGCGATCTGCAAGGCAGACCTCCTGCTCAAGGGCGAGGGCGACGCGGCGGACAACATCGTCGGCGGTCCCGAGCACTCCACGCTCTCGAACGACGCCTTCCCCTCGCGCGAGTTCGACTTCATGCTCTCGAATCCCCCATACGGCAAGAGCTGGAAAATGGACCTTGAGCGGATGGGCGGCAAGGGCGCGATCGGCGATCCCCGCTTTTTGGTCGAGCACGGCGACGACCCGGAATATTCGCTCGTCACGCGGTCGAGTGACGGTCAGATGCTGTTCCTCGCCAACATGCTCTCGAAGATGAAGCACGGCACGAAGCTCGGCAGCCGCATCGCCGAGGTGCACAACGGCTCATCGCTGTTCACGGGCGACGCCGGCCAGGGCGAGAGCAATATCCGCCGCCTGATCATCGAGAACGACTGGCTCGAAGCGATCGTCGCGTTGCCGCTCAACATGTTCTACAACACCGGCATCGCCACCTATATCTGGGTGGTGAGCAACCGCAAGCCCAAGCGTCGCAAGGGCAAGGTACAGCTGATCGATGCGACCACATGGTTCACGCCACTGCGCAAGAACCTCGGCAAGAAGAACTGCGAGCTGTCCCCGGCCGATATGAAGTGCATCCTGGATGTATTTCTGAAATTCAAGGAGACCGAGCAGTCGAAGATCTTTCCGAACGCCGCGTTCGGCTACGAGAAGGTGAGGGTGGAGCGGCCACTCCGACTTGCGGGCATCGACCCCGAGCGCGCGTATTCTGCGAAGGAGATCAAGGCGTTCAAGGAGTCGGCCGAGCGCTCGGAGGACGCGCCACCCGTGATCAAGAAGATCCACAAGAAAGCAACAGCCGCCGACCCGCTGCGGGGCCTGTTCGACGCCATGGTCGGGGGTAAGCCGAGGTTGTCCCACCTGGCGTAGAACTTGAAGTGGCGGTCCTCCCGCCTCGTCCGGTCGTGTTGCGACCGTGGCGAGTGCGAAATCGGTCCATTCGAGACAGGAGGAACCGCCATGAAGAAGGTACATGCGAGCGAGGACGCGCCGATGCAGGCGTCGGTGCTGCCCGAGCGGGTGCAGGCCGCGCTGGGGGATCTGGTCGGCGCGGCGAGGGAGGGTCTGCTCGCGCTGAGCGTGGGTGTCGGGCTCGGGGTGATGCACGAGCTGATGAGCGAGGAGGTCGAGGAGATCTGCGGCCCCAGGGGCAAGCATGACCCTGCGCGGGTCGCCTACCGTCACGGCTCAGACGAGGGTGAGGTGACGCTCGGCTCACGCCGGGTCGGGGTCCAGCGGCCGCGGATGCGCGCCAAGGACGCCGGCGGCGAGGTGCCGGTCGAGACCTACGAGCACTTCGCCAGCCGTGACGCGTTGAGCGCTGTCGTGCTGGAGCGGATGCTCGCGGGCGTCTCTACCCGCCGGTTCGTGCGCACCCAGGAGCCGGTCGGCGAGCAGGTCGAGGCCGAGGCGCGCTCAACGTCGAAGTCAGCTGTCTCGCGCACGTTTGTCGCGCGCACCGCCGAGACGCTCAAGGCACTGATGAGCCGTCGGCTGGAGGACGTGCGCCTCGCGGTGCTGATGCTCGACGGGATCGTCTTGAAGGACCACACGAACGTCGTCGCGCTCGGGATCACCACTGAGGGCGTGAAGGTCCCGCTCGGCTTGTGGGAGGGCTCCACGGAGAACAAGACGCTCGCGACCTCGCTGGTGTCCGATCTCGTGGAGCGTGGCCTGGATGTCGAGCAGGGCGTGCTGGTCGTGATCGACGGCTCCAAGGCGCTGCGAGCCGCCGTGAACGCGGTCCTCGGCCCCCGCACACCAGTTCATCGGTGTGT
>CAVQPM010000004.1:0-166814 GCA_963714635.1 uncultured Solirubrobacterales bacterium | reverse complement strand
TAGCTTGAGCTGCCCCGCATCACGACAGCAAGGAGGCAGCGATGCTCGCTCGGGCACGCACGTTCACGATCGAAGGGCTCCACGCCCGCCCCGTCACCGTCGAGGTCGACATCAGGGCGGGACTGCCCGCGTTCACGATCGTCGGGCTTGCCGACGCGGCGGTGCGCGAGGCGCGCGACCGTGTGCACGCGGCCATCCTGAACTCGGGCTTTCAGTTCCCTGCGCGCAGGATCACGGCGAACCTCGCGCCCGCGGACGTCCCCAAGGTGGGTCCCGGGCTCGATCTCGCGCTCGCCTGCGCAGTGCTCGCCGCGAGTGAGCAGATCCCCGCGGACCTGCTCGACAGTCGCGCGCTGTTCGGCGAGCTGTCGCTCGACGGGGAGGTGCGTGCCAGTCATGGCACCCTCGCCGTGGCCGAGGCCGCCCTGAAGACAGGCTTCGAGATGTTGGTTCTCAGTCCTGAGCGTGCCCGCGAGGCGAAGCTCGTCGACGACCTGCGCATCGGAGTCGTCGAGCGCCTGTCGAGCGCCGTGCGGGTCCTACGTGGAGGCGAGCCCGATCCGCTGCCCAGGGACGCGCGGCCGGCGAGCGGCGGTGCCGCTACTCCCCGGCCGGACCTGGACGACGTGCGCGGCCAGCGCGAGGCCGTGCGCGCGTTGATCGTCGCCGCCGCCGGAGCACACAACTGCCTGCTGTGCGGCCCGCCCGGGACCGGCAAGACGATGCTCGCCCAGCGGCTCCCCTCGATCCTCCCGCCCCTGACCCGGCCAGAGGCGATCGAGGTGACGCGCATCCACAGCGTCACCGGCAGGCCTACCGGCGCGCAGCTGCTCTCCGACCGCCCGTTCCGCGCGCCGCACCACACGATCACGACCGCCGGATTGATCGGCGGCGCAAGGCGCGGCTGGGTCGGAGAGGTCGTGCTCGCCCACAACGGCGTGCTGTTCCTCGACGAGCTCTCCGAGTTCGCGCGTCCCACCCTGGAGGCGCTGCGCCAACCGCTGGAGGACGGGCGCATCGCGATCGTCAGAGCGCGCCACAGCGCGGTCTACCCCGCCCGCTTCATGCTCGTCGGCGCCACCAACCCCTGTCCCTGCGGCTACGCCGGCGAGATGGAACGCTGCCGCTGCACCGAAGCCGACATCGCCCGCCACCGCCGCCGTCTCAGCGGACCGCTGCTCGATCGCATCGACCTGCTCGTGAACATGCAACGCGTCGGTCCGGAGGTGCTGCGCGGAGAGCCCATCACGAGCTCCGTGCGCGCGCGTGAGCTTGTCGTGGGCGCCCGTGAACGCCAAGCGGCGCGCCTGCGCGACGAGGGGATTCTCGTCAACGCCCACCTGGACGCGCGCATGGTCCGCGAGTACGCAAAGCTCGACGATGAGGGCGACCGCCTGCTCGCCGGCACAACCGAGCGCGGCCTGCTGAGCGCGCGCGGGCAGCAGCGCGCGCTTCGCATAGCGCGCACCATCGCCGATCTCTCCGGCAGTGAGCGAGTGCGCCCATCTCATCTCTCGGACGCGCTCGCGCTGCGGCCAGACTCCGGGCTCTCGGCAAGGCGGGCAGCATGAGTGCGACCGTGGACGCGACCGCCTGGGAGCTGAGCGAGACCAAGCCCGCCTCACAGGCGCGCCCCGTCGCGGGAGAGGGGACGCAAGTGGGCGCGTGCCTCTCCTGCCTGCGGCGCGCCTGGCTGCTTACTACGCTCGCCGCGCGGCTCGACTACCGCTCACGCGATCTCGCCCGCTTCTGGGACCTGCTCTCGCTACCCGATGAGCAGCTCATCGATGCAATCGGCGGACGACGTCGCTCCGAGATTCACGCCTTATATGAAAAGTTCGATGCGACCGCGCATGCAGAGCGCGAGCAGTCAGGTCAGCCTCCTGAACAGATCGGTTCCGAGCAGGCGCGAGCCGAGCAAATCGGGAGCGAGAAGATGGCGCCCGTGGGCGTGGAGAAGATCTGCCGCCATCACCCAGCGTTTCCGGGTCGCCTACGTCACAGCACGCTCGCTCCTCACATGCTGAGCGTCGCGGGCGGCGTTCAGCGCCTTGCCGGGATGCTCGAGGACCCGGTCGTTGCGATCGTCGGCACGCGCCGGGCAACCGACCACGGCATGGAGACCGCTCGCCACCTGGCACGCGGCCTCGCCGCCGCGGGCGTCACGATCGCGAGCGCCCTCTCGGAGGGCATCCCGCTTGCCGTGCACTGCGGCGCCCGTGACGCCAATGAGACCAGCATCACCGTGACGGCGGGCGGCCTCCACAAGTGCTCGCCCGCGCACTGCCGTGCCGTCTACCGGCGGCTGAGCAGGGACGGTTGCGCGCTCTCCGAGCTGCCGCTTGGCGCTCCTGCGCGCCGGTGGAGCGCCCTCGCGCGGGTGCGCACGCTCGCGCTGCTGGCGCAGCTCGTGATCGTCGTCGAGGCCGACAGCAATCCATGGGAGCTTGCCTGCGCGCACCTCGCACAGAGGCTCGGCGTGCCCATCGCGGCCGTCCCCGGGCGCGTAAGCTCCCCGGCCTCGCGCGGCTGCAACGAACTGCTCATGATCGGCGCCGCGCTCGTGCGAAATCCACAGGACGCGTTCGATCTGCTCTTCGGCGCCGGGGTGAAGCGGGCGGTCGAGTTCGATCGGGCGGCCGAGGCCGGCGAACGACTCGACCCGCGCCTCGCGGGAACGCTCGAGCACATTGGCGCCGGCCACGACACGCTCGAGCGCCTCACCGCAACCGGAGGCAGACGCGAGGAGATCCTCATCTCACTGCTCGAGCTCGAGCTGCGCGGCCTGGTTGTGCGCGGTGATGGCGGCCGGTACGTGCCCTGCGGCGCCCTGCCCACCGAATAGGGTGCCTGAACTTCCCGCTCGACCTGCGACCGTCCAGAGGAGACTCCGATCGCCATCGACAGCACCACACGCGAGCATGGGGCGAGCACCGGTGCCCGCCTCACCGGAACGGACGTCTCAGACCCGAGCGTGGACCGCTTCGAGCTGGCCGCGATCGCGCTCGGCGGCGCGCTCGGCGCGCTCGCCAGGATCGCGCTCGCCCGGGCCCTCCCCCACGACCTGGGAAGCTGGCCGTGGGCGACGTTCACCGTCAACATCCTCGGCGCGCTGATGCTCGGCTACTTCGTCACACGCCTGCAGGAGCGTCTGCCGGTCTCCACGTTGCGCCGTCCCCTGCTTGGCACGGGTCTGTGCGGCGCGCTGACGACCTTCTCCACGGTCCAGATCGAGCTGCTCCAGATGGCCGATCACCATCGCTACGGTCTGGCCGCCGCCTATCTCATGGCAAGCGTTCTATGCGGCTACCTCGCCGTGTTCCTCTCCTCCGCGCTGGTGCGGCGAGTGCGAGCTCTCGTATGAGCTGGATCGGCCCGTCACCTCACCCGGACCTCTCTCACGACAGGGGTCGTCGGTGAGCACCTGTCCCCAATCCTCCTTCGCGAAGCGCCGATGAGCGCTCCTGCCTGGATCGGCGTAGCGATCGTCGGCAGCCTGGGCTCGATCGCGCGATTTTTGCTCGACGGGGCGGTCTCCTCGCGCACATCCTCGAGCTTCCCCTTGGGCACGCTCGCCGTCAACGCAAGCGGCGCCTTCGTCCTCGGCCTGTTCAGCGGGCTGGCGCTGAGCGGCGAAGCATTCCTGCTCGCCGGGTCTGCCACGATCGGCTCTTACACCACCTTCTCGACATGGATGCTCGAGACACACCGGCTTGGCGAGGACGGCCAGTTCCTGCGGGGACTCGCCAACGTGCTCGTCAGCGTCATATTCGGCATCGGCGCGGCCGCGCTCGGACGGGCGCTGGGAGGCGCCCTGTGAACGCCTTGAAGCTCACGAGCCACTTCGGCGAGCGCAGCCGCCTGCACGGACGGCTGCTGGCAGATGATCTGCTCGACATCCAGGGCCGTCATGAGATCCGCGCCAGCATCCTTTTGCGCGGCATCCAGGGCTTCGGCGCCAAGCACCGCCGGCGCACCGACCGGCTGCTCACGCTCTCCGAAGACCTTCCGCTCGTCTCGATCGCGGTCGATGCGCCCGCGAAGATCGAAGCGCTTGCCGCGGAGATTGCGGCGATAGATCACATGGGCATGCTCACCGTCGAGCGCCTGCGCTTCCCCGACGCCCGGGCCACCGGCCCGATCAGCGCCGACGGCGGTCCCGCGACGGATGATGAGAGCGTGAAGCTCACCGTCCACCTTGGCCGCCACGAACGGATCGACGGGCAGCCGGCGTTCACCGCCGTATGCCGTCTGCTCCACGAAAGAGGCGTGGCCGGGGCGATCGTGATGCTCGGCGTCGATGGCACCCGCGAGGGCGTCAGGGAGCGCGCGCGGTTCTTCGCTCGCAACACACACGTTCCGATGATGGTGATGGCCGTCGGCGACGCCCCTCGGATAGGGCAAGCCGTATCGGATCTGCGTCAAGCGCTGCCCCTGTCTCTGCTTACGATCGAGCGTGTCACGGTCTGCAAGCGCGACGGAGAGCTGCTCCAGTCCCCAGCCGACGGCGCCGGCCGAGCGCCCGGTGCCGACCTGTCAATTGGAGCCCCCGCCTCCACGGCCTCCGACGCACGCGCGGGCCAGCGCTGGCAGAGACTTACGATCGTAACCTCTGAGGCCGCTCGCCACGAGGGCAAGCCGGTCTATCTCGAGCTGATGAGGCGCCTGCGAGCTTCGCGCGCCGCAGGGGCGACATCGTTGCGCGGTATCTGGGGCTTCCACGGAGACCACGCTCCCCACGGCGACCGGCTTCTGTCCATCCGCCGCCACGTCCCGGTCGTGACCGACGTGATCGACACCTCCGAGCGCATCGCCGCACTGTTTCCGATCGTCGACGAGCTCACCCGCGAGCGCGGCCTCGTCACGAGCGAGCTCCTCCCCCGCCCGCCGATTGCGGGCCGCGCCGGTTCTCTATAGTTAGGCGCTCACGCGGCTGTAGCTCAGTTGGCTAGAGCGTCTGCTTGCCATGCAGAAGGTCGAGGGTTCGAGTCCCTTCAGCCGCTTCAGCCGCTTTTTTTGTGAGACGTTAAGCTCTCGGCGCATGAGGCGAGGCCTGTGAGTGTGATCGGAGTCGAGCGGGAGGATGCCCTCGCGGTTCTCACCATCGACAGCCCGCCGCTGAATCTGTTCGACGACAGGCTGATGGGTGAGCTCTCCGATGCCGTGGACGAGTTGGCAGCGGACCCGCCACGCGGCCTGCTCATCAGGGCGAACGGAAGGGTCGTAAGTGGAGGCGTCGACGTGCACGTCTTCGATGGTCTGGCGCCCGCGGCAGCCTCAGACATGTGGTTGCGGTTGCTCGACCTCGTGCACCGCGTGGAGCAGCTCCCGCTCCCCACGGTCTTCGCCGCTCACGGACTGTGCCTGACGGCGGCTTTCGAGCTCTCGCTCGGCTGCGACATCCTGTTGGCTTCGCAGTCGGCGCGGTTCGGCCTCGTCGAGACCGTCGTCGGCCTGACCCCCGCAATGGGTGGAACGCAGCGGTTGGTTGAGCGCGCCGGGCCGGCGCGTGCGCGCGAGCTGGTGATGACCGGTGAGCTGTTCGACGCGAGCACCCTCGAGCGCTGGAACGTCGTCAACCGCGTGATCGCCGACGGGGAGTTCGACGACGTCTCGCGCGCGTTCGCGCGCCGGCTCGCCGAAGGCCCCACGCTGGCGCACGCCGCCACCAAGGCAATCGTCAGGGCGTGCCTCGACTCCGGCGGCGCTCATGGCGCCGACAGACGCGTGCCGGAGATCGCCGGGGGACTGTTCGCCACCGACGATCTCAAGGCGGCGGTCAGATCCTTTTTGGATCGCGGACCCGGGCACGCCACCTTCAAGGGCCACTGACCTTCAATTGGCTATAGCTCGCCGGGCGCGGTCACGCCGCAACCGGCCGATACTCCCGGGTCAGCGGATCCTGCTCCAGCAGCCCTACGGCTCGCAGGGTCTTCACATAGCGATGCGTGGTCGATGGAGACATGCCAAGCTCATGCGCCAGATCGATGATGGCTCGCCATGGGCGCTCCGGGCCGTAGCACGACAGGATGAGCAGACCCCGCAACAGCGATTGAGATAGTTGCGGGTCGTTCAGTGCGTTCACCAGTGCCTGGTGCGCCGCATCGTGCAGTGAGTTGCGCGACCGATCGGCGGACTCGACTGAACCGCCTGCGCGATCAAGCGCTGCCGCGAGCAGGCTTGATACCGGTCCATTTTGTAGTCGCCCAGCCGAGCGGATGACCTGCTCGACCTGGCCCGGCGACAGCGCGATGGAGATGTCCTGGTCCTCTCTCATGGTTCAAGCCTTCCCAATGTCTTCAGCCTCTCAAGCCCACACCCATCCGGCATGACGACACGTCGCATCGCAGGCGCAATCGCCTGCCAGCGACTGGCCGTAGCGCGAATCGACCACCGCTTGGATGCCCCTATCCATTTGCGGTATTACCCCAACAGTTGGTCGCATAATCGGTCACTTTCCTATTGCTGCGACTTTGGCGGCCATGAGCATGTTTGCCCGTGGCTCTCGTCGAAGGTCGTTCGTCAAGTTCGAACAGTCGGCTACAGCAGATCGGGCGCGATCGAGGCTGGGCACCCGAACTTATGAGCCCTCTGATAGATACCTCCTCATGCAGGCGCCCACACGCCGATCGCCGGTAGCCCGACGGGTGGCCATAGCGATTGCGATCGCCCTCCTGTTCGCACTTGTGGTGTTCGGCCTCTCGCGGCTGAACCTCCCCCACATCGGCCACGCGCTGGTCTCCGCGAGCCCGGGTTGGGTGCTGCTCTCCCTGGCGCTGATGGCGTCCTCGCTGCTGCTGCGCGCCGTGTCCTGGCATGAGACGCTGCGCGCGGCCCTTCCCGATGTTCGGATCGGCTGGTTGCCCGTCATACGGGCGACGATGATCGGGGTCATGGCCTCGGCGATCCTTCCCGGCCGAGTGGGCGAGCCGACGCGCATCATCGTCTTGGCGCGCCGCCTTCAGGGATCGACGACTCGCAACGTGCCCGTCGTGGCCGGCACCGTCTTCTCGCAGACGCTCATCAACCTCGTTGCTCTCGCGATACTCGCGGCTGTCACATTCAGCAGCGTCTCGCTCCTGCGCAATCACGCCTCGGCCCTCACGGGTGTGCTCGCAGTGCCGCTGCTCGTCGTCCTGCTGGTCGTGGGAGGACCGGCGCTTTTGCGTCTCGGCCAGCGATCCCACAGTGCCCGCATGCGGCGAGGCGCCGACCTGCTCGCGGGGCTTTTGCGCCTGGCTCGGCGCGGGCTCGTCGTGTTCACCAGACCGCGCCACGGCGTGGCGGCGGTGGGAATGCAGCTCCTCGCCTGGGCATTTCAATGGGGCGCCTGCTACATGGTCATACTCGCCCTGGGCCTCGAGAGCCGCGCGACGCCGGCGACCGCCGCGGCAATCCTGCTCGCCGTCAACGTCAGCGCGGTGCTGCCGGCGACACCCTCGAATGTCGGGGTCTTCCAAGCGGCGTGCCTTGTGGTCCTCGCCGCCTACGGAGTCGAAGCGGGAGCGGCGCTCGCCTACGGCATCATCCTTCAAGCCGTGGAGGTTCTCACGGCGGTGGGTCTCGGCGTTCCCGCCCTGCTCGGTGAGGGCATGACCTGGCAGGACATTCGTCGGTCGACTCACGCTCGATGAGAATAACCGTTGATTGGACCCCGATGTCCTCTATTTAGACGGATGTCATTCATCTGACTTTGTCATCCAAATTACATAGATACACGTCCTGCCCTGGCCCGGACGGCGTACATCTGACAGATACCCCTGCAGCTCGACGTTACCGACCCAGGCAGCCGGCGTCAGCTGAAAAGCGCCCGCAGCGACTGGCGTAGCGAATGCGTCGTCTGCAGGACGGCGGTCGGCTCGTAGCCGCAGTGAGCCATGCAGTTCTCACAGCGCGGGTCGCGACCACGACCGTATTTGCTCCAGTCGGTCTCCTCCAGGAGCTCTTTGTAGCTTTTTGCGTAGCCGTCCGACATCAGATAGCAGGGACGCTGCCAGCCGAACAGGGAATAGCTGGGTATCCCCCACGCTGTGCAATCGAATTCGGCCTTGCCTTCGAGGAAGTCGAGGAACAGCGGGCTGTGGTTCAAGCGCCACTTCTTGCGTCTTTTAT
The DNA here is from genome assembly GCA_963714635.1 of uncultured Solirubrobacterales bacterium. GTDB lineage: Bacteria > Actinomycetota > Thermoleophilia > Solirubrobacterales > Solirubrobacteraceae > Palsa-744. Next base: position 158,702 of record CAVQPM010000004.1, on the reverse strand, counting down.
CGGCGAACGCCTCACGGAAGAGCTCGCGCGTCTGGCGCACCCCCAGGAAGTGCTCCTGATCCGGCGCCTTCTCGTATGCATACGCCGGCGAGATCATCATTTCGTCAACTTCGAGGTCATCGTTGAGGAAGTCCAGGACGTCGCGCACGGTCTTCGGTGAATCGTGTGTGAAGAACGTGGTGTTGGTCGTCACCCGAAAGCCGCGCCGCTTGGCTGCCTGGATGGCCGAGATCGCCTTGTCGAAGACGCCCTCGCGCTCGACCGAGGCGTCGTGGCGCTCGCGCAGGCCGTCGATGTGGACAGCCCAGGCAAAGTAGGGACTGGGCTTGAAGTTCTCGAGCTTGCGCTCGAGCAAGAGCGCGTTCGTGCATAGGTACACGAATCGCTTGCGCTTGATCAGCTCGGCCGCGATCAGATGAATCTCCGGATGTACGAGCGGCTCGCCTCCCGCGATCGAGACCATCGGCGCTCCGCTCTCCTCGATCGCGCCGACCGCCTGCTCGACAGACATCCGTCTGCGCAAGATGTGCTCGGGGTGCTGGATCTTGCCGCAGCCCGAACAGGCAAGGTTGCACTGGAACAACGGCTCGAGCTCAACGATGAGGGGGAACTTCTCTCGCCCGGCAAGTCGCTGGCGGAAGAGATACCACCCCATGCGCGCGCCCTGTCTCATCGGAACGGACATCTATCTCGATCCCTTACCCGTCTGCTCGCCATGTCGCCGGCCCAAACACAGTATGAACGCCGCGCTCGCCGATCAGCCGCCCGAGCTCTCCCGCGACGCGGCGCAGAACCGCCGTTGCTCGAAGACCGTCCGCCATCGTCGGCAACGGCGGGCCCACAGGAAGCCGGCGTCGCAGCTCGCGCCGGGGCGTGTCGGAGAGAATTCTCACGACGGCGAACGGCCGCTCGCGGGCGGCCTGCGCCAGCCAGGCCGACTCCATATCGACCGCCAGCGCGCCGCTTTCAAGCATGCGCGCGCGCCCCTCGCCGGTCACGATCCGGTCCACCGACGCGACGGCCCCGCGCCTGACAGCGAGACCGCGCTCCGCGAGGGCAAGCGCGAGCGCGTCGCCGCCTGCGCAGAGAACGCTCGGCCCCTCCCGGCGGCCATGCTCGTCGACCACCACGACCTCGTCGGCCACCACCACTTCGCCGAGCTCGCTCTCCTGGGAGAGTCCGCCGCCGAACCCGACGACGAGGAGCGCCGCGGCCGGATCGGTGAGCATGGAAGCGACGGCAGCGCGCGCACGATGCGGGCCCATCCCGGTCTTGCATACGCGCAAGGCCCGAGTGGCCGAACGAATCGCGAACGCCTCAACGCGAAGTGGCGCGATCACGAGCAGGTCATTCACGTCTCACTCCCCTGGCCCAAGTGGTCTCCAGCCCAGACCGTGGAATCCGATGAGATCCATCGGCTCATAGCCCGTCGCCCACAGGCGAGAGGCCTATCGCCGAGTGAGAGCCCTCTTCGTCTGCGCTATGAACGGGCTCGTGCCCTATTTTCAGCGTGGCGAGCACCGTGTTGGCCGCGGCGTGTCCACTGCGAACGGCCCCCTCGAGTGTGGCCGGCCAGCCGGTGTCCGTCCACGCGCCCGCGAGCGCCAGCCCCTGGACGGACGTCCGCGGGCCGGGGCGCTTGGCGCCGACGCCGGGCAGCGCCGCAAACGTGGCGGCATGCTCCCTGCTGATCGCGAACAGGCGCACATTCGCCTCGCGGGCACGAGGGAAGAGCTCGGCCAGGCCGTGAAGGTATCGCTCACGCAACTGCTCGCTGCTCATGTCCATCTCCTCGTCGGCGGCCGAGACCGACACGGCGAGATACTGGCCCTCGTTTAGGCCCACGGCCGCGGAGCGATCGAACACATACTGCACCGGCGTCCTCACGCCGGCCGCGAACTCGACGTCGCAAACCCTGCGGTCGTACACCACATGAAGGTTCACGATCGGGCTGCTTGCGATCTCCGCGTAGCCGCTCGCGACGGGACCGAGAGCGTTTTCGAGCAGCGTTGAGGCGCGAGCATGGGGCACGGCGAGGACCACCGCGTCGGCATCCAGCACGAACCCGTTGCTGCGCACCTGAAAGCCCGAATCGTCCGCCACGATCTGCTCCGCGCGCCAGCTGAGCCTGACCTCGACTCCGGATTCGCGCAGCACCCGCAACGCCGGCCGTCCAAGGATCTCGCTGAGGGGGTGAGCGTGAAAGCCGATGTCGCCCGCATCGTTCCGCTCGAGCAGTCCCGTCTTCAGCACGAACGCCCCGAGCGCGAGCGACGCATGCTCAGCGCGCGCGTTGAGCGTCGGCAGGGCGATCAGGTCCCACAGCATCGCGATCGCATCGGGGCTCTGACCGTGCTCTGCGAGCCAGCTTCCGAGGGTCGCGCCGTGCGAGCGCTCCATCTCCAGCGCCGAGCTCGGCTGCAGGCGAGCAAGCGCGCGGGCGGCGAGCATGGCACGCAGACGCGCCCGGCGGGTGATATGCGGATATCTGGCAAGGGCTCCCGCGAGATGAAGGGGCGCCGGAAGGCGGGCTCGACGGAGCACAAAGGGGCTGCGCCCGGGACTGATCACGGGAATCTCCAGGCGAGATTGCATGAAGACCCGATCTGAGCTGCCCAGACGCTCGAGCAGACCCCTATAGGCCGAGCAGCATCGCAAGAAGACGTGCTGGCCGTTGTCGAGCAGCAGTCCTTCGCGCTCGAAGGAGTAGGCGGCTCCCCCGAGGCGGGGCCTCACCTCGAGCAGCGTCACCGCCGCTCCCCCATCGGCGCAATCGAGGGCGGCGGCGATGCCGGCCACACCGCCCCCCACGACGATCACACGCGGAGCGCTCATGTTGGGACCCTCATGTTGTCAACCACGTCGCACCCTCGCCATCGCAACTCACCCTGCAACCATCATCTCGCCACCCCCACCATGCTGCGACCCGCCACCCACGCCTTCTCCCAGATGGGCAGCGATATTCGTTCGCGCGTGCTCAGCTCCGGGCAGCTCTCTATCCGCTCGAGCAGGCGCCTGTAGATGCCGGTCATCGCCAGCACGCACGCCGCGCTGCGATGGTCGAGCAATCCCACCAGCTCCATGCCACGGTCAAACCACTCGCGAGCGCGAGCGACCTCAAGGAGCAGCAACTCCTCGAGCCGCCCGAGATCGCTCGTGAGCTCGCCGGCGCCCCCGATCCCGAAGCGCCTCAGATCCTCGGCCGGCAGATAGACGCGACCGTTCTCGGCGTCCTCACGCAGATCGCGCAGGATGTTCGTCAGCTGCATCGCTACTCCCAGATCGTCGGCGAGCATCCGTGCGCGCTCCATTTCGCGGGCGCCGAACACGGCGACGCAGAGCCGGCCGATCGATCCCGCCACGCGACGGCAGTAGACGAGCAGTTCATCGAAGTGCTCGTAGCGTGTCCCGTTCACATCCATGCGCACCCCCTCGATCAGGTCCGTGAGCGCCTCGAGCGGCAACGCGAACGTTGCGTGGACATCGGCCAGCGCGACCATCACCGGGTCGCTGCCGGCGGACGCAGGCTCACGCGCCGCCTGCTCGGCGATCGCGAGCAATCGCAGCTTCTCATCCGCCGCAATCGGCCCATCGGCGATGTCGTCCACCCGCCGGGCAAAGGCATAGACCGCGCAGATCGCGCTGCGCTTCTCTCCCGGGAGCAAGCGAATGCCGTAATAGAAGTTGGCCGCTGAGGCTCGAGTGAGCGACTCGCAATGCCCATAGGCCTCGCGCGCTCTCACGGGCGGCTCCCGGCGAGCACACCGACCAGCTTGATGAGGCGCCGTGCGCGGCCCGCCTTGGGCGGCGTCCGCCCGAGCACTTCATATTCCGTTCGCCCAATCGCGTCGAGCGCCGCTCGCCCACCCGCAAAAAAGGCCGTCAGCGCGAGCTTGCGCCGGCCATGAGCGGCGTCGATCAGCGCCGCCCCCGACTCGAGCAGCTCGCGGGTGCGTTCCACCTCGAAAGCGATCGCTTCCCGTAGACGCGCGCACGCCGCGCCGGACGGAGAGTCGAGCATCGGCGCAAGGTCATCAGGGCCCAACGAGAAGCGTGCCAGGTCCTCGGCCGGCACGTATATGCGCCCGGCCAGCAGATCCTCTCGCACGTCCTGCCAGTGCTCGGCGAGCTGCAGCGCGCTGCAGATCCGATTGGAGAGCTCGATGTTGGTGGGCGTCGCAAGATCGAAGATGTGCAGCACGAGCTCACCGACCGGGTTCGCCGAAAGCTCGCAATAGGCCAGCAGCTGACTCCATGTCTCATACCGCCTGACGCGCTGATCGGTGCGGTTGGCCTCGATAAGGCGGAGAAACGGCTCCCGTGGCAATGGGTGCTCTCCCAGCATCGACTGCAGAGGGGTAAGAACAGGGTGCTGGCAGCGTCCGGCATATGCGCGCTCGAGCTCGCGCTCCAGCCAATCGAGCGCGCTGAGCCGATCGCCCTGGAACGAGTCGCCGATCTCATCGGCCAGCCGCGCGAAGCCGTAGACCGCGAGCAAACGCCTACGGTCTTGCCGAGAGAGGATGCGCAACGCAACCGGGAAGTTCTCCCCGGACGCACGCCCCATCACCGCGCGCGCATCGGGCGCCGCCTCCGGGATCGCCTCGACCAGGGCAACCCGCATCACACCATCCCGTCCTGAAGACAGCGTCCAAGGGCCATGATCGGGAATGTCAATCGGTAGAGGTGATAGTTGATGTAGTAGTCGGACGGGAACCCTGTACCCGTGTATTGCGGCTCGTCCCATCCGCCGTCATCGCGCTGCGTGGCCACCAGCCAGCCGACGCCGCGCGACAGCGCTGTGCCGCGCTCGCCCGCGGCCTGCAGGGCAAGCAATGCCCACGCGGTCTGCGATGCGGTGCTCGGGCCGCGCCCTATCCAGCGAGGGTCGTCATAGGAACGCGGGTCCTCGCCCCATCCGCCGTCTTCGTTCTGGTGGGCCTCGAGCCAGCGCACGGCGCGACGAATGCTCGGATCACTCGACGGCACCCCGGCCGCCAGCAGCGCGGGGACCGCCGCGCCCGTCCCGTACAGGTGATTGACACCCCATCGCCCGAACCACGATCCCCCTGGCTCCTGCTGGTCGATCAGCCATCTGCAGGCGCTCTGGCAGGCTGGGTCGCGGGTCATGCCGAGGAGCGCCAGCATCTCGATGGCGTGAGCGGTCACGTCGGCGCTCGGCTCGTCGATCACCTCACCGAAGTCGAGAAACGGAAGCTCTCGCACGAGGGTGCGTGTGTTCTCGGCATCGAAGGCTCCCCAACCGCCTCCTTTGCCCTGCATGCCGAGCACCCATTTGGTGGCGCGCTCGATTGCGCGCTGCAGGCGCTCGGGCCGCTCCAGTGCAACTCGACGCAACGCCAGCACAACCTCGGCGGTGTCATCCACGTCGGGATAGTTGTCGTTGGCGAACTCGAACGCCCATCCACCGGCCTGTAAGCCGGGCCGCGCGATCGCCCAGTCGCCGCGGAGGAGCACCTCCTCGTTCAGCAGCCACTCGCCCGCACGAACGAGCGCGGGGTCATTTGGCGCGAACCCCGCATCGCTGAGCGCGACGATCGCGAGCGCCGTGTCCCAGACAGGCGACTGACACGCCTCGAGGCGCCTGGACGGGCCGGCCGGGGCTCCCACCCCATGCATGTCGTCGAGGTCCTCGACCATGAAGCTGTCGAGACCCTCGATCCCACGCCTCATCACGGGGTGCTCCAGCGGGTAGCCGCTGAGGCTGAGAGCCATCAGCGAGTAGACCCACGGCGGCTGGATTGCACCCCACGAGCCGTCCGTCTCCTGGCGGCGCACGATCCAGCGCTCGGCCCGCGCGAGGGCAAGCCGGCGCAGCGGGGCAATCGGGCGGCGCTCATAGGCGCGCAGCAGGCGATCGAGCTGCACCAGCAGGCGGCCGCGCCGGGAGACGGGGACGCTCGGACTCCACGGCGCCCGGCCGCGCAGCTCATCCAGGTCGAACGGCAGCGGGCGCATCGGACGATGAGCCATCACCAGTGACAGGGCGACGATCGTTTGGCGCGCCCAGCAAGCGAAGTCGTAGATGTTCAAGGGCACCCACGAGGGGAGCAGGATGATCTCGGGCGGCAGTGACGGCACCTGATCCCACGACCAAAGACCGAACAGCGCAAGCCACACGTGCGTGAACACCCGTGCGCGCTCGATGCCCCCCTGCTCGCGTATGAAGCTTGCCGCCGCGAGCATGTGCGGCTCATCGACGTGATCGCCCGAGAGGCGCAGGGCCCAGTAGGCCTCGATCGTGGTCGAGAGATCGCCAGGCCCAGCATGGAAATTGGCCCATGTTCCGTCGTTGCGCTGCTGTGAGCGGATCCAGGCGGCCGAGCGCTCCGTCTCCTGCGCGTCACGTATGCCGAGGAACTCGCGCAGCAGCAGGTCCTCGGCATCCATCGTTACGTTGGTCCGCAGCTCACCCTTCCACCATCCCGACTCGTCCTGCAGGGCCAGCAGCCGCTCACAGGCCCGCTGCAGTGTCACTTGCGCCTCACTACCTACCTGCGTCATCGGCGATGACATGGGCGTAAAGCTAGTGCATGGTCCGGGTGCGAGATCTCTTGCTCGTCGACGCGACTAGCACCTCGGGGCGCGCGAGCGTGATCGCGTGGCGGCGCAATGCCCGCTCGGAGATGACGATGGGCCTCGCCGAAACGAACCGGTAGAGAATCAAGCCGTGCACGTTACGGCGTTCGGCCAGGTGGAAGCCGCTCGCCGGCGGCGAGTCCGCGGAAGGGCGCAGGGGCGCGTAGCCGGTGGCGTCTATCTCGCTCACGCTCACCGCTGCTCCGCGCCTCAGATTGCGCAGGCCCGGAATGTAGTACTCGAGCGGCGCCGACCCCAGCTCAACGGTCGTCACGGCCTTTAGCGCAGAGACGGGGCCGATGGCGCGCGCGACGCCGGCCCAGTCACCGCGCTGAAGGCGCGGGCTGAGATAGACATCGACGCTCAGCGCTCCAAAGGCGAGCGCGAGCAGTCCGGCTAGCACCACCCCCACGGCGCCTGTGCGCCGCGCGACGATCACGACCGCCAGCAGCGCGGTCACGGGGATCATCGCGCCCACGAGGTTGCGCGGGGCCAGATAGTCCATGCCCAAGAACGTAAGGACGATCGGCGCGAGCACTCCGCACGCCGCGATCGCGAGCGCCATCAGCGCTGAGCGCTCCTCGCGTCGCTCCAGTCCCCGCCATAGGCCGAACACGAGACCGGCGAGAGCGATCGCGAATACGAGCAGCTCGATGCCGTGGCCGAGTGCGGCGCCGGTGTAGCCCGTGAGGAAGTACTGCGGGATCGCTTCCAGGCGGCTCGCCAGCGCCCAGCGACCGATCCACTGCGTGCCATGACCTGCCTGAGCGACTATCAGCGGGACGAGCGCCGCACCGACGAGCGCCGGTATCGCCAGGGCGAGAGCGAGGACCCGCAGCTGCCCGCGCTCACGGACACTCCGATCGCCGAGCAGCCACAGCGCCATCGGAGCGAGCACGAACACCGCGAAGTAGTGGGTGAGCAACGCGGCGGCGCAGCTGAGCCCGAACTGGAGCAGACGTGCGCGCGTGGGCCGCGCGAGCGCGCGCATGAAGCAGAGCATCGCAAGAGCGGCCGTCAATACGAACAGGCCGTAGGCGCGAGCCTCCTGGGAGTACCACACGAACAGTGGGCATGTCGCGAGGAAAAGCGCCATGGCGATCGCCGCGCGCCGGCCCGCGAGCTCCCATCCGATCCCCCATGCGACCACGACAGCGGCAATACCCGCGATGGCCGTGATCACGCGCAGGGCGAACGCGCCGGTTCCAAACGCCCGGGAGACGGCCCACTCGAGCACGTACCACAGGGGCGGCGAGTTCTCGGTGTGCGCGACAGCCCGAAGCGTGGCACCCAACCCGCCGTGGAGCACGTGCACGGGCGTGAACGCCTCGTCGTACCAGAGGCTCTGCGATCCGAGCGTTCCAAGGCGCCATCCGGCCGCGAGCACGGTGATCGCAAGTAGCGGCCACCATCGCGCCGGGCCGTACGCCCCCTTGCCGGGCGACGGCGCCGCCGCGTCTGGCACCGCTGCCTCTGTCGCCGGCGCTTGGGCCGGTGGGCGCGTTTGCCCAGCGAGGGCGAAGCGGCGCCCGTCGCTCACGGCAGGCCCGTTTTCAGCGCCGGCGCCGGCGGTGCGCCCACCGGCGGCGAGGTCAGGCCACAGAGCCCGGCGGACGCCGCTGAGCCGAAGCACGCGTAACGGTTGCGAGAAGCGTCGGTCAGTTTTGGCGGCAGGTAGTAGCCGCCGCTGACGGCGCGCTTCCCCTCGATCACGGGGCCTGTGAGCCGCAGGCAGATCTGTGCGCGCTCGCCGGGAGCGCCGGGCGAGACGTTTCCGCAGACGATGTCTCGCGTCGTGTACCTCTTCACGTCCTGCTCGATGGCCAGGTTGATGTAGTCGTGCCCGGTCACTGTCCGCCACGCGAGCAGGTCGGCGGCGAGCCGGTGGTTGACGTGGGTCTGTTGTACGAGGTCGTTGACCGTCGCCACCGCCAGCAGCAGACCGAACAGGATCACGATCGTGGCCTCCACGCGTCGCACGCTGCCCGAGCCGCGGCGCTCGCTGTCGAGTGGGCGCGCCCACCCGGGCAGCCGGCGCCCGATCGGCCCGGGCCTCGAGGCGCCGGCGGAGGAGCTCATGAGACGGGCACCAGCAGCGGCGAGGTCTGGTGGATCACGAACAGGGCCTGAACGGCGAACGTCGCCGCCAGCAGGCGCCGGTCGCGGCTCACGGCGGCCAGGGGCAGCGTCCACAGCGTGTACCAGGCGAGCAGCCAGGTGCTGGTGACGGCGATCGCGAGCAGCGTCCATCCCGACGCCGCTATCCACTCATAGCCGCGCCAGGTGCGCCACATCAAGTAAAGGACGATCATCACGAGCGCCGCCTTGAGCAGATCGTGATCGATTGGGAAGACCCCGGGCTTGCCGAACAGGTGGGCGATCTCCGTGGGGAAGCTGTCCGTGGAGACGAACCCCGCATCGCGGTTCAGGGCCGAGATGACATCCACCCCATGGACGCCGAAGACCGCCAGCGCGAGCAACGCGCCGAGCAGCGCCGCCACCGCGGCGCCCAGGATCGGGGCGAGCCGCCGCCGGCTCAGGATCATGAACGGCAGTGCAACGATCGCCGTGGCCTTGACGAGCGCTCCCACGACGATCGACGCGCCCGCGGACGCCTCTCGTCCCGCGAGGGCGAGCACCACCCCGCCCATCATCAGCAAAGTCATGATCAGATCGTTGTGAGCCCCGCCGAGGCCGTAGATGAAATACAACGGATTGGCGCCGACGATCAGCAGGGCGAGCTTGGGGTCGAGATCGCGCATGCGCGCACAACGCCATGTCAGCGCCAGCGTCCCGGCGCTCGCGAGCAGAGCCTGCGTCTTTGCGCCCCACAGCGCACCCGTGACACCCAGCGCCGCGAGTGGGTAGGTCAGGAGCGTGTATATCGGGCCATAGGCTGTGGCGACCTTTCTCCAATCGCTTCCCACGTACTTGTAGATCGAATCAGAGAAGATCGAATGCGGGCCGTGAATGTAGGGGTTGACGCCGTGAACGACTCCCATGCGCGCATAGGCGATGTAGCTGAACACATCGGTTGAGAGCAGGATCGGACCGATGAACACGATCAGCTCGAGCGCTGCGATGAGCGCGATCGCCCAGCGCGTGGAGATGGCCTGCACCCGCCGATTCGCGGCGAGCAGCAGGATGCCGGCGTATGACCCGATCATCACGAGCAGCGCGATCAGGAACACGCGGTAGCCGAGCCGCTCGCCGATCAGGCCGAGCCATTTCGCGATGCTCGGCGACTTCGGCACGAGCGGCGAGTGGCCGACGGAGGCGTCGATCACGATCTCGCACGTGCCGGCGAGCATGAGAAGACTGAAAGCGCCGGCCAGCAGCTTCGCCCGGCGTTGCGCCGCGGCGCTCGTGGCCTCGCCGCCCGGCTTGTGCGGGCGCTCGGCGACGGCGGCCTGACTCACGACCTGGAACCCGTAGAACCCTCGAAATGCAGCACATCGAGCGCGCCCGTAACCTCGAAGACACGCTGCACGGAGGGCTCGCCGGGCCGCAGGACCAGTTCGTAGCCGCGGTCGCGGGCCCGCGCATCGGCGAGCAACAGCACACGCAGGCCGGTCGAGTCGATGAACGCGAGCTTGCCGAGATCCACGATGACCCGCGACGGGCCCTCCCCGTCGACCGCCTGAAGGCGCTCTTCCATCTTGCGGGCGCTCGCCAGGTCGAGCTCGCCCTCGAGTGAGATGCTGACCGTGCCATTGGTCGAGACGCTCGATATCGAGAGGCTGCCTGGCCTTGGAGCATGCCCGCTCATCGTACGGCGGACTCTAGCCCATGCCAGGCGAAAGTCACAGTCGTCGATCGTTCGGATTCACACGGGCACACAGGCATCCGCAGACGAATCGGGATCGTGCATGTTGGCCGCCCATTTCAACATGCCAGGCGCTCAGCCGAGCGCCGTCCACACGGTCTTCGTCTCCAGATAGGCATTCAGACCGTCCTGTCCGTGCTCGCGCCCGACACCCGAGGCCTTGAAGCCGCCGAACGGGGCCGAGGGATCGGAGCCGCCCCAGTGGTTTATGTAGACCGACCCCGCTCGCAACATGGCCGCGAGACGATGGGCGCTCGAGAGGTTGCTTGTCCACACGCCCGCGGCAAGGCCGTACTCCCCACTGTTGGCACGCGCCGCGACCTCCTCGAGGGTGCTGTACGGCGAGGCGACGAGGACAGGCCCGAAGATCTCCTCGCGGGCGATCCTCAGATCGTCTGATGTGGCGCTGAACAGCGTCGGCTGCACGTAATAGCCCCCGCTCTCCTCGAGCGTCGCGGCGCCGCCGACGAGCAGCTCGGCGCCCTGATCGCGTCCCGAGTCGATGTAGCCCATCACCCGGTCGCGCTGCTCGGCCGAGATGAGCGGCCCCAGCTGGCTCTGCGGCTCGAGTCCCGGCCCGAGCCGCGTCGCAGCGGCGCGCTCGGCCAGCGCGGCCATGACCTCGTCGTAGCGCTCAGCCGGCACGAACAGGCGCGAGCCGGCGTTGCAGGACTGACCCGAGTTGAAGTAGATCGCCTGATAGGCGCCCTTGACCGCGGCATCGATGTCGGCGTCGGGAAGGATGATGTTCGGTGACTTGCCGCCGAGCTCCAACGTGACGCGCTTGAGCGCGCCTCCCGCCTTGGCGCCGATCTCGCGTCCCACGGCGGTGGAGCCCGTGAAGGCGATCTTGTCGATGCCCGGGTGCTCGACAAGCGCGGCGCCGGTCCGCCCGTCCCCCGTGAGGACGTTCAGAACGCCCGCCGGAAAGCCGGCCTCGAGGGCAAGCTCACCGAGGCGCAGCGCGCTCAACGGGGTCTGCTCTGCCGGCTTGAGGACGATCGTGCATCCGGCCGCGAGCGCCGGGGCGATCTTCCAGGCCGCCATCAGCAGGGGGAAGTTCCAGGGGACGATCTGAGCGCACACGCCGACCGGCTCGCGGCGGGTGTAGCAGAGCATGTCGGGCGCTGTCACGGGAAGGACGCTGCCCTCGATCTTCGTGGGCCAGCCCGCGAAGTAGCGCAGATGGGCGATCGTGCCGCGCACGTCCACGTACTGGGCGAGCTTGACCGGCTTGCCGTTGTCGAGCGACTCGATCTCTGCAAGCTCCTGGAGATGGGCCTCGATCGCGTCGGCGAGAGCTCCGATCAGACGGCCGCGCTCAGACGGCGCAAGCGTCGCCCAGGGTCCCTGCTCGAACGCCTCGCGAGCAGCGGCAACGGCCCGGTCCACATCCGCGTCCCCCGCGTGCGGAACCCGCGCGATCTCGCGACCGCTCGAGGGATCGAGTGTCGCGAACGTGCGCCCGTCGGCGGCTTCCAGGCGCTCCGAGCCGATCAGCAGGCGGTGCGGCTTGGTGACGAATTCCCGGGCGCCGTCGCCCAAGACGTCGGGCAGGGCGATGTCAGAGACCGCGGTCATCTTGGCTCCTCAGTCGGTGTGTGACGGGCATGGCTATATATGTTTGTTTCTTTTTTGTTTATTACTTTAGTAGCTACAAATCGTAGTCTCGATGGTAATTCGGAAAAAAACATATGTTGCTCCACGCTCCCATCTCCCGCAAACCAAGGGCGCTCGGCCCCTCCTCCCGCCCGCCAACGACGAAACGAGGTTAGACGCAAACACCTACGGAGTCAGGACGATCTTGAGCGCCTCGCGGCGGTCATACAGGGCGTAGGCCTCCGGCGCCTGGTCGAGGCTCATGTGGTGCGTGACGAGCGGCCCGGGATCGAGCAGCCCCGCCGACATCATCGCAAGCACCGGATCGACATGGGCGATCACGTTCGCGTGACCCGCGCAGACGTGGAGCGACTTGATCCAGAGCAGCCCCATGTGGATCTCGGCGCGCTCGGCGTAGACGCCGACAGCATGCACGGTGCCGCACTTGCGCGTCAGGCGCAGCGCGAGATCGAACGCCGAAGGATGGCCGACCGCGTCGATGCACACATCGACTCCGCGGCCCTCGGTGCCATCTCGAACCACCGCCCGCGCATCCTGCTCCGTGAGGTGGACCGGCAGCGCGCCGAAGGACTCGGCCATGGCAAGGCGCTCTGGCACGGAGTCGACGGCGATCACGCGCGCCGCGCCGGATGCCCTGGCGACCTGCACGGCACACAGCCCGACCGGTCCCAGCCCGAGCACCGCCGCTACCTCGCCGGGCCGCAACCCGCTCTCCGCGACCGCGTGATAGCCGGTGCCCATCACATCGCCGGCGAACAGGGCGACCTCGTCGCTCATGCCCTCGGGGACTCGGCGCAGGACGAGATCCGCGCTCGGGATCAGGGCCAGCTCCGCCTGGGTGCCCTGCAACGAGCCGAGCGTCGCGCCGTGGCCAAAGGTTCGCGAGGAGTCGCACTTGTGAAAGGAGCCCCGCCTGCAGAAGAAGCACCGCCCGCACGCCGTCTGAAAGCAGCCGAGCACGCGATCGCCGACCGCGACGCTCCGCACCTCCTCGCCGGCGGCGATCACGGTGCCGACGTACTCATGGCCGAGCGTGAACCCCGGCTCGATCTTCACGCGACCGTGGTAGATGTGCAGATCCGACCCGCACACGCCGCTCGCCGCGATGCGCACGATCGCATCACCGGGATCTGAGATCTCCGGCTCGGGAACGTCCTCTACGAGCACTTCGCCGGGCGCTTGGAAAGTGACAGCGCGCATAAGGCTGCGCACCCTATCCGATGCCCGCGAACGCCTCCATCTGATGGACGGGTCTGCCGAGCTGGAAGCCCTGGGCATAGTCCACGCCGTAGTCGCGCAGCAGTTCGATCGTCGGCTCGTCCCCGACGTACTCGGCGATCGTCTGCTTGCCCATGCCGCGGGCGACCCCGACGAGCGCCTGCACGACGAGCTGATCCTTGTGCGAGCTGGGCAGGGCGCGGATGAACTCGCCATCGATCTTCAGGTAGCGGAACGGAAGGTGCTTGAGGTAGTGAAACGAGCCGAAGCCCGCCCCGAAGTCGTCGAGCGCGATCGCGCCCCCCATGCTGTGGATCCCCTCACAGAAGGCGATCGCCCGCCTCATGTCGCGGATCGCGGCGGTCTCGGTGACCTCGACTATGAGCCGGCCGGGGTCCACGCTCCGGCAAGCAAGCTCGTGCTCTATGTGGTCGAGCATTCCGCGATCGACGATTGAGAGCGCGGACAGGTTGATTGCGACCCTCTCGTCGCTGCCGGACAGCTCGCCCCCCATGAGCGTCGCGACCTTGGAGATCACCATCCGGTCGATCTCCGCGATCAGCCCGTAGCGCTCAGCCGGCGGGAGGAAGCTGCCCGGGGCCTCCAGATATCCGTCGAGATCGTCGGCGAGCCGAAGGAGGGCCTCATAGTGCGCCACGCACCCTCCACTCAAGGACACGATCGGTTGGTAGTGGAGCACGAACAAGTCGTCGCGCAGAGCACGCCGCAGACGCTCGAGCCACGGACGGCGGTGGAGGCCTGCGGGCGAGGAGAAGGCGCCCATCGTCGCGGGATGGAGCCTGCGCCTGCGATCGACCGAGCGCATGTCGCGCACACGGATGGCGAAGGACGATGTTGCGTCTGTTGTCGAGCTGTACATGGCGGCCTGAGGATGTTCGACCACCGGGGGCGCTTTCAGCGGCAATGCGCGGGTATGTGGAGGTTTTCGAGCAAAAGCTCACGCAAACCTGCGTGTTCCGCCGCAAACCTGCACAATCGCGCCCAAACGCGGGCGCCAAGCCGAGCGTGCCCCGTTCCCCGACGGACCCCGCTCGGTGTCGCGGAAGCTCGGACCACCGTTTCAGTCTCATCCGGGAGGCTGCGCACGGGTGACCGTCCGGCGTTTCCTCGCTCCTCCCCCCCCTCTTGTCAGCGCGAGGACGAGTACGGTCGCCGCGCGCGATCGGACACGACGAGCAGCAGGGCGAGCAGCACGAAGTTCATCACCACCGAGGATCCTCCGTAGGCGACGAATGGAAGCGTGACGCCGGTGAGCGGGATCACACGGGTCACCCCGCCGACGATCACGAACACCTGCATCGCCACGATGAACGAGAGCCCGACGGCCAGCAGCTTGGAGAAGGAGTCCCTCGCGAGCATCGCGGTCTTCAGGCCTCGCGCTACGAACAGCAGGTATGTGAGCAGCAGCGCGGCGGCGCCCGCAAGGCCAAGCTCGTTGGTGATGACTGCGTAGATCATGTCGCTTTCGGGGATCGGCAGTATCACCCCGCCGTGGTGAGGCAGGACGAGCAGCGATTGGTCGAAGCCCGTCCCGAGCAGGCCCCCGTCGGCCTGCGCGAACAGCGCCTGGGCAAGCTGATAGCTCCCGCCCCGAGCTTCGTAGAGCGTCCTGTCGAAGGGATGTTCCCAGTCGAGAACGCGCGCATGGACATGGGACACATGGGTGGCCACGAACCACGCCCCCACCCCGAAGAGCACAAGGCCGATGAGCGGAAAGGAGAAGCGGCCGGTGGCCACGTAGAGGAGTGCGAGAAACGCTCCATAGAACATCAGTGAGGTGCCGAGCTCACGGGTCAAGAGCAGCGTCGCCATCGCCGCTCCCCAAACGACGAGCATGGGCCCGAACTGCTTCATCGGTGGGATCGTCAGGCCCAGGACCCGCCGCCCGGCGGTGACGAGAATCTGGCGGTTGTCGCGCAGGTAGCTGGCCAGGAAGACCACGATCGCCACCTTCGCGAGCTCGGCAGGTTGGAAGGAGATCGGCCCCACGTGGATGTTCAGATACGCGCCGTTGACCTGCTCCCCGATGCCGGGAAGACGCGGCATCACGGCCATCGCGATGCCCACCGCCGCGATCGTATAGCGGTAGCGCTCGAGCACGCCGATCCCCGAGCGACGCAACCACAGGATCGTCGCGGCGAAGAGGATCAGGCCCAGGACCATCCACTGGGCCTGCTGGCGCGCCAGCGGTGGATTGATGCGATAGACCATCACGATCCCCACGCTCGCGAGTGCCGCCGCGAGCGGAAACAGATACGGGTCGGCGTGAGGCAGCGCGAAGCGGATCACCAGATGTGCTGCCAGGCACAGCCCCAGGAACAGCGCCCCATATGTGAGCGACAGACTCGAGGCATGGTTGAGCGTCACGTTCGTCGATGCGCCGGCGGACGTGTTTTCCGCCTGGATGAAGATCGCCGTGAAGCCGGCGCTGATCAACAGCGCGGCGGGGAGCAAGCCGAGGAGCTCGCGGTTGCGGGGAGCGAGCATCAGCCCTCAGTGCCGTGGGGCTCGCCCGGCTGCGGCCGCGCGGGCCGATAGCGATAGCGATTGGGCAGTTGGCACCGGCTGAGCGTACCGGCGTTCCCGGCGCTGAGCGGCCGCCTGGGCCGGTAGGGTAGGCATGGAGGCGGCTCACGGCCGAGGCGCGTGGCCGCCCGCCCGGCCTACCCATGAGCGTGCACCCCGCGACACCACTCGACGATGAGCGTCCACCCTCGCCGGGACGGGGCATGCGGCGGCGCTTTCTCTTCGCCGGCGTGCTCATCGTGCTGCTCAGCGGCGGCGCGACCGCGACTCTGGCGCTCACCACGCTCGGGAAAATCGCAAGCGAGGTATTCCCGCGCGGCAGCCAGATCCGTATCGCGAAAGGCGTGATCGAACCCGCCTACGAAGGCGAGCCTCAGACGTTCCTGATCATCGGCTCCGATAGGCGAGCAGCCTCCAAGGACGCATTCGACCGCAACAATCCACCGCACAGCGACACGCTGCTGCTCGTGCACCTCGATCCGCAGGCCGGGCAGACCTCGATCATGTCGGTACCGCGCGACCTGCTCGTCACAATCACGACCAAACGCGGCCAGACCTACTATCCACGCAAGGTCAATGCGGCCTATACGATCGGGAGCCTCGAAGGCGGCACCGATCGCGGCGCCGAACTCGCCGCGGAAACGATCGAGCAGCTCCTGCACGTCAAGCTCAACGGCGTGATCGACGTCACTTTCAAGGGGTTCATCGGGATCGTCGACACGCTGGGCTGCGTTTACGTGAACGTGGACCACCGCTACTACAACGAGCCGAACGGCAGCGTGGAAACCAACTACTCGGCGATCAACCTGCAGCCGGGCTATCAGAAGCTCTGCTATGAAAACGCGCTCAGCTACGTGCGCTATCGGCACACCGACTCTGACTTCGTGCGTGTCGCGCGCCAGCAGGATTTCATTCGAGACCTGCGCGAGCAGGTGCCCGCGAGCAATCTGATCGGCGAGATAGACAAGGTGTCCAAGGCGGTCGGCAAGGCGGTCACGAGCACCTTCCAGTCATCGGCCGGCCAATTGATCGAACTGGCCAAGCTCGCCGCCTTCTCCCAGCAGAAGCCCATGCGCCAGGTCAAATTCCAGATCGACAGCGCCAACGCAGTGGTCGGCGGAGAAAGCTATGTGACCGCCTCGCCGCAGCTCGTCAAAGCGACCGTTCATGACTTTTTGCACGGCCACGAGCAGTTGCAGCTCCCCAAAGCGCCGCGGGCCACAGCGCACTCCGGGCACGGACACAGGGCCGCCGGACCATCCCTGAGCGCCCTGGATCTCTATCCGGTCTCATCCTCAGGCAAGGCGATGGCGTTGAGCGCCGCTCCCGGCCTGCCTTTCCGCATGGAGTACCCGACCGTGCAGACGGGTCCGGCCATCCCCCAGCAGGTCCGCGTCTATAGCCTGGAAGACCGGGTCAAACACCGCCACCATGCCTATGTCGCCGTCTGGCAGCAGAACGGCCTGGGCGGCTACTACGACGTCGAGGGCACCGACTGGGCGAAAATCCCCCTGTTCGCCCACGCCCGCAGCGAAACGATCGACGGCCGCTCGTACATGATCGTCGACGACGGCTCCCATATCCACGACATCGGCTGGCGCAGCCGGAAAATCGTGTACTTCATCAGCAACACGCTGCTCGAGGACCTATCGAACGCGCAGATGATCGCGCTCGCGCGAGCGACCCAGCCGCTGAAATAGCGACCCCCACGACGCTTTGCGGTCCGTGTCGCCGTTGTTGGACCTCACCCGCCGGCGAGCCGTGGCAGTTCCAACGCTCTCGCTGGTTGGGACCCTCAGGGCCTATCCCGGTAGGTCCGCACGTCTGGCTGCGGCCGATTGTCTTCGCGATGCTTCGTCCTCGGGCTCGACTTGGGCCCACCAAGCCTTCGCCCTTGCATCCTCGCCTCCCTCGACCCTCGACCACCCCAGCCGCACGTCCCTACCGGGATAGGCCCTTAGCCGGCTGAGGAGCTCGCTCGCGCCCCGTCCAGGGCGGCATTGACGAGCGCGTCCGCATGCGCGTTTTGAGAGCGGGGCACAGACCGGATCGACCAGCGATCAAACGAGCGAAGCGCGGCCATCGCCTCGAGATAGAGCGGACGCATGGAGGCGTGCTTGACCTTGTAGGCCCCCTGCACCTGCTTGGCGATCAACTCGGAGTCGTTGACGACCTCGACCTCCTTTGCCCCCAGTGCCCGAGCGCGCGCAAGACCGAGCAACAGCGCGCGATACTCGGCGACGTTGTTCGTCACGGAACCGAGCAGCTCTGAGGCCTCGTCGAGGATTTCGCCCTGCGGCGTGGAGACGACGCTGCCAGCCGCTGCCGGACCCGGATTGCCCCGTGAGCCGCCGTCGACGTGAACAACCACCTTCATCGCGACCATCAACGATGCCCTATGAGGCGTCGGCGAGCGGCGGAAGCTCACCGGGGACGCGGGCGCGACGACGGTCGCGGATGACGCGACGTCCCAGATCCTCCGCGGAGGCGGCCCTGCCCCGTGCACGGCGGTCTGACTCGCGACGGTCGACGATGACGGTCACGTTGTCGTCGTTCTCGTAGTGCTTGACGAGCTTCGGATACAGCTCATCGGCCAGCGGCCGCGGCACAACGCAATAGATCACGTCGAGATGTTATCCGAGGAGAGCCAGCTCGCCGCGCGCATCGGCGGCCGCGTTGGCGAGCCTGTCCTCTGCCGGGAGCTCGTCAAGCTCCATCCCCCGCTCGAGCAACTGCGGTTCTGAGAGCGCATCGCCCAGGTCGACCTCGTACCGGTACCAGCACAGCTCCCAGGCGACGACGATCACGACCTTCCCGCCGGAGTCCACGAGGGGCCGTACCGTCACGGTCGGCGCTCCGAGCGAGCGTGAGACGCCCGCCACCCTACGCGGCTGCTCGCCGGCATTGAAGACCTCGAGGGCCTTCGCGACCTTCAGTTCGCCGCTCGTGCCCAGCTCGCCGCCGCTCGTGCCCAGCTCGACCCGATCCTCGTCCCCCAGCTCCTCCTCGGACGGCCAGGTGTGATCGCTCGGAAGCTCTTGGCCGGCTTGCGGATCGCTCTCATCGAGGAACTCGTACAGCTCGTTCTCCAGATCCTCTTCGATCGTTCCAGACGTGCGCGAGGAGCGGTTCCTCGAATGCGGAACGGCATCCGCCGGCTCGCGCAGTTGCCGCAACCGGCCCAGCAGCGAGCTGGCCCGTCTGCTGCGCGGCGGGCGGACTCCGAGCGAGTCGCTGTCCGACTCTCGCAGCCATCCCACGGCAGCCGCGCGCGCAGTGCACAGCTCGCATACGGTCCGGCGCTCTCCTCCCGCCAGAAACACGTCAGGACGCTCGCCCCGCAACAGTCGCCGCCCGCAGACATCGCAGGCGACCTCCGGGACCGAAGTGACTATCGAACGCGTCGCCATCGACCACTCAGGGTAGCCGGACGCGCCCGGCCGTGCGTCACGCGTGCACCGCGGGAGGCGCGATGCCGGCCTGCTCGAGGGCCTTCTTGACCAGATGCGAAGGGACCTGCTCGTAGCGAAGCAGCTCGAGCGTGTAGTCCCCCTGACCCTGCGTGATGGAGCGCAGATCGGGGGCGTAGCCGAGCATCTCCGCCATCGGCACCTCCGCCTTGATCTCGGTGCCGGCGCCCGCGGGCTCCATGCCCTGGGGACGGCCGCGGCGACTGTTGAGATCGCCGATCACCTCGCCGACGTGGTCCTCGGGAACAGTGACGGTCACGAGCATGATCGGCTCGCGCAGCACCGGGCTTGCCTGAGTCAGCGCGTCGCGCATCGCGTGTGCGCCGGCGAGCTTGAACGCGAGCTCGGATGAGTCGACCGAGTGAAACGAGCCGTCCACGAGCGTTACCCGCACGTCCTTGACCGGATAGCCGGCAACGGGGCCGGCCTCCATCGCCTCGATCACGCCCCTCTCGACGGCCGGGATGAATTGACTGGGGATGGCGCCGCCCTTGATCCGATTGACGAACTCGAACCCGGACGTGGGGGGCAGCGGCTCGATCTCGATGTGGCAGTCGCCGAACTGGCCGCGTCCCCCTGTCTGCTTCTTGTGGCGCCCATGTGCCTTCGCAGAGGAGCGGATCGTCTCCTCATAGGGCACGCGCGGCGGCTTGAGCGTGACGTCAACCCCGAATCGCGAGCGGAGGCGGTCGACGACGACTTCGACGTGAACCTGCGAGAGCCCGGCCACGATCTGCTCGCCGGTCTGAGAGTCGCGATGGAGGTCGATCGTAGGGTCTTCCTCCTGAAGTCGTCGAAGCGAAGTGAAGAGCTTCTCCTCTTCTCCCCTGCTCGCCGGCTCGATCGCAAAAGCCATCACAGGTGCCGGAAGCCGCACACCGGGTAGCTCGATGTGCGCGTCGTGCGCAGTCAGCCAATCGCCCGCGTGCGTGTCCTTGAGCTTTGGCACGGCGCCCATGTCGCCGGGGCCGAGCTCGTCGACGTGACGTGAGCTCTTGCCCGCAAACGTGATCAGCTGGCCTATGCGCTCGCGCGTGTGGCTTCGAATGTTCACCGCGTGGCTGTCGTGGCGAAGCACGCCCTGATAGACGCGCAGCAGGTTGACGCGGCCGGCGAACGGGTCGGCGCGGGTCTTGAACGCATAGGCGAACAGCTCGGAGCCATCCGATGGCGAGAGCTCCAGCCCGCCGAGCGCGAGCGGACCGTGCTTCACGGGCGAGGGAAGATCCTCGACGATCGCGTCGAGCAGGCGCGAGGTGCCCAGATTGCGCGTCGCCACGCCGCACACGACCGGGAAGATCCGACCATGGTTGGTGCCCTGCTTCAGAGCATCGGCGATCTCCTCATGGGAGATCTGCTCACCGTCGAGGTAGCGCGCCATCAGCAAGTCGGAGACCTCGGATACCTCGTCCATCAGGCGCTCGCGATATTCCTCGGCCAGCGCACGCTGATCGTCCGGGATCGGAATCTCGCTGAAACCGCCCCGCTCGGCTGAGTCCTGACGGAAGGCCACCATATCCAGCAGGTCGATGACACCCGCGATCGCACCATCGTGGTGAAGCGGGATCTCGGTAGCGACGACGTGTGGACCGAAACTCTGCTTGAGTCGCTCGAGCGTCTGAAAGAAGTCGGCGCGGTCGCGATCGAGCATATTGATGAACAGCAGACGCGCTATGTCGAGCTCGGCAGCGCGCTCCCACAACCGCGCGGTCGAGACCTCGACGCCGGTGACGGCGTTGACGAGGAACACCGCGGACTCGCAAACTCGCAACGCTGCCAGCGCATCCGCCGCAAAGCTCGGGTCGCCCGGAGTGTCGAGAAGGTTCACCTTGCGCTCGCGCCACTCGAGGGAGGTGAGCGTGAGCGAGATCGACATCTGCCGTGCCTGCTCGTCGGGGTCCGAGTCTGAGACCGCTGTCCCGTCAACAACCGATCCGAGCCGCGTGATCAGACCGGACTCGAACAGAAGCGCCTCGTGCAGCGAGGTCTTGCCCGAGCCGCGATGGCCGACCAGAGCGACATTGCGAATTCGATCGGGTGGGGCACGCATGCGATGCTCCTCGCTGTCGACGCCTGGAATGCACGATACAGCCCCGGCGGCCCTTGGGCTCCCTGGCCGTGGTGGCAACCCTGAACTTCAAGGTCGGCGCCACCGTTTGACCGATTGGCCGTCACGTCTTGTGTGAACATGCCCGCGAGTCACACATCTCACGAACCCAGCGCCGCCTGCGTCAGTCGTCTTCGAACGATCCGTTCTGCATGTGCGAGCGCAAGCGCAGGACAGCCTTGGTGTGCAGCTGGGAGATGCGCGACTCGGTGACGCCGAGCACCTCGCCGATCTCGCGAAGCGTGAGATTCTCGTAGTAGTAGAGCGCGATCACGAGCTTCTCTCGCTCTGGAAGCGAAGCGATCGCATCGGCGATGCGGTCCTTGAGATCCCCTACGTCCAACGCTCCGGAGGGATCGGGCGCATTCGGATCCTCGATCGTGTCGAGCAGCGAGACCTGGTCGCCGCTGGAGTCCGAGACGCTCCACAGCTCATCGAGGGCCGCGACCGAGGAGTGGGAGATGGCCAGCAGGGAATCGTGCAGTTCGGGAAGATCGATGTTCAGCTCGGCCGCCAGCTCCTCGTCCGAGGGGCTGCGCTGCAGGCGGTGCTCGAGCTTGCTGTTGGCTCTTTCGATCTCCCTTGCGCGAGCGCGGACGCTGCGCGGCACCCAGTCGATCGAGCGCAGCTCATCGATGATCGCCCCCTTGATGCGTGTGATGGCGTACGTCTCGAACTTGATCTCGCGCGAGAGATCGAAGCGCTCGATCGCCGAGATCAGGCCGACGAGCCCATAGGAGATGAGGTCCGCCTCCTCGACATGAGGTGGCAGACCGGCGGCTGTACGACCGGCGACGTACTTGACCAGCGGCGAGTACGCGACCACGAGACGCTCGCGGGCGCGGGCGTCACCCTCACCCTTGTAACGCCGCCACAGTTCGCGCAGCTCGATCGCTTTGACGTTCGTCTCCAGGGTCTTCTCCCGCCGATCAGGCCCGAGGGTGACTGCGCGCATACGCGCGTCTGAGTCTTGCGGACTCTACTCGAGTGTAGAGTCGGGTGGTAGAGATGCTCGCGTGCCCGAGCAGCTCCTGGATCACCCTCAGGTCGGTCCCGCCGTCGAGCAGATGGGTGGCGAAGCTGTGGCGCAGGGTGTGCGGCGAGACATGGTCCCCAATGCCGGCTCGGGTGGTCCACACGCGCAGCCGGCGACGGATGTCGCTGGTGGAAAGCCGCCGGCCGGTGCGGCTCACGAACAGAGCCTGCTCGCCGGGGTCGCCGATCAGCTGCTCGCGGGCACCTTCGACGTAGTGGCTCACTGCCTCTTTCGCGACCTCGCCAAGAGGGACGAACCGCGTCTTGCCGCCCTTGCCCTCGACACGCAGCTGCTCGGCGTCGTAGTCGACATGTGAGGTGTTCAGCGAGACGAGCTCCTCCGCGCGCAGTCCGCACGCATAGGCCAGCTCGAACAGCGCCCTGTCGCGAACCTGCAGGGGGCTGGCCGCGGGAATGCCGTCGAGTAGATCGGCAACCTCGGGCGCCCTGAGAACACTCGGAAGATAGGAGCCGCGGCGCGGTGTGGCGAGCAGATCGGCGGGACTCTGCTCGATGTGGCCGTGCTCGCGCTGGCCTCGGAACATCGATCTCAGCGCGGCGAGCTTGCGAGCGCTCGTGGCCGGTGAGAGCCGCTGCTCGGAGAGGTGGGAGATGTAGCGGCGGACGTCGTGCGGAGCGATCTCGGATGGTTGAAGCCCGTACGAGCAGGCCCACTGCGCAAACTGGCGTGTGTCGAGCGCGTAGGCACGTCTCGTGCGCGCAGCCGCCCCGGTGCGGCGCAAGTCGCTGTCCAGTTGCGCGAGCGCCGCACGCCAGGCCTCGCTGAGCTTCGGCTCAGGGCGATCGTCATGGGGTTCGCTGCTGCTCATCGCCCGCATATTTCGCCGCGGGCCGTTCTACGCCTCTCTGCGTACTCGATCCGTCAACCGAGACGGACTCGAAGTTTGCGGCTCTCAGCTTCGAGTCGCAAGCGATTGCGGGGGTGTGGCGAGCAGCGGCTCGAGCAGGCGCTCGAGCTCAAACCAGTCGCGTGCGCCCAGCACGTCCTCGACGTCGCAGAGATCGCGGTTCCATGGATGGACGATGGTCGCGGTCCTGATGCCCTGGTCGATGGCGGCGCTGAGATTCAGTGGACCGTCATCGATCAGCAGGTCTATCTCGAGCTCGACACAGCGCGAGACCTTGTCGAAGGAGCAGTGGAGATCGTCGAAGGGAAGCCCGATGCGCCGCAGCCAGCGGGCGGTGGCGGGGGCGCAGCGCTCGGCACGATGGGTGGTGATGTGGATGAAATGTCCGGCTTCGCTCCAGCGACGGACGGCCTCGACGGCCCCCGGGTAGGGCCGACCGGCAACGATCGTCTCCTCGGCGTGGCTCTCCTCGATGCACAGCGCGAGCTGATCGGGGCGAAGACGGGTGATTCCCCAGGTGAGCTGCTCGTCATAAGGAAGATCGATGCCGAAGCGACGCACCGAAATCTCGGAGAGCACGTCCCAATAGTGGTGGAGCGTCGAGTCGACGTCGATGGCGATGCGCATGAGTCGAGTAGATTATTGATGGATGAGCGGCGGCGCAGGAACTCTGAACGGGCTCGATCGGCCCTCCACGTACGGGACGGCGGGTCGCTCGGCGTGGATGGACGTCGATTGGCGCCGCCATCAGCGCTGGGTCGAGGTGGCCGGCAGACCGGTGAACGTGATCGACCTCGGCGAGGGCCCTGCGGTCGTGTTCGTGCACGGGTTGTCAGGGTCCTGGCCGAACTGGCTCGAGCAGCTGCCGCGGTTCGCGAAGGATCACCGCGTGATCGCAATGGATCTGCCGGGCTTCGGATACTCGCCGATGCCGGCCGAGGAGATCACGATCGAGGGCTATGCGCGCATCGTGGACGGCCTGCTGGCGACGCTCGGCATCGACGCGGCCGTGCTCGTCGGCAACTCGATGGGCGGGTTCATATCGGCAGAGCTTGCGATCGGCTATCCCCAGCGGGTGGAGCGCCTGGTGCTCGTGTCGGCCGCGGGGATCAGCACCCACAAAAACGCGCAGGTCGAGCGGGTCATGCCCGCGATGCAGAGGATTCAGAGGGTGCTCGCGATCTACACCGCATGGATGGCCGCGCAATCCCATGCGGTCGCGCGACGCCGCGGTTTGCGCAACGCGACGTTCGGCCTCGTCACGCGCCATCCGAGCAGGCTCGCTCCGGCGCTCGTGGCCGAGCAGCTGAAAGGCTCGGGCAAGCCGGGCTTCATGCAGGCGCTTCAGGCGATCCTCGACTACCCGATTAGGGAGCGGCTGCCCGAGATCGCGTGCCCGACCCTGATCGTGTGGGGCGACGAGGACCGGCTGATCACCGTGCACGATGCCGAGGTCTTCCAGCAGCTGATCCCGAGCTCGCGCAAGGTCGTCTTCGAGGACACCGGCCACATGGCGATGCTCGAGCGCCCAGATGCGTTCAACGAGCTGCTGGAGGGGTTCCTCAGCGAGTAGGCACACGCCGGGCCGCATCTCTTTGGGCGAGAACGCGCCCGGCGCGGCGCGGCCGGCGCGTGTCCCGCAGGGCGCCGGATCGGTCACATCGAGCGTCTTCGATCAGAGGGCGGGGTACGCCTGTGCCGGGGCGGGCGCGAACCGCCCGCCGGATGGCGTGCGCGTTGAGATTCAGACGGCGATGGCGCCCTGCGACGCCGAGCCGACGAGCTTTGCGTACTTGCGGATGGCGACGTCTATGTGCTCGTCGGCGCGTGGGGCAGGCGCGTATGAGGAGAGGCGCTCGGAGATCTGCGCGTCGCTCAGGGCGACGTCGAGGCGGCGCGAGTCGACGTCGATCGTGATCTCGTCCCCGTCGCGCAGCGCGCCGATCGGCCCGCCGCGGGCGGCCTCGGGAGCGACGTGGGCGACCATGAAGCCGTGGGTGGCGCCGGAGAAGCGCCCGTCAGTGATCAGGGCGACGCTCTCGCCCAGGCCCTCCCCGACGATCGCGGCGGTGACCGCGAGCATCTCCCTCATGCCGGGACCGCCGGCGGGACCCTCCCCGCGGATCACGACCACGTCGCCCTCTGATATCTCGTGCGCGAGGACCGCTGCCATCGCGGCCTCCTCCCCGTCGAACACGCGCGCGGGACCGGCGTGCAGGCGGCGCTCATGGCCGGCGAGCTTGACGACGCATCCTTCGGGCGCGAGGTTGCCGCGCAGGATCGCAAAGCCGCCCGTCGGCTTGAGCGGGTCAGACAGCGCCCGAACCACGTCCTGGCCCGGCGTCTCTGACGCCTCGGCTGCGTGCTCGCCGATCGTGCGCCCGGTGACGGTGATCGCGTCCTCGCGCAGCGCGCCCGCTTCGTCGAGGCGCTTCAGAACGAGCGGGACGCCCCCCGCCTCATACAGGTCGGTGGCGGCATAGCGGCCGCCCGGCTGCAGGTCACACAGCAGAGGGGTGCGCTCGGAGATGGCGTCGAACTCCTCGATCGAGAGCGGAACGCCCATTTCGTGGGCGACCGCGAGGAGATGCAAAACAGCATTGGTGGAGCCGCCGCTCATCGCCACGGCGGCGATCGCGTTCTCCAGGGCCGGCTTGGTGATCACATCGCTCGGCCGCCGCCCCGCGCGCAGCACGTCCATCACGAGCCCGCCGCACTCGACCGCGACCTTCAGCTTGCACCCGTCCTCGGCGGGAACCATCGAGGAGCCGGCCGGCGAGATGCCGAGGACCTCGAAGGCCATCGCCATCGTGTTGGCGGTGAACTGTCCGCCACAGGCGCCTGCGCCCGGCGAGGCCGCCTCCTCCAGCTCATGCAGCTCCTCCTCGGTGATCTTGCCGGCCGCGAAGGCGCCGACTGCCTCGAACACCTGCTGGATCGTGACCTCCTGCCCGCGAAAGCGCCCCGGTCGGATCGAGCCGCCGTAGAGCATCAGGCCCGGGATGTCCAGGCGCGCGAGCGCCATCACGGCGGCGGGGATCGTCTTGTCGCAGCCGGTGATGACGACCAGGGCATCGAACTGGTGCGCCGAGGCGACAAGCTCGATCGAGTCGGCGATCACCTCCCGAGAGACGAGCGAGGCGCGCATGCCCGAGGTCCCCATCGTGATGCCGTCGGAGATGGCGATCGTGTTCAGCTCCATCGGCGTGCCGCCGGCGGCCCGAATGCCCTCCTTGACCTTGGCGGCGAGCACGCGATTGTTGAAGTTGCACGGCATCGTCTCGATCCAGGAGTGGGCGACCCCGACGATCGGCTTGGCCAGGTCCTCGGCGCTGTAGCCGATGCCATGAAGGTAGGCCCGCGCGGCGGCGCGCTCGGGGCCCTCGGTCAGCGCGCGAGAGCGGTGCTTGACGTCGAAGTTGGAGCTCATCGCCGGCGAACACTATCTTCCGGCGCATCCGCGCCACCGCCAGGGCTCTCGTGGTCCTCCAATCCGGGGGCCTCGGCGTGACGGATGGCGGAAAGCCCGATCACGTCGACCGGCCCCGGACCCTCGCCGATGTCGCGCAGGCCGCGGGCGACAGCCTCGCCGGTGAGCGATCGTGCGGCAATCGCGGCCTGAAGAGGTGCGCGGCCGAGCGCGAGCTGGGCCGCGAGAATCGATGAATGGGTGCAGCCGGAGCCGTGCGCGGCCCCGTCGGGATGGCGCTCACCGGGTATGAAGACGACCTGTTCGGGCGAGCCGGCCTCGACGAAAATGTCTATCGCGCGCGTGCGGTGTCCACCGGTGAGCACGACCGCGTCGGGGCCAAGAGCGAGCACGGCGCGGGCGAGCTCCTGCGCGCCTGCATCGGTATCGGGGTCCCCATGCGCCTCGACCCCTCGCGGGCCCGCCGGACCATGGCGAACGAGAGCCTGCGCCTCGGGGACGTTTGGGGTCAGGACGGTCGCACGAGGCAGGATCTCGGAGACGAGCGCGCCTTGAGCGTCCGGGTCGAGCAGCTGGGCGCCGGACTCGGCGACCATGACAGGGTCGACCACGATCGGCGTGCCGGCCGGGAGCTCGTCCAGAGCGCACGCCACCGCTTCGATCGTCTGTGCCGTCCCGAGCATCCCGACCTTGACCGCGTCGACGCCGATGTCCTGCACGACGGCGCGCACCTGGGCGAGGATGATGTCGGCCGGGACGGGGTGAACGGCGCTCACGCCCAGCGTGTTCTGCGCGGTGATGGCGGTGATGGCGCTCATCCCGTGAACGCCGCAGCGAGCGAAGCCCTTCAGGTCGGCCTGGATCCCCGCTCCTCCCCCGGAGTCAGACCCGGCGATCGTGAGAGCCCGCGGCGTGCGCGACCCTACGTGCTCCATGCTCACACCGCTGAGCCGCTGCGCCGCGCGGGAAAGATCGCGTAGTTGCCTATCGCGGTCACGAGCAGCCGGCCGTCCTCGTGACGAACCTCGCTGCGCAACACGGCGTTGGAGCGATTGCGCCGGTCGAGCGTGCTCGTGCAGACGATCTCGCCCTCGGTCGCTGTCTGGATGTAGTTGATCGAGATGTTGATCGTGGCGATGTGCTCCTGTTCCGTGGTGTGCACCCACAGGGTCGAGCCCATGCAATAGTCGACGAGCGCATAGGTCGCGACGCCGGACAGCAGGCCGCCGGCCCCGATCAGCTCGGGGCGGATCTCCAGCCGGATGCGCTCGGCACTGTCCCAGCGCATGCCCATGAAGCCGCTCACGCCGTCGATCCCCAGCCGGCGCCTGGCCCGATCGACGGCAGCCTGCTCATCGACGCCGGTCGGCGCGGCCTGCTCGAGGTTCATCGCATCGGACTCGGCGTTCATCGCATCGGGCTGGTCGCTGATTGCGTCGGACCCGGCGCTCATTGCATCGGACCCGCGTGGCGCGGTTTCGGGTGGCGTGTCGGTCACTGCAAGGGCAGCCTACGCAAGCGTCGAGGTCGATGGGTTCGACGGGAGCTGATCGGATGACCGTTCCACAATCACACCAGGGCACACAATCGGCACATTTGTGTGTTTTGCGTCACATTTTGGGGCGTAGGCTCGGGGCATGTGTCCCGTCGAGCACCCGGAGCTGGGAGCACCCCTCCCGCGGGACGCGCGCCGCGCTCTGGGAGCACTCGGCGAGGACTTCGCTGTAGCCCATCTCCGACGACTGGGATTCGTTGTCGTGGAGCGCAATGTGCGCACTCGCCACGGCGAGATTGACCTGATCGCGTTCGACTGCCATGCGCTCGTCTTCGCGGAGGTCAAGACACGACGCGCGAGCAGCCGCCGGAGGGGCCTCTGCCCGGAGGACCAGCCGCTCTCCTGGCTGCGCTTCGCTCAGCGCGAGCGGTTGAGGCGGCTCGCGTGCGCATGGCTGTATGAGAGCCGCAAGGCGCGCCCCAAGGCCGAGACGATCCGCTTCGACGCGATCGGGGTGATCGTCGACGGCGAGAACCGCCTATTGCGCCTCGATCACATCGAAGCGGCGTGGTAAGGCGAGCGACCTGGTCGCCGCATAGAGCGCCGGCGCTAGGCCCGCCCCTTACAGCTCGGCGAGCGCCAGTTGCTGATAGGCCAGCGACTGGAATGAGAGGCGATGCAGCGGGGAGACCCCCTGGCGGAGGATCGCCTCACGATGGACGGGGGTTGAGTATCCGACATGCTCGGCAAAGCTCCAGCCCGGATGGATCGTGTCGGCGTGGTGCATATAGCGATCACGGGTCACCTTCGCGATTATCGAAGCCGCTGCGATCGCGGCGCTGGTGGCGTCACCGTTCACGATCGCGCGCTGAGGCCGCCCGAACTCGGGTACGGGAAAGCCGTCGGTCAGGCACACGATCTCGTCCGCAAGCCCGCGCGTGACCCCTGAGAGAGCGTCGCTCAACGCCGCGAGATTGGTCTTGTGAAGACCGCGCGAGTCGATTCCGCGCACGCAGCGCGAGGAGACCGTCACGCGCACTGCGCTGCTCAGGATCAGCGGATACAGCTCCTCGCGGGCTGCGGCGGTGTGTTGCTTGGAGTCGTTGAGCGCTCCAAGCGCACTGATCTCGCGCGTCGTGATCGCGTCGTAGTCGAACAGGACGGCCGCGGCGACGAGCGGGCCGGCCAGACACCCACGACCCGCCTCGTCGGCACCAGCCACGAGACGCGCTCCGAGGCTGCGATCGAACGCGAACAGGCGTCGGCCGCTGCGGTGGACCCCTGACCGTCTGCGGCGCGAACGCCTCGACAGCTCGGCCCCGGGAGACTCGGCGCTAGAGGATCCCGATGCGGTCGGGGGGCCAGTAGGTCGCGAATGCCGATCCGATGATCCACCCTGTGGGGACAGGTCCCCAGAACCTGCTGTCGTCGGACTCGCCACGGTTGTCCCCCATCATGAACCAATGACCGGCGGGAATGGTGATGGGCACCGGGAAGTTGCACTCAGAGCCGCCGCCGCAGAGACGGATATAGGAGTCCGACTCGCGCTTGCCGTTGCGGATCACGTGGCCTTCGCGGATCGAGATAACGTCGCCCGGGCCGGCCACGATGCGCTTGATGAAGTTCACGCTGGCCTTGAATGGCTCGGGCGCCGCGCACGCCGCGCGTCCGGGCGTGACCATGTGCGGCGCGGGACCGCACACCTCCTGTTCGGCGTTGCGCGGCGGATGGAACACCACGATCTCGCCGACGTGCGGGTCGCCGAGGTGCATGCCAATCCGATCCACCAGCACCCTTTGGCCGACGGCGAGTGTCGGTTCCATCGAACCGCTCGGTATTCGATAGGGCTTGACGATGAACGCCTGGATCCCGATCGCCAGGCCGATCGCGACGAGGATGATGAGCGCGAGCTCGGCGATCGAGTTCGCTCGCGGCTTCTTGCTGGGCTCGGCCTTCTCGCCCTGGATCGGGGAGGGGTTTCCCTTCACGCCGAAGCTTGGTCGGCGGGCGCCTCGCCGGCATCTGAGGGCCGATCGGCCTCATCAGCGCCAGACGGAGCGTCGGAGGCGCCATCGTCCTGCGCCTCGGGCGCGGCCGCGGCCTCCGAGGAGGCCTCGACGGCCGCTGAAGCCTCTGTGGAAGGAGCGCCACCATCGTCGGTCGTGGCGGAAGCGTCGACCGGCACCTCGGCGAGCGTCTCCTCCGCGGTGGCGCCCTCCGCGTCCGTCGCCTCCGAGGACTCGTGCAGGAGGCCGTACTCGACGATCTCCTCGGGCCCTGTGTAGCGACGCTCGCGTACACGGGCGCGCTTGCCGACGCGGTCGCGCAGGTAGTAGAGCTTCGCGCGGCGCACGTCGCCGCGAGCGGCCACCTCGATGCGCTCGATCTTGGGCGAGTGCACCGGGAACATGCGCTCGACGCCCACACCGAAGGACTGCTTGCGCACGACGAACGTCTCACGCACGCCGTGCCCCTGGCGCTTGATGACGACGCCCTCGAAGACCTGCACACGCCGGCGCGTGCCCTCGATCACCTGGAAGTGCACCCTGACGCGATCGCCGGGTGCGAACTCTGGGACGCGGCGCAGCTGCGCACGCTCAAGGCTTTCGATAACGCTGCTCATGGCAAAGAAGAGGCGCGGTGGTGACGAGCAGTCGCTGCCGTCCAACGCGCGTCCGGGAATGGTAGCGAACGCCGCCTCTCAACAGTCGCGTAGCCGGCTCTGCTCCAGCCGCCATTGGCGGATTCGGTCGTGGTGGCCCGACAAGAGCACCTCGGGCACCTTCCATCCGCGGTATTCGGCCGGCCGGGTGTAGTGCGGGTACTCGGGCCGACCCTCGAGGGCATCGCTGAATGACTCCTCGACCGCGGAGTCCTCATGACCGAGAGCGCCCGGAAGCTTGCGCATGACCGCGTCGCAGAGCACCATCGCGGCGAGCTCCCCGCCTGAGAGCACGTAGCGCCCGATCGAGAGGGTCTCGCCGGCGAAGTGCTCGATGATGCGCTCGTCGAACCCCTCATAGCGGCCGCACAGCAAGGTGAGTGCGGGCTCTTCGGCAAGCTCGCGCACATAGGCCTCATCCATCTGACGACCGTTCGGCGTCAGTGCGATGACACGGCGCGTCTCGCGCACGGCGACGGCGTCGATCGCATAGTGAGCGGACAGCGCAGCGTCCATTACGTCGACCCTCAGCAGCATCCCGGCGCCACCGCCAAATGGCGTGTCGTCGACCTGGCCGGCGCTCAGCGGGGTGTGCTCGCGGAAGTTCACGCAGCGCAAGCGCGAGCCGGCGGCGATCGCGTTTCGAACATGGCGCTGAGCCTGGAACCACTCGAACCACTCGGGGAACAGGGTGAAGATGTCGATCTCCATCACGTGCCCTCCCCCAGAAAGCTCATGTCCACGTCGATGCGCCCGGCGGAGACATCGATCGATCGAATCGCACTGCGCACCATCGGCACGAGCAAAGGGCCTTCCCGCTCACGTTCTCTCGTATCGTCGCGCCGTTCACGAGGACTCGTGCGATCGACCTCGAGCGCCTCGCACGAGGGCAGCTCGATCAGCGATCGCACGATTCCGACGAGGCGCTCGCCGTCGGTCACCTCGCACCCCTCGAGGTCGCCGGCCCACCATTCCCCCTCCTCCAGAGACGGCGCGTGCTCGCGATCGACCAGCAGCTCCTGACCCCGCACCAGCTCTGCGGCCGCCCGATCCTCGATCCCCGCCAGGCGAACGATCGGATGATCGTCGGTCCCGGCGCGGCGCACGACCGTACGCTCGCGACCACCGACGGTGACGATGGCCCCGAGCGCGAGCAGTCGCGGTCGAGCGCCGGTCACATAAAAGCTTCCGTCGAGGCCGTGAGCGCGACCGACGCGACCGGCCGGCATCCGCGAGCCCGGCGCCGAAGGCTCACCCGATGTGAGCGTCACCCTGGATTCCCCGGTTCAGTCGACGATGTCGACGAGCACGCGACGTTTCTCGTTCACCGCCGCGGCCTTGACCACGGTGCGCAGCGCGTGAGCGGTGCGGCCGGCCTTGCCTATCACCTTGCCGTAGTCATCCTCGGCGACGCACAGCTCGAGCACGATCGTGCCGTCCTCCTCCTCGAACTGCTCAACCGACACCTCCTCCGGCCGGTCCACCAGGCCCTGAGCGAGATACTCGAGCAGGCTCTTCATGGCTTGTGAGGGCATCGGCTCCGCTCCGAAAACATCCGGTTGGAGACGCCGGCTTCCAGCACGCACGCTTCACATCGGATCGCACTCACGCTGCTGCGGACCCTTATGAGATCCCCTGGATGCGCAGGAGCTTGCGGACCGTGTTCGACGGCTGCGCGCCCCGGGCCAGCCAGCTCTTGGCTCGCGCCTCGTCGATGACGATCGTCGAGGGGTTCGTCTGGGCGTTGTACTGGCCGATCGTCTCGATCACACGCCCGTCGCGAGGGGAGCGCTGATCGGCGACGACGACACGCCAAACGGGATTCTTCCTTGCGCCCACACGCGTGAGCCTTAGCCTTACCGACACGGTTTCCTCTCTGAGTGCTTGCGAAAGTCAGCTTGAGAGCTTAGAGCCTGTGGGCACAGGATGCCCCAAGGGCCGGCCCGGATGTCCGGCCGGTCATCGCGCCTGGCGCATAAGCGCCCCGACATCCGGCATCTTGCCGCGTCCCACCTGCCTCATCACCTTGCGCATCTGGCCGAACTGCTTGACGAGCTGATTGACCTGCTGCACGTTCGTTCCCGATCCGCGCGCGATTCGCAGGCGACGCGAGCCCTTGATCAGCTCAGGCCGGCTGCGCTCCTGGGGGGTCATCGACAGGATGATCGCCTGGATGCGGTCGAGCTCACGCTCGTCGACCTTCAAGCCTTTCAGCTGGGCGCCGGCGAACCCGGGGATCATCCCGAGCAGGCTTGTTAGAGGCCCCATGCGCCGGACCATCTTGAGCTGGTCGAGGAAGTCGTCCAGGCCGAACTCGTTGCGCCGCAGCTTGCGCTCGAGCTCGGCGGCCTGCGTCTCGTCGAGGAGACGCTCGGCCTTCTCGATCAGGCTCATGACGTCGCCCATGCCGAGAATGCGCTGCGCCATCCGCTCGGGATGGAAGCGCTCGAACTGATCGAGCTTCTCACCCGTTGAGGCGAACAGAATCGGCTTGCCCGTGACGGCCTTGACCGAGAGGGCCGCGCCGCCTCGCGCGTCGCCGTCGAGCTTGCTCATCAACACACCGTCGAACTCGACCGCGTCGGCGAACTGCTCCGCGACGTTCACGGCGTCCTGACCGGTCATCGCGTCGAGAACGAGCAGGACGTGGCGCGGGTCGATCGCGTCGCGAATCCGGACGAGCTCCGCCATCAGCTCTTCGTCGACGTGCAGGCGCCCGCTCGTGTCGACGATCAGGACATCCTTACCCTCTTTCTTCGCTCGCTCCAGAGCCCACGAGGCGATCTCGACCGGATCGCGCTCGGTCCCCTGCTCATAGACCTCGGCGCCCGCCTGCGCGCCGACCTTCACGAGCTGCTCGACGGCGGCCGGGCGATACACATCGCAGGCGGCGAGCGCCACCGATGAGGAGTGCTCCTCGCGCAGGTGCCTTGCGAGCTTGGCGGCCGCGGTCGTCTTGCCGGAGCCCTGCAGGCCGGCCATCAAGATCACCGTGGGCGGCTTCGAGGAGAAGCTCACACCCTGCGCCTCTCCGCCCATCAGCGACGTCAGCTCGTCCGAGACGATCTTCACGACCTGCTGGCCGGGGTTCAGCTTGCCGACGATCTCGGCGCCCTCGCACCGCGCCTTCAGCTCGCTGGTGAAGCGCTTTACGACCTTGAAGTTGACATCCGCCTCGAGCAGCGCGAGACGGATCTCGCGCATCGTGAGATCGATGTCCTTATCGGTGAGGGTGCCGTGCTGGCGAACCTCACTGAGAGTGGCCTGCAGCTTCTCGGCGAGCGAGTCGAACATGAAGGCAGATTCTCGCAGCACGAGCGCCGTGTGGCGCAGCGATCAGCGCGTCACGAGCGCCGTGGCCCCACGAACCTCGACGATCTCCACATGGTCGCCCGCGTGGAACACCTCGTCATCGGCGAAGCTGCGAGCCGTCCACACCTCGCCGCCGATCTTCACGCAGCCGACGCCCTCGAAGTTGGCGATCCGCTCGAGCACGACCGCCTCTCGTCCCACGAGGGCAGCCGACCCTTCGCGAATCGCCGCCCGCAACCCGCGCTGGCGCCGAGCCACCGGTGCGAGCGTGACGAGCGCTATCCCGGACGCGATCACGAACACGATCGCGCACAGCAAAAACGCCACGCCGAGCAGGCTCATCACCGCCGCAAGCGTGCCGCCCGCCGCCCATGGCACGAGGTAGAGACCGCCCCTGCGCAGCTCGCCGAGACCGAGCGCACATGCCGCTACAAGCCACAGCATCCAGGCATCCATAGCTCGATTATCGCTGAGCGACGACTCCCTGTGGGGATTTCACAGCGCCATCGGATGTCATGGAGCCGGTCGCAGCGAGGTCCTCACGCCGGGGCTATAAGCGCCTTTGCGAAGTCGTCCGGGTCAAAGGGGCGCAGATCCTCGAGCTGCTCCCCGATCCCGATCAGCTTCACGGGCAATTTCAGCTCGCGCGTGATCGCGAGCGCGATGCCTCCTCGCGCCGTGCCGTCGAGCTTCGTCAAGACGATCCCGCTGACGCCCGCGGATTGGGAGAACATCCTCGCCTGGCGCAGTCCGTTCTGACCGGTGGTCGCATCGACGGTCAGCAGCGTCTCGTGCGGCGCCCCCTCCAGTTGCCGCGCGATCACTCGCCTGATCTTGCCGAGCTCCGCCATCAGATCGTCCTGAGTGTGCAGCCGCCCGGCCGTGTCGATGATCACCACGTCGGCGTCCTCGGCGCACGCGCGCGCCACGGCCTCGAAGGCGACCGAGCCCGGGTCCGCTCCCTCGGGGCCGGTCACGATCTCGCAGCCCGCTCGCTGCGCCCAGCCTTCGAGCTGCTCTGTGGCCGCCGCCCTGAAGGTGTCGGCTGCCGCGAGCAGCACGCTCATCGAAAGCTCGCGCTGCAGGTGCCAGGCGAGCTTTCCGATCGTCGTCGTCTTACCCGTCCCGTTCACCCCCACGGCGAGGATCACGGTCGGCTTGGCGCGGATGTCGATCCGCCCGTCGTCGCTGCGCGCCGCATCGGCCAGCAGCTCCACGAGCCTTCCCGACAGCGCCTCCCCGCTGAGCCCGCCGTCGACGGCCTCATGTTCGAGCGTCTGAACGATCGCCGCCGTGGTCGGTGCTCCCACGTCGGCCATGATGAGCGCCTCCTCCAGGCGCTCCCAGGTGTGCTCATCGAGGCTCGCGAACAGCGTCGCCTGGATCTCTGATCCGAGGGCCTGCCTGGTCTTCGAGAGGTTTTCGCGCAGGCGCCGAAACAGTCCACGCCGGCGCTCGCCATTCTCCTGAGACTCGCGCTGCTGCGCCGTGCTCGCCGTCTCCGGAGTGATGAAAAGCTCGAGCCAGTCTCGCGGCATGGCTAGGAGACGGGCGCAGAGACGGGGGCGACCGGGGGTGTGGCTTCCTCCTTGGGCAGCCGCCGCGAGAGCACCTTCGAGACGCCGTTGTCGGCCATCGACACGCCATACAGCCAGTCGGCCGCCTCCATCGTGCGCTTCTGATGGGTGATCACGATGAACTGGGCCCTGCCGGCATAGCGGCGCAGCAGGATCAGGAAGCGATCGAGGTTCAGATCGTCGAGCGCGGCCTCGACCTCGTCCAGGACGTAGAAGGGGCATGGCCGGGCGAGGAATACGGCAAACAAAAAGGCGAGCGCGGTCATCGACTTCTCTCCACCCGAAAGCAGCGAGAGGCGCTTGGTCGACTTGCCGGCCGGCGTGATCTCGATCTCCACGCCGAGCGCCTCGTCCTCGCCTCCACGCTCGTCATCTGACTCGCGCTCGGCCTCGCTCTCTGCGTTTGGATCCTGGTCCTCGGACACGGGCGCTCCGCCGAGGGTCTGGCGCGGCGTGTGCTCCTCGGAGACCAGCTTCAGACGTCCACTCCCCCCCGGGAACACATCGCCGACGAGCTCTTCGAAATTGGTCGCGGCGGCCGTGAAGGTCGCATGAAAGGTCTCCTGGATCTGGCGATCGGTCTCGCGTATCACCGCACGCAGCTCGCGAAGCGCGGTCTCGAGGTCGGTGCGCCTGAGCTCCAGCTCCTCAACGTGGGCGATGGCCTCCGCGTACTCTTCCTTGGCGAGCGGGTTCACCGGTCCGAGCTGTTCGCGCCGCCGCTGCAGGCGCTCGAGACGGGCCCTGAGCGACTGCTCCTGCTCCTCTCCAAGGGGCTGGGCCGACTCCGGCGCGGACTCGGGCTCTGTTTGCGCCGGTTGCTCGGCCGTGCCCTCAGGCGCCGGCAGCTCCAGCCGCTCGCAGACGGTGCGCAGCTCCTCTTCGGCCTCTGCGGCAACGTCGCGCAATCGCTGGGCCGCAACCTCGGCCACGGTCACCGCCTCGCCCTCGCTGCGCAGCTGAGCCTGAATCTCGGCCTCCTCGGCCGCGCAGGTCCGCAGCTCGGCCGCAACCTGCTCGCCCTCCTCTCGATCGGCGCTCAGCAGTTGCTCAACATGGGCCAACACTCCGCTCAGCGCCTCGGCGGTATTGGCAAGCGCCGCTGCCAGACGCTCCGCGCGCGGGACGAGCGCAACGTCGGCCGCGTGCTGGGCGCGCAAGCGTTCGATCCGGCGCTCGCGCTCAGCGCGTTCGGAGGCGATCCGCTCCACGGCGCGCCGCTCGGCGGCGAGCTCGCCGAGCAGCTCGGCGCGACGCACGGCGAGCGGGCCCTGCTCGGGCGCGGCTCGGCGCTGCTCGATCAGCCACTGCGCACGGTGGCGCGCCTCGCCGGCTTCCGAGAGCAGCCGGTCGCTCTCGCGCACCTTCGTGTCGGCTCGATCACGCTCGGCGTCGAGCTCGCGCACATGCTCCTGCGCCTGCTCCACCTCACTCTTCGCTGCCTCCTCGGCCTGTACGGCGCGCTCGCTCTCGCCGAGCAGCCTGTCGCGCTCATTGCGGCGCGCAAGCACCCGCTCGGCGCCGCCCTCGGTGACCTGACGCACCTCGCCCCAAGCCGCAAACAGCACCCTTCCCGAACGGGTGCTCGCCACGCCGCGAAAGTCGGCCGGGAGATCCTCGAGCCGCTCCACCACCCATGCGTCCTCGAGCAGGCGCCGAGCAAGCTCGAGCACAGCTCCGGAACCGCCAAGCAAGTCCATCAACCGCACAGCTCCGGCCACGGGGGCCGTCTCGGACCCACCTGCTTCGGGGGGCCGATCTGCCGAGACAGGCTCTTCAGCGGCTCCCTCCAAGGCGGCGTCGCCCGCAAGCAGCGCTGTCCCGCCGTCGGGCCCTGAGCGGTCGAGCAGCGTTCCCGCGGTGTCGAGGTCGCGCACAAGCGCAGCGTCGAGACGACCCCCGAGCGCCGCGGCGAGCGCAAGCTCGTAGCCCGGCTCGACCCGCAGCGCCTCACTCAAGATTCGGGAGCGCTCCGCCCCAAGGGACTGTCCGCCGGAGTGGGCGTGACTTCTGAGGAACTGATTGGCGGCTGCCAGCTCCGCGCCGACCCGTGCCGCCTCGCGTCGCGCCTGCTGTGCGCGCCCCTCCACCGCCCGCAACGCCGCGCGCGCCCGCTCGGCCAGCTCGTCGGCCTTCGCACGAGCATCGCGGGCGTCGAGCGCCTGCGCCTGAACCTCATCGACGCGCTTGGCGGCCCGCTCGAGCTCCGCTTGCAGCCCGGCGATCTCGCGCTCGGTCTCGAGCTCCCGTTCCCGTTCGATGGCGGCCAGCTGCTCCTCGAGCACGCGCAGGCGCTCCTCGCCGGCGCCCTCCGTCTCACCGGCGTACGTCTCGGACATCCGAGCGAGCGCATCGAGCTCGACCTCGATTCGGCCGGCTCGCGCGTGCAGAGTCGCCGCGGTCGCGGCGGCCTGCTCACCTCGCAGCTCCATGCGCTCCCGCGCCGAGCGCGCCTGGAAGGCGCGCTTGGAGATCGCGTCGTGGCGCTCGGTTCGCTCGGCCAGCGCGCTCTCTGCCCGCGAACGCCGAGCCACGACCTCTGCAAGGCGCTCCTCGATCTGCCCTCGCTTCGCGCGCGCATCCCGGACCTGGCGCTCGGCGTCGTCGAGCTGCATTCTGCCGGCCCTGACGGCCTCACGCGCAAGCTCCAGGCGAACCTCGAGCATCTGCCGCTCCAAGCGCTCGTGCAGCTCGGCCGCCTCCGCCTGGCGCTTGAGCGGTCGCAGCCTCGTGCGCGCCTCGCGCTCGACGTCAAGCGCCCGATCGAGGTTCTCCTGAGTGCGCTCCAGCTTCAGCTGGGCACGGCGCCGGCGCTTGCGATGCTTGCCCAGCCCGGCGGCCTCCTCGATCAAGAGGCGCCGGTCGCGCGGCTTGGACATCACGATCGCCTCCACACGGCCCTGGGAGATCACCGAGTGGGTCTCCTTGCCCAGGCCGGTGTCCGAGAGGACCTCGATCACATCGACCAGGCGACAGCGCGCTCCGTTGAGCCGGTACTCGCCCTCCCCCGAGCGATCGAGCCGCCGCACGATCGATATCTCCGAGAGGGGGAGATCGATCGCGCCGTCGGAGTTGTCGAGGACGATCTCGACCTCGGCGGAGCTGCGCGCCTGCACGCCCCGACCTCCACCGAAGATGACGTCCTGCATCGATTGGCCGCGCACCGCGAGCGGCGACTGCTCGCCCATGGCCCACAGCAGGGCATCCGTCACATTGGACTTGCCAGAGCCGTTGGGACCCACGACGACGCTCACCCCCGGCCCGAAGTCCAGCCGGGTGCGGTCGGGGAAGGACTTGAAGCCCTTCAGGGTCAGCGACTTCAGATGCATGGAATGAGATCCTCGCGCATCAGCCGTTGCTCAGGCGCTCGAGCGCCTCGCTCGCCGCCTGCTGCTCGGCCTGCTTCTTGCTGGGCGCCGTGCCCCTACCGAGAGTCCGGCCGTCAACTGTCGCCGCCACCTCGAACGTGCGCTCGTGCGGGGGGCCCTGCAGATCGGTCACCGCGTACTCGACCAGCTCGCCGCGCCTGGCGAGCTGCTCCTGCAGCGCCGACTTGAAGTCGAGCGGATGATCGAGCGCCTGCTCGATCTCGGGCATGAAGGCCTCGACCACGGCATCGGCGGTGCGCTCGTAGCCGGCTTGCAGATAGCAGGCGCCGATCACGGCCTCTATCACCGAGGCGAGCACCCGCTCGGTTTCCACGAGCGCCGCGACCTTCTGCTCATCGCCCCGCGGCGCGGCCACCCGCAGGCGCTCGCCCAGCTCGAGCCGTTCCGCCACCCGCCGGCACGAGCGTCCGCAGACGGCCTGCGCGCGTATCTTCGTCAGCCGCCCGGCGCCGAACTGCTCGGCCTCCAGGCGCGGATAGAGATGCGCCGTGACCGCCAGCGCGAGCACGCTGTCGCCGAGGAAGGCCAGCCGCGCGTAGGAATCGCTGCGCCTCTGCGTCCAGGAGGCGTGCGTGAAC
Organism: uncultured Solirubrobacterales bacterium; assembly: GCA_963714635.1. GTDB lineage: Bacteria > Actinomycetota > Thermoleophilia > Solirubrobacterales > Solirubrobacteraceae > Palsa-744. The sequence continues at coordinate 118,967 of CAVQPM010000004.1, read as the reverse complement.
ACCTGCCTCGCCAGATCCTCAGGCAGCTCGTCGAGCAGGGCTTGAAGGCGCTTGACCGAGCCCTCAGCCATTGTCGGAATGAGCAAGCACGAAATCCACAGCCTGCCCGACCGTCACGATCCCAGCCGCCTGCTCGTCGGAGATCTGCACCCCATAGCTGTCCTCGAGCTCCTGCACGAGCGTGTACAGATCGAGCGAGTCCGCCTCCAGATCCTCCTTGAAGCGGGTCCCCTCCTCGATCTCGGAAGGCTCGACTTCCAGCTCGTCGGCCAGGTGCGCTTGGATGAGTGCAAAGACTTGTTCGCGAGTCATGAGCCCTCCCGCAGGCTAGCCGGATCGGCGGACGCGGGTACCCGTCGCAGTATTTCCGCCCGCTCGAGGGCCAGGTGCGTCGCACCCACGACATCCTCCATCGCGCCCTGCTGGGCGCGCAGGATGGCCCGCGCGAACCCCTCTCTGCTGAAGCGGCCGTGGGGCACGACCGCGAGCTGCCTCAATCCCAGCAGGTAGGCGCCTCCGTGGCCTTCGGGGTCGATGTCCTCGCGAAACGCGCGCAGCGACGGGCGCAGCAGCGCTCCTCCGAGCTTCCCCTGCCATGAGGCCATGGCGGCCTCCCGGACCGCGCGGAGCATGGTCTGCGAGACGCCCTCCATGAGCTTCAGGGCGACATTTCCCGTGAAGCCGTCCGTCACGATCACGTCGGCCACGCCCGTGACGAGGTCGCCGCCCTCCACGTTGCCCACGAAGCTCAGCCGCCCCTCATCGGCATGCCGCAAGAGCGCTGTGCATGTCTGCACGACAAGCTCGTTGCCGCGCTCTCGCTCCTCGCCGTTGGAGAGCAGTCCCACGCGGGGACGGCGCACCCCCAGCACAGCGCTTGCGAATGCCGCCCCCATGAACGCGAACTGCACGAGATGCTCGCTGCGAGCCTGGGCGTTCGCCCCGACGTCGAGCAGCGTCACCGGCCGGCCCGGTACGGGCAGCGGGAGCGCGAGCGCCGGCCTGTGCACTCCGCGAGCGCGCTTGATGTTGAAGAGGCCGGCTGCAAGAGCCGCTCCCGTGCCACCGGCGCATACGAGCGCTTGTGCCCGCCCCTCGGCCATCGCGCGTGTGGCCTGCACTATCGAGGACTCGGGCGTCGATCGCACCGCGCTGGCGGGATCGGCGCTCTTGGCGATCGATGTGGGCGCGTCGACGAGCTCCACCCCCTCCGCGGGCGCGCCCATCTGCTCGGCAGGGCCGAACAGCAGCACGCGTGCCCCCTGCTGTGCGGCGAGCGCGGCGCCGGCCGCGACCTCTGCCGGACCCATGTCTGCGCCATTCGCGTCGACGGCTACGACGATCTCCGTCGCACGATCGTCGGGCCGAGCGGACTCTCCGCTCACGGGCTAGGCGTGATCGTGGTCGTGATCGTGGTCGTGGGCCTCTGGGGCCACGATCTCACGTCCCGCATATGTGCCGCACACCGGGCAGACACGGTGAGGCCTGCGCGGGCTGTGGCAGCGGGGGCACTCGTTCACAGCCGGCGCCTGGATCTTGTGCTGGGCCCGTCGAAGAGCCGTGCGGCTGTGAGACTGCTTTTTCTTGGGAACCGCCATCGGCGGGGAAGGCTAGCAGGCCGCGACGCCCGGCCGTCCGGCCCGCCGAGCCCAGCCCGCGACTCGCGAGACTGCGCTCAATCCAACTTCAGCGTCCGCAGGGCGGCCCAGCGCGGGTCGGGTGCGCGCTCATGACTGTGCTCGGGTCCAGCCTCGTTCAGATCGGCCGCGCACTCCGGGCACAGCCCGGCGCAGTCCTCGCGACACAGCACCTTGGCCGGCAGCGCGAGCACAAGCGCATCGCGCGCCCAGCCGGCAACGTCAAGGATCTCCTCGCGCACGTACGGGCTCGAAAGCTCCTCTCCCCTACCCTCGCTGTCGACCTCGCGCGCATCGACGTCGATCGTGGGAGACGCGTCCTTAAGGCAGCGCATGCACGGGCCCTCGAGCGCCGAGCGAAAGCGCAGACGCAGGGCGTAGCCCGGGCCGGTCATACGGGACACGTCGAGCCGCGCCACCACCGGCTGTGGCGTGGGCGCGTACCGCTCGCCGCCAAGTGTCAGCGGGTCGATGTCCAGCGAGAGCTCGAGCCGCCGCGCCTCGCCCGCGCTCAGTCGCAGACCCGCGAGGTCGAAATCGTGGGTCGTCAGGCTCATACCCCTTAGATTAGGAAGATCCGCGGCGCTGGGCAGGCGCGCGGCGCTTGGGAACCCGTGGGTCCTTGGGTCCTACGTGTGCTCGCGCAGCTCCCGCTTGAGCACCTTGCCGGTGGCGTTGCGCGGCAGCTCATCGAGGAAGACCACATCGCGCGGCACCTTGTAGCGGGCGAGATTCTCCTTGACGTATTCCTTGATCGCGTCCTCGCCGAGACCACCGTTGCGCGCCACCACGAAGGCCTTCAGGCGCTGGCCGAACTCCTCGTCGTCGACTCCGATGACGGCAGCCTCCTCGATCTCCTCATGGTCGGCGAGCAGGTCTTCGACCTCGCGCGGGAAGACGTTCTCTCCCCCCGAGACGATCATCTCGTCGTCGCGACCGTCGACGAACAGGCGTCCGTCCGCATCGAAGCGGCCGACGTCGCCGGTGGAGAGCAGCCCATCGATGATCTCCTTGCCGCCGCCGCCGGTGTAGCCCTCGAAGGACATCTCGTTGCCGGCGAAGATCCGCCCCACGGCGCCCTTGGGCGCCTCCTCGCCGCTGTCGTCGTACAGCCGCACTACGGTCCCGCGCGGGGGCCGCCCGGCGGTCCCAGGCGCGGCGCGCAGGTCGGCGGGCGTCGCGACCGTCGCGTAGGCCACCTCGGTGGAGCCGTAGAGGTTGTAGACGTTGTCACCGAAGCGGTCCATCCAGGTGGTGGCGAGCTCGCCCGGCAGCGCCGAGCCCGACAGCGAGGTGATCCGCAGCGAGGAGAGGTCGTACTTGGCAAGCGTCTCCTCGGGCAGCGCGAGAATCCGCTGGATCATCACCGGCACCGCCCCGAGCACCTGTGCGCGGTGCTGTTGCACGGTCGCCAGCGTGTCCTCGGGATCGAAGCGCCGCTTGAGCACGAGCGTGGAGGCGGTCGGCAGGCTGAGGATGAAGTGGAAGAAGCCCCATGAGTGGAACAGCGGAGCGGCCACCATCATCGTCTCGCGGCTGCGGAAGGGGATCTTGTCGATCAGCGCAGCCAGCCCGAACAGTCCGTCCGGGCTCTTGCGCTGGGCACCCTTCGGCGTGCCGGTGGTGCCGGAGGTGAGGATCACGAAGCGCGGCCTGTCCGGCGGCGGGTCAAGGTCGTCCTCGCTTGCGCCGGCGATTAGCCGGTCGAGCGTCAGCTCGTCGGAGGCGCCCCCTTCGGCGCCCTCGCTCCACCCCACGACTCGCGCGATTGCGGGGTCCACACCCGCCAGCAGGTCCGAGAACTCCTCGTCATAGACGAGCACCTTGGGACCCTCCCGCCGCGTCACCTCGGCCAGTTGGGGACCGGCGAAGGCCGTGTTCAGGTAGAGCGAGCTCGCGCCCAGCTTGGCCGAGGCCAGGGTGGCCTCGACGAAGCCCCGGTGGTTGCGGCACATGATCCCGACCCCGTCACCATGGCCGATGCCCATCTCGGCGAAAGCACGGGCGAGCGCGTTGGAGCGGCGCTGCACCTGGCCGAAGGTGAGCGAGCCGCGCTCGTCGATCACCGCGATCTCGCCGGGGTAGTGGATCGCGGCGGTGGTGGCGCCGGTCGCCGGCGAGGCGCCCCAGCGCATGAACGCGGCACCGGCCTTGATCGCCTTATCGGGCCGCATCGGCGCGACGATGCCGGCTTCGTTCAGCACCTTCAGCTCGAAGGCGTGGTCGGCGATCGACGCGCGAACGTTCTTCAGCACCTGGCGCAGAGGCGAGCTCACGCGGGCACCCTACTCAAAAGCGCCCGTCGAACGCGCCCGCGGCCCGTGATGGCGTGCTCGCCGATCCATCGTTTGTCGTTCCGGTCGGCGCATGCGCCGACCGGCCGGACAGTGCATGCACTGTCCGGGACCAGGCCGCATGCGGCCTGGTCTTCTCAAGACTGGATCAGGAGACTTCGGCCGGTTCGTCCTTGCCGGCCAAACGCTCGCGACCGCGCTGAACGGCTGCGATGAACTTCGAGAGGTTCACCTCGAGCGTGTTGAGGATCTCATCGGCGTAGTCCTCGGCGCCCAGGCGGATCTCTCTCTCTCGGGCGCGAGCGTCCTCGATGACATCCTCGGCGGCGCGTTCGGCCTGCTTGGTGACCTCCTCTTCGCTGAGGAGCCGCTCCTGGCGCTCGCGCGCCTCCTTGACGATCCGCTCGGCCTCGCGCTTGGCCTCGGCGAGCATCTCCTGGCGCTCCTTCACGATCCAGCGGGCCTGCTTGATCTCCTCGGGGATCGTCGCGCGCATCTGGTCGAGGATGTCGTAGATCTCCTCCTTGTCGACCCTCACCTGGTCGGTCAGAGGCACCGGCTTGGCGTTGTGCACCAAGTCGTCGAGCTTGTCGATCAGCACCAGCACGTCCATCAGCGGTCACCTCCGTGGCGTGTCCCACGCCACGACATATGAGCGGAGTTGTCTCTCAAGATGGGTCTCACGTCAACCAAGGTTCGTCAGCGCCGCAACTCTTCCTGCAAGCGCTTTACCACCGCTTGGGGCACGAGATCGTCGATCCGCCCGCCGAACGTGGCGAGCTCCTTGACGCCGCTCGAGGACAGGAAGCTGTATTGGGGGCTTGCCATCAGATATACCGACTCTATCTCGGGATCCTGCCTGCGGTTGAGCTGGTTCATCTCGAGCTCGTACTCGAAGTCCGAGATCGCCCGCAATCCCTTCACGATCGTCTTGGCGCCCACCCGCCTTGCGAAGTCCACGACGAGCGTGTTGAAGGGCTCCGCCCGCACGCCCGGGAGATCCCTGAGCGCTTCCTCGATGAAGGCCATCCGCTCGTCGATGTCGAACAGCGTCTTGTTCTTGCGCACCGAGCGGTTCACGACCGCCACGACCACTTCGTCGTAGAGATTCGCGGCGCGCCTGATCACGTCCAGGTGGCCGTTGGTTATCGGGTCATAGGAGCCCGGGCACACGGCTATCGACTTATCGACGCCCATCGTCGCCCTCGACGGCATGGCGGTGGATTGTGATGACTGTGTCTCCATAGCGTCTCTCCCGCACCGCCGCAAGCTGGAGTTGCAGCGGGGCTCGTCGATCGCTCTCCACCACCACGCGCGCTCCCGCCCGCAAGAGTTGCGGCAATGATGCCGACAGCTCTCGCGAAAGCGCGCGCGCGCATGCGTATGGAGGATCGACGAACACGAGATCGTACGTTTCGCCGAGCTTTCGTGCTGCCCGCAGAGCACTGAGCGCATCCCCGGGCCTGATCTCGACCTCCCGCTCGCCGAGGCCGAGCTCGGTCAGATTGGCGCTCAAAGCCTCGACGGCGCGCCTGTCGCGCTCGACGAACACGACCTTGGCGGCGCCCCTGGAGAGAGCCTCGATGCCCAGAGCGCCGCTTCCCGCGAACAGGTCGAGCACCGTCTCTCCGTGCAGCTCCCCGAGCATTGAGAACAGCGCCTCGCGCACCCTCTCGGAGGTCGGCCTCGTAACCCTTCCCCTCGGGGCTCTCAGCCTTCTACCACCGAAACGCCCGGCGACGACGCGCATTGCCGCCGACCCCCTATGCCGCTATCGGCCGCTTGGCCTGCTCGCCGTATGCGAGCTCCAGCGCATTCCCCAGCAGCGCATGCGCCGGCCCGCTGAGCTGTGGGTCGCAGTCGAGGATCTCACGTGCCCAGGCCCGCGCCCGCTCGAGCAATGCCGCGTCCTCGGGCAGGCTCGCCACTTTGAAGCGGCCCATCCCCGACTGCCTCGAGCCGATCAGCTCACCCTCCTTTCGCAGCCACAGGTCGATCTCGGCCAACCTGAAGCCGTCGGAGTGCCGGGCCAGGGCCTTCAGCCGCGCCGAGCCGGGCGGGCCGATCAACAGACACGTGGAGCGGTGCTCGCCACGGCCAACCCTCCCGCGCAGCTGATGCAGCTGGGAGATCCCGAACCGCTCCGCGTTCTCCACCAGCATGATGGTCGCGTTTGGCACGTCCACCCCTACCTCGATCACCGTCGTCGCGACCAGCACCTGAGCCTCGCCCGTTGCGAACGCCGCCATCGCCTCCTGCTTCTCCCTCGGGCGCATCTGGCCGTGGAGCAACGCCAAACGCCATCCCGCAAGAGGCCCGCGACGCAAGCGCTCAAACTCGGCCGTCGCCGCGCGCGCCTGGCCGCCGTCGGCAGTCGACGAGGTGCTCGCGTCGACCGTCGAGCTCCCGCCGAGCGTCGCCGAGTCGCCATACACTCGATCCTGCGCGTCTTCGGGCGGGGCCTCGACCAGCGGACACACAACGTAGGCCTGGCGGCCCGCCTGCAGCTGCTCGCGCAGGCGCTGATACGCCTCTTCGCGTTCTCGCTCTCCACTGACGATCCGCGTCTCGATCGCCTGCCGACCCCGTGGCAGCTCTCGCAGCACGCTGCGATCCAGGTCCCCGTAGCGCGTCAGCGCGAGCGTGCGCGGAATCGGAGTCGCGGTCATGTGCAGCATGTGCGGACTCCCCTTGGCGTCGAGCGCTTCGCGCTGGCGGACACCAAAACGGTGCTGCTCATCGATGATCGCCACGGCCAGCCCGCGGAAGCTCACGTCCGGCTCGATCAGCGCGTGCGTGCCGACGACCATCGACAGCTCGCCGGTCTTCAGCCTGCCGAGCGCCGCCTCGCGCCTGGCCGCCGTCGTGGAGCCGGTCAGGAGAGCCATCGTGACGGGCTCGTCCCCCAGCAGTCTCTGGAGCGTCGCGAAATGCTGCTCGGCGAGCGTCTCCGTGGGAGCCATCAGAGCGGCCTGCGCGCCGTGCTCGACGGCGCGCAGCATCGCGTACAGCGCCACCACCGTCTTGCCGCTCCCGACCTCCCCCATCAGCAGGCGCTGCATCGGACTGCTCCGCCCCAGCTCCTTGGCGATCGTTTCGATCGCCCCCCTCTGATCGCCTGTGAGCTGGAAGGGGAGCCCGCGCTCCAGCCAACGTGAGCTCAGGGTCGGAGGATCCGCGAGCGCGGGCGCGCGGCTGCACTCGCCGTGACGGCGCCTGCGCAACAACAGCGCGAGTTGAGCCAGCAGGAGCTCTTCGAAGGCGAGCCGCCTGCGTGCCGCCTCCCGCTCGTGCGCGCTGTCGGAGAAGTGCATGGCCCCAAGCGCCGCGGCGCGATCGGGCAGCGACTCGGCGACCCGCACGCCGGTCGCGAGCGGCTCGACGATGTCGCTCAGTCTCTCGCGCACACCTCGGACGAGCGTGAGTATCTGCGTCGAGCTGACGCCGTCGCCGGCTGGATAGTGGGCTACGGCATGCACGGCCGCCGAGCTCCCGACCTCAGAGCCGACGGCGTGATGCGCCACGCGAAAGCGTGCCCGCGCATCGACGCTGCCGTGCAGCACGAGTCGCGTTCCCCGCGGATAGCGCTTCACAAGCCACGGCTGGTTGAAGAACGTCGCGATCATCGATCCGGTCTCGTCAAACACGCTCGCCTCCACGATGCCGCGCATCCCGCGCCTCCGAACGGACCGGCCGGCGATCGAGCGGACCTCCACCGCGACGGTCGCCTGCTCACCCACGCGCAGAGCCGCGATGGTGCGAGCCTCGCGCTGGTCGCGCGGTAGGTGCTCGAGCAGATCGCCCACGGTGTCCAGGCCGAGCGCCGCCATGCCCTTGGCGAGCTTGCCCTCGAGCTTCAGCGACTCCTGCAGGCGCGATGGACGCGGCCGGCGCAGCGGCGCATTGAGCATCTGCTCGCGCGTAAGCGGAGCGCTACCGGCGAAGACGACCGGAGGCGATCGCTGCTCCGCGTGCGACGGCGAATCGCTACTCGGCGGCGAGCAGCCACCAGTATGCGGACTGTCCGCCGTGGCGAAGCTCGAGCTCGACATGACCATCCATGATGCCCTGAAGCTCAGACAGCGCCACCGGAGCGCCCGCTCCGGCCAGCACGCTGATCAGCTCAGCGTCTGAGGAGAGCTCCTCCAGAACCGCACGCAGCGTGCCAAGCGGCTCACCCCACGCAACGATCCGCTCCTCGACGAACCCCACCGCCTCACCCTGGCGAAAGCGGCCGCTGGGATCATCGCGCGCCGCTTCGGCCACCCCGCCGGCGCGAAGCGCTGAGATGGCCGCGCCCATCGTTCGCGCGTTCTCCTCGACACCGAGCTCACCGTCGAGCGCGAGCGCGGCCACCAGACCCGCCTGCTGACTGATCGCGCCCACGACGCGCACCTCCTTGTCCGACAGCTCGGCTGCCCGCTCCGCCGCCATCACGACATTGGCGCTGCCCGGCAGTACGACAACCTCCTCGGCGGGCACGTCATGGATTCCCGCAAGCAATTCCGCTGTCGAGGGATTGAGGGTCGGCCCGCCGTCGATGGTGTGGACGCCGAGCTCTCCGAACAACTGCTCCAGGCCGTCGCCGTTGACGACCGCGATCGCACCGCACCGCGCGCGCCGCTCATTCGGGCCGCTGAGCTTCCCGTCCTGTGCGATCCGCTCGTCGCGCTCAGCCACCTGCACGCGCATGTCCGCCACGTCCAGGCGCGACACCTCGCCGGCGCCGTCGAACAGAGCCATCGCCCGCTCCGGCTCGTCGGTGTGGACATGCACCTTGAGCGTCGCCGAATCGCCGACCACGAGCACGGAGTCGCCGAGGCTCTCGAGCTCCTCGACGAAGCGCGAGGGCTCGAGATCGCGGCCGGTCACCGCGAAGTTCGTGCAGAACCGGTAGGTGCTCGAGCTGTGCTGCGGATGGCTGATCTTCGCGGGCGCATAGTGCTCCAGCTCGGGCGGCTCGTCTCCGCGCAACGCGGCCACCACGCCCGCGAAGATCACCGTCAGCGCGTGTCCGCCCGCGTCGACGACCCCCGCCTCCCGCAGGGCCGAGAGCAGCTCCGGGCCGCGCTTGACGGACTTCTGGCCGGCGTCGACAGCGCGTTCGAGCGTCTCGGCGATCGCGAGATCCTGCTGCATGGGCTCGGTTGCCGGCCCGAGTCGTCCACGCTGCTCGCTGTGCGCGACGTCCGCCATGATCCCGTGCGCCATCTCCCGCGCGACCGTCAGGATCGTCCCCTCGGCGGGCTCGCGCACCGACGCATACGCGCGGTCCGCGGCATTGGCGAGCGCCGCGCCGATCAGGGTCGCATCGATCAGCTGACCGGGCCGGCTGACGAGCTCCTCGGCAGCGCCCCTGATCAGCTGCGAGAGGATCACCCCCGAGTTCCCTCTCGCCCCGAGCAGTGCGGCGCGCGCAACCGACTGCACGATCTCCTCGCGTCCTATCTCATCGATCGTCCTGCTCGAGTCACTGCCCTGCAGCCGGTCGAGCTCCTCCAGCACCGCGCGCAGCGTCAGCACCATGTTGTCGCCCGTGTCCCCATCCGCAACGGGAAACACGTTCAGGTCGTTCACCTCCCGGCGACGCGACTCCAGATGCGCCAGCGCCCCCGCCACGGCTGCTCTGAAGCGCAGCAGATTCGTATCTGTCACGGTGACACCTCTAACGGAGGACGCAGCCTGGCGTCGCCTCTCTTTGCCGCAGACTTCCTGTAGGGCCGAGAGGCAAGCCCGGCAAGGACGCAGGGAGCGAAGTGTGCTTTGCACATGAGCGACCGAGGACGCCGCCGGGCGCCGCCTATCGGTCCTACAGGGCCTTGGTGACCTTGCCGGCCTTCAGACAACGCGTGCACACGTATACGCGCCTGGGCGCCTTGCCCACCATGATCCTGACCTTCTGCAGGTTCGGGTTGAAGCGCCGCTTGGTCGCAACCATCGAGTGACTGCGGCTGTTCCCGAACGCGGGACCCTTCCCGCAGCTGTGACATACCTTGGCCATGGCGGGGCAGTCTAGCTGCTCTGCAGCTCGGCGCGCAGGGCAGCCATTCTCAGGACGGCCTCGGCAGCGTGGCGACCCTGGTCACGCTTGTCCCCACCTGCGCGCGCGAGCGCCTGCTCCATCGTGGCGCATGTCAGCACGCCAAACGCGCAGGGCACGCCGGTAGCGAGCTGCACATGCTGGATGCCACGCGCCGCCTCTGCGCACACGAAGTCGTAGTGATCGGTCTCGCCCCTGATCACTGCGCCCAAGCAGGCCACCCCGGCGAAGCGCCCCGACTTGGCCGCATAGCTCGCGGCCAGCGGCAGCTCGAATGCGCCAGGCACGTCGAACACCTCGATCTCCCTGTGACCTGCATGCGCGAAGGCCTCGCGGGCGCCCGCGAGCAGGCGCTCGGCGAGCTCCTCATAGAAGCGGCCGATCACGACCGCATATCGCTCGCTCACCCGTCGCTCCGATCGCCCTCTCGAGCGGATCCGTGCGCCTCCGGATCGTCGCGTGGAGCCTGCTCGCCATCGCCCCGAAGATCGCCAGAGCGCTCGGAATGCAGCATCTCCGCGTCCAGGTTCAGGCCCTGGTGGTGGAGTATGTGCCCCATCCGCTGCGCCTTCGTGCGCAGATAAGCTTCGTTGTGCTCATTGGGAGCGTGCTCGATCGGGATCTGCGCCGTAACCGACAGCCCATAGCCCTCCAGGCCCCTGATCTTCTTCGGGTTGTTCGTGAGGATCCTGATCGAGGACAGGCCGAGGTCGACGAGGATCTGGGCGCCGATCCCATAGTCGCGCAGGTCGGCCGGCAGCCCGAGCTTCTCGTTCGCTTCGACGGTGTCGAGGCCATCCTCCTGCAGGCGATAGGCGCGCAGCTTGTTCAGCAGCCCGATGCCGCGTCCCTCCTGGGACAGATACAGCAGCACCCCCTCGCCCTCGCGCTCGATCATCGACAGCGCCGAGGCGAGCTGCTCGCCGCAATCGCAGCGCAGCGAGTGAAAAACGTCTCCTGTGAGGCACTCCGAGTGCACTCGCACGAGCACGTCCTCTTGCCCGGAAACCTCGCCCTTCACGAGGGCGACGTGGTGCTTGTCATCGACGAGCGAACGGTATCCGACAGCCGCGAACTCCCCGAAAGCGGTCGGCAGACGCGTCGCGACGACGCGCTGCACCAGCTTGTCGTGGCGGCGGCGATAGGCGATCAGGTCGGCGACCGTGATCATCTTCAGCCCATGGCGGGCGCAATAGCCGACCAGATCGGTCACGCGCGCCATCGTGCCGTCGTCGTTCATCACCTCGCAGATCACGCCGGCCGGGTTCAAACCGGCGAGCCGCGCCAGATCGACGGCGGCCTCGGTCTGCCCGGCGCGCTCCAGCACGCCTCCGGAGCGACTCTTGAGCGGGAAGACGTGTCCTGGTTGGACGAGGTCTCGAGGGCGGCTCTCGGGATCGATCGCGACCTGAATCGTATGGGCGCGATCGTGTGCGGAGATGCCCGTCGTGACACCCTCGCGCGCCTCGACGGACACCGTGAACGGCGTTTCGAACGGCGACTCGTTCTTGGCGGCCATCAGATCGAGCCCCAGCTCGTCGCAGCGCTCGGAAGTGAGCGACAGGCAGATCAGCCCCCGCCCCTCCTTGGCCATGAAGTTGATCGCCTCGGGAGTGGCGAACTGCGCCGCCATCGTCAGATCGCCCTCGTTCTCGCGGTCCTCGTCGTCACAGACGACAACCATCTTGCCCTGCCTTATGTCCTCGATCGCCTCCTCGATGGTCGCGAACGGAGTCTTCGTCTTGGCCTCGCTCATATGCGGGCTCCCGCGCTCATCAGCTTCTCGATGTGCTTGGCGATCACGTCCACCTCCAGGTTGACCGCAGCGCCGAGCCGGGCCTGGCCCAGATTCGTGCGCTCGCGGGTCTCGGGGATCAGGGACACGCAGAAGCCCTCCTCGCGCAGCTCGCTGACCGTGAGGCTCACCCCGTCGACGGCGATCGAGCCCTTCTCGACGACGTAGCGCAGGATGCGCTCATCCGCCTCGATCGCCACCGTCAGCGCGAAGCCGTCCTCACGCAGCTCGACAATCGTTCCCGTCGCGTCGACGTGACCCTGAACGATGTGTCCTCCGAGACGATCGCCGAGACGCAGCGGCAGCTCGACGTTGACGCGCGATCCGGCGTCGAGCGCGCCCAACGCCGTGCGCCTCAACGTCTCGTTCATCGCATGTGCGCGAAAATCGTGCTCGGAGATCTGCTCGGCGGTCAAGCACACCCCGTTGATCGCCACCGATGCGCCCTGTGTGAGCTCGCCGGCTACAGACGTCGCGATCGACAGCGTCGCTCCGTCGGCGTCGCGATCGAGCGCGGTGACGCTTCCCACGTCGGCTATCAGGCCGGTGAACACGGACTACCACTCGCGCAGGCGCGCGGAGATCAACAGGTTCTCACCGATCCGGTCGCTCTCGAACGTAAGCGCCCGCAGCGCCTCGGATATCCGCTCCACGCCCTCTCCCTCGAGCGGATCGCGGGCGGTGCGACCGCCGAGCAGGATCGGGGCGAGGAACAGGCGGATCTCGTCGATCTCCCCCGCATCGAGGAAGGCTCCCGCCAGATGCGGGCCACCCTCCAGCAGCGCCGAGGTGATCCCCATCGCGCCGAGCTGGTCGAGCGCCGAACGCACGCGCGCGGGCTCGTTCTCGCCGGTCGCGACCAGCACCTGGGCGCCGGCGGTTTCCAGAGCATCTGTCTCTGAGCGCGCTGCTGCTCGCGAGACGATCACCGTCAGTGGCATCTCGCCGGAATGGGCGAGCAGCTGCGACCCGATCGGCAGGCGCGCAAGCGAGTCGAATACGACCCTTCGCGGCTGGCGCGCGGGCTCCGCCGGCACTCCTTCGGGGCGCGCGGTGAGCAGTGGATCATCGGCGAGCGCGGTGCCGATACCGACGATCACCGCGGCGACCGATGCGCGCCACTCGTGCGCCAGCATGCGGCTTTCCTCGCCGCTGATCCACTGCGAGTCCCCGGCGCGGGTCGCGACCTTGCCGTCGAGGGTCATCGCCGACTTGAACAGCACCCATGGTCGGCCGACGCGTGCATGCTTGCGAAACGGCTGGTTGAGAAGCCTCGCGCGCGCCGCGAGCTCACCGTCTGCGACCACCACCTCGATGCCCTCGTCGCGCAGGATTCCCAGACCTCGGCCCGATGCCTTCTCGGTCGGATCGTCCGACGCGACGACCACCCGTCCGATGCCGGCTTTCAAAATGGCCTCGGTGCACGGCGGCGTCTTGCCCTCATGGCAGCACGGCTCGAGCGACACGAACAGCGTGGCGCCGGCGAGATCGGCGGATCCGCATGCCTGGATCGCGTTGACCTCCGCATGGGGGCCCCCGTAGCGCTCGTGCCATCCTTCACCGAGGATCTCGCCCTCGCGGGCCACGACCGCCCCGACGAGCGGATTCGGCCTGACCTCGCCGGCGCCCCGCTCGGCCAGCTCGATCGCGCGCACCAAGTGCAGCCGGTCGGTCTCGGTCGTGATCGTCATGTCTTTGCAGGATACGGGTTCCTCACAGCCCACCGGCTCCGAGACAGCCTCTCAGCCCGCATCGCCGCGGCTCATCTTCGCTGGGACCGACTTTCTCGATGGCGGCGTCAGCCGCCGCGCGCGCAGGCGCCGCCTCGCAAGCGGTAGACGCTCATCTCGGGACCCGGGCGCTCGTATGAGAGCGGGTAGTAGTCGAACGTCCAGTCGAAGCTGAAGCGCACCGGGACGGTGCCGGCCGAGTAAGGCGAGGCGTGGTAGACGAGCCGTGCCTCGCGTTCGAGCGCACGGTAGTAAGCGACCGCTTGGGGCGCCCCCCGCGGGTCCGCGAGCGCTCTGCCCCACTCCGTCGACCCAGTCACGACCCAGCAGTAGCCGAGCCGCTCGTACCAGCCGATCAGAGCGGGACTGAGCGTCATCTCGTAATCCTCGAGCGTGACTTTGTGACCGTGCCCGAGCGCCAGCCGGCCGCCGGCCCCGATCACCGAGCGCAACGCCACGTACTTGGTCCACCTGTCAGCGCTCGCTCCCGCCTGCGCGAGGGCGCCTCGCCGCGCGATCCACGCGTTCGGCACGACCGGCTCGACCACGACTCTCGATCCGGGCGGCACGTTCGCGACCATCCATGCCCGCGTCAGGTTGCGGGTGTCCGCCCGTGAGAGCACGGCATCGGAGTGCACGCTGAATACCGCACCCTGCGCGAGCAGGATCGCGACGATCGGGGCCGAGACGCAGATCGCGACCAGAGCCGGCCTGCGCCTGCGCCATCCGCCGGGTAGCAGAGCGGTGAGCTTCGCTGCGAGCACCGCCGCAAGATAGGCGGCCAGCAGGCATGCGATCGGGAAGATCGGCAAGAGCCAGCGGCCGAAATAGCGGCCCTGAACGCCCATGAATGCGAGAAACAGGATCGGCGCGGGCACGAGCAGCCAGCCCAGCCGGGCCTCTCGACGCCAGATCGCGACCGCGCCCCCGAGCGCCGCGAGCGCCGGCGCCCAGCCCAGACCCCAGGTGAACGACCAGAGGTAATAGACGAGCCCGCTCTCCTTCGGTGCGCCGAGCTTTCCCTGCGCTTCCTCGGTGAGACTCGACTGGTGGACGAGGTCGGAGTGAAACTGCTTGAAGTCGAGCAACGCGTATGGATTCGCGACGAGGAAGGCCGCGAGAGCACAAGCCGCGGCGATCCCCAGCCCCGTGATCGCCGGACGAGCGCCGTCGCGGGGGCAGTCCAGATAGTTGGCCGCGGCGGCCGCCAGCAGTGGGAACAGCGCGATCCCCGCCGTGTACTTGCTGGCGCAGCCGAGGCCCAGTCCTATCCCGGCAATCGCATAGTCGCGGCGGCGGCCGCCTCTCAGCACGCCTGCGCATCCCACCAACGAGAGCGTCAGCGGGGCGAGCGTGAAGGCGTCGTTGAGCGCGAAGTGGCCGTAGAACACGGGCAGGAACGCCACCGCCTCGAGCGCCGCCGCGAGCAGTGCGACGCTCCTCCCGAACAGGCGGGCGCCGAACAGGTAGAGCAGCCACACGCTCGCGACGCTGAACAGCGCGACGGTCACGCGGGCGATCAAAAACACGCTCGCCGGGTCGCGCGCATACTCGCTCTGCACGGCTCGCGAGCCACCGAGCCACAGAGCGAACGCGAGATGCAGAACATAGGTGAGCCCCGGCGGGTTGACGAAATAGTGAGGGTTGAGCCCTCCCGAGAACATCGCCACGGCCTTGGGCACGAAATGGCCGGCCTCGTCGATGTTGTAGACGTAGGGCAGGCCCTGCTTTATGCCCCACAGGCGCAAACCGAGCGCCGCGAGCAGGATCGCCGCGAGCGCGAACCAGGCCAGATGTCGTGAGTCGCGCCGAGGCGTGCCGCGCACGCGCGTGCGCGGTATCTCAGCAGTTGGCATACACCGCGTAGTAGTGACTCGTGTAGATGCGTTTGAAGTTCGCGAGCGGCACCTGCTCGCGGGGGTCGTCGCCCACATCCACGATCGCCTCGACGAACACGGCTTCGCCGAGCGGGTAGACGGCGACGCTCCCCCTGCGGATGCGATTCTCGAGCTGATGGGCGCCCTTCAACGCGTCGGCGCGCGCCTGGCTGCGGGCGACGATGTCGTGCTGGCCTGTGCTGTTCACGATCCAGCGCGCGTCCGGTATCAACTTGTTGTTGGGAAGCGACAGCAATGGACAGCGCTTCAGGCTCGCTTTCACCGCCCCACTGTGCAAGGCGGCGGCGAGCCCCTCGTGGAAGTCCTCGTGGTCGGCGAGCGTGGTGCGCAGGCTCGTCAGGCTGAGCGTGTTCGCAGCCGACGCGCCCCCATAGACGACCAACAGCGCGGCGCCCACCATCCAGACACGCCGCAGCGCCGTGCCCCGCTCGAGCATCGACCACCCTGCGAGCGCCAGCGCGCAGAACAGGAGCATCACCACAGCCGCGCCGATCATGTAGCGATCGACGACCGACGCGCCCGCGGCCCCCTCGGCGAGGAACACGAACAGCAGGCTCACGAGCAGCGCGAGCGGAAGGAGCACACGCCGTGGAGCGATCCAGATCGCGATCAGCACGCCGGCGATGCTCCCGAGCACGACCGGGAGCTTGTCGATGCGCACGGCGTAAGACCACGTGGAGGAGAGCACTTCGGAGAATGTCTTCGTTCGCTGCAGTTCGGCGGCGAGACCCGAAGTGGAGTGCAGGGAGTAGAGCGGATTGCCTGTGACGGCGGCATCGACGCCGATCCAGATCACGGGAGCGATCGCGGCAAGACCGAGGTACTGAAGGCGCGTGCGTCGATCCGCCCTCCATCCGCACCAGAGCAGGTACAGCCCGCTCAAGACCCAGGCATCGGGACGCAACAGGCCGGCCGCCGCAAGCAGCACGAACACGGAACGCCCGCGCCGCGGCCTCTCCACCTCCAGCGCGGCCGCCCACACGACGAGCGCGACATACGAGATGTCCAGGTAGCCCTGCGCGGCGAGATCCTCGACGAAGAAACGGCTCAACACGAGCAGGCCCGCTGCCGCCCCCACCAGCGGCCCGAAGCACAGGCTGGCCAGCCGGTAGGAGCCGGCAACCAGCACGACGAACGAGGCGATCGATCCGAGCACCACGAGACGCGCTCCGCCCTGGCCGAAGATCGAGCAGAAGGCGCCGAACGCGATCGCGAGCGGGTGCTCGGTGGGCCCGCGATAGACGTGGAAGTCCGGCATGTGCAGATGCAGCAGGTCGCGGCCCCACAGCAGCGCGTAGAACGAGTCGTACGTCGGATACGTGGGAAACGCGAAGTAGCCGGCGAGCGCGAGCGCGCACATGACGGCGAATGCGATCTTCGCCCACGTGCCGGCGCCCGCATTACGCCACCAGGGTGCTTGCGCCCGCTCGGTAGGAGTCCTTGTGAGCATCGCGCTCGACATGCGGCTAGAGACTATCCGCGGGGCGAGCGCGCCTCGACGGGATACGCTTTGCCCGGTGAGGCTCCTTTCCCCGATCTCCGCGCCGTCCCTCCTTGGAGGGACGCCCCTCGACACAGCTGTGACGCGGTGAAGCTCATCATCCAGATCCCCTGCTTCAACGAGGCCGGGCAGCTGCCGCAGACGCTCGCGGACCTGCCGCGCGAGCTCCCCGGTTTCGATGTCGTGGAGTGGCTGATCGTCGACGACGGCTCGACCGACGAGACGATCGCCGTAGCGCGGGCCCACGGCGTCGATCATGTCGTGCGCCTCACCAACAACAAGGGTCTCGCCACCGGCTTCCAGGCGGGGCTCGACGCATGCCTGAAGCTCGGCGCGGACGTGATCGTCAACACCGACGCCGACAACCAGTACCGCGGGGACGATGTGGCAACGCTCGTCCAGCCGATCCTCGCGGGACGCGCGGACATGGTCATCGGGGACCGCGAGGTCTCCGGCATCGAGCACTTCTCGTGGCTGAAGAAGCGCCTTCAGCGGCTCGGGTCATGGGTCGTCCGCCAGGCGTCCTCGACGTCGGTCCCCGACACGACATCCGGTTTCAGGGCCTACAACCGCGAGGCCGCGATCCAGATTCTCGTCGTCTCCAAATTCACATACACGCTGGAGACGATCATCCAGGCCGGCAAGCTGCTCGTAGCGATCGACCACGTCCCGATCCGCACGAATCCCAAGACGCGCGAGTCGCGTCTGTTCCCGTCGATGTGGGCCTACGTGAGGCGCAATTCGATCTCCATCTTCCGCATCTACGCCCAGTACGAGCCGCTGCGGGTCTTCTGGAGCCTCGCCGCCCTGATGGGCATCGCGGCGATCGGCGTGTGGATTCGCTTCGTGGTCGCATACATCGAAGGCAATGGTCGCGGCCACGTCCAGTCGCTGATTCTGGGAGCGGTGCTGTTCATCGCCGCGGTCGTGCTGTGGGCGCTCGGCGTGATCGGCGACCTGCTGGCCGCGCAGCGGGTCATGACCCAAAAGACGTTCGAGCGGGTGCGACGCATCGAGCTCCAGCTGGGAGTCGAGCCGTCCCATTACGAACGCGGTGAGACGGCCCAGCAGGACGCGCCGAAGCCGGAGCCCGTCAAGATATGAGCAGTGGAGTCACCCTCTCCGGCGACGGGGTCGTCACGGGGAACACCTACGATAAGTACGGCTCGGCCAATCCGCTCGTGCGGCGCATGATGAGCGGCTTCGAGAGTGCGCTCGATGAGCTCATGAACGCCGCCGACCCGCACTCGCTGCTCGACGTGGGATGCGGCGAGGGCGTGCTCGTGCACCGCTGGGCCAAGGACCTGCCGCAGGCGCGGATCGTGGGAATCGATCTTGAGGAGCCCTCCATCCAGGCGGGATGGTCTGAGCGCAAGGCGCCCAATCTCGAATACCGGGTGATGCGCGCCGAGAACCTGCCGTTCGCTGAGGACGAGTTCGACATGGCGAGCGCGATCGAGGTGCTCGAGCACGTCCCCGACCCCGAGCACACGCTCTCGGAGATGGCCCGCTGCGCCCAGAGCCACCTGCTCGTCTCGGTTCCGCGCGAGCCGCTGTGGCGGATGCTCAACATGGCCCGCGGCGCATATATTCGCGATCTCGGCAACACGCCCGGCCACCTCAACCACTGGTCGAGGCGCTCTTTCGTGGAGCTGCTGTCGCGCTACGGGGAGGTGGCGCAGGCGCGCTCGCCGTTCCCCTGGACGATGCTGCTTGTCCGGCTCTAACCCACCGCCCCGCAGAGGGGCGACGGGCAAGCCGGCACCGACGGCGAAGCCGTTGGTGAAGGACGCAGGGAGCGTGGCGTGCTCAGCACGCGAGCGACCGAGGACGCAGTATCGCGCCGCCCAGCGTCCCTCTGGCTACGGAAGCGGAGCGCGCATCCTCTCCATCGGGATCGCCGCCACCGGCATCCTGACGTTCGCCTACTTCTCGATCGCCAGCCATGTGCTCGGCGAAGTGTCCGCCAAGCGCCTGGACCTGCTGTGGTCGATCATGTTCGTGATCATCTCGGTCATCTACCGGCCGATCGAACAGCTGCTCTCGCGCACGATCGCCGATCGCCGTGCAAGGGGTTACGCGCAACACTCGGTGCGCGTCCCGATCGCGATCCAGGGCGGCTTCGCGCTCATCTTCCTGATCGCCGCACTGGCGCTGCGCGAACCGCTCATCGACGACGTGTTCGACCACTACGCCACGCTGTACTGGGTACTGGTCGTGGGCACACTCGCCTATGCCGCCAGCTACTTCGCGCGCGGCTGGCTGGCCGGACACGAGTACTTCGGCCTGTTCGGCGGGCTGGTGCTAATCGAATCGTTCTCGCGGCTGTGCTTCGCGCTGGCGGTCGCGCTCGGCCTGGCCTCCGGCCAGACGGCGGTTGCGCTCGGCATCGCCGCGGCGCCGTTCGTCTCACTCGTTGTCGTGCCCGCCGCGTTCGCAAAGCACTCCGGCGCGCGGCGCGGCGCCCCGGAGATGGAGGAGCTCGACGCGGCGCTCGCCGGGCCGGGCACCGAGAGCGTCGAGGAGGCCGTCGCGGCCGACGAGCTCTCGCTGAGGCGCGGGTCGGGCTTCGCGTTCGCCGTCTCCGGAGTCATGCTCTCTGAGCAGACGCTGCTCAACGCGGCGGTGCTCACGGTCGACGTCACCTCGGCCAGCCCCGCGCTCGCAGGGATCGTCTTCAACGTGCTGCTGATCGCGCGCGCGCCACTGCAGCTGTTCCAGGCGATCCAGACCTCGCTGCTGCCCCACCTGACGGGCCTGGAGGCGACATCGGGACACGACGCGTTCTCACGCGCGATCCGCGTGACGGTGCTCGCGATCGCCGCCTTCGCCGCGGCGGTGGCACTGGGTCTGCTGGCGATCGGACCACCGGTCATGAAAGCCCTCTTCGGGCAGTCGTTCTCCTACCCGCGCGTGGGCCTCGCGCTCATCGGACTGGGCATGGGGATGCACCTCGCGTCGGGCGCGCTCAACCAGGCCGCGCTCGCGCGCGACAAGGCACGCGCTGCGGCGGCCTGCTGGATCGTGGCGGCGGTCGCGTTCGTCATATGGATGCTCACGCCGCTCGTCTCAGAAGAACTGCTGCGCACCGAGATCGGCTACCTGGGAGCGACCGGCCTGCTTGCGCTGATGCTCGCCGTCCTCTACCGGCGCGGCGGGCGCAACGTTCCCGCCCATACTCAGACGGCGCCGGCAGCCTCCACGATCGCCCGGTAGGCCTCGGCCGGGTCGGGAGCGCCGAACACGGCGGAGCCGGCGACAAAAAGGTTGGCGCCGGCCTTGCGGCAGCCAGGGGCCGTGTCGGGGTCGATCCCGCCGTCCACCTGCACCGCCACCTCGTCGCCGACGATGTGGCGCAGGCGTTCGATCTTCTCCAGCGAGTGCCCGATGAAGGCCTGACCTCCCCAGCCGGGGTTGACGGTCATGCACAGCGCGACGTCGATCGATCGAGCGACCTCGGCGAATGCACCAACCGGTGTGGCGGGATTGATCGCCAGGCCCACCGACGCGCCCGCGTCGCGCACCAGGTCGATGGCATATGCCACGTGAGGCGTCGCCTCGGCGTGAAGGGTGATCGAGTTCGCACCGGCCTTCACGAAGTCGGCCACGTGGCGCTCCGGGCGCTCGATCATCAGGTGCACATCCAGCAGCGCCCCGGCGCTGTCGGCCTGCTCGCGCAGCGCCGAGACGACCAGCGGCCCGATCGTGATCGGTGGAACGAAGTGGCCGTCCATGACGTCCACGTGGATGATACGTGCGCCCGCGTCGAGCACCGTCTGGACCTGCGCGCCCAGGCGCGCGAAGTCGGCGGAGAGGATCGAAGGCTCGACCCGCATGCTATGCAGAAGCTCGTTGCTCACGCGCGCATCCTGCCCGATCGGCCGGACGCCAATCCGATCATCTGAGTCGCGCAGGGCAAGCCTGGCACGGACGCAGGGAGCGAAGTGTGCTTGGCACATGAGCGACCGAGGACACAGCCAGGCGCCGCCATGCGCGACTCAGATTGGCATCAGCATGCTGTCCCCGCATGCGTTGCACTTCATGATCGCGGTGGAGCTCATGCGCACGATCGTCGAATGCTCGCCGCAGTTCGGACAGACCGACGCCAGCTCGAAGCGGTGCAGGCAGTAGACGCAGCGGTAGCGGCCGGGAAGGTTGGTCGGGCGAAGCCACGGCTCCGAGCAATGAGGGCAGAGCGGGCCGAGGTTGATCGACTGGGAACGATCATCATCCTGCATCGCTCACACCCTACCCTCGTCGGATGGCGCTACCCGCCGCATGCGAGCGATGAAGAACCCCGCTGTACGGTCGCGGGGCGCCGTCGTCAAGAGTGTCCGCGGAGAGCGTGCGTGGACGTGCGCCGGGTGCTCGCGCGCGAGATCGTCGAGCGCGAAAGCGGATTCGTGATTGAGGAATCGTTCCACCTGAAGCTCATTCTCCGTGGCAGAGATCGTACATGTGGAATAAACGAGGACGCCCCCCGGTCGCAGCGCCAGGGCGCCGGCGGCAAGGATCGCGGACTGATCTTTGACCATCTCGGCGATCTGCTCGGGCGTGACGCGCCAGCGCAGGTCGGGGTGGGCAGCGAGCGTGCCGAGCCCTGAGCAGGGCGGGTCGACAAGGACACGGTCATACACTGCTCCCTCGGCCCGCGGGAGGGCGGCGTCTGAGACCTCGACGCGCACGATGTCCGCGCCGAGCCGGCGGGCCGTGTCGCGCAGCTCCGACGCGCGCTTTGCGTTGCGCTCGACGGCGACGAGCACTCCCTGGTTTTGCATGAGCGCGGCGATGTGGGTGGTCTTGCCACCCGGCGCGGCACACAGGTCGAGTATTCGCTCGCCCGGCTGGGGGTCGAGCACGCGCGAGACGAGCATCGCGGCGCGCGACTGGGCAAGCACCCTGCCCTCACGCCACGCCGGCGAGCGGTGCAGGTCGAAGGGAGCGTCGAGCACGAGCGCCTCGGGGAGCTCCGGATCGGTATGCGAAGCGATGCCCAGCTCGGCCGCCACAGAAGTGGTGCGGATGCGCGGCTGCTCGCCCGTCCCGCCGGCCTCAGCAGCCACCACAGCCCGCAAGGAGTTGACGCGCAGCGCCAGCTCGCCCGGCTCGTTGTCGGCGTCCATCAACGCGCGGGCCTGCTCGACGCCGAGCTCATCCCACCACATCCGAGCGATCCACTCCGGGTGGGAGTGCATGACGGCGGCGTGCTCGGGCGTGTCGTCACGCAGGTCTCGCAACTGGGCTTGCGCGCCCTCGCGTGCCGCCCGGCGCAGCACGGCGTTGACGAGGCCGTGGCCGGAGCGTCCCGCGCGCTTGGAAAGCTCCACGGCGTCGGCGACGATCGCGTGGTCGGGCGCGCCGGATGTATAGAGCAGCTCATACAGCCCGAGTCGCAACGCCGCGAGCACGGGTGCGTCGAGCTGCGCAGGCGGTCGGCCGGCCAGCCGCTCGATCACGTGGTCGAGCGTCCCGCGACGCTGGATCGTCCCGTAGGCCAGGCGCATCGCGAGCGCCCTGTCGCGCGAGTCGAGCTCGCGGGCCTCCCCCTGCAGCGCGCGATCGGCGTAGGCCCCCTGCTCGAACACCCGTCGCAGCACCGCATAGGCGCAGCGCCGCGCGGGCGCCGGGCCGCCGCCCTGACCCGCTGGACGCGAGCGCCGGTCCACGCCCTCCGAGCCGCCGCGGCCGGTCTGGCTGCGCGGCCCCATCACACGGGCAACCCGTGCCCGCGAAGAAAGGCGGCGGCCTCCATCGGGCGCTTGCCGGGAGGCTGGACGACGAGCAGCTCCAGCGCGCCGTCCACGCAACCGAGCCGCAGCCGGCCATCGCTTGCGAACACGCCCCGCCTCGCCCGGTCTGTCACCCCGCCGTTGACGGCATCACATGAGCCGCTGTGCGGCTCGGCCCGCAGCACGCCGAGCATCTGGCCATCGCTGAGCGCGACTCGCGCGCCGATGTGGGGTGAGAGCGCCCGCACGACCCGCTCCAGCTCGACCGCGGGCCGGGACGGGTCGAGCAGACGATCGGCGGCGGTGATCTTCTCGGCGTAGGTGGCATGCTGCTCGTCCTGCTCGGCGAACGCGGGCGGCTGGCCCTGCTCGATCGCATCGAGCACGCCGGTGAGCAGCTCCGATCCTCGGCGCGCCAGTCGCGGTGCGAGCGAGCCGTAGGTGTCGTGCGACTGGATCGCCTCTCGTGCTAGCGCGCATACCGGCCCACTGTCCAGGCCGGCGGTGAGGCGCATGATCGACACGCCCGTCTCGCTGTCGCCGGCCATGATCGCGCGCTCGATCGGGGCTGCGCCGCGCCAGCGCGGCAGCAGGGAGGGGTGCAGATTGAGCATCTCGTGTTCGGACAGGAGCGGTTCCTTTATGAGCGCGCCGAACGCGCAGACGACCAGCGCGTCGGGCTCGGCCCGTGCGATCAGCTCGCGCGCGCCCGCGTCATTGACGTTCTCGGGCTGGGCGAGCTCTATGCCGAGCCTGCGCGCCGTGTCCGCGACCGCGGGCGCCTGCAGCTTGCGACCGCGCCCCGCGGGTCTGTCGGGGCGCGTGAGGACGAGCACAGGCCGGTGAGGGCCCGCACCAGCGCTCTCGGCGCCGCCGGCCAGCCGTTCGAGCACCGCTGAAGCGAACTGGGATGTGCCAAGGAAAACGGTGCGCATGGATCAGCAGAGCGTACGGGTCCTCCCCCGCCTCCAGTCGCCACGCAGCACCCGCCGTTACGCGGCGTCGCCACGCAGGCCCACCGACGCGCGGCTTCGCCCGGCAACGCTACGCCGCGCTCGCCTCCATCGCCGCCTCGCGCATCGCGCGCATCGCCTCCTTGCGCTGCTCGCGGGAGATGCGGTCGAGGATGAGGATGCCTTCGAGGTGGTCCATCTCGTGCTGTATGACGCGGGCCTCGAGCTCTTCAGCCTCGACGAGGATCTCCTTTCCGGCGCCGTCAAGCGCACGGACACGCACCCGCGCGGGTCGCTCCACCTCGACGTGGACGCCCGGAAGGCTGAGGCATCCCTCTTCCGCGATCTCCGTCTCATCCGAGGACCATTCGAGCACGGGGTTGACGAGCGCCGTGATCGGGTCATCGGCGTAGGCGCGGTAGACGAGCACTCGGTGGAGCACGCCCAGCTGCGTTGCCGCCAGGCCGATACCGAGCGCGTCGTGCATCAGCTCGCCCATGCGCTCTATCTCCGCGCTGAGCGCCGAATCGAAGCGGTCGACGGGGAGCGCGGTCGTGCGCAGGACGGGGTCGCCGAACTTGCGCACGTGGCGCAGCGCGGCGTCGCGGCGCGCACGCGTCTCGGCATCGAGCTCGGTCGCGGCGGGCGCGCCCTCCTCGGGCTCAACCTCGACGTCCAATTCCTGGTCGCTCACAGCCGATCAGTGTAGGACGCTTGCTGGATGGGGCCTACTGCGGGTCGACATCGACGCTGAAGGCGACGCCGGCGTGCTCGCGCGCGTCCGCGACACGCTGGACGGCCTCGTTGACATGGCTTATGAGCTGTGAGCGGCTCGCGGGGAGCGCCTTGACGACGAGCACCTGGCGCTCACGGCCACGCAGCTTGAAAAGCGCGGCGGGCCCCAGGACGGCCGCTGAGCTGCGCGATGCTGCGTCCTCGGTCGCTCGCGTACCAAGCACGCCACCGACCTGCCTGTGCCCCGAAGGGGTACGTCCTTGCCTCTCTTGCTCATCGGCCGTCCTGCGTAGCAAACCAAGCTTCGTGTGGATCGCGATGGCCGCCGCGCGAGCGCGAGCGGACTGCTCCGCGGCGCACACGATCCGCACAAGGCTCGAGAACGGCGGGTAGAGCAGCGCGGCGCGGCGCTCGAGCTCGCCCGCGAGGAAGCCGTCGCTGTCGTGGTTGGCGGCGTGGAGAATCGAGCGGGCGTCGGGAGCGATCGTCTGTACGAGCACGCGCCCGGTGCGGCCGCGCCCGACGCGGCCGGCGAGCTGGGCGACGAGCGCGAACGTCCGCTCCTCGGCGCGGAAGTCCGGGAAGCGCAGTGTCGCGTCGGCGTCGAGCACCACGCCGAGCGCAACGTCGGGGAAGTCGTGGCCCTTGGCGACCATCTGGGTTCCGATGAGAACGCCGCTCGAGGCCTGCTCGAAGCGGCGCAGCAGCGCGCCGACTCCGCCGCCTGCGCTGCGCTCCAACCCGATCGTGTCGGCGTCGAGTCTAAAGACGGGGAATTCCCCGTGGTCGAGCGCGGCGGCAAGCTCGTGCTGGACGCGCTCTGTACCGGCGCCATGACGCGCGACCGAGGCCGAGCCGCACGCACAGCGCTGTGGGACGGGCTCGGAATACCCGCAGTGATGGCAGGCGAGATAGCCGCCGCCACGGTGAAGCACGAGCGCCACGTCACACTGCGGACAGCTCCAGACCTGTCCGCAGGATCGACACGATAGGAAGTTCGACCAGCCGCGGCGGTTGAGTAGGACGATCGCCTTGGCGCGCGCCGCGCGCACGTCGGCAAGCGCCTGCGCGGTGACGGGATGCAGGCCGTGGGACTGCTCGCGCATGTCGAGCACCTGAACGCTCGGTAGCGGCCGGCCGTCGACGCGCCGCGTAAGGCGCAGCATCCCCGCACTGCTCCCCACCGGCCGAGGATGCCCATCGGCGAGGGACGCTCCCGCGGCGTGGACACTCTCCGGACGGGGGGTGGCGCTGCCCAGCAACAGCAGCGCGCCGCAGTCGCGCGCGCGGCGCTCGGCCACCGTGCGCGCGTCGTAGCGGGGGTCGCCCTCATGCTTGTAGGAGGGGTCGTGCTC
This sequence comes from uncultured Solirubrobacterales bacterium, assembly GCA_963714635.1. Taxonomy (GTDB): domain Bacteria; phylum Actinomycetota; class Thermoleophilia; order Solirubrobacterales; family Solirubrobacteraceae; genus Palsa-744. Next base: position 93,300 of record CAVQPM010000004.1, on the reverse strand, counting down.
CTCGTCGACGACGATCAGGCCTAGGCGCTCGATCGGAGCGAACACGGCCGAGCGCGGCCCGACGCACACGCGTGCCTCGCCGACTCGCAGCCGGCGCCACTGCTCGCGCCGCTGGGCGACGGTGAGGCGGGAGTGCAGCACCGCCACCGTGTCACCGAAGCGCTCGCTGAAGCGCCCGACGATCTGGGGGGTGAGCGCGATCTCGGGAACGAGCACGATCGCGCCGCGACTCTGCTCGAGCGCGTGTGCGGCCGCGCGCAGGTACACCTCGGTCTTGCCCGAGCCGGTGATCCCGGCGAGCAGGCGCATCTGAAAACCGTCGCCACTCAGCGCCGTGTCGATATCCGAGACCGCCAGACGCTGCTCGTCGGTGAGCTCGGGAGGCGCCGGAGAGCGCGATCCAACCTGCACGTTCACCGGGGCCGCCGGAGCGACGCGACGCTTGCGTCCGCTGAGGCGACGAGTCGCGCTGGGCGGAAGCACGAGCGCCAGAGCCCGCGCGAGCGTGGAGCAGTACTCCGCTGCTAGCCACTCGGCGAGCGCCACGAGATCGACAGGCACGCCGAGCTCGAGCGCTCGGATGGGAGCGAGCAGCCGATCCTCTGAGACCTCGCTGCTGTCGAGGAGACCGGTGACCACCCCGAGCAGCTTGCGCCTGCCGAACGGGACGACGAGCATCGAGCCGATGACCACGTCCCCGCGCAGCTCCTCGGGCAGCCTGTAGTCAAACGGCCCGCGCAACGCGCGGGCCGTCGTCATCGGCTCGACCTGGACTATGCCGGACACCCCGTCAGACTAAAGACGACGCCGGACCGTCATACGCCAAGGCACTGGGAGGGTCCCTGGGCAAGACAGACAAGGACGCACCGACCGCGGTGTGCTCAGCACATGAGGGAGGGATGACGCAGTATGGCGCCGCCCAGAGGCACTCCCAGTTATGCGGCGGCGCCGGCCTCCAGGCCCGCGGCCTCGCGCAAAGCGTCGGCCTTGTCGGTGCGCTCCCAGGTGAAGTCGTGGTCGTCGCGGCCGAAGTGACCGTAGGCGGCGGTCTTCTGGTAGATCGGGCGGTGCAGCCGCAGCTCCTCGCGGAAGGCGCCGGGGCGCAGATCGAAGTGCTCGTCGACGAGCTGCGCGATCTGGGCACGGCCGATCTTCTCGGTGCCGAACGTCTCGACCATGACCGACACGGGATGGGCCACCCCGATCGCGTAGGCGACCTGGACCTCGGCGCGGTCGGCGAGGCCGGCCGCGACGATGTTCTTGGCAACCCAGCGGGCGGCGTAGGCGGCTGAGCGATCGACCTTGGAGGGGTCCTTGCCGGAGAAGGCGCCGCCGCCGTGACGGGCCATGCCGCCGTAGGTGTCGACGATGATCTTGCGCCCGGTGAGACCGCAGTCGCCCATCGGGCCGCCGATCACAAAGCGCCCGGTGGGGTTGACGAGGAAGTTCTTCATCAGCTTCTTCTCGTCGTAGAGCTCAGCCGGGAGCACAGGGTGCAGGACGTGCTCGAACAGGTCGGGCTTGATGAGGCTCTCCGAGTCGATTCCGTCGGCGTGCTGGGTGGAGATGAGGATCTTTTCGATCTCCACGGGACGTCCGTTCTGGTAGCGCACCGTCACCTGGGTCTTGCCGTCCGGGCGCAGGTAGGGCACGACCTCTCCCTTGCGCACCTCCGCGAGACGCTTGGCGAGCTTGTGGGCGAGCGAGATCGGGAGTGGCATCAGCTCCTCGGTCTCATTGGTGGCGTAGCCGAACATCATTCCCTGGTCGCCGGCGCCGGCGATGTCGAGCTCGTCTTCGTCGCCCGGCTCGTGGCGCGTCTCATACGCGGCGTCGACCCCCTGGGCGATGTCGGGCGATTGCTTGTCGATCGCGTTGATGACCGCGCACGTGTCGCAGTCGAAGCCGTAGGCGGCGTTGTCGTAGCCGATGCGGCGGACCGTCTCGCGCGCGATCTGCTGGATGTCGACGTAGGTGTCCGTGGAGATCTCACCGGACACGACGATCAGACCGGTGTTGACGAGCGTCTCGCACGCGACGCGGCCGTAGGGATCGTCGGCAAGCACCGCATCGAGCACGCCGTCCGATATCTGGTCGGCGATCTTGTCGGGATGGCCCTCCGTGACCGACTCGGAGGTGAACAGGAACTCGCTGTCGGAATGGTGGCTCATGTCTGGAAGATCGGCTCCACGGTCGGGTGAGAGGGTGCGCAGAGTCTATTGGGGTTCTATGCGGCTCGCGCGCGAGAGCCTCGTGAACGGCCGTCGCGCTCGACGAAATCGATGATCAGCGGCACGCCGTCCATGCCGTAGCGGGCGCGCAGGCGGTTCTCCAGGAAGTAGGCATAGTCGCGCGTGATGCGCGCGCGGGAATTCACCTGGATCGCGAAGCGCGGCGGGCGCTCGCCGATCTGGGCCATGTAGATCAGCTTGAGACGATGCTGGCTCGAGCCGCGACGCGTGCCGACGGGCGGCTGGCGCGCCTGGACGGCCTCGGCGAGGAAGCGGTTGAGCTCCGGGGTGGGGATGCGCCCGCGGGCGCGATCGGCGAGCGTGAGCGCCTCTGAGAGGAGCCGCGAGATGTTGCGAGGCGTCTTCGCGCTGGCCGTGAGCACGCGCGGCCTGAGGCGAAGCTTCTCGGCGACGCGCGCACGCTCGTGGTCGAGGTCGCGCTCATCGCCCTCGTGGAGGTCCCACTTGTTGAGAACGATCGCGGTCGCACAGCCGGCCTTCATCGCGAGCTCGGCGACTCGCAGATCCTGCGAGGTGACCCCGTCGGTGGCGTCGCAGACGACGAGCGCGACGTCCGCCCGCTCTGCCGCCCGCTGAGAGCGAAGGGTGGTGTAGTACTCGATGGAATCCGACACCTTCGACTGGCGGCGCATCCCGGCGGTGTCGATCAGCACGACTCGGCGGCCATCGATCTGGAACTGCGTGTCGATCGCGTCGCGGGTCGTGCCGGCGTGCTCTGAGACGATCACGCGCTGCTCGCCGAGGAAGCGGTTGACGAGCGAGGACTTGCCGACGTTGGGGCGGCCGATGACGGCGAGCCGGACGACGTCCTCATCCTCCTCAACCTCCTCATCGAGCGGAAGCAGCTCGACGATCCGGTCGAGCAGGTCTCCCGAGCCGAGGCCCTGAACGGCGGAGACCGCGAGCGGCTCTCCCAGCCCGAGGCGATGGAACTCGGCGGCGAGCGGCAGATCGGAGGCGGAATCGCACTTGTTGGCGGCCACGATCACCGGCAGCGGCGAGCGGCGCAGCAGATCGGCCATCTCCTCGTCGCCCGGGCGCACCCCCGCGCGAGCGTCCACGACGAGCACCGCGACCCGAGCATCCGCCAGCCCGGCGCTCGCCTGCTCGCGGATCGAGCCCGACAGGGGATCCTCGTCGGCGAAGTCGACGCCGCCCGTGTCGATCAGCGTGAACGTGCGCCCGCCCCACTCGCACTCGATCTCGTTGCGATCGCGCGTAACCCCCGGGCGCTCGTGCACGACGGCCTCGCGCGAGCCGGAGAGCCGGTTCACGAGCGAGGACTTCCCCACGTTGGGATAGCCGACTATGGCGACCTTCATCATCGGTCGAGTATGACCGCAATCCGCTCGACGACCTCCTCGACGGACAATCCGGTCGTGTCGAGCACGATCGCCCCGGGAGCGGCCTGCAGCGGGCTGTGAGCGCGAGTGGAGTCGCGCTCGTCGCGAAGGGTCTGCTCGGCGAGCACGATGGACTGGTCGGCTCCGAGCTCGGCCGCGCGCCGCCGGGCCCGCTCGGAAGGGTCGGCATCGAGATAGATCTTCAGCTCGGCGTCCGGGGCGACGACGGTGCCGATGTCGCGCCCCTCAGCCACCCAGTCGCCGGCGGCGATGAGACTGCGCTGCTTGGCGACGAGCGCCTCGCGCACACCGGGGTCCGCCGCGACGCGGGAGGCGGCCTCGGACACCTCGGGCACCCGGATCGCGTCTGTGACGTCGCGTCCGTCGAGCAGGATGCGCTGCCTGCCGGCTCCACGATCGCCCGCCCGTGCCGGTGGGGCCGCGCCCGCCGCGCCGTCGCCCAGCTCGATCTGGCATGCATCCGCCAGATCGGCGGGATCATCTCGCGGCCACTCGAGTGCGAGCAGCCCCACGCAGCGATACATCGCCCCACTGTCGAGATAGGTGAAGCCGAGCCTGCGGGCAAGCGCGCGCGAGACGGTCGACTTGCCCGCCCCGGCCGGCCCATCGATCGCGATCAGCATGAGGAGAGGCCCGCCATCAGCGGCTTAGCGCCCGGATGTCCTCGACGAAGCCGGGGTAGGAGACGTCCGCCGCCTGCATGCCTCTGACGGTGACCCCCTCGCGCGAAGCGAGGCCGGCGACGGCGCCCATCATCGCGAGACGGTGGTCGCCGGCGGCGTCTATGACGCCGCCGCGCAGGCCGCCCGCACCGGTCACGGCAAAGCCGTCGTGAGTCGCCTCGATGTCGGCGCCGAGGCCGCGCAGGCCCTCGACAACGGTCTCGATGCGGTCGGACTCCTTGACGCGCAGCTCGGAGGCGCCGCGCACGAGCGTTTCTCCTTCGGCGAAGCAGCCGAGCAGAGCGACCAGCGGAAGCTCGTCGATCGCAAGGGGGACCTCCTCGGGATCCACGTAGGTCCCCTCGAGCGAGCCGTAGGCGATGTCGAGGTCGCAGATCGGCTCCTCGGCGAGCAGCTCGCCACTCTCGTTCTCCAGCTCGCCCACCACGATGCCGCGCATGCGCCGCAGGATGCGCAGGAAGCCTGTACGCGTCCAGTTGGCGCCGAGGCCGCGGACAAGCAGGCGGGAGCCGGGGACGAGCACGCACGCCGCGATCGCGAACGCCGCCGAGCTGGGATCGCCGGGCACGATGACGCGGTCGAGCACGAGCTCGTCCGCATTCACCACGGTGACGTGCTTGCCGTTGCGGTGGATGCTCACCCCCGAGCGCAGGAGCATCCGCTCGGTGTGGTCGCGGCTGCGTGCCGGCTCACCGACCGTGGTGGCCCCATCGGCGGCGAGCGCGGCGAGCAGGATGCACGACTTGACCTGGGCGCTTGCGACGGGCAGCTCGTAGGAGATCGAGTGCAGGCGATCGCCGTGCACGGTGAACGGGGCGAAGCGGCCGTCGCGGGCATCGACGCGCGCGCCCATCAGGCGCAGCGGCTCGGCTATGCGATCCACGGGACGGCGGCGGATCGACTCGTCGCCGTCAAGCGTGAAGGAGCGGCCCTCCTGGGCTGCGAGCCAGCCCGGCAGCAGGCGCATGAGGGTCCCGGCGTTGCCGACGTCGATCGGGCCGCCGGGCTCGCGCGCCTCGCGCAGGCCGGTCCCTCGCACCGTGACGACGCCGTCGCGCTCCTGGACGAGCGCGCCGAGCGCTTGGATCGCGGCGAGCGTGGAGTCCGTGTCGGCCGAGTGCAGGTAGTTCTCGATGCGCACCGGCTCGGCCGCCATCGCGCCGAGCAGGGCCGCCCGGTGGGAGATCGACTTGTCGGCGGGGGCGGTCAGCTCTCCGACCAGCCCGCGAGAGGGCTCGAAGCGTATGTCCATCGCGCCCGCTCCTATGAACCCGACGCGGTCATCTGACGCAGAGCGTCCCGTTGCCCCTGGGCGCGCTCGCACCATGCACGCAGCGCCGCTGGGTCAGCTTTCGCGAGCATGGATCGAACCTCCTGCAGGCGCGCGACCGCCTCGTCGATCGCCTCGATGAGCGCCGCGCGATTCGACATATAGATGTCTGTCCAGATCGCGGCGTTGGCTCCCGCGACCCGGGTCGCGTCGCGAAAGCTCGGCCCCACGCCGAAGACATGCGGACGAACGTCGTCGGGCGCGGTGAACAATGCCCCCGCCGTCTCGTCGACGAGCACGTTGGCGATCACGTGCGGCAGATGCGACACGCATGCCATGAGACGATCGTGCGTCACCGCGTCGACTATCGCCGGTGTGCCACCGAGCTGCTTCACCACCGCGCTGACACGCTCGATTGACGCACGGGCTGTCTCCGGGCCCGGAACCAGATACCAGACAGCCCCATCGAACAGATCTTCGCGCGCGTTGGCAACACCGGCGGTCTCAGCGCCGGCGAGCGGGTGGCCGCCGATGAAGCGCGGGTCGCAGGTCGCATCGACCACGGCCAGCTTGGTCGAGCCGACGTCGCTGACGACGCACGCGGGCCCGGCGGCGCTCAATGCCTCCCCTATGAGCTTCGGCAGGACGCCGACGGGCGCCGCAACGAACACGATGTCCGCGTCGCGCACCGCATCCGCCACGGCGTCTGCCGAGCTGTCGATTGCGCCCGCGTCGAGGGCGGCAGAGAGCGCGCTCGCGTCCGGGTCATAGCCGGTGACATGGATTCCCGCCCCCCCGCCTGCGCGGCGGCGTGCGGCCAGGCCGATGGAGCCCCCGATCAGCCCGACCCCGAGCACCGCGAGCTTCACGCGTTGGAGAAGACCTTCCCCGCGAGCGTGGCGGCGCGCTCGACCGCCGCCGCGTAGTCGGCGAAGTCGTCGGCCAGCAGGGCCTGCGGGCCGTCGCAGAGGGCCTCGTCGGGGTTGGGGTGCACCTCGACGATGATCCCATCCGCACCGGCGGCGGCAGCGGCGAGCGACATCGGCCCGACGAGTGAGCGCCGTCCGGCCGCGTGGCTCGGGTCGACGATCACCGGCAGGTGGGAGAGCTCTTTGAGCACAGGCACCGCCTGCAGGTCGAGCGTGACGCGGTAGGAGGTCTCGAACGTCTTGATCCCGCGCTCGCAGAGCATCACGTTCGGGTTGCCTTCCTTGAGGATGTACTCAGCGGCCATGAGCAATTCATCGAGCGTCGCCGAGAGACCGCGCTTGAGCAGCGCGGGGCGCCCGGAGCGCCCGATCTCGGCCAGCAGCGGGAAGTTCTGCATGTTGCGCGCGCCGACCTGAATCACGTCGGCCACCTCGAGCACCGGCTCGAGATCGCGCGCGTCCATCAGCTCTGTGACGATCGGCAGGCCGGTGCGCTCCTTGGCCTCGGCGAGCAGGCGAAGACCCTCCTGGCCGAGCCCCTGGAAGGCGTAGGGTGATGTGCGCGGCTTGTAGGCGCCGCCTCTGAACATCGCCACGCCCGCGTCCTTGACGACATCGGCGGTGGCGAGCACCTGCTCGCGTGATTCGACCGTGCAGGGACCGGCGATCAAAGCGAAGTGCTCGCCGCCGACCTTGCGGCCACCGATGTCGAGCACCGTCCGCTCCCCATGGCGGAACTGGGAGGAGGCGAGCTTGTAGGGCTTGAGTATCGGCACGACGCGATCGACGCCGGGCTGGCCCTCCAGGCCGATGCTCTCGACGCTCGCGTCCTGCTCGACGTCGCCGATCGCCCCTATGACGGTCACGCGGGCCCCGCGACTTCGGTGCGGGACGGCGCCCGCCCGCTCGATCTTGTCTATGACCGCCTCGATCTCCTCCTCGGTGGCGGTCTCCTTCATGACGATCATCATCCGTTCATCCTTTCAAGTACAGATCGATCGTGAGTCCAGCTCGAGTAGGCGCTCGCCCCGTGGGGACCCGACGCGGCCTTGGTGACCTCCGCTCACGCGTGGAGGTAGGCCGAAGCGCCTAGCTAAATCGCCAAGCGCGATAAGACGACCGGTACGCCGTGCGGGCACATGCGGATGTGGGAGCGGTCGTCTGCATGATCGTCTAGGAGGTTTGTAGCAACTTCACAGGACTTCCTCAAGCGCGGCGAGGAAGATCGCGTTCTCTTCGGATGTTCCGTACGTTACGCGCAGGGCGCCGGGCTTGCCCAGGGCGCCCCCGCCGCGCACGAGCACGCCGCGCTCGGCGAGCCCCCGCATGATCTGCGCCTCACGCTCTCCCGCCTGCTGGGGATCGTTCTCGCCGAGCGAGAACCAGCAGAAGTTGGCCTGCGACTCGGCCGGCTCGATGCCAAGGGCGCGCAGGCGCTCGTCGACCGAGATGCGCTCGGCGATCGTGCGTGTGACGCGCTCGGTGACGGCGTCCTGGTGGGCGAGTGCCTCGACCGCGGCGGCCTGGGCGACGGCGTTGCAGAAGAACGGCTGGCGAACCTGGTCGACCGCGCGGGGAAAATCGTCGGAGCCGCACAGCGCGAAGCCGACGCGAAGGCCGCACAGGCCGTAGACCTTGGAGAAGGTGCGCAGAAGCACGAGATTGGGGTGGTGATCGAGCAGCGCGATCGAGGCGTCGGGATCGTCGAGCAGGTTGAACTCGATGTAGGCCTCGTCCAGGATCACGCAGATGTGACGCGGCACCTCGGCGAGGAAGTCGGCGATGCTATGCAGGGGCAGCGCTGTGCTGGTGGGGTTGTTGGGGTTGTTGACGATCACAAGGCGCGTTGCGGCGGTGAGGACGCGCAACATCCCCTGCAGGTCGTGGCGCTCGGATGCGTCGAGCGGGACCGTCACGGCGCGCGCGCCGGAGGCGGCGGAGAGATGGGGATAGACCGAGAACGCGGGCCACGCGTGCACGAGCTCGGCGCCCGGCTCGAGCAGGACCTCGCCGGCCGCGAGCAGGATGTCGCAGGAGCCGTTGCCGATCGCGATCCGCGAGACGGGGACGTCGTAGCGCTCGGACAGGCGCTGCTTGAGCAGCGAGTTGGTGGGGTCGGGATAGCGGTTGAGACTGGGCAGCGCCCGCTGTATCGCCTCGATCACCGCGGGCAGCGGCGGCCAGGGCGTCTCATTCGACGCGAGCCGCACCCTGGGCGCCAGCTCGGCATACCCGCCCGCGGCCGGATAGACGGGGATGCGGGAGATGCGCTCTGAGAACTCGATTGCCATCGTCCGCCTATTGTGGCGACTCAGCGCTTGAGCTTCAGCGAGCGCGTGATCGTCCAGCTGCCGCCTTCCTGGCCTTCGACGGACACGACTAGCTTGCAGGCGAGCGCACGATCCTTGCGCAGCAGCGCGCGACCTTTGGCGTTCAGCGAGAGCAGCAGTTCCCCCAGGACGCCCGGCACGAAGCGCACGAACACCGCTCCCTTGGGCATGCCGTGGCGTCGAGCTTGGCCGACGAGTACGAGCTTGGTGACGCGACGTTTGTGCGAGACGGTCTTAACCTTGGCGTACATCTTCAACGTGACTTCGCACGCCGGCGGGCATTCGGCTTTGCCAAGGTCCATCGTTCCGAGCCCGAAAAGCGTCCTGCCGTTCTGTGGCAGACCGAGCAGCTTCGCCATCTGCGCGGCCGTGTACTTGAGCACGGGGGGCGTGGGCGTCGCGACCGTGACGGTGTTGACGACGGGCGCAGGCGGTGCGGGCGCAGGCGGCGCCGCGCCCACTTCGACGAACCCGGCTGTCCACGCCGAGCTGCCAAAGGCGTCGTAGGCGGTCAAGGTCGCAAAGTACTTGCCGGCCTTGGCGTAGGTGTGAGAGACGGTGGGACTCGACGTGCCGACCTTTTCGCCGTCGCCGAAGTCCCACACCCAGTAGGTCGCCGGGTCGCCGGGCAAACCGGATTCCGAGCCGTCAAATCTCACGGGAACGGTTGCTGCGGCTCCCGCTGAGACGCTCGCGCGAGCTTCGATCACCTGCTGCACGCACGCCCCTTCGAACAGGCCGGCTTCGTTGCTCCACTCGCGCTGGGTCCAGTAGTGGTCGCCGTTGATCACCTGGTTGTACGAGCGCGCACCCAGGCCTTCGACGAACGGTTCGCCGTAGATGCCGTTTAGGCCGGCGATCGTCGTCTCGGGCGGAAGGCACTTGTCGCCGACCTCCTGCCCGATCGCGTCGGTCCAGGCGTTCAGCTCGCAGGTCAATTTGCCGGGGACTTCTTCGTCGCATTGACTGCCGATCGGATCGGTGACGGTCTCGTTGATCTCGTGGCTGAGCACGTCGATCGCGGCGTCCCCGCCTTCGTCGAGCAGTTCGCCGCGCTTTTCCGCTTCTTCTTCTTCGACGTTGCTGAACGCTTCGTTGGGGTGAACGCCCGTGTCGCAGCCGGCGACTTCGCCGACGTAGGGCATGTACGTGTACAGCGTCTGCCCCTGCAGCTGCTTGCCGGAGCCGCCGAAGTCGCCGTGGTAGGCGCAGTACTGGCGATAGGAGCACTCGCCTTCTTCAAAGCACTCCCCGACGCCGGGAGGCGTCAGTACGACGTAGATGTTCCCGAGCCCGGCTTCTTCCGTTTTCGCGATTGTCTTTACCTCTTCCTTGATGCGTTTATCGAAGAGGCAGGGACCTTCCTTGGAGTACTTGCTTCCATCCGTGCATTCTTCAGTTGGAAGCAACGAAGACAGCTGTTTGGTGTCCGGCTGCGCTTCTACGGGCGAGGCGATCGCGTATTCGCCCGGCACGTATTCACGTTTGCTGTTTTCTTCGCCGTACTGTTGGTCGACGGCGAACACGTTGCTGAAGAGATGGCTGTCGTGGACGAGGTGTTCGAAGTATTCCTTGACGATCGCCTCATATTTGGCTGGGAAGGGCTGTACGTGTTCTTCCTTGGTACCGGCTCTGCCTTCTCCCTGCCAGAAGATGAGGTGGATCTTCGGATCGTGCACCACGGGCCCTCCGCGGTAGCACATGTCCTGCGTGATGAGCGACAGCGCTTCTTCGAACGCTTCGCAGGAGGCGAGCGGTTCTTCGTTGGGAACGGGCGTGCCTTTGAACGCGCGCATCGCGCCGAGTCCGGCTCGGCGGTCGTCCTGCGGGCGCCGCACCGTCCGCGACCCCGCCTGGGCACGGGCCTGGGCGAACGATTCGTGGACGAGCTGTTCGTGCGCGCTGACGTCAGCGCGCGTGGCGAGCACAGGCATCACGCCCCGGATGACGGGATAACCGGGCAGTTTGCCGACGCGCGGGTGCGGAACGGCCCCGGCCGACGCGGACGAGGCCCCCACGCCGAGCAGGGCGCAGGCGATCGTCGCCGTACATGCAAACCGCCCTGCGAGCTGTCCTGCGCTCCACGCCAACTTCATCGCTCCTACTTGGTTGACCCGCTCACGCGATCCCTCGCGCCTCTACTGCGCCGCCCCGAGGTCCGCTCGCAAAGCGGCCGCGTCGCCGAGATAGACGTGCCTTGCCTCGTGACCCTCATCGGCGTAATAGTGAATCAAAACCCGGATGACCCTTGGGAGCGCGCGCGGGACGGGGATCTCGCGGGCGCAGAGCAGCGGGACGCGCTCGAAGCCGAGCGCACGGGCCGCGACCGCGGGGAACTCGGCGTTGAGGTCGTTGGTGGCGGTGAAGATGCAGCTGACGACGCTCTCGGGCGATAGCGCGTTGCGCTCCATGATCGCGCTCATCAGCTCGGTCGTGGCCTCGAGGATGTCCTTGGCGTCGTTGTGGTGCACGCTGATCGCGCCCCGCACTGCATACAGGCGCTGTGGCATAGGACCCATGGCGGGCGATTGTGTCAGAGCGCCCGGAGCTTGCGCTCCTCGGCCTCGCTGAGACGCCGGTGCGCCCCGGGCGCCAGATCGCCCAGCTTCAACGGCCCGAACGCCACGCGCCGCAGCGCCAGCACGGGATGGCCGACCGCGTCGCACATGCGGCGCACCTGGCGGTTGCGGCCCTCGTGGATCGTGATCTCCAGGGTGTCGGCGCGGACACGGCGTACGCGCGCGGGCGCGGTCATCCCGTCTTCGAGCATCACGCCCTCGCACAGCGCGCGCAGGGACCGCTCCCCAATGGGCCCGCCCTGAACCGTTACTCGATACGTCTTGGGCACCTCGAAGCTCGGATGAGTGAGCCTGTGGGCAAGCTCCCCATCGTTCGTGAGCAGGATCAGCCCGGTCGAGTCGGCGTCGAGGCGCCCGACCGGATAGAGGCGCGCGCCTGTTTCGGGGAGCAGCGAGACGACCGTTTGCCGCCCATGGGGGTCGCTCGCCGTGGAGAGCACCCCGAGCGGCTTGTTGACGGCGTAGACGACCCTGCGCTCCGTGCCCTCCAACGGACGACCGTCGACGGCCACGCCGCTGCGCTCATCGACATCGAGGGCCGGGTCGAGCACGAGCTCCCCGGCGACGGTGACGCGCCCGGCGCGCACGATCTGCTCGGCCGCGCGGCGCGAGGCGACCCCGGCGTGGGCTAGGTACTTGGCAAGGCGCATAGGCGGTCGGCTGCAACCATAGGGGGATGGACCTCGAGCTTCTAGACACGACTCTCGCCGCGCACGGCGAGCGGCCGTTCCGCGCCCGCCAGGTGTGGGAATGGGCCGCGAAGGGCGCGGGGGGCTATGAGGAGATGACGAACCTACCGGCGGCATTGCGCGAGACGCTGCATCGCGAGGTCCCGTTCTCGACGCTGGAGGTCAAGGAGGAACGGCGCGCGAGCGACGGCACGGTCAAGGCGCTCCTCGGTACGGCGGACGGCCGCCCGATCGAGGCCGTGCTGATGCGCTACAGAGACGGCCGGCGCTCGATCTGCGTCTCCTCGCAGTCGGGCTGCCCCTTGACGTGCACGTTCTGCGCGACGGGCCAGATGAAGTTCGGCCGCAACCTGAGCGCATCGGAGATCGTCGATCAGGCACTGCACTTCCGGCGCATGGAGAGGATCGACCACTGCGTGTTCATGGGCATGGGCGAGCCGATGCTCAACCTCGACGCCGTCCTGGCCGCGTGCGAGCGGCTGCCCGACATCGGCATCACCCACAGGCGCACGGCGATCTCGACGGTCGGCTGGATACCGGGGATACAGCGGCTCGCGGAGTCCGAGATGCCGTTGCGACTCGCGCTGTCGCTGCACGCGCCCGACGAAGCTCTGCGCAGCGAGCTGATGCCCGTCAACGAGCGCTATCCGCTGAAGGACGTGATCGATGCGTGCAGGGCCTTCTATGAGCGCAAGCGCAGGCGGGTGTTCGTCGAGTACGTGATGCTGTCGGGCGTCAACGACCGCTACGAGCAGGCGGTGGCGCTCGCGAAGCTGCTCGGGCCGCGCAGCGCGGGCGAGCAGCCGCACATGTTCAAGGTCAACCTGATCCCCTACAACCCCACGGATTCGCCTTACCAGGGGTCGACCCGCGAGGCGATAGCAGCCTTCAAGGCGGCCCTACAGGAACACGGCATAGAGGCGACCGTGCGCCTGACCCGCGGGCGCGACATCGACGCGGCCTGCGGCCAGCTCGCGGCGAGAGCGGCATAGCGAACCTCGATTGGGTTGGGATGGCGGCTGACGCCGCAGCGGCGTTTCCCTGTGGATGACGGGCCGGGCTCGAGGATCGCCGGACGGTGCGCGCTACTCGCCCGCAGAGGGCCCGCCGCCTGCCCGCGCCTCGCCGGCGCGCAGCAGGCGCTCGCGCAGCTCGGCCTGCTCCTCGGGAGAGGGGTCCCACTGGGCGATGTCGGGCAGCTCGTCGAGCGACCTCAGCCCGAACAGCTTGAGGAACTGGGTGGTCGTGCGATAAAGCACGGCGCCGAACTGGGAGCGGCCCGACTCCTCGACGAGGCCTCGCTCCAGCAGCGTGGAGGCCGCCGAGTCGGCGCTGACGCCCCTGATGCGCGTGATCTCAGGGCGGGAGATCGGCTGCAGGTAGGCGACGATCGCGAGCGTCTCGGCCTGGGCGGGGGTGAGGGTCGACGCTCTCGGCCGGCTGAACAGGCGCCTGGCGGCCTCCTCGGCGAGCGGGTCGCTGGCGAACGTGAAGCCTCCGCCCAGCTCACGCAGATGGATGCCGCTCTTGCCCGGCGCGTGGCGCTCGGCCAGGGTCGCGAGCGCGCCGATCACGTCGAGCTCCTCCGCGGCGGCCGCGTCCGCGAGCTCCTGCGGGCTCAGGGGATCCGGCGCGAGGAACAGGAGCGCCTCGACCGTGCGCACGAGCTGCTCTGTCATCCAGCCTGAACCCGCAACGGCTCGGCGGCAGAGGCTGCGTGGACGGCTATCTCACCGAAGCTCTCGTCCTGCTCCCACCATGCCTCGCCGCGCTTGTAGAGCTCGAGCAGCGCGAACACCGTGACGGCGACGGTCATGCGATCGGCGCCGCGAACCGCTTCCTCGAAGCTGAATCGTCCACGGCGCAAGAGCACGCGCAGATGGTCGAGGCGCTCGGCGACGGTGACGCGCGGGATCGAGATGTGGCGCAGGTTGATCGCGAGTGGCATCCTGAGCATCCGCCCGATCGCCTGCCCGAGCACGGCGGGATTCTGTGAGCCGTCGATCGGAGCGACGATCGTGCGACGCAGATGGGCGGGCAGCGGCGCCGAGCGGAAGCGCACCCCCTCCTCGCGTGCGAACAGCTCCAGCAGATGCGTGGAGGCCGAGCGATAGCGCCGCGCCTGCAGCATCCGTTCGAGCAGCTCCTCGGCGGCCTCTCCGGGGTCCAGGTCGAGCAGCTCCTCCTCGTCGTCGGCGAGCATCAGCCGCGACTTCAGTTCGAGCAGAGCGGCGATCAGGACGATGAATTCGGTGGCGGTCTCGAGATCCAGCTCACCGCGCCCCTCCAGGTGATCGAGATAGGCGAGCACCACATCGGCGAGCTGCAGCTCGAGCAGATCGATCTCCTCGCGCAGCACGAGCGCGAGCAGCAGATCGAACGGGCCGGTGAAGACCTCGAGGTCGAGATCGAGCGCGGGGAGCGTCACCGCTGCACCGTACAACTCATACCCGACGTTTCGAGCCGGCAGCGCCTTTGTCCTGCAAGAGCGCGCAAATTCGCGCCGAGACGCCTCAGCGACGGTCCGGCACGGATCTGCGCGGGCCGACGCCCATCCGCTCGCGCACATCGGCGAGTGTGCCGCTAGCGATCGCGCGCGCTCTCTCGGCGCCGTCGGCCAGCACGCGCTCGAGGGCCGGCTCGTCGGCGCGCAGATCGACGTAGCGCTCGGAGACGGGGGCCAGCATCTCAACGACCGCCTCGGCCACCGCGCTCTTGAGGTCGCCGTAGCCGCGCGCGCTTGCCATGTCCGCTTCGACCTGCTCGGGCGAGCGCTCGCTCGCCACGGCGAGGATCTCGATCAGGTTGGAGACGCCCGGCTTCTCGGGCGAGCGCACGATCTCCCTGCCCGAGTCGGTCACTGCGCTCTTGAACTTCCTGAGGATCGCCTCGGGCTCATCCAGGACGTATACGGTCCCCTGACCACCGGCTGCGCCGGCGGTGCCTGTGCCGCCCGTCGTCGACATCTTGCGCGTGGGGTCCTGCAGGTCCATGATGCGCGCCCCGACCTCGGGTATGCGGTGCTCGGGCACGACGAGCACCTCCTCGCCGGCGCCGAAGCGAGCGTTGAAGCGCCTCGCCACGTCTCGCATCAGCTCCAGGTGCTCGCGCTGGTCCTCGCCGACGGGGACCTCGTGCGCGCGGTATGCCAGCACATCCGCCGCCTGCAGCACCGGATAGACGAGCAGCCCCGCGGAGACGAGCTCGCGCTGGAGGAGCGACTTGTCGCGGAACTGGTGCATTCGCTGAAGGCGTCCCAGCTCCGTGACCGAGCACAGCAGCCAGCACATCTCGGCGTGCTCGTACACGTCGCCCTGGCGGAACAGGATGCAGCGCGCCGGATCGAGGCCGGCCGCAAGCAGCAGCGCAGTGAGGTCATAGAGGCTTCGCCGCAGCTCGGTGGGGTCGTAGGCGACCGTGATCGCGTGCAGGTCGACGATGCAGTAGAGCGCCTCTCCGGAGTCCTGGCCGGCCACGTAATGGCGGATCGCGCCGATGTAGTTGCCGAGGTGCTTGGAGCCCGTCGGCTGGATGCCGGAGAAGATGCGCACGTCAGAGAGCTTGGCGGATCACGGGGCGCTTAGCCGCGGCGACCTCGTCCAGGCGACGCACCGGAGTCGTATACGGAGCGTTGCGGGCGATCTCCGGGTCCTCTGCGGCCTCGCGCAGGATCTCCGCCAATGCCTGCGCGAAGCCGTCGAGCGTCTCCTTGGTCTCCGTCTCGGTCGGCTCCACCATCAGCGCCTCCTCGACGAGCAGCGGGAAATAGACCGTCGGCGGGTGATAGCCATAGTCGAGCAACCGCTTGGCCAGGTCGAGTGTCTTGATCTGCAGCGCGCGCTTCATAGGGCCACCCGACAGGACGAACTCATGCATGCAGAGGTCCCCATAGGCGAGCGGCAGATGCTCTGTGACGCCGAGTTCGCGCAGCCGCGCTAGCAGGTAGTTGGCGTTCAGCACGGCCGTCTCAGAGGCGTCCTTCAGGCCGCTCGCGCCGAGCGAGCAAATGTAGGCGTAGGCGCGCACGAAGCAGCCGTAGTTGCCCTGAAAGCCGCGCAGCCTGCCGATCGACCGGGGGCGGTCGTAGTCGAGCTCGTATGTCGCGCTCGCGCACTGCCCATCGGCGGGCTCATCAGCCGCTTGCAACGCCCGTCGGGCGCCGGCCGGCAGGCCGGGCGCCTCCCCCTCCCCCTCCGGCTTGTGCACGATCACCGGCACCGGGAGGAAGGGAGCAATGCGATCGGACACCGCGATCGGCCCCGACCCCGGTCCACCGCCGCCGTGCGGCTGGGTGAAGGACTTGTGCAGGTTGAAGTGCACGATGTCAAAGCCCATGTCCCCCGGCCGCGAGAGGCCCATCACGGCGTTGAGGTTCGCCCCGTCGTAGTAGAGAGTCGCGCCCACCCCGTGCACGATCTCGGCTATCTCGGCGATGTTCGCGTCGAACAGGCCGAGCGTGTTCGGGTTGGTCAGCATCAGGCACGCCACATCCTCGTCGGCCTTCGCGCGCAGGTCGTCGAGATCGACGCCCCCGTCGGGGTTGGTGGCGAGCTTGACGACCTCGAATCCCGCCATCGTGACGGTCGCCGGGTTCGTGCCGTGCGCCGTGTCGGGCGTCAGCACCTTGTGGCGCGTCTGGCCTTTCGCCTCGTGATAGGCGCGCGTGAGCAGCACGCCCACGAGCTCCCCATGCGAGCCGGCCGACGGCTGCAGGCAGACGTGCGGAAGGCCGGCGATCTCCGCCAGCGCCCGCTCCAGGCTCCACATCAGCTCGAGCGCCCCCTGCGCGCGCTCGGGATCCTGCAGCGGGTGCAGCCGCGCATGGCCCGGCAGCGCCGCGACGCGCTCGTGCAGGCGGGGGTTGTGCTTCATCGTGCACGACCCCAGCGGATAGAAGCCCGAGTCGAGATCGAAGTTGCGCTTGGACAACCGAACGTAGTGGCGCACGATCTCGGGCTCGGAGACCTCGGGCAACCGCGGCGGCTCGGAGCGGATCAGATGGGCGGGCAGCACGTCCCTGGCCGCCACCCGGGGAACGTCCATCTCCGGGCAGGCGAACGCTTTGCGGCCCGTACCCCCCTTCTGGAAGATCGTCACGGCGGGTTCTCGCTGGAGCGGGGATTCCGTCATGCCGCCACCGTCGCCTCATGCTCGGCTGCAATCGCTGCGCCCAGCGTGTGCGCTAGGCGGTCGATGTCCTCACGCGAGCGCCGCTCGGTGATCGCGACGAGCAGACCGCCGCGATCCTGCTCGCGTCCCGTGAGGGCATACAGGTCGGCCCCCGGGTTGACGCCTCGCTCGGCGCAGCGGCGCTTCACGGCCGCGACGTCGGCGTCCAGGCGAAGCGCGAGCTCGCGGATCACCGGCTGGGAGTGAAGCGGTGAGACGCCATCCAGCGCGCAGAGCGTCTCGCGCGCATACCGCGTGCGGGCAAGCAGCAGATCTCCCAGCTCGACGATCCCCTCGCGGCCCAGCCAGGAGAGGTAGGCGACGCCCGCGAGCGCGTTGAGCGCCTGCGCCGTGCAGATGTTCGATGTGGCCTTCTCGCGACGGATGTGCTGCTCGCGGGTTTGCAGGGTCAGCACGAACCCTCGCCTTCCGTCCACATCGGTCGTCTCCCCGGCGATGCGACCCGGCATCTGCCGCAGATAGGCCTCGCGCGCGGCGAAGAAGCCGAACGACGGGCCGCCATAGTCCAGCCGATTGCCGAGCGACTGACCCTCCCCGACCGCGACGTCCACCCCGCACTCTCCCGGCGATGCGAGGATGCCGAGTACGATCGGATCGACCTGGGCGATCGTCACGAGCTCCTCCCCTGCGCGCTCCTTGGCGGCGGCGGTGAGCGCCGTGGCATCCTCCACGGCGCCATAGAAGTTCGGCTGGGCGAAGATCGCCGCGCTCGTGTCCCCATCGATCGCCCTCGCCCACGCGTCGGGGTCGGTGACACCGTCGAGCAGCTGCACTTCGACGACCTCCATCCCATAGCCGTGGGCATAGGTGCGCAATGTCTGGAGCGTGTGCGGATGCACTCCAGCGCTCACCACGAAGCGCGAGCGGCCGTTGTGCAGCTTCGCGAGATAGCCCGCCGAGGCGACCGCGCTCGGTCCCTCGTACACCGAGGCGTTGGACACTCCCAGCCCCGTCAGCTCGCAGATCGCAGTCTGATACTCGAACATGATCTGCAGCCCGCCCTGTGAGATCTCCGGCTGATAGGGCGTATACGGCGTGAGCAGCTCCGAGCGCTCCATCAGCATGTCGATGAAGGCCGGCACATAGTGGTCGTACATGCCCGCGCCCAGGAAGCTCAGCTCATCCTCCGCGCTCGTGTTGCGCGCCGCCAGATCGCGCAAGTGCGCGTATACGTCCTGCTCGCTCGCGCCCTTCAGGGTGGTCATTCCCCCCGGAAGGGATAGGGGCCGGCCCAACCGCACCGACTCCGGCACCTGCCTGTCGAAGATCTCCTGAACGCTCGAGACCCCGATCGCCGCTAGCATCGCGGCCCGGTCTGAGTCGGTGACTGACGTGTAGCGGGTCAAGATCCGGACGCTAGCCGAGCGTGGCGCTGTAGGCGTCGGCGTCGAGCAGCGCGTCGCGCTCCGAGGGATCGGAGATGCGCACCTTGACGAGCCAGCCCTCCCCATAGGGGTCCTCGTTGATCGCTCCGGGGTCATCGACGAGCGCCTCGTTGACCTCGACTATCTCCCCGGAGAAGGGCGCCACCACATCGGAGACGGCCTTGACGGACTCGACCTCGGCGTAGGGCTGGTCCTTGGTCACCGCCGTACCGGGAGAGGGTGGATCGAAGAACACGACCTCCCCGAGCGCGTCCTGCGCGTACCAGGTGATCCCGAGCGTCGCGATCCGCGGGTCGTCGGGGTCGATCCGCGCCCAATCGTGCTCCGGGTGATACAGCAGGTCCTCCGGATAGCTCCCCTCAGCCATTGCATACCTCAGTCGTTGCCATTCATGTTCCCTTTCCATAGAGCGGCTTGCGCTCGACGATCGCGCTGCGAATCTTGCCACGGACGTCGATCTGCAATCGCGTGCCGACAGCCGCCAGCTGTGGCGGGACGTAGGCCAGACCGATGCCCACCCCGAGGCTCGGCGAGAGGGTGCCGCTCGTCACCACGCCGCCCTCGACCACACGGTTGCCCTGCCGGGGGATGCCGGGGCCCTCGAGCTTGAACGCGACAAGCGCCTCCCTCGGCCCGACGGCGCGAGCGGCCCGAACCGCGTCTGAGCCGATGAAGCCGGTGTCCTCGCTACAGCACCATCCAAGACCCGCTTCGATCGGGTTGCGCTCCGTCGTCAAATCGTTGCCGTAGAGATGAAAGCAGGCCTCCAGCCGAAGCGTGTCACGCGCGGCCAGCCCCGCAGGGACGGCGCCGCGATGGCACAGCTCGTCCCACAGCGCCGGCGCGTCGGCGGGATCGAGCAGCAGCTCGACGCCGTCCTCGCCGGTGTAGCCCGTGCCGCACGCGAGCACATCGATCCCGGACAGCCTGCGCTTGCCGGCGGTCATGCGCGCAGGCAGCGGCGTGTCGGAGACCGCCTGCACGACCTCGCGGGCCAGGGGGCCCTGGACGGCGATCATCGCGTAGTCGCCGATCCGGTCGCGCGCCTGAGCGGTGAAGCCCTCGGAGCGCGCGCGAGAGCGAAACCACTCGAGATCGCGCTCGTGGTTGGAGGCGTTCGTGACGGTCAGATACCGGTCCGGGTCCACCTGGTAGGTGAACAGGTCGTCGAGCACCCCGCCCCGCTCGTCGCACAGCACGCTGTACTGCGCGCCGCCCACCGGGATCTTCGACACGTCGTTTGACAGCAGCCGCTGAAGCAGCGCGAGCGCCTGAGGACCAACCGTTTCGATCTGCCCCATGTGCGACACGTCGAACATCCCGCAGCCTTCGCGCACGGCCATGTGCTCCGCGCGAACACCCGTCGGGTACTCCACGGGCATCTCCCAACCGCCAAACTCGACGAGCTTCGCGCCGGCGGCCACGTGGCGCTCGTATAGGGGCGTGCGCCGAGCGGCGCCGGTGGATGGGGCCGACACGGCCCGCAGGCTACCGCAGTGCCGCCCTAACGCAGGAACGGAGGCACGTCGATCTCGTCATCGGAAAGCTCGAGCGACGAGCGCTCTCGCTCCTCGATGCGAGGACTGCGATCAGGCCGGCCTTCGCGGCGACGCCGTTCGTCTCGCACCGCGCGACCGGCGCGATGGTCGAAGCCAGTGCCTATCACCGTGACGCGCACCTCGTCGGTGAGCGTCTCGTCGATGACCGCGCCGAAGATGATGTTGGCGTTGTTGTCGGCCTCGTGATGGACGATCTCGGCTGCGTCGTTGACCTCGAACAGGCCGAGGTCTTTGCCGCCGGTGATGTTCAGCAGGATGCCGGTGGCCCCCTCGATCGACTCCTCGAGCAGCGGCGAGGAGATCGCGGCCTTGGCCGCCTCCGCGCAGCGGTTCTCGCCGCCGGCCGTGCCGATCCCCATGAGGGCCGAGCCGGCATCGTGCATCACCGTGCGCACATCGGCGAAGTCGAGGTTGATGAGGCCCGGGATCGTGATCAGGTCGGTGATGCCCTGGATGCCCTGGCGCAGCACGTCGTCGGCCTCCCTGAAGGCATCGAGCATCGAGGTGCGCCGCTCGACGATCGCGAGCAGCTTCTCGTTGGGGATCACGATCAGCGTGTCCACCACCTCGCGCAGGCGATCGATGCCGTCGGTCGCCTGTTTCGAGCGCTGGCTGCCCTCGAAATCGAACGGTCGCGTGACCACACCCACCGTGAGCGCGCCGATCTCGTTCTTTGCGATCTCGGCGATCACCGGAGCGGCGCCCGTGCCCGTTCCTCCGCCCTCGCCGGCGGTGACGAACACCATGTCGGCGCCCTTCAGCGCCTCCTTGATTTCATCGCGCGACTCCGCCGCCGCGGCGAACCCGACGTCGGGGTTGGCGCCCGCGCCGAGCCCCTTGGTCGCCTCGTGGCCGATGTTCAGCTTGATGTCCGCATCGCACATCGCGAGCGCCTGTGCATCGGTGTTGGCGGCGATGAACTCCACTCCGCGCAGACCCGCGTCGACCATCCTCGATACCGCGTTGGTCCCGCCGCCGCCGACCCCTACGACCTTTATGACTGCCAGATAGCTGCCGCCGCTCTCCATGATGTCCGAAGCCTTGAGTAGTTGTTAAGGGTTCGCCGGAAGCTTCACGGCGAACCGTAAGAATAGCCACGTTATGCAGGCAACTTCGCCCTGTCAACGACAACCCCCAGTCTCGCAACAAACGTTGCAGAACCGCCAACCCTCAACCACGACCCGAGAATGCCCTCTCATCGTGGCTCAAGTTCAAGTTGAGGGTTAGTGAATATTCAGCCTTCCGTGGCGGGCGACGCAGACGCTCCTGAGCTGCTGCCAGCCGCTTCGGGGGAAGCTTCGCTGGAGCCGGTGCCCGAGCCCGGGGCTTCTGGGCCGCTCGCTTGAGTCGGCGTTGAGGAGCCGCTGCTCGCGGCTTCGGTGGAAGCTTCGCTCGACGCTTCCGATCCGCTCGATCCGCCCCCCACGGCGGCGGCGAGGCTCGCCGCGAGCGCCGCCGCGGTCGGGTCGGAGGCGCTTGCCTGCGCCGGAGTCGATGTGCGGCCGCCGGCGATCCCGGCGGCGGGACGCTCGGGGATGCGCACATCGACATACCAGGCGCCCGCCGAGCTCGGCGCCGCCAGCACGCGCGCCAGCGACAGCCACTTCGCGTGAGGTCTCGCGTCATTGCCGAAATAGACCAGCAGCCCGTTACGCATCGCGACCGTGAGCCCTTCGCGACCGTCGAACACGCGCGCCACGAAGCGCGTGAGCGTGGCGGGAGCGGCGTCGAGCACCGCGAGGTCGGCCAGCACCCCCGCTTCGGTCACGCGCGCTCCCGGTGTTGGCTCCGAGACGCCGGCCAGGATCGGCAGAGAGCTCGTCGACAGCGCGGGCCCCAAAGCGGTCCCGTCCCCCGCGACGGCCGTCCGCTGCCCCCCGCTCGTCAGAGCCGCAACGGGCAGCCGCTCGCTCACGTGGATGCTCACCGTGTGCGGGAAGCTCGTCGTCGCGCTCACACCGCTGACAACCACGAATGGGGCGACCGCCGCGCGCAGCGCCGTCACGTCGAAGTCCATCGTCGTCATCCGCTTGGCCGCCGTGTCGAGGGACCGGCGGATTTCAAGGGCGTCCAACCCGTGCACGCCGCTGATCCGCACATGCTCGACGGACACGAGCGAGGAGTCGCGCAACCACAGCCAGCCGCCGAGCAGCAGGAGCACGCCGACCAGCACGCCGAGCAGGGCGCGCAGCAGAAGCGGCCTGCCCTGTAGGTGGAGCGCAGGCGCGCGCAATCGAGAGCCTGATCTCCCTGACCTCGAGTGACTGGCTCCGCGAGGGTGGCCGGAGAAGCGCAGGGATAACAACTCCATCGTCTACATGTTCGACCGCGGCCGGTGAACCCCTCGTGAGGCCCGATCGCTCAAGCGCGCTCGTTTGGAACCAAGTCGCTCACGGACGCTTGTGTACGCTCCCGAGCGTAATCGTGCCGCAAAAGCTATAGTCGCCGCGCAATGCGGGGGAGCCACTACGCGCGGCGCATCGGGCTCGCAGTTTTGGTGATGGTGTCGTCGCTGCTCACGGTGGCCATCGCGACGGGCTCGGCCAGCGCAGCCACGTCCTGCTCTGAGATACCGACCGTTTACGGGATTCCCCCATGGGGCTTTCATACGGGCTCGTACACGGGGGAAAGCAGCTTCGCCAAGGGCCACGGAAACATCAACCTGCAAGCCAACACGGTCTCGGGGGTCATCTGCCAGCAGGATCGCGCCGGAGTGATCATCATGACGGTCAAGCACCATCTGGTGTACCACTCGCACCACGCGGTGATGTGGGGCTACCCCGGCAACATCATGAAGATCGTCGTTCGCGTGAAGAGCAGCACCGACCCGCGCTGCAGGGTCGGCACCCGCGGCCGCGCAACCCTGTTCGCAAGCTACAACGGCGTGCGCAGCGACAGCGTCCAATTCTTCTTCCCGGCTGCCTGCCGCGACCAAGACCACCGCTACCACGGCCCGCAGGTCAACAACCAGGTCCCGCCGCTGTAACGTGTCCGGCCACGCGCGCTTACGGGCTTTCGTGAGTACCGCCAACGGGATTCGAACCCGTGTTACCGCCGTGAGAGGGCGGCGTCCTAGTCCCCTAGACGATGGCGGCCTGGGAAGTCGCCGTCGAGGCTAGCAAAGCGGGGAGCGGATCGCCGGTGGCGTCCGGGCGTGCGGGGAGCGGGACCAACCGGTGCCGACGTCACTGCTTCGGCCCGATGAACTCGTCGAGTCTCGCCACGTCGGCCTTGCGCGAGATGTAGATCCTGCTCGTCCCAGACGCCGTCCAGCGCAGACCCGTCCGATCGCATGCTCGGCAGAAGATCGCACGGATGTCGTCCGACCTGTTACCAAACGCGTACCGTGGGCATGACCAACCGTCCCGGCCGATGTTCTGGAAGCGGCAGCCATCGGAGTGGATTAAGCCGCGGATGAGTTGCTTGGGCCAGCGATCGACAAGCTCTTGCTGCCAGCGGGTAAACCTGATCGGCCGTTCGTGCTTCTTGCCGGGGCCGTGCTGGGGAAATATACATGGCCACGCCCGCCAGTAGGACGAGACCTCCACGCATTTCTGTGGTCTCAATTGGACGAGCGTCTTACCTTTGCGAACATGGCCCATCGCGGCAGTCGCACTATCGATGATCCCTGGGTACTTCACGTCGAGCGCGATCCGAAGCCGGTACACGCCACGCCGATGCGCCGAGATGCACCCGTCGCCGAGATAAAGACCAAGTAGGTAGGCGTACTCGACCGGGAGCCGCTGGAAGTCGTGCTCGCCACCACAGCGGTCGCAGGCTGCCTCGTTCAGGACTCGATGGCAACGTCTCCGGCTGTCGGGGGCCAGCCAATCGCGCACGGTCGAGCGCGGAACTCGCAATCGCCGCGCGATGTCGCTGGCGCCGGCACCGTGGTCAGCGAGCTTGAGCGCCATCTCTACAGTGCGACGCGGATGCATCTTAGATCCAATCCGAATGCGGCTGAGAGGACTCGAACCTCCACGCCCATAAGGGCACGGCCACCTGAAGGCCGCGTGTATGCCAATTTCACCACAGCCGCGAGCCAGAGCAACTTAGCAGGACGTGACATGACGTACGGCTTTCAAGATACGAACACATGTTCGTATCTTAGGTCGAACACCGGACGGAGATGCCCTATTCGACGTCGATAGAAGCTCGGCCTCGCGGCTAAGCCGAACGGGGGCTCTTGGCCGGCCGGCCGCCTGCCCCTAGATGAGTAGTGCCACGGCTGACGCCGTGGTTCTGTGGTTGGGGAAGGGGTTGTAGGCAGACAGATCGAAGTCGGCGGTGCTCAATACCGACCGTCGACTCTTGGGAGGGCCACGATGGACGCCGACCTCGATCTGCTGCTTATCGCTGTTTACTGCACGGTGGACGATTTCCTGCCCGAACGGGCAGAAAACGCCAGAAGAAGGATCTCCGATGGGGAGGTCGTCACGCTGTGTATCGCCCAGGCAATGATGGGGATGCCATCCGACGCTCGGTTCCTGCGGGCCGCTCGTCGTCAGCTTGGCCACCTGTTCCCCCGCTTGCCCGAGCGGACCGCCTTCCACAAGCGCAGGCTGCGCTTGTCCGCGACGATCGAGGCGTTGATCCGGGAGTTCGCGCAGCACAGCCCCGGTTTCTATGACGACCTCCTGCTGGTCGACTCCACACCGGTGGAGTGCGCTCGCAGCCGTGAGACCGTCAAGCGTGGCGGGCATTCCAGTCTCGGGGACGCGCTCGCAAACGCCGCCGACTACGGTTATTGCGCCAGTCACAGCCGCCACTTCTGGGGTTTCCGCCTGCACGCCCTGTTCGCGTTGGACGGTACCCCCAGAGCGCTGGCGCTGACCTCGCCAAAGATCGACGAGAAGCTCGTGTGCCTGCAACTGGTCACGCGCTGTGAGCGAGCGCCCGGTCAGACGCTGATCCTGATCGGCGATAAGAACTTCCGTGGCAAGGACTTCGAAGCCGAACTCGCCACCCTCGACGCGACCATCATGCGTCCTCGGCGCAAGGACGAGCCCGGGCACGGACCGCACCTCGCGCCGATACGCCAACGCATCGAGTCGATCTTCTGGACCTGCAAGGACATCCTCACGCTCGAGCGCCACGGCGCCCGCACCCTGGAGAACCTCCGCGTTCGCCTCGCCAGCCGCTTCGCAGCACTCGCCGCCGGCATCGCACTCAACCACCAACTCGGCCGCCCCAGCCGCTCTCTCGCCTGCTACACCGCGTGACGCCGTGGCACTACTCATCTAGCACCACCCGCCCCTCGTCATCCAGCTCGAACCCGGAAAGACCGAAGCGCGTGGCAAGCATCTCGGGGACCTCATCGCGCGCGACAGGCGTGACACGACTCCCGGTCGGCGTCTGCTCGGTGAGAGCGAGCTCGCTCCAGTCGCTCAGCGAGGTGCGCGTGCCGTCATCGCTCTGGTTGCTGACGATCAGGCCGGTGACAAACGGCGAGCGTGGATGCGTCGACACCCACCAGTTGCTCGTCTCGAGATCGATAAAGGGGGCAGGCTGCGGCGGGAAGCCGTACACATCGACCCACTCACCCTTCTGCTCGGTCTGGAGCACGAGCTCTGGCCCATCCTCCACGATGCGATAGCGCCAGCCCGACTGGTCATGCGCCGCGCCCGGACCGAACGGCAATGGCTCGAGCAGGCTGCCAAGACCAAACCCGACGTCGGCATGCCAGCTCGCGCCGTCCGCCTGAACGCGCAGCACCAGGTGGCCGCGTGGACGGGTCGCCCCGTTCGCGCCGAAGCGCACGCGCGCCAGGAACACGTCGACATCAGCCCCGAGCGCTTCGAGACCCGCCTTCAATGTCAGGTTCTGCTCGAAGCAGTAGCCACCACGCCGCTGGTGCACGATCTTGCGTTCAAGGTCCTCCTCGGCAAGTGACACCGGCACGCCCCGATGGGGGTCGAGGTTCTCGAAGGGAATCGAGGTTATATGCGCGCGATGGACCTCGGCGATGCTTGGGCGGCCATGCAAACCGATCCGCTCGAGGTAGGCGTCGAGATCGAACATTGCCCAAACTGTACAGTCGCCAACCGGCCATCAGCCCAGTACTCGCCTTGCGGGCGTCTACCCTTCATGACCGTGAACGCCGCCAGAGCCATCGCGCTGACGCTTGCCGCCGCCGTCACGGTAGCCGTCGCCGCCCAGACATCCGCGATCGCCGCTGCGCCGGAACCACCTCCGCCCTCACCGCCTCCGGCAGGCTCGCAACCGGCTCCGCCAACCGTGCCGCCCAAGCCCACCGTGAGGACACGGCTGACCGCTCTGCCCTCGAGCTCCGTCGGGGACGGCACGGCTTCGCTCAGGGTCCGCCTCTCGGGCATGCCGGCGCCCGGGTCGCCGAGTCCGCTTCTCAGCCCGCACGTCGCGGGGACGTGGAAGGTCCGGGGCGACACCGAGTACTTCAAGCCGGCCTCCACGCTGGAGCCCTGCTCCACCTACACGCTCACCGTGTGGGCCTCGACGACGGTGACCGGCGAGCTGGCGCTCGGCAAGCGTCGCACGCTTCATCTGAGCATCGCGTGCCCTTCGCTTCGCGGCTTGCAGCAGGCGCTGGCACGGCTGCGCTACCTCCCGTACACGATCGACGCTTCCCACGGCCGCAACAGCGGGAGCAGGCGCGAGTCGCGGGCGCTCGCCGCGCGCTATGCCTACCACCCACCGTCGGCGCGCATGCGCACCGACGTGCCCGGCGCACCCGGCCTGCGCTACGGAACGCTCGACCCCACCACGCGCGGCGCTCTGATGGTCTTCCAGGGGAGCCACGGCCACACCCCCACCGGAACGCCGGATCGCTCGACCTGGATATCGCTGCTCGCGGCGGAGACGCTCGGTCATGGCGACCCCTCCCCGTACACGTTCGTGACGGTCTCCGAGGCGATCCCCGAGCGACTGGAGGTCCACCGCGGCAGGCACGTCGTCATCTCCTCACCGACGAACACCGGTGTTCCGGGGGCGATCACGCAGCGCGGCACGTTCCCGATCTATGCCCGCTACACGTCAACGACGATGAGCGGCACGAACCCCGACGGCACGCACTACACCGATCCCGGCGTGCCCTGGGTCAACTACTTCAACGGCGGCGATGCGGTGCACGGCTTTCCGCGCCCCTCCTACGGCACTCCACAGTCAAACGGCTGCGTCGAGCTGCCGATCGAAACGGCCGCTCGCGTCTACCCGTTGCTCGCGATCGGCGATCTCGTGATCGTCAGCTGAGCGTCGGTCCGCGCCTCAGCGTCCCATCCCGCGGCGTCCACGCTGGACGAACACGATCGAAAGACCGGCCCCCAGCAGGAACACGCCCCCGAGGATCACCCAGCGCAGGTCCAGGCCGGTGAACGGAAGCGTCCTGGCGGCGCTCGGCGCGGCTGTCGTGGTCGGTTCGCTGGCCGTGCTGGTGGGCTTCGCTTCCTGCGTTGCCGCCGGAGCGGTCGACGTCTTTGTCGGAGCCGCTTCCTGTTTGGCCGGAGTGGTTCCGGTTTTCGCCGGCGTCGTTTCCGTTTTCGGCGGTGGCGGGGTCTGGTTGTAGCCGGTGGTCGTCTGCCCGAGTGCGATTGCGCTCGGGGCGATCAGCGCAATCGCGAGCGAGAGGACGAGCAGCCGCCCGACGAGCACACGCTCACTGCGTGACGGCCTGCTGTTACGTGGTGCTTCACGCGCTGCGCCGGACTCGTAAGCGGCCTTTACGTTGTTTCGCATTACTGCTACCTCCGCATCGATTGGTCGCTCCGGTCCCGGCACATCGACACCGCTCATCGCCATCCAGCCGCCTCAGTCGGCGACGGTAGCGATGGCATCAGTGCTTTCTCGTTTGTCGAGGAACGCTTTGCTAGCTACTTTCCCGCAAAGCGTGATATTCCAAACGCTGAACGGCTTCAGCCGGCCTCGATGATCGACCCTCGAGCGGGGCGTCCTTCGATGGCGGCTTCGCCGCACTGGAGGCGACAGCGGCGATAGATGCCGCGCAAGCCGAGCATCTGCGGCACCGTCTCGAAGCGGTAGCCGCGGCGGCGCAGAGTGGCGATGATGCTCGGATAGGCCGCGAGCGTCTGCCCGCGTGGACCGCCCCCGTCGTGGGAGAGGACGATCGATCCAGGAGTGACCTGGGAGAGCACGCGCGCCTCGATCGCGCCGACGCCCGGGAGCGCCCAATCGCGGGGATCGACGTCCCACGTGATCGTCGCGAGGCCGAGCGACCTCGCGGTCTGGAGGACCGAGCGGTCGATCGCGCCGTAGGGAGGGCGAAACACGAACGGGGCATACCCGCTGAGGGCCCCTATCGCCGTCTTGGTCATCTGCAGCTGAGTGCGCGCGTTGGCGCTCCTCACAAGGTTCGGGTGGCTCCAGCTGTGGTCTCCGAGCGCGTCGCCGTCGCGCAACTCCTCGCGCAACAGCTTCCGATAGCGGCCGGAGAGCTGGTCGCCGACCATGAAGAACGTCCCGACGGCTTTCTGGGCCCGCAACATGCGCACGAACTGCGCCGTCAGCGGCGACGGGCCATCGTCGAAACTGAGCGCCACCACCTTGCGATGCGGCCCATGCTTGTGCGTGCTCGCGGGTCCCGTCGCGACGCAGCCGACCGGCCTGTAGCGAACAGGCGCTGGGGCGGCGTCGACGCCGGCGCCTGCCCCAACGCCTGCGTGGAAGACACCGAACGGAAGGGCAAGCGCGCCGAGCACGCCCAGCAGACCGGGAAGGCTCAAACGCCCACCTTGATGCGCCCCTCGAGCGCATCTTCGGCGAGTCGCGTGCGCAACACCTTCTTGTCGAACTTGCCGACGCTCGTCTTGGGCACCTCGGTCACAAACGCGAACTCATCGGGCAGCCACCACCTGGCGACGCGCGGGCGCAGATGCTCGAGCAGCTGCTCGGCGCTCACATCCGCCCCATCGCGCAGCACCACGCAGCACAGCGGCCGCTCGGCCCACTTCTCGTCGGGCTTTGCGATCACGGCGGCCTCGACCACATCCGGGTGGGCCATCAGCTCGTTCTCGAGCTCGACCGAGCTGATCCACTCGCCGCCGGACTTGATCACATCCTTGGAGCGGTCCGTTATCTGGATGAAGGCGTGCCCGTCGATCGAGGCGATGTCGCCCGTACGCAGCCAGCCGTCATCGAAGCGCTCCTCTCCGGAGTCGTCCTTGAAGTAGCGCGCGGCGATCCACGGGCCGCACACCTCCAGCTCGCCCGTTGACTGACCGTCCCACGGCACCTCCTCGCCCAAGTCATCGACCAAACGTGCCTGCACCCACGGCAAGGGCTTGCCCTGCTTGGCGCGCATCTCCCAATAGGCGTCGTCATGATCGCCGTCCTCATCGGGGCGGGAGTAGCTTGCAACCGGACTCGTCTCGGTCATGCCCCAGGCCTGGAAGACGTTCACGTTGTGGCGCTCCTCGAAGTCGCGCATCAGTTGCTTGGGTACGGCGGAGCCGCCACACGCCGCGTTCGTGAGCGAGGAGATGTCGAGGTCGTGAGTGTCGGCATAGCGCAGCAGCTCGGAGAAGATCGTCGGAACGCACCCCATGATCGTCGGGCGCTCGGCTTCGATCAGCTTCGCGAGCGGCTCAGCCTGCAGGAAGCGATCCGGGAGGATCAGGTCGGCGCCCGCGAGCGCCGCCCCATGCGGGATGCCCCAGGCATTGGCGTGGAACATCGGCACGACCACGAGCGCCCTGTCGCGCTTGGAGAGACCGAGCGCATCGGTCATCAGCGACGCGGTCGAGTGCAGGCTGATCGAGCGGTGCGAGTAGAGAACGCCCTTGGGGTTGCCGGTGGTGCCGCTCGTGTAACACAGAGCGGCCGCCTGTCGCTCGTTCAGCTCGGGATACTCGAATGGTCCTCCTCCCGCCTGCTCCAACAGCTCCTCGTAGCGCAGCGCATTCGGTAGGAGATCGGCGTCACTATCGCCCATCACGACGTAGGCGCGCACCCCCTCGAACGTCGGCGCGAGCGGCGCCAGGACCGGCACGAGCGAGTCGTCGACGAAGATCACATCGTCCTGGGCGTGGTTGACGATGTAAGTGAGCTGCTCGGCGAACAGACGGATGTTGAGGGTGTGAAGGACGGCCCCGACGCAGGGCACGGCCATGTACAGCTCGAAGTGGCGCTGGTTGTTCCACGCGAACGTCGCCACGCGATCGCCCTGCTTGACCTCGAGGCGCTCGAGCACGCGCGCGAGGCGGTCGATGCGCTCGCACAGCTCGCCATAGCTCGCGCTCACCGTCCCTCGATCGGTGAGCGTGGTGACCTGTCCGCCGGGATGACACGAGCGCATCCGATCGAGCGGATGGTGAAGCGTCAATGGAAAGTCGTCCTGCATCAACCCTTCCAGCATCATCTCTCCAAGAAATCGAGTGTCGTTACGTGCGCTGCCCGGCGGGTCCGCGGACGAGCTCCCCGTACACGGCCGATGTGCGTTGGGCGATGTCGCTCCAGTCGAAGCTCAGCACGTGCTCGGAGGCCTCCGTCACGAGACGGTCGCGCAGCTCCTCGTCGACGAGCAGCCGCTCGATCATCACGCCGAGGTGCTCGGCGTCGCCGCCGTTGAAGCGCAAGCCGACGCGCTCGCCCGCCGGCACTACCTCGCGCAGCCCGCCTGTGTCGGCCACGATGCACGGGCAGCCCGAGGCCATCGCCTCCAGCGCGACCAACCCGAACGGCTCGTATAGCGAGGGCACGACGCACAGGTCCGCGATCCGGTAGAGCGAGTGCAGCGCGTCATCCCCGATCCAGCCGAGGAACACACCATGCTCGGACAGGCCGAGGCGCTGCGCCTGGGCCTTGAGCTCGCCCTCGTGCGTGCCGCTCCCGGCCACGAGGAAGCGCACGTCGCCGACCTTCTCGATCACCTCGGGCAGGGCGTCGAGCGCGAGCTGAAAGCCCTTCTCGTACACGAGCCTTCCGACGAGCAGCACGAGCTTCTGCTCGGGCTTTGCGAACTGAAGGCGAAGCGTCTTGAGGTCATCGACCGGACGCAGATCGCGCGGATCGATCCCATTCGGGATGACCGTGATCCGGCGCTCGTCGATGTCGAAGATGTCCGCGACATGCCCGCGCATGTAGTGCGAGCATGTGATCACCGAGTCGGCTCGATGGGCCATCCAGCGCTCGATCGCGTGGATGTTCGACTGGGGAGATTTGTCGACCCACCCCTGATGGCGGCCGTGCTCGGTTGCGTGGATCGTGGTCACATAGGGAACAGCCAGACGGTCTGAGAGCGCGGCGGACGCGTGCGCCACCAGCCAGTCGTGGCCGTGGACGAGCTCGTATGAGCGCTCCTCGGCAAGCGCCTTGCCAGCCGCGAGCATGTCGTCGTTCATCTGCTCAACCCACGCGAGAAAGCGGTCCAGGTCACGTGGCCAGCCGGGCTCGCGCACACGATGCACGTTCACCCCGCACAGCTCTTCCACAGCGGGTGAATCCGCCCCTCCGCGGGTCAACACGTCCACGACCTTCCCCTGGGCGACAAGCTCCTCAGCGAGCTTGCGCACGTGCCTGGCAAGCCCCCCCTCGATCACCGGGGGGTACTCCCATGAGAGGATCAGCAGGCGGTCGGCCACCCCCTGCACCCTATCTCGCCCGGGCCTGGGCCGGAGGCGGCGAACGCCGGCTCCGCGCGCGACACACTCAGCCGGGCGAGGCCGCCGGGTCCAGCGCTGCCGGGCGCTCCACGGCCGTAAGGCGCGCGCGCATGACACCGACCGCCTCGGGACTCGAGTCGATCAGCACGTAGCGGCGGCCGAGCTTGGCGGCAACCGCGCCGAGCGTGCCGCTGCCCGCGAAGAGATCGAGGCACCAGTCGCCCTCGCGCGAAGAGGCCTGAACGATGCGCCTCACTATCCCCTCCGGCTTCTGTGTTGGATAACCGGTCTTCTCGGCCCCATTGGTGGGAACGATCGTGTGCCACCACACATCCGTCGGCAGCTTTCCGCGGGCCGCCTTCTCGGGCGTGACGAGCCCCGGCGCCATATAGGGCTCGCGATCGACCGCCTCGCAGTCGAAGAAGTACGCGCCCGGGTCCTTCACATAGACGAGGATCGTGTCGTGCTTCGCCGGCCAGCGCCGTCTCGCGCGCGCGCCGTAGTCGTATGCCCACACGATCTCGTTCAGAAAGCACTCCCGCCCGAAGATCTCGTCGAGCAAGAGCTTGCAGTAGTGGGCCTCGCGATAGTCGATGTGGAAGTACAGCGTCCCCTCGGGCGTCAGCAGCCGGCGCGCGTGCTCCAGGCGCGGAGCGAGAAACGAGAGATAGTCATCGAACGAGTCCCCATAGGAGCTCTCGGCGAGCAACCTTGTGGCATAGCGACGCCCCTGAAAGCCCGTCCTGTCGCCACCCTCGTCGTCGGGCACCGTCCTGAGTGTCCTGCGCTTCTGGTCACGGCCCGTGTTGAACGGCGGGTCCAGGTAGATCAGCTGGAAAGAGCCGTCCGCGAAGCGCGGCAGCACCTCGAGGCAGTCGCCGAGGATGATCTCATCTTCGGATGGGCGTATCGCCGAGGCGTTCACGAGCGCCCCACAGGGACGAGGAAGATCGCAGCCAGTGTCGCCGCACCACCGTCACCGGGCGCGAGGTCGGCGCCGGGACGCGTGAGCGTCAGGGTGTGGCGACCGGCGCCAAGGCTTGTGCGAAGGGGCGTGAGCACGTTGACCACGAGCGAGTTTCCGTCGAGCTGGCCGCCGAGCGTACCGAGCGTGCGACCGTCGATGCGTACGGTCAGAGGGCGCATCACATCTCCCTTCAACCACAGCTCCCATGCGCCGCCGTAGGGCAGCGCGAACGTGGCGCTCAGGGTTCCCGCGCCCCCGATGAGGATACGTTTGCGCGAGCGCACCCAGTTGCGGGGGCGCACCGTGTGCCGGAGGGGAACCGTGATGAGGTAACCGCGACGCACCGCCGCGAGCACGGCGCGATGCGACCGTGCAGGCGGGATACGGCGCCAGACCTGGTAGTAGACGCCTTGCCAAGCTGGGCGATAAAGAGGCGGAGGATCCGGGGCGCTCGGATCGCGACGCGTGACGATCAGCGGATAGGCGGCAAGCGCAGAGGGAGATACCCGTGCCAGATCGACGGGCCGGCCATAGCCACCGGCTGCGGCTTCGATCGAAGGTGGCGGGTAGGCGAAGTCGGCCCCCCCGACATCGAGCGCGCGCAGCTCATACAGCGAGTATTCGTCGAAGTCCGTGACGAGCGCCGGCCCTTGGCCGGCAAAGCGGCGGCCGACCTGAGCGAGCTCTTCATAGCGCGCGGTCGGCGCGAGGTTCGAGGAGTGGTACTGCAACGCGTCGGAGGCGAGCACGCCTGTGACGAACACGAGCGCGAGCAGCGGAGCAAACAGGCGAGCGCGAGAGAGCCGAACGGCGGCGATCCCGGCCCATGCCATGAGGACCACCACGGATGAGGTGAGCATCAGCGTCTTCGCATTGGCCCACGTCGACGCAAAGGCATCGAGCGCCAGCCACACGGTGAGCATCAGAGCGAACCACCCCACGAGCGCGTATCGACGGGAGCGCAACAGCGCAACTACGCCGAACGCGGCGAGAATCAGCGCGAGGGCGACCGAGGCGTCGGTGAGCATGAGCCCCGCTCCAGAGGGGAGCTCGGTGTACGTCGCGCCGAGCCACACGCCGAGCAGCTGGGACGCTCGCAGAGGGGTATGAAGGTTGCCCGGGTTGGCTGTAGATGCGATCGCGTTCGCCACCTGCAGCGAGCCGCCCAAATGCGACCAGGTGGGCAGCGCGCAAATGAGCAGGACAAGCGCGCCGGCCGCAATCAGGCCAACCACCCGCCGCGCCCGGAGCGTGCCTGCGGCGATCTGCGCTACCAGGGCAACGGCGAGCGTCAGCGTCGCCGCAAGCGCCCACGCGCCGAAGGCTATGCCCAGCGCTGAGACGCCGCCCGCGAAGACGAGCGCGAGCGGGATCGCCCCGCGAGGTCCGGCTCCCACCCAGCGGCGGTTCGCGACGACAAGGGCGCCCGCGCACAGGATCAGCGCCAGCGCGGCGATCTCCTTGATCGAGCCGATCAGCTCATATGCGTACACGAGCGCCGGCAGCACCACCGTGAGCGCGGCGAGCGCCGCCCACCCGCGCTCGAGACCCGTCCGGCTCGCGAGCAGCAGGGCGGGCCCGGCGGCGATCGCGAGCATCAAGGCGTTGAACGGCTGAAACGTCCAGATCAGCGGCAGCCCCAACAGCAGCGAACTGCCGCCGAACAACGTGTCGGCGCCGGAGGGATAGCCCGCGGCGTAGTAGACGTTGATGAACCGGCCATAGGAGTTGCGAAGATCCAGATGCGCCCAGCTCTGACCGTGATGGATCAAGAAATCTGCGCCCATCATGTGAAGGGCGGAATCGGCGAGGGTCATGTACGCCGAGAACGTCGGCCTGCCGGCCGCAAGCACAGGCGCAAGCGCCAGTGCGTATACGAGCACGAGCAACAGAGCCTCCCCCGCATGCGCGCGCCAAGCACGCGCAAATGCCATCAGGCGTCTGCGTCCGAGCGCGATGCCGAGGAGCGCGACCGCGAGCATCACATACGGCGTGGCCGGTGCCGGCGCGACGATGTAGGTCGTGATCTGCGAAACGGCAATCAGGCCCGCCGCACCGACCGCCGGCAGCAGCAGCGCCGGCAGCAAGCCGCCACTCAGCCGGTCGACGAGCAGCCCTACGCCGACGCACAGAAAGGCGAGCACGACCGGATACACCAGCGTGGTGAGGACGAACATCGGCGGCGGCCGATCCTACAGCCGTCCAGATGCGGGCGGGCCGGACCGACGGCGCTGACCGATGGAGCAAACGCCGGCTCGTGAGAGCCACGGCGGGCGAGCAACGCCTGATAGTCTCGCGCGGCTCTCAGCTCTGGGCATGCTGGCGACGGTTGACTGTCCGGTCGGTCGCTCCTGGACGCTGCTCGCCCGAGGAAGGAGTCCGCAGACCGTGAAGCTCGTAATTGCCATTGTGCGCCCCGAGAAGGCGAACGATGTGCTGGAGGCGCTGTATCGCGCCGAGGTGCGTGGAATCTCCATGAGCCGCATCCAGGGCCACGGGGGCGAGCTGGATCGCGTGGAGACCTATCGAGGCACGACCGTGAAGGTCGAGCTCTCCGAGAAGGTCCGTTTCGAGATCGCCGTCTCCGACGCGTTCGTAAAGCCGACGATCGACGCGCTGCGCGCCGGAGCGCGAACCGGCGAGGTCGGCGACGGCAAGATCTTCGTCGTGCCCCTCGAGCAGGCCGTTCGCATCCGCACCGGCGAGACCGATGCCGGCGCGGTGACGCCGGTGGACGACGCGTGAGCTTCGCGGCCCCGGCGGCACTGGCAGCCGCGGTGAACGCGGGAGACACGGCGTGGATGCTGGTTGCGACCGCGCTCGTGCTCATGATGACGCCCGCGCTCGGTCTGTTCTATGCGGGACTCGTGCGCTCCAAGAACACGCTCAACACGTTCATGATGTCCGTCGGCGCGATCGCGGTCGCCGGAGTCATGTGGGCGCTCGTGGGCTATTCGCTCGCATTCGACCAGGGGAACGGTTTCGTGGGCGGGCTGGGGCACGCGCTGTTGCGGGGCGTCGGGTTCGCTCCGCGCCCCGGCGGGACGATCCCGCAACTGCTTTTCATGGCGTTCCAGGCGACGTTCTGCATCATCACCGTCGCGCTCGTGTCGGGCGCCGTCGTCGAGCGGATGCGGTTCGGATCGTTTCTCGTATTCGCCGCCCTGTGGTCGGTGCTCGTCTACGCGGTTCTCGCCCACTGGGCCTTCGGCGGCGGCTGGCTGCAGGCGCACGGAACGCTCGACTTCGCCGGCGGGGTGCCCGTGGAGATGGGCTCGGGCTTCTCGGCGCTCGCGGCAGCGCTGGTGGTGGGCGCCCGCAAGGACTACGGACGCCAGGCGCTGTTGCCGCACAACGCTGTCTATGTGCTCCTGGGCGCTGGACTGCTGTGGTTCGGCTGGTTCGGCTTCAACGGCGGCAGCGGCTTCTCGACCGGGCACTCGAGCGTGCTCGCCTTCACGAACACGCTGCTGACCCCGATGTGCACACTCGTGGTGTGGTTCGCGCTGGACCTCATACGCGGCCGGCGGGTGACCGCGATCGGCGCCGCCACGGCCATCATCGTGGGCTGTGTCGTCATCACTCCTGCGGGCGGCTACGTCAGCCCGCCCTGGGCGATGGCGATTGGGGCGTTCGCGGCGCTGCCCAGCTACGCGATCATCATGTGGCGACCGCGCACGCGGGTGGACGAGACCCTCGATGTGCTCGCCGCGCACGGGATGGCCGGTTTCACCGGCATCCTGTTCATCGGCCTCGTCGCACAGCGCTCGTGGAACGGCGTGTCGAACGGACTTCTCTACGGGAACGCGAAACAGCTCGCCTGGCAGGCGATCGCCGCGCTCGCGGGTCCCGCATACGCCTTCACGGTCACGTTCGTGCTGCTGAGAGTCATAGGCCTGGTGGCGCCACTGCGCGCCACCGACCACGAGCAGGCCCTCGGCATGGACATCGTCCAGCACGGCGAGGAGGCCTACGCCTCCGGCGATGGAGCGATCCTGGTCTCGACCGAGGCGACGATGGGCACCCCCGCCCCAGTCCCAGTCGCGCAGTCCTGAAGGTCGCCGACGAGCGCGCCCGGCAGGATTCGAACCTGCGACCCTCGGATTAGAAGTCCGACGCTCTATCCAAGCTGAGCTACGGGCGCATTGCTCCATCTACGGTACGCCACCCCGGGTCTGATCGCCCGACAGCCGGCGGACTCGATCGATGCCTGCGCCGACGTGCGTGCCGCGACGAACGCCGCGGCGAACGGATGTATACGCCCTCGGCAGCGCTGAGCGGGCCGCTGTTTATGCACGCTTGAGTGGAGTATGCAAAAGTTCGGGCCATGAGCCAGGTGGAGGGTCAAGACGACCTTACGCGCAAGCAGCGTCGCGAACAGGCGCGCGCGCAGCGCAAGGCGCTCGAGGAGGCGCAGGCGGCCAAGAGCGCTCAGCGCAAACGCCTGATCCAGCTCGGGGGCGCGATCGGCGTCGTCGTGGTGATCATCGCGATCATCCTGCTCGCCACCGGCGGAGGCGGATCCAAACCAGCTGTGGCGCCCAAGAGCCCAGAGGCAAACCAGGCCACCGCGGAAGTCACGAGCCTGCTGCAGGGCATCCCCCAGAGCGCCGACACGCTCGGCAAGGCGAGCGCGCCGGTCACGCTCCAGTACTTCGGCGACCTGCAGTGCCCCGTCTGCCGGGAATTCACGCTCGGAGCGCTGCCCACGCTGATCAACAAGTACGTGCGCGCCGGCAAGCTGAAGATCGAATACCGATCCCTGGAGACCGCCACGCGCGAACCGGAAACGTTCCGCACCCAGCAGATCGCCGCGCTCGCCGCGGGCAAGCAGAACCTCATGTGGCACTACGTCGAGCTCTTCTATCACGAGCAGGGAGAAGAGAGCAGCGGCTACGTCACCGAAAGCTACCTCCAGGGGCTGGCTTCGCAGGTCCCCGGGCTGAGCCTCGCAAGCTGGAGCTCGGCGCGCAACGATCCAGCCTTCGCCACCCAGGTCACCACGGACGCTCAGGCCGCCAACCAGGCCGGCTTCACCGGGACGCCGTCCTTCTTGATCGGCAAGACGGGGGGCTCGACACAGAAGCTCGAATACAGCTCGCTCACCGATCCGTCCTCGTTCGAAGCCGCGATCGAAAAGCAGCTGAAAGGCTGAGCTTCGCGCGATGAGCTCGCGTGCGCTGCGGATCACCATGATCGTCCTCGCGGCGATCGGCCTGTGCATAGCCGTCTATTTGACCTATGTCCACTATGCCGGCATCAAGCCGGCATGCACCGCCGGCGAAAGCTGCACGAAGGTGCAGACCTCGATCTACTCCAAGCTGGCGGGCGTGCCGGTCGCGCTGATGGGCCTGATCGGCTATGTGGCGATCCTCGGCTCGCTCCTGGCTCCCGAAGGCGAGCGCAGCCGCTTTGCGACGCTCGCGCTCACCCTCGCCGGCTTCGGCTTCTCGGCCTACCTGACCTATCGCGAGCTCTACTCGATCCACGCGATCTGCGAGTGGTGCGTATCGAGCGCGATCATCCTTACGATCCTCGTAGGCCTCGCGACCTGGCGCTTTCTGCGTGGCGAGCACGTGTCGAGCCCCGGGCTCTCCGGAACACTCGTCTCCGAGTAGAAGATCCGTCCAGTCGAATCGGCGGCAGGCCAGTAATGGCGCCGTCCGGTCGAGACACCATGCAGCGACATGTCCCCAAGGCGTCCCGTTCGGGACCAGAAAAGCATCGACTCCCAGATTGACGAGGCGGTCGAGACCGCGACCGACTTGCATGCGCAACGGTCGCTCCTGGACGCCGGCTTGAGCTCGCAAGCACGTCCGCCGGTCCTTGACGATGAGGCGCAGATTTTGCGGCTGTTCCAGACGACGAGCGATCTGCTGGCGACGATCTCGCTCGACGGCCGCTTCATGTTGCTGAACCCCGCTTGGGAGCAGGTGCTCGGATGGACGCGCGAGGAACTGCTGTCGCGACAGATGCGCGACCTTGTCCATCCCGACGACGTGGAGCAGACTGCCGCGGTGATGCTCGCCGGGCGCGATCACGCCGCTCAGCTCGCGAACTTCACCAACCGCTACCGCCACAAGGACGGCTCATGGCGATGGCTGTTGTGGAGTGCGCGCAGCGACGGCAACACGTGGTACGCGGCCGCCAAGGACGTCACGGATCGCATGTGGCTCGAGCGCCAGGCGCTTCACGATCCGCTCACCAAGCTCCCCAATCGCCTGCTCCTGATGGATCGAGCCCGTCAGGCGTTGACCCGCCTTCACCGCAACCATGGTCTCGTCGCGATCCTGTTCATCGACCTCGACCGGTTCAAGGCGGTCAACGACAATCTCGGTCACGCGCTCGGGGATCACTTGCTCACCTCGATAGCGACACGCCTCGCCGAGATGATGCGCGAAAGCGACACGGTCGCTCGAATGGGGGGCGACGAGTTCGTCATTCTCGCGGAGGACCTGACGAACGATGAGGAGGCGCTGACGGTGGCCGAACGCGTGCTCCATGCCTTGAAGGAGCCGTTTCTCGTTGGCTCAACGGAGGTGTCGATGCTCGCAAGCGTCGGAGTCTCGGTCTCCGACGACCCGGAAGCCGATCCGGAGACGCTGCTGCGTGAGGCGGACATCGCCATGTATCGCGCCAAGCGTGCCGGCGGCTACGGCCTCGAGCTGTTCGACGAGCGCCTGCGCCGCGAGATGCGCGTCCACCTGGGCATCGAGGAGCGGCTGCGTAACGCCCTGCCGCGTGACGAGCTCTCGCTCGTCTATCAGCCGATCGTCGGGCTTACAGAGGAACGCGCCGTCGCATGCGAGGGACTGTTGCGCTGGGAGCCACAGGATGGGCCCATGGTCGAGCCCTCCAGGTTCATTCCGCTCGCCGAACAGAGCGAGCTGATCGCACAGATCGGCGAGTGGGTCCTCAACAGAGCGTGCGCTCAGGCCGCCGCTTGGCGAAAAGCGGGCCACGAGCTGGCTGTCTCGATCAACATCTCACCCAGGGGGCTCACCGAGACCGACCTCGCCAATCGCATTGCCGCAGGCTTGGCCCGGCATGAGGTGCCCGCCGAAGCGCTGTGGATAGAGGCATCGGAAACCGCCATCGCGCGCGACCCCGAGCGCGCGAGGGCCACGCTCGAAGAGCTGAGGAGCCTCGGCGTCAGGATCGTGCTCGACGGCTTCGGCGCCGGTGACTCGAATCTCATGCTGCCCGCGACGCTCCCGCTGGACGCGGTGAAGGTCGACCGCAGCTTGATCGGCGGCATGCACTCGAACATCTCCAAGCGCGGGCTCGTCGTGGCGATCATCGCGCTTGCCCGCGAGGAGGGCCTGGAGACGATCGCCGTCGGGATCGAGACCGAGCATCAACTCGAGCTGGCGCGCGAGCTCGGCTTCTCGCTCGGACAGGGGTTCCTTCTGCATGCACCCGAGCCGCCCGAGCGGCTGAGCCTGCGAGGCCCGGGAGCGATAAGGTCGCCCTCGTCATGGGTTCCTCTAGCGCGGCTTCGCAACCGTCACTGAGCGACACCGAGAGCTACAAGCGTGCCGCCGCCGAGGCCGCGGCCGCTCTCGTTCACGATCGTTCGCGCGTCGGCCTTGGCACCGGGTCGACCGTGGCATACCTGCTGCCCGCGCTTGTGGCGCGCGGCCTGCGACTACGGTGCGTCGCCACCTCGCCCGCGACTGGAAAGGCCGCACGCGATCTCGGGCTCACCGTCGAGGATCTCGACGAAGTGGGACGCCTCGACATCGCCATAGACGGCGCCGATCAGATCGATCCCTCTGGATGGCTCATAAAGGGCGGTGGCGCAGCTCACACGCGCGAGAAGATCGTCGCTTGTGCCGCCGAGCGCTTCGTCGTGATCGCCTCTGCCGAGAAGGTCGTGCCGGCGCTGCAGCCACCCGTGCCGCTCGAGATCATGCGATTCGGCGCCCGAGCGACACTTGCCTGCCTCGAGGATGCTGCGCTGCGCGAGGTCCCCCCCAGCCCCGATGGCAACCTGATCGCCGACTACACCGG
The DNA here is from genome assembly GCA_963714635.1 of uncultured Solirubrobacterales bacterium. Classification (GTDB taxonomy): domain Bacteria; phylum Actinomycetota; class Thermoleophilia; order Solirubrobacterales; family Solirubrobacteraceae; genus Palsa-744. The sequence goes on along the minus strand of CAVQPM010000004.1, from coordinate 52,499 downwards.
ACCGATAGGCGACGCGCGCTCACTCGCGGAGCGCCTGTCCTGCACACCGGGCGTCGTCGAGCATGGGCTGTTCGCACCGGAGCTGGTCAGCGACATCCTGATCGCCGGGCCGGCTGGAGTTGAGCACCGCGAGCTGGATGATCGGCGGTGAGCTGGATGATCGCGGGCAGCGGCCTCACGACTCTTGGACTCCGCCGGCTGCGCGCCTGATTTCAGTCAGGCGGCTTCGGCTCACCGCCAAGCTCCTCCAGCAGCTGGGCGACCTCCCGCTCGGAGGTCGGCGGGAAGCTCTCGTACCAGAATCCGATCGCCCAGAGCTCGCCTGGCATCTGATCGCACACAACCTCCTCGACGCTGTCACGTATCTCGGCGACCGAGGCGCTCGCGGCGACAGGCACCGCCAGGATCACCCGCGCAGCGCCGCGCATGCGAAGGGAAAGCGCGGCGGCCCGCGCCGTGCGGCCGGTCGCAAGACCGTCGTCGACAAGGATCACCGTGCGCCCCTGCACAGACTGCCGAGCTCGGCCAATGCGCAGCCGGCGGCTCAGGTTCTCCAGTTCGCTCTGAGCGCGCTCGACGAGAGCGTCGAGCTCGCCGGCTCCGATCTTCAGCCGGCGCACGGCCTCCTCGCTTATCACCCGGGCGCCGCCCTCAGCGACGGCGCCGATCCCGTACTCGGGATTCATCGGCGCCCCGACCTTGCGCGCGACCACGATGTCGAGCGGCGCGGAGAGCCCGCGTGCAACCTCGGCGGCGACCGGAACACCGCCGCGCGGTATGCCGACGACGATCGGCCTCTCCGGCGCAAAGCGCGTCAGAAGCCTGGCGAGGCGCCGTCCGGCGTCATGGCGGTCGGCGAAGCGCATCGCGACGTCATGATTGCTCAAGCGGTACCGCGCGCGCAGCGATGAAAACCACGCAATTTCCGTAGAAACCCGCCGTATGGGTCCGCGTCATCTTCCGATGCGGCATCTGGGAGCTCAAACGATGATTACACCCAGTTTCACGCAAGTCATGTGCAGGTCAGGCAGGAGGAGAGTACGGATGCCCTACATCTTTTGCGAGTCATGCGGAGCCGGTTCCTACAGCAACGTCATCACCTGTCCAAGCTGCGGCAGGATCGCGCGTCTGGCAAGACCGCGCCGCCTGATCGATCGGCATGCGACGCTCGAGGACTCGACCCAGGGCAGCGAAGAGGTCGAGGGCGAGGTGCGTGAGCTGCTCTACGGCTGGCGCTCCCAGACGGTCCAGCTGCGATCCGGCGCGAACTGAGAGTCGCGTCGGCTGAGGTTCGCGACGATCCAGCGGAGATCGATCCGAACGCGGATCTCTCCGACGCTGCCGATATTCAGCTCGCGGGCAGCTCGCGCGCCGCGGCGCGCACGAGAAATGCGACTACGCACATGACGATCCCGCGCGCAAGCAGCACGATGCCGATCACGATGGCAAGCGTTGTGACGCCGAACTGCGGCCACGCGACGATCAACACGCCGGCAGCCAGATCGACGAGCCCCGACAGGATCAGCCAGGCGCGCCCGCCCAGCGCATAGACGGCCGCGTACAGGCGCATGATTCCCATCACGACGAGATAGATCCCGAACGCGAGGGCCACGAGCTCGACGCTGCCGCCCGGATGGCGAATGATGATCAGGCCGGCGATCCCGGCGACGGCCGCGCTGAGCAAGAGCGCGCCCCTGGAACGCTCGCTTTCGGTAAACGCGAGGCCCAGTTGCAACAGCCCGGCGAGCAGCAGGTAGATGCCGAAGATCGTCGCGATCGTGGTGAGTGTCGGACCGGGATAGACGATCGCCAGGATCCCGACTGCCATCGAAACGATCCCCAGCACGAGCGCCATCCACCAGAGCCTGCCGGCTTGCTCCAGCAGCTCGGCCTGCGAGGGGGCAAACGGGTCGCCTCCGTGCTCACTCGAAGACGAGCTGGATGCCAACTTCGCCGCCCTACCGGCGTCTCGATCGAAGGGAACCGGTCATTTGCACGCGGATTTCGTCGCGCTCGAGAATTCGCTGAACGCCCTCTCAACGGCGCTCACCTCAGTGGGAAGCTTCGCGATCGCGGCGCTCCGAGCTTCGGTGCTCGTCGCGCTGGACAGTTCCTTGACGGTGACATCGAGCGCGCTCACCGATTTTTCGATCGCGGCGCTTTGGGTTGGGAATTCGCTCTTGGCCGAAGAGACGACCGCTTTCGCGCTGGAGTTGACCTTCGCGAGCGCTGTTTCCAGGCCGCTGACGCCGCTCTGTGCGTTCAGGCTGCCAAGCGCCTTGAGCGAGCTTTCCAGTTCGCTGACGTGCGAGCAGAATGCGGGCTTGCTCGAGCCGCAGCCGGCGAGCAGGACCACGAATGCCGCCAGGGATACCGCAAGCGACGTCGAGCGGCACGTCCCGAGTCGAGCGCGATGCCGGCGGCGAAGGTCGGGCTGCGCGGCCATGCACCCACGCTGACAGGATCACCAGATGCCGGCAAGTGTGCGCGCCCGTGAATCGGAAAGGGGGTGCGCACCACATCGGAGCGAGTGCACGCCCACACCGCAAGGCTTGTGGGAAAACACCACACGCGAGGATGCGGCCTATCACGGTTAAGGAAAATCGCGCTCGCGCATAGCGTGGCAGGCGTGCTGGGAGCAGGTGTGGGACAAGGCGCAGACGCCGCTGTCATCTCGGCACTGGGGGCGTATGCGATGGCGAGCACCGCCGCCGCCGGCACACTGGTCGCACTCACGTGGCGCTTGAAGATCGAGCGGGTAGCGAGCGCTCGCGAGCTGCAGGATTCGCGCCGCAGAATCGTGTTGAGCGCCGAGGACGAGCGCAAGCGCCTGGAACGCGACCTGCACGACGGCGCCCAGCAGAAGCTGATCGCGCTGCGCATCCAGCTCGGTTTGGCGGCCGACATGCTCGAGCGCGAGCCGCAGGCGAGCCATCGCCTGCTGAATGAGCTCGCGGGCGAGGCGCAGGAGGCTTTGGACGACCTGCGAGATCTCGTGCACGGCATCTACCCTGCGGTGCTGGTCGAAGAGGGCCTGGAGGCGGCTATAGAAGCGTTGGCGAGGGAGACGCCGCTGCGAACACGTTTGGATCTCCCCGGCATCGGACGCTACGACCAGGAGCTCGAGGCGGCCGTGTACTTCACCTGCATGGAGGCGGTCCAGAACGCCGTCAAGCACGGCGGCGAGGACACAACGGTCACGATTCACCTGCGCGAGCGTCGTGGCGGCGTGTATTTCGAGGTGCGTGACAGCGGTCGCGGGTTCGACACGCACGCAGAGGGCGTCTCGGGCCGAAGCGGGGCAACGGGCGGGATCGTCAACATGCGCGATCGCATTGGGGCGGCGGGCGGCGAGATCGAGGTCGTATCGCGCCCAAGCCGCGGCACAACTGTGATGGGGTCCATTCCCGTCAAGAGGAGGAGTGCGACCATGGCCGGGGCGAGACCACCCGAACGCATCCGCCTCGAGGCAGCTCGCCTGCTCAACGGGGCAGTGCGCCGATGACAGCGCCGAGGCCGCATGTGTGGCTGGTGCGCACCCTGATCGGCCTGGCAACGCTGCTTGGGATCGTCGCGATATTCGCCGTGTGGGCGAACAGGCAGCTGCTCGACACCAGCTACTGGACGAGCACCAGCACAAAGCTCATCGAGAGCCCGCCGATTCGCGAAGAGGTAGCGGTCTATCTCACCGACCAGCTCTACACCAACGTGAACGTGACCGAAGAACTTCGCAAAGAGCTGCCGAGCCAGGTCAAGCCGCTCGCGGCCCCCGCCGCGGGGGCGCTGCGCGACCTGATCGAGAAGGCGATCGTGCTGCTGCTGGAACGCCCGCGCGTGCAGGAGCTGTGGATCAAGGCGAACAAGATCACCCATGCCGCGTTCGTGCGCCTGGTCGAGAATCGCGGCGCCGTCGTGAAGCTGCCCGGCGGCGGGGAGGTCGTGCTCGACCTGCGCCCGATGCTCACCGAAGTGGCCGAAAAGGTCGGGGCCTCGCCCACGATTGTGAACAAGATCCCACCCAAAGCGGCAGAAGTGCGAATCGCCTCCTCGGGCACGCTGAAGACGATGCAAAGCGCGGTGAACCTGCTGCGAAGCCTTGCGATCGCGCTCCCGCTGATCGTGTTCGCGCTGTTCGCGCTGGCCGTGTATCTCGCGCGCGGCTGGCGACGTCACACGCTCATCGACGCAGGAGCGGGATTCCTCGCCGCGGGCCTCGTCGTGGTCGTCGCGCGCGGGATCATCGGAAGCAAGGTCGTCGATTCCCTGGCCAGCACCGAAGCCGTGCGACCGGCGGCCGAGGCGGTGTGGTCGATCGGGACGAGCGTGCTCGCCGACATCGCCTGGTCGACCGTGCTGGTCGGGTTGTTTGTGATCCTCGCCGGACTGCTCGCGGGTCCCGCGAGGTCGGCGACGTCGGTGCGGAGGCTGATGGCCCCGTACCTGCGCGAGCGTCCCGATCTGGTGTTCGGGACGCTCGGGCTGCTGTTGTTGCTGCTGTTCTTGTGGGGTCCGATCGCGGCCACCAAATCGCTGATCGGGATCGCGATCATCACCGTGCTCGCGTTCTTCGGAACCCAGATGCTTCGCCGCGAGACGGCGCGGGAGTTTCCGGCGGCGATGCCTAGTGCGGGCCCTGGGCAGCGCCCTGCGCCTCCTGAGCGGACTGAGAGTGGCGCTGGGAGAGGTAGATCAGAGTCGCCATCACACGACGACTGATGTCGTGAGCGTCGGGTAGCGAGAGCTTGAAGAAGATCGAGCCGACGTGCTTCTCGACGGCGCGCTTGGTCAGGAAAAGTTGCTCGCCGATCGCGGCGTTGCTGGCACCCTGGGCGATCAGCGTCAGGACCTCGAGCTCGCGCGGTGTGAGCCCTGACAGCGCCGAGTCCTTGGAGCGCGTGCGCGCCTGGACGAGCGCGTCGATGACGCTCGCGTCGATCAGCGATCCGCCCACGGCAACGGATTCGATCGCCGCGAGCAGCTGCCCCCGCTCGGCGACGCGCTCCTTGAGCAGATAGGCCCGCCCGCTCGAGCCCTCGGCCAGCAGGGCAAGCGCATAGCGCGGCTCGGCGTACTGACTGAGCACGACCACCCCGATGTCGGGGTGGGTACGGCGCAGCTCAGAGGCGACGCGTATGCCCTCATCGTCCCCGGAGGGCGGCATGCGGATGTCCGTGACGATCACATCAGGCCGCTGTTCTCGCACAGCCTCGAGCAGCGAGTCCGCGTCGACACAACCCGCCACCAGTTCGATGCTCTGCTCGCCGGAGAGGATGCCGATGAGCGCCTCCCGCACGAGATAGCTGTCGTCGGCCAGCGCGACGCGGATCGGGTGCGTGCGCGCGCCCCCATCCTCGCGCGGGGAAACCGCCCGCTCCCGGAACGGCCTGCCACCGGGCGATTGAGGGGCGTGCCTCATTGGCCTGCGCAGGTGCGCTTGTCAAGCTTGAGCGATAGCGGGCGCACAGCCTGATCTTGCCCCACCTACCAAGGAGCTAATCGTGTCGCCGATACTCGCAAGCACCGTTTGGGAAGTGCTGTGGATCATGCTGATAGTGATCCCGGTGACGATCTGCTGGGTTTCGGCGGTTCTCGATCTGTTCATGCGCCGCTCCGATTTGCGCTGGTGGGCGGTCGCGCTGTGGCTGATCTTCATCTTGATCCTGCCCGTGTTCGGGATGCTGATCTACTTCATTGCGCGCCCCACACTGCCCTCCGAGACGCAGGCCATGGAAATGGCGGTGCGCCAAGCGCAGGCACAGCAGACCGCCTCCTACGCGAGCGCCTTGAAGGATCTCAGCGACCTGCATGAGCGCGGCGTGATCACGACCGAGGAATTCAACACGCGGCGCAACGAGCTGTCGGCCGCGGCCTGATACGCCACATGACACCCCTACCGCTCGGCCCGCGTCCAGGCTGATCGACGGCCGCGCGGCTGCTCGGCATGCGCTCGGCGTGCACGCTCTTGACGGGCGATCCGTCCACCAGCAAGATTCACGCCCCCTACATGAGAGCAGAACACGACGAGCAAGGAGCGTGAAGATGACCGTTGCAGAGCAGTTGATCACCGGTGTCGACTTCGTGGCCCTATCCACTCGCGACCTTCCGAAAGCGGTGGACTTCTATGAAAAGACGCTCGAGCTGCCGCGCTCGGTGTATCTGGAAGAGCGCAACTACGCCGAGTTCGAGACGGGCAACCTCACGCTGAGCATCATCAACGCCGAGGCGATGGGCATGGAGCACCAGGTGAGAGGACACGAGATCGCCCTGCACGTCGATGACGTGGAAGCGGCGCGCAAGACGCTCGAAGGGCGTGGAGTCGAGTTTCGCGGGGAGACCCTGGATACCGGCGTGTGCCATATGGCGCTGTTCAACGATCCCGACGGGAACCCGCTGATGCTCCATCGCCGCTACGCCCCTCGCCCGCCGCGCTCATAGGACGGTCGAGAGGCTCAGGCGCGCCGGCCAAGAGCGTCTATGCGCCGGCCGAGAAGGCTACTTATGAAGCGGTCAAGGCGTCAGACGGCGGCCGAGAACTCCATGGCGCCGTCCTCGACCGAGCCGAGCCTGAGGCTCAGGATGTCGAGCGCGTAGTTCTGATGGAGCCGCCACGGCGCCTTTGACCCCTGCTTGGGGAAGCTGTCGATCGAACGCTGCACGTACCCTGAGGAGAAGTCGATGAAGGGCAGCTCCGTGACCGACGGGTCTCGGTTGCGAGGCATGCACTGCCGATATCCGTGCTCGTCCATGTGGTTGAGCAGGCGACAGACGTACTCGCATGTCAGATCGCACTTGAGCGTCCATGACGCATTGGTGTAGCCGACCGACATCGCCATGTTGGGCACGCCGCTGAGCATCATGCCCTTGTAGCTCATGGTCTTGGCAAGCTCGACCTGCCTACCGTCGACCACGAGCTGGGCTCCCCCGAGCGCGAGCAGGTTCAGCCCGGTGGCGGTCACGACCACGTCCGCCTCGATCTCAGCGCCGGAAACGAGGCGCAAACCGGTCTTGGTGAAGGTCTCGATGCGATCGGTGACGACCGAAGCGCGGCCCCGCTTGATCGCCTCGAAGAGGTCGCCGTTGGGAACCAGGCACAGACGCTGATCCCAGGGGTTGTAGTTGGGCTTGAAGTGCCGGTCGATGTCGTACCCGTCCGGAAGCTGCCGTTCGAGCCCCTTGCGAATCAGCTTCTTCATCGTTTGCGGTCTGCGCCGGCTGAGCTGGAAGCTCGCCATCGTGATCAGCACGTTCTTCCAGCGCATGATCGGGTAGGCGGCCCGGGCCGGCAGGATCCGGCGCAGCGCCTTGGCGATCGGGTCTTCGGCGGGCAGTGAGACGATGTAGCTCGGCGAGCGCTGGAGCATCGTGACGTGCGCGGCGGTCTTGGCCATCGCCGGAACGAGCGTCACCGCGGTGGCGCCGCTGCCGATCACAACCACGCGCTTGTTCGCGTAATCGATGTCCTCATCCCAATGCTGGGGATGCACGATCCGGCCCGCGAAGCGCTCGGTCCCCGGAAAATCGGGCGTGAAGCCTTCGTCGTAGCGGTAGTAGCCGCTGCACATCAGCAGGAAGCTGCAACTGAGCCGTACGGTCTCCTCGCTATCGGTGCGCTGCGCCTCCACCGTCCAGCGCTCATCATCGGTCGACCACTGCGCGCGCACCATGCGGTGGCGGAAGCGGATCTTGCTGTCGAGGCTATTGTCGCTTGCGGTCTCGCGAACATAGTCGAGGATCGACGGCCCGTCCGCGATCGACTTGGCCTGCGTCCACGGCCGGAAGGAGTAGCCGAGCGTGTACATGTCGGAGTCCGACCGTATGCCGGGGTACCGGAACAGGTCCCAAGTCCCCCCTATGCAGTCCCGCGCCTCGAGGATCGCGAAGCTCTTGCCGGGGCAGTTGGCCTGCAGATGACAGGCGGCACCGATGCCGGACAGGCCGGCGCCGACGATCAGGACGTCGACGTGCTCGGGTTGGCGCTCATGGGGGATCTCGGACACTGGGAGCCTCTAGTTTTGGGCGAGGAGGAGCCCGCGGCGAGACCGTAGCAGGTGCCCCGTTCGATGCGTCCCGGCGCGCACGGGCCGGCCCGTAAGGAGGGTCATCGTCGGGGAACGCGCGCAGCGCGCTCAGCCGCGCCGTGAGCGGCTCGCGCGCGAGGGCCGGCCCGCGGAGCGGCTGCCGGAGCTGCGCTTGGCCTTCGTGCGCTCGGATCTGATCTTGGCGAGGCTCTGCTCGAGCGCCCCCATCAGGTCGGGCGCGCTCGCAACCGGCTCGACCGGCTCGCGCGGAGCGGGGATGACCTCTCCCTTGCGCTTACGCTCGATGATCTTCTTCAAGCGCGCACGGTGGCGATCGTGGTAGCGCTCTGGCCGGAACTCCACGCTCAGCTCCTCGATCACCGCAAGCGCGCTTGAGACCTGCTCACGCGTGGGTCGCTTCTCGGTGAGACCCGCCGCGACCTCCTCTGTGGAGCGGACTTCGTCGTGAAAGCGCATCGTGCTGAGCATCAGAGCGCGTTCGCGGCTTCTGAGCGCCACAAGCCGCTCCCTTCCGCGCAGCGCCAAGCGCCCGAGCGCGACCTGCTCGGAGCCGCGCATCGTCTCGGCCAGGAGCTCGTAGGCTCGCGCCGCTCCCTCTTCGCGAGGGACGAGCAGGTAGGGGCGCTCGTAGTAGATGGGGTCGATCTCCTCCATCGACACGAACCGCTCGATCTCGATCGTCCGGCTGCGCTGGGGCATGGCCGCGTCGAGATCCTGGTCGCTGAGCAGCACCCAGCGGCCGTCCTGAAGCTCATAGCCCTTGACGACCTCCTCCCATGGGACCTCGCTGCCCTCCTGTGCGCATACCCGCCGGATCTCCACGGGTGAGCGGTCGGGTCCATGCAGCTGGTGAAAGTGAATGCCACGGTCGCGCACCGCGCTGTGCATCGTCACGGGTATGTTCACGAGGCCGAAGCTGAGCGCGCCTGACCATATTGGACGAGGCATGGATTCACCGTCCGGCGCTGTCTGGGGATGGACGGCGCGTACCAGCACCGCGACGCTTGGCACGCGGGCCGCCGTTGCGAGCACCGGAAGCACCTGGACTACGACGCCCCTTCAGGCTTGCCTGCAGCACCGCCAGCAAGTCGTCATCGGGGGTGGCCGGCTCGGCCGCGGGCATCTCGATCGCCTCGCCGTGGGCCTTGCGCTCGATCAGAGCGAGCACCGCCTGGCGGTAGGAATCCTTGTATCGCGCAGGCTGGAAGCGCGCGCCCAGCTGCTCGATGAGGCTCCGCGCCGTATCCAGCTCGCGCTTTGCCGGCCGGCGTCCGGATGCCTGCGAAGCAGTCTTGCTCGCGCCGGCGAGCTCGTCGGCGAAGCGCATCGTGTGCATGACGAGGATCTTGTCAAGCGCGCGTATCGCACCAAGCTGGTCCTTGCCATGAAACACGAAATGGCCGATCCCAACGCGGTTCGACCGCTTCAGCGCCGCGTGCAGCAGACGGTAGGGCGCCTGTACGGCCTCGGTGGGACCCAGGTAGTAGACGTTGTCGTAGTAGACGGGATCGATTTCCCGTTCACTGACGAAATGCTCGATTTCGATCATGTGCGAGCCCGCTCCGTCGGCGGCGCGCAGCTCCTCGCTGGAGAGCACCACATAGCCGTTGGAGTCAACGGGGAAGCCCTTGACGATCTCCCCATACGGCACCTCTAGCTCCTCCTGCACGCATATCCGCCGATGCTCGATCGCCGCGCCGTCCTTGGCGTGGCGCTCGCGAAATTTGATCGCCCTGGACTCGACGGCGGAGTAGAGCTTCACCGGAACGCGCACCATCCCGAAGGCGATGGTGCCGTTCCAAAGCGAGCGAGGCATGGTGCTAGAGGAGTCCCCCGCCGCAGGGAGGATCAAACCAGCTCCGGCAGCCTCTGGCGGAGGGTGAGCATCGCGGAGAAACGGTCGCCGTCGCTCCGCGCCCTCTCGATCAGCGCCTTCGGTTCAGCGCTCAGTCGCGGCGGCCCAGCCCTTCGCCGGCGAGAAAGCCGATCGAGCTCATCCCAATCCAGCGGGGTCGAGATTGTGGGACGCTCGCCGGCGCGCAGCGAGTACACGCAGACGGTCGTCTTATGCACGTCGTTCTGGCTCCAGTCGATCAGCACCTTCCCGGTCCGTAGGCGCTTGGCCATACGCGATACGACCAGTTGAGGATGGCGAGTCTCGAGCAGCTCGGCGACAGCTCGAGCGAACCCCTTGGTCTGCTCATAGGTGACAGGCGTGTTCAGCGGCACATAGACCTGAAGGCCCTTGGACCCGGAGCTCTTGATGAGGCTGCGAAGCTCGAGATTTTCGAACATGTCTCTCAGCATGAGCGCCACGCGGGCGCACTCGAGCATGCCGGCCGGCTCGCCCGGGTCGAGGTCGAACACGACCGCGGTCGGGGTGTCGATGTCGCTCGCCGGGGATAGGCTCGTGTGCAGCTCGATGGATGCGAGGTTCGCGACCCAAAGCAATGTGGGAAGGTCATCGACCAGGCAGTAATCGATTCGCTGTTTGTGGCGCTCGCTCCAGATTGGCGCGGTCTTGACCCAGTCGGGGCGGTGAGCGGGACAGCGCTTCTCGTAGAAGTGGGGGCGCTCGACGCCGTTCGGGTAGCGCTTGAGCGTGAGGGGCCGGCCTGCGAGGTGAGGCAGCAGCACCGGAGCGATCGCCGCGTAGTAGTCGATCAGGGCCCCCTTCGTGAAGCCCGCGCGCGGATAGAGGACCTTCCCCCGATTGGACAGCCGCAGCGAGCGTCCCTGCACCTCGATGTAGGTGTGCGTCTTCGTCTCGCGCACGACCTCGTAGGGGCACGCGCCGGCCGGCTTGCGCCCAGAGGGCGCTCGTCTTGATCTCGATGAGGCGGTCTCATCAGGCCTGAAGGCTCGGGCCCTCTGCGCCGGAGGCGTCTCCATCTCCACGTCCGTCGCCGGCTTGTCGAATCGCAAGCCCTTGTATGAGGAGTGACGAAGAATCCGCTCGCGCGTCCAGTCCGAGAACTCGACCTCCGCTATCAGGGAGGGCGCCACGAAGCGAGCGTTCCTCGGAGGCTCGACCCCCAGCTTCGCGAAGGGATTGACCCGGCTCGCACGGGACGCCAGCTCCGCGTCGAGCCGCTCGAGCTCCTGCTCGTCGAAACCGGTGCCGACCCGACCGGCGTAGCGCAACACACGCCCGTCCTCGCGCTGCTCGTAGTAGCCCATCAGCAGCGCGCCGAGCCGCTGGGCGCGCGCGCCCTTGCCCGGCACCCAGCCGCCGATCACAAGCTCCTGGCGGCAGGTGTTCTTGATCTTCAACCATTGCCTCACGCGCTCGCCGGGCCGGTAGGGCGAATCCAGGCGCTTGGCCACGACGCCCTCCAGATCGTGCTGCGCGGCGGCGCTCAGGAAGTCGCGCCCATCCCCCACGTGGTGGGGGGGCGTCTGCCACGCGGGCCCGTTCAGCTCGAGCCCGCCCAGCATGGCTCGACGCTCGCTGTAGGGGTGCTCGATTGTGAGCGCGCCATCGAGGTAGAGCAGATCGAAGATGACGAGCGTCACCGGGATCTCCTTGGCGAGGCGCTCGGCCGCACTCGGAGATCCGACATGCATACGCCGCTGCAGGCGCTCGAAGCTCGGCGTGCCGCGCTCATCGAAGCTGACTATCTCTCCGTCGAGCACGACCTCGTGATCCTCGAGCTGGTCACCAAGAGCACGCAGCTCGGGGTAGCGCGAGCTGACGTCGTTGAGGTTGCGACTCTCGATCCGCAGCTCGGGCGCTCGCCGGTAGACGAGCGCGCGCACGCCGTCCCACTTGATCTCAAACGCCCAATCCTCATCCTCCCGGGGCAGCCGGCCCGCGCTCGCGAGCATCGGCCGGATGTGCTCGGGCATCGCCTCCTTCGAGCGACGTGCACGAGGACGGCGCCCGGGTTGGTGAGCGGAGGCTGTTGAGGGCCGGCTCATCTGCCCGCCAGCCGTATTGCGCTAGCGGCCGAACCAGCGGGCGCGCCGGGTCGACCCGAAGCGCTCCTTGTCGGCGGCCAGCGCCGTCGAGGCCTCCCGATAGGTGCCGGTCGGCTTGGGTCCTGAGAGGAAGTCCACATCGACGCGCCCTACGCGGCCGGCGCCGAACTCGATGTAGCAGGAGCCCCGTCCGTCGTAGGGATCCGGCTGCTGTCCCCCCTTGAGTGTTGCGATCAGTGAAGCCGCGACGACGCGCGCGGACCCCTCGGCGAACACGCCGGCCTTGGGCACGCCGATCGTGGCGACGTCTCCGACCGCGTACACGCCGGGGAACTGCGTCTGGAGCGTCCTCGGATTCACGGGTATGTACCCATCGACCGCCATCCCGCTCTCGAGAACGACATCGGGTGCACGGTGCTTGGGAACTCCGAGAAACAGGTCGTAGGCCATCTCGCTGGCGTCATCGAGCACCGCAACCCGGCGTGCCGTGTCGAGCGAGCTCACGCGGCGGTTGGGAACGAAGGCGATGTCCCGCTCCGCGAAGGCGGCAAGCAGCGCCTCGGAGGTGTCCGGCGAGGGAGGCACGGGTGTCCCGAACGGGATCACAAACGAGATCCTGCAACGGTCGCGAACCCCACGCGCACTGAGATAGTCGTGCAGTAGCAGGGCGGCCTCGCTGGGAGCGGGCGGGCACTTGAACGGCGCCCCGCAGACCCCCACGATCGCATGACCTTCCGAGAAGGACGGGAGCACCTCCGCGAGCCGCTCGGCGCCGGGGACGGAATAGAACTCGTTATCCCCGTCCGCGAGCCCGGGTGTCGCATCGAGGTCATAGTCGGCGCCGAGCGCGATGACGAGGAAGTCGGCCTCGTGAATGCCGGCCTCGGTCGTCACGGTCCGCTCCTGCGCGTCGATCGCCGTGATCGTCTCTTCCACGAAACGGACCCCCGGCTTGACTATGTCGCGGTACGGCAGTTGCACGGCATCGAGCGTCGTACGGCCGAACATCACATCGAGCTTTGAGTACCCGAAGACGAACGAAGCGCCCTTGTCGATGATGGTCACATCGACGTCATCGTCGAGAGCCTCCGACAGAGCCGTCGCAAGCTCGAGCCCGCCAAAGCCCGCTCCGAGCACAACCACGCGGGTCTTCATCGCCCCAGCATAGCCCGCTGCCCAGGCCTGCTCGGGCAGGAAATGTGAAGTACCGCGGCGAAGATCGGCTGGGTCATGTCCGGTCTCGCCACACCGTGGCTGGTGATCGTCTTTGCCGCGGGTGTCGGCGCAACCTGGGTCGCCGGTGTCGGCCTTGCGAAGACGACCGACGCGCTCGATGTGCGGCTCGGTCTCGGCGAGGAGCTGGGCGGGGTCATCTTGCTGGCGATCGCGGGTAGCCTGCCCGAGCTCGCGATCACAGTCTCAGCGGCCGCGGAAGGCAATCTCGGTCTGGCCGCGGGGAACCTGATCGGTGGGATCGCGGTGCAGACGATGGTACTCGTCATCTGCGACATCGTCGCTGGACGGGAGCGCCCGCTGACGTTCCTCGTGGGCGCGTTGACACCGGTGCTGGAGGCGATGCTCGTCGTGCTCGTCGTCTCGGGCGTCTTGATGGGCGCGCTGCTCGAACCATCGACCGCGATCGGCGGCGTCGTCAGCCCCGCCTCAATCGCAATCGTCGCCGTCTGGATGGTCGGCGTGTATGTGATCAACCGTGTGCGCAAGGGCCCCCGCTGGAGCGTCGTGATGCCGGGCAGCCGGCCGGGCCGCCACCACCGCCGAGAAGCGCACCCAGAGGCCCCGCACCCGTTCGCAGAGCGCTCAACGCCCCAGGTGACGATGATCTTCGCGTCTGCGTGCACGGTCACGCTCCTCGCCGGCGTCGCGCTCGAGCTGTCCGGCAGCTCGCTGGCGAGCCGAGCCGGGATCAACGGCGTCATCTTCGGCGCGACGGTGCTGGCGAGCGCGACCGCGCTGCCGGAGATCAGCTCCGGCATCGCCGCTGTTCGGCTAGGCGACAACGCACTCGCGCTCGGCGACATATTCGGCGGCAACGCCTTCCAGGTCTGCCTGTTCCTGCTGGCGGACTTGGTCGCGGGCTCGCCCGTGCTGCCGACCACAGGCCGCCTTAACAGCTGGCTTGCCTCACTCGGCGTGTCGCTGACGGCGATCTACGCGATCGGCGTCGTCGGACGGCCCTACCGATGCCTCGCGAGGCTCGGACCGGACTCGCTGCTCGCGCTCGTCGTCTTCATGCTCGGCGTCGCAGGCATGTTCGTGCTGCCGCACTAGCACACGGAATGTCGGCGCTGCGAGAATGGGCCGATGGGCCCTTTCGATCAGGCCCGCCGGTCTTGATTGCGACTGGCTGGAGCTCGCTGGAGCTCCCATCGGCTGCGGCGATGTCGGGGGACGATGTCCTCGGATGCCTGGAGAGCACCGCCGCCGGCCTGTCGCATGGGCAGGCTTCGGCGCGGCTCGCCGAGGTTGGGGCCAATGCGTTGCGTAGCCACGGCGCGCGACCGCTCGCCGTGCTGGCGCGCCAGCTGCGTAATCCGTTGTTGATCCTGCTCGTGGCCGCAGCGCTCACATCGTTCGCCGTAGGTGAACATGCAAGCGCGCTGATCATCCTCCTGATCATCGGCATGAGCGTCGGGCTGGGGTTCTTCAACGAGTACCGCTCCGAGCTGGCGGTGCAGGCGCTGCACTCCAAGTTGCGCCACACCGCGCTGGTCATGCGCGACGACGAGCCCGTGGCGGTCGACGTCACCGAGCTCGTACCGGGCGACGTCGTGCGGCTCGCCGTCGGGGACGTGGTGCCTGCGGACCTGCGTCTGCTGCGTGCCGACGGTCTGGAGTGCGATGAGGCTGTGCTCACCGGCGAGTCGCTGCCCACGGACAAGCGCAGCGATCCCATCACGGAGCCGGAATCATCCTTGGACCTCGCCTCGTGCGCGTTCATGGGCACCGTCGTGCGGGAAGGGAGCGGGTTGGGCGTCGTCGTGCGCACCGGCGCTCGGACGGAGTTTGGCGCGATCGCTCTGCAGCTCGGAGAACGACAGCCGCAGACCGCCTTCCAGCTCGGCCTTCGCGACTTCTCGCTGCTGCTCGTCCGGGTGACGGCCGTGCTCGCCGGCTCGATCCTGGCCATCAACATAGTGCTCGGCCGCTCGCTGCTCGGGTCGGCGCTCTTTGCCCTGGCGATCGCGGTGGGCCTCACTCCGCAGCTGCTACCGGCGATCGTCACGATCAGCCTCGCGACCGGCGCCAAGCGCTTGGCCGAACACGCCGTCGTGGTCAAGCGACTGATGAGCATCGAGGATCTCGGCAACATCGTGGTCCTCTTCACCGACAAGACAGGCACCCTGACCGAGGGCAGCATCACGTTCGCCGCTGCCCTGAACGCCGACGGCCAGCCCTCCGATGCGGTCCTGCGCGCCGGGCTGCTCTGCAACGACGCGACGCTCTCCGACGGGCACGTGATCGGCGGCAACCAGCTCGACCAGGCGCTTTGGGAGGCGCCCGGCGCCCGCGCCGCCGCCAGCGAGCAGACTCGGCGCCTTGCCGAGCTCCCCTTCGACTACCAACGCCGCCTGGCGTCGGTCCTCATCGAAGGCGCAGGCAACGAGCGGCAGATCATCGTCAAGGGCGCACCCGAGACAGTGCTCGCCCGCTGCCCGAAGGTCACGCCCCAGGCGCAGGCGGTGCTCGACGGCCAGTTCGCCGCGGGCAGCCGCGTGATCGCCGTCGGAACACGCTCCGGCGACGGACACACGACTCTGGACGCCGACGACGAGCACGAGCTGGATCTCGCGGGCTTCCTTACCTTCATCGATCGCCCGAAGGCCGACGCACACGAGGCGCTCGACCAGCTCAGAGATCTCGACGTGAGGGTGAAGATCATCACCGGCGACAACGAGCGCGCCGCGCAGAAGGTCTGCAGCGACATCGGCCTGGCCGTGGACGGAACGCTCACCGGCGCCCAGCTCGATCGACTTGACGACACGCAGCTCGCAGCCGCGCTGCCGAAGACGACGATCTTCGCGCGCGTGACCCCCGAGCAGAAGTCACGGATCATCAAGACCCAGCGTGCCCTGGGCTCGACGGTCGGATTCCTCGGCGATGGCGTCAACGACGCGGTCGCCCTCCACGACGCGGACGTGGGCATCTCGGTGCAGACCGCGACGGACGTGGCCAAGGACGCGGCAGACATCGTGCTGCTCGACAAGGATCTCGGGATCCTCGCGGGTGGGGTCGTCGAGGGCCGGCGCATCTTCGCCAACACGATCAAGTACGTCCTGATGGGCACGTCGTCCAACCTCGGGAACATGTTCAGCATGGCGGGCGCCTCGCTGATCCTGAGCTTTCTGCCGATGCTCCCGACGCAGATACTGCTCAACAACCTGCTCTACGACACCAGCGAGATGACGATCCCGACCGACAATGTCGACGAGGAGATGCTCCAGCGTCCAGCGCACTGGGACACCGGCTTCATCCGCCGCTTCATGACCCTCTTCGGCCCGATCAGCTCGATCTTCGACTTCGCCACCTTCGGGATCATGATCTGGGTCTTCAACGCCGGCCCGCACCTGTTCCGATCGGGCTGGTTCGTCGAGTCGCTGGCCACCCAGAGCCTGGTCATCTTCGCGATCCGCACCCGCCGCATCCCGTTCCTCCGCAGCAGGCCTAGCGCCCCCCTGGCCATCGCCACCATCATCTGCGTGGTGGTCGGCGTCCTGCTGCCCTACTCCCCGCTCGCTCACGTCCTCGGCTTCACCGCGCTGCCCGCCGGCTTCCTTGCCGTCCTCGTGGTGATGATCCCGGTCTACCTCCTACTCGTCGAACGCGGCAAGCGGCGCTTCTACCGGATCCCCTCGGAAGGCGTCCCGCTTGCTCGCCGACGCCCCGGCCGCGAGCACCGGATCCATCACCGCGCCTCGCGCTGGAGCACCCGCGAGCGCCCGCGCCAGGCAACCCCCGTTTATCGCCAATAGTGCATCGCGCCGCTACCTCGAGCCGCGAGCGCGCCGGCGCCGCGCTCGCGACCGAGCCGGCAAACGTCACGCCCAACACCAACGCGGACAACGAGGCCGCACAGGCCCGATGGCACTTGCCGGTGGGTTTGCGCGGGGTACGATCACGACATGCGGGTCGCGGCCGTTCAGCTCGAGGTAGCGCTTGCGGACGTCCCGGCCAACCTCGCGGCGTGTGAGTCGCTGGCTCGAGAAGCGGCGCGCGCGGGCGCTCAGGCGGTCGCGCTCCCCGAGTTCTTCACGACCGGCGCTGCGTTCGTTCCCGAGCTCGCGGACGCCGCTCTGGCGCCCGACGGAGCGGCGACCGAGATGTTGCTGCGCGTGAGTCACGACGAGCGTGTCCTCGTCGGCGGGTCGTTCCTATGCCGAGACGCCGACGGAGAGGTACGCAACGCCTTCCTCCTCGCCGGGCCGGATGGGCTGCTTGGACGTCACGACAAGGACCTGCCGACGATGTGGGAGAACGCTCTCTATGTGGGTGGAGACGATGACGGAGTGATCCAGGCGGGCGAAATGACGGTCGGCGCTGCGGTCTGCTGGGAGTTGATGCGCAGCGGGACAGCGGGGCGGCTGCGCGGGCGCGTCGATCTCGTGATGGGCGGCTCCAACTGGTGGAGCATCCCGCGGTGGCCCCCGGCCGCCTACACGCGGCGAGCCGAGGCGGCCAATGCCGCCACCGCCGCGCGGGCTCCCAGCGTGTTCGGTCGCTACGTCGGCGCACCGGTCGTGCACGCCGCGATCGCGGGCGCCTTCTCGTGCCCGCTACCAGAGCTGCCAACTGTGATCTATAACGGCCGCTTCGAGGGCGTGGCGCAGATCGCCGACGCGCACGGCCGGGTACTGGCCCGCCGCGAGGCCTCCGAGGGCTCAGGCTACGTGATCGCCGACGTGGAAGCGCAGCGCACGGAGCCGTGCGAGCAGGTGCCAGACCGGTTCTGGTTGCACCGCCGCGGCGCGGTGCCGGCCATCGCGTGGAACACCCAGCGCGTGATGGGCCGTCGCTGGTATGCCCGACACGTGCGCGGTCGCCCTCCCCTTACGCTCGACACTGCACCGGTCACGCCCGGCTACAAAGAGGACTCGCCAACCCGCGCGTAGGACGTGGGTATGCACTGGACATCCGCGTCCCGCCACCTCGGGCCATACCGTCGACCCGGCTCATCCGGCAAGGGTTCAGCCGGGCGTGGCTAGCTCGCCGAGGATCGCCTGAGATTCGGCGAGGCTGGCGTTCAGAATCTGGCGGGCGATTTCGAGCAGTTGGAAGATTCGGGGGTCGCGAACGCTGTAGTAGACGCTTGTGCCCTCGCGACGACTATCGAGGATGCCCTGCTTGCGCAGAGCACCGAGGTGTTGGGAGGTTCCGCTCGAGTCCATTTGCAGCTGCAGCTGCAGGTCGCCGACCGTGCGCTCGCCGTCTCTGAGGAGCTCAAGTATGCGCACCCGCACGGGGTGGCCGAGAATGCGAAAGAACTCGGCCTTCACCTGGTAGACGGGCCGACGCTGAACAGCCTCCGAGGACACGTCGCCTCGTGAACGTGGACGCGCGCCGGGGCTCTTTCGTCGCGGACTGGGTGTCATGGATTTCGCACGAACGGAGAATTTCGTTTGCACCATGAGTATCGCGCACTAGATGGCATTATCCATAACCTTAGTGGTAGACACCCTTATAAGAATACAACCTAAGAATCCTTATTGGCGACGGTCGCCGCGCTCGCGCATGAATTGGAGCAGCGCGTCCGCGATCTGTTGAGGAGCCGGCGGACAACCGGGTATGCGCAGGTCGACCGGAACGATCCCCTCCAGCGGCCCGGCAAGCTGAGCGGGATCCGCTGGTCCGTGGCAGCCGATCGCGCAGTCGCCGAGCGCTGCGAGGAGCCGCGGTTCGGGCATTGAGTCGTATGCGCGGAGCAGTGGGGCGACCATGCGCGTGGTGATCTGGCCGGTGACGAGCAGCACGTCGGCGTGGCGTGGCGAGGCTACGACGTTCAGCCCGTAGCGCTGCAGGTCGTAGTACGGGTTCGCTGTTGCGGCAAGCTCGTGCTCGCAGCCGTTGCATGAGCCGGCGTCGACGTGACGCAGCGCCAGCGAACCTGGTTGGTTGCGCGCGGGGAGCGCGATCTGGCGGCGTGTGCGCTGCAGGTGTCTGAGCAGCACGAACATGCTCAGCGGTCCACGCAGGCGTAGCAGAGCTCGAAGCTCTTGTTGATGAGGGGAAAGTCGGGCAGCAGGTTCTCGCGGCAGGCGTGCGCGAGAACGGGCCAGTTGGCGTAGGAGCCCGTGCGCAGGTGCAGGCGCTCGACCGTGTGCCCGTCAGTCTGAACGGCGCACACGGTCTCACCGCGTGGGCTCTCGACACGCGCGAGACCGGGACTGGCCCCGGGTATGCCCATTGCCTTCACGCCGCCTGGTGCGATGCGGCCGGCGAGCAGCTCGTCGAGTATCGCGAAGGTCCGATCGAGCTCGACTTGGCGGATGTTCAGGCGAGCGCTCACGTCGCCTGTGGCGCGTTCGAGGGTGGCGGGTGTAAAGGAGGGGTAGTCCAGCCGCGGGCTTTCGCTGCGCGTGTCCTGACGCAAACCCGCGGCGCGCGCGGCGGGTCCGACCGCCCCGAGACGCTCGGCGTCTGCCCGGGTGAGCACCCCGACGCCGTCGAGGCGGTCCTGTAGTGAAGCGGCGAACCGCAGCTCGCGCCACACGCGACCCTCTTCTTGATGCAGCGCATCCAGTTCCTCGCGGGCCGCGAGGGCGTCGGCTCCTCCGATGCGCAGCGTGCTGGCGGCGAGCGCAACGGTGTCGAACAGGAAGCGGTGACCGGCCAGCCGCCCGTTGAGTCGTTGCGCGCGCTCCTTGAATGCGGCGAACGCCACAGCGCCCGGTGCGAAGCCGACGCCTGCGCAGATCGCCGAGATGTCGTTCAGGTGGTTGTAGAGCCGCTCGAGCTCCAGCAGCAGCGTGCGCGCTTGGCGCAGCTGCCGGTCGGGGGTCACGCCGAGCGCCGACTCGCACGCCTGGGCGTAGGCGACCGCGTTGGTCACCGCGCAGGCCGCGCAGGCTCGCTGCGCATGGCGCAGCCCGTCGGCCAGCGAGCGCTGCTCGGCGGCGAGTTGCAGGCCCCTGTGTTTGAAAAAGAGACGCAGATCGAGATGCAGGATGCGCTCACCCACGACGGCGAAGCGGAAGTGGCCGGACTCGATCACGCCGGCGTGGATCGGGCCGACTGCGACGTGATGGGCGTCGTGGCCGTGGATGGGAACCGTCCACGCCTCGATCTCGGCTGGATGGTCGATCAGTGGCCGCAGCGGCTCGTGTCCGTCGAAGCGGAGGCCATAGCGGTCATGCGCCTCGCGCTCATCCCACTCGGCCGCGGCGAAAAGGTCGATCAGCGTGTCGATCTTTCCGGCTGGTGACGGCGCACGGACAATGTGGTCCCGGCCGGTGTGAGCGAACACGCAATTGGCCTGGAGGCCCTCCGGGCCCATGGTGGCAAACAGGCCGCAGAAGCGCCCGCCTGCGCGTGCCTGGCGTTCGCATGCCCCACGCCATTGCGGTGCGGTGACGTGCTCTATGGCCACAGGCGCGAACCCTGGTGTTGTGGGTGCTTGCAGCGTGCTCACACGATGCCGCTCATGAGGGTGATGCCGGCGTGGGAGTCCACGAGCAGATATGTGCCCACCGATAGAGCGAACAGGCCGAATGCGACCGCGACCGTCAGCCGGCTCGCGAGGCGCACCGTCCGCCCGGAGCCCCAGCGATGCCCGTGACTCTCGCCGGCGAGCGTCTCTATCAGTGCGTGAGCGAGTCCGAGGAAGCCGAGCGTCAAGAGCACGGCGGCGACCGTCGCGACCACGATCTGGTGGGCGGCGACGCCGCCGAGCAGGATCAGCAGCTCGCTCAAGAACAGTGGCGAGGGCGGCAACCCGCTGAGGGTTCCCAGGCTGACCCCGGCGGCGGCTGCCACCGCGGGGCTCCGCCTGCTCAGTCCACGTGGCGCCCGCCGCGCACTGTCGGGATCGTGGCGCGCGAGCGGCATCGCGGCGTAGAAGCCGAGCGACTTGGCCAGGCCGTGCCCCGCAAGATGGACGATCACGCCCACGGTGGCGAGCGGCGTGGCAAAGCCGATCCCGAGCGCGAGGATGCCCATGTGCTCTAGGCTCGAGTACGCAAGGAGCCGCTTCCAGGGCATCGGCCGCCACAAGAACGGCACGGCGATCGCGAGCGAAGCGAGCCCAAAGGCGAGCATCAGACTGTTGGCGAGATGGTGTGGGACGGCCACGCCGAGGGTGAGCGTCACGCGCCAGGCGATCAGCATGACCGTCGGCAGCAGGGCGGCCGAGAGCAGCGCGCTGACCGGCGGTGGCGCCTCGCTGTGGGCGTCGGGCAGCCAGTTGTGGACAGGCGCCCACCCGATCTTCGCGGCCAGCCCGACAAGGATCAGGATCAGGGCGACCACCGCCGTTTGGTGGGACAGGTGCGCGGAGTGCGCGGCGATGCTCTGCCAGTCGAGCGTCGCGAGCGTGCCTCCGTGCGGGGCGAGGCCGACGAACAGGATCAGTATCCCGAGCAGTGCGACGGCGAGACCAAAAGTTGTCAGGACGAGGTACTTCCAGCCGGCCTCCAGAGCGCGCGCGCTTGCGCTGAAGGCGACGAGCAGCGCCGAGGCGCCGGTGGTCGCCTCGACCAACAGCCATGCGACGCCGAGGTTCTTAACCAGCGCCAGCGCCAGCAGCGCAGACCAGAACAGGTAAAAACCGGTGTAGTACCACTCGCGCGCGCGGCGAGCGGTGAAGAAGCTCTTGCCGGACCCTGCCAGATAGGCGGGCGAGGCCATTGCACTGAACCATCCGATGAGGGCGATCACGGCGAGGAAGCTCGCGCCGCCCCGGTCGAGCAGGTACCACGATCCGCGCAGCCCGTGTCCATCGTGGACCATGCCGAGCACGCTGGCGGTAAGCGCGACAGTAACTGTGACGCTCGCGCTGAGCACGTTCAGGCGGTCCGCCCAAGCGGGGGTGCGCGCCAGTCGCACGAGCACGGCTCCCAGCAGCGGCGCCGCGGGCACGGCGATCAGGAGCGCGTCAATCACGCAACGCCTCCAGCAGGGAGCTGTCGCCGCTGCCGAGCTGCTCGTGGATCTTGGCGGCGAAAGCGGCCGCGACCGACACGATCACGACGAGGTCGAATACGAGCCCCAGCTCGATGAAAGCCGGCAGGCCGCCCGAGAGTGACAGGCCGGCCAGGTAGATGCCGTTCTCGGCGATCAGGAACCCCAGCGCCTGAAAGAGCACCGCCCGGCGCACGACGGCGACGAGGATGCCGAGCGCCAGCACGCCGACCGCGGCGTGTTCCACGCTCGCGTCAGGCAGCCCGAAGCGCGGGATCAACAGCTCGACGGTCAGCGCTGCGCTCACGACGATCGCCAGCCGTGCCAGCGCCGGTGGCTCGGTGGCGATCAGCCCCGTCTTGCGTGCACGACGCACCGTGAGCAACAGCAGCGCCGGGAGCACCAGCGCCTTGGCGATCAGGATCGTCCCGGTCACCACCGGCGCGGCTGAGCCGGCCGGTTCGTGAGTGAGCGCGTAGATCCCCAACCCGACGGACTGCGACCCGACCAGCACGATCGCCCAGGAGCGGCGGCGCACGACGATCACCGCCAGCGAGCTGATGACCAGCCACCAGATCACCGCGCCGGTCATACGCCACCCCCGGCAAACCAGCTCGCCAGCCCGAGCAAGCACAGCAGCGTCCCTGAGCCCAGCAGCAGCGGCACGCGCAGCACCCGCATCTTTGCCTGCACAGTCTCCGTCACGGCCAGCGCGACGCTCAGAAGCGCCACGCAGGCGGCGAGCAGCGCGAGCTGTGCGAGGAACGATCCCGGGTGAGGGACGAGCAGGTCGCCGGCGAGCACGAGCACGATCCAGTGCCGCGCCGCCGCGGCCCACTGCAGATAGGCGAGCTCGCGTCCGGCGTATTCCAGCAGCGGCCCCTCGTGCACCATCGTGAGCTCGAGATGGGTGTCGGGATTGTCCACAGGCTGGCGCCCGGTCTCGGCGATCGCCACCAGGCAGAACGCGAGCGCCGCCACCCAGTGGGCCGGCGTCGAGAGCACGTCGGGCTGGGTCGCCGCCCGGCTCATCGAAAGCAGATCGGTGCTGTGAGAAGGGAGCGCGAGCAGAACGAGCACCAGCAGCAGCAACGACTCGACGAACACCGAGAACATCAGATCGCGCGCGGCGCCCATCAGCGCGAAGGCGCCGGCGGTATCCCAGGCGGCGAGTGTCACCGCGAAGCGTGCGAGCGCCAGCAGGCCGACCAGCACCAGCGCATCGTGGCCAAGGCCCCATTCCGGGGCTACGCCCGCGATCGGCAGCAGGAGAAAGGCCATACCGGTACACGCGGCCGCCACCGCCGGCGCCAGCGTGTATATGAACGTGTGCGGCTCGGGCGCCACGCCGCTCTTGCGCCACAGCCGGCGAAGCTCGCGATACGGCTGGACGATCGAGGGTCCGCGCCTGCCCTGCAGGCGCGCCTTCAGACGCTGCACCAGACCGACGATCGCCGGGCCGAGCAGCAGGCCACCGAGCAGCTGGACGGCGCCCGCGGTGATGGTCGTGACGCTCACCCCAAGATCCCGATGCGCGCGAGCGCCAGCAGCACGCCCAGCAGCGCGAGCAGATAGATCAGGTACGCGCGCAGGCTCCCCGACTGCAACCGCCGCGCCACACGTGCTCCGCGCAGCCCTCCGCGCGACACCGGCCCGTAGAGCAGCGTGTCGAACAGGTGCGGAACCTCGGCGCGGTAGGCGACGCTCTGCACGATCCCGGACCGCGTGGCGAGCTCGACATCGCGCCGCGGGCGCAGCAGACTCTCGAGCACGAGACGCAGCGGCTTCGTGAAACCGGCCGACGTCCACTGGAGTCCCGCTGCGTTCGGCTGACCGCAGACCCATGTGGGCGCCGGTGCAGCGCGGCGAGTGCCGGCCACCCGCACCAGAACAGCGACGAGGGCGAGCAGCGCGACCGCCGGCGCGAGCGTCGGCAGCGAACCGGTACCGGGGACCGCGAGGCTCAGACTTGCGCTCAGTCCCGAATGCCCGGGCCCGAGCGCGGCTAGCGTCGGCAGGAGCAGCCCAGGGAGCACGCCGAGCGCCACGCACCCGGAGGCGAGGAACGCCATGCTCGCGCGCATCCCCACCGGAGCCTCGTTTGCCTGCGCGCACTCGGGGCGCCGAGGGGCGCCGAGCAGCACCAAGCCAATCACCTTGACGAAGCAGTACGCGGCCAGTGCCGCGGTCCCCGCGAGCGCCGCGGTCGCAAGCGCGCCGGCGAGCGCGACGCCCAGATGACCGGCGAGGCCGAGATGAAGCAGCGATTGCAGCGTCAGCCACTCAGACGCAAACCCGTTCAGCGGAGGCAGACCGGCGATCGCCATCGCGCCAAGCGCGAACGTCGCGCCGGTCCAAGGCATCCGCCGCAACAGGCCCCCGAGCCGGTCGAGCTCCAGAGCGCCGACGGCCTTGCTGAAGGCTCCCGCACCGAGGAACAAGAGGCCCTTGAAGAGCGCGTGGTTGAGCGCGTGCAGCAGTGCCGCGGCGAATGCGATCGCGCTCCACGTCTCCTGGCCGATGTCGCGGAACACGAGCGATGCGCCCAACCCGAGCGCGACGATCCCGACGTTCTCGATCGAGTGAAACGCCAAGAGCCGCTTGAGCTCGTGCTGCATCAGCGCATACAGCACACCCCCGAGGCACGAGAGCGCCCCGATGGCGATCAGCACGACGCCGACCCACAGCCCGGGCGGGGTGAGCCACTGGAAAAGCACTCGCACCAGTCCGTAGAGCGCGAGCTTGATCATCACGCCCGACATCAGCGCCGAGATGTGAGCGGGCGCCAGCGGGTGTGCGCGCGGCAGCCAGGAGTGCAGCGGCATCAATCCCGCCTTCGTGGAGAACCCGATCAGCGACATGCACGCCACGAACGCCGCCAATCCGCCCCCCAACGGTTGGCCGCCCAGCGCGCCGTGCGCGGAAAGCACGAGCATCGACAGCCACACCCCAACGCCCCCTATATGGGTGATCGCCAGGTAGACGAACACCCCCCGCCGCGCCTGCTCATCCCGTCGGGCGAGCAGGATCGCGCCGGCCGGCACCAGAGTCATCAGCTCCCAGAAGCCAAGGAACGTGCTTACGTCGCGCGCACTCACAAACCCGACCAGAGCCAGCAGGAACACGCCGGTCGCGACCGCCAACGACCGGCCCTGCCAGGTGGCATCCAGCGAGTCGCGAGCAAACAGCGCCGCGGGCGCACCGACGACGGCAACCAGCAGCACGAAGAACCCGCTGAGACCGTCCAAGCCCAGCGCAGGGTGCACGTCACCGCGAAACCCAGCGCCCAGCGCATGCCCCGAGAAGAGCACCCACGCGCCGCCGGCGCCCAACGAGACCATCCCGGCCGCCTGCGCGGCCAACGCCGCACGTGGAGAGCCGCTCACGCCCGCGCTCAAGGCGCCGAGCATGACCGCGAAAGCACCCGCGAGAACCAGCCCCCCCTGAATTCCCATCAAGCGGTCAACCTAGGCGCCGGCCAGCACCGATCCACATGCAAGACGCCTCAGGACCACCCATGCTTATTAGCGTAGCAACTTATAAGATTTGAGAGCACATTCGGCACGGTCCGCTGACGGCATGGAGCATGACGACGTGAACTATGACGCCAATAATTGTCCAGCGACGCGACGGTATTCAACCCTTGAAGGTCGATGCGCCGTTGTCCCCGAAGGGCTCGTCACGCTCGCGCACGGCCTCGCGGAATCCGGCCTGCATCGCACGCCGCTGAAAGTCGTACCCCTCGGAGGTGTGACGCGCGACCCCGTCCAGGAGCGTGCCGAGCGCCTGCGTCTCGTGCAGACCCTGGGCGTGGAGAGACTGATTGACGAGCAGCTTCATCATTTGCAACTGGTTGACCGGAAGGCGAGCGATCCGCGCAACCAGGATCTCGGTGCGCTCGTCGAGCTGCTCGGGCGGGGGCGCCTCGATTGCCAATCCCCACTCCAGCGCCTCTTCGCCCGACAGGCAGTCCCCGGTGAACAGCAGACGCTTGGCGCGCTGGGCTCCCAGTCGATAAGCCCACATCGAGGTAGTGGGCGCGCCCCACACGCGCGCCGGGGGATAGCCGATCTTGGCGTCGGCGGCGATCACCAGCAGATCCGAGCAAAGCGCCATGTCGGTTCCTCCGGCGACACAGAACCCATGCACCTTGCAGACCACCGGCTTGCCGGCGCCGAACAGCGACATGAAGCCGCGCACGTTGCGGCTCATCATCGCGTAGTCCACCATCGCGTCCCAGGTGCCCGCCGGGTCGTGGTTGGTGGCCATAACCGCCGGGTCCAGCGGCGACCCCGGCGGAAGAGCGGGGTCACCCTCGCCCAAGCCTCCGCCGCCCTCGGCGCTCTCGACAAGGTC
Source organism: uncultured Solirubrobacterales bacterium (assembly GCA_963714635.1). Taxonomy (GTDB): domain Bacteria; phylum Actinomycetota; class Thermoleophilia; order Solirubrobacterales; family Solirubrobacteraceae; genus Palsa-744. The sequence continues at coordinate 26,052 of CAVQPM010000004.1, read as the reverse complement.
ATAACCGCCGCAGAACCCCTTGCCGTTGCCGGCCAGCAGCATCACGTGGACCGCCGGATCCAGGTCGGCGCGCTCCACACAGCGCTCCAGCTCGTCGATCAGCCCCCGCGTGATGCCGTTTCCGCGCTCGGGTCGGTTCAGGGTGATCCGCGCGACGCGGTCGGTCACCTCGTAGGTAACGGTTTGCAGAGCGTCGGTCATTGGACGGATAGTGTCCCACGGGCGCGCGCCACGACGCGCAATCTCAACTCACCGACGCCTCCATGGACCCCAAATTGGACCCCAAGCGTATGTTCGCATCCGCGCGTGTTGTCACCATTTTGGATCATGCGCCTGAAGATCCTTCCAGTCGTAAAGGCATATCCGGTGATCGATCCGGCCTCTCAGAGACATCGGACCCGAAGACGACCTTCTCGCCCGACGCCGCCGAGTTACAGCACGAACGGAATGATCGCGCGGACGTGCGCTCTGTACTGGGCATAAGCGGCCGGAAAATGCCTGCTCATCATCAGCTCCTCCTGCCGGGCCTTCCACCAAAGACCGCCGCATAGCGCGATGAACAGCCCAAAGCCGACAGCCCGCCCGGAGTTGATCGCCGTGCCCAGCGCCACTCGATGAACAGCCATGTTGCGCCGGTCATCTCTTAAGCGGGCTGCCCGACGACCCCGTGGTCGATCAGGCTCTGGGCGCAGTCGACGATCGTCTCTCCGATGGGGCGAGGCGACCAGCCGAGGAGGGTCTTGGCCTTCTCGCCGGAGACCTCCGTTCTGCGGTCGAGCTGGCCCACGATCGAGCGGATGCCCGGGTCGAAGATCGCCATCGCGCGCACGAGCACGTTCGGCACCGTCCGCTTCGGCACCTTCGCCGCCGCCTCCCCGAGCTGCTCGCGCAGCACCGCGGCGACCTGCTCCATCCATTGGAAGGACTGCACCGCGACCAGACGTTCGCCGCCGGCCTCGGGAGCGGTCATCGCCCTGATGTGAAGATCGACGACGTCGCGGACGTCGACGACGTTGAAGCCGATCCGCGGCACCCCGGGCATTCCCTTCAGCAGCCGCTCGATCATCTCGATCGAGTAGGAGCGATCGTCGCTCAACACCGGGCCGAGGATCGCGCCTGGATTGACCACCGCCAGCCTCCCGGTCTCGCCACGCTCGCGCACGAAATCCCATGCCGCGCGCTCCGCGACCGTCTTGGATCGCGCGTACGGCGTCAGCTTGGGATTGTCGGGGTCGCTCCAGTCCTCCTCCGTGAGCGCTTCCGCGCTCGACTGGCCGCCGGTGATCGCGGCGATCGAGGAGGTGACCACGACACGCTGCACGCCCGCCTCGAGACTCGCCTCAAGGACCCGCAGGGTTCCCTCCCGCGCTGGCACGATCAGCTCGTCAGGATCCTTCGGCTGCGCCGGCGGGAAGGGAGAGGCGACGTGCAGGACGTAGTCGCATCCGCTAACGGCCCGCTCCCAGCCCTCGTCGCTGCGCAGGTCCGCGGCCAGCACCGACAGGCGGTCCCCGGCGTCGACCGCCGACGCGATCGCGGCGCGGAGCGCCCCCTCGCGCGAGAGATCGCGCACGGTTGTGCGCACCCGATAGCCGCTGCGCAGGAGCTCGATCACGCACCAGCCGCCCAGAAACCCAGAGCCGCCCGTGACCAAAGCCGTCTTCATTTGCGCGTCGGACTCGTTCATTGGTACGCAGGGAGTATGACCGGTCCTGCCGGCCCCAGGGGGACCGACCCGAGCAATGGGCTGACCCTCCGATGAGGGCGTGCGAGCGAGGCCGAACCTAGGGGACTGAGATGAACACCACAGGCGCTCTCGCCATCCCTGCTCCCGTCTTGCGGAACCTACCCATTGTAGGTCGGCGAACCGCAGCGGCACGGGAGAACGGATCACGGCAGGCGACTACAGGTCCATCGCCCAACTCACCTTCGTCAAACAGCGCTCAGCTCGACATCACCCTTTCCGGGTGACGTTGCTCGCGCGCAGGCGCGTACGCTCGATTAGATGGCCGAGGCAAACCAGACAGACAACGGCGAGCCGGCGTTTGGACCAGTCGATATCGCGGTGATCGGCTACCCCCCGGACGCACCCAGGACCGGAGAGGCGATACCGCTCGTTATCGATCTCGTCGACAGAGCAATCATCAGACTGCTCGACGTCAAGGGGCTGCGAAAGGAGGCGGACGGATCGTTCTCCGGATTCGACGTCGGGAACGCCGAGGAGGGCGGCATTCCGGATCTGATCGCCTTCGAGGGCGCTCAAACCGGATTGATCGGCGACGAGGACCTTCGGGTCGCCGTAGAGGCGATGCAGCCGGGAACCGCCGCCATCATGATCGTCTTCGAGAACAGATGGGCGGCGCCGTTCATCGCCGCCATGCGTCGCAACGGCGGTGAGCTGCTCGCGTATGAGCGCGTGTCAGCTCAAGACCTGCTCGATGCCCTCGAAACACTCGATGCGCAAAGCTGATGGCGAGCCAGGAAGGAGCTTGAGATGCCGCTGCTGAGAGGAGTCGCACGCACAGCCGTCGTCGCCGGAACGGCGACCGCCGTGTCGAACAGGGTAAGCCGCCGCCAGTACGAGCGCTGGCAGCAGGAGGAACCGCAAGCGGTCGCCGAACCGCAAGGCACGGGGCCGATGCCGACCGCCGAAGCCGACCCAGTCACCAAGTTGAAGGAACTCGGCGCACTGCGCGACCAGGGCATCCTCACGAACGAGGAGTTCGAGGCGCAGAAGGCGAGAGTTCTCTCCTCGATGAGTTAGGTTCACGCGAGGCACACGAGCACGAACGCCACCCGAGCCGGCAGCGCCGCTGTAGGCAGCACCTACGTCAAGCGGCGCCCATCGAGCAGGCCGACGCGAAGGGCGCCAACGCGGTAATCGCCTTCCGTTTCGGCTAACTACTTTATTCAGGCGCCGTGCTTCGTTGGTCCAGATCGACCCTAGAGGCCCGTCTCGGCGGTGACGCGCCCGGACTCGACCGCCGCGACCAAGGCCTGGTAGTCGCCCTCGTTCTGCTCAGCGTAGGCGTGGGAGAACTCAGCGATTGCGTGGTCGAAAGCGGCGCTCTTGCCGAGGTATGCCGCGATCGCGATGCGGTCGCCGCTGCGAGCATGAGCGCGGGCGAGCGTCCAGCCGCACAGCTTGCCGTACTGCGCCATCCCGTTGGGAGCCATCTGCTCGATTTCCGCCGAGCCCTTCCAGTCCTTCAGCTGCCGCCCGTAGAAGTCGCGGGAAACGCCGCCTTCCGCCTGTTCCCCCGGGACGTTCAGCCAGCCGAGGAAGATGTCGCTGGTGGCCTGCATCAGTCGCTGCCCGACGACCACGCGCTCGCCGTGGTTCGCGAACTCGCTCGGATCGAGAAACCCCTCGAGTACCGAGGCCTCAGCTTCCTTCATCTGCAGAAACAGCGGATCCTGCCCGTCGCGACCGAGCATCAGCGCGATCCAGGCCCGCGTGCCGACGCTCCCCACGCCGACGACCTTGCGCGCGAGGTCGACCAGTCGAAACGCCTCCAGTAGCACGCGGCGGTCGTACTCCAGCGTGCTGCGATAGGAGCGTATAAGTTCGCGTAGAACGTCGAACGTATCATCGCGCTCCCGGCCCGTCGCGAGGTCATCTATCGGCACGATCAACGGCGGGTCGGCGAGGATGCGCGCCTCGCCATCGACCTCGCGCGTCAGCTTGGAAAAGGCGGCCATGTTGTCCTTGGTACGAGCCTTGGCGATCTGCTTCTCGGTTCGCTTGAGCTGCTTGGCTTTGAACTGCGAGCGGAACTCCTGCAACACGGGCTCGATTTCCAGGTGCGCGTACCAGACGTCGAGGTTCTTCATTGCGGCAAAGCGAGTCATCGCGGTGCGGTATTCCTCAACCGTGCCAAGGACGATCTGCTCCTGGTCGGTGACGGCAAAACCGTTGTCGCGGGCAGCGATCAGCATGCTCGCTGCAAGGCGCTTGACATCCCACTCCCACGGTCCCGGCAGCGTCTCGTCAAAGTCGTTGATGTCGAACATCAGTCGCCGCTCGGGCGAGGCAAAGACACCGAAGTTCGACAGGTGCGCATCGCCGCAGCACTGCACCGTAAGTCCCGAGCGCGGAGTGGCCGCCAGGTCGCTGGCCATGATCAGCGCCGCCCCCCGGTAGAACGCGAACGGCGACACCAGCATGCGCCCATAGCGGATCGGTACAAGCTCGGGCACGCGCGTTCTCGCCTGGCGTTCGAGCAGCTCGATCGGATCGGCACGGTGAGGCGGCAGCTCAAAGGAGGCGTGACTAGAGCGCGACGCCTCGCCGCGCGCGGCCTTCCCACGCACGGCCCGCTCGGCGACCGTCAGATGAGACACCGCAGCGCCCGCCTCGCGCGCGTTCTGCTTGGTCGTAGCCATCGCCACTAACTGCATACCCAGCCAATGCCCAAGACACTCTCAAACGGTCGGTCTGAGGTAGGTGCCCTCGTCCTTCACAGTGCTACGGCGTCCGCATCGATACGCTCGCGCAAATGCGGGCTCACGCCACCCTCGCTGAGCACCGCCAGCGAGGGCGGTACGTGAAGCGCGGAACGCCAGCTCACCGCAGAGCAGCTGTGTGACCGGCGTCTACCCCAGCCGCAATCGTATCTCGCGTGCCTCGTCGGCGAGCCGTGCGAACAGAGAGACCTCTCGATGAGACGCCTGGTCGGCGAGCAGCACCTCCTCGTCGGTGTCAAGTTGTGCGAGGCTCGCGAAGCGGGCGCGGACCGCCGCGCAGATCCTTTCCTGCTCGGCGGTTCTGTCGGTTTCGTTTCGTGGTACGAGACCCTTGAGGTCGATCCAGCGAAAGTTTCCAGGCGTGATCGCGGCCAGCATCGAGGCTGGCGCATAGCGAGAGTGGCTGCGCTGGTCGATCCATGCCTTCAGGACGGCAAGACGGCGGACGAGCGCGTCGTCAAAGGGTCTGCTGGCCCAGAGATCGAGGTCATAGACATCCTTGCCCGAGCCCTTCATCCTCCGGCTGCAAGCCATAATCTTCTCGGCGATCATCTCGTATGGGTCGAGCCCGTGCAGGATTGGGACCCCACACTCAACCCGCGCCTGGTAGGGCGTCGGGACGAGCGGCAAATCAACGGTCGGGAGAACCGTGCTCATGCGATAGGAGATCTGCAGCTCAAACGCGCCCTGGCCATGCTCGTGCGTGAACTCGACGCTACCGCTGAAATTTCCCTCGTTTGAGTAGCGCACACCGGCGAAGCGAAAGCGCAGGCCGTGGTACTCCTCCTGGAAAATCTCCTCGATCTCCGCCTCGAAACCGTTCTTGTGTTCGGCATCCATGTCGATGTCTTCTGAGAAGCGACCCAATGAGCCGAACACGCACTTGCGCAGAGCCGTTCCACCCTTGAACAGCAGAGGCCCAGACGCGCCGCCCCCGCCCCGATGACCGACCAGGCCCCGCTCGTTGAGCAGGGCGAGTGCATAGTGCAAGACGATGTCCTGACCGGCCACCTCGGGAGAGACACGAGCGCTGTTCGCGTACTGGCGGATCAACGCGTTGCTCACCATCAGCGCTGAACCTCCTCGCGGATCGCCTCGGGCGAAACGTTGAGCATCACGCCCCAAAGACCAAGCACCGGGACGTCCCCCTCAATGGCGGGACCATCGTCCAGCTGCATGACCGTGCGATGAGTGCCGCCCGCGGCGCGGCGCAGCGCAGGGGGAGCGTCCACGCCGAGGATCTCAAGCAGAGCACCGACACGGCGCATCGCGCGAGGCCCACGCGGCAGCTCGCCGGCCATGCCGACAAACAGCGCCCAATCCATGTTCTCCTGAGCACGCGCGAGTATCCGCGATAGCCCTAGTGCGCCTCCCGCGAGATCCAGATGGCTTGCGCTATCGAGGACAGAGCGCTCGACGCCGGCGAGGCGAACCATGTGCCCGTGTAGCTCACGCTCATCCGAACCCGCCAGGGTGAAGCGACGCAAGCGCACCAGGCGTACCCCGGCCTGCGCCATACGCGGCGCGAGCATCGCCCCGTGTACGGTCGCTACCTGCACCTCCCCAGGCCGATCGGGCGTCAACCCGAGCTCGTGCGCCGCGGACGCAAACGAGACGTAGTACGGACGAACCCAGCCATCGAGTGTCGCCCACGGGTTCGGAGCAGACCATCCGCCCGAGTCGCCCAACAGCGGCTCATAGCGCCCGCGGGTCAAACGTTGCAACCAGCCCTTGCGCTCCAACCGCGAGACCAGAGTACGGGCATGCTCACGCGAGACTCCCACCGCATCGGACACAGCCGCCACGTCAACTACCGCTGGGCGATCGGTCTCAAGCCACGCAAGCACCTGCGCCTCGCGAGGCCCCAGCGTACGCGGCTTGTAGAGCACATCATTCATTAGCATTATGGTATCGCAAAATAACATCTAGTGTCATAACGGATGACCGTTTGCTCAGGGTGGAATCACCCTCCTACCCCAGAGTCGCCTCCTCACTCTCGATGCCCGGGTCGGCCTGCATCTCGGAGAGCGTGTAGCCGAGGGCGTGATATGTCTTCAGGCGCTTGGCAAACATGCGGCGCAGCACGAGCAGCTCGGCGTCTACATAGTCGTAGACGAGCGCTTCGCGCTTGCCGCGATGCGCGCGGTGCAGCCGTCCGGCGTATTGCACGACAGTACCCTTCCAGGCGATCGGCATCGCGAGCAGCAGCGTGTCCAGGCGCGGATCGTCGAAGCCCTCGCCGATGTAGCGGCCCGTGGCGAGCACCACCCGCGCGGTGTCCTCGCTGGTGGTGGCGAGTTGTTCAACCGCGGCACGGCGTGCACGGGGACGCATCTCGCCGTGCAGTTCAATCAGCACCGGGACACCGTCGCGCAGGCGAGCGGCGAGTCGCTGTAGATGCTCGCGACGCTCTGTGAGGATGATCGGCGAGCGCCCTTCAGCAGTCAGCTGGAGTGTGTCCTTCACGACGAGCTCGGTGCGTCGCTCATCCACAGCGAGCGCCCCGTAGATCTCCTGGATGCCGGCATCGGTCGGGAGCACAGCCGGATCGAAGTTCGTCTCGCGACGGACGATGCGCAGACGCAGCTCCTGCCCCGCGCGCTCCGTGCGACGGTCGATCTCATGACGGATTGGGCCGCACTGCATCGCGATGATCGGGTGGTGTCCGTCGCGCCGATAAGGCGTGGCCGTGAGACCGGTCACGCAACGCGCGGAAGCGGATCGCAGCACCCGCTCGGCCGTGACAGCGGGGACATGGTGGCACTCGTCGACGACGACGTGCCCGTACCCGGCCAGCAGCTCCTGCAGGCCCTCTCGACGAACGAGACTCTGGACGGTGGCGATGTCCAGCCGGCCGGTCGGCTTGCTCCTCCCGGCGCCAATGATCCCGATCTGCTTTACGTTCACGTCGAGGAACTGAGTCAGGCGTTGAATCCACTGCTCCAGTAGCGGCTTGCTGTGCACGATCACGAGCGTCGAGCGGCGGCGGGCCGCGATCAGGTGCGCAGCGATCACGGTCTTCCCGATCCCTGGAGGCGCACACAGAACTCCGAGCTCGTGGGTGAGCATTTCCCGCGCGGCATCGGTCTGAATATCGGTGAGCTCGCCCGTGAACCGGACGTCGAGCTCGATCCCGTCGACGCGCTCATCGGTGAGCTCCAGCCGTATGCCGAACTCGTCGAGTAGTTCCTTCAGTGGCAAGAGGCAGCCCCGAGGAAGCGCCAGGAATCGACCCTGCCGCTCGAAGCACGCGATCACGCGCGGTGTGCGCCCGGTTGAGAGCCGCAGCCGCTGGCGTTCGAGGAACAGCGGGTTGGAGAACGTCGCGAGCCTGCGCATCGCATCCGCCAGGACCGGAGGGAGCCCATCAGCGCTTATGTACAAGCGCTGCGCGAGCGTCGCGCTGAGGACATCCGGCATCGCCGTTGCGGCGAGCCTGCTGGCGAACGACCGAGGTGGCCGCCACGGCGCCTCGCTGTTGACGTCCTCGCCGGCCACACGAAGCACGCGACCGTCCGTGTCGGCCTGCGCAACGAGAGCCTCCAGGCGATCAGGCTCGATGCGTGGCAGTCCCTCAAGGTATGACCACTGATCCCCATAAGGCTCAAGCTGCTCATCCACGAACAGCGAGTTGCCCAGCTGACGCGGTCCGTGTTGCAACGGCAGCGCGATTAGATTCCCGAAGCCGCCCTTGGGCAGCGTGTCCTGGCTTGGGAACAGACGGTCATAGGAGGACATGCCGAGCGTCGAGCAACCCCCCATCGCGTCCGTCAAGAGCATCAGCCCAAAGCGCCGCGCCAACACAGCGGGGATTGGCGCGCTGAAGAAGAACCAGATGTGCGCACCATCCCCCGAGCTCGAACGCTCAACGGCCGGGATCACTCCCAGCTCAGCGCATGTCTCGAGCAGCGCCGCCACGTCGCCACGCCAGGAGGCGCCGTCGAGATCGATCGCCAACAGCCAGCATGTGTCATCCGCCAAGAGCGGATAGACACCCATCACCTGCCGGCCCTGTAGATGCGCGAGCAACTCCGCGTCCACCGGCGCGAGAAAAGCCTGGTGTGAGCACTCGCCGCACCTGACGCGCGGCTTGGCGCATACACCCCGAACCCACTCGTTCGAGCAACGCGGCGCCCATCCACTGCGACCCTTCCCCTTGTTCTCCCACCGCAGCGGGAACACATCCTCACGGCCCCGAAAGAGGCTCGCGAACAGCGCCACCTTGCGCTCCGCGGGCCACGCCACCCCCGACTCAAGGCTGGTGCGCTCGTTGTCAACCTTGCGCGCCGCCCGCTCGCGTGCTACACGCAGCTCCACAAGACGCCCGCGCGCGGCCTCACTCAACCGGTCGAGCTCGGCGAGCCTGGTCTCCTCCGCGGCGATCGCCTCGTCAAGCTCCGTCCCGAGTTGCATAGCCGGATTCTCCAACCGAGACCGGCGCGAACGCATAGCTGCAGTCACCCGAACCCGCCCCAACGATTCAGTCCGCCGGCCAAGCGATCATGTTGAGGATGGGCAAGCGCTCCCGCGGAGGCCACCAGTCACAACTCCCACCTGGGCAGAAGAAGCCCCCGCTCCAGCCGCCCGCGTCGATCGCTCCCGCACACTCGCTGCTTGACGCGATCGCAAACGGCGAGCTTGACGAGCACCTCACCGCTCTCGCCGACGCCGTCCAGGCCCGCCACCATCTCCTGCACACCGTCCGCTCAGCGACCGCGCTGGCCGAGCTGTGCGTCGGCGACGAGGTTCGCATCAACCACACCATCAGCCCTCGCTATCTCGGTGGCCTCCACGGCATCGTCGTCGAGCTCGACGACGAACGCGCCACCGTCTGCTTGCACCGCCCCGTCGGACGCTTCCACACCGGCGAGATCCGCTGCCCACCGCTTGCCCTTGAGAAGCTCGCCAGAGCCAGAGCAAGTTGAACGCCCATCCAGGATCGACGCGTGCGAAGGAAGTAGCCTCGACGCCTCGGCCCAGGGACTGACGTTTCGGGGACGACTCGATCTTTGCCTTCTTGCTCACGTGCCGAATAGGCTCGGCGTCAGGCTCTCCGATCCCCGTGGTCGCCATTTGCGCACCGAGGCGTTGGTGTCCGCATGCGCTCGACGCCGCGCCGTCTCAGACCCATCGAGCTCGCACAACCGGTCGAGCGCGGTGCGCCGCACGCTGGCCTGCGCCGTCTGCAGACCACGCTGTATGAGACGGCGCCGCTGAGCTTCCCCAAGCACATCAGCGGCGTCGAGCAACCCATGGATGAGCGCATCGCGGTGACGCGGCTCGAACGCCCCGGCATCTTTCAAAAGCTCGTCGAGTCTCGCCGGGGCAGCCCGCAGTGCGCGCCGCGCCCCCCAGCGGCGTAGCGGCGGCTCAAAGGAAAGACGATGCTTGGCGAGCGTGTCCTCGTCAACGGTATAGGTCTGGCTCGTTCCCTCGCCGAGATCTACCTCCAGCCACTGCGGCGAGACCCACGCCAGCGGGTAGGAGATAACGTGCTCGTGCGCAAGGAAGGACTCCGCCAACTCATCGAGGTCAGCGTCGCCCAGCAGACCGCTGTCTTCGATCGCGACGATCAACCTGGCCGTGACCCGATCCCACCGCCGGCACGTGCATAACATCAACGCAACGAACGAACCGGGCAACTCCCCGGTGCCGTGAACCCTGCCGAGCAGATCGACTGCCTCGACATGGCTGGTGCTCGACCCCCAACCGCTCGGCGACGCCAGCAGCTGCCGACAAAGCTCCCCGGAATCCTCGATCACCGTCAGTTTTTCGAGCCTCGAATGTCCGTCCCACCACACTCTTCGCAGCGTAGAATCCCCGCCGGACGTTCGCGAACACGCGCACCGGCCATACGGCCAGCTGACCCGAAGAATATCCTTGCGTGGTGGCTTCGATGAGCGGGGCGCAGCTCGACGCGATGGTGGAGGAGGCCACCGTCGATTGCTACAAGGAGAGCGAGCAGATCACCGGCCTGTTCACCGTGATCGAAGAGGAGCTGATGGTTCCCTTCGAGACACAGGTGCTGGGTGTAGAGGTCACGGTCGAGCGCGTGGATTTGAACGACGATGACCAGATCGTCGCGATCTGCTCGCGCGAGAAGCTGCGACAGTCGATCCCCCTTCTCGATCTGCCTCTGCCAACCTCGCCGCCGCCCAAGGGCGCGGAGTGGATCGAGGCGTATCGCCACTGGCTGCGTTGAGCGTGAGTCCAGCTGTGCGTCTGCCGGGTCGTCATTCTCGATCCGATCGCCAGCGACCGCCCTCAATCTCACTCAGGTCCGGTGCTCCGGCAAGCCGGCTGCCGAGGCGCTCCATCACGAGATCCGCAGCGGCCGTGACGCTGTAGCCGCGCGGCGGCTCGGGCCGTCAGCAGGTCCATGTCAGCCACGAAATCGGGGTTCACGACCTTGTCGACGAGATTCGCGCAGAGCTCGCGGTAGCTGAACAGGCCCTCCCCCATGTAGTGCGCGAGGCCGTCAACCACCAGCTGCTCGTCGATGCCCACGTCATTGAGGACGTGCCACAGATCGAACAGGTCGCGGCCCTTGCGGCGCTGGTAGAGCGCGCGGAGCTTGGTCGCCATCAGCTCTTCGATCTGAAAGGTTCTCACGCTCGCCTCTCCCGACCACCAGCGAGAGTCGACGGCGTATGAAAGCTCCGGATGCGGAAGGAACGAGTCGGTCTCGGCGATGTTCGTCTCGATCTTGACTCGGATGCGCCCCGGCCCACCCGTTGCCTCGGCGGCGAAGACGATATGGACCATCTGGCCGCTCTGGGTCGTGCCGTGCTCCACCAGCCCAACGCCGAGAGCGACGTCTCGCAGAGCCGTGAGGTAGGGCTTGATGCCCGAACGCGTGCACCGGACATAGTCGAGGTCTTCGGAGTAGCGCAGCTGCTTGGGGAGGTGCAGCTTGTGAAGACAGGTCCCGCCGCGAAACGCGAGCTCACCGCCGAGCAGCTCGTGACCGGCTATCTCGACGATCAGCCGCGAGAGCACGAGGTCCTGCTCGACCTGAATCTGGGTGGGCCACGGCGCTTGCGAGATCCACTCGTTTATGTATGCCTGCGCGATCACAGGTCCGGCTCCACGGTGACGTTCACGCGAACCCTCCATGCTGGGTCGGCGCGCCCCCGTCGCGGCCCCGAAGCCGCCAGCAGGTCGGGCTCTCCTTGATCGAGCCGCGCGGCCAGGCGCAACGGGCCGAGGTCTTGGCAGCTGCCATAGCGCTCGACCAGCCATCCCGTGCGTCGCGCGAGCGCACGGCCGTGGCGAGCGGCCAGCGTCGCGAGCGCTGAGCCGTCGAGCTCGCCGATCTCGGTGAGGATCGTCGCGACGTTGCTGATGCCGCCGCTCGCTCGAGGCTCGCGTATGAGATCGACGACGGTCGCCTCGCGCGAGGAGACAGGTATAGACCCGGTGTGGACCGTCACCATCTCCGTCGGCGTGTCCGTCGTATGCGCGCTCGTGTAGAAGGCCAGGCGCACCCGCCCCATCGCCCGGTCGAGCACCCTCGCATCGGCCATCACCTGGAAGACCTGCGGCGCCTGGTGAGAAGCCCCGTGATACGTCGCTGCCGAGAGCAGCGCGACGTAATAGCGATGGCCGAGATGACGCATCATGTCATCGACAAACCACTCGGCCGGGACCACGCCCCACGAGCGGTACTCCGGCGGGACCACCACGTACAGGCCTCGCGTCGGCGAGAAGACCCGCCCTTGCCTACGCAAGCGCTGCAGGCCGCTTGTGACCGCCGCGTAGCTCAGACCGGTCAGCTCTCGGATCTCCTCCAGCGAGGCGCTGTAGCGCCCGCGTGAGATCAAGAGATCCGGTAGGTCATGAATCGAGACGTCAGCCCTGGCCTGCATATGCATCAATATAGCGCTTATTGCTGATTACATACCGCTACATACGATATTCTTTGTATTACGCTGCATTAAACAAGCGAAGATAACTATTTTGATGCAGAATCCATCCACGTAAGCGCGAACGCCTCATTGACCATCTGCACCTCCCCCAGCCGCCCGACTTGAACCGCATGGTGAGGCCGCGCGCAAGCTCGCCAAGATGCAGGCCCAGCTGCGCCTCATACGAGCCGACCCGGCCCTGCACCGCAAGCGCCGCGTGATCGGCCTGATCGTCCACCGCCGCGCGCAGCTCGGGCCGCCGATCCAGCCGACCGAGCACCAGGCGACCATGCGCGCCACCCTGCAAGCGCTCCCCGGCCTGCTGCTCGCAGGACGCCTCCTCGGCGAGCAGCAACGCCAAGCCGCCGGTGGAGCCGAGCGAATCAGCCCGGACGCCCCGCGAAGCGGCTCACGGCCGGGATGAGACGCTCGGATCCAGGCGGCGGCGCCTATTTCCGCTTGCCGTGGTGCTTGCCGCGCTTACCGGCCTTAGCCTTCTTCTTCGACTTGCCGCACCCGGTCACGCTGATCGGCGTGTTTTGTTTGACGACCATCCCGTTCTGCGCGACGAACATGGTCGGCATCACAAGCGACGCGACGACCCGCTTCTTGACCTTGCGCGTCACCTTGCGCTTGTGGCCTTTGATGTTGCGGATCACCTTCTTCTTGACGAGCTTCGTCTTGGTGATGTTGCAGAGCCCGCCGGGTGCTGCCAGTGCGCTGTAGGGGCCCTCGGGCAGTGTCAGTTCGAAGCTCGTCACCGGCTGGTCGGGGACGGTGCGGAACGTGCTCGAGGTGATCCCCGCTTTGCTGATGAACGTTTCGCCGTGCAGGTCGATCGTAACGCCGTAGCCCTGTAGGACGATGATCAGTTCTGGGAACTTCGCGCCACCGTGACTGACGAAGTACGCCGGGCCTTCCAAGGGAACCGGCAGGATCGGCGTGACCGCCTTCGCCGCACCGACCCTCGACTCTGCCGGGCAAGCTGCCGGGTTGGCTTCGAACGTGGTGTCAATGCACGCCTTCTGCAAGGTCGGCAGCCTGGAGGGGAGCTGCTTGGGCAGGTCCACCTTGACCGATTTGATGTTGGCGTCCTTGCCGAGCGAGCCCTTCGGGTAGATGAGGCTGACGTGCAGGCTCGCCCCGTTGGAGCGGCTCGTCTTCCCCGACGTCGACGCGTTGAACAGCGGTTTGAACGCCAGGTTCTGGCAGTTGGCCATCTGGAAGGAGTTGGTGACCGTGGCGAGCTGCTGGTCGGCCGGGTTGGCGGGGTTTGCTCCTCCGCCGCCGACGGTTGCGGCGAAGCTCATCGGGTTGCAGCTGGTGGGGTTGATCATGAAGTCCGACCGGTCGATGTACACGCGGATGTCGCGCACGTGGATGACGATCCCGTCGATGATGTGCGGGATCGGGTCCGATGCTTTGGCGTCGACGGTCACGATCCCTGTTTCGGGGTTGATGACGAGCGCCTCGCGCACTACGACCGTGCCGAGGTCGAACGGCCCGACCTTGGCGCTGGTGATCGCGACGATCGAGAACGGAGCGCCGTTGTACGGGCCCGCCATGTACACCTTGCCGGGAGTCCACGCCAGCACGGACCCGACACCGGCGCCTACGAGCGAGTGTCCGATTTCGCTGGCGGCCGGGCACGACGGTTCGGCCTCCTCCTGCGCTCCAGTGACGCGCTTGGCCGCTTCGATGTCCGCGTCGGGGCAGAACGGGATGCCCGTCAGGTTCGCGGTCAGACCGGGCGGCAGTATCGATGTGAAGCGCGTGATCTCCTGTTCGCCGTCATTGCGCGTGATGCGGATGTCCATCGGGCTGTAGGCGCCCGCGCTGTTGTTGAGCGTGCCCGCGAGGATCCCCGGTTTGAACGGCGGGACGCCTCCCGAGGGGCACGGGCCGCCGCCCACACCGCTGGTTGTTGCAAAGGAGCTCGTCGCGAGCCGCGGTTCGGTTGGCGCAGACCACGGCGTCAACTGCGCCTGGGTGGTGTACGTGCCACACGTGGGTGGGCTGACGAGCGGCGCCGTGGCTCCCGGACGGAACTTCACCGTGAACCTGCTGAACGGTTGCTGGGGGTTGTCAAGGAAGCTCGTAACGAGCTGTCCGGTGATCGGGTTGGGTTCGATCTTCCCCGCGACTTTGACGATGATGCCCCGCGCGGGGTCCTTCGCGACCACATACAACGCGAGCAATGTCCCGCCGGGATGGTCAGGTTCGCCGAACGGGTTGTCATACGGCGTGGCGATATAGATCGCGCCCGGGATCGTTTCCGCCAGCAACGGCGTTTCGATCACGATCGAGCCGATCTTCGATTCCGGCGGACACCCTTCGCCCGGCAGCGACTCGGCCGTTTCGGCCGCATACTCCGCCGGGGTGCACGCGCCTAGCCCTGACCCGGCGGACGGGTTGACCGTGAACCCCGCGGGCAGCGTGACCTTCGCGTCCTTGAGGTTCGCCGTTGAGATCGTGTACGGGTTGTCCCACGCCTGCGGCACGACAAGCGACACGTCAAGCCCGGTTGGGGATTCAGCGAAACGAGTCGATGGCTGCACTTCGATCGACGGGTCGAACGGAACACGTTCGCATTCCACGACCGGCCCGACCTGATCGCTCGCTCCGGGGAAGCTCAACGGTTCCTCCCACGAGTTCGAGCTCATCGACGCCGAGAACATGCCACAACTCGTAGGGTTCGACAGGAACGGCTTGACGGGGATATGAGCTTCCTGCGGACCACCGAATTCGTTCGTGCATTCACCACTGGGGAAGTTCTCGAGCGGTGCGCAGACCTCGCCGCGTTCCGCGTCGTGTTCGTGAGAGGCGGGCAGACCCCACACCGTGAAGGTGATGTTGCGCACTTCACCGGTCTTGGCGATGTTGGGACTCACCGCCGTCAGGCCCTCGTCGCCAGGCCGAACGCTGATCGGCACGACCTGCGTCAGCAGAGTGCCGACCTTGAAGCCGAGCTCGGCGGGCACGCCGAAGCTCGTGACTTCCATGTTGTATACGGGAAAGGAGTCCTGGGCGTGACCGTGGACGCTACCCACTATATTGATGCTGATCTTGCCCACCTGGCTTGCGATCGGGCACTCGGGCAGGTTCCCTTCTTCTCCCGCCGCTCCGAGCAGCTGAGCGGAGCTGCAGGTCGGGACGGCGGTGTTGTTCGCATCGAAGCCCGCGGGCAGGTTTACGATCGTGGTGCGCACATCGTTATGTGTTTCGCCCGCCTGGTTGTGCGCAAAGTCAAACGTCGTGACCCAGTCCGCATGGGCGCCCGCGCGAAAATTGGAGGGGGTGAAATGGAAGCTGCCCGGAACGATTTCAAAGGGTTCTTCACTGGGCTTGGCGGCGGCAGGTCCTGCCGTCCCCACACCGATGAGAACGGTCAGAATGAGGAACAGCGCCAAGCGCCCCGCAGTCGGGCTCCCACCGTGCCGAGAGGCGCTCATTTGCCTGCCCTCCCGTTCGCGCCTGCGTTCCGGATGCGGGCCGTCCTCCTGGAGTGCTTCGCACCTGCCTTCCTGCCCTTCCGCTTGACTTTGGAATTCTTCTTCGACTTCTTCCTGGGCTTGGGCTTGCTCTTCGCTTCGGGCAGCGCGGTGACCAGCACATTGCCGGCGCCCTGGAACGTCGAGCTCGACGGCGTGGGGTCACTCGGCGCGACAAAGGGCGTCGAGCACGCGTCGCCGTCGCATTCGACCGGACGCGGCCGCGGCGGCGGGAAGCCACCGCCGATACGCGCATCGTAGATGTCGAGCGCCGAATCGGTATCGGTCGGGACGAGCTGCGAGCCGGTTATGACGAAGACATCGCGGCCTTCGTCAGCCGAGCCGACAAAGAGGTTCAGGAAACCGCCGCGGCCATTGGTGATCAGAGCAAGGCAGCCCTGAACGTGCTCGCAACCATCGATGCCGTTGCGCCGCCACTCATACACGTCGCTTGACACGGACGTGTCGTTTTCCTGACTGCTGTGTTCATGGCCTTTGCCGATTTCGGGTGTGACTTCGCCATCGACATCGGAGGGGAGCAGCGCCGCCGCTGTGGAGAAGAATGCGTAATCGCCGTTGCCGGACGCCACGGTCACGTTCGGCAGCCCGTCTTGTGTGGCTGCGCGACCGAGGGCGCGTCTCGATTTAAATACGGAGGGTTGCGCCGGTTCGGGATCAAATGGGGAGGCGCACGAAACGCACTCCACGAGATCTTCGGCAGCGTCGTAGCGAAATGTCTGCGTGGTGTCGTTGGCGCCGCCAGGGAGACCTGCCACCGACTGACCCATCGCATGTGCGCTGCCGGTCGACGAGGACGGGGCTTCGAAATAATCGTAGCGACCATCAGGGGTCACATATTGCGAGGTCGGATCTCCCACCTGCGCTACGAAACGCAGCGTCTTGGTCAGGATGTCATAGCGGTAGAGATTGTAGGCATTGAAGCCCGTGGCGGGTGAAACTGGCGGCGCTTCAGGACCCAACCGATCAGGCGAGTAGAAGTAGATCGCCGTCAGGTTATCCGAGACCACCGGTTCCCCCCCGATTCCGTGAGGAGCTGTGAAAAGCGGAGTCGTGGCCGACGATGCGGTGCCCTCGAGGACGATTTCGCGTGCTTCACCGATGCGTCTGTCGAGCAGCACCTCAGAGCCCTGTGTGTTGGCGGCGAGGAAGCTGCCCGCGCCAAGGTCGAGTGTTTCAACGCCGTCGATGCGCACATAGAGATGCGACGGCGAACTGCACGTATTACCCGGGACAGCTTCGAAGAAGACATGGGAGCCGTCGGCGGACACGGCATGACGGCTGCCGGCGATGCCATGTTCTTCTGCGCCACGAACGATCGTCGCACCGCAGGAGCCGACCGGGACGCCACCGGTGAGGACGTTGAGCTGGCGGAGTTCTCCTTCGGAATATTCATAGAGGTCCTCGCCCGAGCTTGTGCCCGTGGGCGACCCGGCCAGGTTACGATCTTCGACCTGCAGAATGAGCTTTGAGAAGTCTTCTGAGCCGGCGACCAAACCGCCGGGTTCGCCACCACGTTGCGCGGTGGGAACCGACGCAAGCAGCGTATAGGGACCACCGGGGGGTCCTACATCGAATTCACGACTTGGCGAGGCGCCCTTTTCGCCTGCTGTGTTATAGAAGCTTTCAAAGGCAAACTCGTCGAGATCGGGGCTGAACAGCTGCGGCGCGGGACGATGGACCCCGGTTTCCGGCTGGCTCGCCGTCGCTGTCATTTGCCAGCCAGTTTCTGTTCGAGTGAAGTAATAAGGACTTTGGCCATCCAGCGGAACCGAACCCCAGTTGACGAGTTCGTCAACGAACATGATGTGGTTGCCGTCTTCTCCCACGAAAGCGCCGGGGGCCGCGAGGGTGAAGCCGTAGTTGGCGATTTCCAGGGCACCTTCCTTGTCCACAGGAGTTATCTGCTCGTAAGCACGGCAGTCGGGAAGACTCGCGGATGGACCGCTGCGCAACGCTTCATTTGGGCAGGCGGACGGTTCGCCCGCGGGGGCGGGGCTCGGCGCCGTGACGCTCTGCGTCGAGCCGTGAGCCACACCGACTTGATTGGAGGCGACCAGACGGTAGTCGTAGGTCTCGCCGGGCACGAGGCCGGGTAGATCCGCTCCGACGATGGCGGTCGGATAGTCGTCTTCCGCCGGAGAGAACTCACCCGATCCGGCGTCGAGTTCGCCAGTCTCTTGGGCTTCGGCCCATTCGCCGGCCGCGTACTTTTCTTGGCTGACGTATTGCACACGATAGTGTGTGTCCAGGCCGTCGGGGCGGACAGAGCCGAGGGCGCGCATCGCTTCGCCGTGAAGGGCGTGAACCGCGAAGGTCATGACAAACGGCGGACCCGCGGTTTCAAAGCCTCTGGGAGGATCGGAAATGGAGGTCGCGTTGACGTTTTCGGCGAAGAGACGGACGTAATAGGTGATGGCGGGGGTCAAGCCCGACAGATCGCCTTGCACTTTCACGGCTTCTTCGCCCGCTTCGGCCGCGGTGATAGTGCCGTTGGCGCCGGGCACAGGCGTGTAGGGGCCGGCCTGCGAGGTGGCATATTCGAAACGCCAGCTGGTTTCGTAAGTGCCCGGATCGACACCTCCCGCGAGGTGTGCCGAAGTCCCTGTTATTTTGGTGATAGAACCCCGCTGGATGTTTGCCTGCGGCTTGATCGACTTTGTCCTAACAAGCCCTTTCCTGGTCACATGGGTGCCCTTTTCGCTGGTCACAGTGACGCGCGGGTAGTAGTAGGTTTCAGGGGCTAGGCCCGTCAGCGTAAGTTCAGGTTCGGCGAAGTCTTCGGCGACGGTCACGGTCCCGCCGGCACCCGGAACTGGTTTGTAAGGCCCGCTTTCGCTTTCCGCATATTCGAACTGATATTTGGTACTGGCTCCGTTGCCCTGGATCCTAGCCTTGAGATCGATCGAGGTGGTGTGAGATCTCGAGCAGAGTTCAAGGAACCGTTCTCCAGGGTTGCTGAATTCGCCGACCGCGTAGTACGTGTCAGAACACTTTCCTTGGACTTCAGGAGGACCGACCGCCGTAGTGGTGAATTTTATTTCCCTTTCCTGGCTGCCCTTATGGTTGCTGACACTGACATGAACGTAATAGGCGGTATCAGGATTGAGGCGCTGTATAGTTACATCTTGCGGTTCATATTCTCGTCCTTCAACCGTGCCACTTGCCCCGAGTGTCCATGGCCCCGCTTCGCTGGTGGCGTATTCGATCCGCCATTGCGTTGGAATGTAGTTATAGGTGAATGAAAATTCAATAGTCGCTCGAGTTGCATGTATACCGACGGCCTTCTGAGAGCCTTCAAAGTATGGCCCTTCGGCCGCGACGACAGTGACGGGAGCCGCGAGGGCGAGGGCGCCGACGACAAATACCGTAGCGGACACCACAACAGGAACGGACGACCGCGCGCCCCTTGCTCGGACGGCGAGCACGTCACGAAGCGCCGCAAAGAGACGTGTGACGATGCCCGATGTCTTTCGTGAGCGCTCTTGGTGAGTCACGTTCGTGCCTTTCGCGTCGAGATGATTCATTCGGTCAACCGTTGCCGTTTGGTGTTATAGGACGAGTCCACGGCTCCGAGGCTGTGCCAGACCAACCTCGGAGCCTTGAGCCCTAGATGCTGGAGTCGTGGCCTCTCAGGGGGCCGTCACCGCCCAGGTACCACCGTATAGCGCGTTTTCTGCTGTGGCGAACAGCTCGACGGCGACACCCGCGGTTCCGATTTCGGAGCCATTGTTGCCTGGGTTTACGACGACCGCCTTGCCAACGCCCGGTTCTTGCGCGAGAGGGTCTTCTTCGAGAGGTTCTTCTTCGGAGAGTTCTCCCTCGAACAGGCAGAAATTGCCAGCTGCAGCCTTGGGTTTCGTCGGAGTCCCGCCGCTACAACCGGCGGGGACTTTGTTTTCCTTGAACCCCTTGAATGTGATGATATGGACGGTTGCGATCGTCTTTGGAATAGGGCTTTCCAGCGGAATCGGAAACGAGATCGCGAATCTGACCAGCTTCGTCGCGCTCGAGACGCCAAACCACGTGCCGGTCTCGGTCTTGCCGGAAGGCAGGGTTCCGCCGGCCGTCCACGGCGAGCCTTCCTTACCGTTGCACAATGTGGTCTTCTTGTTTTCAGCCGCGGTGAGTTCCACCCCGCCCTGTTTCGCGCACGCGCTTTCTTTGGTCGTGACTTCCTTGCTCGCCACGCTCACGCCATTCGCGCCGGCCGAACCATTAGTCCCGTTCGTGCCGTCTTTGCCCACCGGACCCTGCGGACCCGCAACGCCAGCTAGGCCCTGAGCGCCTCTGGCGCCGGTCTTGCCCTGCAACTGCTTGAGCACCTTTGGGCTGATCTGCTTGGTCGAGGTGATCAGGTAATGCTTGGCGGCATACGCCCCGCCGGTCATCGCGAACACGAGCGCGAGCGTCATGGCGACGTTCGCGTAGGTGAAGCGCTTGCGAATGCTTGAGAACATCCTGTGTTTCCTCCCGTTGCTGTTCTTGTTTGCGAAAGCCCTCATGGCTCCCTCTCCTTTCACTGCAAGTCCTGTGTGTGCAGGCGCATGCCCTCGGCGATGCGCCCGCCCTGCTCGGTGAGCGTCCACGCGTTCGGCGCGCCCTTGCCTGCGCCGGCGCCCGTGTTGCTCACCAGCCCGAGCCGCTGCAGGCGGCCGAGCAGCTTCGATATCTGTCCCTGGTCGCCGATCCCAGCGGTATCGCCGATCAGGCGGTTGGAGCCGCCCGGATGCTCCGCGGTGGCGAGCAGGACCCGCACCGTGCGGTAGGTGAGGCGCATCCCGAGCGCTTTGAACGGGTCGATCGGCAACACCACGCTCGACCCGCTCGTGATGGAAGCGTTCCCGTTGAGCGGCGGGGAGGGCGCGCGCGTAAGCTCGCGGCGCGCGGCCGCCGCGCCGAGATACGGCAAGACGATCATGCTCATCAGCGGGCCCGCGAGCCCGGCGAGCGGCTCGCGTGGCCCTTCGAGCAGGCGCGATTGGATGACGGCGAGCGCCCCGCCGACGACGCCCTCCGCCGTCAGCGGCGAGAGCGCCTCGCTCTTCGAGAGCGCTCGGCCACGATCGACGATGCGTGTGAGCGAGTCGATCAGCTCCGCGCGCCGCTCGAGCGTCGGCTTGCCCGCCGCAAGCGACTCGACCACGAGCATCCGCCCGACCGCAGGCTCCAAATCCAAAAACTGAAGGAACGCGCCAAGGCCCGCCCTGACCTGCTCGCGCCACTCGCTCTGAGCTTCGAACGCCGGCTCGACACGCCGCCTCGCCGCCGCCACGCCCTGCGTGAAAGCGGCCAGCATGCAGTCTTCGCGATCGGAGAAGTGTTCATAGAACGTGCGCCGCGAGACCCCGGCGGCGTCGACGAAGTGCGCGACGCTCACGTTGCCCGCGCCCCGCTCGCGAGATACCTCGTACACCGCGCTGAGGATCCGCGCCCGCTGCAACTCCCCGAGCTGTGAGCGCACCAACCCGTCATACGCCTGACGCCCCCGCGCGCCCTTGCCACGATCAGAGCCCGAAGGGCGCTTGCGCGCGGCCATCTCAGACCACCCCCCCGAGAAGACGGGTGGACCCCTGGACGCCGATGCTTCGGGAGAGAGCGTCCAGGGGCAACCCACCCGGAGAGGGCAGGACGGAGACAGGGTCTAGTGCGACCGTCCCGCGTGGGTACGACACCTTGAAAGAGAAACTCCCCCCGAGTGGTGACCCCGTCCGGCTCGCCGGAGCCTCATGCGCGCATGCGCATGCGCGAGAAGAGCGAGTCATGCCCCCACCCCCTTCGGGGTGGCGCCGCCGCACGAAGCGGCCGGCGAGAAAAGGCCTACGCCAAGATCGGCGGGACGGCCAGAGAGAGAGAGAGAGAGAGAGAGACGCGTCAGCCACGCTGACGCGTCCTATAAAGGACCCGCCACACGCACAACGACTCTCGACTGCGCTATTCCCCAAGAAAACCACGCGAACTAATCTCCATCTCAGTTGCGACCCGGTCCCTCTCCACAGGTTCCGTCTAAAGCGCTTCAAGCCGACCAACGAAGCCGACCCAAACCAGTCTTATGTCTTGTGACGCCCCGGCACCCCTAAGGACACCGTGACAACGCCACTGTAGTAGATCCCCCAAGCCTTGTCAAGTAGGGACATAAAAGTCTTTGCCCGAGCCACAGCCACACCCCCGCAGATCCCCTTCCGCAACCCTATCGGCGCCCTGCCCGACCGGAGCGGCGACGCGAGGGGTGGACGCTTCTCAGGCGGCGTGAGCGAGCCGCTTGACGAGGGTCTCGTACTCGTCGGCTTGTGGGGACGCGCCGAGTGAGAGCAGCATGGCGGAGTGCCCGAGCGCGGCAAGCGCCTCGGGCGTGTTCAGCGGCAGCAGCTTCTCGCCCGTGGCGATATACAGCCCGGTAGGTCCGTCATAGTCGCTGAACTCGTCGTTGTGGGACTCGTCGTTGTGGGCAGGCTTGCTCATGTTCCCATGGTACCGGCACCCCGCGAGGAGGCGCGGATCGTCCGCTCGAAGAGCTCCGCGAGCGCGTCGTAGCTGTGGTGGCGGCCGCCGGGACGCAACCCTTGACCGAGCGCCCACTGCTGCTCATCGTGGTCGGGCAGCGCGACGCCCGTGGCGCCCAGCCGGACAAGGGCGTACTGAAGCGCCACATAAGCGGTACGCCCGTTGCCGTCGAAGAACGGGTGCGTCGACAGCAGCTGCGCGTAGAACGTTGCGGCAGGAAGAGTGGCCTCCCGCAGTCTCCGTCGACGGCCCTCTCGATGGGCGTTTTCTCGCTCTGCGGTAGCGCTTCGCAGTCCGGCGAACGCTCGTCTCAGACGCGCCTGAACGTTGCGCCCCTTGCAGCTCACCACGGTGAGCAACTCCGGCGCGGCTCGACTCCCCCACACTACGCCGTACTGACCCTGCTCCTCCCCGCGCCGAACCCGCCCCGCCTGCTCCGGAAACCAGGGCTCGAAGATCAGCCGATGCCAGCGGGCTACGTCGTGAGCCGTGGCGTCATAGCCACGGACCGCTTCGACAGCCGCATCGGCAGCGACGATCGCGACCTGCTCGGTGATCGCTCGCCACGTCTCCTGCGGCGTCATCCCGGCGGCGCAATACAGCTCAGAGTCGGGCTCGTCGTGAAAGACAGCGAACGTGGCACGAGCGGCCGCAGCGGCAACCAGCGCGAACTCATCCTCCGCCCGCATCCGGCGATCCCGGCCCGCCCCCAGCGGGTCGTCAGGCGTCTGTCCCGGCGCTCGTCCCACCGCCCGAAGATACCCCCAGCAAAGGACCATTGCGGGAACTGAGCCGCGCCTGGCAACGACCGGGCCGCAATCCGCCGGAGTTCAGACCCCGCCAAAAAATCCCCGTCCCAAGCGCGGGCTAGTCTCGATCGCCCCAACCGGAGACCGAGGCGCAAGGAGGCGAAGTGGCCGCAGACCTCAACCACGTGACGCTCAGCGGATGCCTGACGCAGGACCCGGTCCTGGAGACCCTGCCGTCGGGCAAGGTGGTGTGCGACATGAAGGTGGCGTGCGCACGACCGACAGAAGCACCTGCGGCTCGAACGCCTTGTTGCGCGGCAGTACTCAAGTGATCTTCGACGCAAGCGACGCGCTTCCAGTCCTGCTCAATCAGAGGCGTCCAAAGGTTCGCAGTGCTCAACGGCTTCGAGAAACCGTCGCAGCTCGTCCGGTACATCATCCCTGCTCATTGAGTCGATGATCGTGCCTCGACCGAACGACACGCCAAAGTTGTCCTTGCTCCATCGTGCCAAGGCGCTGAGAGCATCCTTTGCGGGGATCAAGGACAGCTTGTCTGGAAGTGTCTTCCACTTGGAGTTGACATGCTCTTCGGCGGCCTTGCGCTTTGTTGACGCTTTCCAAGCCTTTGTGGGCTCGGCGTCACTGAATCCGTCGATGACGCGTGGTTTCAACGATTCGGCTAGCGCATCGAGTCGTTGCTCAACGTCAGCGACCGTCGGAGGATTGCAACACCGTTCAGCGACTACTCGATGGATGACGGTAGGAATAAGGAGGTAGTTCTCTATCTCCTTGGCGCTCCAGATCTTGAGCTGAATGCCCTTTTTGCGCGCTTCCTCTTCTCGCTCCTCGATTTGCGATGACCAGAAATAGTCAGAATCGAACACGGTGTACACCACGATATCGGCGTCGCCATGCTTTACGAATCCCGCAATGCCAAGTGCATAGTGCCATCCACCCCATCCGCCGATTGGAAACGAAGGACTGATGTCCAGCGCATCCGCCTTGGGAAACAACAGGTCGTGGAGCGGCTTCAGGACTGCCATATCCTTGCCCTCGAGCAAGAGACACCGCTTGGCGCTCCACAGGCGTGCGTATTGTAAAGAATGAATGCCGCCGAGATCGCCAATTACTTTCTGGATCGCTGCCACTTGTTTTGCGGGACGCGAGCGCTTGCGCCTCGAATCGACGACAACTACCTCGGACGGTCTGACCTCGGCCATCATCTCAACCGAGTGCGTCGCAATGATTAGCTGCTGGGTGGCATTCCCACCGTCCACGAACCGTATGAGCTTCCGTTGGAGGTCCGCGTGCATGTACACATCGGGCTCATCCAACACAACGGTTGCTGTAGCACGATTGCGCGCCAGGAACCAGATCATTTGAAGCCACATCTGAAGCCCGTGGCCCATGTTTGCCAGATCTCCGGCAAAGCCTCCATCTCGCGTGAGCATCCGAACGAATCGGCCCTGCTCATCCGTGTCTACCTCTGGTTGGAACACCTGTAGCCGCGGCCAAGTAGATTCCGCGTTGTTACGGAAGTCATCCCAGTATTGATCTAGCAAGCGCACCTGATTGCGGAAATGCAACGGCGCTAGCGAGCTGTCAAGCGCGCCTTCCACGTACTTCCGAT
The DNA here is from genome assembly GCA_963714635.1 of uncultured Solirubrobacterales bacterium. GTDB lineage: Bacteria > Actinomycetota > Thermoleophilia > Solirubrobacterales > Solirubrobacteraceae > Palsa-744. The sequence continues at coordinate 1,286 of CAVQPM010000004.1, read as the reverse complement.
CGCGCACTTCCTCGCGGCGCTGTACAGGCCCTACCTGGGGCTGTACTCCGATCCTTGTGATGCCCGCCTGCTGTCGCTGCACAGAAGATCTGATCGGCGCCCCATCGCTGGCCCTTACAACGGCGAAGACGCCCGAGTCGGGGCCAACGAAGAACTCGATCTTGCCGCCATTCTTGAAGGTCGCCGTGAGTTGTGCTGGAGGCTCGCCAAACTGATGGAACACACCTGGGTCAAGCTCGAAGTCCATACCCTTCAGTGATGGGATGACTCCGAATGGTGCGTGAGCCGCATCGGCAATCCAGTTAGGGGGCTGGACGTTCGCCAAGCCAGGTCGATTTGCGACCAGCGAGACGAGCGAGGTTGTCCCACCTGGCGTAGAACTTGAAGTGGCGGTCCTCCCGCCTCGTCCGGTCGTGTTGCGACCGTGGCGAGTGCGAAATCGGTCCATTCGAGACAGGAGGAACCGCCATGAAGAAGGTACATGCGAGCGAGGACGCGCCGATGCAGGCGTCGGTGCTGCCCGAGCGGGTGCAGGCCGCGCTGGGGGATCTGGTCGGCGCGGCGAGGGAGGGTCTGCTCGCGCTGAGCGTGGGTGTCGGGCTCGGGGTGATGCACGAGCTGATGAGCGAGGAGGTCGAGGAGATCTGCGGCCCCAGGGGCAAGCATGACCCTGCGCGGGTCGCCTACCGTCACGGCTCAGACGAGGGTGAGGTGACGCTCGGCTCACGCCGGGTCGGGGTCCAGCGGCCGCGGATGCGCGCCAAGGACGCCGGCGGCGAGGTGCCGGTCGAGACCTACGAGCACTTCGCCAGCCGTGACGCGTTGAGCGCTGTCGTGCTGGAGCGGATGCTCGCGGGCGTCTCTACCCGCCGGTTCGTGCGCACCCAGGAGCCGGTCGGCGAGCAGGTCGAGGCCGAGGCGCGCTCAACGTCGAAGTCAGCTGTCTCGCGCACGTTTGTCGCGCGCACCGCCGAGACGCTCAAGGCACTGATGAGCCGTCGGCTGGAGGACGTGCGCCTCGCGGTGCTGATGCTCGACGGGATCGTCTTGAAGGACCACACGAACGTCGTCGCGCTCGGGATCACCACTGAGGGCGTGAAGGTCCCGCTCGGCTTGTGGGAGGGCTCCACGGAGAACAAGACGCTCGCGACCTCGCTGGTGTCCGATCTCGTGGAGCGTGGCCTGGATGTCGAGCAGGGCGTGCTGGTCGTGATCGACGGCTCCAAGGCGCTGCGAGCCGCCGTGAACGCGGTCCTCGGCCCCCGCACACCAGTTCATCGGTGTGT
>CAVQPM010000003.1:0-20737 GCA_963714635.1 uncultured Solirubrobacterales bacterium | reverse complement strand
ACACCACTTCGCATCCGAGGCACAGCGACTCTTCTTCGAGATGAACCTGTGGGAGATATGGGCCACAGCGAAGGAGACCGAAGATGGATTCCAATCGTGGCTCGACGGCCCGCTCGTAGACCCGCCGATCGAGGACGAGCACGGCGACCCGACCGGCGCGCCGGCCGACCAGCCCGTGCCTGCCACATCGCGGCGCGAAGCGTTGCGATGGGACTACGAGCACATCGAGGAAGAACTCGACGAGCTGCTGAAAGGACAGTAGCGTCGAACGCCTCTGCCACGGCCACCGCGCAGCGCCACGGCGATCCGAGTCGCGCCCCAAGCACGGCAACGGGACGGGGCCGCCCTACGCACGACCAGGTCGAGGGCGGCGGCCGGCACGTCCGGCACACACTTGAAGGCGGCGCTCGCAGCCTCGACGGCGATCCGCGTCGTCCACCCCGTACCGGATGCCCCTGTCCCGTCTGCCCCTCCCGGTCGGATGAGGATGCGGGGAGCCACGCGCAGGCTGGAACCGGCTCGGCATGGCTCTTCAGATCCGACAACGAGCGAGAAGGAGCCGACCATGGCCGCAACGTCCATCAACCGCGTCGTCCTCACGGGCTACTTGACCCGCGACCCGAAGATCGAGTGCCTGCCCTCGGGCGCGAGCGTCTGCAACCTGCGCATCGGCTGCAGCGTGCGCCGTCGCAACTCCGCGACCGGGGAGTGGGTGGACAAGCCCAACTTCTTCGACGTCGTCGTGTTCGGCGGGCAGGGCGAGACGGTCGCGAGGTTCCTGCGCAAGGGCGCTCCGATCGCGGTGGACGGGCGCCTGGACTGGTGCGAATGGGAGACCCGCGACGGGCGCCGCGCGCAGGACGTGAGCATCATCGCCGAGACCGTCCAGTTCATCGGGCAGCGGCCGAAGGGAGCCGGAGCGCAGCCCGACGAGGGCGAGGCAGAGAGCGTTGACCGGTGAGCGCGCTGCCGTCCAGGCCGACATCAACAGGGCGCTGTTGAGCGGCGTCTTGGTCTGCGACCCGCAGAGCGCGAGCTTGGCGCCAGACGTGGGCGTGTGCGTGCTTCGCCTGGACGTCCACGGCCGCTTCCCCGAGCCGTTGCGCGGGCTGCCTCGCCCGGGGTTCAGGCGCTTCGAGGTCGCCGTGCTCGGCGGGCTCGCCGGGGTGTGCGCCGCGCAGCTGCGCGAGGGCGCGCAGATCGTCGTCGACGGCACGCTGCACACGTGCGTCTTGCGGGACTCCTCGGGCTCGCGTCGGTGGACGGGAGTGCTCGCCGAGCGGGTGCAGTTTGGGGGGCGGCGCAACGTACCGTCCCAAGCGCGGGCTAGCTTGGACTGACGAAGTCGATCGCCAGTGCGAGTCGGAGGTCATTGCCATGTCAGAGCCAAACTTCAATCGCGTCCTGTTGACCGGGACGCTCGTGAGCGAGCCTGAGCTGCGCGAGTCGCCCACGGCTGGGTCGGTCTGCTTCCTGCGCCTGCGATGCTCAAGCGTCCAGCGGTTACCGGGCGGTGAGGAGCATCGCGTGAACGAGCTCCCCGTCCTTGCGATCGGCCCGCACGCGGCCGAGATGCGGCCGCATCTGTACAACGGGTGCGGCGTCATCGTGCAGGGCTGGCTCGAGTGCGCCTCGTGGGAGCTCGCGGACGGACGTGAGCGCGAAGCGCTGAGCGTCATCGCCGAGCACCTGCAGCTGCTCGCCCCGCACGGAGCACGTGGCGCGGCTCGGCACATGCCGATCGGCGAGGAAGATCTTGTTCCGGACACGGCGAGCGTCGGGTGGGCAGGGTGAGCTTGCACGGTTGCGACCGAGCGTGCCGGGAGTGCTTGCGAGAGAGCTGGCTGCTCGGCGCGCTCAGCGAGCAGCTCGACGAGCACCGCCGTGACCACCAGAGCCTGATCGGCCTGATCGAGCTGACCGGCGAGCCGCTGCTGCGCGCGCTGCGCGTACCGAGACCCAGTCCCATCCGCAAGCGCTATGCGAGCTTCGATCCCAGGTGGATAGCGCAGCCGCCGGGCGTCACCGCGATCTGCCGTCACGACCCGGCCTATCCGAGCAGGCTCGCGTCCGTTCCCGGCGCGCCGGCCGTGCTGTACCTCGCCACGCCGCCCGCCCGTCTCACGGACATGCTCGCCGAGCCGGCCGTGGCGTTCGTCGGACCGCGCCACGCGAGCGACTACGGGATCGAAGTGGCGCACAGCATCGCGCGGGATCTCGCCCGGGCGGGAGTCACTGTGATCGCGGGCTTCGGGGAGGGCATCGCGGCGGCCGCGCACGCCGGAGCGCTTGACGGTCAGGGACCGGCGCTCGCGGTGATGCCGGGCGGCGTGGACGTCTGCTATCCGGCGGCGCTGGGGACGATGTATGGGAGGCTGCGCGATACCGGCTGCGTGCTCTCCGAGCTTCCGCCGGCCAGGCACGTGCGCCGCTGGTGCTACCCGGCGCGCAACCGCTTGGTCGCCGCGCTCGGGGCGCTCACGATCGTCGTCGAGGCATACGTGGGCCACAGCGCGCTGATGTCCGCCACGCTCGCGCTCACAGCCGGAGCAGAGGTCGGAGCGGTCCCGGGACCGATCACCTCCCCCACCTCGCGCGGCCCCCACGCGCTGATCCGCGACGGCGCGCACCCGATCGCAAGCGCCCAGGACGCGCTCGACATCCTCTACGGGGTCGATATGCGCCGGGCGTCCAGCAGCGTTCCGCAGCTGGACGGCGAGCTGCGCGCGCTGGTCGCGCAGATCGAAGCCGGACGGGACACGGTCTCCAAGCTGACGCAATGTGGAGCACGGCGAAGGGACGTGGTGGTGGCGCTCGGCGAGCTCGAGGTGCGCGGAAGGGTCAGGCGGGTGAACGCCAGTCGGTATCGGGTTTGCGGGGGGTGACGGAGGCCGAGCGGGACGGCGCAGCGTGAAACTGTCAGCGTGGCGGACGGCTATCCCGCAGTCCACTCCTCGGGCGGCGCTCCGGGCTTCCATGCCTTCGTGACGCCGCCGCCCTGCTGGCGCAGGACTTGGGCGTAGTCGGCGAAGCTGGTTCTGGAAGGCGAGCTCCTCGCGGGGGTCCTGCCCCGTGTCGTCGAGCTCCGCTCGCCACAGCGCCAGCGCGCACAGCGTCTCGGTCTGCGATTCGTCGGTCCACCACTTGTCCTTGAGCGCTTGAAGCTGTAGGGGGTAGCGGCCGTGCAGCGCGACGACCTGGCCCCACATCTGCTGCGCGCCACTCGCCGTCGCCGCCGTAGGGCTCAAGCCAGGGCGCGCGCTCGCCGCCCTTGGGACCGACGAGCACTGGCGCGGGTCTGAGCGGGCGGACCTTGCCGTCCTTGGCGGCGAGGGCGACGCCGTGGCGGACGATCTGCCCGGCCAGGGTGGAGGGTGGTTCGCCGGCGCCGGCCGCAAGCTCGTGAAGCTGGGTTGCCACGGGGTCGGGTAGGACGATCTGCAGTCGCTGGCTCATCGTGTTCGCTGTGGTGCTGGTGGTTGGACGATGCGGTTGATGGCGCGGGCGATCCCCGGTATCCGGCTTCGCCGGCTCGGCGCGATCGGGTGGCGGAAGCCCGGCCCGTAGTCGCGGTCGGGCAGCTCGGGGTGCGCGAGCGATGGGGTCTGGGAGTGGCTGCGGCGCATGTTTGCGGCCAGGCGGGAGATGCGGTCGGTGTCGTGCCCTTCGACCCCAAGGTCCTCGCGCGAGACGAACCAGTCGGTGCCCTGGCGCGCGCGGGACGCCTCGACATAGGCGGGCTCCTTGCTCGTTTGCCAACTCCCGGTGACAACGAGGGTGCGGGTGACGGTCGCACCTTGGACGCGATGGATGTGCTGCGCGTACCCCAACCGAACTCGGGCGAGCTCATCGCCCGCGAGTGTTCGCTTTTGTGCGGTCACGTCGAACTCGATGAGCACTTCTCCGGCTCCGGTGACGTCGAGCACTTCGCCGCGACTGCCGTTCTCGATGCGCTCCGCTCCCGGCTCGCGGTGCTGGTCGATCATCGCCACCCGGTCGCCCTGACGGACGCCATAGGGGACACCGGGCACCTGGACCTCCAGCTCGCCGAGTTCCCCGCGCTGCGCGCGGTAGTGCTGCGCGCGGGCGTTGAGCCGAGCGATCTCCTTGTTGGAAGCGTCTGAGATCAGCGCAACCTCGCTGATCGGGTGCTTCTCTGTGAGCTTCGCCCAGCTCTCCACGGCGTGCTCGACGGCCTCATCGCGGGTGCCCGCCATGTGCAGTTGCCCGCGCGCGTGGTAGTGGGCCATCGCTCGATCGGAGCGCCCGGCGCGCAGGTCCGCCCAGGCGCGCTGTTCGTGGGGGTCGAGCGTCCGGCGGATGTTGCTGAGAGCGGCGCTGGGCGCGAGCAGAGCGAGCCGGTCGAACATGCCGCCGGCGCCGATCGAGGGGAGTTGCGCGCCGTCGCCGATCGCGACGAGCTTCGACCCCGTGCGCTCCACCATCTCGGTGAGCCGCTCAAGCCGTGAGGTGTCAGCCATGCCGGCCTCGTCGAGGTAGATCGTCGTGTGCTCATCGACGGCGAGCTGCCCGCGCTCCACGCGCGCCACGAGCGCGTCGAGCGTGAGCGTCTGACCGGCCAGCGCGGGGCTGTCCTGCCCGAGCCGCTGCGCGGTGGACCCTGACACGGCGATCCCCAAGGTCTGATGGCCGCTGTACTGCTCGGCACGGGCGGCGGCGTCGATCACCACGCCCTTCCCGGTCCCGGCAGGCCCGACGAGGATCGCGCCGCGCTCCGGGCCGGTGATGAGCGCCAAGGCGTGGGCCTGCTCGTCGCTCAGGCGTCCTCCGATCCGCTCGGCCACCTGATCGCCCGCGAGCGCGCGGGCCCTCTCCCCCACGTCCCGGCCGCCCGTGCCGGCGAGCTGGGCGAACCGGCGCTCGATCGCCTGCTCGCGGGCGCGCACCGCGAGCGTCGTCATCAAACCCCCCTCCAAGGGAAGCACGCGGCGCTCGGCGATCATCGCCCGTGAGAAGGCAAGCGCCTCGCGGGGTGCCATCTCACCCACGGACTGCTCGAGCAGGACCGCGCGGAACTCGCCGGGCTCGAATGTCGCGGCGCGCTCGGTCAGGCGCTCCTCGACACGATCCTCAAGGGCAAGCTCCGGGCGCGACCCACGAGCAGCGCCGAGCAGCCGCGCGGGCTCATCCCCGGCGAAGTCAAAGCGCGCCGCCGTCTCGTTCCAAGCCTCTTGCAGGTCGGCGCGCGTAACTGGAACCTTCGCCTTACGGTTCTCGAGCTTGAGCCGGCGCAGCTCCCCTCGCTCGGGCGCCCGGCCCCACTGCGCGCGGAAGCGCTCCGCGGCCCTGGCGACCTCGCGGCTGCGGGCAGAGAAGGCGTCCAGCAGTCCGCGCGGCACCCCGGCGATCTCGAAGTAGCGCCCGTGCCTGCCGGTCCCCTGCTCGATCGCATAGCCCCGCTCGGTGAGCTGGTGGGCGAGCGCCGAGCGGTAGTACGGCGCCGACCTCCCGCGCTGAGCGGAAGAGCGGCCGGGAGGCGACCGCCACGATCCGCCCGTCATCCCGCACGGCGCTGGTGATGACGACATGGCTGTGCAGCTGCGGGTCTGGCGCGTCGCCCTCCATTACGCCGCGCGCGGTGGTGTGCCGGTACTCGGCAGCCACGACCTCCCGCGCAGGCTCCTCCACGACCCGGCCGCTGTAGCGACGGCGCACGGTGGGCACCGTCTCGGTGAGGTGCGCCATTGCCTCGCTCACCGCCGCGGCGTGCGCCCCCTCCATGTCTCGCCGCTGAGACTCGTCCCCCAGCGCCCACACGGTGGAAACCGACTTCGGCGCCGAGAAGGTGAGGTCGATCCCTCCCCCCGCCCCCCGCCGGCGCCTTCGGGGCGAAGCCACGCACCGCTGCGAGGATGCTTGCCCTCCATTAGCGCGATGAAGTCCCGGCCCTCGATCGTGGCGCCCTCGATCCCCAGCCGCGCAAGCGTGTCAGGGGTGGCAAGCCAGCGGCCGGGGGCCTGGGTGGGCTCCCCCTCGGGGCTCAAGTAGTAATCCCCGCGCTCTGGCTCCACCGTCTTTGACTCCAGGTAGCGCGCGTACCCGCCGCCCTTGGCGGCACCGATGCTGGCTGCAGTCATCACATTGGTTAATGACCGTGAGCGCCCGAAAACGGACAACGAGTTGCACAGCACTCGCACAGCGCCCGGAGGGCCGTGCATCTAGTCTGTCCGGGCTTGGTGCTGTACGCCGGGCGCGCGAGCCGCGGGCGCAGCCGCTAGGCAGGCCGGCGGCTCAGGCGCGCAGGCCGAAGGGCTGCGACGGCAGCCGCGCAGCGGTGGACGCGCTGGCTGCGGGCGCAAGCCGGCAGTCCAGCGAGCAGGCCGTAGGCCGTCGAGGCGTGCGGCGCCAGGGGCGGAGGGAGAGCCGACGCAGGAGGCTCGGTTACAGCGGGCGAGAGCCCGCGTGCTGACCAGCCTCGTTGTGAGAGACTTCGTGCTGGGTGCGGGCGACTGACGTAGCGAAGCGCAGGCGTCAGGGGCTTGTGGCCTGCCGCGCGGCTTGGCCCTTCGAGGGCTGTTGAGATGCGCGCCCCGGTGTCGCGCCCGCACCCTCTGTCGTCACAGCGTGAGGACGAGCCGCCTCAGAGCTCGACTTCGTGCGGAGCGGCGGTAAACTCGTCTGTTATGGCGACGATGCCCCGGCAGGTAAGACTCGAGCCTGAGACGTTCGAGCGTCTGAGCGAGGACGCGGCGCGTCATCACGAGAATGTCGATAGCGCCGCCGAGCGCATCCTGCGCGAGCACCTGCCGGCGGATGCGGATGCGACGAGCGCGCTTGCGACACTCGATCGCATCCAGGCACTGCGGGCGCAGATGAAGCTCGGCCGCGGAGCAGTCGAGCTGGTCCGTGAGGGACGCTCAGAGCTTGAGCGGCGAGCGTCCTGAGCGACACTGCGGTGCGTATCGTCATCGACGCGAGTGCGCTGGTCGCGCTGCTGGCGCGCGAGCCGGAGAGCGAGGCCGTCACCGAACACATCGCCCGGTGGGTCCGCGAGCACGTCGAGCTGCACGCCCCGGAGCTCGCGCGGTATGAGATCGCCAATGCGTTGACCCGCAAGACGAGCATGGGCGAGGTCGACGCGAGCGATCTCCCGGCGGTGTGGGCCGAGCTTGAGGCCATGCCGATCGCCTATCACCCGCTCACCGATGGAGCCGCAGTGATCTCCCTCGCCACCAGTCTGGAACGGCGCAGCGCGTTCGATGCCGCCTATGTGGCGCTCGCACGCGAACTCGACGCCGAGCTGTGGACGCTGGATGGGCCGTTGGCGCGCAACGCCGCCAGCCGCGGCTTCCCGGTCAGCCTGATCGACTCACGGCGCCAGGACGATCCCGGTCACAGCTCGACCTCGTAAGGAGCGGCGCCGAGACCCTGGCGGACGATCAGCGCGAGGACGTCGCTGCGAACCCACGGCGTCGGCTCGTCCTCGCCCCCTTCCGGTAGCTGGCCGATGCGACGCGCCAGCCAGCTCGTCTCGCCGCTGACGTTCCCGCGGCGGTCGCGCTTGACGCGCCCGCAGCGCACCGCGATCTCGCTCATGTTCAGCTCGCCGCGTGCGACCTTGCGCTGGACGACTTCGCGTAGGCCACGGTTGAGCACGATGCAGCTGGCGCCCAGGCGCTCCAACTCGTCGCGTAGCACGTGGGTGGACAGGGTGACAGCGGGCGCGAGCCCGCGTGCTATCTGGCTGGGGCGTATTCGCCGAGGCTTCCGCAGCGCGCCCTACAGTCTCGTGCGATGACCCCCAGCTACGGTGCACCGTTCCGAGGATTCCGCGACGATGACGAGTCGCCGTTCTTCTGCGCGGCCGGACATACCCCGGAGGAGACCTGGGAGCTCAGCGTCGACCGGCTGGCCCAGCTGCTCGTGAAGCTCGGGCCCGTCGTGAAGTCTCGACCGATCGAGATGTCCCCCGAACTGCTGTGCTCGTGGCACCGCGAGATCTTCGGCGAGCTCTTCCCCGAGGACGCCGGACGGCTGCGCGGACGCCACGAGGGCGAATGGGAGCACGTCCAGTACGGCGGGTACGTCGGCACCCGGCGCTCCCGGCGTATCCGCGTCTACCGCGGCGCCCACCCCCGCCGGCTTCACCGCCGGCTGGAAAAGATCTGCGAGGAGTTCAACACCGCCGCCGCGGAGATTCGCGCATCCCCCGACACCGACAGCCTCGATGTCGTTCACGCCGCCACGCGGCTGTACGCCAAGGTCCTGCGCGCCCACCCGTTCATCGACGGCAACCTCCGCGCCGGCATCGCCGCACTCAACGCCGGGCTGGTCATGTTCGGCCTCGACATCGTCACCTTCAAGGATCTCGAGCGCCACGACGAGCTGCTCGCCATCGCGTTCGTCGGCAAGCACGACCCCTACCGGCCGCTCGCGCAGCACATCGCGGAGATCATCCGCGACAGCGAATCCGCTTGACGGATGTCCTATCCTGAGCCCATGGCCAAGAACACCAACAGCAATGGTTCTGAGACCGTCTACGCCGTCGTCGACGGCAAGCGCGTCCCGCTCGACTACGCCTCCGCACGTGCCGTCGCCCTGAACGCGCACCTGCTCGCCCTCGGCGATCCCAAGCGCGCGGCGGAAATGGTCGCCGAAGCCGAGCGCGCCAAGCGCGAGCGGATCACCGCCTGAGCCGCACCCTCAAGCAGCATCCTGCAGCCGAGCCGGTTCCCGAGGCTCGATAGCAGCGACGTGGTCAGCGACTCGGCGGGCTGGCGCCCCGGGTCTATCGGCTGGCCGGCTGCCATGTCCCTGCTGGTGGAGCGTCTTGCGGCTGGCGCCGGCGCATCTCAAGGGTGGCCCACAGCGCCGGCACGAACGCGCGAGCGTCGGGGTCCGGGGATGCCTCGGCGATACGGATGAGGTCGATCAGCGACGCGACCCTCACCGACATGCCCGGCGCGATCTGCATGGTCTGCGCGTCACGCGCGAGGTCGCGGTAGCCGCGCGTGCCGGGCGGCAGGAGGGTCGCGTGCAGCTCCCCGCCGGCGGGGAGCACCCAGCGCCGCCGCCCATCCGTCCCCTCGTCGGCCAGCTCGGCGCCGAGCCGTCGGGCGGCGTGCTCGACGCGGCGCATGGCGGTGTCCGCGGGCACCACATGCAGCGTCCGGGCTCCCAGCACGATCGGCCAGCCGTGCAGAGCGCCGGCGACATCGCCGATCACGACGAATCGTGCCTGTCCGGCAAGCTCCGTCAAGGTGCCTAGCGGGTCAAAGCCCTCCGCCGCCCAGGCCGGCGTGAGGCGCTTCACACGTTCGACGGGGTCGAGTCGTAGCTGGCGCGTGACCTGCGCCCGGTAGGAGTCGTCATAGCGCGCGATGCCAACGGTGAGCTCAAGACCGCAGGCGCGCAGCGCCTCGATGACACTCTCGAGCGGCGGGTGCTGCCGCCCGGTCTCCCAGCGAGCAATAGTCGACTGCGGACGCCCGAGGCGTTGCGCGAGCTGCTCCTGGGAGAGCCCAGCGCGCTTGCGCCCGGTAAGGAGAAGATCAGAACTACGCATAGGGGTTATTATAGCGAAAAGCGCATAAAACAGGTATCGGCATGTGCCGCCCGCCCGGCGAGCAGCTGCGGGCAAGGACGATCCCGGTCACAGCTCTACCTCGTGAGGAGCGGCGCCGAGTCCCTGGCGGACGATGAGCGCCAGGACATCGCTGTGGACCCACGGCGTCGGTGCGTCCTCGCCTCCCTCCGGTAGCTGGCCGATGCGACGCGCGAGCCAGCTCGTCTCGCCGCTGACGTTCCCGCGGCGGTCGCGCTTGACGCGCCCGCAGCGCACCGCGATCTGGCTCATGCTCAGCTCGCCGCGTGCGAGCTTGCGCTGGACGACTTCGCGTAGACCACGGTTGAGCACGATGCTGCTGGCGCCCAGGCGCTCCAGCTCGCATCGCAGCCGGTGGGTGGACAGGCAGCGATCGTCGCGGTGGACGGCAAGCGCGTCGGCGGTGATGGTTCGTGCGGGCTCGTAGTCCTGGAGGCGAGCGACGACATCACGCAGCGTCAGGACCTCGAACGGGCTCTTCGCGGCGGGGGTGGCGGGAGCGTGTCCAGTGCAGCTCGGGCACCGATACGTCGCCGGCGACCTCGCGGATGCGGTAGAGGTGGCCTTCGGCGTCGCGCAGTGGCGTGTGCTGCGATGCCGTGCCGCCGGTGCTCAGGTGTGCAGGAGTGGCGTGGCGGGTCAGCTCAAGGTCTTGCGGGGTCAACCGGCGGCAGCGGCCCCTGGTGTCGTCGGCGAGGTATATCTCGCTGACGATGTGGGCGTTCTCGGGTGGCTCGTCGGGCGCGAGGTGCGCGACCAGGCGCCCATCGCCGAGGCTGCTCACGAGATGGTCCACGACGAAGGTGCTCCCGTCGGGCCGAGGGAGGCTGACGATCTCGCGCGTCTGCCCGGTGTCAGACGCGACGTACCTGCCCAGGCGTGGGGCACGTCGCGCGCTTGAGTCTGCGAGTCGCGCGGCTGCCCGGCGGGCGTTCAGATCGGGTGCTGTGGTGGTGCTCATGGCTCTCCTTGACAGGGGTGGGCCCGCCGGGTGCGGGCCGTTGCCCCATTCCCGCGCACGCGCAGCGTGCGATCATCGGGAGGGGCACGGCCCGGCAGCCGCGACTCACGCGCTACGTCCACCCGACAGGACGCGCAGCTCTACGTGCCGGTCTGGGGCGAGGCGGAAGCCCACGCCCCAAACCGATGTCACGAAGCCCTCGGCGCCGGCGAGAGCGAGCGTGCGCCGCAGGCGACAAGCGTGGGAGTCCACGGTGCGCGTGGCGCCCTGCGAGCGATAACCCCACACGTCTCGCAGCAGCTCCTCCTTGGTGTAGACGCGGCCGGGGTCACGCGCGAGATGCACGAGCAGCGCGTACTCCTGGCGGCGTAGATCGAAGCGGTGTCAGATCCGAACGTCGCCTGGTGGGCTGCCGTGTCGATCTGCAGCGCCCCGAACTGGATCACGGCCGGGGAGTCTGTGAGTGCTCCGGCGCAGCAGCGCTCGCACGCGGGCGAGCAGCTCGGCGTAGACGAACGGCGCGCGGATCACATCGTCGGCGCCGGCGTCGAACGCGCGCAGCACCTCGGCTGGCTCGCCGGTCGCGCTGATCCACAGCACGCGCGCGCCGGGTTCGACCTCGGGGGCGAGTTCGCCCGCGCGCAGCGCACGCAGGACACCGAGGCTCACGGCCGGGTGCGGCGCCGGACCCAGGATGATGAGGTCGATGTCGCCGGGCGTCGACCGCGCTCGGAGTGCCTGCGGAGTCGCTGGCGCGACGTAGCTGGTAGCCGTCGAGCGCGAGCTCCTGCGGCAAGCGAGTCGTTCTCGTGCCCCTCGCCGACGACGAGAAGCACCTCGGGACTGTTGCTCATTGCAGGGCCTCCGATCAGGACTCGGGCCCCGCCCGGTGCGGGGCCGCGGAGCCCGATCCCCGGCACGCCCGGAGGGCGTGCCACCATGCGGAGGGCGACGGCCCCCGGCCTGGCCCCCGCGGATCGAATCACCCGCGGGGGTGCGGCCAGCGCCTCGGACACGCTAGGCATCCTGGGCCACCTGCTCGGGCCCGCGGCGCCGGCTCTTTGCCATCGGGATGCGCCCGAGCTGCTCAGCCTGCGCGATGTAGTCCGCGACGAGCGCCTTGACTTCGCCGTAGCCGCCCTGCTCGCACAGGTCCTCCTCGACTGTGTAGATGCGCCCCCGGCCCTCGGCCGCCGCGTCGATGATCCGCGGCCTGCCGTCGATGCGGATGCCGTAGAGCGCTCGCTTCTCTCCCGCCCTGGTTTCATAGCGCCCGAGCTCGAACGGCTCGCCCTCGGCTCGCCGTGCGGCGCCGGCGCCGAGCGCCGCGGGGCTGGGTCCCCGCGCCTTGCGCTTGACCCGTAGCCGCTGACCTCGCCGGGCTTCTGCTCGGTCGCGTAGGGCTGTTCGGCTGGGTCCAGGTGCTGCCGGGGGACTTCCAAGTACCTGCCCCGGCTTGCCTTCAGTCCCTTCAGCCGCTCGATTTCGCAGCTCGCGTGGCGTCGTGTCTTGGGGAAGGTGAACGTGGTGCCGGTCTGTAGAGCGAGCTGCTTGATGTATGAAAGCTGCCTGGGGGTCGCTGTGCTGCGTGCTGATGCGTAGAGGGCTCATGGTGTGCTGCCTTTCTGTGGTTGTGAGCTTGCGAACTTGCCCTCTGCTCATCACGCCCCGGAAGGAGAGTCAAGCAATTGATAATGTGAAATCCGTGCGCCCCCGCTCAGGGGGCGATTCTCAATTGCTTGAAGGCGTAAGCCGATCTCTCAGGGAGGGGTGTGATAGGACCCTCGTGTTAGACGCGGAAAGCACCGGGCAGGTGATTAATCCGGCCACGGCGGTATCCGTCTTTCACCTGATCGGGCGCTACTCCCCGCTCAGTGCGGCATTGATCTCTGCGGCCATGAAGTTCAGAGCGTCTCGAACTACGGCCGGATCGTTGTCGGCTCGATCGTCCTCAGAGCGCCGAGCGAGATTCTCGGCATCGCGCCATCCACAGGTCACGCCAGCGCGACGATCGGCACCCGGATAGGCGACCAGGATGAAGCCGCCACCGTTCTCGTCGTCGTCCCCATAGCACTCGATCACGAGGCCATCCGGGACGACGAGCGCATCTCGGGACTCAGCCACGACAAAGAGCTCGGCCGCCACGCTGCCAGGAAGCGCGTCGCCGTCAAGCGCGCCATCGCGGCCCAGGTTCGGCACGAACAGGTCGTCGGTGATCCGCCCTGGATCGACCTTCACACGGTCGCCGGCGTAGTGGATTGTGAGCGGTGCTTGCGGAGCATCCATCAGCTGACTCCTGACGTTCGCGAGCTGACTCTCCTGTCCAAGACGTCCTGTGAAACCTCCTCGGCATCCGTGGTGTCAGGGTCGAGGAAGTAACCGTGAGGAGAGAACGCTTCACGACAGTTCTCGCAACGTGACGGCAGTTGATCGGGCTGCACGGGCTGAATGTGTCCGCAGCACATGCAGACGAGATTGGTGTGAGCGCCCATCTGCTCGTCCTTTCGGTAGTGGAGCCCTCATGTGTGGGTGCCGGTGGCAGCCGCTCGCGCACCCCGTAGGGGTGCGACCATTGGGGCTGCCGGCACCCGGTCCGCTGAGCAGAGGCACGAGCGCTCACTGCACTCGAAAGGGTGAAAGCGCGCTCGTCAGATTCGACGGACAGATGGAGTGCAGGAGCAGTGCAGGGCGGATGTCGGGACCTTGAAGAATGGCGATTCGGGGATGATGTAGTAGACCATCGGGACCTCCGTCTTTGTGTGAGCAGCTTCGCTTTGGGCAAGCCAGCCGTTGCACCCCTGGGCGAAGACCGGGGGCCGGCTCCAGCCGCGTAGCGGTGACATAGGGAGCCGGTCGTGCCTTGGCAGATGCAGGCTGGCGCAGCGAGGAGCTACTCATGAAACGCGTGTGGTTCGCTGGTGCCTTATCCCGCTGGCCCTGGCGTCCGGTTCCAGGGCGTGGGACCCGCCCGTCCCGCGAGCCATCGAGCGGCCGTGCCGCGTCTACGCCGCGAGCGCGAGCCAGCGCTCGCGCTCGACCACGCTCGCGTTCGCCAACCGTGCCAGCACATCGCCGTGGCAAGCGCGCGGCGCGCACCAACATCCGAGCACCTGCCCGCGCAGCTCATCGAGCGCAGCGAACAGTGCCGCGTTCTCGAGCAGCCAGCCTTCATACAGCGCAATGCACTCGCCTCGTGCCCCGTGCGTGCCGACCACGAACGGGTTGCCCCACTTCGAGGGGGGCATCCACCTGGGTTGCGCCCTACATATACGTGGTGGCGCTCGCGCTTGCAGTGAACCGCGCGCGGCTCTGCCGAGCTGCACATGCGCTGGGACGAGTAGACCGCTGGGTCGCCGTGTGTGCTTGTTCATCGCTGTCTCCTTGAGGTCGGGGTTGAGCACGCCCCGGCCAGAGCGGGCCGGCGAGGTGTGTCAAGCCCTGTCCCGTCAGGGATCGCCGCCAGGCGACGCGAAGCGCAGGGCTTTACGCGCCGCTAGAGCCGGTCTGCTGGCCTACAGGGGTGCGCTCGAACCCGACCCGGAGTAACGGCCCGTAGACACCTGCGACCCAGAGGACGACGGTCACTACACGACGGTGAACTCGAGGTCCTGCCAGCAGCGGATGTGACACTGACAGCCGTCGTCGGTTCGGAACCGCGACCCGCCCTGGTAGGTGAATGTGCTGTGCGACTCGTCCGTTGGTGAACGCGAGCGCCTTGGCAAAGGCGACCGTCTGACCCTTGCGCGGGAGCGGTTTGGCAAGACGAGCCCGGCAGCGCTCGCGCCACTGGCGCGCACGGTCGTTGCTCGGCTCGCTGAGCAGGTCGAGGATGCGCTTGGGGCAGCGATCCTCGCTGGTCCCATGTCCTCGCTGATCGGCTTGGTGTAAAGCAGACCGTCGTGGCGCTCGCCGAGCAGCACCAGGCCGAAGACCTGCTGTTGATCGCGTGAGCGCACCGCGGCGTAGACGACCTGTCCGTAGCGAACGGTGTCGATCACCCGGGCGGCGAACTCCGCGCCGAGGTCGAACTCGATCGCCGCGCGTGCGGTGAATGGTCCCTGTAGTTCTCCGCCAGTCCAGCCCATGATCGCCTCCTGTGGTCGGTGGCCCGCCCCGGTAGGCGGGCGATACCCGACCCCCAGGGCACGCCCGCAGGGCGTGCCATCCTGGGAGGGGTCGACCCGCGCAGCGAGGACTCGTGCCCTTCGGCAAGCCGATCCGCCGTAGACGATGCCGGGGTCCCGGCGCAGTCGGGGCCACTCGGCTGAGTCCCGCCAAGATCGTCGGCGAGGGCTTCTTCGGGTGTGGCGCCATCCTCCGCCGGTGGCTCCTGCACGGCGTGCGGCCTCGGCCGGCGCCTGGGTCGGCGGCTTACCATCGGTGGGCTCCGGGAGCTCCATGAGCTTGTGGCTCTGCTCGGGCGGCAGCGCGGTGAAGCCGTACTCGCGGCGCAGCCTTTGGATCTCGGAGTGGCGCTCGTCGCATGTCAGGCTCGGGGCCTTTTCGATGAACGCCGCGATCACCGTGTCTTGCTCGCGGGCGCGGCGCTCCTCTTCGGCGAGCTGGGCTGCCCGGCGTTCTCTCTCCTCGCGGATCGGGTCGGCCACTTCTGGCGGGACCTGCTCGATGAGGATGTCATCGAGCAGGTTCTCGACCTCCGCGCGCCACGGCACGCCGCGCTCATACAGCGCCCATGTGCTTGCGAAGCGAAGGGTGTAATTGCTGGCATTCGAGCGCGTGATCGCGTGCTCCTCGGTCGCCCATCTCGCTGCGGCAAGTAGAGCCAGAGAGCGCCCTGCGATCTCCGTTGCGCTGCTCGCACCCGCCAGGAACTCCCGGGCCTTTGCCTCGGCCTGGAGAACCTGCGGGTACTCGGCCTTGGTTGAGCCGTTCTTGCGGGTCGTGAGCTGCGCCCAGCCTGGGAAGGCCAGGCGCGCTCCGCGGGCGGCGATGCTGTCAAGCTCCACGGCGAGCGGTGCGGCGGTGAGGATCTTCAGGACTCGCTCGTCGACCTTGACCTTGCCCAGGTGCTTGACGAGCGCCGCGCCGAGCCGCTGGTTGTGAGCGATGGCCTGCTCGCGCTGGCGGCGGTCCTCCTCGCGCTGGCGTGCCTTGGCCGCCTGTATCTCCTTCTCCGAGAGAGGCTGCGCGTCATCGCTGACCCCGGCCGTCTCGGCCTGGCCGGTGGCCTGGCGGCGCTTGGCGATCTCGCGTTCGCGGCGTGCGTGCTCGCGCTGGGTCTTCAGACAGGCGTCGATGTAGTCGCCGGCGAGCTGGCGCGCGACATCGGCCCCGACGATGATCGCCTCGCGCGCCCCGTTGCGCGAGCAGTGAGCGGCCTTCAGCGCGAGGGCCTGCTCGACGCGCTCACGGTCGAAGCGAACCTCGAACTGCTCGGGCTCGACCGCTAGGAACTCGCAGAGCCCGGCCAGGTTCTTGGCGCTCTTCTGATCGAGCTCGAACCGTGAGACGGGATAGCTGTGACCTGCGATGAACACGTCGTCCGGCAGGTCGGCGGCCTGCTTCTCATAGCGGCCGACGAGGACCGAGATCGGGTCGGCTGCCAACTCTTCCCAGGTCGTCGGCTCGTCCCATTCGTGCAGCGGTTCCTCCAGCACGCGCCGGGCAGCGACCGCGGGCAGATCGGGGTGGATCTTGCCAAGCGCGGCGATGGTCTTGACGGCCAGCAGCGGGACGATCCCGGCCGCGACTTGGTGTCGCAGCTCCTCGGGGAGATCCAGGATCATCAGTCGCTCGCGGACGCGCTGCAAGGGAATCTGAAACGCCTCGGCGATCCCCTTGCGGGTGTAGCCGGCGTCGCTGATGAGCGTCTGGTAGCCCAGGGCCTCCTCGAGCACGTCGAGGGAGATCCCAAGGCCGTTGGCGAGCATCGCGTCCAGCAAGTCCTCGCCCGCCGCCTCGCCGCGGGTCTTGACCAGCGCGGGGACCGCGACGATCGCCGCCTGTTGCGCGGCGCGAAAGCGCCGCTCGCCGTCGATGATCTCGTACTGGCCGTCCTCGCCCGCGGGCTTGACGAGGATCGGGTGGTCAAACCCGCGAGTGCTCATCGCGTGCGCGAGACGATCGAGCTCCTGCCGATCGAAGTGCTGGCGCGGATTGGAAGCACTGACATGGATGCTGCTCAGTGGGATCTCGCGTAGAACGTAGGTGACGCAGGCGCCCTGCGCGAGACGCGGCTCCTGCTTTGACTCTGGACTGTTACTCATGTGGCTCTCCCCTCGGGAGTCGCAGACCCGCCCCGGCGGCGGGTCCTGTGCGACCCCGCCGGCACGCCCAAAGGGCGTGCCATCATCGGGGAGCCAGGGCACCGCCGTCGAGTAGGAGGGCGAGCTGCTACCCCACCGCCGCGATCATCCGACATCAGAAGCGCTCAGGTGGTTCTTTCACTTCGGCGAGAGCTTCGCGCGAGGATCGTTCGCCAGCGCTCGCTCAAACATCTCCGCCACATCCTCGATCGTGCCGGCGTGCCACTCATAAGTCGGCACGTCCTCATATCGTTCAGGGAACAGGTAGCGGTGAATCGCAAGCAGCGTGTCGGACTGGAAGTCCAAGCGTTCCTCGATCTCTCGCAGAAACGCGCGCGCGTCGCCGAGCGTTCGGGCGAGCACCACGCCGCTGCAATCGGGGTCGGGGCCCGACAGCTGCCACGGGAAGTCAGCCATCGACGTCTTCTCGACGTCAACGCCGAGGCGTGCGTGGCGATAGCGGCCGTGGGCGAGGCTCCTCAGCGGCGTCTTCACGAGAGATCGCCTCCTTGTGGTGAGACGGGTGGGGTGTGGACCGGGACGGACTCGTCGTCGTGGATTACGATGGCGAGCTCCGCGGGAGTCAGCGTGTCGCCGATGCTCGGCGTTGGACATCGCAGCTGCTCGCGCAACTGGAGCAGCACCGCTTCGGCGCTGCCGCAATGCTCGAGAGGGTCGAGGTCGCCGAGCGTGAGGACCGGTGTGCCGTCGGGCAGCACGGAGAACATGCGCTCCACCTGCGTGTCGGCGTCATAAGAGCGACCGAGCGGAGGGGCTTCGTCTTTGCCCTCGTCGAAGGCGTAGTAGTTGATGCGCGCGAGGCGAAGCCGCGCGAGCACGGCGTCAAGGCCCGTGATCCCGTAGTAGCAGTCATCGAGCGTGAGCTCAATCGCCACATCCCCGTCGCTTGTGCGATACAGCGTGATCGAGCCCCGCTCGACATCCAGCCGGGGCAGCTCGACGCCGAGGGGGCGCAGCTCGCTGACCAGGCTCGCGGGAAGCGCGCTCGCGGGCCAGAAGGTGATCGTTGCGTCATGGGACTCGCTCATCGCCAGTCTTCCTTTCCGTCGGGGCGCCCGCTCCGGTGCGAGCGCCGAGTGCCAGCCCTCCGCACCCCCGCAAGGGGGTGCGATCATGGGGCTGGCGGCGCTCGACGGTCTACGCTCGGCTCGCCCGGTAACTCCGGGGCCCGTGTTTCACCCCCACGCGTCAGCGAGCCCCACCGGCGCAGTGCCGTGACACGCGCTCGGCGTGCCGCGGCGCTCAGACCTCGATGCGCTCAAGCTCCTCGAAGGCGTCGTCGGGCACGTCGATCCCGACTTCGTAGCCCAGTCCCTTCAGGGTCTCGAGCACGATCTGAGCGTGCTCGTAGACGCACTCCCGCGCCTTGATCGTTGGGTCGAGGTTCGCGTGCTCGTGCTCGGCGGTGATGGTCAACGGGGCGTGCCCGACGGGTCCCAGCGTGAGGTGGGTCGCGCACGTCGGCACGCCCGGGTGCCCGACGAAGGATGAGTGGACCTCGACCGCAAGTCGCGGCTCGGGCAGCGCGGTGGCGATCACCAGGACGTAGGGTCCCGCCCACATGCAACTCGTCTCGCTGTCGGCCCGGCGGCGGTCAAGGGTGACGTGCAGTGCGATTGTGCGCCGGTCGCTCACGGCTCCCAACCGTAGCGCGCTCACGCGACGGCTCTATCGGCCCGGCGGGTAGAGGCGCAGGACGCGCCCGGCCGTGGCACAGCGGAGCTTCTCGTGGTGGCAGGACTCGCGGCGCTTAGGCCCCGACGATAAGCGTCAGCTGAGCTCGACGCCGTACTCGGTGAGCCACTGGACGTAGGAGGCCGTGAAGCCGGGTAGGAGCTTCAGCAGCGAGCGCACCGCGGCGTGCACGTCGTCAGCCTCGACGTAGGCATACTCATGACGCAGCCTGTCGCAGAGCTCCTTGAGCTGCACGAGCTCGTAGGTCTGCCCGCCGGTCAGCGCGCCGTCGGCCCGCAGCGCCTCGATGTCGGCGTTGGTGCTCGGCCGGCGCCCGGCGGGACGCAGCCCGGTCAACGTCGCCGCGAAGCGCGCCAGCTCAACAGCGTTGTCCACGAGGGCGCGCAGGTTGCCCGTGACCTGCACGACCCGGTTGTGCTCCTCGGCCGAGAACGCCTCGTACGCGGCCTGCCACGCGTTGCGGTCGAAGTCTGCCCCGAACTGACGTATGGCCAGCAGCAGCGCGTCGCGCTCCAGCGGCATGCGCTCCAAGTGTCGCTCGATGCGTTCGCGGTCCTCCGCGGACGCGATCACCTTCTCGCGCTGACGGCGGGGCTGGCTGGGCGGCGAGGGATGCGCGTCACCGTGTGCCCGGCCCACTCATCCCCCGATCAGCTGCGCAACGGCGTGGGCGGCACGAGAATGGCGCTCTGCGCGTGCCTTCGCCGCGGCGCGCTCAACATCCCGGCGCTTGGCGATCAGCGCCGGCCAGGAGCCGTCACGATCCACCACGGGGCGTCCGTCCTGCAGGATGGCGCCGAGCAACGCCGGGTCGTGCGCGCGCACATGCTCCAGCGAGAGCACGTCGACGTCGCGGCCGAGCGCTCGCGTCAAGCGCACGGCGAGATAGGAGAGGTACATCGGTCGCTCCTCGGCGAGAGCAACGAGCACATCCACGTCTGAGCCCTCTCCCACATGTCCGCGCGCCACCGACCCGAAAAGCACCGCAAGGCGGACGTTGCGCTCAGTCCTCAGCGCCTCCGTGACCGCGGAGATGATCGCCCAGTTCTCACGCAGGTACGCCCGCTCGTTCATCGCCAGCTCAACCTGTCGCAGGCCGGGACGGCGGCAGCGCACGGTCCCTCGCTGCACGGCTCGTCGCAGGGTTCGCTCGGGCACGCCGATGTCTCGCGCCACCGCCGGAAGGTCTGACCGCATGTCCTGAGTATAAGACCCGGTGTGGCCGTTAGCCGGCTTTTGCGCCTCCAGCACGGGTATGGAGCCCCCCGATCCCTCGCCTCACTCCCAAAGCGCGAGTAGAGCCGATAACTCGACGCGCTCGCGCGACGGTTCTATCCGCCCGGCGGGTAGAGGCGCAGGACGCGCTCGCCGCCGGCGGCGCGGTAGAGCGCCCTCCAGTCCGCGGCCATCTCGTGCTGCAGGCGAGCGAGGGGTATGCGCCCGGCGCACGCCATCTCCGCGGCCCAACCCTCAAGCTCGTCCTTCATCTCGGCGTTGTAAGGGCCGCTGCGCGGCTCGGGCCAGAGATTCGCCGGGTCCCCTGGCGCTCCGTCGATCGACAAGGGGACGAGGTGGTCCTCCTCGTAGTCGCGCGCCCGGCCGGGCAGGTTGTAGGCGCGCATCTGGCGCAGCTTCAAGGGCTCAGTGTAGCTCTCCGGTGGGCGGACGGAGCGGCTATAGCCAAAGGCGCAGATCGTGACGAGTGAGACCCCCGAGCGAACCACGCCGGGGGTGCAGCGCTGGTCGGGCAGGCCGTGATGCTCGACGCAGCGGCGGTCAGACACGGCCACAGGCCAGCGCGTGCGAGATTGATCGCCCCCGGCGTGTAGCGGTGCGCAGCCGGCGAGCAGCGCGAGCGCGAGCACTGACGGCGCGCAGCGCAGACGCCTGAACAGCCTCCAGATCAGAAACATCGCGAACATGAAGCTCCATTGAGGTTGAAGCGCGCCGCCAGGCGCTCGCGCAACTCGATGAACTGTCGCCCACGCAACGGTGCGCCCGCGGATTGGCCGGATAACCATAGGTGAGCGGCGAAGTCGTAGATCGTGCCTCCCCGTCTGCACCCGGAGCCGAAGCAGTAGAAGCTCCCGTCGGGGTAGAGCTGAAGACTGGGATCGGTCTCTGTATGGAATCCGGTAGTGCTGAGGGGCCGTACGTAACGGAGGTCAAGGGGCGTTGGAGGTCCTGATTCGTTCTGTTGCGTACGGTTTATCCGTGAGGTCTGGGTGA
>CAVQPM010000002.1:0-20971 GCA_963714635.1 uncultured Solirubrobacterales bacterium | reverse complement strand
AATCCGCGTGTCGGGGGTTCGAGTCCCTCCTCCGGCATGGCGCGAAAAGCGCTCTACACAGCGGTTCTCGACTCTACCAGCCGGCCGGCTCGAGCTTCAGACTTGGGAGTTATGTTGAGAGTGTGGGAGGCGGGCCGTGGCGCACCACCCCGAGCTCGCTCTCGACAGCCTCGATACGCTCGGCTGAGACTCGTGGCCCATCGGGCGGAGGTTGCAGCCAGGGCCATACGGCCGGCTCGGCGAGGGCGCGCACATAGTCCTCGATGCCCGCGGGCGTCGAGAGCACGAGCATGCGAGCGGTGTCGGACTCGACGCGGAAGCTGTGGGGCGTCCCCCCCGGTGCAAACGCCATAGCTCCGGTCCGGCAATGGCGCGGCTCGTCCTCGACCCAGACGGTGACCTCGCCGTCGAGTATGTAGAAGCTCTCATCCTGTGGGTGGGAGTGAAGCGGCGGTGACGCCCCATTGGGCAACGTGACCTCGAACGCCGCAAACGCCCCACCCGTCTGGGAGCCTTCGAGCAAGATACGTGCGAGTGTGCCCAAGAACCACAGCGGCTGCGTCTCGCTGACGACCCGAGGTGTGATGTCGGCGCGCTCGTTCATCTTCAGGTTCCCTTCGACCGCGGGATACCGTAGTCGATTTGGATTTGGAACGACAACCGCGATCCCGCCTTCTGGCCGTCGAAGACCTGCCCTTGGCTCAGCCGGCGGGTAGACGGACAGCTAGCCTGCCTCCCTGGTCGCATACTCGTGCCTCGACATCTCCGCCTGCTGCGCGCGCCAGACGGCGGGCCAAGGGTAGACCGAGCCCCGCGCCGTTATGCGTGGCCGCGGGCGAGTGAGCGTCGCGGAAGCCCGGCTGGAAGATACGCTCCCGCTCGAGGGGGTCCACGCCCGGTCCGTCGTCGCGGACCTCGAAGACCACCTCACCGTCGGCCGCGGCGATCTCGACCGTGATGCGTCGTTGCGCATAACGGGCCGCGTTCTCCAGCAACGGCGAGAGGATACGCTCCACGACGTCGGCCTCGACAGCCACCCTCGCGGGCTGGGCGGAGGAGACCTCGATCGGCTTGCCTTGCTTGGCCAGGGCCTCCCGCAGGGGCTCGACCGCGCGTTCGGCAGACTCTCGGGCATCGCTGACGGCGGCCTTGCCGTCAAGCCCGGCCCGCGCGGACGCGAGCAGAGTCTCGAGCACGCGCTGCATGTCCTGGGCATGGCGCGTGATCAGCTCCAGGGTTGCCCGGTATTGCGCTGGTGAGCGTTCACGACCGGCCGCGAGCTCGGCCTGCGCCAGGATCTTGGCCAGCGGTGTGCGCAACTCGTGCGAGACCTCGGCGGTCAGCTGCTGCTCGCGCCTGAGCCCCTGGGCCAGGCGACCGAGAAGCCTGTCGAACACCGACGCCAGCGAGGTCAGCTCGTCGTGGGGCTCGCCGGAGAAGAACCGCCGAGAGAGGTCATGCTCTCCCCAGTCGGCGGCCTGGGCGGTCATCTGGGCGACAGGACGCAGAGCGCGGCTGATGAGCCGGCGGGAGAGCGCTGCCACCGCTGCGAGCATGAGCAGACCCAGGATCACCGAGCCGAGCAGTGCGGAGGAAGCAGTGCTCTCATACGGCGCCAGAGACGCGCCGACGACGACCGTGCCCAACAACCGACCGGCCTCGCGCGCCGGGACCGCTTGCAGGCGGGTGTCCGTCGCGTCCACAGTCCTGAACCCCGGTCCCGTTACCGCCAGCCGACGGGCCGCGAGTTGATTGCGTGGATCGGCGCCGGCCGGTTGCTCGAGCGTGCTCTGCCCGGCGAATATCCACGTCTGCGCGTCGATCGCACCCTGGTCGGGAGCCTCGATCACCGACAGGCGTCCGTCCACCGTGGCCAGTCCGCGCAGCACCGTGGCCGCTCGCTCGCGCAGGACGTTGTCCGCGTCCGTGCGCAGACGCGCATCGAGCACCAGGTTGAACGCGGTTATGAGTGTGGCGAGCGTGATCGCCGCACCGGCGACGGCGCTCGCGGTGAGCCTCGTGCGGAGACTTGAGCGGCGGAGCTTCATTGCAGGCGGTAGCCGATCCCGTGCATTGTCGCGATCGTCGGGGCTCCCGGAAGTGCTCGTAGCTTGCGACGCAAGCGCGCGACGTAGACGTCGATCGTGTTGTCGTGCACAACGGCGCCATCCGGCCAGGCCGCCCGCACCAGGTCACGGCGCCTGACGGCCCGTCCGGCTTGCGCAGCCACCGCACCCAGCAACCGGAACTCCGTGGGGGTGAGCCGCACGCTGTGCTCCCCGCACGTGGCCTCGTGGCTTGTCGGATCGAGCCTCAGGCCGGCGGCGTTCACCTTGCCGTCCACGCCCACCCTGCTCAGAACGGCGCGCACGCGCGCCGTGAGCTCTGCCAGCGAGAAGGGCTTCGTCAGGTAGTCGTCGCCGCCTGCCCCAAAGCCGGCCAGGCGATCGCTCAGCGCATCGCGGGCGGTGAGGAACAGCACTGGGGATTGGATCCCCATCGCCCGAAGCGCCTGACAGAGGTCGCGCCCGTCCGCGTCGGGCAACCCCACGTCGATGATCAACGCATCCGGCGCCTGCTCGGAGATGCGCTTCATCGCCTCACGGCCTGTACCGACGCCACTGACCGCGAAGCCCTCCTCCTCCAAGCTGCGCCTGACGACCGCACGCAACTCGTGATCGTCCTCGACTATCAAGATCAGCGCATCGGACACAGACTTAAGTATCGCGAACGACCCCGCCCAACATCGCGGGCTTTCATCTTGCTGTCACGTGCGCATCCCTAGCTTCGCGGTTGCTCATGACCCCAATCGAAGGAGCACCTCTCATGCGCAAGCGACTGAAGATAGGAATCGGCGCGGTCGCCTCATTGGGCGCCCTCGCCCTCGGCGGCTCGGCCATCGCGGTGGCCACGCAGAGCGGCTCGAGCGCCCAGACCAAGGCCACCGTTTCGACGGCCCTGCAGGATCAGGCAAGCGAAGCCGGCGCCGACAACGTCCAGCAGGGCGACCAGGCCACGCCTGACAACAGCGCCGGCGGACCGTCTGAATCGGCGGGCGGCCAGGCCGACACAACGTCCGCGAGCGACCAGTCCACAACAGGCACCAACGAGCAAGCGGACACAGGCTCGGCGACCGAGCAGCAGTCATCCGAGAGCGATGGTCCGGGCGGTCATGAAGATCCCTCGGGCGACGTAGAATTCCAGAGCGAAAGCCAGGAATAGCTCCCGGTGGTGACGCGTGATCTCGCCGGCGTGTGATCTCGCATGGCCGTTTGGGGGCGGATCGCGCAGGCGGTCTGCCCCCAGCGGTCATTCAGGAGACATTCAGGTTCCGTTGACATCCTCGATGTCATGCGCGTCCTGATCGTCGAGGACCAGGCCAAGTTGGCGGGTCTGCTGCGCGCCGGCCTGCAGAAGCACGGCCTGGTGGTCGACGTGACGCATCGGGGAGAGGATGCCCTGTGGATGGCCGGCTCCACGCGCTTTGACGTGATCGCCCTCGACGTGATGCTGCCGGGCATCGACGGGTTTGAGACGTGTCGACGTCTGCGAGCCGATGGTGTTGGCTCCCCGATCCTGATGCTCACCGCGCGCGATGGGATCGGCGACCGTGTCGCCGGCCTCAACGAAGGCGCGGACGACTACCTGACCAAGCCCTTCTCCTTTGCCGAGCTCCTGGCCCGTGTGCGTGCTTTGGCCCGCCGTCCCCCGGTCCAGCGGCCGGCGATGCTGCAGGTCGATGACCTGCGCCTGGACCCAGCCGGCCGCAGGGTATGGCGGGGAAAGACCGAGCTTGCGCTGTCCGCCAAGGAGCTGCTGCTGCTGGAAGCGTTCATGACGCGGCCGGACGAGGTGCTTTCGCGCCTGGACCTCCTGGAGTGTGCCTGGGATCAGGCATACGACAACCGCTCGAACGTGGTCGACGCCTACATCCGGCGCTTGCGCGAGAAGGTCGACCGGCCGTTTGGCCGGCGGTCGCTGGAGACGGTGCGCGGCAGTGGCTACCGCCTACGCGCCCACGCCTGATGTCTCGGTTCGGGCGCCTTGCGCACCCTTCGCTGCGCGTCAAGGTCACCCTCGCGTTCGCAGCGGCGCTGGGGCTGCTCCTGACTGGGCTCGGGCTCTTCGTCTACGCCCGTTTTCAAGCCAACCTGGACGAATCTCTGAACCAGGGCCTGCGCGCACGTGCCAATGACGTGCGAGCCTTGGTCGAGCAGTCCGATACGGGACTGGCGGAAGCGGGGGCCGGAGGCCTGAATCGCGCCGGGGCGGGTTTTGCTCAGGTCTTGGCGCCAGGGCGTCGGGTGGTCGACGAGACTCGCGGTCTGCCTCCCACACCGATTCTCAGTGCCCGCGACATCGCCCGGGCAGTCCGCAAGCCCATCCTGCTCACCACCCGGATCGCAGGTGTTGCGGGCACGTTCCGCCTGCTTGCCACGCCGGTGCGCGCTCAGAGTGAGTCCCTGCTCGTGATCGTCGGGGTGTCCCTGCAAGCTCGCACGGCCACGCTTAACGATCTTCGGTCGCTGATGCTGCTCGGGGGCCCGGTGGCCCTCCTGCTGGCGTCGCTGCTCGGATATGGCGTATCGGCGTTGTCGTTGCGCAGTCGAGGCGATGCGCCGAGAGGCGACACGGCTGTCAGTCACCGAGCCCGGCGGGCGCCTGCCGGTGCCCGCGTCCCACGATGAGCTGCGACGTCTGGCTCTCACGCTCAATGAGATGCTCGACCGCGACGAGGTCGCCTTCGCTCGCGAGCAACGCTTCGTCGTCGACGCCAGCCACGAGCTCCGCTCACCCCTGGCGGTCTTGAAGGCCGAGCTCGAGCTCGCCCTCGCCGGCGAAGGCTCCAACCGCGAGCTCCGTGCCGCGCTGGCGTCCGCAGACGCCGAGACCGACCGTCTGGCACATCTTGCGCGCGACCTGCTCACGCTCGCCCAAGCCGATCATGGCGAGCTGCCGATCGAGCCCACGCGACTGCCGGTGCGTGCGGTGATCGAGTCTGTCCGCCGGCGCTTCGCCGAGCGCGCGCGCGCAGAGGGTCGAACGATTGTGGTGAGCGTGCCTGATGAGTTGACCATCTACGCCGATTCTCTGCGCGTGGAGCAGGCCCTGTCGAACCTGCTCGACAACGCTCTGCGTCACGGACAGGGCACGGTGGTGCTGTTCGCGCACCGCGATGGCGGGATAGTGAGCCTCCACGTCGCCGACAGTGGCCCGGGATTCCCCGAGGGCTTCCTGGACGCCGCGTTTGAGCGCTTCAGCCGTCCCGACGCGGGGCGCTCTGTCGAGGGGACGGGATTGGGCTTGTCGATCGTCCGGAGCATCGCCCGCGCTCACGGCGGTGAGGCCCACGTTGGCAACCTCGTCAGCGGGGGCGCAGACGTGTGGATCTCGCTGCCTGAGACCGCACATCTCGAGCCAGCGTCAACACGGCGCGTGCCAAGTGAGTCGCGCTCCCTGGCGTGAGGTTGCCCGGGGGCAACTCGACGACAAAGGCGGTAGTGTGCGGCAGGCGATGGTTCTGCCACCCCACGGCGCTGCCTGGGTAGCGCGTCAGCCGCTGCAGGGGCAGGCCGCTCAGAGTGGCGAAACGACGCTCGACGCGCGGGTCCCCGCCGGATTCGTCGACGAGCCCGAGTGGCTGATGGAAGTAGATCGTGATTAGCGGACGCAGGCGCATGACGAGCCGGTACGCGATGCGTGCCTCCGGCTCGGACAGCGGGCGCGGGCCGGGGTATTGCTGATCGCCCGGCCGTCCCGCCGCAAGCCAGCCGTAGGGGAAGTTGCGATTGAGGTCGACCCGGTGTGCGTTCTGGCGCGTGTCTGCCGCGGCCCCATCGGGGTTGAGATCGTCGATGACCCACAGGTCGACGCCCTGCGCAGCGCTCATCGTCTCCAGGCGCCGCGCCACTGAGATGCCGGCGCGCTCGTTGCCGTGTATGCAGCCAACGACCAGCACGCGAATGCCTGCGGCGGGGTCACCCAGCTCCTGGGCGCCGATCGGCCGATGCTCGACGGAATACCCCAAGAGCAGCCGGCGATGCACCGCCGGAGCGGAGGTGGATCCCAGAGAGTTGCTAGCGAGACGTGCGCCGGCCGGCCGGCCCGAGCTCGCGCTACAGCCGGCCGCCACAAATCCCGCAAGCGCGGCCGTTATGAGGACTTGTGGGAATGAGCGCGCCACTGACAATGACGCTACTCACTGCTCGCGCAAGATCTGCCCGAGCGGTAGGCGGTGGATCCTGCGGGCGGCAAGCGCGGTGGCCAGCAGTGTGGTGAGGACCGCCGCGCCCGCAAGGCCGGCGAGGAACCCCCAGGGAACAGCGAGCGTGTCTGGCGGCGGGTCGAAGACGTGTTGGAGAATCGCGACGAGCATCTCCGATAGGAGCCAGCCGAGGCCGACCGCGAGGGCGAGTCCCACCGTCAGCACGATCGCCGCCTCGGTCCACAAGAACTCCGAGACTCGGGATAGAGGCGCGCCGATAGCCGCCATCGTGGCGAACTCCTGCCGTCGCTCTGAGATCCCCAGCGCCACGAACAGCGCCATCGCACCGGCGGCCAGGATGATCGCGAAGGCTTGCTCGATGTGGCTGATCCCGGTCAGGTCGACCGTCGTGATCGAGCTGCTCGTGCGGGCGCTCTGGTCTGAGATGTTGTCGACCTTGGTCCCCGCCGAGGCGGTGGCAGCGGCCACGCGGCGGGCCACGGCCGGAGGATCGCCGGTGACTTTGGCAAAGACGACGTTGGGGCCGCCGGCGTGCGTCACGGACTCCAGGTAGCTCAGGTTGGCGACCATGAAGGAGTCCTTGGGCGCCGACGGGAACTCCTGCACGATTCCGGCCACGTGGAAGGGCACGATCTGGAAGTGGCCGGTCTGCTGATTCAGCACGCGCAGACGCAGCAGATCGCCGTTTTTCAAGGAGAAATCGGTGATCGTCTCCTTGCTGACGAGGACGCCGTCCGGGTTGGAGCGCAGGCGGGCGAGCACCTGCTGTGCGCTGGAGCCGATGAAGTAGGAGTCGCGCAGCGAGGTGGCTCCGGTGAACGAGGCGGCGTCGATTCCGTAGGTGTCCTGGAGGTCGGGTCCGACATACGCGTATGAGTGCTCGACGCCCGTTGTAGCCGCGACGCCGGGGACGCCGGCGATCCGTTTGACGAGATCGCGCCGGGCGGCCACCCCGGGCGCCGCCGTGGCGGTCACGTCTGCCCCCAGCGTGAGCTGGGCGTCGACCTTGGCCTGCTGGTCATAGGTCGCGGAGAAGATCCCGAGGTTCACGCCGAAGGCGAGCAACAGCCCGACGACGATCAGACCGCGATTGATGGCGCCGCCGCGGCGACCAGCGCTGACGAGCAGCAGTGAGCCGCGCGTTTGAGCCCGCCCCCGCACGGCCCGAGCGGCGATCCACCTCAGGGCCCGTCCGCGCAGACGGACAAGCAGCAGCGTGGCCCCTATCCACAACAGCGCCGGCGCGAAGAACATGTACACGGACAGGGACAGCGTCGGGTTGGAGTCGGGGTTGACCACCGCTGAGAAGCCGGTGCTGGCGGTCAGCCAGTAGATCAGCCCGCTGATCGCCAGAGCAAGAAGATCGAGGTAGAGACGCTGCCACAGCGGTCTGCCCTCGCGACGCGTTCCGCGGCGGCCCGCCGCGACGCTCGTGCGCAGCGAGGAGAGGCTGGCGCCGATGCGCGCCGCGCCGGCGCCGGCGACGGCCAGCGCCACGCAGATCGCGGCGGTGCTGAGAACCCGTCCGAGCGTGGCATGCGCCCCGCCGGTGACGAGCGCCGAGACGGCGGCAAACGCCGCGCCGGCGCCGGCCAGCCCGGCTATCAGGCCGAGGACGAGGCTCTCGGTCCCGGCAAGCGCCAGCAGATCCAGCCGCCTGGCGCCGCGCGCGCGCAGCAGAGCGAGATCGCGGCGATCGCGCTCGACGGTGCCCAGCGCCGCCAGGTAGGCGAGCCCGAGCGCAATCAACGCGCCGGGCACGGCCAGCATGATGTAGAGCGTCTGCGCATACAGCGCGTCGCCGGCCGCGGTGTTGAGCGATTCTGAGAGGTTGTCGACGAACTGGACCTGGCCGGGCAGGCTGCGCTCGATGCGGTTGCGCATCTGAGTGGCCAGCGCAAGCGCGGTGCTCGGGCTGCCCGTGCTCAGCGCGAGCGGGTCGAGCTGAGTGTGCACCTGCCACTGCACGCCGGTCTGGGCGCCCGGCTGGGCGTTGACGCCCAGGTTCGCGTTGATCGTCGGGAGCTGGGGTGCGAGCGTCGAGGCGAAGGTGGCGAGCGGCAGGATGGCCACGTTCGCCGGCGGCTGCGCTGGCGCTGGGCCGAGTTGGGGATTGAGCGGTTGGAAGAGCGCGTCGGGCGCCGTGACAAGCGCCACTCCCGAGACCACGTATATGTGGGGCCGCCCGCGGCCGGGCGGCTCGAGCGTTACCCGATCGCCGATCTGGGCCTGCAGCGTGGTGGCCATCTGCTGGTCGAGCACCACCGCGCCGGGACGCAGTGAGCCCCGCAGGAAGCGGAAGGTGTGGATGTGGCCCAGGTAGTCGCCGGGCACGGCGAGCACGGCGCCTACGCCGGCACTGGTGAGGCCGTTCGGGCCCTGGTGTTCGGCCCCGGCCAGCGGCGCGGTTGCGACGGGCGATGCCTGCAGCACGCCGCTCTGGCGTGCAACCGCGGAAGCCACCGAGCGTGCCTGTTCGTAGGAGGACACCGGCCCCTGGAGATCGAGCGGCACACTGCGTACCGAGCTGCCCGCGACCGTCCGCAGCGAGTTGCCCACGAACAGCAGCATCCCGCCAAGCAGCGCCACGGACGCCGCCAGGATCAGCACACGGATCGCAGACCGCCCGGGCGTGCGCAGCAGCCCTGAGACGGCCATGCGCAGAGCGCTCGTCATGGGCGGCTCTCGCCGATCACACGACCGTCGCTCAGCTCGATCACACGCTCAGCACGGGCAGCCACGCCAGCATCGTGGGTGGCCGTCACCAACGCGAAAGAGAACTCTCGGCGGAGCCCGTCGAGCAGATCGAGCACGCGCTCGGCGGTATCTGAGTCCAGATGGCCGGTGGGCTCGTCGCACAGCAGCAACTCCGGACTCTGGGCCAGCGCGCGAGCGATTGCCACACGCTGAGCCTCACCGCCCGAGAGCTCGCCGGGTAGCGCATCCAGCTTGCTTGAGAGTCCAACCAGATCCAACAGATCCTCAGGGGAGTGGGTGCGCGGCCGGGGCGCTCGACCACCATCTCGTTTGGCGCCGAGAAGGGTGGCGAATACGACATTCTCGAAGGCTGTGAAGTGACTCAGGAGGTTGGAGCCCTGAAATACGTAGGCGATGCCCTCAGCCCTCCTTTTGCCGCGGGCAGCCGCGTCCAGCGACGAAAGCTCGCTGGTCTTCCAAATGACGCGACCCTCATTGGGAACGACAAGCCCACCAAGGACGTGCAGCAGGGTTGTCTTGCCCGAGCCAGAGCGTCCCCACAGCGCGAGCCGCTCGCCGGGCTCGACGAGCAACTCCACAGCGTGCAGCGCCGTGACGAGCGAAGGGCCGTGACCATAGGACACGCTCACACCCTCACAACCGATCAACGAGGTGCGCGGCGCAGTAATGTCGACGTTGCTCACGCTGCCAGCCTCCCGTCGCGCAGCTCGATGACGCGCTGAGCGCGAGCGGCCACCGGCTCGGAGTGCGTGACGATTACAACCGTGCTGTCGTAGTCGGCGCGCAGTTGTTCGAGCGCGTCGAGGACGATCTCCTCGTTGCGCCGATCGAGCTCGCCGGTGGGCTCGTCGGCGAGCACGAGACGGGCCCGGCGTGCCGCCGCGGCGGCGATGGCCACGCGCTGCTGCTCACCGCCGGAGAGCGCCGCCGCACGGTGGGAGCGTCGCTCACGAAGCCCGAATGCGTTTAGGCTTTCCGTCGCGGCGGTCTCTGCGTCTGAGTGGCCGGCGAGACGCAGCGACACCGCGACGTTCTCTTGGGCTGAGAGGTTGGGCCACAGGTTCTCGCTCTGAAAGACGATCGCCAGGTCCCGCGCCCGGTAGGCGGCGAGCTCCGCCTCATCCAGACGCCCGAGCGAGCGGCCCCAGACGCGCAGCTCGCCGGCTGAGGGCTCGTCGAGACCCGCCGCGAGGGCGAGCAGGGTGCTCTTGCCACAGCCCGACGGGCCGAGGATCGCAACCGATTCTCCCGGCTCGATCCGCAGATCCAAACCGCGCAGCGCCACGGTCTCCACCGGTCCCGAGCGGTAGATCTTGAATACGTCGTGGCACTCAAGAGCGCCCCAGTGGACCTCCTGTACGCTCTCCTCAGGCTCCACATAGAGGCTCTTTACAGCCACTTGAAGCTTTCGGCCATCCGCTTGTAGGCATCGACGTTGTCGACGCCCACGGGGGTCCCGAGATCAAGGATCGCCACTCGGCCCGCGTGCGAGAGCTCATAACGATCAACCGTGAGGGTGACGCGCTTGCCCGTCACCGGGTTGGGAGCGCTCTCAGTGGTATAGGTGGCCTTCACGGCCGGGCCGCTTTTGAGCGCGACAATTCGTGGGGCGCTGGTTGTCATGGCGGGATTCGCACGCTTGAGCGCCGCCAGCTGGGCCGTCACTGCAGCCATAGTCGGCGCCGGGCCATGCGAAACGGCGATCCGCACAAGGTTGTTCTTTTCCTGGAAGGTCACCCCCGGCGCGGTGCTCTTGACGGCCCAGCCCTCCGGATAGAGCATCGTGACGCCCAGATGCATGTCGCTGAACGTCAGGAAGTTCTGGTTGTCGGGGATGTCCCCGGTCGCCGCGGAGCGGGCGTCGGCTGCCAGGGCGGCACTGCCCGAGGATTCGGTTTGGCCTCCTCCGGAGGACTGCGACCCGGCGGTCTGGCTCTTGGAGCTGCCGCCGCATCCGCCGGCCAGGAGCAGAGCAGCGACGAGGAGAAGCGATGGCGTTCTTTTGAGCATGCGCATGAGCGTGCCAGACGCAACCTGAAAATCTCCTGAACGCAGACGTCAACAATCCACGCGGACGCCTTCTCGATCCTGTTCGCGGAAGGCCGCGACGCCGTTCAGGTTCAGCGCTGGCTCGGCCATCACTCGGCCGCGTTCACGCTCGCGACCTACGTCCACCCGCTCGACGGCGACCTTGGGGAGCCGCTGATGATTCCTCAGCATGTCCGCAGTTATGCGAAATGACTACAGAGCTTCCGAAGAAAGCGTTATCCTCTACCGGACGATGACCGTGCCAGTCGAATATGTCGATGCGCAAGAGCTCTGGGATGAAAAGGAGAGGGCTCGCCGTGCCGATGTCGAGGCGCTGCGGTCTGGGGAAAAGACCGAAGCGCAGCTACAGCGCGAAAACGCGATCTTCGCCCTTCCTCCAGATCGAATCCGGATCAACCTAGACTCAGCGCGCTCTCTCTCCTGAGCCACGAAGGATCGTCAGCGGACGTGGACGAGCCGCCGGAGGCACTCGACGCCTCGCCGCTGCCGCTATGCCTCGAAGAGGCCGAACGGATCATCGCGCTCATCGATGAAGTGGTGCGAGAGCCAAGCGTCGTTCTCATAGGCGGGCAAGCGGTAGCTATCTGGACGACCTACCTCCAAAGTCGCCTGACGGACGGGCTGGTTGCGGCAAATGTGGTCAGCGGCGACATCGATTTTCTCGGGAGTGCGGATGATGCGCGTCGGGCGGCCGAGATGCTCGGCGGACTAGTCAAGCTGGCCAAATGGGAGGACCGGACGACCCTCGAAGGCGTCGCCACGTTCCTCGACGACGAGGGCCATGAGCGCCGAATGGACTTCCTTCAGAGCGCATATGGAATGAACTCGGAGGACATCAGGAAGACTGCGATCGAGCTGGATCTTCTTGTCGGCGATGATCGGCAGGTCCGTCTCTGGGTCATGCACCCGGAGCGCTGCATGGAGAGCCGGTTCCACAACAGCGCTCTGCCCAAAAAGCAGACCGACCTCGCGTGGCGCCAGCTCCGTGCGTCTATCCAGTGCGCGCGCGCGTTCAGCCAGCTCCTGCTCGACGAGCGCGGCGAGGCGGCGGTCCGGGACGTGCTGAAGCTCAACGAGCGCATCTTCCGCTTCGCGCAACAAGACCGATGTGCTCGCCTGGCACTCGACAGGAACATTGAGGCCTTCGATGCTGTCCTCGATGACGAGCGCCTGCCCGAGAAGTTCAGGACCGTCCGCCTGCCACAGATGCAGGACCGTATTCGCGCCATACGCGAAGGCTAAATCCGGAACTACCTGCACATCAAAGTTGGCGCATTTCGTAGAGCCGCGATTACTGTTTCGTACTCCTGCTTCGATAGGCCAGCGTACTCACCGCCAGCTTGGACGCGGCCTATCGCTCGTCTTGGTGCGTAGTCGATCGTCCGAGGGCCGTCTTTGATCAATGGCACCCAGCTATCAATGCGAAAGGCGTACACCCAGGGCCAGCGATCCCCCCATTGATGGTCAGGCGTCCACTTTGGATTACCGAGGATTTCGCCCTCGGCGAAGACACGTGAGTAAATGACCGCGTGCAGCAAAACGCGGTCGCCGCGTCCCATCTGAGGAGGGTTCTGAATCTTGGCGGGACCTGTCGTCAGCTTGAAGTCCTCTAGACCCCTCTCGGACACCCAGTCGTCGGGTATCGGATGTGGCTGCGGCTGCGTAAAGCCCAGGGGCTTGAGCCAGTACTGTGGCACGCATGTACTGTAACTGCGACTGCTCCTGTCGGCTTCGATAGCCGCGACTATCATGGCTGGCGGAATGGATATGCACGACGCAGCAGAAGCGCTCATCGGCGATCTGTATTGGCAGATCGACCAGATGAAGCCGCGAGGGATCAAGAACGCGGCCGGCAACCCCTACAACCCGAGCTACTACAAGCGAGGGCTCCAGAAAGCAATCGACCGAGGCGATCCTGAGGTCATCGAGTATGTGCGACGCTTCCTCTATAAGCCGCCCAGTGATGGCTACAAGAAGCTGGAGGAGGCCGATTCCCTGGATCTAGCGTGCGAGGCGCTCGTCGCAGACGCCGACAAGCCTTATGCGAGTCTCTTCTCGGATACCGATCGCAGCGCCGCCCGCAACCGGCTGGCACCCCACCAAGCCGCGATCGACGCGCGGAAAGCTGAGCGACTCGCTCTCATCGCTGCTGCGCGTGCGACACTAAAAGAAGTGGGCCTGCCACGCCGCCCGGATCTCGAAGCGTCGCTGCGCACGAGACATCCAGACTAATCGGCGCATGTACGCGCGGCACCTATTGCGTACCCGCAAATACCAAGCCGCTAGTCACTGCGATCCGGTTCCACGCATTGATGGCCGTGATAGCGAAGATCAGGTTGGCAAGCTCAGCCGCAGAGAATTCGGATGCCGCGCGCTCGTACCCCGCATCCGGCACGCCGCTCTCCCCGATGCGTGTGATCATGTCTGTCAGCTCCAACGCCACGCGCTCGCGCTCCGTGAACAGCGGGCTCTCGCGCCAGGCCGCCAGCGCATAGAGACGCTGCTCGCTCTCCCCCGCCTTGCGCGCGTCACGCGGACGGGGGCGACTATTTCCCCAGCGATTTCCCTAGAGGGCGCATTCATTCGCTTCTCGTGCCCGATGCTCGACGAGTGGCTCGCGAAGCAGCCGCGACGGTAAGCTCGCCGGGACGCGCGTTTAGGTACGGATGGGCTGGGTCATCTAACCACCGGCGCTCAGCCGTTGCTCGTGGTGAGACAGGACGACCTCGGCTGCCTCGGCTGGGGTCACGTCCGGGTAGAGCAGCCTGACGACGAGGATCGCGCAACCGCAGCCGACGAGCTGCGCCGCTATGAAGCCAGGAACCGACGCGGGCGCGATCCCGGCGAACATGTCGGAGAACATGCGTCCGATGCTGATCGCGGGGTTGGCGAAGCTGGCGGAGCTGGTGAAGAAGTAGGCGGCGCCGATGTAAGCGCCGACCGCCGCCGGAGCAACATTCAACCGTTTCGTGCGGGCGAACGAGAAGATGACGAGCAGCAGTCCGGCGGTGGCTATGACCTCACTGAACAGGTGCGCCGGAGAGACCCGATGGTGCGTGGAAATGCTGACGGCGGCGAGCGCGAACATGCCGTTCGCGACGACACCTCGTCGGGATGCTGCCTGTAGCCGAGGAGGACCCGTCGCAGTAGACGCTCTCGATGTCGAGCTGCTGGATCCGCTCGAGGGTCGCCTGCAGAGCCGGGAGGTTCCCGTGGATGTCGGTGATGACCGCCACCGCGTCGATCACGCCGGAAACATACTCCATTGACAGATATCGTTTCAATCGATATATATAGATCGATGGCTGTCGATCTGGAACTGTCGCCAAAGCGCAAGCGGCCCGCTGGAGAGCGCTGCTGCGAGCCGGTCGTCTATCCGGACGTGGAGCGCGAGCACGCGACCCGCATGGCAGAGGTCGCAAAGGCGATCGGCGATCCGATCCGGCTGCAGCTCCTGGACGCCCTACGCAAGCACGCCGGCAAGGTCTGCGTCTGCGAGCTCGTCCCCCTCTTCGAGGTCGCCCAGCCGACGTTGAGCCACCACCTCAAGAAGCTGCGCGAGGCCGGCCTGGTCGATTCCGAGCGCCGCGGCCTGTGGGCTTACTACTACGTTCTGCCCGACTCGATGAAGGAGCTGTCCGCATGGCTGAGCTAGAGACCACCACCGACTGTTGCGCCCCAGAGGCCCAGGCCAACTGCTGCGAGCCGGCCGTCAAGGCCGATTGCTGCGGTCAGGAGGAGGGCTGTGGCTGCAGCGCCGCCGAAGGACCGACGGCGTATGCGGACATCCGTGAGGAGGTCAGGGGACGTTACGCCGCCGCCGCACGCGCCATGACGGAGACACGTCCGGACGCGGTGGCGTCGCAATCCTCGTGCTGCAACCCGACTGTCTCCACGACGTCCGAGATATCCGGCCGGCAGGTGTTCGGCGGCGCCCTCTATGACTCCGCAGAGGCCGAGCAGGCGCCTGATGCGGCGGTCGCCGCTTCCCTCGGCTGCGGTGTGCCTACAGCCGTTGCCGACCTGATGGAGGGCGAGACGGTCCTTGACCTCGGCTCCGGGGCGGGTGCCGACGTCCTTATCTCCGCCCGCCGCGTCGGCCCCACCGGCAAGGCGATCGGGCTCGACATGACCGACGAGATGCTTGCCCTCGCCAGCAGCAACGCTGAACAGGCGGGCGTCGAGAACGTCGAGTTCCGCAAGGGCTACATCGAGGCGATCCCGCTCCCGGACGCGAGCGTCGACGTGGTGATCTCCAACTGTGTGCTCAACCTCTCCGGCGACAAGCCGCGAGTTCTACGCGAGGTCGCCCGGGTCCTGCGCCCGGGAGGACGATTCGCGATCTCCGACGTCATCGCCGATGAGGACATGGACGATGCCACGCGTGCGGACATGCAGCAGTGGACGGGCTGTATCGCTGGGGCGCTCAGCCGCCGGGAGTTCGAGATGGCACTCGCGGACGCGGGACTGACCGAAGTTGAGATCCGCGAGACGCACCGCGTCGATCCGCAGGCGGCTGCGGCGATCATTCGAGCACGCAAGCGTAGGTAGGACGCCGTATCAGGCATTTGTGGACCCGCTCGCGGCGCTTTTGATCGCAGGGATTGCTGTGAAGGAGGGCGTCGAGCTGTGGCAGGGGGAGGAGTGCGAGTGCCGCACTGTTACTGGCCTGACGGCGGACGCTCATTGTCGTGACCGCTGCGGGTAGTGTCAGGCGCATGGCACGCGAGCACTCACATGGCCACGGCGGTCATTCTCACGGTGTGTCGGTGCATGCCGACCTGCGCTGGCTCACGGTGGCGCTGGCGATAAACGCCGGTCTCATGGTCATCGAGGTCACGGTCGGGGTCATTGCCAACTCGCTGGCGTTGCTTTCTGACTCTGTGCACATGCTCACGGACGCTGGAGCGATCGGCTTGGCGCTGTTCGCCGCGCGTCTCGCGCGTCGCCGGCCGAAAGGCGCGATGACCTTCGGATTGGGGCGGGTGGAGATCCTCTCTGCGCAGGCAAACGGGTTGACGCTGATCATCCTGTCGGGCTTCATCGCCTACGAGGGTGTCAGGCGTCTCCTCAGCCCACCGCAGGTCGAGGCTTCGTTGATGCTCGTGGTCGGACTCGCCGGCGTGGTGGTCAACCTGGCGGCAGCACATGCGCTGGCCCGAGCCAACCGACAAAGCCTGAACATCGAGGGGGCGTTCCAGCACAATTTGATCGACGCCTACGCCTCTGTTGGCACCGCACTGGCGGCCGGCGTGATCCTGATCTGGGGCTTTGATCGTGCCGACCCGATCGCTTCGCTGTTGATCGCCGCGCCGATGATTCGCTCGGGCTACAAGCTCGTCAAGGCATCCGGGCGGATCTTCTTGGAGGCCGCGCCGGAGGGTCTGGACCCCGAGACGATCGGCCAAGCAATGGCATCTCAGGCGGGTGTGAGCGAGGTACACGACCTGCACGTTTGGGAAGTCACCAGCGGCTTCCCGAGCCTCTCCGCCCATGTTCTCGTTCCTGCAAGCGCCGATTGCCACGCCAAGCGACGCGAGCTGCAGGCGCTTCTCCGCACGCGCTTCGGCATCGAGCACACCACGCTTCAGGTCGAACACGACGGCGAGCAGCTACTCGCGCTCGAGGCATCGCCGCGCTGAACTCCCGCGCAGCTCGCGACCTACGTCCACCTGCTCGACGGCGACCTCGGGGAGCCGCCGATGATCGCTCAGACCGTCCGAAATGATGCGAAATGACTACAGAACTTCCGGAGGAGGAGTTATCCTCCACAGGGCAATGACCGTGCTAGTCGAATACGTCGATGCGCAACAACTCTGGGATGAGAAGGAGAGGGATCGCCGCGCCGATGAGGAGGCGCTGCGCTCTGGACGTAAGACGCCCGCGCAGCTCAAGCGCGAAAACGAGGTCTTTGCGCTTCCGCCAGAGCGCATTCGGATCAACCTGGACTCCGCGCACTCTCTGTCCTGAGCGTGAACGATCATCCGGCAAGGTAGACGAGTCCCAAACGCCGTCGCCCACCGTCGTTAAACAACTTAGCCCCGGCGACATGACCGAAGTCAGCGGTCCACCGGGGCTTTCCAAAGGAATTATAACCCGACCGGCGGCAAAGCACAATGACTCCTGATGCCAATCATGCAGGGCAGCCCAAGGACGGGCCGTGGCTGGAGCAGTGTTGAGTGCCCATCGCTTTCAGAGATATCTGGATGAGGCAGGTCAGAACCGAGCCAAGGCGCTCGCCCTATACGACTGGAACGCCCGCGCCAGCGCTGCGGTCCTAGCACGATTCGAAGATCTTCTTTGGGTCGCTGAACGGCTTGATCCGTCGCTCGCCCAATACATCTCGGCCACCACCGACATTCCGTCGCTCAATGGGTCCCGCCCCTGAGCAGTGGCGGGTCAACTTGGTACGCGACCGGTTCATGTTTCCGGACCCTTGGCGAGCTCGTACAGGATGATCACCGAGAGCGCGAACACGCATATCGACCAGAACGGGAGAACCGTGACGTCAAGCAGCGCCCCGATAGCCACGAGCCCAGCGGCGATGATCCCAAACCAGCGCCCGAACGAGCCGCCGGCGAACAATGAACCGGCTGCGAACAGCTCGACTACGC
Source organism: uncultured Solirubrobacterales bacterium (assembly GCA_963714635.1). GTDB lineage: Bacteria > Actinomycetota > Thermoleophilia > Solirubrobacterales > Solirubrobacteraceae > Palsa-744. The sequence goes on along the minus strand of CAVQPM010000002.1, from coordinate 3,364 downwards.
CAAGAATCAGCGTTATCCATCCCCACGTATTCAGGTTACTGAACACATAATGGGCGCCGGTCACAGTGACGAAGTTGGATTCTGCGATCGCCGCGATACCCCAGATGATATTCAGAACGCCGCTGATTGCGAGAAGCATGCCCGCAAAGACCCACCAACCGGTAACCCTCTCTTCGTTCTGCACAACAGCCTCCTCTTGTAGCTTCTAGCTCCCTGGTGGCTATGTGGGGCCACTAGTCCGCACCACTCAGGACGGTACGGCGGTACAGAGCAGAGACGCATCAGTACATTGCCGCTAAAACCCAGCGCTCTATACGCACTGACCGCGCAGCGTCAGTGTCTCGCCCAGTGCCCTCGACGCCGTCGGTCCAGCGTTCGGTAGGACCGATTCACTCTCTTACGGAACTAGCGAGAAGTCGCCCGCGCGCACTGCCTTGGGCGCTTGAGGTCGATCACACGGTCGGCTCGGACGTCCACGAGATAGGCGCGACCGTAGGCGGCGACGAGTGGTGAGGCATAAGGCAGGTGCGAGGCCGTCACGTGGCGGGCGCCGCACGAGAGGCGGGTCGAGCTGTCCAGCTGCGCTCCTGAGAGGGTGCGATCGGCGAATGCCCACTTCAGAGCGCTGGAAAGGTAATAGGGCTCGCCGTACACGAGCACGCCCGGAGCGACGCTCTGCGGCCAGTCCGCCACGAAGAAGCTCGCGCCCCTGGGCGGATGGGGAACGCTCTGCTTGATCGTCGTCAGGATCTGCGCCTCCTCTTGCGCCGCGCGGTTCCATGTGCGCGCATCGGCCGTGATGCGGTGCACATAACCGGCAGCCAGCACCGCGACGATCAAGAGAGCGAGCCAGGTTCGCCGGACGATCAGCATCGCGGTCGCGTACAGGAAGATCGCTATGCCGATCGCGGCCAGGCCGTTGACGCGGTTGCCCGTGCCCGGCGATGCGGGCGAGTAGATGTAGTCCGCGGGCACATACACAGCCCATGCCGCCACAGCGACGAGCAGCCCGGCGCCCGCGACGGCCAGCCAGCGCCGATCGCGTGCCCTTGCGAGGAGCAACGCTGCCAGCGCGAGGAGAACGAGCAGCGCAGCGGGCCCACCGAAGGGCTCCACCGCCGATGCGATCACCTTCGCGCCGCCGCTCACGATGTCCCCTGCTTGAAGCCACATGTGGTGTGGCGACAGGCGCGGATACGGCGTGACGATGTCCTTCGGCAGGATCGTGCGAGTGACGATCAGGCTCCCGACGATCGCGATGACGTCAACCGCCCAGCGCAGGCGCGCACGCTTGAAACCGACACTGCGCACATAGATCAGCCCGACCAGGCATCCAAGCACCGCGAACGACTCGCCATAGGTGAAGATCCCCAGGAGGTAGAGCGCGAGCGAGCCCGTATGCAATGCGGTTCGCCGCCACCCGGAATCATGCAGCGCTCGCAGCGCGAGCATGACCCCAATCAGATAAAGCGCGGTCGTCAGCGTGTTGGTGGTCAGGATCGACCACAGCCAAAGGCTGTCACTGAAAGGGAACAGCAACACAAGAGCTGCGATTGCGCCGGCCGCCGGCCTCCGCATGCCGAGACGGCCAAGCAGCATGAACAGGCACACCGCCTCGACGATCATCAGCAGGGCCGCAAGGGCAAGCTGCAGATGAGCGTGGAAGCCGAGCGTGCCATCTAGCGCCGCATACCACGCCACCTGCCCCGGCCTTCGGCCGTAGAGAGTCCACAGTCCATGCAGCGCGCCGCCGTGCACAGACGGGAAGCGCACGACCGAAAGGACGCCCCAGTCGTCGTAGTAGAAGCCGCCGTGGAGTATGTGGCCGGCGAACACCGCAAGGCCGCCGAGCACGAGAAGCCCGAGCACGACCGTCGGCGCATATGCGGCCGGCCTCGCGGCCGAGATCGCTCCTTTCAGCGCCCGGCGCCTCGCATCCGCCGGCGTCAGCTCACGCGCGCTTGGCGGCGTGGCGGCGAGCATACAGCTTCTCTGTGATGGTCATCGCGCCGGGATGGCCGTTTCCGGGCCACGGGGTGAGCAGCAACAGAAGGCGAGAGTCTGAGACGGCGAGCACCTCGTGCCGCTCGCCCGGAGCCAGCTCGACGAGCAGCCCGGGCCCGCCCTCTGTGGACTCTCCTGCGCCCGTGCTCACCTCGACCGAGCCGCTAAGCACGATCATCCACGCCCGCTCGTGGACCTCGTGCTCGGAGAGCCCCTCGCCCGCGGCCAGATCGAGCGCGATTGCGCGCGCGGCGGTCGAGGACGACAGGATCTCGGGGAGCCTCGGCTTCAGATCGATCTCGTCCAGCTTCCAGCTTCGCATCCGATTGGCCTCCTCTTAGAGGCAGTGTTAACCCGACAGAGTGCAAGTTACTACCGCGGTTTGCTACGTGGACGCCTCACTGTCGCCACGGCTGGTCTCTCCATCCACGTGGATGACGAGCACCGGCACTCTGCTGTCGTGCAGCACCCGGTGGCTGACGCTGCCGAGCAGCATCGAGCCCATGTCGCCGTGGCCCCGTGAGCCGAGCACGATCAGATCGTGCCTGCCCCTGCGAGCCTGCTCGAGAATTGCCTTTGCGGGCGAGCCGTGTGCCAGCAGCTTCTCGACGGAGATCTCCTGCTGGAACCTCGTCAATCGCCGCATCGAGGAGTGTCTGGTGTTCGGTCTCGATTGCCTCTTCCAGCGCCCCGAAGTCCAGCGGAGGCACGACCGGGCCGCCGACCATGAGCGTCGACGGTCTGGGGGCGACGCTCATCACTGTGAGCCTTGCGTTGCTGCACTTCGCGAGATCGATCGCCTCGCTCAGCGCGCGCCGGGCATGCTCGGACCGTCGGTCGCTACGAGTATGCGGTGGAACACCTATCCCCCCCCTTCGCTCGCTACCGCTCGTCACGGCGATCTCGGGTGACCCTACCCGATGACCGTCATAGGGGCCCGCGCCATAGGACCTTAAACGCAGCTCTTCACGCCTCTCCCCAGGCGAACACGCCGAGATGTCGAGCGTCGAGAGCATTCCGTCGGTCGCCCGCTATGAGCGTCGATGACGACGGCGTGTCCACCACCGCGCTCGCGCACCGTCGCGATCGCGTCCTCCAGGCGCTCCTCGCTGGAGAAGCGCACGACATCGCGATCTGCCACGTCAGCCAGCACACGTTCCGGACGACCGCGAGCATCGCATCGACGAGATCTCGATCGGTCACGACCCCGAGCATCCCACCGTTCTCGGGATCGCTCACCACAACCGTGTGGACGTGATGCAGCGTCATCGTGCGGGCCGCGGCACGCAGCGATGCGTCGGGAAAGCAGCTGAGCATCCGCTGACCGATCGCGTCCGCGACGAACGCGTGCTCGAGGCGC
>CAVQPM010000001.1:0-84632 GCA_963714635.1 uncultured Solirubrobacterales bacterium | reverse complement strand
CGAGCAGCCCGTCGGGGATGCTCATCACCTTCCCGTACATCTCCTGCGGCTCCTCGACGATCCCGATGTGGTTGCCGAGCGACTTGGACATCTTCTGCTTGCCGTCCGTGCCGGCGAGGATCGGCATCGTGAGGATCGCCTGCTCGGGCTGACCGTAGGCGCGCTGGATGTCGCGGCCGAGGAGCAGGTTGAACGTCTGGTCGGTGCCTCCCAGCTCGACATCCGAGCGGACCGCGACCGAGTCATAGCCCTGGAGCAGCGGATAGAGCAGCTCGAGCAATGAGATCGGCTGCGAGGATGACCAGCGCTGCGCGAAGTCTTCGCGCTCGAGCAGCTGCGCGACCGTGGTGGTGCGCACGAGCGCCAGTAGATCGGCCATGGGCATGTCGAGCCACTCGCCGTTGCTGCGAACCTCCAGACGCTCGGGACTCGGGTCGAGGATCTTCAGCGCCTGCTCCTTGAAGGTGGCGGCGTTCTGCTCGATCTGCTCCGCTGAGAGCATCGGGCGCAGCGTGGAGCGTCCCGATGGATCCCCGACGCGCGCCGTGTAGTCACCGACGATCAGGACGACGAGATGGCCGGCGTCCTGGAAGGCTCGCAGCTTGCGCAGCACGACGGCATGGCCCAGATGAATATCCGGCGCCGTGGGATCGATCCCGAGCTTGACCCTCAGTGGACGGCCTTCCCTACGCGCCTTGGCCAGCTTGACCGCGAGCGCTCCGTCGGGCAGGCAGTCGACGGCATTCGCGCTCAGCCGGCCGGCCTCGCGAACGTCCCCCTCGTCCGGTTCTGAGCTGACTTCGCGCACAGACCCCAATGCTAGACTCTCGCCTCCCGGTGAAGCTGGCCGCATCGCCTGCCCGCAGCCGGCCGCGCTTGAAGAGGCTTCGCTTCCTCTTGATTCTGTTCGCGGTCCTGCTGCTCGGCCTCATCTCGTTCGTGTTCGGCATGTTCATGGCCGTTGCGTCCGACCTGCCTTCGCTGGCGAAGTTCTCGGAGCTCGAGGAAGCGCGCAGCTCGGAACTGCTCGACGACCAGGGCCGGCCGCTCGGGATCATCAGCCGGCAGAGCCAGGTGCTCGTGACTCCCTCGCAGATCCCACAGGTCGTCAAGGAGGCCGTGATCTCGATCGAGGACAAGCGCTTTCGCGACAACAGCGGCATAGACGTCCGCGGCATCGCACGCGCCTTCTTCCAAGATCTGCTGCACAAAGGCGCCATCCAGGGCGCCTCGACGATCGAGCAGCAGTTCGTCAAGAACGCCCTGCAGGCCCAGGCCCGCCGCACGATCTTCGAGAAGCTGCGCGAGGCCGGCCTCGCCTACCAGCTGGCGCATAAATGGTCCAAGGAACGCATCATCACCGCCTATCTCAATACGATCTACTTCGGCAACGGCGCCTACGGGATCGAGTCGGCGGCGAGAACCTACTTCGGCTCGGACGTCAACCATCTCGGCTGCGGCACGCTGAAGCACAAGCTCTGCGTCGAAGAGCTCGAGCCGTGGGAGGCGGCGCTGCTTGCGGGCGTGATCCAGTCTCCCACCTACTACGACCCCGTCACCAAACCGCTCGCCGCGCGAGACCGCCGCAATCTCGTCTTGAGGCAGATGCTCGAACAGGGCTATCTGACCCGGCCGGAGTACGAAGAAAGCGTCAGCCAGTCGCTGCCCGCGCCGAGGGACATCATCTTGCCGCACCAGACGCTCGTGGAAGGCGTCGACGCCGGCTATTTCACGAACTGGGTGCAGCAGCAGATCATCGAACGCTACGGGCCGACGCGCACGTTCGACGGAGGGCTGCGGATCAAGACGACGCTCGATCTCGACCTGCAGCGCGCCGCCGAACAGGCGGTCAACGGATACCTGCCCGGCCCGGAAGGGCCCGCCGCCTCGATCGTGGTCATCGAAAACTCGACGGGTGACGTGCGTGCGATGGTGGGCGGGCGCAACTACAACACGACCCCTTTCAACCTCGCCACGGAGGGCGAGCGTCAGCCAGGGTCGTCGTTCAAGGCGTTCGACCTGGCCGCGGCCCTCGAGGATGGCATCTCGCCCGAATCGACGTGGAGCTCACGGGTCAAGGTCTTCAACGTGCACGGACCGAACGGCGACGAACGGTTCGTCGTGCATAACGATGAAGCCTCGTATACGGGGACCGACACCCTCACGGGCGCGACGGCGTACTCCGACAACTCGATATACGCCGAAGTCGGCCTCAAGGTCGGTACGGGCCGGATCGCTCATCTCGCGCACCGGATGGGCATCACGACCCCGATCTCGACGAACGCGGCGATGACGATCGGGGGATTGAACGTCGGTGTGACGCCGCTGGACATGGCCCATGCATATGAGACGATCGCCCACGGCGGCGAGCGCGTCAGCGGCACACTCGTGTCCGACCTGCAGCCGGTCGGCATCCAGGAAGTGAACGCGGGCTCGGGCGCGCTCCCGGACGGACACCGGCGCGACGTCAATCAGGTGATCGCCAAGCGCGTGCTGCCGCCGGGTGTGGCTTCCACGGAGACGTCGATGCTCGAGACCGTCCTCCAGTACGGGACGGCGAAAGCCGCCGCGATCGGCCAGTTCGCGGCGGGCAAGACGGGAACGACCGAGAACTACGGCGACGCGTGGTTCGTGGGCTGGGACAGCAAGTACACGGTCGCCGTGTGGGTCGGCTACCCGAACAAGCTCATCCCGATGACAACCGACTTCGGCGGCAAGCCCGTGTTCGGTGGCACGTATCCCGCCCTCATCTGGCACGACTTCATGCTCGCGGCGATGCAGCTCGAACAGAACCGTGCCAACCAGAAGGCGGCGCGCTCGAGCGCCGGCGAACCCTCGGCGGGGGGGCAGGGCGAAGTCGTAAACCACACCGAACCGAGCTTGCGTCGTAAGACGGGCCCGGAACCTACCGGGCCCGGCAAGCACGAAAGCCCGGCTGAAGCTCCCACGGGAGGCCGTGGCGGCGAAAGCGGCGCGGCGCCGCCCGCAAGCGAAAACGCAAAACCGGAAGCCCGCTCTCAGCCCTCGCCGGCGCCGCCGGCGCCCACCCCGGCGCCGGCTGCGGAAAGCGCCCCACCGGCCTCGGGCCAGTCCGGCGGAACGGCGCCCACAGGCGGCGTGAGCCCGGGCGGCTGACGAGACAGCCGACTCTCGCTCGAGGCAGCCCGCTCAGACCAGCCTGCGTCGCTCCCCTGCCGGGCGCGGGCGGGAGACGTGTGGATTGCCGGCGGCGCAGAAGCGCCAGCGAAGGTCGGCGGCTCGAGTGATGCCGATGCGCGTGCCGGCGACGACGGTCGGACTGCGCCAGCTCTGCGCGCGAGAACGGATCACGACCGGGCCATCGCGCAGATCGGTGCCGTTCTCGGTGAGCTCGATGCCGAGCGCCTGGGTGAGCTTGCCCGGACCGGAACAGAGATCCGAGTCGCGCACGCATTTGCGTCGCGTTCGCATCTCCTCCACCCCCTGCAGCGGCTGCAGAGCGCGAATCAGCACGGCGGCGCCGACGCCGGCGGGCTCACAGACGGCATTGAGAAGCGCGTGGATGCCGTAGGAGCGGTAGACGTAGGCCCTACCGGGCTCGCCGAACAGGGTGCTCGTACGGGGCGTCAGCCCGGCGAACGCATGGCAGGCCGGCTCGCTCTCGTGGTAGGCCTCGGTCTCGACGATGACGCCGGAGAGCCCGAGGTGCTCGACGGTGCAGCCGATCAGATCGCGGGCGACATCGAGCACGGAGCGCTCGTAGAAGTCCGGCGGGTGCGCCCCGAGTCGGCGAGCACGGACGCGTGCTCTGACCATGGCGGCGTTCGCGCCGGCCATCGCATCACTCCGTGGCAGCTCGAGCCAGCACGGCGTGCGCCGCGTCGAGCTGCTCGCGTACGCGATCGAGCGCGGTGCCGCCGAGCGAGACCTTCGACTCGAGCCAAGACTCGCTCGAGAGCACGCGGTAGTACTCGTCATCCAGCAGCTCACTCTGCTCCGCCAGCTCCCCGGGCGTAAGCTCGGAGAGCGCCCGATCGCTCTCCACGGCCCGGCGCACGAGCGCGGCCACTATCCCGTGCGCCTCGCGAAAGGGGACGCCGCGACGGACGAGCAGATCGGCGACGTCGGTCGCTGCGATCAGCTCGTCGGATGCGGCCATGGCGAGCCGGTCGCGATCGAATCGCATGCCGGCGACCATGCCGCAGGCCGCCGCAAGTGAGAGCTCGAGCGTCTCGGCACTGTCGAACAGGTGCTCCTTGTCCTCCTGGAGATCCTTGTTGTAGGTGAGCGGAAGCGCGTGCATGACACCGTAAAGCGCCGTCAGATGGCCGACGACACGAGGGGCCTTGGCGCGCAGCAGCTCGGCTGCGTCGGGATTCTTCTTCTGCGGCATGATCGAGGAGCCGGCGCTCCAGGCATCGGGGAGCTCGCAGAAGCCGAACTCCGTGCTACACCAGAGCACGATCTCGGCGCCGAGACGTGACAGATGCATCGCGCACGTCGAGGCGGCCGCGAGGTAGTCGAGCACGAAGTCGCGATTGGAGACAGCGTCGATCGAGTTGGGGGCCGGCTCGGCGAAGCCGAGCTGCTCAGCCAGGAAGTAGCGGTCGGTTTCAAAGCTCACCCCGGCGAGCGCGCCGGCGCCGAGGGGCAGCCGTGAGAGCTGACGCTCGACGAACGCGAAGCGCTCGCGGTCGCGCTCGAGCATCCAGAAGTACGCGAGCAGATGGTGGGAGAGATAGACCGGTTGGGCGCGCTGCAGGTGGGTGTAGCCGGGCATCGGCCAATCCAAATGCTCCTCAGCGCGGCGAGCCAGCTCGGTCATCAGTCGCGCGATCGCGGCCTGCGCTTCGCGCGAGCGCTCACGCGTGTACATCGCCAGATCGGTCGCCACCTGATCGTTGCGCGAGCGCGCCGTGTGCAACCGGCCGCCGACGGACCCGGCGATCTCGGTGAGGCGCCGCTCGATCGCCATGTGTATGTCTTCGTCTGTCTCGGCGAACGCGAAGCGCTCTTCCCGCAGCTCGGCTTCGACCTCATCGAGCCCGCGCAGCAGGGCGTCGCGGTCCTCCGCCGTGATGATCTCGACACGCGCGAGCATCGCGGCATGCGCTCGCGACTGCGCGATGTCATGGCGCCACAGCCGCCGGTCGAAGCCCAATGAGGTGTTCAGGCGCTGGAAGTCGGGGTGCTGAGGCTCGCGGAAGCGGGACATGGAGCCCGCAGTCTACGTTGCTCCCACAGGGAGGGCGAGATCGTGAAGCTCGAACATCTCGAGCATCATGCGGAGGTCCTCGTCGCCCAGGTCGCCTCCGCGACGCTCGGCCTCGAGCAGCCACTCGAACAGCACAACCAGGGCCAGTGGCGTATTCAGGTCGCTGGCGAGCGCGTCGCGAAACGCCTCGACGTGTTCATGCATGTCGGCTGGGCTCGGCTCTCCCGGCCGCAGCGTGCCAAGCAGCGCCCGTATGCGTTGGACATGGTGTGCTCCGACGACGAGTCCCTCGACGGCGCCGCCAAGCGGCTGGGAGTAGTGCGTGCCCAGCAGGTAGAGCGTGACCGCGTGGGGTCCGTAGCGCTCGAGCGCTACGGACAGCGAGATCCTCTCGCTGGCGTGCGTAGCGATGGACTGCGCTTCCGCGCGGCCCGCGCCGAAGCGAATGTCTATCCAGCGCTCGACGTCATCGCGCTGCACCTCCAGCAGGCTCAGCTCGCCGTCCGCGATCGATCCGGAATGGTCAATCAAGTCCTCGGAGAGTTGGTACAGAAAATCATCGCCGTTGGGCGAGTCGAACAGGAACGTCGTCGGGAAGCCCTCCCAGTCGAGGAAGCGCTGGAGCAGGCCGAACAGGACGAATGAGCGCGAGGAGACCACGTCGACTACGCCGTCCTCGTGGACGGCATGCGATCTCTGAACCTCGATCCGGATCGCGTCCCCTTGTTTCACAGGCGACAATTCGCCGGTCGTCGAGTCGAACAGCCGAATCTCGCGCACGGGCCGATACTACAGATCGATATGTCGGAATCCGTGGGGCATCTGAACTATTCATATCGCCCTAACCACTCAAGTCACGCCCGTGCAACAGAAGTCGATCTGGGACAAGACTTCGGTTGATGCGTCAACCCTCCACGGTTGATAGTTCGTCCAGCTCGCGAGCGCGCTGGCTCAGCGCTCGATCGCGGCCGTGAGCGCCAGCGCGACCCGCTCGATCTGCGCTTCGGTGAGCCCCGGGAAGAAGGGGAGCGCAAGCGAGCGCGAGGCGACGTCCTCGCACACAGGAAACTCGCCACTGCGGTGGCCGAAGCGCTCGCGATAGAAGCTCATCAGGTGGATCGCGGGCAGGTATGGCTTGCTCTGGATGCCCTGGACGGCAAGCGCGCGAATGACCTCGTTGCGATCGACGCCGAGGGGAAGCTGCACCACGAACACAAACCATCCGCGCCGCTCCACCCCGCGGTCCTCGCACGGAAGGGTCAGGCCCTCGATGCCGGACAGCGCCTCTCTATAGAGCGTCGCCGCATGCGCACGATCGCTCAACATCCCCTCGAGACGCTCGAGCTGAGCGATGCCGACGGCGCAGGCGAGATCGGAAAGGCGGTAGTTGAACCCGAGCCGATCATGGTCAAGCCAGTCCATGTCGGGCGCGCGCCCCTGGTTGCGCTCTGAGTCGATCCGGCTCTTGAGCGCCTCCTCGCCAAGCGTGACCATCCCCCCCTCGCCCGTGGTGAGCTGCTTGTTGGCATAGAACCCGAACACGGCCGGGTTGCCGCGGCCGCCGACCGGCGTCCCATCCTCGTGCACCGCGCCAAGCGCCTCACAGGCGTCCTCGACGATCCCAAGCCCGTGCTGCCGACCGATCCGCTCGAAGGAGTCCATGTCGGCTGGATAGCCGAAGATGTGCACCGGCAGGATCGCCCGCGTGCGCTCGGTCACAGCCGCCTCGGCCGCAACAGGGTCGAGGTTGAGCGTGACGGGATCGATGTCGGCGAAAACAGGCCGCGCACGCTCATAAAGCGCGACATTCGCCGACGCCACAAACGAGAACGGGCTCGTGATCACCTCATCGCCGTCTGCCACGCCGACAGCCCGCAACGCCAGATGCAGCCCTGCAGTTCCACTGGAAACCGCACTCGCATGAGGCGCCCCAACGCGCAAGGCAAACCGTCGCTCAAACTCATCCAGGCAAGGCCCCAACGACAGCTGCCCTGACGCCAACACCCCCGCTATGAGCCGTTCCTCCTGGGAGCCGAGGACCGGCCGAGCCAGCGGAATAGCAGCCTCCTCACGCACGGGCAGGACCCCGGCGGTGACGTCCTTCGATCGGCGGGCCCACCGTGCGACCCCAGAGCGCCCTAAGACCGCGAGCCGGCATCGCCCGCCGAGCGAAGGGACGTCCCCGACGGGGCCCGCGTGGCAGGCTGCATCCCGTACTCCAACGAGTCCACGAGCGCGTCCCAGGATGCGGCGATCAGGTTCTCGGATACGCCGATCGATCCCCACACCCGCCTGCCGTCGGATGCGTCGATCAGCACACGCGTGACGGCGCCCGTGCCCTTGGCCTCGTCGAGGATGCGCACCTTGAAGTTGACGAGGTCGATGTCGCGAAGGTGTGGATGGGTCTCGCCGATCGCCTCGCGCAAGGCGCGGTCGAGCGCGTTGACCGGCCCGTTGCCCTCGGCGGTGGAGACATAGCGGCGCTCGTCCGGCCCGGGAGGCGCCCAGATCTTGATCGTCGCCTCGGTCTCGACGTGGCCGTCGGCGCGCTTCTCGACGATAACCCGCCAGGACTCGAGGCGAAAGAGGGGCTCGTACGCTCCGCTCTCGCGGCGCATGAGCAGCTCGAACGAGCCGTCGGCCGCCTCGAACTGAAAGCCCTGGTGCTCGAGCTCCTTGACACGCTCGACTGTACGGGAGGCGGCCTGCTCGTCCAGCTCGATGCCGGCCTCGGCGGCCTTCTCGATGACGGTGGCGCGCCCGGAGAGCTCTGATACGAGCACGTCGCGATGGTTGCCGACGAGGTCGGGATCGACGTGCTCGAACGTGGCCGCATCCGCGCGTACACCGGCGGCGTGAAGCCCAGCCTTGTGCGCGAAGGCGTGCTTGCCGACGTAGGGCTGGGAGGGATCGGGCAGCCGGTTGAGCAGCTCGTCGACGAGATGGGCGGTCTCCGTGAGGCGCGCGAGACGCTCGGGCTCGAGCACGCTGTGGCCCATCTTGAGCTGCAGGTCGGCTGCGATCGTGACGAGATTGGCGTTGCCGGTGCGCTCGCCGATCCCGTTGATCGTGCCCTGCACCTGGGTCGCGCCGGCCTGCACCGCGGCGAGGGTGTTGGCGACCCCACAGCCGGCGTCGTCGTGCGTGTGGATCCCGAGCGCGACATCGGGCAGCGCGGAACGGACAGCCTCGACGATCGCTTGGACCTGAAATGGCAGGGAGCCGCCGTTGGTGTCGCACAGCACGACACGCTCGGCACCGGCGCCGGCCGCGACGCGCACCGTCTCGAGGGCGTAGTCCGCATCGAGGGCATAGCCGTCGAAGAAGTGCTCGGCGTCGAACAGCACGCGCTTGCCCTGCGATACGAGGAAGGCGATCGACTCCGCGATCATCGCGAGGTTCTCCTCGCGCGAGACGCGCACGACCTTCTCCACGTGGAGGACGGAGCTCTTGCCGACGAGGGTGACGGCGGGCGCAAACGACTCGGCGAGCACGCGCAGGCCCTCATCGACGTCAGCGGGAGCGTCGCGCCGGCGGGTCATGCCGAAAGCGACGATCTCCGACACCGACAACGGCTCGCGCGAGAGCAGGTCGAACAGCTCGAGCTCCTTCGGGTTGGAGGAGGGGAAACCCGCCTCGATCAGCTGCACGCCGAGGGCATCGAGGGCATGCACGACGCGCAGCTTCTCCTCGGCGGTGAGGCTCATCCCGCCTCCCCCCATGCCATCGCGGAGGGTTGCGTCATAGAGCTGTATGACGCTCATCAGCCCGTGGGGGTGGGGGCGCTCGGCGCAGGTAGGCTCACGACGTCGAGCCATTCGCGGTAGCGCTCGGCGCGCCCGTGGATCGCGTCGTCGAAGGCGCTCTGCAAGAGCCGCGTGACCTCGCCGGGTCGGCCCGTGCCGATCTTGTGGTCGTCGACCTCGACCACGGGCACGAGCTCGGCGGCGGTGCCGGACATGAAGACTTCCTCGGCGAGGTACATCTCCGCGCGCGCGATGTTGCGCTCGACGACCTTGTAGCCGAGGTCTTCGGCGATCTGCATGATCGAACGGCGCGTGATGCCGTCGAGGATCGAGTTGTGATGGCCCGGGGTGACGATCTCGCCGCCGGCGACTATGTAGAGGTTCTCCCCGGTGCCCTCGCAGACATGGCCGTGGTCGTCGAGCAGGATCGCCTCCTCGTAGCCGGCCTTCAGCGACTCGATCTTGGCGAGCACGCTGTTGAGGTACTGGCCCGAGGCCTTGGCGTGCGGGATCAGCGAATCGGGGCTGATGCGCCTCCAGGAGGAGACCTTCGCACGAATGCCGTTGCGCTTGCCCTCCTCACCGAGGTAGGCGGCCCACTCCCAGCAGGCGATCGTCACGTCGACGGGAGCATCGAGCGGGTTGAGGCCCATCTGGCCGTAGCCGCGGAAGACGATCGGGCGGATGTAGCAGGAGCGAAGGTTGTTGCGGGCGACCAGCTCGCGTGTGGCGGCCTGCAATTCCTGCGCCGAGTAGGGCACGGGCATGTAGTAGAGCTCCGCCGAGCGCAGCAGGCGCTCGACGTGGTCTGCGTTGCGGAATACGGCGGGGCCCAGCTCGGTGTCGTAGCAACGCACGCCCTCGAACACGCCGGTGCCGTAGTGAAGGCCGTGCGTGAGCACGTGAACCCGCGCCTCATCCCATGGGACGAAATCTCCATTCATCCATATGAGGTCGGTGGGTTCCACGGGTTGTCTCCTTTATAGGTGAGCGAGCACCGCGCGCGTCGCTTCGGAGGTGTTTGCGCTCCCGCCGAGATCGGGGGTGCGCAGCTCGCCGTCGAGCGCGCGTTCGACGGCCGATTCTACAGCCGCTGCCTCGCGTTCCAAGCGCAGTCCGTGACGCAGCATCATCGCGGCCGAGAGGAACATTGCGAGCGGATTGGCGATCCCCTGGCCGGCGATGTCGGGCGCGGAGCCGTGTACGGGCTCGAACAGACCGGCGCAGCGAACCGCCTCCGGTCCGGTCGCCCGTTGCGATGACTCGGGCGAGGGGGCCAACGATGGGTCGTTCTTGGGGATTGCCGCTGGCGCGGCCGGGGCGTTCGAAGCGGCGATAGAGGCGCTGGGGAGCATCCCTATGGAGCCCGTGATCATGGCCGCCTCGTCGGAGAGGATGTCGCCGAACATGTTCTCGGTGAGGATCACATCGAAGTGACGCGGCGATGAGACGAGCTGCATGGCGGCGTTGTCGACGAGCACATGTTGCAGCTCGATGTGCGGGAACTCGCGCGAGTGGACCTCCATCACGACCTCGCGCCACAAGCGCGAGGTCTCGAGGACGTTGGCCTTGTCGACGCTCGAAACCCTTGCTCTGGCGGCGCCGAACGCGACCCGCGCGATCCGCTCGATCTCCTCGCGGGTGTAGGCGCAGACATCCGAGGCAAAGTCCGCTGTGCGGGTCTTCTGGCCGAAGTAGATCCCGCCGGTGAGCTCGCGCACGACGAGCAGGTCGGTGCCCTCGATGCGCTCCCGCCGCAACGGCGACGCTTCGTATAGCGCCGGCAGCGGCTTGACGGGACGCAGGTTCGCGTACAGCCCGAGCCCCTTGCGCAGCCCGAGCAGGCCCTGCTCCGGTCGTGGAGCGCTCGGATCGGTCGAGTCCCACTTGGGTCCGCCTACAGCGGCGAGCAGCACCGCGTCGGCCGAGCGGCACGCAGCGAGCGTCTCGTCCGTGAGGGCTGTGCCGTGCAGGTCGATCGAGGCGCCGCCGAAGGGATGCTCCTCGAACTCGAAGTCTCCCAAGGCGCGCAGCACCTCCAGCGCGGGCGCCATGATCTCAGGGCCGATCCCGTCGCCGGGAAGCGTGACGATGCGATGTGCCATTGCTCTCTGTTCAGGCGCTCGTGAGTGGTTGGAGAATCGTGGATCCCGCCGGCCCTACAGCGCCGTCGTGACGGGACCGGAGCGCTCGCGGTCGGCCTCGTAGGCGGCGATCAGCTCCTCGCTCGCGAGCGTCACGCCGATGTCGTCGAGACCGGCAAGCAGGCGGCGACGGATCTCGCCGTCGATCTCGAACGGGACCGCGCGCCCCGCGAAGCGAACCTCCCCGGCGGCGAGGTCGATTTCCCCCTCGCCGGCCCTGGCGAGCGCACGGCAGTCCTCCTCCGAGAGGACGACCGGCAGCAGCCCGATCTTGGTGCAGTTGGAGTAGAAGATGTCGGCGAAGCTCGGCGCGACGAGCGCTTGGAAGCCATAGTCCTGAAGTCCCCACGGCGCGTGCTCGCGCGAGGATCCGCAGCCAAAGTTGCGTCCCGCGACGAGAATCGGGTTGGCGGGCAGGTCCCAGCCGGACTCCTGAGCCCAGTCGTAGAAGAGGAACTGCCCGAAGCCCGTGCGCTCCACCCGCTTGAGGAACTGCTTGGGCATTATCTGGTCGGTGTCGACGTCGGAGCGGTCCAGGTGGCTGACCTTCCCCGAGATGATCTTGATCGACTCCATCACGACCAGCTCCTTATGTCGACAAAACGACCCTCGATGGCCGCCGCGGCCGCCATCTGGGGGGACACCAGGTGCGTGCGCCCGCCGCGACCCTGGCGCCCCTCGAAGTTGCGGTTGGAGGTCGAGGCGCAACGCTCGCCTGGCGCGAGGATGTCGGGGTTCATGCCAAGGCACATCGAGCACCCCGCTACGCGCCAGTCGAAGCCGGCGGAGCGGAAGATCTCGTCGAGTCCCTCGGCCTCGGCTTGGGCCTTGACCTGCTGGGAGCCGGGCACGACCATCGCACGCACGCCGTCGGCCACCCGGCGTCCCGCAACCACGTCCGCCGCGACGCGAAGGTCGCCGATGCGCGAGTTGGTGCACGAGCCGATGAACACCCGGTCGACCGCTATGTCCTGAATCGGGGTGCCAGCCTGCAGGCCCATGTATTGCAGGGCGCGTTCGGTCGCCTCTCGATCCGCCGGGCTGTCGAAGTCATCCGGCGAAGGCACCCGCGCGCTGACGGGCGCCACCATCCCGGGCGTCGTTCCCCAGGTCACCTGCGGGGAAAGCGCCGAGGCGTCAACCACCACGTCGGTGTCGTAGACGGCGCCATCATCGCTTGACAGCTCGCGCCAGCGGGTGATCGCCTCGTCCAGCTCCACGCCCTTCGGTGCCCCCGGGCGACCGCCGGCGAAGCGCTCACCCGGCTCTGAGAACCAAGCGAAGGTGGTCTCATCCGGCGCGATCATGCCGGCACGCCCGCCAGCCTCGATGGTCATGTTACAGATCGTCATGCGGCCCTCCATCGAGAGGGCCCCGATCGCCGGTCCGACATACTCGACGACGTGGCCGGTGGCGCCGCCGACGCCGATCTGGCCGATCGTGCCGAGGATCAGATCCTTGGCGGTGACGCCGAAGCCGAGTGCGCCCTCATAGCGGATCCGCATGGAGCGGGGCTTGTGCTGCACCATGCACTGCGTGGCGAGCACGTGCTCGACCTCGCTGGTGCCGATCCCGAATGCAAGCGCGCCGAACGCCCCGTGCGTGGCGGTGTGAGAGTCGCCGCACACGATCGTCATGCCCGGCTGGGTGACGCCGAGCTCGGGGCCGATCACATGCACGATGCCCTGGCGATCCGAGCCGAGCGAGTAGACGGGGACACCGAGCTCGGCGCAGTTGCGCTCCAACGTTTCCACCTGCACCCGCGAGAGCTCGTCCTTGATGCGCGCGGCTATGGGCGTGCCGTCCGTAGGAGTGTTGTGGTCTGCGGTCGCGAGCGTCCTGTCGGGCCTGCGCACCTTGCGAGCGGCCACGCGCAGCCCGTCGAACGCCTGCGGGCTCGTCACCTCGTGCACCAGGTGCAGGTCGATGTACAGCAGCCCATCGGCAACCTCGTGTGTCTCCCAGATCTTCTCGAACATCGTCTTCGGCATGGCTCTTAGTCTTTCTCGTTCGTCCTGGTCTCGTCAGTGTGGCGCTGCTGGCGCCGCTTGCTCTTCCATCCTGTCGGCCGCCGGCGATCGATGCTAGGCCGGCTCTTCGGCTACGCCGCGGCCTCGGGAAGGCCGATCGCCTGCCCACTGTCATGCGCCCGCGCCTTGGCAACCGACAGCGCACGTACATAGGCGCGCGCGGCCGCCTCGATCGTGTCGGTCGAGACGCCTTGTCCGGCGCCCGTTTGGCCCGATACCTCGACGACCACCGACACCTCGCCGAGCGCGTCCTGGCCCTCGGTGACAGCGTCGACGTGGAACTCACGCAAGGCTGCGTCGATGTCCGTCGCGGCGTTGACCGCCTTGAAGATCGCGTCTAACGTGCCATCGCCCGAGGACTCCCCGAGCTTGACGGTGCCGTCCTCGACGCGAACATGGACTCGCGCCAGCGGCGCGCGGTCCGAGGACGCGGCCACCTCGAAGTCGACCAGACCGAAGGCCGCGACATCGTCGCCGCGCAGCTCGTCGGTGACAAGCGCCTCCAGGTCCATAGCCGTGACCTGCTTCTTGCGGTCGGCGATCTCCTTGAAGCGCTTGAAGGCCGTGTTCAAGGCCTGGCCGTCCACCTTGAAGCCCATCTCTTCCAGCGCGGCACGCAGGGCGTGGCGGCCGGAGTGCTTGCCCAGCACGATCGAATTACTCCGCAGGCCAACGGTGGTGGCGTCCATGATCTCGTATGTGCGCCGCTCCTTCAGCACGCCGTCCTGGTGGATGCCCGCCTCGTGCGCGAACGCGTTGCGCCCGACGATCGCCTTGTTGGGCTGCACCGGATAGCCGGTCAGACGCGAGACGAGCCGGCTCGTCCTCGCGATCTCGGTCGTGTCGATGCCGGTCCACAATCCCAGCGCCGGCTCACGCGTGTGCAACAACATCACGATCTCCTCGAGTGAGGCGTTGCCGGCTCGCTCGCCGATGCCGTTGACGGCGCACTCCACCTGCCGGCAGCCGGCCTGGATGCCGGCCAGGGAGTTGGCGACCGCCAAGCCCAGATCGTCGTGACAGTGGACCGAGACGACCACCTCGCGCAATCCGGGAACCAACTCGTATAGACGTGTGAACATCCCGGCGTACTCGTCCGGCATCGTGTAGCCGACCGTGTCGGGCACGTTGATCGTGCTCGCACCCTCTTCCAGTGCAATCTGGATCACCTCGGCCATGTACTCCACATCCGAGCGTGACCCATCCTCAGGAGAGAACTCCACGTCGTCGGTGTAGCTGCGCGCGTGCGCGACCGCGGCCCGCGCCTGGCCCTTGACATCATCGCGCGTGGTTTGCAGCTTGCGCTCGATGTGGATGTCGCTCGTGGCGATGAACGTGTGAATCCGCGGCCGCTCGGAGTCCCGGACCGCCTCCCACGCCGCGTCGATGTCCTGCTTGGACGTCCGCGCCAGGCCGCAGATCACAGGGCCCTGCACCTCCCGCGCGATTGCCTGCACAGACTCGAAGTCACCCGGCGAGGTGATCGGGAAGCCCGCCTCGATTATGTCGACGCCCAGGCGCGCCAACTGCTGGGCGATCTCCAGCTTCTCCTGCCGGTTCAGGGATATCCCCGGGGACTGCTCCCCGTCGCGCAGGGTCGTGTCGAAGATCCGCACACGGCCCTTATCGTCTGCCGCGACGTGGCTCTCGTCGTCTCTTGCGGTTACTTCCGTCTGATCGTTCATGTCGCTCTGCTCCTAGTTCTCTCGCCTGCTCGCTTCTCCTGTGGGTATGCGGCTACGCGGCCGCCACGCGTTATTCCCCCCGAGGGGGGAGCAGAAGAAGTCGAAGGGCGAATGCGAACGACATGCTCGACGCAGGTTAGCACCCGCGAGCGCGCAGATCAGCCCAATAGAGCGGTGCGGCCGTCGACAAAGCCCTCCGAGGTGACTATCTCCTCGACGACGTCCTTGGGCACGGGGGCGTCTGTCGTGACGACCATTACTGCGAGCCTCGTCTCACCCTTGGGCAAACCGTCTGGGGCGCGACCCACGGCCGCCGAGGAGATATTGATGCCGTGGCGGCCGAATACGTCGCCAACGCGACCGATCATGCCGGGGACATCCGCGTAACGGAACACGGTGACGTTCGGCTCGAGCTCGACAGTCACGCGCTGGCCGTGCACCTCTACCAGGTGGGGCACGCGATTGGGGCCGATGGCGGTGCCGGCGACCGCGACGCGCTCACCGCCGGCCACGATCGTCACGCGGATCAGCTCGTGGAAGTCCTGCGCCTCGGAGACCGACGTCTCCTCGACGACGATCCCGCGCTGCTGGGCCATCGTGGGCGCGTTGACGAGATTGACCTGCTCCTCGGTGCGTCCTTCAAGCGCGCCGCACACGACCGCCAGCGAGAGCATGCGCGTGTCGAACTCGGCGATCCGCCCCATGAATGCGGCCTCGATACGCTCGACGGAGCTGCTTGCGGCCAGCTCCATCGCGAGGTGCCCGAGCTGCGTGGCGAGCGGCAGGAATGGGCCGAGCACCTCCATGTCCTCCGCGCCGATCGAGGGGATGTTCACCGCCGTGGACACCACCCCGCCGGTCAGGGCGGCGACGACCTGCTCGGCGCTCTGGTAGCCCGCTCTGTCGGTGGCCTCCGCGGTCGAGGCGCCCAGGTGCGGCGTGACGACCACGTTCGGGTAGCCCTCGAACAGCGGGTAGTCGGTCATCGGCTCGGAGGGAAACACGTCGAGCGCGGCCCCGCCGACCTTGCCGGAGTCGAGCGCGTCCTTGAGCGCGGCGTCGTCGATCAACCCGCCGCGCGCGACGTTGAGGACACGCACGCCGTCCTTCATCTTGGCGAACGCATCCGCGTCTATCCAGTTCCGGGTCTCGGCGGTCTTGGGCAGGTGGATCGTGATGAAGTCGGCCTGCGCGTATACGTCGTCGCTGCTGGACGCCTTCTCGACCCCCAACTCGCGATAGCGCTCGGCGCTCACGAACGGGTCGAACGCGAGCACTCTCATACCGAAGCCTCTGGCCCGATGAGCGACGAGCTGGCCGATCCGGCCGAAGCCGATGATGCCGAGCGTCTTCTCATACAGCTCCACGCCCGAGAACTTCGAGCGCTCCCACTTGCCGCTCGTGAGCGAGCTATGCGCCTGCGGGATGTTGCGCGCGAGCGCAAGCAGCATCGCCATCGTGTGCTCGGCTGCCGTCACCACGTTGGACTCAGGCGCGTTCGCCACGACGATCCCGCGACGAGTGGCCGCCTCGACATCCACGTTGTCGACTCCCACGCCCGCGCGCCCTATGACACGCAGGTTCCTCGCCTGGTCGATCAGCTCGGCCGTCATCTTGGTGGCCGAGCGGATCAGGATGCCGTGGTAGTCGCCGATTCGCTGTGAGAGCTCCTCATCGGACCAATCGACCCCGAGGTCCACATCGAAGTGCTGCTTCAGCAGCTCAACACCAGAGTCGCCGATCTTCTCCTTCACCAAAACCTTCAAGCGCTCGGTCATAACGCGATCCTCTCTGTCACCCAGTCGATGCATGCGGTCAGGGCACGGACGTCGTCCGGCTCGACTGCCGGGAACATGCCTACGCGCAGCTGGTTGCGTCCAAGCTTGCGGTATGGCTCGACATCGACGATCCCGTTGGAGCGCAATACCGACGCGAGCAGCTTCGCGTCGACCGTCTCGTCGAAGTCGATCGTGCCGACGACGAGCGAGCGCTTGGCCGGATCCGTCACGAATGCAGTGGCATGCTCGCTGCGCTGCGCCCACCCATACAGGTGCTGCGAGGACTCGCGGGTGCGGGAGACGCACCACTCCAGGCCGCCCCTCTCGAGCATCCACCGGATCTGATCGGCGAGCAGGAACAGGGTCGCCACCGCCGGGGTGTTGTAGGTCTGGTCCTTGGTGGAGTTATCGAGCGCCGTGGACAGCGAGAGGAAGGCGGGGATCCACCGGCTCGAGCCGGCGATCCGCTCGATTCGCTGGAGAGCGGCGGGGCTGAGCAGCGCTATCCACAGTCCTCCGTCGCCCGCGAAGCTCTTCTGCGGAGCGAAGTAGTAGGCGTCCGCCTGAGCCATCTCGACCGGCAGGCCCCCCGCGCCGGAGGTGGCATCGATCAGCACCAGCGCGTCCCGCGCCTCGGCTGGTCGCACAACCGGCACCATGACTCCGGTCGATGTCTCGTTGTGAGCCCACGCAACGACGTCCGCCCCACCGGCCTCGATTGCGTTCGGGTCGGGAGCATCGCCGGGCTCCGTCTTCACGATCGACGGGTCGTCGAGAAACGGAGCCGCCGTCGTCACTTCGGCGAACTTGTTGGAGAACTCCCCGTAGCTGAGGTGCAGCGCCCGATGCTCGATCAACCCGAACGCTGCCGCATCCCAGAAGGCGGTGGCCCCGCCATTGCCGAGCGCCACCTCATAGCCGTCGGGCATCGAGAACAGCTCGCGCAGTCCCCCGCGGATCTCGGCGACAAGAGCCTTGATGGGCTTCTGTCGGTGAGATGTCCCCATCAGGGCCGCACCCTCGTTCGCAAGGCGCGCGAGCGCCTGCGGCCGAACCTTCGAGGGCCCGCAGCCAAAGCGGCCGTCGGCGGGCTTGAGATCGTCGGGGATCAGGAGTTGCTTCTGCTGCGCTTGAGAGCTGGGCGTCATGGCTTCCTCGTTTCGGGCCTCGAGGTTCGCTGATTAGAGGTGCCCAGGCGCGCGGCGGTGCTGCGTGGTGTCGCTCCCCGGTGGTGTGACTCCACCTGATTGTGCGCCAGTCGCGACGACCAACGCGAGTGTATCGAACCGGGCTTCCCGACCAGAGCATGGCCCTGGTGGGCCATACGGATGCTCTAGAAGGAGGGCCGTATCCAGTCCATGTGCGAGCGAAGCTCGCCGCCGACCTTCTCGATCTGCGTGTCTGCCTGCTCGGCGCGCATGCGCTTGAAGCTCTCCTGGCCGGCGCGGTTCTCGGCGATCCACTCACGGGCGAAGTCGCCGTTCTGGATCTCCTTGAGAATCTGGCGCATGGCCTCGCGGGTCTCTTCGGTGATGACGCGCTTGCCGCGCGTGTAGTCGCCGTACTCGGCGGTGTTGGAAATCGAGTAACGCATTCCTGCGAGCCCCTTCTCGTACATCAGGTCGGCGATCAGCTTCAGCTCGTGCAGGCACTCGAAGTAGGCCATCTCCGGGTCGTAGCCGGCCTCGACCAGCGTCTGGAAGCCGGCCTGCACCAGCTCGGATGCGCCGCCGCACAGCACGGCCTGCTCGCCGAACAGGTCGGTCTCGGTCTCGTCCTTGAAGGTCGTCTCGATCACCCCGCCGCGCGTGCAGCCGATGCCCTTGGCGTACGCGAGCGCGAGCGCGCGAGCGTTGCCGGTCGCGTCCTGGGCGACGGCGAGCAAGCCGGGCACACCGCTGCCCTCCGTGTACTGGCGGCGCACGAGATGACCGGGGCCCTTGGGCGCGACCATCGCGACGTCCACGCCGGGCGGTGGCTCGACCTCTTTGTAGTGGATCGAGAAGCCGTGGCCGAACAGCAGCATGTTGCCCTCGGCGATCCCGTCTGAGATCTCGCCCCACACCTGCCTGTGAAGCTCATCGGGAACGAGGATCATCACGAGATCCCCGCGGCTGGCCGCCTCGACGGGCGAGAGCACCTCGAGGCCGTTTTCACGAGCCTTGGCCACCGAGGCGGAGTCCTCACGCAGGCCGGCGACGACGCTGACGCCGGAGTCCTTCAGGTTGAGCGCGTGGGCGTGGCCCTGTGAGCCGTAGCCGATGATCGCGACGGTCTTGCCGTCGAGGAGAGTGAGGTCTGCGTCGTTGTCATAGAGCATGGCGGTGCAGGCTACTGAACTCGGCGCGCGTAGGCGACTCCGCTCTCCTCCGCTATACCCCCGTCGGGCACGACGGCGAAGGGATCGTCGCCACTGGTCAGGCGGATGCGGCCGCGACAAGCGTGCGCGCCGGGATCACGAGCGACCCGTCTGCCAGGGCGTAGGGCTCAAGGCGCTCCGCGAGCCGCCCGCGGATCTCCTCGATCTGCTCTTGTGGGCAGGCCAGCACCGCGTCGTGGAAGACGCGGGAGAGATCGAGGTTCGTCTCCCAGAACTCGTCGAAGCTCGATGTTCGGTGCTCGATGTCGATCGCCTCGACGCTGACATCCGAGAAGCCCGACTCTTCGAGCAGCCCTTTCACCTTCCCGCTGTCGCCCAGGACGAACGGGCCGGGCGTGCCCGGCGCAGGCGGCTCGATGAGCCCTCGCCCGACCAGCTCCACCGACGGCAGCGCCGCCCACGGGTTGAGCTCGATCGCATCCCACACAGCGAGCGCCAGCCGTCCACCGGGACGAAGAACGCGCCGCGTCTCCAACAACGCGGCGGCCGGGTCCGCCATCAGCATGTATCCCCAGCGACAGAGCACCGCGTCGACGTTCGCGACGGGCAGATCGATCCATTCCGCGTTGAACACGCTGAACTCGACGTTGCTCACTTTCAGCTCCGCGGCGCGTTCCTTGGCCGCTTCGATCATCGCCTCGGACTGGTCGCTGCAGATGAGGGTGCCGGCGGGCGCGACCAGTTCGGCCGCCACAAATCCGGTGTCACCGAGACCCGCCGCAAGCTCGAGGATTCGCTGTCCAGGTTGCGGATCGATCGCCTCGATCATCGCCGCCGACACGGGCATCGTGAAGCGGCGAAGCTGCTCCCGGCGCGCCTTCCAGCCGGACGCGGCGTCTTGCCAGTGCTCGAGGCTCGCGCGACGGTGCTCCTGCGCCAGCTCGTCGTCGGTCTGTCCGTGCGCGTTCATGTCTGCCTTCCCGTTGGTGTTCATCTTCTGGCGTGCTGATCGCGTTCGTAGGGCTTATGGCGTCGATCGCTATCGATACCGGGCCGCGTTATCTGGTCCCAGCGGCAATCGAGCCGAGCTGCCGGCGCAGCAGCTTGCCAGATGCGGTGCGCGGCAGCGGACCTTCTACGAGCACAAGCCGCTTCGGCACCTTGTACGGCGCGAGCCTCGCGGCGCAGTGAGCCCGCAGGGCCTCTTCGTCGGCGCTCGCATCCGCGGCGAGCACGATGAGCGCGACCACCGCCTCCCCCCACTCGAGATCCTCGCGGCCGACGACCGCGGCCTCGAGCACGGCCGGATGGGCTTCAAGCACCGCCTCGACCTCAGCCGGCGCCACGTTCTCTCCGCCGCTGACGATCGTGTCGGCCTTGCGTCCCGTCACGTGCAGAAGGCCGGCCCGATCGACATGGCCGAGATCGCCGGTGTGCAGGCGACCATCCTCGGCGAGAGCGCAACGCGCGACGGTCGGCCCCGACAACATGATCTCGCCATCGGGCGCGATCTCGGTGCGCGTGCAGAACAGCGGCACACCCGCGCCGAGACGGCGGTCGCCGCCACCAGGGCCATCCAACTCCCGCGCGCGCCCAGACACCAGTGCAAGGGGGGCGGTCGCCGCCTGCGAGCAGCACTCCGTCAGGCCGTAGGTCTCCGCTACGGGCACGCCCGCCTCGCGGGCGCGCTGCACGAGCTGCTCCGGCACAGGGCCGCCGCCCGTCAGCGCACAGCGCAGCTCAGGTGGCTCTCGCAGACCCGCGTCCAGCAGCCGCGCCAGCGTGGTGGAGACGAGCGACACCAGTGTGATCCGCTCGCTGCCCAGGGCCTCGAGGACGCGATCGGTATCGAAGCGCTCGTGGATCACGGCCGTCGTCGCGTAGATGGCGCTGCGTATCAGGATCGAAAGCCCGCCCACGTGGGACAACGGAAGCGCGCACAGCCAGCGCTCGGCCGGGTCCACACCGAGCGCGACTCCGGAGCCGAGCGCGCTCCAGAGCAGGTTCCCGTATGTGAGCTCGATCGGCTTGGGCGCCGAGGTCGTGCCGGAGGTGTGGATCACGATCGCGCAAGAGTCGAGATCGTGCGTCGTCGGCGCCGCGTTCGCCTCGGCCTGTTCGCGGAGACCACCGCCTCCGGCTTCATCCATCGCGGCTGCCCGCGCAGGCGCCGGCTCGCGCAGCGGGGCATCGACGAGCACTTTCGAACCAGCTGCGATCAGCTCGCGCTCTGAATCCTTCAGCCGCAGATCGACCGGCACTGCGGTCACTCCGATCAGAAAGCACGCGTGAAGCGCCTGCGCGAACGCGATGCCGGGCGGAAGGGCGATCGCAACGCGCTCGCCTGGCCGCGCTCCGCGCTCGAGCAGCTCCTCGGCGGCGGCACGCGCTCCCGCCAGCATCTCCGCATACGAGAGCGCCCGCTCCGGGGTCTCGACCGCTGTGACCGTGGGCGCCGCAGCAGCGGCGCGCGCCAACCAGGCTTCGACGTGCATCGCGCAAAGGCTAGCCCGACCACGTCTTACTCCAGGGAGCAACCCTCGATCCCAAAGCAGCAACCCCAGACCGCCCGGCACGACAACACTCTGGCCAACCCGCACGGGACTTGCAGCTAGCCTTCGCCGGTGAAACGTTCACCCCGAACGAGCAAGCACCCGCACTGGGCCCAATGAGGAGCGACGAGCAGCCTTGACCACATGGATTCCCGCAGGCACCTACACCGACATCCGCTATGAGAAGTCCGCCGAGCCCGACTCAGGGATCGCGAAGATCACGATCGATCGTCCCGAGGTCCGCAACGCCTTCCGCCCGCTTACGGTCGTCGAGATGTCGCAGGCGCTCGAGCAGGCCCGCGAGGACCCCGAGGTCGGCGCGATCATCCTCACCGGCGAGGGGCCGCTCGCCTTCTGCTCGGGCGGCGATCAGAGGGTGCGCGGAGACTCGGGCTATCTCGCCGAGGACGAGGCCGGCAAGGCCGGGGTCGGACGCTTTCACGTGACCGATCTGCACGTGCAGATCCGCCGCCTGCCCAAGCCGGTGGTCGCGATGGTCGCCGGCTATGCGGTCGGCGGCGGTCACGTGCTGCACCTGGTGTGTGATCTGACGATCGCCGCGGAGAACGCCCGCTTCGGCCAGACGGGCCCGCGCGTCGGCTCGTTCGACGGCGGGTTCGGGGCGAGCCTGCTCGCGAACACGGTGGGCGTCAAGAAGGCCAAGGAGATCTGGTTTCTGTGCCGGCAGTACGACGCGCGGCAAGCGCTCGAGATGGGCCTCGTGAACACGGTGGTGCCGCTCGATCGCCTTGAGGAGGAGACGGTTCAGTGGTGCCGCGAGATGCTGGCCCTCTCCCCCTTCTCGCTCAGGCTTCTGAAGGCGAGCTTCAACGCAGCCGAGGATGGCCTCGCCGGCATCCAGCAGCTCGCCCACGACGCGAACCTGCTCTTCTACGGCTCAGACGAGGCCAAGGAGGGCCGCGAGGCCTACAAGCAGAAGCGCAAGCCCGATTTCTCCCAGTTCCCGAGGCGGGCATAGGCGCACAGGGCGATGAACGCAACGACCCCCACAGCCAAGGCGCCCACGACCAAGGCGTCGAGCCATGTTCACATCTGGGTGATGGCCGCGCGCGTGCGCACGCTCCCCGCCGCTGTGGCGCCCGTGCTCGTGGGAACGTCGCTCGCGCTGGGAGCGGGTCGCTTCCGGCCGCTGGCGTTCGTTGCGGCGCTGCTCGGAGCGGTGTTCATCCAGGTCGGGACCAATCTGTCAAACGACTACTCCGACGCGCGGCGCGGCGCGGACACGGAGGACCGGCTCGGCCCCGTGCGCGTGACCGCCGGAGGGCTCGTGCCTCCCGGTCGCGTGCTGTTCGCGACATATGTCACATTCGGCCTGGCGGTCCTCTGTGGCATCTACCTCGTGACGGTCGCCGGCTGGGAGCTGATCGCCGTAGGCGCCGTTTCGATCCTTGCGGGCGTGCTCTACACCGGCGGTCCCAAGCCGTATGGATATGAGGGACTCGGCGAGCTGTTCGTGTTCCTGTTCTTCGGCATCGTCGCCGTCAGCGGCTCGTACTTCGTGCAGACCGGCGAGCTGGCATGGCAGGCTTACGCGTGCGCCGTGCCGGTCGGCTTGCTCGCGAGCGCGATCCTGGTCGTGAACAACGTGCGCGATCTGGAGACCGATCGGAGGGCGGGCAAGCGAACGCTCGCGGTCCGGCTCGGACGAGCGCGAACGCGCACGCTGTACACCGCGATGGTCATGGGCGCCTTCGCCCTCGTTCCCCTGTCATGGCTGCTCGGCTCGATGAGCGGCTGGCTGTTGCTGGCGTGGCTCGCGATCCCACTCGCCACTGCGCTCCTGAAGATCGTGAGAACGCGGGTGGACGGGCCCTCGCTGAACGGGGCGCTCGCCAAGACAGGAGCGCTTCAGCTGCTCTTCTGCGTGCTGTTCTCGGCAGGGATACTCGCAAGCGGCGGCATCTGACGATGAAGATGGCCGTGCGGCGAGAGCGCCTGCGCCTGCGCGAGCCGCTCCAGAGCGCTTACGGCGCCGTCGACGAGCGCCATCTGCTCGTGGTGTCTCTCACCGACGAGGACGAAGTGAGCGGCTACGGAGAGGCGGCGCCGCTCGAGCCATATGACGGTGTGAGCCTCGATCGCGTCGCGCGAGCACTGGAGCTCTACAGGCCGATAGTCGAACGGGCGCAAGCGCGCAGCGGCGCTGAAATCGTCGATGAGTGCCGGCGCGCCGACGATCTGCCCGAGGCGTTTGCGGCGATCGACCTTGCGCTATGGGACCGCGCGGGTCGCCGCGCGGGAAGGCCGGTGAGCGCGCTGCTAACGGACACACCGGTGACTCACGTGCAGGTGAACGCGACGCTGTCGGCGCTCGATCGAGCCGGCGCCGCCGAGCAGGCCGCGCGCGCGGTCGAGCTGGGGTTCGAGTGCCTGAAGCTGAAGGTGGGTGTGGGTGACGACGCCGGGAGGGTCGCAGCCGTCAGAGCGGCAGCCGGGCCGGACCCCGCATTGCGAGTCGACGCGAACGGCGCATGGAGCGTCGAGCAGGCGGTTCGGAGCATCGAGTCGCTCGCGCCCGCGGGACTCGAGCTGGTCGAGGAGCCGGTCCATGGCCTTCAGGCCATGCGCGAGGTGCGCGATCGAGTGGCGACGAGAGTGGCGATCGACGAGACGGCGGCCGAGCACGGAGCGCTGACGGCGAAAGTCGCCGATGCCGTGTGCCTGAAGATCTCACGCTGCGGGGGCATCTCCGGCCTGCTTGCCGCCGCCGTGCTCGTGAGAGCATCGGGCGCCGAGCCCTATGTCGCCTCGACGCTCGACGGTCCCCTGGGCATCGCCGCCGGCGTGCACGCCGCCGCCGCGCTCGCCTCGCGCGGACCGCTGCCGGCCTGCGGGCTGGCGACGCTCTCGATGTTCGAGGACTTCGACGACCCGCTCGCCCCAATGCACGGTCGGATCGCGGTGCCGAGCGCTCCCGGTTTGGGCGTCGAGCCGTTCTGATTCGACGCTGATCCGATCAGCGAGGCGAATCTTGATCATGCCGGCGCGCATCCTGATCACGCGCATCCGATCATGCCGACGCGAATCTTGATCAAGCCGGCGCAATCGCAGCCGCGACATCCGCGGGGTTCTCGAAGAGGACGCCGTGCCCGCCCGGCACCACACGCAGGCGAGCCTCGGGCAGGCGCGCGACCATTCGTTGACCGATCGCCCTGAACTTGTCATCACGGTCGCCGGCGAGCACGGTGACGGGCATTTCGATCTCCGGCAACCTGTTCCACAGCGGCGCCATCTCCCCCATCCCCAACCCGCGCAGCACGGCCGCAAGCGCATCGGGACGGTTGCGCCGCTGGTCGGCTCGTGCGAGCGCGCCGACATGGTCGGGCTCGTCCGCGAACAGGGGCTGAGTGCGCCAGCGCTCGATGAAGTCTTCGAATGGCTCTTTTTCGAGCCGATTGGCAAGCAGGAGGTCGGCTTCCCTTCTGCGCTCGCGTTCTGCCTCATCCTCGATACCGGGGTTGGCGCCGATGAGCACAAGTCGCATCACGCGCTCGGGCGCCGCCAGCGCCACGTGCAAAGCGATGCGCCCGCCCATCGAGTAGCCGACAAGCACGAACCGCTCGGGGCTGCGCTCGAGCACGCTGGAGACGCACCCCTCGAACGTGATCGGCCGTGTGGCGTCGGCGAGCTCAGCATGACCCGGGAGGTCGAGCGCCAAGGCGCTGTAGCGTTCCGGGCTCAGACACGCCACTACGCCGTCCCATGCGCGGTGGGTGCCGCTGAACCCGTGCAACAGGACGACGCTCTCCGCCATCCGCCGATCCTATGAGCTCCGCCACCGACATATGAGCTCCACCACCGACACATACCGGCTCCTCGCGGCCTTCGTCGACGAGCTGGCACGCTGTGGCATGCGCGACGCGTGCACGTCCCCCGGCTCGCGCTGCACTCCGCTGGTTCTCTCCCTCGCGCGCGATGAGCGCCTGAGATGCCACTCCCACATCGACGAGCGCTGCGCCGGCTTCTTCGCGCTGGGACTCGCCAAGGCGTCCGGGCTGCCGGTGGCGATCACGTGCACCTCGGGGACGGCCGTCGCCAATCTGCTCCCCGCCGTCGTGGAGGCAAGCGAGGCACGCGTTCCGATGATCGTGCTGAGCGCCGATCGCCCTCCCGAGCTGCGCGACGTCGGCGCCGGCCAGACGATCGACCAGCTGAGCATCTTCGGCGGCTTTGCCAAGTGGTTCTTCGAGGTCGGAAACCACACCGTCACTCCGGAGCGGATCCGCTGGATGCGCACGCTCGCATGTCGCGCCTACTGGCAGACGCTGCAGGGGGCGCCGGGCGTGGTGCACCTGAACTTCCCTCTACGCGAGCCGCTGGTGAGCGACGAGCCCCTGCCGCCCGCCGAGGGCGGGCGACCCGACGGCCGTCCGCTCGTGACCCGCTCCCCCACGCGCTGCCTGGAGCCCGAGGACGAGCGCTCGCTCGCCGCCGCCCTCGCCGCCCACCGCCGTGGAGTGGTGGTGGCCGGACGTCACGAGCGCGACACCCCGCTCGGCGAGGCCGCGGCGAGGTTCTGCGAAGCGGCGGGCTGGCCGCTGCTGGCAGATCCGCTGTCGGGCGCGCGCCGTGGCGAGGCGGCGATCGCGCACTACGACGCGCTGCTGCGGGACTGCTCGTTCGCCGGCGGCGTGGAGCCCGATCTGGTGCTGCGCGTCGGCGATCTGCCCACGTCCAAGCCGTTGCGCGTCTGGCTCGCGGGCCTGCGGGATGTGCCGCAGGCTGTGATCGATCCCGAGGGCTGCTGGCAGGACCCCGATGCGACGCTTTGCCGCGTCTTCGCGCTGGAGCCCGCCGCGGCGCTCGCGGAGCTGAAGGCGCCGAGCGCCGAGCCGGACTGGCTTGCCCGCTGGCGCAGCGCCGATGAGCGCGCGGCCGAGGCGATCCTCGGCGTGCTCGGAGCAGGCCCCCTGAGCGAGCCGGGAGTGGCAGCCGAGCTGGGCGTGCTGCTGCCCGAGCAGGCCACGCTGTTCGTGGCCTCCTCGATGCCGGTCAGGGACATCGAGACGTTCTGGCCGGTACGCGCCGATCCACCCAGAGTGCTGTGCAACCGCGGGGCCAACGGAATCGACGGAACGGTCTCGAGCGCCTTCGGCGCCGCCGCCGCGACTGAGGGACCGGTCGTTCTGCTGATCGGCGACGTGGCTCTCGCGCACGACGTCGGCGGTCTGCTCGCGGCGAGCAGACTGGATCTGAAGCTGACGATCGTGCTGCTCAACAACGAAGGCGGCGGCATCTTCGATTTCCTGCCCGTAGCCGGCGCTCCCGCCGCGCGTATGCCTACCGACGATGGAGCCGGTGAGCCGGCAGGGACAGTGGCCCGAGCGAACGAGCCCGACTGCGAGGCGCGTGACGGCGAGGACATCTACACCCGCCACATCGCCACCCCAACCGGAATGGTCTTCGAGAAGGCAGCCGCCCTATACGGCCTGACCCACGAGCGGGCCGAAAGCGTCGCGAGCTTCCGCGCGGCGCTGGAGCGAGCGCTCGCCGCTCCCACCTCATCCATTGTCGAAGTCCGCACCGATCGCCAGGCGAATGGGCAGCTTCACCGCCGATTGTGGGACGCCGTGACGGGCGCGATCAGGAGCTGAGAAGCGGGAGCAGCGCGGCCAGCTTGATCTCCGTCTCAGCCAGCTCGGCGGCCGGGTCCGACTCGCGCACGATGCCGTTGCCGGCGTAACAGCGGGCGACGTTTCCGCGCAACAGGGCACAGCGCAGCGCCACGCAGAACTCGCCGTCGCCGGAGGCGTCGGTCCAGCCGACAGGGCCCGAGTACCAGCCGCGGTCCAGGCCCTCGAGCGCCGGGATCAGCTCGAGCGCCGTGCTTGCGGGCTCACCGCCGACCGCGGGCGTGGGATGCATCAGGCCGGCCAGCTCGATCGCCTCGATCGGAGCGGCGAGCTGCGCGCGGATCGGGGTTGCCAGGTGCTGGATGTTGGCTATCTGGGCGAGCGACGGCTCGGGGGCGGCGGCCACCCAGATCGCGTATGGATTGAGCGTGCGCTCGATCCGCCGCGCGACGATCGCGTGCTCCTCGCGGTAGCTTGCGTCGCGCATCAGCCTCTCCCCAAGGTGCGCGTCCACAGCGGGGTCGGCGCTGCGGCGCGTGGAGCCCGCCAGCGCGATCGTGCTCACGCGCTGGCCCTCTCTGCGCACGAGCAGCTCGGGGCTCGCGCCGATCAGCGCAGCGTCCTCGCGGCCGACGCAGAATACGAAGCATGAGGAGAACGCATCCCTCAGCACGCCGAGCACCGCCGCGGGGTCGTATTCGCGGGGCGCGTGAACATGCACGTCGCGTGCGAGCACGATCTTCTCCATGCGCCCGGCCCTGATCAGCTCGACTGCGCGCGCGACAGCGGCCTCATAGTGCTCGGGCGGCATTCCACCCGCAACCTGGTAGCGGCCGGTGGGCGCCGGGTCGAGCAGGGGGAGCGGCCCCCCCGACAGCTCGGCGAGCCTGCGCTCCAGACCGGCGACGAGCTCCTGGGCCACGTCGTCCGGCTGGACGAGCGCGGCAATCGTCAGACGCACGCGCCTCTCCTCGCGGATGAGTGCGACCTCGGGCACCACGAGCGACGCGGGCTCGAAGCCGCTCCACGCGGGTGTTGCGCCCCCCTCAGGCGAGAAAGCGAAGCCGCCGACCGCGATCGGCCCACCGCCCTCACCGTCTCCAGGCTGGTCGGCGACCGCGGCTGCCGCCATCGCACGCCAGCGATCGGCCACGTTGGCGAAGCGCTCGGATCCCGAGCCCGTGAGACACGCCACCTCACCCAGGCAGCCGAGCGCGAAGCCGCCCCTGTCGGGCTGCTCGAAGACGAACCACGGCTCGCCCGCGCGGCGCGAGTGGCACACGACGGCCGCCGGGTCCGTGTCCGGCGGCAAAAGGAGTGTGAGAGCCGCGAGCGTCGCCTTGCCGGTACGTCGCGCGCGCTGGAGAGCGAGATCGATCCTGGCACGCAGGCGCTCGCGCTGTGCGTCGGAGAGAGTGAACGGCGATCGCTCGCCGACGGTGACCGTCATCGGCTCAGCGTTCCGGACGGACCACCGAGCGGACCACTAAGTCTCCCCTCTTCCCCTAGCTATTGCTATCTCACCGGTGCGCATCATCTCGATCAGTCCGAACGGCCGCACCATGCTCTCGAACGCCTCGATCTTGTCGGTCGTGCCTGTCACCTCGATGATCACCGAGCGCTTCGTGACATCGACGACCTTGCCCCTGAAGATCTCGGTGATCTGCATCAGCTCACCTCGCTGCGAGCCGTCGGCTGAGATCTTGAACAGGGCGAGCTCGCGCGCGACCGTGTCTGTCGGCTCGAGGTCCCTGATCTTCAGCACGTTGACGAGCTTGTGCAGCTGCTTTGTCACCTGATCGATCGGATGCAGCGCGCCGTCCACGGTCAGCGTGACCCGCGAGATGTCCTCATCGTCGGTCGGTCCGACCGTGAGAGTGTCGATGTTGAACCCGCGTCTTGCGAACAGGCCGGCAATGCGGGTCAGCACCCCCGACTTGTTCTCAACGAGGATCGACAGCACGTGCTTGCGGCCGGTCCGCACATTGCCCGAGGCCTGCAGCTCCTCGAGGCTGAGCGGCTCCCTGGTGGCAGGCTCTCCCATCAGAGTCCCCCGTCGTCCTTGGAACGTGTCTGGAAATCGTCCGCGCACGTCCGATCCCCAGACACGTTCACAGGCAAACGCTCGGACACGATCATCCCACCATCTCCCGAGCCGGCTGGCCGGCCGGGATCATCGGATAGGTGTTCTCCTCGCGGGTCACCTTCACGTCGACCACCACCGGCCCCTCGATCTCGATGGCGCGCTTGATGTCCTCGACGAGCGTCGTCTTGTCCTCGAAACGCATACCGGTCGCGCCATAGGCCTCGGCCAGCTTGACGAAGTCGGGATAGGGGCCCATCTCGACGTGGCTGTAGCGACGGTCCCAGAACAGCTCCTGCCACTGCCTCACCATCCCGAGATAGCCGTTGTTCATGATGAACACCTTGATCGGGATCTTCTCCTGAGCGCACGTTGCGAGCTCCTGGGCATTCATCTGAACGGAGCCGTCACCGGCGACGCAGCAGACGGTCCGGTCGGGGCAGCCGATCGCGGCGCCCATGGCGGCAGGCAGGCCAAAGCCCATCGTGCCGAGGCCGCCCGAGTTGATCCAGCGGCGCGGCTTGGGGAAGTCGTAGTACTGCGCCGCCCACATCTGGTGCTGGCCGACGTCGCTCGTGACGATCGCCTCCCCGCCGGTGGCCTGGAACAGCGCCTGCATCATGTACTGCGGCTTGATCTCGTTATCGGAGCTGTCCTGGAATGAGAGCGGATGCTTCTCGCGCCAGGCTTCGATGCGGCTCCACCACTCATCCAGGCGCGCGGGGTCGGGGCTGAGCGCGCGGTACTCGACCGCCAGCTTGGCGAGCACGTGCTTGGCGTCTCCAACGATCGGGATGTGGGCCGGCACGTTCTTGGAGATCTCAGCCGGGTCGACGTCGATGTGTATGAACTTGGCGCGCGGGGCGAACTCCGAGAGCTTTCCTGTCACACGATCGTCGAAGCGCGCGCCCACCGCGCAGATCAGGTCGGCCTCGTCCATCGAGTAGTTGGCCGCGCGCGTGCCGTGCATGCCGAGCATGCCGAGCCACTGCGGATGCGGTGCGCCGTCTGCGCCGCGCGCCGGGAAGGCGCCAAGACCCATCAGCGTGCAGGTGACGGGAAAGCGGTCGCAGCTCGCGAGCTCGGCGAGCTCCTCGGCCGCATTCGCATTCACGACGCCGCCGCCCGCGTAGATGACGGGGCGCTGTGCGGCGGCGAGCGCCTTGGCGGCCTGGCGGATCTGCTTCTGGTTGCCCTCGAGCGTCGGCTGATAGCCGGGCAGGCGGATGTCGGTCACCGGCTCATAGGAGATGTCGGCGCGGGAGAGGTCTTGAGGAATGTCCACGAGCACCGGGCCCGGCCTGCCGGTGCGCGCCACGTAGAAGGCCTCGTGGATCGCACGCGGGATCTCCAGGGGGCTCTGGATCATGAAGGAGTGCTTGACGATCGGCATCGTTATCCCGATCGTGTCCGCCTCCTGGAAGCCGTCGGTGCCGAGCAGCTCGGTGCGAACCTGGCCGGTGATGAACACGACCGGCACCGAATCCATCATCGCGTCGCAGATCGGCGTGATCAGATTGGTCGCGCCGGGACCGCTCGTGGCGAACGCCACGCCGACCCTTCCCGTCGCCTTGGCGTAGCCCTCGGCGGCGTGGCCGCCACCGGCCTCGTGGCGCACGAGAATGTGGCGGATGCCGCCGTCCACGAAGGCATCGTATGTCGGGAGATTGGCGCCGCCGGGCAGGCCGAAGACGACGTCAACACCCTCCGCCTTCAGGCATTCCATCAGGGCATCGACCGCGCGCATGGCACCGACCTCCTTTCCTTGTGCTCGAGGACACTAAAACGGCGAGGGCAGTCGGCAGGCCCCCGCTTTCGGTAAAGCCGAGTGTACCAGTGGGGTTTCGCCAAACCCCTTCGGCTTAGCGGTCCGAGGACCAAGCCAGGCCAGGACGCAGGGAGCGAAGTGTGCTCTGCACATGAGCGACCGAGGACACCGCCTGGCGCCGGTCATCGGACCGCTAAGAGCTGCCGATGGCGACGCCGATCGCTAGCACGATCGCGCCGCCGACGGTCACGACGAGCAGTGAGGAGCGCATCGAGACGCGCAGGAAGTGGTAGCGCACCCACGCGATCGCGAACAGCTCGAATGCGACGACTATCCCCGCCACGACGAGGGCGTGGTGAACGTTTGAGATCAAGAACGGCAGCGTGTGAAAAATGCCTCCCAAGGTGGTCATCCCGCCGGTGATGGCGCCGCGCACCCACGCCGAGCCGCGACCGGTCTGTTCCCCGGTGTCGGAGAGGGCCTCCGACCAGCCCATGCTCACGCCCGCGCCGAGCGCCGTGGAGAAGCCGACGAGCAGGGCCGTGTGGGAGTTGGAAGCGATCGCGGCCGCGAAGATCGGCGCGAGCGAGGACACGGTCCCGTCGATC
Source organism: uncultured Solirubrobacterales bacterium (assembly GCA_963714635.1). Lineage (GTDB taxonomy): Bacteria > Actinomycetota > Thermoleophilia > Solirubrobacterales > Solirubrobacteraceae > Palsa-744. The sequence continues at coordinate 53,130 of CAVQPM010000001.1, read as the reverse complement.
ATGCCGACGAGCGCGGGCTGCACCACGCGCAGCACGAAATCGTGCTCGGTCTCGAAGCCGGCCCTGTGGATCAAGCGAGCTGTGAGCGATTCGCGATGGTGGTGGGCGTCCCTCGGCGGGGCCTTCAGTTGCGTGTTCATGGGCTGTCGAGACAGCCTATGCGAGAAGCCCGCTTAGGACCGCCTAAACATGGCCTACGTACGCCTTGTCCCGCGAGCGCGAGATCAGCCTCCGTGCGAAGTCGCCTCGCGCTCGAGCGATTCGGAGGCGATCGGCTGCTCGGGAAACTCGAGCTCCTCCCCGCAGCGCGTGCAGAGCGCGTCATGGACCTTCGTCACGCGCCCGCATTTCGGGCAGAGCCGGCGCGGCTCGTCGCGCTCGAAGCGATACGCGATCGCGGCAAGCAGGCCGAGGATCGGCACAGCCCCCGAGATCAGAAACCACAGCAAAAACGAGCTGCCCTTGATCTTGCCGACGATGCCGCCGGCGAGGCCGAAGCAGAGGGCGATGACTACGTAGCCCATCGCGGCGCGGCGGAGCGGGCAGGCGCCAAGGCAACCACGGCGGCGTCGACTAGAACAGGACGCGCCACGCCCAGATGAAGGCGACGATCGCGCCGATCACCAGCAGCGGCACGAACAGCGCCGCGACGATGCCGACCACGAGCTTGATCACGATCCAGGCCGCGAGCAGCAGGACGATGATCGCCAGAAGGTGCTTTCCGAACCGCCCTACGCCTGAGTCACTCTCTGTGTGCGACTGATCCATGCTCCCAGCCTACCTCAGAACGCTCCCTGATCGGGCGACTGCTCAGACGCCGAGCTGCTCGTGCACGAGGCGCGTGACCTCGCCCCCGTCGGCCCTTCCCTTCGTCTCGCGCATCACATAGCCCACTATCGGGCCGATCGCCTTGGCGTTGCCCGCACGGATCTTCTCGGCGGCGGCCTCGTTGGCGGCGATCGCGGCCGCCACGACCTCGGCCAGCTCATCGCCGCCGCCGATCGCCTCCAGGCCCTCGGCCCGGATGATCGCGAGAGGGTCGCCTCCCTCTGTCACGAGTCGATCGAGCACCTGGCGCGCGGCCCCGACACTGACCTCTTTGCTGCTGAGCGTCCCTGAAACGGTGATCATCGCCTCGGGCGTCACCTTAGAGTCGAGCGGACTCACGTCCGGGCCGAGTCTCGGCGGCAACTCGTTGATGATCAGATTGGCCAACACCTGAACCTGCTCTTTTGGGGGCGGGACCTCGGCCGGCGCAGCAGTGAGCGCGGCCTCGAAATAGTCGCCCAGCTCCGGACGGAAGGCGAGAGCGTGTGAGACATCCTCGGTGAGGCCGATCGTGCGCTCGAAGCGTTCGGCACGCGCCACCGGCAGCTCGGGCATCGCGGCGCGCGCTGTCTCGATCATCTCCTCGCTCACCGCCACCGGGACGAGGTCCGGCTCGGGGAAGTAGCGGTAGTCGTGGGCCTGCTCCTTAGAGCGAAGCGTCGTGATCCTGCCTGTGCCCGGGTCGAAGTGAAGCGTCTCCTGAACGACCCGCCCATCGCTCCCAAGGATCTCTTCCTGGCGCTTGATCTCGGCCCTGATCCCCCGTTCGATGAAGCGAAACGAGTTCATGTTCTTCAGCTCGGTCTTCGTCCCCATCTCCCTCGAGCCGGCCGGGCGCACCGAGATGTTGGCGTCGCAGCGCAGCGAGCCCTCCTCCATGTTCACGTCTGAGACCCCGAGCCGGCGCAGCGTGACCCGCAGCAGCCGCAGCCACTCCCCGGCCTGCTCGGCGCAGCGCAGGTCGGGCTCAGTGACGATCTCGGCGAGCGGAGTGCCGCCGCGGTTGAAGTCGACGATCGAGGCATCGGATGCATGGATGCGCCCGCTCTCTCCGACGTGCACGAGCTTGGCGGCGTCCTCCTCCAGATGGACGCGATGGATGTGCACGTCGCCGAGCCGCCCGCCGCGACACAGCGGCTCGTCGTACTGGGAGATCTGATAGCCCTTGGGCAGGTCGGGATAGAAGTAGTTCTTGCGGTGGAAGATCGAGCGCGGGGCGAGCTCGGACTCGAGCGCGAGGCCGATCATCAGGCCGAAGTGGATCGCACGCGCGTTGGCGACCGGCAGTGCGCCCGGGAGGCCCAGGCAGACCGGGCAGGTGCGCGTGTTGGGAGACTCTCCGAAGGACAGCTCGCAGCCGCAGAACATCTTTGTGCGGGTGGAGAGCTGCACATGGATCTCCAGGCCTATGACGGGCTCGAAGTTGGTCACGCGCGCACCAGCGAGTTGTTGAACCCGATCGCGCGCTCCAGCGCATGGGCGGCGTCCAGCAGGCGGTTCTCGCTGAACGCCGGCCCCGCGAGCTGGAGCCCGACCGGGAGCGGTCTGGCCTCGCGCTCAGGATCGGCGCTCGGCTCGCTCAGGCCACAGGGAATCGATATGGCGGGTATGCCGGCCAGGGACATCGGCACGGTCAGGTAGTCGTTCAAATACATCGACCATGGATCCTTGGTCTTCTCGCCTAACCCGAACGCGATCCCCGGCGTCGTGGGGGTCACGATGAAGTCGACCTGCTCGAAGGCGGAGCGGAAATCCTCGACGATCTTCGTGCGCACCCGCTGGGCCCGGCCGTAGTAGGCGTCGTAATAACCGGCCGACAGGGCGTAGGTGCCGAGCATGATGCGCCGCTTGACCTCCGCGCCGAAGCCGTCGTGGCGGGTACGCGTGTACATCCCGACGAGGTCCTGGCCGTCCGGCGCGCGCAGGCCGTAGCGCACCCCGTCGAAGCGCGCAAGGTTCGAGGAGGCCTCGGCCGGCGCGATCACGTAGTAGGCCGACAGGCCGTGAGGCGCGTGCGGCAGCTTCACGTCTGTGTTGACGGTGGCGCCGAGCTCCCGGGCGAGCGTGAGCGCGCGCTGAAATTGCTCCAGCACGCCCGCTTCGATGCCCTCCCCGCTCAGCTCGGCCGGCACGCCGAGGCGCACTCCGTCGAGACGGTCGGCATGCGGCAGCTCGATCTTCTCGGGAAATCTCAGTGAGGTCGCATCGCGCTCGTCGCGCCCGATCATGTGGCGCAGCATCAGCGCGGCGTCGGTCACGTCGCGCGTCAGCGGCCCGGCCTGATCGAGCGAGGACGCAAACGCGATCATGCCGTAGCGCGAGACCGCGCCGTATGTGGGCTTCATTCCTACGATCCCGCACAGTGCGGCGGGCTGGCGGATCGAGCCGCCCGTATCCGTGCCCAACGCCCACGGCGCGAGGCCCGCGGCGACGGCGGCGGCGCTGCCGCCCGAGGAGCCTCCCGGCACGCGCGTGCGGTCCCACGGGTTGAGCACCGGGCCGAACGCGGAGTTCTCGTTTGAGGAGCCCATCGCGAACTCGTCCTGGTTGGTCTTGCCAAGCAGAGTCGCCCCTGCGCCCTGAAGGCGCGCGACCGCGGTCGCCGTGTACGGAGGCAGGTAGCCCTCGAGGATGCGCGAGCCCGATTGGCTCGGCACCCCCTCGGTGCAGAAGAGATCCTTGACGGCGAGCGGCACACCGCCGAACGGCGAGTTCGATGCGACAGGCGCGGGCTCCTGAGCCAGCCATGTGAAGCAGTTCAGCTCGTCGGCTTGTGCACGGGCCCGATACGCGCCGAACAGCTCGCTTGCGTCCAGCTCGCCCGCCGCAAGCGCCTGCGCCGCCTGGGCGGCGCTCAGGCGAATCAAATCCTCAGTCATGGGCGCGTAGGGCAAGCTGGGCAAGGACGCAGGGAGCGCGGTGTGCTTGGCACATAAGCGACCGAGGACACCGCACAGCGCCGCCATACGCGCCCATGACGCTCATGCCTGAGGGCTGGGTACGAGGAACCCGCCGCCACTCACGGCGGGCGCCTGGGCCAGCGCTACCTCGCGCGGCAGCGACTCGCATGGCTCATCGGCACGCAGCCGGCCGGTCACCTCGACAACGTGTGAGGTCGGCGGCACACCGTCGAGATCGATCTCCTCGATCTTGGCGATGTGGTCGAGCACGCCCGACAGCTCACGGGCCATCGGCTCGATCTCCTCCTCGCTCAGCGCGAGGCGCGCGAGGCGCGCGACATGGAGTACCTCATCGCGATCGATCATCGGCGCGCATTCTACGAGCGATCATCCCCGTGGCCGTGTGCGGACGCTCGACGTCCCGACGCCCATGCGCTCGACGGCTCACCGGTCAGAGGCTCACGCCGGCGGAGGCTCGCGCGGCTCGGGGCTGGCGGGCGGATAGAGGCCCGTGCGTTCATCGCGCATCGATTGCCACGAGCCGGCCAGGATCAGGATCGCGCCGGCCAGCGCCAGCCATGCGCCCGCGCACAGCGCGCTCGCCCCGTCAGGTCGCTCGAGCACGCGCACGAGCGCCGCGATCACGCCCGCGACCCCGAATGCCGTGCTCCACACCGCGGCAGCCACGGGCAGAGCGGTCGAGCGCTCGGTAACCGTCGCAAAGACAAGCAGGAGGGCCGCGAGCGCGGAGAGCATCAGCACGACGACCGCGACTCCGAAGGTGCCCCAGGCAGTGAGCGATCCGCTGGGCGCTTCATACCAGCGCAGCGTGAGCGAGACGATCACGCCGACCGCGCCGATGAGGGCTGTCAGCTCGCCCGTGCGCATCCGTCGCAGGCTCATCGCGCGCCGGCCTCCTGCGGCGCCGCTTCAGCGATATCCGCCTGCGAGCGAGCCGCCTGGAGGGTGTTGCGCAAGAGCATCGCGATCGTCATCGGCCCGACGCCGCCGGGCACCGGCGTGATGGCGCGGGCAAGCTCTCGGACCGCGTCGAAGTCCACGTCCCCGACGAGCCCGCTCGCCGTCCCGGCCTCCTCGGGCGTCAGGCGGTTCATGCCGACGTCGATCACGATCGCGCCCGGCTTGACGTGCTCGCGCCCCACCAATCGGGGACGGCCGACGGCAGCGATCAGGACATCGGCGCGCGCGCACACCTCGCGCAGATCGCGGGTGCGCGAATGGCACACGGTGACCGTGGCGTTCGCCTCCAGCAGGAGCTGGGCCATCGGCTTGCCGAACAGGTTCGAGCGCCCCACTACGACCGCCTCGGCGCCCTCGAGCCGAGCGTCTGCGCTCGCCAGCAGCTCCATCACGCCGGAGGGGGTGCAGGGCCGCAGTCCGGGGCGGCCCAGCGAGAGCAGGCCGGCGTTGACCGGAGTCAGCCCATCGACGTCCTTGAGCGGGTCGATGAGTCCTGTCAGCGCCGGCCCGTCGAGATGACCCGGCACGGGCAGCTGCAGCAACACTCCGCTGACGGCCGGGTCGTCGTTCAGACGCCGCAGCAGCTCAGCCACCTCATCGAAGGAGGCGCTCGCGGGGAGGCGCTCGTCGAACGGCCTGATCCCGACCTCGGCGCAGGCACGCTGCTTGCCGCCCACATACACGGCCGACGCATGGTCCTCGCCCACGAGCACCGTCGCAAGACCGGGCGGCCGCCCGATCCGCTCGGTGAGCGCGCTCACCTGCTCAGCGACTTCCGCGCGCACCCGCGCGGCGATCGCCTTGCCGTCGATGATCGTTGCGGTCATGGCCCGGATCGTATTGATGATGTTCCGGATGGTGCATGCACCATCCGGCCGGACCGTGCATGCACGGTCCGGAACCGGGTCGCATGCGACCCGGTTGTCCTGATCAAGATATGGGGACGAACTACCCCCGCCTGGTCACCGGCGCGTAGTCAGCCATCAGCTTGCGCTCGGACCCATCGCCGGCGAAGCGCACCACGATGATCCCGCCCGGCTCGACGCCGGTGACGACGCCCTCGCCGAAGGCGGCATGAATGACGTCCTCTCCGAGACTGAACTGCACCGCGGCGCCTGCGCTGCGCTCGCGCCGCGCCGAGGCTCCGTTGACAGGAGCCCTCCACGCGCCGACCGCCGCGGCCTCACGCCGGCCCGGGCTCATGGCTCCGGGCCTCGGCACGAGCGGCTCGTCCCTCGCGAGCAGCTCCGAGGGGATCTCCTCGATGAACTCGCTCGCCAGCGCGAACGTGGGCTGGCCGAACACGGCTCGCCGGCGCGCATACGTCAGGTACAGCTCGCGCATCGCGCGCGTCACGCCCACGTAGAAGAGGCGCCGCTCCTCCTCGAGGCCCCCCTCGTCGATCGCGCGCTGATGCGGGAATACGCCGTGCTCGCACCCGACGACGAACACGATCGGGTACTCGAGCCCCTTGGCATTGTGAAGCGTCATCAGCGTGACGAGACCCTCATCGTCGCGACGCGTGTCCGAGTCGGACTTGAGCGCGATCTCCTGCAGGAAGTGGTCGAGGGTGTCTTCCCGAGCCAGCGCGCTCGCGTCGAACTCGTGCGCCACCTCGACGAGTTGCTGGAGGTTTTCGATGCGCCCCTGCGCCTCCAGCGACTTCTCTCCCCCTCCGACCGCCTCGGACTCCAGCGCCTCCAGATAGCCGGTGCGCGAGAGCGTCGCTTCCATCAGATCGCCCACCGGCACATCCTCGGCGAGCAGGGCCGCCAGCTCCTCCATAGTGCCCATGAAGCGCTGCAGCGACTTGACGGCCGCAGCGCCCAAGCCAGGGGTGCGCTCGGCCGCCGCGGCAACCCCCCAGATCGATTCTCCGACGCTGGCGGAGTGGGCGACTATTCGCGACAGCGACGTCTGCCCGAGCCCGCGCCTTGGAGAATTTGCGATCCGCTGGAAGCTGACCACGTCGAACGGGTTGGACAGCCACGTCAGGTACGCCATCGCGTCCTTGATCTCCGCCTTTTCGTAGAACTTCGTGCCTCCTATCACCTGATAGGGGGTCTTGGTTCGCACGAGCGCGTCCTCGATCACTCTCGAGATCGCGTTGGTGCGGTAGAGCACGGCGATCTCGGCGCGCGAGGCGCCCTCGTCGACGAGTCGCTCGATCTCGCCGACCACAAAGCGCGCCTCGGCGTGCTCGTCATCGCAACCGCGCAGCCTGATCGGGCTCCCCCGCCCGAGATCGCTCCACAGATGCTTGGCGATCCCTCCCCGGTTGTTCGCGATCACTGCATTGGCGGCGTCAAGGATCGTCTGTGTAGAGCGGTAGTTCTGCTCCAGCTTGACCACGCGAGCGTCCGGGAAGTCCTTCTGGAAGTCGAGGATGTTGCGTATGTCGGCGCTGCGAAAGCCGTATATCGACTGACTGTCGTCGCCCACGACCGCCAGGTTGCGATGACCGGGGATGTCCACCCGCTCACCTCTCAGCGGCTCGCGCCGCCCACCGCCCACGAGCAGCTGAAGCAGTCGATACTGAGCGTAGTTCGTGTCCTGGTACTCATCGACGAGCACGTGCCTGAAGGCGCCGGCATAGCGGGTGCGCACGTCCTCGTGCAGCTCGAACAGGTTGACCGTGCGAAACAGCAGATCGTCGAAGTCCATCGCGTTCATCCGCGACAGCTCGCGCTCATAGAGCCTGTAGACCTCGCTCGCCATCTCGCCGAAGCCGGGTCCCGCGTCCAGCGCATAGGAGTCCGCGTCGAGCAGCCTGTTCTTGGCGGATGAGATCTGGTTCTGGACGACCGACGGCGCGAACCGCTTGGGGTCCACCCCCAGCTCATCCATGCAGCGCTTTACCAGGCGGCGCGTGTCCGCCTGGTCGTAGATCGTAAAGCGGCTCGTGTAGCCGAGCAACTCACCCTTGGCGCGCAGGATCCGCGCGCAGGCGGCATGGAACGTCATCAGCCACATGCCCCGCGTGTCCGCTCCGAGCAGGCGCTCCACGCGTCGCCGCATCTCCCCCGCCGCCTTGTTCGTGAACGTGATCGCGAGGATCTCATTCGGCTTGGCTTGGCCGGTGAAGATCAAGAACGCGACCCTGTGGGTCAGCACGCGCGTCTTGCCGCTACCCGCGCCGGCCAGGATCAGGAGGGGTCCCTCGCCGTGCGTAACGGCCTCTCGCTGGGGCTCGTTCAGGCCCTCGAGCAGCGCCTCGACGCGATCTTGCTGGCGGTTCTCCGACATCTCCGGGAGCATAGAAGCGGCGTCGGCAGCCGGCGCCGAAGGGCATAACGTGTGGGTGTGAGCCTCACAGACGAAGTACGTGCGCACTGCGAAAAGGTGGCCGCCACGGCCCAACACGTGCGCATCGACCTGGACGCGCTCGGCGAGCTCGAGCCCGCACCGCCCGCGGCGCTGCATCCGGAGTTCCATTACCTCGAGGGCGAGCCGGCGGATGTGGCCGACTACATACTCGCGCTCGACGCGATCAACTTCGGGTCGGGCTGGTTTCCGACGCTGCGCAAGCGATCGTGGGAGGGCAGGCCGCTCGGCGGCTACTACACCGTGTCCTGGTCGCTCGCCGACCATGTTCGCGCCGCCGGCCCGCCGACCGCCGCCTGGCTGCGCACCGTAACCACAAGCGAGATCGCCGACATACTCGATCAGGGGCCCGACAGCGAGCTGATGAACCTCTACGCCCAGGCCCTGCGCGAGCTGGGGCGCTTCCTTGGGGAGCGCCGCACACTCGACGTCGTGGCGGCGGTCGGGCGCTCAGCCGAGCGCCTGGCACATACGCTCGTGCACGGCATGGCGATGTTCGACGACCGCGGCTTCTATAAGCGCGCCCAGATTGTTGCCAGCGACCTCGCGCTCGCCGGTGTCGCCGAGTTCGACGACCTCGATCGCCTGACGATCTTCGCCGACAACCTCGTCCCGCACGTGCTTCGCTGCGATGGCGTACTCCTCTACGACAAGGCGCTCTCGGCCGCGATCGACGCCGGCGAACGCCTGACGATCGGCGGCCCGGAGAGCGAGATCCGCGCGTGCGCCGTGCACGCGTGCGAGCTCATCTCAAAGCGAACGGGCGTCCCGGCGCGCGCGATCGACACGTGGCTGTGGACGCGCGGCCAGGCGCCCGAGTACAAGGCCAAGCCGCGACACCGCTGTCGAACCGTCTTCTACTAGCTCAACATGCCGCGCGCCCGAGGATCTCGCGTGTCGAGAACGTCGCACGCGAAGCACGCATCACCAACGGCGGCGCGCTCAGCCGCCCGCCGGGTTCGGCCCCTTGACGGTCCGCAGCGGACGCACTTCAGCCGGCGGCCCGGCCTTCTCTCCGGACAGCTCCGCGACCATCCGCTCGAGCTCTCCGATGCGCGCGGCAAGCCCCTGAATCGCCTCCGCGATGGGGTCGGGCAGGTGTATCCAATCGGCGTCCGGACCCTCGGGACGGCGCCCTTCCACGCGGACTGGATGGCCCGGGTTGCCCACGACCGTGGAGTTCGGCGGGACGTCCGTGATCACGACGCTGTTGGCGCCGATCTTGGCGCCGTGGCCGATCGTGATCGGTCCGAGCAGCTTGGCGCCTGAGCCGATCGTCACGTTGTCTTCGATCGTCGGGTGGCGCTTGCCGGTCGCAAACCCGGTGCCGCCGAGCGTGACGCCCTGATAGAGGGTCACGTCGCTGCCGATCTCGGCGGTCTCTCCGATCACAACGCCTGAGCCGTGATCAATGAAGAGGCCTTCCCCTATGCGCGCAGCGGGATGGACCTCGATCCCGGTGAGCGCCCTCGACACGAGCGCGATCGCGCGCGGCAGAAGCGGAACGCCGGCCATGTGCAGCGCATGAGCCACGCGATGGCTGAGCAGGGCTTGTATGCCGGGCCAGGTCGCCACGATCTCGACCGGTCCGACACCGCGCGCGGCGGGATCGCGGTCGCGGGCCGCGGCCACGTCGCGGCGAAGCTCCTTCGCGACCCGCGCGACAGTCCCGATGCCGAGCATGCTCAAAGCGTAGCGCCGTCGACGGCCCGCCCGAAACGCCCCCGCGACGGCCTCCGATCAGCTCTAGATCGGTGCAAAGAACGCCTGCGAGATGTAGCGCTCGCCCGAGTCCGGCATGATCGTCACGATCCGCTTGCCACCGGACTCGGCGCGCATGGCCACTTGCATGCTCGCCCACAGCGCGGCTCCGCATGAGATCCCGGCGAGCAGCCCCTCGCGACGCGCGCACGTCCAGGCGGTCTGGATCGCATCCTCGTCGGAGACCGCTATCACCTCGTCGATCAACTCGCGGTTCAGCACGAGCGGCGCGAAGCCCGCGCCGATCCCCTGTATCCGATGCGGACCCGGCCGGCCACCGGACAGAACCGCCGAGCCGCGCGGCTCGACCGCGATGATCGCGAGCTTCGGGTTGCGCTCGCGCAGGTATTCCCCGACCCCGGTGATCGTGCCTCCCGTACCCACTCCGGCGACGAGCACGTCGATCCGCCCGTCCAGCGCCCGCTCGATCTCCGGGCCGGTCGTGCGCCGGTGGGCCTGCGGATTGGCGGGATTCGAGAATTGGTCCGGTAGGAAGACATCCGGGTCGCGCGCCATCGCCTTCGCCGCCTGCACCGCCTCCTGCATGCCGCCGAGCGACTCCGTTATCCGCACGCTCGCCCCATACAGCTTCAACAGGATCTCGCGCTCGCGGCTCATCCCCTGGGGAAGCGTAAGGACGAGGTCATAGCCCTTGGCGGCACAAACGAAAGCGAGCGCGATCCCCGTGTTGCCGCTCGTAGCCTCGACGATCGTGGTGCGACCCGGCTCGATCCGGCCCTCGGCCTCAGCGGCCTCGATCATGGCCACGCCGATCCGGTCCTTGACGCTGCCACCTGGATTGAACGCCTCGAGCTTTGCGTACAGCTCCACGCCGTGCTCCTGCGCGGACGTTCCCTCGAGCATGCGCTTCAGGCGCATGACCGGCGTGTTGCCGATCAGCTCCGCAATGTTGATCGGAATTGAGCCCATACAGCAGGCGACAATAGTGGCCGCCGCGCGTGCGTGATAGCCGACTCGGCTCTGGGCCGCTCAGATGTGGTACATGCTCGCGCCGGCCTCGCGGGCCTCGCGCTCGATCACATCGGCGATCGTGGTCTGCTCGAGCACTTCGCGCGCGGCCTTCGACGCATCGGCGAAAACGCCCTCGGCGTCGCGTCCGAGCGGGCCGTCGAGCAGCTCTACGATCTCGAGCACGCTCACCGTCGATGAGTCGCGAGCGAACCGGTAGCCGCCCTTCACGCCGCGCTGCGAGCTGACGATCCCAGCACGCCGCAGCACCGCGAACAGCTGCTCGAGGAACTGCACGGGCACCTCCCGCCGCTTGGCCAGCTCGCCGATCGGAACCGGCTCGCTGCCCGTGCTGCGCCCCAGCTCCGCCAGCGCCGCCACGGCATAGGGAGACTTACTCGTAATCGAGATCATCGCGCCACCACCGCGCGATGCTACGGATCTACAACCAGCCTCGCTCTGTGGCCATCAACACGGCCTGGGCGCGATCGACGGCGCCGAGCTTGCCGTAGATGTTGTGCAGGTGCGTGCGAACCGTGCTCGTTGAGAGCGTCAGCTCGTGGGCGATCTGCTTGTAGACCTTCCCTTCGGCAAGCCGCTGCAGCACGCCGAGCTCTCGTCCGGACAGTGGACAGGGATCCACCATCCGCTGGCGCTGGGCTGGAGCGTTCGGCAGCTCGTACATCACCCTGCGCAGCTCCGTCGGGCCGAGCCCGAGCAGGCGCGCGCAACTGAGCATCTCGTTTGGTGAGACCGGCGCGCCGTGAGCGTAGTGGGCGAGCATGTCGGCGAGGCGTACCAGCGCGGCCTCGCCCGGCTCCTCGGCGTTGTGGTGGCGCTCGATAACGGTCGCTATCGATGCCGGCAGCCCCCAGCGACGCGCGAGCACGCCCCCGACGAGCGCGTGGTCGACACCCAGCTCGCGCCGTTCCCGATGCAGGCGCTTCTCGGGCGCCGCGAGATCCGTCTGGACCTGAGCGACATAGCCGGGATATGCGTGAGCAAGCACGAGCTTGCCGACGTCGTGCAGCAGACTGGTCACCGTCAGCCGGTCGCGATGCTCGTAGCCGACCTCGACGGCGAGGCTATCGGCGGCATGCTGTGTCGCCAGAGCGTGCAACCGGAAGCGCTCCGGCGCGGTCTCCCAGCCATTCGTACGCTCGAAGAAGTCGAAGGTGCGAACCCTGTTCGCCGTCGCCTGCACGGCCTCCGGACTGAGTCGCTCGACCGCCGCGACGACCGTCTCGATGCGCTCGCCGGGACCGGCGGCCTCGTTGGCGAGGCGCATAACGGCGATGATCAGGGCGACGTCCGACTCGACCGTCGAGACGATGTCCGCGGTTGCGACGTTGTCCTTGGAGACCACCGACAGCAGCCGGCTGCGAGACTCCGACAACGCCGGGAAGCCGTCGAGCGCGTCGAAGGCCAGCGTCAAGCGGCGCCCATGACCCTCGTTTTGATGGCGCTCGCCAGATCCGGCGGCGGCGACGGATCGCCGTGCGGCCCTGACCTTGAGGCTCTCCCGCTCGTCGCGATCTTCCACTCGCTTTGAAGCTGCTGCCTGCACGCGCATCACACCGCCTTCGGATGGGCGGCATCCGAGCCGACCCGTTCGCTGTCAGGTCTCATATCGGCAGCTGTGGACCAATGGTTGAGTCCCCGGCGGGCTTTTCCGCAACCCCCAGCTTCGTGACACCCGGCGCTTGCCGATTGGGGAATCTCCGAGGGCCGCTCACCCTGCGCAGAGAGCGCGGTCGATCCGGCGCAATGTCTCCTCGCGACCGAGCAGGGCGACGCTCTCGAAGATCCCGGGCGAGATCGTCGTGCCTGCTATCGCGACGCGCACAGGCTGGTAGATCTCGCGAGGCTTACACCCACGACGCTCCACCAGGCCTTCCAGCCCAGCTGCGATCGTGGGGAGCTGGAAGGCGCTCACCGACTCGAGCTCTGCGCGCGCCTCGCGCAACGCGGCGAGGCCCTCCCCGCCGAGCCATCGCTCGCGAGCCGCCGGCTCGACGGGACGCTCCACGAAGAAGAAGCTCGACAGCGGCCAGAAGTCGGCGAGCGTCTGGATCTTCTCCTGGCTGATCCGCGCCGCGCCTTCCAGCATCGCGTGGTCGGACTCGGCGAGCTCGGCCGCCGGCGGATCGCTGATGCGCAGGAAATCGAGCAGTCGGCTCGTGAGATCGGCAACGGTCATATTGCGGATGTAGACGCCGTCGAGCCAGCGAAGCTTGGCCTCGTCGAAGCGAGCCGGGTTGCGGCTGACGCGCTCCAGCGTGAAGCGCTCGATCAGCTGCTCGGTGGAAAGCACGGTCGCGTCATCGCCGGCACCCCACCCGAGCAGGGCTATGTAGTTGCGCACGGCCGCGGCGAGGTATCCCGCGTCGCGCAGCTCCTGCACCGAGGCAGCGCCGTGGCGCTTGGAGAGCTTCTTGCCATCCGGGCCATGCAGCAGCGGCAGGTGCGCATACAGCGGCTCCTGGGCATCCACCCCGAAGCCAACCTCTCTGGCGGCCCGCAGAACGAGCAATTGCTTGGGCGTGTTCGAGAGGTGGTCCTCGCCACGCACGACATGGGTTATGCCGGCATCGAGATCGTCGATCGCGACCGCGAAGTTGTAGAGGACCGAGCCGTCGGCTCGAGCGATCACAGGGTCATCGAGGTGGACGTGCTCGAAGCGGGTGTCGCCGCGGATCACGTCGTGCACGATCGTGGCGCCCTCGTCCGGCACGCGCAGGCGGACGGCGCCGTCATTCTCGGGCTCGCCGCGGAACCCGCGATCGGCGCCGTGGCGCTGCTTGTATGCCTTCACGTCATCCGCCGTCACCATCGAGCGATACGCATGCCCGGCTTCGAGCAGCGCTCGAAGGGCCTCCTCATGTCGCGCCGAGCGCTCGCTCTGGAAGATCGGGCCCTCGTCCCAGTCGAGCTCGAGCCAGCGCAGCGCATCGAGTATCTGCTCGACGTTCTCCGGGGTGGAGCGCTCGCGGTCGGTGTCCTCGATGCGCAACACGAGCTGCCCGCCGCTATGCCGTGCAAGCAACCAGTTGAACAGCGCGGTGCGTGCGCCTCCGATGTGAAGGGCACCCGTGGGGGATGGGGCGAAGCGCAGCCTCATAGGATGCGCGGCATGCTAGCCGTGCTCCCATCCCTCGCGACCACCGGTCCGTCGGGCGCTCCGCGGCGCGGAAGCGAAGGCCAATGCTGATCGGCGCCCACGTCTCCCCGGCGGGGGGTCTCGCGAAGGCGATCGAGCGCGGGATCGAGCGCGACTGCCGAGCGATCCAGATCTTCAACCAGTCGCCGCGCATGTGGCGGCCGACGATCTATCGCGACGAGGACGTCGCCGCCTTCCGCGAGGCGATGGACGCAAGCCCGATCGATGCCGTGCTGATACACGCGGTGTACCTGCTCAACTGCGCAAGTGACGACGACGACATCCTCGAGAAGTCGGTGACGTCGCTGATTCACTCGCTGCGAGCGGGCAAGGCGATCGGCGCGCATGGCGTCGTGCTGCATCCGGGATCGGCCAAGACCGGCGATCCGGAGCGGGCGATCGCTCGGGCCGGCAAGGCGATCGAGCACGCCCTCTCCGAAAGCGAGGGCTGCCCCCTACACCTGGAGAACACCGCGGGGGCCGGTGGCACCCTGGGGCGCTCGATCGATGAGCTCGCCGCTCTCATCGACGCGGCCGGCGCGAGCGATCGACTTGGCGTGTGCCTTGACTCCTGCCACCTGTTCGCCTCCGGCTATGACATCCGAACGAATGAGGGCATGGACGCGGTGGTCGATGAGATCTCCCCAAAGATCGGCCGCGAGCGGATCGGCTCGCTTCACCTCAACGACTCACAGACCCCGCTCGGCTCAAACCGCGACCGGCATGCGAACATCGGAGAGGGAGAGCTCGGCGAGAAGGGCTGCGCCGCATTCCTGTCCACGCCGGCCTTTCAGGATCTGCCGTGCGTGCTGGAGACGCCGGGAGAGCATCGCAGCGGTCCCACCCGCGAGGAGATCAAACTGGCGATGCGCCTGCGCGAGCAGGGCCTGCGCGCTCGTGGCACAAGGCACTAAGTCTATCGATCACGGCCCTGACGTTCGTGGACCGAGCAGGCCAAGGACGCAGCGAACGTGGCGTGCTAAGCACGCGAGTGAGCGAGGACGCGGGCATGCGACGCGTCCACGATCGTCAGAGCGTTTTGGAGCTCGGCTTTGACGCTTGCCGTGTTCTGCACGCGATAGGCGTCTCCGAGGCGCATGATGCGGGTACCGGCGTTCGTGACCATCTCGAGTACGACTTCGGCCGCTCCGCGGTGGGTTTCGATGATGTCCTTGACGTCTTCGATGGCACTCGCCGGCAGCCGCGCCGCATCGACGTGCAAACGCACGGGCTCGGCGGCCGAGACCTCGATGGCCCGACTCTTCTTGGCGCTGCTGTTGGCCCGCTCGATCTCCTGCTCGCCGGGCGCGAACGTGTCGATCGATTGGGCGATGAGGCACGTCTTGCCGGCCTCCTTGTGATCGACCCGCCCGCGCACGAGCACAACCTGGTCGACGGCCAGTGCGCCGTCGTTCTCGGACAGCGCCTTGCCGAACACGAGCATCTCGACGGAGCCCTCGAGATCGTCAAGCGTGGCGAACATCATGTGATCGCCGTTGCGGGTACGAATGCGCTTGGACTCCGTGATGATCCCGCCGACGACCACCCAGTCCTTGTCCCGGCGCGCTGCGAGCTCGGCAAGCGAGCAGTCGGCGCGCGCCCTGAGCGCCTCGCGCAGCGGCTTGAGCGGGTGCGCTGAGATGAACAGGCCGAGCGCCTCCTTCTCGATCGAGAGCAGCTCTGCCTGGTCGAACTCCTCGGTAGGTATCGGCGGATGGCTTGGACGCATCAAGCCGGCGCCGGGGGCTGCTCGCGCGGGCTCGTTCGCGACGGGCTGCAGATCGAAGATCGAGCCCTGCCCTATGAGGGCGTCCTGCTGGGCCTTCTGACCGGCCGCCTGGGCCGTTTCGAGAACCGCGAGCATGCCCTTGCGCGTCGCGCCGGTGGAGCCGAGCGCACCGCACTTGACCAGGGCCTCGATCGCCTTCTTGTTCACGGCGCGGCTGTCGACGCGCTCGCAGAAGTCCCACAGCGATGTGAATGGGCCTCCCTCGGCCCGCGCGCGCTTGATCGCCTCGACCGCTTGATAGCCGACTCCCTTGACCGCATCCAGGCCGAAGCGGATGTTGCCCAAGCCCGACTTAGCCTCGGGCATGCCACCCAAGGCGTCCTGCGTCTCAACGGTGAACTCGTGGTCTGAGAGATTTACGTCGGGCGGGAGGATCTCGATTCCCATCTCCTCGCAGCGCGCGACGAAGAACGGCACCTTGTCCTTGGTCGACATGACCGAGGAGATGAGCGCCGCCATGTACTCCGACGGGTAGTTGGCCTTCAGCCACGCGGTGCGGTAGCCGATCAGCGCGTAGCAGGCGGCGTGGCTGCGGTTGAACGAGTAGTCGGCCGATTTCTCGTTGGTGGTCCACAGGAACTCGATCACGTGCTCGCTCGTGCCCGATGCGCGGCAGCCCTCGACGAACTCGGGCTTGAGCTTCGCCATCGCCGCGCGGTTCTTCTTGCCGATCGCCTTGCGCAGGTCGTCGGCCTTGGCGCCCGAGAAGCCGGCCATCTCCTTGGAGATCTGCATCGACTGCTCCTGGTAGAGGATCACGCCCTTGGAGGACTCGAGGATCGGGCGCAGGCGCTCGTCGGGGTAGGAGATCGCCTCGGGCTGGTGCTTGCCGCGCGCGTAGGTCGGGATCTGGTCTATCGCGCCCGGGCGGTAGAGCGCGTTGAGCGCGATCAGGTCCTCGAACTCGGTCGGCCTGACCTTCTTCAGCGCCTCGCGCATCCCCTCCGACTCGAACTGGAACACCCCGATCGAGTCTCCGCGCGCGAGCATCTCATACGTGCGGGGATCGTCGAGCGGCAGCGTGCTCATGTCCGGGCGCTTCCCCGTCGAGCGCTCGATGATGTCCAGCGCGTCCTCGATCACGTCGAGGTTGCGAAGACCGAGGAAATCCATCTTGAGCAGGCCGATCTCCTCGATCGGCTTCATCGAGAACTGCGTGACGGTCCTGAACGAGCGCTCTCCGTCCTCGTCGACGCCGGCGTCGGCCAGCTGCAGCGGAACGATGTCGGTCAGGGGACGGTCAGCGATCACGACGGCGGCGGCGTGGATCGAGGAGTTGCGCACGATCCCCTCCAGGCCCTTGGCGACGTCGACGATCTTGCGGGCGTCGGGCTCCTCGTCGTAGGCCTTGCGCAACGGTTCACCGCTCTTCAGGCAATCCTCGAACGACGGCGCGCGTCCCATGATCGGATCGGGGATCAGCTTTGCCAGGCGATCGCCGGCGCCGTAGTCGTAGCCGAGGACGCGAGCGGCGTCGCGAGTGGCCGCTCGGGGGAACATCTTGCCGAACGTCACGATCTGGGCAACCGACTCGCGTCCGTACTTCTCGGTGACGTAGCGCATGACCCGCTCACGCCCGCGCACCGAGAAATCGATGTCGATATCCGGCATCGACACGCGCTCGGGGTTCAGGAAGCGCTCGAACAGCAGGTCATAGCGCAGCGGATCGACGTCAGTGATCGCGAGGCAGTAGGAGACGATCGAGCCGGCCGCCGATCCGCGTCCGGGCCCGACGGCGATCCCGTTCTCCTTGGCGAACTTGACGAAGTCCCAGACGATCAAGAAGTAGGCGTTGAAGCCCATGCGGTCGATGACGGCAAGCTCCATCTCCACACGCGCTCGCGCCTCCGCCGGCGGAGGGTCGCCGTAACGGACCCGCAATCCCTCCTGCACCCGCTCGCGCAGATACTCGCGCTCGCTGCTTGCGTCGGGGGTCTTGAAGCTCGGAATCAGCTGCTTGCCCAACTCGAGCTCGACCGAGCAGCGCTCGGCGATCTCCACGGTGCTCGCGATCGCCTCCGGCCACTGAGCGAATGCGGCCACCATCTCGGCGCTGTCGCGCAGATAGAACTCGTTGGTCTCAAACGTCATCTTGGGCGCCGCCAGCGTGCTCTTGGTCTGCACGCACAACAGCGCGGTGTGATGGTCGTAGTCCTCGCGGCGCAGATAGTGCACGTCTCCGGTCCCCACCAGCGAGCCGCCCATCTCCCGTGCGATCCGGACGATGCCCTCGTTGCACTTCTCCTGCTCGGCGAGCCCGTTCTTCTGGAGCTCGAAGTAGACGTTCTCGGCTCCGAAGATGCGGACGAGGTCGTCCGCGTGGGCTCGCGCGTCTGCTGGCCGGTCGTCGAGCAGCCTCTGGCAGAAGCGCGAGGCAAGGCAACCGGTCAGGGTGATGATTCCCTCGGAGTGCCGCTCTATCTGCGCGAGGTCGAGCGTCGGCTTGCCACGGTGCAGCCCTTCCAGGAAGCCCGCTGAGGAGAGCTGCACGAGGTTGCGATATCCGGTGTCGTTGCCGGCGAGCAGCGTCAGGTGGTTGCGCTCGACACGTCCGGGACCCCTGGCCGTGTGATCGTCGACGAGGTAGATCTCACATCCGAAGATCGGCTTGACGCCGTGCTTCGAGCACGCTCTGTGCAGCTCGACCATCCCGTTCATGGCGCCGTGATCCGTGAGCCCGAGCGCCGGCTGCCCGAACTCGGCGGCGCGCTGGGCCAGCGCCTCGATCTTGCACGCCCCGTCGAGCAGCGAGTACTCGGAGTGGACGTGAAGATGGGCGCAGAGCTGGTCGGTCACCGACCGGGATGGTATGCCCCGCGGCGGCGGATCCAGCCTCGCTCTCAGGCCTTACGCCGCTGTTTGCGCCAGATACGCCAGCGGGCGATCCCCGACAGGCTGTGCTTGTGCCGTGGGCGCGCCGTCGCGACGGGCGCGGGCGCTGGCGCGGACTGCGCTGAGGTCGCGACCTGGAGCGACGACGCCGGTTCGTCGACGGTCGCTGCGCGTGTGCGCAGCCGCTCCACGGCGGCGGCCAGGGCATCGGCCATCTCGACACGGTGATCGGCCTCGACGGCAGGGCCGGAGATCGGCCGGTCGGTCGACGGCGGAGCTTGCTCGAGCGCGCGACGAAGACGCGCCGCGAGACCGCCAAGCTCGACTACAAGCCGGCGCATACGCGCGCTCGCGAGGCCTATCTCATGGAGAGCTCGCTCCAGCAACGCCAGCCGCCGCTCGGCGTCAAGTCGCCGCCGTTCGGCTTGAAAGCAGCGCCGTTCTGCGTCGAGACGCCGCTCCTCGGCCATGCGGGCGCGAGCCTCGACCTCTTGGAAGCGCTCGTCGGCGTTACGCCGCCATCCTTCAGCCTCGGCCATAGCCATCGCTTGCCAGCGTACGCCCGGCGGCGGACGTCAAGAAGTCCGGCGCTCGTTGCGCAGGCGCCAGGCCATGCGCGACTGCAGCGACCACAGCTCGATGAAGCCCGGTGAGGCGGTCTGCGAGAAAAGGCCGCCCGACTCCCCGAACGAGGCGAGCGCCTGGTCGTAGACCGCGTTGGGCGAGGAGCGTGTCACGACGCGAGCGTGACCCTTGTAGAGCTTGACGGCGATCCTGCCCGTCACCTGCTCGCTGACGCTGTCCATGTAGGCGTCGAGATCTGCGCGCAGCGGCTCCCACCAGAGCCCGGCGTATACGAGATAGGCCCACTGGCGGTCGAGCTGTCCCTTGAACTGGTTCTGGTGGATCGTGCACACGAGCTTCTCGAGCTCCTGATGCGCGGGCAGCAGGATGGCGGCCGCGGGCGCCTCGTAGATGTCGCGCACCTTCAGGCCCACGATGCGGTCCTCGATGTGATCGACGATCCCGACTCCGTGGCGCGCGGCGATCTCCGCGGCTCGTTCGAGCAGCTCGACCAGCTCGAGCCGCTCGCCGTTCAGGGCCACCGGCACGCCCCGCTCGAACTCGATCTCGACCGTCTCGGGCTCATCGGGCGCGAGCTCGGGACGGGTGACGAGCTGGAAGACGTCGTCCTCCGGGGCGTGGTCGAGATCCTCGATCCAGCGACCCTCCGAGGAGCGGCCCCAGAGGTTGTCGTCGATGGAGTAGGGCGCGATCTCGGTCCCGCCCTTGACCGGGATGCCGTGCTCGCGCGCGTAGGCGATCTCCTCCTCACGGCCCATCTGCCAGGAGCGCACCGGCGCGATCACCTTGAGCTCTGGGGCCAGCGTCGCGACGGTGGCCTCGATGCGGACCTGGTCGTTGCCCTTGCCCGTGCACCCATGCGCGATCGTGTCGCAGCCGCTCGCACGCGCATACTCGACGGCCAGCTTGGCGATGAGCGGCCTGCCGAGCGCCGTGAACAGCGGATAGCCGCCGCCATACAGAGCGTTGGCCTTGATGGCGGGCGTGATGTAGTCACGCGCGAACTGTTCACGGGCGTCGACGATGTGGCACTCGAGCGCTCCCAGTATCTTGGCCTTGCCCTCGATCACCTCGTAGTCCTCTCCCGGTTGGCCGAGGTTCACGGTCAGGCAAACGACCTCCGCTTCGTAGCGATCCTGGATCCACTTGAGCATCACGCTGGTGTCCAGGCCACCCGAATAGAGCAGCAGAACGCGATTCACCTGGCCGGGATCGGCCTCGTAGGAGGCTGTGCACTGGGGGAAGCCGTGTTGTGAATCGTTCATAGTGAAGGGAGGCGGGCGCCTCGATGACGAGACGCGTTCACGCGCGCGGAACCTTATCCGCCCTGCCCGCCCTCGGAGCCCCCAAGCGCGCGCTCGAGCCGCGCAAGCGCCTCGTCGACCTCCTTGGCGGACACCGTCAACGGCGGAAGCAGACGCAGCGTGCTCGGGCCGGTGGCGTTTAGGACGAGGCTCTGCTCGAGCAGGGCGCGGCGTGCGACGTCGGGCGCGGAGACGTCCAGCTCGCAGGCGAGCATCAGGCCACGGCCCCTCACGGAGAGCGCGTGGGGCAGGCGGGCGAGGCCGTCCGTCAGGCGCGCGCCGCGCTCGCGCGCTCGCGCGAGCAGCTCGGGGTCGTCGGTCACGTCGAGCGCCGCCAGCGCGGCCGCGGCGACGATTGGGCCACCGCCGAAGGTCGAGGCATGATCGCCGGGCTGCAAGACGTCCGCAAGGCGCGGGCCGGTGATGAGCGCCCCCATCGGCAGCCCGCCCGCGAGCGCCTTGGCTGCCGTGATCGCGTCCGGGACGACGTTCGTCTGCTCGTAGGCCCAGAGCGTGCCGGTGCGTCCCATGCCGCACTGCACTTCGTCGAAGATGAGCGCCGCACCATGGCGGTCGCATGCCTCGCGCGCGCTCGCGAGCGTCTCCTCGGAGAGAACGTTGACGCCGCTCTCCCCCTGGATGACCTCCAGCAGCACAGCCGCGGTGCGCCCATCGACCGCCGCCGCCAGCGCATCGGGCTCGGGCGCCACGACGCGAAAGCCGGGCACAAGCGGAGCGAACGGCGCCTGCTTGGCCTCCTGCGGCGTGGCGGACAGGGCGCCGTATGTACGTCCGTGAAAGGCGTCGTACACCACCACTATGTCGCCGCCGGAACGCGCCTTGCGGGCGAGCTTGATCGCGGCCTCGTTCGCCTCGGCACCCGAGTTGCAGAAGAACACCTTGCCGCCAAGGCTCGACTCCGACAGGCGCTGGGCAAGCAGCATGGCCGGCTCGGTGTAGAAGAGGTTGCTGACATGCGCCAGCCGCCCCGTCTGATCGCGGATCGCCTGCACGACGCGCGGGTGACAGTGGCCGAGGTTCGTGACGGCGAGACCGCACAGGAAATCGAGGTATTCGTTGCCCTGCTCGTCCCACAGCCACGCGCCGTCGCCCCGCACGAACTGCACCGGCAGGCGCGCGTAGGTGTGCATCACGCTCTCCCGCTCGATGGCCTGCAGCTCGGCGAGACTCATGCGGAAGCGCCGATCTTGGTGCCGATCCCTGCGTCGGTGAACAGCTCGAGCAGCAACGAGTGAGGGATGCGTCCGTCGATGATGTGAGCCGAGTTGACCCCGCCGCTGATCGCATCGACGCAGGCGGCGAGCTTCGGGCGCATGCCGCCCCCCACCTGGGGAAGCCTTTCTTGGACTTCGTCCGCGGTGGCCTGGCCGATCAGCGAGCCGTCATCGTCGGGAGCGGCGAGCCAGCCGGCCACGTCGGTGAGGAATATGACCTTGTACGCGCCGAGCGCGCCCGCCACCGCGCCGGCGGCCTCATCCGCGTTGACGTTGTAGGAGTGGCCGTCCCGGTCGGCGCCGACGGACGCGATCACGGGGATGTAATCGCTCGCGACGTGGTTGAGCACGTCGACGTTCACGCGCTCGATGGAGCCGACGAACCCGATGTCCTCACCGGCGGGACCGGCCCGGCGCGCCACGCGCAGCAGCGAGCCGTCGTCGCCGCACAGACCGACGGCGGGCTGGCCATGGCGCGACAGGCGCAGCACGATCTCCTTGTTGACCTTGCCGACCAGCACCATCTTCGCCACCTCGACGGTGCTCTCATCGGAGACGCGCAGGCCGCCGACGAACTCGACGGGCAGGCCGAGGCGCTCCATGTAGGCGGTTATGTCGGGTCCGCCGCCGTGCACGACTATCGGGTTGAGCCCGACGTACTTGAGCAGGACGACGTCGCGCGCGAAGTCCTCGCGCAGCGCATCGTCCTCCATCGCGGCCCCGCCGTACTTGATCACGACGGTCTTGCCATGGAACTCCCGTATATAGGGGAGCGCCTCGAGCAGGGTGCCTACATCGCGCATGGCCGGTTTCCCCTCATGTCGTGTACTCGGCGTTGATTCGGACATAGTCATAGGAGAGGTCGGAGAAGAAGACCTCGGTCTCGGCGCCCTCGCCCGGGAGCGTGATGTCGTACTCGACCTCATCGCGCTCGAGCGCTCCTCTGAGCGCCGTCTCGACCTCGTCGTCGGTCATCATCGCCGTGCCGCCCGAGCAGACCTGCACGCCCTCGATCGAGATGTCGAGCGCCAGCGGCGCCGTGCCCGGCAGGGCTCCCCCGACGGCCTGGACGATCCGCCCCCAGTTGGGGTCACCGCCGTACAGCGCGGTCTTCACAAGCGGGGAGTTGGCGACCGCCCGCGCGGCGGCCTCCGCGGACTGCTGGTGTCCGCCGCGCACGACCACGCGACCGATCCGCCGAGATCCCTCGCCGTCTGAGACCATCATGATCGCGAGCCGGCGCAGGAGCGCGTCGAGCGCCTCGCCGAAACGCAGCTCGTCCTCGCTTTCGGGCGCGACGTGGACCGCGCTCTCCCCCGAGCACATGAGCACGACGGTGTCGTTGGTGGAGAGCTGCCCGTCGACCGAGCAGCGATCGAACGAGCGCTTCACGCATACGCCGAGCAGGAGATCGGCCGTTTGCGGCTCGAGCAGCGCATCGGTCTGTATGAAGCAGAGCATCGTCGCGAAGTTCGGCGAGATCATGCCGGCGCCCTTGCACTGGGCGCTGAGCGTGACGACGCCGGAGGGCAGCTCGACCTGAACGCAGGCCCGCTTCTCGAACGCATCGGTCGTTTGGATCGACTGCTGAAAGTCCTGGTCGCCGGTGCGGCTCAGACGCGATGTCGCCGCGCGAATGCCGTCAAGCACCTTCTCGACGGGCAGGTACTGGCTGATTCCACCTGTCGAGCCAAGGACGACCTGCTCCGGCTCAACGCCGAGCGCGATCGCGGCGGCGCCCTGGGTCTTGGCGGCGTCTTCCAGACCTCGCCTCCCGGTGGCGGCGTTCGCGCAGCCGGAGTTGGCGAGCACGACACGCAACGAATCGAGCGCGCAGCGCTCCTGACTGAGGAGGACCGGCGCCGCCGGGGTGCCCGTTGCGGTGAAGCGCGCCGAGGAGACCGGTTTGCCGGATTCGCACACGATCAGCCCGAGGTCGGGGTTGCCGCTCGGCTTGATCCCGCACGCCACCCCCGCCGCCCTGAAGCCGGCCGGCAGGCCGGCGTCGGGACCGCGGTCGTGGACGTGCGCCGGGCGCGGCGCCCAGCGCGATGAGAAGAACGGTCGGGACGGCCCGGCGGCGCTCCGATCGCCCCACACATCCCTGCCGGCGCTCACAGCAACCCCTCGGTCTCGGGCTTGCCGAACATGATGTTCAGGTTCTGGATCGCCTGCGAGGAGGTTCCCTTCCACAGGTTGTCGATCGCCGAGAAGACGAGCAGCTTGCCGGTGTGAGCGTCGGCGGCGGCGAATATGCGGCAGAAGTTCGTCTCGCGCATCTCCCGCACGCCGGGCGGCGCCCCCACCACCTCGACGAAGGGCTCCGCGTCATAGGCGCTCGTGTACAGACTCGCGAGCTCATCCGGCGCCACAGCGCGCGTGGGCGTGACGTAGCAGCTCACCATCTCCCCCTGGTCGAGCGGAACGAGGTGCGGTTGGAACTGAATGGGACAGCACGTCCTGCCGGCGAGATGTGTCAGCTGCTCTTCGATCTCGGGTGTGTGACGGTGACCGGCGACCTTGTACGCGATGATGTTCTCAGCCGTGTAGGAGAGATGCGTGATCTCCGTCTCGGCCGTCCTTCCCGCGCCGGAGATGCCCTGCTTGGCATCGATGACGACGTCAGCGATCAGCCCCTCGCGCGCAAGCGGGGCGAGCGCGAGCACGGCCGCGGTCGGATAGCAGCCGGGATTGGCCACGATCGCCGCCCGAGCGATCTGCTCGCGATGCAGCTCGGGCAAACCGTAGACCGCTTCCTCGAGCAGATCCGGTCGCGGATGCTCCCCGTACCAGTGCTCGTAGACCGACAGCTGCGCAAGACGGAAGTCGGCGGAGAGATCGACGACGCGCAGTCCGCGCTCGAGCAGCGCGCCGACGGTCGGGGCCGCGGCCGCGTGGGGATAGGCGACGATCGCGGCGTCGATGCTCTCGACGGCGCCTGCGTGCAGCTCCTCTATCCGCAGGGGCACCCGGTAGCGGGCATAGACGTCGTCGAGCCGCCTTCCCATCTCCGAGCGTCCGGTGACAGCGACCAGCTCGAAGCCCGGATGGCGCCAGAGCAGATGTGCGGCGAGCGCCCCGGCGAACCCGGTCGCGCCGGCCACGAGAACGCGCGGCGAGCCCTGCTCGAAGCTCTGAGCCGAACCGCGCTTGGAGGAGGCGGCGTCAGCCACGCAGCTCACCCCCCAGCTCGCGCAGCGCGGCGATGATCCGCTCGCGCACGGGCGTCACATCCTCGTCGGTCAGTGTGCGGTCGTGCGCGCGGAACGAGAGGGCAAGGGCCAGCGAGCGCCTGCCCTCACCGATCTGGGGGCCGCTGTAGACATCGAACACCCGCACGTCGTCGAGGAGTCCAGAGGCGGCAAAGCGGACCGCGAGCATCACCTCGGCGACGGGCACTTTCAGCGGCAGCACGACCGCCAAGTCTTGGCGGAGCGCCGGGAAGGAGATCACGTCGCGGTACTCCCGCTCGGCCTGTGCCGACCCGAGGAGCTCGTTCAGCTCGAGCTCCATCACCGCGGCCCCCTCCAGATCCCATGCGCGCGCTACGAGCGGGTGCAGCTCGCCCAGCCAGCCGATCTGCCGCTCGCCGCAGAGGACCTGAGCGCTGCGACCGGGATGTAGGAACGGCTGCTCGCCGGGCACGCATTCGAGCTCTACGCTCAGAGACTCTCCGAGCGCTTCGAGCATCCCCTTCACGGCGAACACGTCGGCCTTCGGCGGATCGGGAGTGCCCCACGTGACAGGAGCGAGACGGCCGCAGAGCAGCACCCCGAGCGCACGCCGCTCGATCACGCCGGTCTCTCCACGCGCGCTCGGCGCATCGTCATCGACGGTGCGTTCCCCGCTCGCAAACACGGTGCCGATCTCGAACAGGCCAACATCCGGTATCCCCCGCGCAACGTTGTGGGCGGCCGCGTCCAGCAGGGAGCCCAGCAGCGTCGTGCGCAGCTGAGACTGCTCCTCCGACAGCGGGTTCTCCACGACCGGCGCGAGACGCCTTGGATCCTCCGCGCCGAGCCGCAGGTGATCCGGGAGCGCCGGGGAGGTGAACGTCCAGCCCAGAACCTCGTACAGGCCGCAGCCAACGAGCGCGTCGGCCGCGCGCCTGCCCATCCGCTGCTCGGGCGATAGGCGACCGTAGGCGCCCCTGCGGGCGGGCAGCGAGGCGGGCAGCTTCTCGAGACCGTGGATGCGCGCGACCTCCTCGATCAGGTCCGCCTCGCGGGTCACGTCATTCCGACGCTCCGCCGGGACGGTGACATCCAGTCCGTCCTCGGCGTCGTCCACGCCGAACCCGAGCGCTTGCAGAATCTCCATCTGGCGTGCGCGCGGAACGTGCATCCCGAGCAGCGCATCGACACGCCGCTCGCGCAGGCGAATCGTCTCGATGGGCGCCGGCTCGCTCGCCACGTCGATCGTCCCCGGCAAGACCCTTGCTTTGCAGAGCTCGACCATCAAGCGCGTCGCCACTGCCTGCGCCTGCAAGCACTGCTCGGGCGCAAGGTCCTTCTCGAAGCGCGCGGAGGCCTCACTGCGCAGGCCGAGCGCCCATGAGGTCCGGTGGATGTTGGGCCCGTTCCAGTTGGCGACCTCCATGAGGACGCGTGTGGTCTCCGGAGCGACCTCCGAGCGGGCGCCGCCCATCACGCCCGCGATCGAGGTCGGCCCGTCGGCGTCCTCGATCACCACCATCTCCCCGTCGAGGGTGCGCGTCTCGCCGTCGAGCGTCTGTACCTGCTCCGCCTCGCGAGCGCGCCTGACGACGAGGCGTGCGCCGGCAACGCGATCGAGGTCGAAGGCGTGCAGGGGCTGGCCGGTCAGCAGCATCACGTAGTTGGTGATGTCCACCACGTTGTTGATCGGGCGCTGGCCGGCGGCGGAGAGGCGCGCCTTCAGCCAGGGCGGCGAGGGGGCGACGGTCACACCCTCGAACACGCGCGCCGTGAAGCGCCGGCAGAGATCGGGGCACTCGACAACGACCTCGGCGCTGGCCACAGACCCCTCGGTTCCGGGGTCCTCGCTCCACGGCTCGGCCGCGAGCGGCGCACCGGTCGCGGCATGCAGCTCGCGCGCCACGCCGTAAACCCCGAGGCAGTCGGGCCTGTTGGGCGTGATCTCCAGCTCGAGCACATCCGTTGAGATCGCAAGCACGTCTGCGAGCGGCGTGCCCGGGGAGAGCTCCGCGTCGAGGATGAGCTCGTCGAGGACCATGATCCCGCCGTGGTCGGAGCCGATCTGCAGCTCGTCCTCGGAGAGGATCATGCCGTTTGAGGGCACGCCCCGAAGCTTGGCGGCCTTGATCTTCATGCCGCTCGGCATCACGGCGCCGGGGAGAGCCACGGCGACGGTCTGACCTGCGGCGACATTGGGCGCGCCGCACACGATGTCCGCAGCCTCGCTCTCGCCGACGTCGACCTTGCACACTTTCAGCCGGTCAGCGTCGGGATGGGCCTCGGCCGACAGTACGCGCCCCACGACGAAGCGCTCGACCGATGGCACGCCGTGCCGCAGGATCGTCTCGACCTTCGTGCCGGTCATCGTCAGGCGCTCCTCGATACCGGCCGTATCCAGGTCGGGATCGCAGTATTCCCTCAACCAGCTCAGAGGGACCCTCATCCGAACTGCTCCAGAAACCTGATGTCGTTCTCGAAATAGAGGCGCAAATCGGGAATCCCGTGCTTGAGCATCGCGATGCGCTCGACCCCCATCCCCCACGCGTAACCCTGCACCTTCTCGGGGTCATAGCCGGGCGCGTTGCGCTCCGTGGTGGGCACGTAGGAGTACACGTTCGGGTCGATCTCCCCGGCTCCCAGCACCTCGAGCCAGCCCTCCCCCTTGCACAGCGGGCAGCGCGAGCCGTCTTTCATGAAGCCTTTGCCCGAGCAGTGAAAGCAGGAGACGTCAACCTCGACGCTCGGCTCGGTGAACGGGAAGAAGTGCGGCCTCAGCCTCACCTCGCGTTCATCCCCGAACACGCT
Organism: uncultured Solirubrobacterales bacterium; assembly: GCA_963714635.1. Taxonomy (GTDB): domain Bacteria; phylum Actinomycetota; class Thermoleophilia; order Solirubrobacterales; family Solirubrobacteraceae; genus Palsa-744. The sequence continues at coordinate 25,481 of CAVQPM010000001.1, read as the reverse complement.
CTTCGCGAACGCGAGCAGCGTTCCCTTCAGGTCGGCGAGCGTGATGTCCTCGTCGACGGCCAAGCCCTCCACCTGATGAAACTGGGGCGTATGCGTGGCATCGCTGTCGGGCCTGTAGACGCGTCCCGGGATGACCACGTACAGCGGCGGCGCGTGCGCCTCCATCGCCCGGATCTGCATCGGCGAGGTGTGCGTGCGCAGCACGAGGTCCTCAGGCTCACCGAGACGCATGCCCTGCGATTCACCGGTTTCGCTGGAGCCGCCGGCGGCGAGCGGCCCGGCCGGATCCCCCGGCCGGCGCAGGTAGAACGTGTCGGTGCGCGCCCGGGCGGGATGCGTCGGGCTGTGGTTGAGCGCGTCGAAGTTGTAGTGGACCGTCTCGACCTCCTGGCCCTCGAGCACCGTGAAGCCGAGGCCCAGGAATATGTCCTCCAATTCCCGCATCGTGGCGGTCAGGACGTGCAGCCGTCCCACCGGCTTGGGCGGCGTCCCGGGCAGAGTCACATCGAGCGCATCGGCGCGCAGGCGCTGCTCGAGCTCGCCCGCTTCGAGCAGCGCGGCGCGCGCGTCGATCAGCCGCTCGAGCGCCCGTCGCGCCTCGTTCGCGGCCTTGCCGACAGCGGCGCGCTGCTCGGGAGCGAGCTCGGCGACGCTGCGCAGCATCTGCGGCAGATCGGCCTTGCGACCGAGGTAGCGAATCCTCAGCTCCTCCAGCGCCTCGCTGGACGGCGCCGCATCGATCTCCTGCTGTGCGCGAGCACGCACCTGGTCGATCCGCTCGATCATGACGCTGGCACCCTAGTCGAGCCTCGTGTCGTCTCGTAGAGAGCCACAGTCGCAGCCATCGCCGCGTTGAGCGACTCCGATGCGATCGGGATGCGGGCAACGTGCTCGCAGGCCGCCACCATCTCATCCGGAAGCCCATCGCGCTCGGCTCCGACGAGCAGGCTCAAGGGGCCTTGGATCGCAAGCCGCTCGAGCGGCTCCCCGGCGTGCGCCACGAGCGCGACACGCTCTCCCGGCAGCTCGCTCACGTCGCTCACATGGGCGATCGCGATCGCGAATATTGCGCCCATGCCGGCGCGTACCGCCTTGGGAGAATGCGGGTCTGCGCAGCCGGGTCCGAACGCGACGCACGACGCGCCGAAGGCGAGTGCGCCGCGCAGGATCGTGCCCACGTTGCCGGGGTCGCCGACGCCGTGCAGATAGACGCACAGCGGGCCCTTCGGGGCACTCCACTGCTGCCTGTACACCCCGATCGCGCGCGTTCCCGAGCCGAGCGTTGAGACGCCGGCGAGCGCGCTCGGGTCGACCTCGTGAAAGCCCGGCTCCCCGACTTCGACGCCGCACGCGCGAAAGCCCTCCACAGCCGGCCGGCCGGCAAGCTGGGCGGCGTGCACGAGGTCCTCGCCCTCGGCGGCGAACAGGCCCGTGCGCGAGCGCTCACGCGAGCGACTCAACTTGCGCAGCTCCTTCAATCTCGGGTTGTTGGGTGAAGTGATCTGTGTCATCTGGCAGGTGTAGAAGGCAATAAAAAAGGCGCCGGTCCCAGAGGGAGCAGCGCCCGAGAGGTCTTGCGTGCCGATTGCCGGGTCAGGCAGCCGACGCCTCGCGGGCGGTCTCCACAAAACGTCGGAAGGTGTCGGCGTCGCGGACGGCGATGTCCGCGAGCACCTTGCGGTCCAGCTCGACGCCGGCCTTGCTCAGGCCGTGCATCAGCTGCGAGTAGCTCATCCCGTTCTGGCGCGCCGCCGCGTTGATGCGCGTGATCCACAGGCGGCGGAAGTCGCGCTTGCGGTTGCGCCTGTCCCTGTAGGCGTAGGCGTCGGCCTTCATCAAGGCCTCCTTGGCGCGCCTGTAGTTCGAGTGCGCCTCGCCCCTGAAGCCCTTGGTCAGCTCGAGCGTCGCCTTGCGCTTCTTGCGCGCCGCGACCGAGCGCTTGACGCGCGTCACTTGCCCACCCCCAGCAGCTTCTTCACACGCGGAGCGTCGTGATCGGAGAGCATCACGGGCGCCGCGAGCGCGCGCTTACGCTTGGGCGACTTCTTCTCGAGGATGTGGCTCGAGAAGGCGTGGCGTGCCTTGACCTTGCCGGAGCCGGTGATCTTGAAGCGCTTCTTGGCGCCGGAGTGGGTCTTCATCTTGGGCATTGGAGCCGGTGATTATGGCAGACGGCGCACGCAGCCGGCCCGTGCCACTCCTGAGCGCCCGGGCCCGCGCCGGGTCCGGAGCGCTCAGCCCTGCTCGGCCGCCGCGCCCGCGGGCTGCTCGGCGGCCGTCTCGGACTGCTCGCCGGCGGCGGATGAATTCTCCTCGCCGCCCGCGGCCGAGCCGTCCGGGGAGGCGGCGCGCCCGGCAAGGATCGCCTTCGAGGGCGCAAGCATCATCGTCATGTTGCGCCCTTCCTGCATTGGGCGCTGCTCGACCACTCCCAGCTCGGAGAGCTCCTCGGAGAGGCGATCGAGGATCGCGACGCCCCGCTCGGGGTGGGTGACCTCGCGGCCGCGGAACATGATCGTGACCTTCACCTTGTCCTTGTGGCGCAAGAACCGCTCCACGTGGGCCTTCTTGGTGTCGTAGTCGTGCTGGGCGATCTTGGGGCGAAACTTGATCTCGCGGATCGTGATCTGCTGCTGGTGCTTGCGGGCCTGCTTGAGCTTCTGGGCCTGCTCGTACTTGTACTTGGAGTAGTCGAGCACCCTGCACACGGGCGGGCGCGCCTCGGGCGCCACCTCGACGAGATCGAGATCGCGCTCCTGGGCGAAGCGAAGCGCGTCGGGCGTCTTCATCACGCCGACCTGGTTTCCCTCGTCGTCGATCACGCGGACCTCGGGCACGCGAATGCGCTCGTTGGTCCTCGTGAGGTCCCGCTCGGGCGGGCGCCGGTCGAACTTGCGTGGGACCGGCACTAGCTGTCGTGGCTGCGCGTCAAGCCGAGTGCTTAGGCGCTTCGCTGTGAATGGATGCGGGGCTTCAAGGCCGCCGAGTATAGCTGCACAACCTCATCCAGGGCGAGAGCGCCCTCCTCACCGCCGCCGTGCTTGCGCACCGAGACGGTCCCGTCGGCCGCCTCGCGGTCGCCGACGATCAACATGTGGGGGATCTTGCGGAGCTCGGCCTCTCTGATCTTGCGGCCGACCGACTCGCTGCGATCGTCGAGCTCGACCCTTATGCCGGCCGCGCGCAGCCGCTCGCCCACACCCCTCGCGTATTCGTTGAGGCGGTCGGAGATCGGCAGCACGATCGCCTGCGTGGGCGCAAGCCACAGCGGGAGCTCGCCGCCGTAGTGCTCGAGCATGATGCCGATGAAGCGCTCGTAGGAGCCGAACAGTGCCCGGTGGATCATCACCGGTCGATGCTCGGAGTTGTCTGCGCCCGTGTAGGCGAGACCGAAGCGCTCGGGCATCGAGTAGTCGAGTTGGACGGTGCCGAGCTGCCAGGAGCGCCCGAGCGAGTCGGTCATGTGCATGTCGATCTTCGGGCCATAGAAGGCCCCGTCGCCGGGGTTCAGCTCATAGGCGAGCCCCTGAGTCTCGAGTGCGCTCGTGAGCGCGCTCTCCGCGCGGTCCCACATCTCATCCGTGCCGATCCGCTGCTCGGGCCGGGTCGAGAGCTCCAGGCGAACGTCGAGCTCGAACAGGCGATATGTCGCGAACGCGAGCTCGAGCGCGTCCGCAACCTCCTGCGGGACCTGGTCTTCGGCGCAGAAAATGTGAGCGTCGTCCTGTGCGAAGTGGCGCACGCGCAGCAGCCCGTGAAGAACGCCTGAGGCCTCGTTGCGGTGAAGCAGCCCGGGCTCGAAGTAGCGCACCGGCAGCTCCCTGTAGGAGTGGCGCGAGCTGGCGAACAGGTGTGCATGGCCGGGGCAGTTCATCGGCTTGAGCGCCATCTCGCGCTCCTCGGCTTGCACGGAGAACATGTTCTCCTTGTACTTGCCCCAGTGCCCCGAAGTCTTCCACAGCTCCGCGTCGTAGATGAGCGGGGTCTTGACCTCCGTGTATCCGCGCTGCGCCGTCATCTCGCGCGAGAGGTCGACCAGCGCGTTGAACACGCTCGTACCGGCCCCGGTCCAGAACGCCGCGCCGGGAGAGACCTCGGAGAAGTGGAACAGGCCCAGCTCGCGCCCGAGCTTGCGGTGGTCTCGCTGCGCCGCCTGCTCGAGGCGCTCCAGGTGCTCTTCGAGCGCGGCCTTGGTGTGAAAGGCGGTGCCGTAGATACGCGTGAGCATCGTCCTCGTCGAGTCGCCTCGCCAGTAGGCGCCGGCGACCGATTGCAGCTTGAAGGCGCCCACGGTCTTCGTGGTGGGCGCGTGCGGACCGCGACAGAGATCGGTGAACGGCCCGTTCGTATAGAGCGAAACCGTCTCCAGGGGGCGCGATGGATCGGACGCGGCGAGCAGATCGTCGATCAGCTCGATCTTGTAGTCCTGACGTTCGGCGACGAATCGCTCGCGCGCCTGCTGGACGGGGACGTCCTCGCGCACGAACGGCTCATCCGCCTTGATGTGCGCGCGCATGAGCGCTTCGATCGCCGGGAAGTCCTCCTGGGAGATCGACACCCCGTGAGGGAACTCGAAGTCGTAGTAGAAGCCGCTTTCGATCGGCGGCCCGATCGAGATCTTCACACCGGGCCACAGCTCCATGACGGCCGTAGCGAGCACGTGAGCGGCGTCATGGCGGATCAGGTCGAGTGACTGCTTTTCGCTCTTCGCGGTCACGATCGCGATCGCCGCTCCGTCCTCGAGCGGCCTGTACAGGTCGCGCAGCTCAGCCTCCCCGTCCTGCTCGGGCCGGCTCACTTCGACGGCGAGCGCCGCTCGGGCAAGCCCGGGACCGATCGCGGCGGCCGCATCGGCGCCCGTGGCGCCGTCGGCCAGCTCGAGGGCCTTGCCGTCGGGGAGTGTCACCGTGATCGACATCGCCCGTGCAGGCTACCGGCCTGCCTTGCAGGAGCACACGCTTGCGACCTATAGAGCACGCGTTTGCGGACCTACACGAGCACGCGCCGGCGGAAGCTGCGCAGGCCAAGCGCGAGGAACACTGCACAGAAGCCGGTGAGAACGGGATAGATGACATACAGCGGCATGTGCTGCGCCTGGGTGAGCGCGGCCCGCATCCCCTCCGTGACATAGATCAAGGGGTTGATCAGAACGAGCGTCTGCAGCCAGTGAAAGCCACCGAGCTTTACCGGGGAGAGCCTGGTCCATTGGTAGTAGGTGCCACCGAGGAAGGTGAGCGGGAGCACCACGAACCCGAACATGAGCCCGATGTTGCGCGGCTCGAACGCCGTGCCGAGCAGCAGGCCGAGCGAGGTCATGGCAACGCACGCGAGCGGGATCAGCGTGACGACCACGAGCCAGTGAACGGTGAGGTGGGCCTCCACCCCTTTGGCGTGGACGACCGCCGCGATCGGGAACACGATCAGGGCCGCGAGCACGCCCTGAACCGCGCCGGAGAGCACCTTCGCGACGGCGACCAGCCAGATCGGACAGGGCGCCTGGACGCGGTCCTCGATCTCGCGCGTGTAGCCGAACTCGGTCGACAGCTGCAGAGCGACAGCCTGTATCCCCTGAAACATGATCGAGATGGCGACGACTCCCGGTACGAGCACGGTCGCGAACGCCGACTCGGACGCCCGTCCACCGCCCCCGCCGACGCCCTGGCCGATCGTGGGGAACACGTAGAGGAACACGAACACCAGCAGGAACGGCTGGATCACGGTGCGCACCGCGAACTCCCCGAAGTTCTTGCGCAGGACCGTGAGATCGCGCAGGATCAGCGCGCGCAGAGCGGTGCGACTCGCGTCGAACGCCGAGCGCGCGGGCGTGGAGGCGATGCGCCGGCGCTCGGAGGCGGGCTCGGGCAGCGTGCCGAGCGCCTCCACCCCGGGCCGCTGCGCGGCGCGAGCCCCTGTGCCGGTCTGCGTCGCCTCTGGCCTGTGCTCGCGCGCCATCAGTCGCGAAGCTCCTTGCCGGTCAGGTTGATGAACACGGTCTCCAGCGTCGGCTCGGCGACGGACAGGTCGGCCACGTCACAGCCGGCGCGCTCGGCGGCCGCTACGACGCGCGGGACGAGCCGCTCGGCGCCCTTGACATGCAGCTCGAGGCGGCCGTCCTGCGGGCGAGCGCGCGTCACCTCGGGGATCTCCGTCTCCAGGATCTCGGCGAGAGCGCGCATGTCTCCCCCGCCCCGCACGGTCACGATCGTGTCCGCTCCAATCGATCGCTTCAGCGCCGCCGGAGTGTCGAGCGCGAGGATCCGGCCATGGTCCATGATCGCGACGCGATCGCACAGCTGGTCGGCCTCCTCCATGTAGTGCGTCGTCAGCAGGATCGTCTGGCCCTCGCGGTGAAGCACCCCCAAGAGCTCCCACAGCGCGAGACGGCTCTGCGGGTCGAGTCCCGCGGTGGGCTCGTCGAGGAACAGGACGGCCGGCCGGTGGAAGATGGCGCGCGCGACCATCAAACGCTGCGCCATGCCTCCCGACAGCTCGAACACCGACGCCCGTGCCCACTTGGCGAGCTGGAACTGCTCGAGCAGCCGATCGGCGATCTCAGCGGACTCGCGCGCATCGATCCCGAACAGCCGCCCGTGGAAGTAGAGGTTCTCCCACACGGTCAGCTGCCGATCGAGCGTGTTCTGCTGGGAGACGATCCCGATCAGCTGCTTGGCGAGGGCCGGATGGGCGATCACATCCACGCTGCCGATCCATGCTCTGCCCGACGTCGGGACGACGCGTGTCGTGAGCATCCCCGCCGTCGTGGTCTTGCCGGCGCCGTTGGGCCCGAGCAGCCCGAAGATCTCGCCCGCCGTGACGGTCAGATCGAGGCGGTCCACGGCCGCGAAGTCGGTTCCCCGGTAGACCTTGGTGAGCTCCTCGGTGCGGATCACCTCGACGCTCGAGCGGCCGTCCACCTCCATGCCGACGTTCGAGTCGATGCTCGGCGCGTCCATTTGCTCAGTATGACTTGGGCGAGGACATGCCCTGCGGGCACCTGCGCGGAGCGCCCCGTATCGCGCGTGCCGACGCCCATGGGCCGGCCCGTCAGAGAGGTCATTATCGAGGAAGGGGGCCTCGCGGCGACCGGGATGCGGGCGCCGATCCGCATTAACCCGCGGCGCCGACCGGCCTACTGCGGATGGCTTGTGAGGGGGGAAATGTGATGCTTTGAGCGATACACGATGCACGCATCCCTCACCGAAGCGGCGGTTGAGCGCGACACGTCCGAGACGCTCGGCGCGATGGTGCTCGCGGCGGCTCGGCGCGGCGCGGATGTGGCGATGCGCTTCCCGCTCGACGGGGAGACGGTTTCGCTCTCATACGCCGAACTGGGCGTCATCAGCCGCGAGATCGCACGCGGGTTGATCGCGCTCGGAATCCAGGGCGCAGAGCGCGTCGCGATCCTCTCCTCCACCCGCGCCGAGTGGGCTATCTGCGATTGCGGCTCGCTGTGTGCGGGCGCGGTCGTGGTGCCCATTTACCACACCAACTCGCCCGAGGAGTGCGCCTATGTGCTGCGTCACTCCGAAGCGCGGTTGGTGTTCTGCGAGGACGTCTCTCAGCTCGAGAAGATCCGCGAGGTCCGCGACTCGCTGAGGCACCTGAAGCACATCGTGCTGATGAACGGCGAGGCCGACGACGCGATCACGCTCGACCGGCTGCGCGAGATGGCGGGTGAGATCCCTCAGGACGCCGTTTCAGAGCGCGTGCAGGCCGTCCTGCCCGACGACCTCGCGACGCTGGTCTACACCTCCGGGACGACGGGCCCGCCCAAGGGCTGTGAGCTCACCCACGCGAACATGCTGAGCACGGCGCGCATGTACCGCGAGCGCCTGCGGCTCGACTCGAGCCACGTGCTCTACCAGTTCCTGCCGCTCGCCCATGCGCTTGCGCGCGTCGCTCAGATCGTGATGCTCGACGTGGGAGCCCAGGTCTCTTTCTGGAGTAGAGACCCGGCCAAGATCATCGAGGAGCTCGGCGAGATCGAGCCGACCCATTTCCCGGCGGTGCCGCGCATCTACGAGAAGATCCACGGCACGGTTATGGGCCGCGTCGAAGACGGTTCCGCGCTGCAGCGCACGCTGTTTCGCCGAGCGCTCACGCAGGCTCGCGCGATGCGCCGTCTCCAGGCCGAAGGCGTAGCGCCGGGACCATTGCGTCGAGCCCGGCTACGACTCGCGGACGCGCTCGTGCTCTCGAAGGTCAGGAGACTCTTCGGACCTCGGCTGCAGGTCGCGCTGGTCGGCGCGGCGCCCGTCGCGCGCGAGCTGCTCGAGTTCTTCGACGCCTGCGGCGTCACGGTCCTGGAGGGCTACGGCCTCACCGAGAGCACGGCGGCGGCCACGCTCAACACGCCCGATGAGATGCGCCTGGGCACCGTGGGGCGGCCTCTGCCCGGCACCGAGGTCAAGATCGCGCCCGACGGCGAGATCCTGCTGCGCGGGTCGAACATATTCAAGGGCTATTACAAGGACGCCGCCGCCACCGAGGAGACCTTCGAGGATGGCTGGTTGCGCTCCGGCGACCTCGGCGCGATCACCGACGAAGGATATGTCGTCGTGACGGGACGCAAGAAGGATTTGATCATCACCTCCTCGGGCAAGAACGTCACGCCCGTGAACATCGAGAACGCGCTGCGCGACACGCGCTGGATCTCGGAGGCCGTCGTGTACGGCGACGAGCGTCCCTATCTGGTTGCGATGCTGACGCTCGACCACGACGAGCAGGTAAAGCTCGCCGAGCGTCTGCACATCGCAGCCGACACTCAGAGCATGGCCCACGACGAGGGCGTGCGCGCCGTCGTGCAGCAGGCCGTGGACGAGGTCAACTCCAGGCTCGCGCGCATCGAGCAGGTGAAGCGCTTTGCGATCCTCGACCACGATCTGACGCAGTCCGAAGGCGAGGTCACCCCCACGCTCAAGGTCAAGCGCTCGATCGTGTATGACCGGTATGCCGAGTTGTTCGACGGCCTCTACCGCACGGAGACGCCGCCATGAGGCGCGTAAGACGAGGAGTCGGTGCCGCACCGTGCGGTGCGTTCGCCATGCAGCATCCGGGTGTGGGTCGATGAGCACAAGCCGCCGGATGAGCAGCGCCGACGCGGCTTGGCTGCACATGGACAGGCCCACCAACCTGATGGTGGTCAACGCCGTGCTGCTGTTCGACGCGCAGGTCGACCTCGACCGGATGCGCCGGACAGTGAAGAGTCGGCTCGTGGACCGCTATCCGCGCTTTCGCCAGCGCGTCGTGGAGAGCCGCCTGCCCCTGCTGGCGCCGAGCTTCGAGGACGATCCGCAGTTCTCGCTCGACCATCACATCCATCACCGCGCGCTGCCGGCGCCCGGCGACGATCAGGTGTTGCGCGAGCTGATCGGGGACATGATGACGACGCCGCTCGACCGCTCAAAGCCACTGTGGCACATGTACCTGATCGACAACTACGGCTCCGGGTGCGCCGTGATCGCGCGCATGCACCACTGCATCGCCGACGGGATCGCGCTGGGGAGGGTGATGCTGTCGCTGACCGACACGACCCGTCGTGCCGGGATCGCCGGCGAGGAGCCCTCTATCGCCCCGGCTGAGCGCGATGGTGGCGGGCCGCTGAGCGCGTTGCGCAAGCCGTTGGCAGGCGGCGCCTCGCTTGGACGGAAAGTGGGCGGAGCGCTCGTCAGGCAGGGCATTGACGTAGCCACCCACCCGCGCCACGCAGGCGAGCTCGCGGGAGCGATCGCGCGCGACGCGAGCACTTTCGTGAAACTCGTACTGACCCCCGCCGATCAGGCGAGCGCACTGAAGGGTGAGCCGGGGATCAGTCGCCGCGTCACCTGGACCGATCCGCTGCCGCTCGATCTGGTCAAGCGCATCGCCCGCGACCACGACGCGACCGTCAACGACGTGCTGCTCGCCGCGGTCAGCGGCGCGCTGCGCCACTACCTGCAGCAGCGCGGCGAGGAGGCGCCCGAGATACAGGCGCTCGTCCCGTTCAACCTGCGTCCCCTGGACGAGCCGGTGCCGCGTGAGCTGGGAAACCGCTTCGGTCTCGTGTTCCTGCCGCTGCCGGTCGGCACCAGCGGCAGCTATAGGCGCCTGGAGGCCGTCAGCAAGCGCATGGACGCGATCAAGTCCTCGCGCGATGGGCCCGTCTCCTACGGGATCCTCGAGGCGGTCGGCATGACGCCCGTGGGAATCGAGAGGCGGATCGTCGACATGTTCTCGGGCAAGGGGACCGCGGTGATGACGAACGTGCCCGGGCCGCGCAGGACGATCTATTTCGCGGGCGTCCCGGTGCGCACGGTGCTCTTCTGGGGCCCGACCTCAGGACATGTGGGCATGAGCGTCGCCATCTTCAGCTATCGCGGCGAGGTCACGGTCGGGCTGATGGTCGACGCAAGGCTCGTGCCCGACCCGGACAGGATCATGGCGAAGCTCGAAGACGAGCTGCGGGCGCTCGCGGAGCTGGCGCCGACAGCGCGATGAGCGATCTTTCGCGCCCAAAGATCGCGCTGTTCGCGCCACATCCGTTGCTCACCGTGACGATCGAGATGGAGGGCTCCGATCGCCAGCGAATTCACTTCCACGCCGGCGGCCAGGGCGCCTGGGCCGCGCGCATGGCCGCCCACATGGGCGCCACGCCGGTCCTGTGCGGCTTTCTCGGGGGAGAGTCGGGGCAGTTGCTCGGAGGGCTGCTGGAGCAGGCGATCAGTCCCGGCGAGATGCGGATCGTGAGAACCTCGGCGTCGAGCGGCGTCTACGTGACGGATCGGCGCGAGGGAACGCGCAAGCTGGTCGCGATGACCCTCTCGGACCCGCCCACCCGCCACGAGCTGGATGAGCTGTTCTCACTCACCTGCGCGGAAGCGATCGCGTGCGGATGGCTGGTCGTGACCAATCCGATGCCCGGCAGCACGCTGCCGCTGGAGATCTACGGCGACCTGATCGCCGACGCTAAGGCCAACGGCGCCAAGGTGCTGGTCGATCTCTCATCGCCGCGCATGGACAGCGCGCTGCGCGGGGCGCCAGACGTCGCCAAGCTCAACGACTGGGAGCTTGCCGAGATGATTCGAGGACCGGTTTCCGAGCCCGAGCAGCTCCTGCGGGCGGCTGAGCGCCTTCGCGAAGGGGGCGCTGAGACGGTGATTGTGACGCGCGGCGAGAAGCCCTCGCTCGTGTTGCACGGCGGCGAGGCGTTGCGGCTGACCCCACCCCATTTCGAGCACGGCTATCGCGAGGGTTGCGGCGATTCGATGGTGGGCGCGCTCGCCGCGGCGATGGCCCGAGGAGAGACCTTCGAGCGCTCGTTGGAAATCGGCGCGGCGGCGGGAGCCGCCAACTTCCTGCGGCGCGGGCTGGGAAGCGCCTCGCGCGAGGTGGTCGAGCGGCTCCTCGACAGCGTCACGCTCGAGCCGTGGCCACAGGCCGCGCTCACCACGGAGGGCGGATCGGCTCCCCGGTGAGGATCGCACGGGGCGCGCTCTCGGCCATCCACGTCACCCACTCCGTGGGACACACGTGCCGCAAACGCTCAAACCCGGGCGTGAGGCTCACGGGGCGGCCGGCCATCGAGGAGTGGGAATCGCTGCCGAGCAGGTGCACGAGACCGTCGCGCGCATAGCGAAGGACGAGATCGTCCTCCTGCGCCTGGGCGACGAACTCGGCTGTCCACTGGATCAGGCAGCCGCGCCGCGCAAACGCAACCAGGCGCCGCTCGAGCTCGGCGTCGGCATGGCGCTCTGGGTGAGCGATGATCGTGCGCGCTCCCCGCAGCGCGAGCATGTCGACCGTGCGGGTCAGCGCATCCGCCAGCGGTCCTGGAGCCGGCTCGAGCAGGATCCAGCCGCCGGCGCCACCGAGCGAGACCCGATGCAGCTCCTCGTCGGTGAGGTGCTCGGCCGCGGTCTGCGCAACCTCTCCCCCGGGCAGGATCTCGATCGGAACGCCCTCGTCGCTCAACGCCTGCTGGAGCACCGCTACGCGCGGCGCTATCTCGGGGATGTGGACATCGTGATCATGCCTGATGTGGGGAGTCGCGCACACCGCCTCGATCCCATCCCCGACCGCCTGACGTGCCATCACGACGCTGTCGTCCAAGCTGCGCGCACCATCGTCGAGCTCGGGCAGGATATGACAGTGAAGGTCGATCACGGGACCGACCAATTGTGGAGGATCAGGCCCGCGCGAGATCCTTCGTGGCGCCCTGCAGCTCGGTGTCGAGCTTCGCGGCGTCGGCCGTCAATTCCCGTTCGCTTGTCTTGCGCGCGCGAGCGGCTGCCTTTTCGACCTGCTCGCCGAGCTTGGAGCGCCCGATCACGATCAGCGTGGCCTGCCCCTCGTCGAGCATCTCGCCGAGGTCCTTGAGGTCTCCGCGCGACAGGCCGCGCCACAGGTGCCCGACGACCCCGCCCGCGGTTCCGCCGACGATCGCGCCGCCGAGAATCGACGGTGGGAACAGAATGCCCGCCAGCGCGCCGACGGCGATTCCCGTCCACGCCCCGTGCTGAGTCGGCTTCTCGGTCTTGTGAACATGCACCTTGCCGCTCTCGTCCTTCTCCACGACCGCGGCATCGAACGTACCGATCGCGCCGGCCGCGTGAAGGTCGAACACCGCCTCATAGTCAAGCTCCGCGTCATGCGCGTCGTCATAGGCCGCCAGGAAGACAAATACAGGTTGATCGGCCATGGCCGACTCCTTTCGCTGGGTGACATCTGGTGCGCCTCATGAAAGCGCGCCGCGGTGAGCTGGGCATCAACCGATTTGGATGATGTGCGTCCAGTCGATGGGTCGCATCCTGGGGTGTGAAATGTGTCGCTGGCTTGCCTATAGCGGCTCACCGGTCCTGCTGGAGCGGGCGCTGTATGCGCCTGCGCATTCGCTGATCGACCAGAGCCTGCACTCCGTGCTCGGCGCTGAGCCGACCAACGGCGACGGGTTTGGCATCGGCTGGTATGACGACACGCCGACGCCGGGCGTGTTCAAGAGCATCGAGCCGGCCTGGAACGATCAAAATCTCCGCGAGCTGTCCGGGCATGTGACCTCGGGTCACTTCTTTGCGCATATTCGCGCCGCGATCGGCTCAGCCGTCCAGCAGACCAACTGTCATCCGTTTCGCCACGGCCGCTGGCTTTTCATGCACAATGGCTTCGTAGCCGACCTCGCGAAAGTCAAGCGCGATCTGGTGCTCGCGGTGGATGAGTCGCTATACCCCGATATCGTCGGGCAATCCGACACGGAGATCTTGTTCTACCTCGCGCTGACGTTCGGCCTCGAAAACGACCCGCCGGATGCTGTTGCTCGCGCGATCGGCCTCGTCGAGGCCGTCGGGCAGAAAAAGGGCGTTGAGTATCCGTTTCAGGGCACGATCGCGACGACCGACGGCGAACGCATGTGGGCGTTTCGCTACTCGAGCGAAGGCAAATCACGGTCGCTGTTCTTCACCGGTCATGTCCCTACGCTGCGAAAGCTGTACCCGGAACGCGAGGTCCTGTTCGAGATGTCCGAGGACGCCCGCTTCGTGGTCTCCGAGCCGATCGGTGACCTTCCGGGTGCGTGGCATGAGGTACCCGAGTCGAGCTACGGCGTCGTGGGCCGGGGAGATGACCGGCTATGCCCATTCGTGGCGAAGCCGCCGGTGGCGGCAGCGCGCGTCAGCGCCTGAGATCGGGGGCATTGCGGGTGCGCCGAGCTTAAGGTCTCCGCGGCAACACGCGGTACGCGCTACTCGCCAGCCGACGAGTGACGGATGTCAGACAAAGTCCTTCGTCTGTGCCTACGTTTCGAGCGGTTACGACTACGCCAGCGCAGGGGCCAACTCGCCAGCCTCGACACGTACCGAGTGCGGCACCGTGATCGTGAGGTGCCCGTCGCGCTCTAGCAGCCATCTGGCATTGATGATCGTGACGCCGATGACCTCACCGTCAGGGCCATAGCGGACACCGTGGCCCTCAGGCGTGAGAACAGCATCGGCAGCCACGTTCGACTCGCCCCGCGTGAGGTAGAGCACGTCGCCGTCCGCGTCGTAGTTGGCGCGCTCGAATACTAGATCGTCGATCTTGACCTTCATGTTGTCCATCCGCTTGGCGATTCTCCGTGTCCGTAGCCGAGAGCGGTCACGATACGTGGCGGCTCCTGTGCAGAGTCTACGACCACCATCAGCCACTTGCTAGGTCCGACATCCTGCTTGAAGAAGCGCTCGCGCGACGGCCGTGGGTCCGGCTCGCGATGATCGGGATCGGGAAGCACCGCAAGAACGGCAGCGAGATGGGACTCAAGCTCTGGATGCCCTTGCTGCGGGAGCAGGACGTGGCGGAGCCAGGTGTCCTCGAACAGCACCACTCGCGTACCCTCGGGCGTTCTCGTCTCAGCCAGGATGAGGCGCTCGCTCATGGTCGACCCACCCGAGCTGGGCACCGGTACAACGCCTCATAGTCAGTGACTGACGACATTTGTATGAGATTACCTACAGCCCCGGACCCTCTAAACGCCCGATCGCCATCTCGACCGCCGTCAGCGTGCTGCGCTTGCGTCCGAGGCCGCGCATCAAGCGGGCCACGCCAACGGAACCTCATTCGAACCGTGAGGCCCCCTCGGACGCGAAAAAGCCCCATGAAATGGGGCTTTGCGCCGATGGGCGATACTGGGCTCGAACCAGTGACCTCCGCCTTGTCGAATCCGCTCGGCGCATGAACTATGCCGACCTATGCGTCTGACGCCCCGTGTTTTCGAGGGTTTGAGGTAGCCGGCTGCCCCTCTGTCCCGTGGTGTTCGGCGTCGTTTGTGGGAAGTTTGTGGGAAGTCTGTGGGGGAGCGATCCGATCGCCTCAGCCGACTTCGACGCCATCAGGCACCACATACCTTGAACGCGCAATCTCGTAGCGCTTCCGCCCGGCTGTCGTGCCATACCAACGGACCTCATACTTGCCCGGCGGTGGCGCACCGCCCCCGCCCGTGGCCGAGAACGTCAAGGTGTGCTCATCGCTGCCCATGCCGTGCTGCGGCATCCTCCGAAAGTCTCCCGAGGGCAGTCGAATAACCGCTTCGACGTGGCCGAGAGCGGACACGCTCACAGGCGGCACACCAGTACATCGCAGAATGACTGTGCTCGCGGTGCTCAGGATGCCAGGTCTGGGTTCCTTCGAGTAGAGCGACCACCCCACCTCCCACGCCGCGTCGCCGCGCAGCCGATACCACGCCCAGATACAAACCCAAACGAGCCCTATCAATGCCAGCAGGCCCACGACGCCGCCAACGAGTGCCGACACCAGCACTCGACCAAATGACGCCTGGCCGACGACCAGGCCGCGACGGATCGTCTGAAACGGGTGCGATACACCCCACGCGCTGCCAACGATCGCGCCAGCGGTCGGCACTAGAACCAGCATCGGCAGTCTCGCCAACGCCGCCTCCGTCGCGGACCACGACCGCCGGAACACACGCCACCGTGGGAAGCGCATTGGAGGGCCGTCAGCCATGCGCCCAGCCGCCTACTTCGAGTGAGCTGGCTTCGAGTGCGTTACTCGCGCGGGTCACTCAGCGCGGCGCTGTAGGACACCGAGCGCATCCGACGCGCTGCCTCATGCGCTCGCCTCGGCAAGAGATGGGAGTACACGTCCACGGTGGTCGATGTCTTGGCGTGGCCGGCGAAAGCTGACACGAGCATGATGTCCTCCCCCTGGCTGATCGCGTTGGTGATCGCCGTATGGCGCAGGTCGTGCAACCGGATCGTCTTCGGCAGCCCCGCGCGGTCGGCGTAGCGACGGAACACCCTCGTGACCATGCGCGGGCTCAGCGGTCGGCCCGTCGGGCGCATCACGCCGTCACGACCATGCTTGCGCTCGACCGTGGCGAACACAGGCGCCTCGTCACGCGTATCCACGGCTGCCGTTAGCACCACTTCCAACGCCTCCTGGGCGCCATCGAGAATCGGCACGAGCCTCTCCCCCGCCGCGGTCTTCGTCGTCAGCGCATCCTCGTCGTAGTCGCTTTCCTCCGGATCGTCATACGCGCCGATGCTGCGACGCACGTAGATGACACGCTCAAGCAGGGCCACGTCGCGCCGCTGCAGCCCGATCATCTCGCCGCGGCGTAGGCCGGTGTCGAGCGCAACAGTGAAGAACGACCGCCATCGTGGCGAGCACTCGTTCAGAAACCGCGCGATCTGAGCAGGACTGAGCGCCGTTCCGCGTGCCCGCCGACGCCGCTTCTGGCCGCGCTTGCGTGGAGCGCTCGCCGGGTTGACGGTGAGCAGCCCGGCGTCCTGCGCGAACGCGAACATCGCGTGCATGTGCCGGCGGATCTTCGCCACGGTCTCATCGCTCAGGCCCTCGGCACGCTTGCGGCCTAGCAGCGCCTTGACCATCTGCGGTTTGCAGTCGTCCACGCGGACCGCGCCGAGCGACGGCGCCACGTGCCGGTAGAACGTGCCCTTGTAGTTCGCGGCGGCGCTCGGCTTGAGGTTCGGCTGTACATGCTCTCGCAGCCACTTCCGGCCAAGCTCGAGCACCGTTATCGAACTCGGGACGTAGCTGCCCTCGTCGACAGCGGTCTGTAGCTCTCGGAGCGTCTTCTCGGCCTGCCGGCGGCTCTTGCCCGCCGCCTTCTCGACCTGCCGCCAGCGGATCTCGCCCGTGCCCGAGTCGATGACCTGCACACGGGTCCTGATGTAGAAGCGCCCGCTGCGCTCCCGGATGCTCCCGACCGCCATTACGCGCTCCTTTCGATCAGCGTTCTGCAATCTACGCGATGCACCGGAGGGTCAAGCCGCCAGCACCCGCCGCGGTCTTCCTCGCGCGGTCGATCGGGAGGAGAGCAGGTCCGCGTGGACACCGCTTGAGCTATCCCAGGCACCAATCCTCATCCTTGCGCCAGTCACCGCGCCTGGCATATTGACCCGGCTTTAGGCATCGCTCCGCGAGAAAGCGCTCCACGTCGCTCGCCCGGAAGCGGATCGGATTCCTGCCGCCGCCTTCGCTGAGCCGGAAGGCGCCGAGGTCAGCCTGGTGGCGACGCACCCATTCGGGCGCCACCGCAAGCATCTCGGCCAGCTCATCAACCGTCAGCAGAGGCTCGCGCGTGGTGGGGGCCGGTGAGCGCTCGGGCAGCAGCTCCGCGGCGCGCTCGGCGATCTCGGCGAGCTGTTCGTCGGTGAGCCTGACGGTCAGCTCGATCATTGCGAGTACCCGGCTCGGGTCTGTGTGCCATTGCTTGTCGTGGTAACGGCCATCGATGTATATGACCGCGAGCACGCGAAACCGGCCAACAACTTCAGAGCACGCCTCCGCACAGACATCCGACGCGATCCCATTCAGATGCCCGCCGAGCCCTTGCAAGCCCCATCGTCACGACGACAAGACCCGCACGCCGAGCCCGTCGTCTCCGAGCATCCAACCGGCTGCTCCCGCGCCGTTGCAGACCAGATGCACAAGCGTGTGATCGCTGTGTGACGGCTGTGTGACGAACTCCGTGGCCGTTCTGGGCGGCTCGTGGTCATCAACCCATGTGATGACCGCAGCGAGCATCCCGGCGGCGCGTGGTGGCGACTACGCCCGCTACCTGGAGTCAAAGACCGTCGCGCCCGAGCGCGGGGACTACTACCTGACGCCTGATGGCGAGATGACCCAGGCGCCCGGTCGGTGGCTTGCCGACCCGCATACGCTCGAACGGCTGGGCATCCAGCCGAGCGGGCCGACGGACGGCGAGGACTTCATCGCGCTCATGGAAGGCCGCCATCCGCAGAGCGGGATGTGGCTGCGCCGAGGGGGCTCTGACGGCAGTCGTGGCGGCGGGATCGACGGAGTGTTCAGCGCCCCGAAGTCCGCATCGACCATATGGGCGTTGGCGGACCCGTGGCAGCGCGAGCAGATCGAGCAAGCCCACGCCAACGCAGTCGAGCAGGCCGTCGCCTACATGCGCGAACACGTAGGTGTCGTCCGTCGCCGCTACGGCGCCGATGTCGTGGAGGAGCCGGCGAAGGACCTGATCGCGGTGGAGTACCGGCACACGACCGCGCGCGGCGTCTCAGGCGCCGACGCTCCCGACCCCCAGCTGCACAGCCATGTCGTGATCACGAGCGTCGTACGCGAGGACGATCGGATCGTCGCCGTTGCCTCCCGACCGGTGTTCCGTGCCACGGGTGAGGTCGGCGCGTTTTACCGCTCCGCGCTCGCACAAGAGCTCGCCGGCCAGGGGTATCGGATCGAACGGGCGACGGGGAAGGACGGCAAGTATTTTGAGATCGCAGGCGTCCCCGAGGAGCTGCGCAACGCGTTCTCCGGTCGCTCCCGAGAGGTCGCAAGAGCAGCCGACCGTTTCCGTGCCCGCTATGGGCGCGCACCGGAGCGTGGGGAGCTACGCAACCTCGCGCTCGAGAACCGCCGATCAAAGCACCTCACCGACCGCACCGACCTGGAGAATGCATGGAGGGAGACCGCCAGTCGGTACGGGTTCGGTCCCGACGAGGCGCTGCGGCTCCTTGCAGGAGAGCGCCCGCAGAAAGTCGCCAGGCCGGTGGAGGATCGGATCGAGAGCCGGCTGACCGAGCGCCATGCCGTGTTCGAGCTGCGCGACCTGCACACCGTCGCGTTGGAGCAGACCGCCGGCGAGCTGGCACCGCATGAAGCGCTGCAGGTCGCACGCGAGATGATCCGCGACCGGCGCGTGCTCACTCTGGAGGGCGGACGGATGACCACGCTGGCGGTGCGCGCGCAAGAGCAGGCCATCGAACGCAGAGCGGCGACGCTCGCCCAACCCGCCGAACGAGATGTCGGCCACGCGGCTAGGGCGAACGCCGCGCGCGAGGTCGCAGAGCGCATCGGTGCTCCGCTCAGCGACGAGCAGGAGATGGCTTTGCTCGTCCTGACAGGTCCCGAGCGCGCCACCGTGCTCGTCGGGCCAGCAGGAACGGGGAAGGGTGTTGTCATCGACGCCGCGGCCAGGGCCGAGCAACTGGCGGGACACGAGACGCTCGGGATCGCCGTCTCCGGCTCCACAGCCGAGCGGTTGGAAGCAGACAGTCCCGCGCTGCACGCAAGCACGCTTACGCTCGACGCGCTCGTCGCGCGAGCGAACACCGGCACCGTCCACGTCGGTCCCGACACGACCATCTTCCTCGACGAGGCCGGAATGGTCGACCATAAGCGCCTCGACGCCCTCACCGAACTCACAGAGCGCTCGGGCGCCAAGCTGATCGCCGTCGGCGACGGGAAGCAGCTCCCATCGATCGGCCCCGGAGGTATGTTCGACCGGCTCACCCGGCACGCCCCAACCGTGGAACTGGAGATGATCCACCGCACAACCGACCCCCGCGAGCAGAAGGCGTGGCAGGCTCTGCGCGCCGGGGAACCCGAGCGCGCGATGGCCCACTACCAAGCACGAGGACGGCTCCACCTCGCCGACACGCGAGACGACGCCGCCGAGAACGCCGTCCAAGCATGGGCGCAGCTCACCGACGAAATCGGAATCCGGCAGGTCGCGTTGATCGCGGATGCCTCCAACAAGGAGATCGACCGGCTCAACGCCCGCGCGCAACACCTACGCGCCCAACGCGGCGAACTCGGCCACCACGAGCTGCCGCTCGCGAGCGTCCACTATGGCCTACGGCAGGGCGATCACGTCGCCTTCATCGCGCAACACCGCCCGCGCGGACAGGCCCGCGTCGAGAATGGCACCCGTGGCGCGGTCACGAAGATCGAGCAGGATGGGACGCTCGCGTTGAAGCTCGACGGCTCGGATCGTCTCGTTCGGCTCGCCGGTGAGGACGTGGAGTCCCTTCGGCTCGCCTACGCTCAGCACGTCTACCGTCAGCAGGGCGCGACCGTCGATCGCGCCATCGTGCTCACCGGCAGCTGGCAGACAAGCAAGGAGACCGCGTACGTCGAGGCGACCCGCGCCCGCCACGGCACCGATTGGTACGTCGCCCGCGACCAACTCGGCATCGACGGACAAGACCCCGACCGGATCACACGCCTCGCCGAGCGGATGACCCAGAGTCGAGCGCGCACTCCATCCGTCATCCACCGAGAGATCCCCGGCCCGTCGTGGGACCCCAGCCGCGATCCGCTACACGTGAGCCGTCTGCTCCCGTACGTCGACCGGCTCATGCGAACACCAGCCCGCGACGCGCCCGATCGCGATGGCGGACGCGGACGCTGACCGATCCACCATCGCTTCCGGTCGTCGAATTTGCGCAAAGAGCGGCACGAGTCTTCCTCGCAACCGAGAACCGTCCGGAGTGCGTCGTATCTTCAGCGGCGATGACCGAACTCCAGTCAAGCGAAGTCGAGAAGGTCCTCCTGCACGTCAGCGACGCGAGGTCGCGAGCGCGCAAGGCGGCGGAGGCCTGCGCCAGGGATGGAGCTGAGCCTCATATCGTCGCGGCGCTAGCCGACACTGAGCGCCAGCTTGCCGAGCTGCACCGCAAGCTTTCGCAGGGCACGTACTACGCGGTGCCCGACAAGTCCCTGAAGCTCGCCGTCTAGTCACGGGCCGGCCGGCCCGTGACAGCTGAAGAGATCAAGCGCAACCTCGTCGAGTTCGCGCGCAGGTGGAGCCTCTACGACGGCAGCGAGCGCGCCGAGGCGCAGACGTTCCTCAACGAGCTGTTCGCGGCCTACGGGCAGGATCGCTACGACGTCGGCGCGCGCTTCGAGGAGCCGCAGGCCGGCCGCTTCCTGGACATGATCTGGCCGCGGATCTGTCTCATCGAGATGAAGCGCCCGAGCGAGGCCGGGCGCTTGGCATCACACCGCGCACAGGCCTTCAACTACTGGCGGGGCGCCGCCGATCCCGCACAGAACGTCCCGGCTCCGCAGTTCGTCGTCCTCTGTGCCTTTCACCGTTTCGAGGTGTGGGAGCCCGGCGCCTACCCCAACGCGCCGCGCGCTGAGTTCGACCTCATAGAACTGCCTGAGCGCCTCGACGCGCTGCTGTTCCTCGCGGGCGACGAGCCGATATTTATCGGCACGCAGGCCGCGGTCACGACGGACGCTGTGCGGCTTGTGACGGACCTCTTTGCTGCCCTGGGGGATCGTCGGGCGGCGCCGCCCGACGAGCTGCGCGACTTCGCGCTGCAGTGCGTGTGGTGCATGTTCGCCGAGGATCTCGGCCAACTCGAGTCCCACCTGTTCACCCGCATCGTCGAGGAGCTGATCGCCAACCACGGGCGCTCCAGCGCCGATGACCTGGGACAGCTGTTCGAGTGGCTCAACCGCGATGGGCCGCGCCCCGCCGGCGGCCTCTACGCCACGACGCGATACGTCAATGGCGCCCTCTTTCAGCACCCCGCGCGCGTCCACCTCGACCGGGACGAGCTGCGCGTCCTGCGCCAGGCTTGCGACTATGACTGGCGCAGGGTAGAGCCGCATATCTTCGGTTCGCTCCTGGAGGGTGCGCTCGGCCGCGAAAGCCAGTGGGCGCTCGGTGCGCACTACACCCACGAGGTCGACATCCAGAAGGTCGTCAAGCCGTCGATAGTCGATCCCTGGCGAGAACGCATCGAGGACGCCTCGACGCTCGACCAGGTCCAGCTATTGCAGAACGAGCTGCTTGACTACGTCGTCCTCGACCCCGCCTGTGGCTCTGGCAACTTCCTCTACATCGCCTATCGAGAGCTTCGCAGGCTCGAGCAGCGCTTGCACGAAAAGGAGCGCGACTTGCGGCTCGCGCAGGGCCGCCGCCGGGCGACACAGGGCGCCCTGAGCGCGTTCTTCCCGCTCACGAACATCAAGGGCATCGAGATCAACGCCTTCGCCGCAGCGCTCGCGCGCGTCACGCTCTGGATGGCGCACAAGCTCGCCGTCGACGAGCTCGACCTGGATGAGGCGACGCTGCCGCTTGAGAACCTCTCGGGCATCCAAGCGACCGACGCGCTTCGCGTCCCATGGCCAAGGTCGAGCGTGATCATCGGCAACCCGCCATTTCACGGCGACCGACACCTTCGCGGCCTGCTCGGCGACGACTATGTCGAGTGGCTCAAGGACACCTTCCACTGTGGGATCAAGGACCACTGCGTCTACTGGTTCCGCAAGGCCCAGGATCATCTGGAGCCCGGACAGCGGGCGGGCCTGGTCGGAACGAACTCGATCTCGCAGAACCGAGCGCGATCAGCGAGCTTGAACTACATCGTTGAGAACGGGGGGATCATCACGGATGCGGTCTCCTCGCAGCAGTGGCCCGGTGATGCGGTCGTTGAGGTGTCGATCGTCAATTGGGTGCAGCAGCCGGATTCCGCGCCCGCGCGATTGATGCTCGACAACATCGAGGCGGAGGGCATCGACACGGCGCTCCGGGATTCAACGATCCCGATCGCCGACGTCCCCGTCTTGCCCGCCAACACTGGTAAGGCGTTCCAAGGCTTCCTTCCAGGGGCGAAGTTCGACATCAGGGTCGAGGAAGCGCGAACCATCCTCGCTGGTCAGGAGGCCCGCTACGAGGATGTCGTGCTGCCTTACCTCGGCGGGCGTGACATCACGCGAACGATCGACCAAAGCCCTACGCGGTACACCATCGACTTCGGACAGATGAGCCTCGAGCGGGCCATGGAATACCCGGCGGCACTGGAGATCCTTCGTGCGCAGGCGCAAGAGGCGCGAGAACAGAGCACGAGCTACCACCGCAACCCACGCTGGTGGCAGTTCCTCTGGCCGCGGCCCGAACTTCGAGTCGCAAGCTCGGGGCTCCAGCGCCTCATCGTCGGCACTCGCGTCGGCAAGCGGATCCTCTTCACGTGGTGTGAGCTCGACTGGCGCCCCAGCGACGCGACCAACGTCTTCGCTCTCGAGACCGACTACGCGATGGGTGTGCTCAGCTCGACGATTCACATCGACTGGGGTATCGCTCGATCTTCGACGATGCGAACCGACCCCCGCTACACACCGAGTAGCGCGTTCGACACGTTCCCCTGGCCGCAGGCGACGAATGACCAACGCGAGCAGATCAGCGCGTTCGCCCGCGAGTTGCTCGCCATGCGCTCCGCGCTCTGCGCCGAGCACTCGATCGGTCTCACGGTGCTCTATAACCGCCTCGACGACGGCGCGTTTAACGAGCTGCGATCGCTCCACCGCGAACTCGACTTCGCGGTAATCGCCGCGTATGGCTGGGAGCTCACCATGCTTGGTGACACCAGAGAGCGCAACCGCCGCCTCTACACGCTCAACCGGGAGATCGTCGCTGGCGAGCATCCTGACTACGAAGGTCCGGGTTGATCGTCATAACACCAGCTTGGCGCAGGGTCTCAGCAAGCAAGCAATGAGCCTCTGGAGCCTATCCTGGACCCTCTACATGGTCGGGCTACGGCTGCAGTTTCTTGACTCTCTTGAATAGCTCGCCGATGTAACCCAGGCTTTCGTTCAGGTCGGGGTAGAAGCCAGTGGGATGTGCGCACTCGTTGCGCTTGTTGAGCAGGCCATGAAGCGCCTTCATCATCGTCTTGTTGTAAGCACCCACAACCTTAGCCGCCTCGATGACCTGGAACTCAGAGTGTTCCCTCAAGTCTTCGCGCGCCGTCAGCTTCCAGCTTTCGCGTTCTGCCTGTAGCGCTGTTAGGTAGGCAGGGATCAGGAGGTCGTGGAGAAAGTCCACGAACCCGGCCCACGCGAGAACGTGAGCGGCACGAAACAAACCTGCCTCCACTGCTCGGAGGCTCTCGCGGAACAGCTCGTCTTGGTCAAGCGACAAAGCGCCGAGATCCGCGTACGACTTCTCCAGCGTCAAGATCCGTGCGGGCGCGCCCTCATGCGCCCCGAGGATGGTGTTCGCCTCCCTGCTCAGCTCTCCTAGACGACCCAGGACAACCTGGACCGCGTCGGCCTGGCTCATCCCGAACCGATCAGGCCCTTGAGGTGCTTCTCCATTGCAGCAAAGAGCTTCTCGTAGACGTCGCCGCTCGCGTTCTCAGGCAGTTGCAGTTGAATGTTGACCGTCAGCGCCACGCTTCCCGTGCCGGCGGTGCCCGTGCCCTCTTTCATCTTTGAAGTTTTAGCTCTGGCCCCTTTGGCCGCGACCATGGGCTCAGCCTCGTCGTTGTCCTCCTCTGGCACGTTGGCATCGAAGTCGCCGAACTCGCACAGAACTTTGAATGTTCCGACGGCCTTCTGCTGAGCCTC
Organism: uncultured Solirubrobacterales bacterium; assembly: GCA_963714635.1. Taxonomy (GTDB): domain Bacteria; phylum Actinomycetota; class Thermoleophilia; order Solirubrobacterales; family Solirubrobacteraceae; genus Palsa-744. Next base: position 1,388 of record CAVQPM010000001.1, on the reverse strand, counting down.
ATTGCCATAGGTCGTCTTCGACCGAACGAACGCGAGCAGCGCCTCCTTGTCCTTTCGGTGAGCGTCGGAATAGGTCGCGAACAGGCTTGCATAGTGCTTCCGAATACCGGCCGCGAACTTCGCGCGATCCTTCGACCGCAGAGATGCCCACAGCTCCGTGGGCTGTCCCTCTGATCCGACAATCCCAACAGCGCGTAGGACGCCAAGGCTTCGGGCCGCCGCTCCGCCCGCAAAACCCACGCCTGACAGCCAGTCCCCCGTGACCTTGTCGGGAGTCCCCCAGCCGGGGATCCCCTCAAGGACTCGTTTGAGCCCCGTCAGTGAAGTCGCATAGGGAAACTGTTTATCGACAGCCATAGACTGCTGACCATAACGACAGGTGCGGACGACACCCGCGGAGTCCCACAGGAGCCACGCTTACAGCCGCGATATGGGCAAACCCAGGCCTACAGCTCCGTTGAGGTTGTCCCACCTGGCGTAGAACTTGAAGTGGCGGTCCTCCCGCCTCGTCCGGTCGTGTTGCGACCGTGGCGAGTGCGAAATCGGTCCATTCGAGACAGGAGGAACCGCCATGAAGAAGGTACATGCGAGCGAGGACGCGCCGATGCAGGCGTCGGTGCTGCCCGAGCGGGTGCAGGCCGCGCTGGGGGATCTGGTCGGCGCGGCGAGGGAGGGTCTGCTCGCGCTGAGCGTGGGTGTCGGGCTCGGGGTGATGCACGAGCTGATGAGCGAGGAGGTCGAGGAGATCTGCGGCCCCAGGGGCAAGCATGACCCTGCGCGGGTCGCCTACCGTCACGGCTCAGACGAGGGTGAGGTGACGCTCGGCTCACGCCGGGTCGGGGTCCAGCGGCCGCGGATGCGCGCCAAGGACGCCGGCGGCGAGGTGCCGGTCGAGACCTACGAGCACTTCGCCAGCCGTGACGCGTTGAGCGCTGTCGTGCTGGAGCGGATGCTCGCGGGCGTCTCTACCCGCCGGTTCGTGCGCACCCAGGAGCCGGTCGGCGAGCAGGTCGAGGCCGAGGCGCGCTCAACGTCGAAGTCAGCTGTCTCGCGCACGTTTGTCGCGCGCACCGCCGAGACGCTCAAGGCACTGATGAGCCGTCGGCTGGAGGACGTGCGCCTCGCGGTGCTGATGCTCGACGGGATCGTCTTGAAGGACCACACGAACGTCGTCGCGCTCGGGATCACCACTGAGGGCGTGAAGGTCCCGCTCGGCTTGTGGGAGGGCTCCACGGAGAACAAGACGCTCGCGACCTCGCTGGTGTCCGATCTCGTGGAGCGTGGCCTGGATGTCGAGCAGGGCGTGCTGGTCGTGATCGACGGCTCCAAGGCGCTGCGAGCCGCCGTGAACGCGGTCCTCGGCCCCCGCACACCAGTTCATCGGTGTG